>JACRBG010000013.1 GCA_016234595.1 Chloroflexota bacterium | reverse complement strand
GGATGCTCTCAAAGCTGCCGTTGAGGCTTGGTTTACTCAATGGGAAACGCCTTCGGCTGATCTCTTACGTTACGTCGGTTTATATCCGTATTAATTTGTTAAAGTGCATTAGTTACGCATTTATGTGAGTGGGTCATATTTTGAAGGGAGGAAGTGGCCGTTAGGATAAGGGAAAGTATGGTAGTGAAGTGATAAAACGGGATGAAATTTCATGACGAGAATCTACTATACTGTACAAAAACCACTAGGCGGGGTATGACGCTCATGATTTTAACACGGTCATTTTTGATTATTGGCAGCATCGCCATTTTATTGACCAGTGGCCTGTTACTTTGGGCGCGGGCACAACCTTCTGAGGCTCATTTGGTGGCCCACTCTGATTTTTGGGATGGCAGCAGCGATATTCATTTGCGCATCCCCAGCACCCATTACGACGCCAACCTGACCCATCACCCCGCGCATGATACGCAACCTACATGGTCACCCGATGGTAAATGGATTGCCTTTGTTTCTGACCGTGAAACCACCCGCAAAGGAGGACACGCCATCAATGCCCTTTATATCATGCGGCCCAATGGAAGTGATTTGCATAAGGTCGGCTTGTCATCGCCTGCGACCGGAACGCGGGTAGTCAGTTGGTCAGCCGACAGCCAATGGCTCTATTCACGGTATGTCACACGTGGTTGGTGGGATAGCTATATGGTGCGTGTTCAAGACGGTTATAGTGAAACACTGTGGTTTGACACCACTTTCACCTTATATGCGGCATGGTCGCCAGAAGCTGACCGCATCGCCTATCGCACAGGTATGGATGAGGATACGGTCAGTTCCATTGGGCAAGCCTCACCTAGTGGTGCAGGCGGTATTGTGAATACCCAAATCCTGTTTAACAGTGAGGATGTTATTGATTATTTGGTGTGGTCAGCCGATGGTCGGCAAATTGCATTCATTACCCATACACGCGACGCCAACGCCCAATATGCACTCTATGTGCTGGCGATGGGAGACAATCAAGCACGATTGCTGTATGCCAGCCCACGACCTTTTTTAGATTTGACTTGGACAGGGTCATCCATCAGTTTTTTGAACACCGATAATCAAGCTGTATCCCTCTATAACATCTGGCCGACCTCAGTTACTCCAAATAAACCGATTTTTTCACTAGCGGGTCAATATGGGCGAATCGCATGGTCAGCCTCGCAGCAATCGCTCATTTTTGTGAATTATGATAACCACCAAAACACAGTCTATCGTCTAAAACTGGATGGCAGCGACGTCAAATTTTTGTACCAAAGCAGCACGTCAATTCAACGGGTCAATTGGTCGCCAGATGGCAAGTGGGTATTGATTGGGATGGGTTATCGTGAGCAAACCCAGCTTTATCAAATGCGACCCGATGGCAGTGAAATGACCTATCTTACGGATGTGGCTTTTGATTGGGACATCCCACTTTCCCCTGCCATCAACAAAGCTTGGCAGGGTAGTTTATTGGCTGGAATAGGCGTCCTAATGGGAAGTCTGGCTATCGTGAGCCAAACGGGGTATCGTTTTAGTCGAGCTAGAAAATTAGATTAAAGTAAAGGGTAAAAATTTATGAAACAGATTGGAAGCTGTGCCATTACCGCCCCAGACGATGTGGATACGCTGCAATTTGATTGGGGCATCATCCACATGCTTAGCGAAGAAAAAGTGACTGGGGCAAAAAGTTTTAGTTTTGGGCGTGTCTTGCTGCAACCGGGGCAGGGGCATGTTCGTCACAATCATCCACTGGCCGACGAAATCATTTATGTGGTGGCAGGTGAGGCCGATCAGATGTTAGATGATCAACCACCTGTCCGCATCAAGAATGGTGACTGCATTTGGATTCCGAAAGGGGTCTATCATTCGACCATTAATCGGGGTGAACAACCTATCGAGTTGATTGTTGTGTACGCTCCGGCTGGTTCAGAACAAGCCCTGCGACAAGACCCTGCTGTCAAGATCACCCCGGCCAAAAATAAATAACCAACGATACACCGCTTTAAATTTGAAAGTGACACAGGACGGGCTATTTCTCGTCCTGCTTGATTTGTTTGGAGGATTAATGCCCATGTATCGCCCCAAATCTCCGGACTTACTTTAGCAATTGAAATAAGTCTCCCCTATTTTTTCTAATCTTTTTAGTTGCACAGAACAACTAAAGATGATATTATTGTATAAGATGCACATTGACATGAGCATCACGAGCTAGAGGTTAGATTTTTTTAATTTTTAGAGATTTATTAATTTGAACAATCTATCACCCCCTTCCACCCCTAATGGTCAACAGCGGGTGTATGGCACGCTACCTTTTAAACTTTCCGTGCCACAGATCAAGGCTGTTGAAACCATTCGTCAAGTCGGTTCACTTTCGCGCACCGAGTTGGCGGATAGTATTGGGTATTCCCGTTCCCAAATAACCTCGGTCGTCAACGGCCTAATTCAGTTTGGGGTTCTACATGAAATTGGTGATGGTAAATCTAGCGGCGGGCGTCGTCCACGAGTCCTAAGTTTCAATGCAGATTTTGGCTATGTTGTAGGCGTTGATTTAGGGGCGACCAGCCTTGATGTAGCATTGGCGAATTTTGAAGGCCAAGTGATTGACCGCCAATATATCACTATTGATGTACGCGAAGGCCCTGACTTAATCCTCGACATTATTTGCAAACTGGTTTTAGAACAAATCCAACGCCACGACATTCCAGCCCACAAGGTTTGTGCTTTTGGAATGGGTGTACCCGGCCCAGTTGAGTTTTCAACAGGCCTGCTTATTGCCCCGCCCATTATGCCGGGTTGGGAAGCCTATCCTATCAGTGATTTCATCCGCAAAACCTTTCCCAATACCCTTGTAATTGTTGATAACGATGTCAATGTGATGGCACTCGGCGAATTACGGGCTGGTGCAGGCAGCCATGAGCATAATTTTCTGTTTATAAAGGTTGGCACTGGCATTGGATGTGGCATTGTCTGCAATAGCGAAATCTATCGTGGGGCCGATGGCTGTGCGGGGGATATTGGGCATATCTGTGTTGACCAAAATGGCCCAACCTGTCATTGTGGCAATATCGGCTGCCTAGAAGCAACAGCGGCTGGCCCAGCGATTGCGGCACGTGCCATGTTAGCCGCACGAAGTCAAAAGAGTGCCATTCTCGCCCGTCATCTTGAAATCCAAAATGGCGTTCTGACAGCCGAAGACGTAGGCATGGCAGGTTCACAGGGCGATCCGATGGCAAACGAAATTATCCGCGAAAGTGGACGCATGATTGGTGAAGTGCTGGCAAGCCTAGTCAATTTCTTTAACCCCAGCCTGATTTTAATTGGCGGCGGGGTCAGTCGGATTGGGCCACAATTTTTGGCTTCGATTCGGCGTGGGGTATTGCATCGTTCATTGGCCCTGTCTACTCGTTATTTACGCATTGACACTTCTCCAATGGGATCAGATGCGGGCATCATCGGCGCAATTATGCTGGCGCTCGACCACATCTTTACCTATGAGGGCCAAGAACTTCCACCATTTTTAAAATCCTCCCCATCTCCAATGGGCCACAGTACCCATCTTTGGAAAACATCATCTAGTTGACTTGAAGAAGGAGGCCAATATCGAGCAATACCTGTTAAATACGACGCATCACTTCACAGCAGAGTAGAAGCTAAGTTTGGGAGAATAATTATGTTTAAAAAAGCCTTCTCAGTAGTTGTGCTTATTGCACTTCTCAGCATTACCTTCACTAGTAATTTTGCAGCTGCCCCCCACAAAGCCCAAGCACAGAGCGTCAGCGAACTGACTATTTGGTGGGCAGAATGGGACCCAGCCAACTATCTGCAACAAATCGGCAACGAATATGAGCAGGAAACTGGCATCAAAGTAACCGTCGTGCAAGAACCATGGGCCACCTACTATAACAAGGTGGGGGCGGAATGGGCTGTGCAAGGCGATTCGTTCGACATGGTCGTCGGTGACAGCCAGTGGGTCGGGCAGGCAGTGGAAGCAGGTCACTATGTTGATCTGACTGACTTTCTGAACAGCAACAGCATTACCGAGACAGTAACCCCCGCCACTTTGCAGTATTATGGGGAATATCCAACTGGTTCAGGCACGTATTACGCCTACCCAACCGAAGGTGACGCTAACGGCTGGGCTTATCGCAAAGATTTGTTTGAAGACCCCGACAATATGGCTGCCTTTGAAGCCCAATATGGCTATCCGCTGGCGATTCCTGAAACATGGGAGCAACTGCGCGACATTGCCGAGTTCTTCACCCGCCCCGATGATGGCCTGTACGGCGCTGGTATCTATACCCAAGTAGACTACGACGCGATCACCATGGGCTTTGAAAATGTGATGTTCAGCTATGGCGCGGACTGGAAAGATGCCGACAACAACGTTTTGGGTGTTGTGAATTCACCTGAAAACGTGGCTGCGCTCGAACTCTATGGTGAACTGTATCAGTTTGCCCCGCCCGGCACCGACAATGCCTTCTTTGCCGAAATGAATAATGTGTTCATCAATGGACAGGCCGCGATGATCATGAACTACTTCGCGTTCTTCCCGGCGCTGGACAACCCAGAAATCAACCCCTATCGGGACTCAACGGGCTACTTCCCAATGCCTGCTGGCCCCAATGGTGACCGTTATGCCGCGTTGGGTGGTCAAGGTATCAGCGTGAACAGCTACATCAGCGATGAACGCAAACAGGCGTCCCTTGACTTCATCAAGTGGTTCGCCACACCTGATGTGCAGGCACGTTGGGCCGCCGCTGGTGGCTACACCTGCAATATTAATGTGTTGCAATCCGATGCTTTCCTAACTCAAACTCCATACAATGCGGCATTTGCGGAAACCATGACCTTCGTCAAGGATTTCTGGAATATCCCGCAATTTGGTTTGCTGTTGGAACCCGCCCAACGCTATCTCCATGCGTATGTCGTTGGAGGCGAGGGCACGGCACAAGAGGCTTTGGATGGTATGGCCTTTGAAATGGATGACATCCTCATCAAAGAGGGCATCATCTCGGAATAGTTAGTTGAGTTTTTCTGTTGAGGGGCGGGGCAACAAAACCTGCCCTTCAACAGGTCAGCCTCGTCTGTAAAGCGCTGAGGTGCTGACAGGTAGGCATCGCAGCAAAACCGTATCCGGTCGCTAACGCACTTATTCAGACTAAGGATTGGGCATGTCGAGTTATAACCAACCCGCCAGACGGCGACATATAGGGGACAAAAGGCTGATTCAGATGTTTGTTATTCCAACAGTCCTTTTGTTAATTTTAATGAATGTCTTCCCACTTATTTATAGTCTCTATTTAAGTTTTACCGAATATTCTGCAATTAATCCGACGGCACCCAAGTGGGTTGGACTAGATAATTATCGGCAAGTGCTGTCTGACAATTTGTATTGGCATAACTTTGCTGTCACCGGTCGCTATGCGCTCATCTCAGTTTCGCTGCAAATGATCGTCGGTTTTAGCCTTGCTATGCTGCTCAAAGAAAAATTTAAGGGCAGCGGCATCTTAACTACATTAATTCTTATTCCGATGATGCTTTCCCCCGCTGTAGTCGGGGCATTTTGGAAGAATATCTTTAACCCCTCGTTTGGTATTTTCGATCAGATGTTAGGTTACTCTGACCCCAATACTGCACCGGAATGGTTGGGTAATCCGAATCTGGCCTTGTGGGCGGTTGTGATTGTGGACGTATGGATGTGGAGTCCATTTGTGATGCTGCTTTCGTTAGCGGGCCTGAGCGCGATTCCAGACTATCTCTATGAGGCCGCTGCCATTGACCGAGCCAGTGCATGGTTCCAATTCCGCCGTATTACACTGCCTCAAGTAATGCCTTTGCTGCTGATTGCGGTGCTTTTCCGTACGATTGAGGCTTTTAAGCAATTTGACCTTGTCATGGGTTTAACAGGCGGTGGCCCAGCTCTATTAGAAGGCAGGCAAGCTGTCAATGTGACTGAAACCGTATCGGTACGGTTATTCCGCTTGGCGATGCCCCCACAGGCGCAGACAGGCCTTTCAAGCGCGATGGCCTATGTTGTGTTGGTCATTATTATCGCCATCAGCAATTTATATATTCGTTCTTTAAACAAAATACGGGAGGGCTAACCGATGTCAACTCGAACTGCTGCCCCCACCTCCCCGGTCACTATTTCGACCCGTGTTGACAAAGTCGGCAGGCGTCCCAAGGTGATGCGCGGCATCCGGGCTTTTGCGGTTATTGTCATCACCATTATCGCGCTCTTGCCGGTTGTATGGATGATTATGACCTCGTTGAAATCGCCGAGTGATGTTGTCGCCGTACCACCTAAGATCATTTTTAAGCCTTCAATCGAAAGTTTTATATTTCTTGTGACAGAGCGTGTTCAATTCGCTTCCCCACAAGAAGCGGCAGAATACAAAGCGCGTGACGACTTAAAATGGTATGAGGAAAAGGTCGCCCAGCGAGGGCAGAAAATTACGCGCGTCGGAGACTTTCCTAAACAACTACGTAACTCATTTATCATTGCTGGAACTTCGACTATCTTCTCCGTGCTTTTCGGGGTGCTGTCGGCCTATGCGTTTAGCCGATTCAAGATTCCGGGGGAAGGTGACCTGCTGTTTTTCATCTTGAGTACCCGTATGCTGCCCCCCGTCGCCGTCACCATTCCCATTTTCTTGATGTACCGCGAACTAGGCCTTGATAACACCTACTTTGGATTGATCTTGCTCTATACCACCTTCAATCTGTCGTTTTCAGTATGGCTGCTGAAGGGCTTTATTGATGAAATCCCGAAGGAATATGAAGAGGCTGCGCTTGTGGACGGCTATACACGTTTGCAGGCCTTCCGCAAAGTGGTATTGCCCCAAGCCGTGACAGGTATTGCGGCTACAACTGTGTTCTGTTTTATCTTTGCATGGAACGAATATGCTTTTGCTGCCATGCTCACCAGTGATGCTACTCGTACCGCACCCCCTAGCATTCCCTCGATTCAAGGGGTAGGCCGTATTGAGTGGGAAACGATTGCAGCGGCATCGTTGGTCTTCCTAATTCCAGTCGTAATTGTGACCTTCGCCCTCCGCAAGCACCTCTTACGCGGGGTGACTTTTGGGGCGATTCGTAAAGGATAGGCGGTTTAGAATACCGATGGCAACGATTGAATTAGTCAATGTCGAGAAAAAATTCGGCGCCAGCTTTGCCGTTAAGCCGATGAATATGACGATCTACAATGGTGAATTCGTGGTGCTGTTGGGGCCATCTGGCTGTGGTAAAACCACCACCCTACGCATGATTTCTGGCTTGGAAGCGGTGACCGATGGACAAATATTATTCGATGGCAAAGAGGTCACATGGTTGCATCCCAGTGACCGCGATATTGCCTTTGTGTTCCAATTTTTTGCGCTCTACTCCCATATGACCGCCCGTGAAAATATTGCCTTTCCGCTTCAGGCACAGGGCGAATCCAAAGAAAATATTCGCAAGCGGGTCGAAGAAGTCGCCAAAATGCTGAGGATTGAGCATCTCTTAAGTGCCCGCCCCGGTGGCCTCAGTGGAGGCGATCAACAGCGGGTAGCATTGGCACGGGCTTTAGTACGTCGCCCAGCCGCCTTCTTGATGGATGAGCCATTAGGTGCACTAGACGCTGAATTCCGTGAATCCATGCGGGCCGAAATCAAACGTCTGCATATTGAGCAAAACGCAACGACCGTCTATGTCACCCACGATCAAATCGAAGCCATGGCGATGGGGGATCGGGTGGTGGTGATGTCGGCGGCAGTAGTGCAGCAAAATGGCACGCCTGCCGAGGTCTACCATGACCCCGCCAATCTATTTGTCGCTAAATTTATTGGTAGCCCCGGCATGAATTTGATACGCGGGCACTATGCTGATGGCAAGGTCGCTTTACCGGGAGACAGCTACTATGCTGTGCCCACCGATTGGCAGGCAGCCATCCATGAAGTGATAGGTCGGGCTGGAGACGTTATCCTCGGTTTCCGCCCAGAAGCGGCCCATATCAGCGAAAATGGCCCCATTGCCACCACCGTCTACACCTCTGATCTGCATGGCAGTTATACCATGCTGCATCTTGAGTTAAATCGTGACACGATTGTGGATGTCCGCGCGGGACGTGGCACCAGCTACCCAATTGGAACACCAGCCCGCTTTGACCTCGATCCGGCTATGGTGCGATTTTTTGACCCCAAGACTGAGGCCGCTATCCACAAAGGGGGCAACCAATGAGCAGTATCACCCTTCAGAGCATTACCAAACGTTTCGGTGAAAAAACCGCCCTCAATGATTTATCTTTGACCATCCAAGATCAAGAATTCTTCGTCTTGTTGGGGCCAACCGGAGCAGGCAAAACCACTACCCTACGCGTAATTGCTGGCTTGGAAAAACAAGACACGGGGGATGTCATATTTGATGACCATTCAATGGCTGGGGCAGTCCCGGCTGAACGAGATGTGGCTTTTGTGTTCCAGCAATATTCACTCTATCCCAATATGAGCGTGTTCGACAATCTAGCATTTCCACTGCGTTCGCCCCTGCGGAGACTGCCGAAAGCCGAGATTGAGCATCGTGTCAAAACTGCGGCAGAAAAACTGCGAATTACCCACTTGCTAGAACGTAAAACGGCCAAACTGTCGGGGGGTGAAATGCAGCGTGTCTCGATTGGGCGGGCCATTGTACGAGAGCCGCGTGTCTATTTAATGGATGAACCTCTATCAAATCTCGACGCCAAATTGCGCGAGTCCTTGCGGATTGAATTAGTTCATCTGCAAAAAACACAGGGCAGCACGACTGTGTTCGTTACACATGACCAGATTGAAGCACTGACCATGGCCCAACGGATCGCGGTATTGGATGAGGGGCACATTCTTCAAGTGGGGACGCCCCATGAAATTTATGACACGCCGGCTACTACTTTTGTCGCCACCTTGGTCGGCACGCCACGCATTAATTTGATGCAAGCCAGCCGCCAAGATGGGCGTGTTTTTGTCAAAGATTCGACAATACGACTGCCCCCGCCAACAGGCGTAGACCTTCCATCGGATTTCTTATTGGGGGTTCGGCCCGAAGATGTTCGGCCCCATAACAATGGTGAGTTTTCAGGTAAGGTGGTATTAACCGAACCGCTTGGAGTTGAAACGATTGTCCATATTCGTTCAGGCGAACACAACGTCACCAGTCTTGTCCCCGGTATTACCCCAATTGGTGTCGGGGACGAGGTACGGTTTGATGTTGTGCGCGAACGTTTGCATTTCTTCCAACCCGATGGCAAACGCATTTCTGCTGCCCCAGCCTTTAGCAAGTAAGGCAGGAAGAAGGAAAAGAAAGGGAAAGGAAAATGCCATGAAATTTGGAGTGAATTGTTGGGTGTGGGTATCCCCTGCTAATTTAGAAGAAGTGACAAAACTCGCCCCTAAAGTCAAAGCGATGGGGTTTGATTGGATTGAAATTCCCATTGAGGGAACATCCGACCTCGACTATGCTGCTGCTGCCAAGATCGTGCGGGATAACGGCCTAGGGGTGAGCGTCTGTGCAGCGATGGGGCCAGATCGTGACCTTATCCATCCTGATGCAGCCATTCAAAAAAATGGGGTGGACTATATCCGCCATTGTGTTGATGCAGTAGCAACACTTGGCGGAACTCATGTGGTCGGGCCAATTTATTCGGCGGTAGGGCGGGTATGGCAGCAAACCGAAGCCGAACGTGCAAAAGATGTAGATACGCTGGTCAGCCAGCTAAAAAGTTTATCCAGCTATGCCCATGACAAGGGTGTGGTGATCTGCATCGAGCCCCTCAATCGTTTTGAAACCAGTTTGATCAATCTGGCTACTCAAGCGGTTGAAGTGATTGACCGAGTAGATAGCCCAGCCTGCAAAATTATGCTGGATACGTTCCATATGAATATTGAGGAAAAATCGCTTGGCAAGGCGATTGAAGCAGCAGGCTCGCGCTTGGTGCATTTCCATGCCTGCGAAAATGATCGGGGCGCACCCGGCTCTGGCAATGTGACATGGATGGAAGTCGGGGTAGCCCTGCGTGAAATCGGCTATGACGGACCGGTTGTGATTGAGTCGTTTACGAATAAGGTGAAATCTATTGCCCGTGCGGCGGCGATTTGGCGTCCATTCGAACCAAGTCAAGACGCTTTAGCCCAAAATGGTCTCAATTTCTTGAAGCATCTTTTAGCGTAGGGTTCAATCAATGTCAAAATATCTTGGCCCCATTAAAATACTAGGAACAGCGGCGTTGTTGGTCTTCCTATTTGGTCGAATTTTCACGCCGTTAAGCAAAGAACTCCTTTCAGAAAAAACTCGTGACAGCGTGTTGGTACGGGCAATCCCGTTCGTGACGATCTTCATCAGTATCATTTTGCTGTATATCTTGCTGATTTTCATAATCGCTATTCGTTTCAACGGCAAAATCCCCTATCGTACCTATCGCCCGATGGAACTCACCATTATTGCTGGCATTCTGATTGGGATTGTCTGCTTGTTCCAGCCGTGGCAAATCATTGGCTATGAATACGGCTTTTTGTTACTGCTGGCCTCAACCATTGGTTTTATTATGTGGAGTCATGTTGTGCCACAAAGCGCTGCCAACGGAAAAAGCTTGGCCCGCTTTGAATCATGGCATCATGCTGCTGCGTTGCTTGCTGCACTGGCGGTGGTAGGCATCCTAGCAGCTAATTTAATTGACCATGAAAAACCCACTGAACCCTATAGTTATTCACAGCGGCAATGGGACAAGGGCTTACGGCCAGAACAGAAAGCCAAGATTGAGGCTGATGCTGACCGCACCTATAAACGATATAATATCCCATTCCTCATCTTTATTAGTATTGGCCCCGGCCTGCCTATCTATTTCTTTTTACGCGAAATCTTAGCTTCCACCATCAGCAAAAAGAAAAATATGGGCCAAGTTGTTGCCGCAACCACTAGCGGCTGAGAGATAATTGCACTTTCGCTTTTGATATTTTCTTAAGGAGCAAAGGAATTTCCTATGGCAAGACCAGTAACACTTTTTACCGGACAATGGGCTGACTTAACGCTCGATACCCTTGCCGCCAAGGCAGCCAGTATGGGCTTTGATGGCCTCGAGCTCGCGTGTTGGGGTGATCATTTTGAAGTAGATAAGGCCCTCGCCAATGATAAATATGCACGCAGTCGGTGGGACATTTTGGAAAAACACGGCCTCAAATGCTTCGCTATCAGTAACCATCTGGTGGGACAGTGTGTCGCCGATGCTTACATTGATGAGCGCCACAAGAGCATTTTGCCGCCACGTTTGTGGGGTGATGGTGATCCAGAAGGTGTGCGCCGCCGTTGTGCCGAAGAGATCGCCAACACTGCTCGCGCTGCCGCTCAATTTGGCGTCAAGGTCGTCAACGGTTTTACGGGTAGCCCAGTGTGGCATTTGATTTATCGTTTCCCACCGACCTCGGATGCGATGGTAGATGCCGGGTATCGTGAATTCGCCGACCGCTGGAATCCTATTTTGGATGTTTTCGATCAGGTGGGTGTGCGATTTGCCCTTGAAGCGCATCCTGCCGAAATCGCGTATGACATTTACACCGCCGAAAAAACATTGGCAGCGGTTAATCATCGCCCAGCCTTTGGGTTCAACTTTGACCCCAGCCACTTTATTCACCAATTGTTTAATCCGGTTCACTTCATTGAGCATTTCCCAGATCGTATCTATCACGTTCATATCAAAGATTCCAAAGTCAAATTGAATGGCTATACCAGCATTCTCGGCTCACATCTGCAATTTGGCGATACACGCCGGGGTTGGGACTTTGTGTCACCGGGCCATGGTGATATTGATCTCGAATCCATCATTCGTGTGTTAAACCGAATCGGTTATGAAGGGCCGCTGTCAGTGGAATGGGAAGACAGTGGGATGGATCGTGAACATGGGGCAGCGGAATCGGTGCAGTTTGTCAAGAAAGCCGATTTCAAGCCGTCAGCAGTAGCGTTTGATGCGGCGTTTGCCAGCGACAAATAAACATTTAAGGGAGCAAATGTTATGACCGATCAAGTCGGTTTTACCAGTATGGCAGGCGCAAAAGCGAGTGGAACTGCGCCCGAAATTGGCATTGGGATGTTGGGTTATGCCTTTATGGGAAAAGCCCATTCCAACGCCTTCAAAAAATTACCCTATATGATGTACCCCCCAGTAGCGATTCCGCGTTTGGTCGCGGTGTGTGGTCGGAATGAAGAAGCTACCGCCGAAGCCGCCCATCGTTATGGCTATGAGGGCTACTACACCGATTGGCGCAAAATGCTCGAAAACCCGAATATTCAGGTCTTCGACAATGGTGGCCCAAATGATGCTCATGCGGTGCCCACTATCGCAGCAGCGCAGGCAGGCAAGCATGTCTTTTGTGAAAAACCGCTGGCCCGTACCGCCGAAGAAGCCAAGTCCATGCTCGATGCTGTGAACAAAGCAGGCGTGAAGCACATGGTCGCGTTCAATTACCGTTTTGTGCCAGCGATTATGCAAGCCCGCAAGATTATTGAAAGTGGCGCTCTTGGTCGAATTTTCCACTTCCGGGCAAGCTATTTGCAGGAATGGATTATTGACCCCAACTTTCCCAAGATTTGGCGATTGGATAAATCGCTGGCAGGCAGTGGCGCGTTGGGTGACTTGGGCGCACATGTGATTGACCTAGGCCGTTTCCTCGTGGGGGAACCCAAGCGCGTGATGAGCATGACCAAGACGTTTGTTGAAGAACGGCCTCTGCCAGATGGTTCGGGCATGGGCAAGGTGGATGTAGACGACGCCTTTGTCGCGCTGATGGAATTTGAAAATGGCGCGATTGGCACAGTCGAAGCCTCACGGTTCTGTCACGGCCACAAGAATTATGAGGTTTTGGAAATCAACGGCGAGAACGGCTCAATTCGCTTTAATTTGGAACGCCTAAATGAACTGGATGTATTTTGGGCGGGCGATGATCCTAAAGAAACACGTGGGTTCCATAATGCCCTTATCAGTGAAGGCTATCACCCCTATTGGGAAAATTGGTGGCCGCACGGGCATATGCTCGGTTGGGAACACAGCTTTGTGCATGAGTTCCATCATTTCTTTGGGGCGATTGTCAACAAGACTAACGTAGCTCCCTATGGTGCAACGTTTGAGGACGGCTATCGCAACGCGGTTATCTGTGACGCGATTGTGAAATCCGCCCAATCACGACGTTCCGTCGACATCAAATATTAAACAGTACACTTGAGGGGAGGATAAACCAATCCTCCCCAAACTAAAGGCCGGACGCTGATGAACAAAACAATCTGTATTGTCGGGGCGCTCGATACGAAAGGCGAAGAATTCGCTTTTCTCAAGGCCGAAATTGAAAAACGTGGGTTTAAGACATTGGTAGTTGATACGGGCGTAATGGGTAGCCCTCTGTTTATGCCCGATGTCTCACGCGAACACGTCGCTGATGCCGGTGGCACAGCCCTTGCCGAACTCATTGAGCAAGCTGACCGAGGCACGGCGATGGCGGTTATGACCAGTGGGGCGGCTGAAATCGTGCGCCGCTTATATGCTGATGGCAAGATTAACGGCATTATCGGTATGGGTGGGGGGGGTGGCACAATTATCGCAACGAGTGCCATGCGTGGCCTACCCATCGGTTTCCCCAAGGTCATGGTTTCAACGGTTGCGTCGGGGGATGTCAGCGCCTATATAGGCACATCCGACATCACCATGATGCCCTCAGTAGTAGATGTGGCAGGTATCAATCGGATTAGCCGTGTGATTTATGTGAATGCGGCGGGCGCGATTTGTGGCATGGTGGGGAGTGAAGTCCCTACGGGGGAAGTCAAACCGATTATTGCGGCCACGATGTTTGGGAACACCACCCGTGCCGTGAATCACGCCAAAGAAATTTTTGAAGCAGCGGGTTATGAGGTACTGGTGTTCCACGCCACCGGAACGGGTGGACGCACGATGGAGTCGCTCATTGATGCGGGTTACATCGAAGGTGTGCTTGATATGACCACTACCGAATGGGCCGATGAAATTTGCGGCGGAGTGCTGACGGCGGGGTCAAGTCGCCTTGAGGCCGCAGGTCGCACAGGCATCCCCCAGATTGTGGTACCCGGTTGTCTTGATATGTGTAATTTCTGGGCTAGAAACACCGTGCCGGAAAAATATCAGAGCCGTCTGCTGTATGAATGGAATCCCAATATTACGTTGATGCGAACCACCCCCGAAGAAAATGCCCAAATGGGCCGCATCTTTGCCGAAAAACTCAATGCCGCTGCTGGCCCAGCCTTTGTCTATATTCCGCTAGGGGGATGGTCGGAACTTGATTATCCTGAAAAACCGTTCTGGTGGCCGGAAGCGAATCAGGCCTTTATTCAGACCCTCAAGGCCAATCTGCGCTCGGATATTCCAGTGATTGAAATGTCCGAAGACATCAATCACCCTGATTTTTCCAGCACGGTCGCCCATCGGCTGTTAGAAATGTTAAAAGAAAGGGCATAACCATGGCCTTTACACGCGAAGAGGTTTTGAATCGGCTGCGTACTCAGGTCAAAAATGGCAAACCAATTATCGGCACAGGGGCAGGCACAGGTATCTCCGCTAAGTTTGAAGAAGCGGGCGGTACAGACCTCATTATTATTTATAACTCTGGGCGCTATCGTATGGCAGGGCGTGGTTCCCTATCCGGCCTGTTCGCCTATGGGGATGCCAACGCCATTGTGATGGAAATGGGCGGTGAAGTGCTGCCTGTTGTGAAAAACACCCCGGTCTTGGCAGGGGTCAATGGCACTGATCCCTTCCGCTTGATGCCCATTTTCTTGAAACAAATCAAAGAGGCAGGGTTCTCCGGTGTCCAAAATTTCCCAACCGTCGGCCTGTTTGACGGCATGATGCGCATCAACATGGAAGCGACAGGCATCAGCTATGCCAAAGAAGTCGAAATGATTGGGATTGCTCATCAGCTCGATATATTCACCTCACCTTATGTGTTTACACCGGATGAAGCCGAGGCCATGGTTAAAGCCGGGGCAGATTTGATTGTCTGTCATCTTGGTTTAACCACTGCTGGGAGTATTGGGGCGGGCTATGCTCTGTCGCTGGATGACGCGATTGGCAAAGTGATGGAAATGGCAGATAGGGTTTGGTCAATTAAATCCGACCAACTCGTGATTTGTCATGGCGGGCCATTTGATGAGCCAGAAAATGTCGGCAAGGCCCTCAAGAAAATGCCGGGAATCGCCGGTTTTTATGGGGCATCAAGCGCGGAACGCCTACCTGTCGAAAAAGCGATTAAGGCACAGGTCGAATCTTTTAAACATTTACAAGTTGTGCCGAAATCCTAATTATCGTTTTGTTTTCAACGCGCATACCCCATGTGCAGCGAAAAGACATAAAGTACCAATTTTTTAAGGAGAGATCATTGTATGAAAATCTGTATGCATAACTGGATGCGACCCGAACCTGTTGAAGTAACGATTGTACGCCTTGCCAAATTGGGCTATGACGGCATCCAAATTATGGGTGAGCCGCGCAAATATGATGTTAAAGAGGTCAACGGCTATCTAAAGAAATATAAGATTACCTGCATGGGTTCAGTCAGCATCATGCTGGCAGGCCGCGATTTGATTCATCAAGACCCGTATTTTAGGGAAATGTCCGCCGCCTATTGCAAAGAAGTCATTACGATGATCGAGCAGTTGGGTGGAACAATCCTAACCCTCGTCCCCAACGAAGTAGGCCGCACAAGCCCACGTGCTACCCCTGAAATCGAATGGGGCTGGTGTGTAGAAAAAGTACAGGAACTAGCCGATTTTGCCAAGCCCAAAGGTGTGCATATCGCGCTAGAGCCGCTGAATCGCTTTGAGACCAATTTCCTCAATCGTCATGATCAGGCGCTTAAGCTGGCGGAAGACGTGGGTCGTTCAAATGTAGGGGTCTGCCTTGATGCCTTCCATATCAACATTGAAGAAGCCGACCCCATGCAGGCAATTTTGAATGTCGGCAAGGCAGGCAAACTGCTCGACTTCCATGTGGCCGATAATAACCGCCGTCCGCCCGGTGAAGGCAGCTACAACTGGAAAACGGTCATTGATACGCTCAAGAAATCGGGTTATGACGGCTACTTGACGAGCGAATTTGTTGTGCCGTTTGACCGTTCGCCCTTGGCTCATAAAGATGAAGATGCTGGGACAACCGCATCGGCTGAGGAACTGAAATTCATCCGCGATCATGGCAGCGACTTGATGAGCGATGCCGCCTATTCGCGTCATGTCGAAAACACCATCAAACATCTACGCGCGGCGGGTGCGTAACCTAAAGGAATCATCCCTATGGCAACCGTCCTCCTTATTGGAACCCTAGATACTAAAGGCCCGGAAACGGCCTATTTGCGAGATCGTGTGCGCGAATTAGGCTGTGATACGCTGGTTTTGGATTCTGGAATCTTAGGGGAGGCGGTTGGCATTGATGCCAATTTCACTCGTCAACAGGTGGCAATGGCTGCGGGCTCCACCCTTGATGCTCTGCGGAACGCGGGGACTCGTGGTAAAGCTGTTGAAGAAATGCTCAAGGGGGTACGTAAAATCGGCCTTGAGCTGTTCGCGGAAGGCAAAATCCATGCGGTAGCCTCGTTGGGTGGCGCAGAAGGGGCTGTCCTAGCGGCCTCGGCGATGAAAGTGCTGCCCATCGGATTTCCTAAATTGATTGTCTCTCCGCTAGCATCAGGCCATCGCAAATTTGGGCCGTTTGTTGGCACCAAAGATGTAATGGTCATGCACTCGGTGGTTGATATTTTAGGGCTCAATTCAGTCAGTCGGGCTGTATTTGATAATGCCGCTGGGGCGATTGCTGGTATGGCGCATGCCTATGAACTGCGCCAAACGATCCCTCAAAAATCAGATGGACACCAAGCGATTGCCGCCACGATGCTTGGCAACACCACCCGCCCCCTGATGCACATCAAACCCGCAATTGAAAGCAAAAACTTTGATTTTGTGATTTTCCATGCCAATGGCGTGGGTGGCCCTGCGATGGAAGAACTGATTGAGCAGAATACTTTCGTAGCAATTCTGGACTATACGCTCAGTGAAATCGCTGGATATGTGGCGGGGGGTTTTCACAATGGTGGGCCAGATCGGATGGAAGCCGCTGGCAGGCTAGGGATTCCTCAACTCATTGTCCCCGGCTGTCTTGATTTCATCGTGTTTGGGGCCAAACATGAAGTCCCCGAACAATTTCATGATCGCCCAACTTACTATCACAATCCCGAATTCACCCTTGTTCGCCTGACCCCTGAGGAACAACTAAAAGCAGCTCGGTTAGTGGTCGAAAAACTAAATAAGGCGAGGGGCCCTGTTTCAGTGGTTGTGCCGCTGGGTGGGGGATCCGTGATGGATATTGAAGGTGGAGCATTTTGGAATCCTGATCTTAATGAACAATGCCGCAATATTTTGCGACAGGGATTGAACCAAAACATTCAATACCGCGAGGTTGAAGGTCATATCAATGACAACCGTTTTGCTGATGTGGTATTGGCAGAACTCATGGCATTAATGGGTCTAGCATAATTACTGGAGGAATTTATGACTCGCAAAACCAAAGATTTGAAATTTCCCTCCTTTTGTTTAGGAGATTTGACTTACGTGGACATTCAAGAATATCTGAAATATTCGGATACCATCTTGATTCCACATGCCAGTTTGGAACAGCATGGCCCACATCTACCCCTTTATACGGATACCATTACTTCCACTGAGGTCGCATCACGGGCAGGTGAAGAGGCGGGAATTTTGTATACCCCGACCCTATGGCTAGGCTATTCACCCCAACACATGCGTGCACCGGGATTTGGAGCAGGCACAATTACTCTGCGCTCCAATACCCTGCTCAATGTAATTTATGACATTGGCCGCAGCCTGATTCATCATGGCTTTAACCGCCTGATGTTCGTCAATGGGCATGGCTCAAATGTCAAAGTCATTGATCCTGTCTTGCGGCGCCTGCGTTATGAAACGGGCGCATTAATTGGTTTCTACAAACCCTATGCCGAACGCTATATCGGGATGCTGAAAGATGTCTTGGAAGGCACACCCGAACAGACGCCCGGTTGGCATGCCGGTGAACTGGAAACAGCGCAGGTTTTGGCCCATAACCCCAATATCGTTCGGATGGATCGGGCGTCGGTAGATAAAGCCCATGCCCCAGAATGGCTTGGCCCCGCATGGGTCAAGAAAGACGGAATGCCAGATGCTGAGTTTCAGGGCTATCAATATTTCAACTTCCCATTTGACCATGAAGAATTTACCGATTCAGGTGTAATGGGAGTGCCTTCGATGGGGACGGCTGAAAAAGGGGAAATCGCCTTTTCACGCTTTGCCAAACATTTGATTGATGCCGTTGAAGAACTGGAAAAAGTCGAAGTACATGTACATAACCGCGATTGGACAGTGGATAAAGCATGGCAGCCAAGCTAATTGAAAAACTCACCGCGATTGTTGGCGCTGAGAATATTATTCCAGAACCCGAAGCGCGGAAGCAGTATGCCAATGACCAATATTGGTATGCGGTCGCGGCGGCGGCGGCGAATCAACCCCTCAGCCGTCCTGATGTGGCGGTCAAACCCACCACGCCCGAACAGGTCGCGCAGATTGTGCGGGTCGCTAACGAACTTGCTATACCCATTACCCCATGGGGCGGCGGCAGCGGTGTACAAGGAGCGGCCAATGCGGATCGCGGGGGAATTGTGATTGATCTGCGGGCACTCAATCGTATCCGCGAGATTGACTTAAAATCGCTGCTGGCTGTGGTCGAAGCGGGCATGGCCTGCCGTGACTTTGAAGGCGAATTGAATCAACAAGGACTCTCCTTCACCCACTACCCCGCCTCAACTGAATGGGCCACGATTGGTGGCTCGATTGCGGCACGGGGGTCGGGGGTACTCTCTAGCAAATATGGCAAAATCGAAGACCATGTATTGAGTGTTGAATTTGTCACCCCCACGGGCGAGCTAATTTCGACCCCTTCGGTGCCACGCCATGCCGCTGGCCCAGAATTGACCCAACTGCTGGTGGGTTCTGAAGGTACGCTTGGCATTGTAACGGCAGCTAGTGTCAAACTCCGCGCCTTGCCGAAAAAACGGGTCTTTGGAGCGTTCGCTTTTGAGAATTTAACGGATGGTATCGAGGCAGGTCGTCGCATAATGGTCAGTGGATTGCGCCCACCTGTGATGCGCTTATACGACCACCATGCCGCTTCCCACAGTCTGGCCCGCGCAGTCGAAGTCGAATTGAATGCGCCGACGATGGTGCTGATGTTTGATGGTGAATATCCTGAATTGGTTGAATTAGAGGCCAGAATCGCGTTTGACATTTGCCGCGAACTCAAGGGCAAAGCGCTGTCCTCCAAAATCGCGGAAACATGGTGGGAACGCCGCTATGTCTTTTACTATCCACCCTACGCACCAGAATTACCGAGCATCTGGGGGACAGTGGATGTCGTGTCCGATTTTAATGTTATCGAAGCGGTTTATTACGCTACTACCGAAGCCATGCGGACGGCTTGCCCGCGCGAATATAACTTGCAATTGACCACCCATTTATCGCATTGGTATGAGTGGGGGTCAATGATTTATGCCCGTATGAAAATCCCCCAAGGGCCAGCTAATTTAGCCGAAGCCAAGGCGCTACACGACCATGTTTTTTATGCTGGGGTGGAAGCGGCAATGAAGGCTGGAGCAGTATTGAATGATCATCACGGGGTTGGCTTGCGGCTTGCCCCCTATATGAAGTCGCAATATGGTGAAGGCATGTTGGCCTTGTCGCGGATTAAGAAGGGTCTTGATCCAAATAACATTCTGTGTCCGGGTAAATTAGAACTCACACCGGAGTTGGTTTAATCATGCAAGCTATTTTGCAACACGTTAGTATTCCACGACCACCGGGGAGCGAGGCCCTAACTCGTGCGTTTTATGGTGAATTATTGGGGCTGGAAGAACTACCAGTCCCTTCTACCATCCAGCAGTTTGATCTGATCTGGTTCGCCTTGGGGCCAGCGACTGAACTGCATGTCTTTGCCGAAGAACCTTATCATAAACAATCAACCCAACATTTTTGCCTAGTAGTAGACGATCTAGCGGGCCTACGTCATAAGCTCGTTGAGGCCGGGGTTGAGACTTGGGAGCCAGCTACCATACAGGGACGGCCACGCTTTTTCTGCCGCGACCCATTTAGAAACATCATCGAATTCACCACCATTGAGGCCGACTATAAACTATTTGAAGGATAAATTAGAGTATTATTCGTTACTTTACACTCCATGCTAGGGGAGCCTCATGCCGCAGACTAGACCTATTCGTACTGCTGACCAAGCCTTAGTTCGGGAAATCAATTTGTCGCTGATGATGAAACATCTGCGCGAACATGCCCCTGTGTCACGCGCCAACCTTGCTGAAATCATCGGTCTCAACAAATCCACTGTGTCGAGTCTAATTACTGAATTGACCGAGCATGATTTTGTCAGTGAGATTGGGATAGATAACACGGGCATTGGGCGACCCTCGCGTTTGTTAACCCTCAATCCGTCAGCCGGGTTCATCGTCTCGGCCCAATTGAATGTAGACTCCATTTCGCTGATTTGTACCAACTTTGCCGCCGATGGTTTGTGGTCGACCCGTGAATATTTTAAGCCACAGTCCCACCAAAGTATTGTTCTAGAGCAATTGACGGCCTTATTACGACAAGCCATTCAAATGGGTCAGACCCTTCAGCCTGATAACCCGCGTTTGTTGGGGTTGGCGCTAGGTCTGCCGGGGCTGGTGGATCAAGCAAACGGAACCCTCCTGTTTGCCCCCAATCTTGGTTGGCAAGATGTTGCCATTGCGAAAATCCTTACCGATGCATTAGGTCAAAACATCGCCGACCGCCTGTTTGTCGAAAACGAAGCCAATATGGCAGCACTAGGGGAATATTTCTTTGGAGCGGCACGAGGTTTTCATCAAACCTTGTATCTCAGTGCAATTGGCGAAGGGCTAGGCGGGGCACTGGTCAGTCATGGGCAGTTGTTCCGGGGCAAAAGTGGTTTTGCGGGTGAATTTGGTCATATGACCATGGATGTAGATGGCGAATTGTGCCGTTGCGGAAATCGGGGGTGTTGGGAAACCCAAGTCAGCCAATCTGCCATATTTCGATATGTCCGGCAGGCCAACCGACCAAGTCTCCTCAATGATGCTTTGCGAAATGACACCCTCACCATTCCGATGGTGGTTGAAGCGGCTCAACAAGGCGATCCAGCGGCGTTGCAAGCATGGGAACAGGTTGGTCATAAACTGGGCATAGGGATTGCAGCACTCGTGAACGCCTTCAATCCCGATCTTGTGGTGTTAGGCGGGATTCTCAGTCTAGGTAGCCAATTTATGCTGCCAGCAATTGATGAGGAACTTCATCGCCGTGCCCTACGTTGGACAGCCGAAGCTACCGAAATTCGCGTTGCCAAGCATGGGGTGGATGCGTGCGAAATGGGCGGGGTAGCCATGGTAACTCAATCCGTGCTGACCCATCCTGAAAGGTTTCTTGGCTAAAACTAATTAGAGAATATTGCGAGGATTTTTTTATGGTTCGCATTGTGGATTTAACCGTGACAATTGGCCCTGACACGCTCAGTCCGCCATCGGTGAATAAGCGCCTGACTTTAACCTCGAATTATCGAGGGCCGGGTTTTTGGCGGGCTTCCTCCGTAGATATGGTGTTGCATACCGGCTCCCATGTGGATTTTTCGCTGCATGTCAAAGAAGGGGGTGAAACGGCGGCTGATGTTGCGCTGGATCGTATTTGCGGGGAGGCGTTGGTATTGGATATGACCCATCTTGGCCCCGATAGGCCCATCACGGTTGAAGATGTTAAAGCGCGGGCCAAGCTCATCCGCCCCAGCGACATCGTTTTAGTACGGACAGATTGGACGGAAAAAATGTGGGGCAATTTCCCTGACTACTATCTTCATTCGCCCTATTGCAGTCCCGAAGCAGTGGAATATCTGGTGCTTGAACGCAAGATCAAGGCGGTTGGGTTTGATTGTTTTAGCGAATATTGTGCCCGCCTGCCCAATTTCACATCTGAGGAATTTATTATTCACAAAATTATTCTCGAAAATGGCTCGATTCTGATGCAGCAGATGACCAATTTGTCACAACTGCCGCTAAATCAACATTTTCAATTTTTTGCCCACTGCATCAAGATGGTCGGCGCTGAAGGATCACCCGCACGTTTTTTTGCCCTACTAGATAAATGAGCACCAGCTTTTGGAGCTAGGGTTGGTGTGTTTTTCAACCAAAACAATTGAATCTTTTTTGGAGGTGCAAATGCTATGAGCGCAGAGTTGTTTATCCCACGTTCATTAGATGAAGCCTTAGGTGTGCTTCAAACATATGGTTCGGGGCTACTCGTGATGGGTGGCGGAACTATGATGATGGCGCATCTCAACGAGGGGGTGTTTTTCCCAAAAAAAGTCATGAGTCTTGCGCGTGCTGGCCTGTCGGGTATTTACCGCAATGGACATACTCAAATTGGTGCAACCACATCCCTAAGCAAGGTTAGCCAATTAGGGGATTTTCCGATTCTGGCGGATGCTGCTTATCAAATTGGCGGGCCAGCACTGCGTAATATGGGTACGATTGGCGGCAACTTGTATATGCCCCAACCAGCAGGGGATATGGCCGTTCCGCTCTTAACCTATGATGCCCATGTCGAATTGGCAAGCGCATCCAACAGCCGCACCATCCCGCTGGAAGCTTTTCTAGCCGAACCCCGTTCTCGGCATGGCACACAGGAACTGCTCGTCGCCATCCATTTACCCAATCCAACAGGCCGAACCGCCTATCTTAAACTTGGCCGACGGGAAGCCAATACACCTTCGGTGGTGACAGTTGGGGCACGGGTCGTTTTGGATGGGCAGGGGCAAGTCAGTGATGTTCGTATTGCGCTTGGAGCAGCGGGATCAATAGCCTTCCGGGCCAAAAGTGCTGAAGCAGCCCTAGTTGGTCAGGCCCTCAATACCAACAGCATTGCCGATGCTGCCCAATTGGCAATGGAGGAATCTGACCCCTTTACCGACGCGCTGGCAACCGCATGGTATCGGCGCCGGATGGTTGGCGTTTTTGTTAAACGCACGCTCGAACAACTAGTGAAATAAAGCGGGAGCCTTCTTATGGAATCCATTACGATCACGTTTAAATTAAATGGCAAAACAACCGCCGTCGCCGTCGAACCACTGACCAGCCTGCGAAGTGTCTTGCGTGAACATCTCCATTTTCATGCTACCAAAGCAGGTTGTGGTCAAGGGGGTTGCGGAAGCTGCACCGTATTGGTGAATGGTGAATCGGTATTATCATGCCTAATGCTGGCAGCCCTAGCCGATGGGCAAGAAGTCACCACCCTTGAAGGGATCGGCACACCTCAACATATGCACCCACTTCAAGCCGCATTCTTTGACAAATTTGCGGCCCAATGTGGCTATTGCAGCCCCGGCATGATTATGGCAGCTAAGGCGCTTTTGGATAAAAATCCACACCCTACCCGCGCCGAAATTGCCGAGGCCCTTGCCGGAAATCTCTGCCGCTGCACAGGCTATGTCGCCATCCTTGACGCCATTGAAGCTGTAGTCACCCAAATGCAGGAGGCCTAAGATGGGCGTTAAACAATTAGGCATTGTTGGTCAGTCGGTCAAACGTCGGGACGGTATGGGCCATGTCACCGGACAGACCCAATATGTGGACGACGTATTTTATCCGAACATGCTGTGGCTCAAGATGGTGCGCAGTCCGATTTCACGCGGCATTATTCATGGTATTGATACCTCAAAAGCCGAGGCTTTCCCCGGCGTGGTGGCCGTCATCACTGCCAAAGATGTCCCCAACAATTGGTACACAATCTTGTGCCTGATTGGGGTCGAGCCGAACGATGAACCTGTGTTAGCCCATGAAGAAGTTATGTATATGGGTGAACCTATCTGCGCGATTGTGGCCGAAACGGAAGCCATCGCCGCCGAAGCCGCCGCACTGGTAAAACTTGATATTGAAGAACTTCCGCCTGTGCTGGAACTGGAATTTGCCATTCGTCCCGACGCCCCAGCTATCAAAAAATGGGGCAATAACACCTTCATGTATGACGGCTATAATCATCGCAAATTGCGTTTTGGTGATTTTGAAACCGCTATCCAAAAAGCCGATTATGTCATCGAAGGGACATATTCACTCTCGCCCATCGAACATGCCCCAATTGAAACCCATTGTTGTGTGGTCAAGCCCGAACCCGATGGTCGTTTGACCGTCCACACTAACACCCAAGCCCTCTATTTTACGATGGATAACACCGCCATCATCTTACAAGTCCCCAGTCAACGCTTGCATATGGTCGGTGGGACAGTTGGCGGCGGCTTCGGTGGCAAGGTGGATGTCATTACCGAACCCATCACCTGTATCGCCGCGATGAAAACTGGACGACCTGTGAAATGGCGCTGGACACGCGAGGAAGAAATGCGGAAATCCTCCACGCGTGCTGCTGTCAAAATGCAATATACCGATGGCGTGATGAACGATGGCCGCATCATCGCCCGTAAAGTACGCTCATTGGAAGATGCAGGAGCCTATCACCGTCATTCGCCCTATGGTGTGCAAAAACATATGGCAAATCTCCCCGGCCCCTATACCATTCCGAATGTGTGGGTAGACGCCTATTGTGTCTATACCAATCGTCAGCCGTCGTCGGCTATGCGTGGTTTTGGAGTGACTGAGGCGACGTTTGCAGTGGAATGTCAAATGGAACGTATCGCCCGAACCATCGGCATAGATTCATGGGAAATCCGGCTCATCAATGCTTATCGCAATGGTCAAATGCGCCCGGTGCAAAAAGTTGTCGAGGATGCAACCTTAATCGAAACGATTCAAGCGGCGGCGGAATTAATCGGGTATGACTTACCCTCCCACCTGAAGGCAATGAGTTCGGATGATTATGCAGGCAATGGAGGACGGCATCATGGCTAAACATTATGGTCGCGGAATTGCAGCGGTGAATTATCCGACGGGCATGAATCTTGGCGGCGACCCGACCCAAGCCTTGATTTTCTGCCAGCCGACGGGTGGATTTAGCGTCAAACTCGCCAGTACCGATTTAGGGCAGGGCTTAAAAACCGTCATCGCCCAAATCGCAGCAGAAACGCTGGGTGTACCGTTTGATTCAGTGCTGGTGGACACAGGAGATACTGACTCCGCCCCACACTGCATGGGTACATTTGCCAGTCGTGGCACCCATCGGGTAGGCAATGCCGTCATTATGGCCGCCAATGAAGCACGAAAAGCTTTGATGGATGTGGCCGCTGATGAAATGGAAGCCGCCCCCGAAGACTTAGTACTAGAGAATGGCGAGATTTATGTCAAAGGCGCTCCTGAACGCAAAACCAATGTGTTTAATGTCGCATTGGCCGCTCATTTTAAATATGGCAAAACCATTTCGGGGCGGGGTATCTATATGAAACAAAAAAGTAGTGTAGACCCCGAAACAGGCGCTTGTGACCCCGATTCAACAGAGGCCCATGCGACGACGGTGGCCGAGGTCGAGGTAGATGATGAGACAGGCGAAGTCAAAGTGCTGCGTTTGAGCAGTGCTTATGAAGTAGGGCGTCAGATAAACCCAGAGATGGTACACGGACAGATTGTTAGTGGGGCAGTCATGGGGATGGCTCACGCCCTGACCGAAACAGTTTTCCCCTACTATCCAGCACTTGATCACCATACCCATAGTTTTGGGGAATACATCATTCCAACCGCGCTGGATATTCCAGAAATTGAAAGTGTCGTGTTGGAATACCCCTCATCCAATGGGCCATATGGGGTAAAGGGGGTGGGCGAGATGACGGCTAATTCCCCAATCCCAGCCATTGTAAACGCGATTTATGATGCTGTCGGCGTGTGGGTTACGGATTTGCCCGTCACGCCTGAAAAAGTACTACGTGCCCTTGAAGAAAAAGATCAATAATCTAGCTAGGAGACCCAATGATTAAGCTAATTTCCCTGATGAAACGTAAAGAAGGCATGACTCGTGAGGAATTTGCGAAGTGGGCGGTTGAGGAACATTCCCCCATTGGCAAACGCTTCCCCGGCATCCGCAAATATCACATCAGTGTGCTGCGACCTGACCAACCCGATACCGAGTTCGACGGGGTGTTTGAACTGTGGTTTGATAACATCGAGGCGCTTGACACTGCCCTAGCTTCCCCGGTTGGTGTCGAGGCGCGGGAAGACGCGATGGCCCATGCTTCTAAACGGATTCATCTCCGCACCGAAGAAAATATCATTGTTGAGTAATACGCCACACCAAAAAGGACGCTGACAAATCAGTGTCCTTTTTGATTCCAAACTGGTCGTCCGTTAGGGCTAATGAACAGGTTTATGATGTTCGGTCATGTTACGCTGGACATTCACATTGCGATGCTTTTGCCAGCGATCAATCACCATTCCCAATGCAATCAACAGCACGACTGGAATCCCAACCCGTACCAAAAATAGAACAATTACACTGAGGGTCAATAGAACACTTTCCATGCAGAGTCTCCTTGAACCATCACCGCGAGATTGTTTGGTGAAAGTTCTTCATTGATGGTTGATCTCATCATATCGAATCGCGCTAGGTTGTTAAATTAGGGAAGAACATCATCTCAAAATGGGGCAAATGCCCCATGCCGACTCTACTGTTCCGCCTATACAATTAATTTTAGTTGGACACTCGACCATGCTTTTTTGAAAGAGCCATCATGTCCTCTGATTTTTGGGACGAAGCCATCATCGCCATTTTTTTCCTCTATGGGTTAGCATTTTATTCATTGGGATTGGCGTTGTTGGTAGAGTCAGGGCGGGCCTCGGAACTGGGGTTTGCCCATTCCATGCGATTGTTGGCTGGCTTTGGTCTGCTGCATGGAACCCACGAATGGATTGACATGGCGGAACGGGTGAGTGTTGAATTACATCACAAACCCCTTCCTGATTGGCTTTTATGGCTGCGCTTGGTCATTTTGGTGACTTCTTTCCTCGCTTTGCTGGCGTTTGGGGAACATCTCCTCATCCGCGAGCGCACTGGTAATGCCCCCACATGGCGGTTGACCGTTCTCGCAGTCGGCTGGTATACCGCCTCTTGCATTATTGTTCGAGTTGTTTTTAACCTAAACGATCAAGAATGGCTGCGGACTGCCGACGTACTCTCCCGTTATGTATTGGGTATCCCCGGCGCGATGTTCGCGGCATGGGCGCTGCTGCACCAACGTAAGCCCTTTCGAGAACGTGGCATGGGCAAATTTGTCCGGGATCTAAATCTGGCGGCCTTTGCACTGGCGCTCTATGGCGGTGTAGGTCAAATTTTTCCAGCTAAAAGTGAGATATTCCCGGCCAACACGATTAACAGCGAATTTTTCAGCGACACCTTTGGTTTTCCCGTTCAATTATTTCGGGCAGTTATGGGTGTGATTGTGGCCGTCGCCATGATGCAGGTGCTACGCGCGCTCGAATTTGAAAATCAACAACGGCTTGCCACCATTGAAAATGAAAAAATTGAAAACGAGCGTCTAAGTCGGGAAGCATTGGCTCGTTTGAATGCCGAATTACAAAAAGCTAACGAAGAAACTTCGCGGTTATTGAAAGAAGTCCAACAACGTGATGCGGTACGGGGTGAATTACTCCACCACATCACTGCCGCCCAAGAATCGGAACGCAAACGCATCGCCCGCGAACTCCACGATGAAACTGGGCAGGCGCTGACAGGTTTGGCCCTTGGGCTAAAGGGACTGGTTTCGATGGTTGATTCCAAACCCGACCTTGCCAAGCGTCGTCTCACCGATATGGGGTCAATGGCAAGTACCGCGCTTGGGGAACTCCGCCATCTTATCAATGATTTACGTCCGCCCCAATTGGATGATATGGGTTTAACCGCGGCTTTGCGGTGGATGGTCGAACGCGCTAATGAACGGGGCCTTTTCCAAACCGAATTAAAAATTAGCGGGGAGGCAATTTCACTACCCTCCGAAGTGGAAACAACGCTTTTTCGCATCGGGCAAGAGGCGCTCACGAATGTTTTTAAACATGCTCATGCCAACCATGTCACGGTATCATTAGATTACGCCGATGGGCCATCCCTCACGGTTTGTGATGATGGGGTCGGGTTCGACCCTTCGGCTATGCTAGACACTTCTAATCTCCGTACCTCATGGGGGTTAATTGGGATGCAGGAACGTGTCAATCTCATCAATGCAAGTCTGGAAATTGAATCCGAGCCAAATCATGGCAGCAGGCTGACCGTCCGCCTGAATCACTAGTGAGAAATTGAGGCGACCTATGGCAATCCGAGTCGTTATTGTAGATGATCACAGCGTCGTCCGGGCTGGAATGCGTATGTTATTGGAAAGTGACCCTGAGATTGAGATTATTGGTGAAGGTGAAAACGGCGAACAAGGAATACGCCTTGCGCGTGAGCTTATACCCGATGTCATGATTATGGATGTCACAATGCCAGAAATGGATGGAGTCGAAGCCACACGCCGTATTAAGCAAGAAATGCCCCATATGGCTGTCCTTGCTGTGACCATTCATGAGGGAGCCGATTACTTTTTCCGTATGTTGCAGGCTGGGGCATCGGGTTATGTTCCCAAGCGGGCTGCCCCTGAAGATTTGCTGCACGCTATCCATGTGGTAGCAGGTGGTGATGTATTTCTGGAGCCCCGTATTGCCAAGGAATTAGTTTTTGATTACGTCAGTCGTGTGCGGCAGGGGGTAGCCCAAGAAAGTTATGACGGCTTGACTGAACGAGAACGTGAAGTTCTGGCCCTTATTGCCGAAGATGAAACCAATCAGGCCATTGCTAACCGCCTGAGTATTTCTGTCAAAACGGTGGAACGCCACCGCGAAAATATCATGCAAAAACTTAATTTACATACCCGTACCGAATTGGTGAAATATGCCATTCGCAAGGGCATCATCTCGTTAGATGAGAACTAAGTCGGCTTCGGAGTATTCTATCTCAGTGATAAACCTCACCTTGAATGATGACAAGACAGCTTGTTGGAGGGTTAAGCACAACCTAAAATAGAGTCAAGAAACGTTGAGTTTATTTAGGGGATATTAACCTTTAACTGGCTGCATAGGTTTAACACATCGGCCTTGCAGTCGCCCCCATAGACGCATACATTGACAACAGCGGTTAGAGGGAAGTCAACTGCATAGGAATGAAAAAGGGCGACTGCGAGGACGGGCAAACTCGTAAGTATGCCCTTTATTGTTCAGATGGAGAGGCAACCCTTGATCCGAAAAGGAATTAGTTTCGCAGTAGTAGCTATAGGGTTAGGCCTTGTGTTGATTGGATTGGCGTCATTCCTTTTGGAATCTACACCCATCCACGCGCAAGATAATGGCGAACCAGAGTATGTGGGGTCAGGTGAATGCGCTGACTGCCACCGAGATTTAAGCAAAAGCCACAATGAATCCCGTCATGCACGAGCCTTGACTGAGACCGATGATGAGGATTATCCCATCCTTGCCGATTTTTCCAAAGGTGAGGATGTCCGCCAAGTTACTTTCCCCGGCACATCCGAAGCGCGTGCCTTTACCCTTGACGATATTGTCTATGCCATTGGTTCAGGGCGATATGTCCAGCGTTATCTCTACGAAACAGGCGAAAATGAATATCAGGTACTGCCTGCCGAATGGAATGTTGAAACCCAAGAATGGCAGCCCCTTGCCCGCGCCGAAACCTGGCCCGACCCGGCGTATGACTGGAATCAGAATTGCGCTGGCTGCCACACGACTGGCTTTAAGCTCGATACTGGGAAGTGGGAAGATGAAGGCGTCCAATGTGAGGCGTGTCATGGTCCCGGCTTGGCCCATGTCGAAGCCGCCGACCATGCAGGCTCGCGACCCAGTGAAGAAGAACTACAAGAGGTGCGAGATGCCATTGTCGTCAGCCCTGATGCCCAAATTTGCGGCCAGTGCCATAGTCAGGGGACGGAACCTGAAAATAGTCTCCCCTATCCGGTGGGTTATCTCCCCGGTGAAACGTTAGTCCATGAAGGCGTCTTTACACTTACGCCGCCTGAAGACCATCAAGTGTGGTGGGCATCTGGTCATGGTAAACAACCCAACATGCAGTTCAATGAATGGTTTAATTCGGCCCATGCCAATTCCCTGACCAACTTAAAAGCCAGCGAGGAGGCCGAAGATAGCTGCCTAGAATGCCATAGTGTGGACTATCGCCAGCAACAGGCGCTGTTAGCCAAATATGCGGCTGGTGAAATTGAAGGTACACCGCCCGAAGCTATCACAGTTGAGACGGCCCAATATGGCGTGACCTGTGTGACCTGCCATGCCACCCATAGCGATACACCAACCGCTGATTATATGCTAACGACAGAGCCCTATGCCTTGTGTGTAGAGTGCCATAGCGATGATCGGACAGGCAGTGTCCATTATCCGGTACAAGAAATGTATGAAGGTAACGCGATTGTGGCTGGTATAGAAGGTATCCCCTCTGGTCACTTTACTGCCGAAAATGGCCCAGACTGTTTGACCTGCCACATGCCAACTGTACCAGTGGAGTCATCTACTCGTTATAGCCACGCGCTCCGTCCTGTTGCACCGGGTGAAGCCGAAGAAGGTGAACCTGATACCTGTACCAGTTGTCATACGGATTTGGGCCAAACCTATGCCCAAAACTTCATCCAAAACACCCAAGATGAAATCCATCAACGGCTCGTTAATGCCGAAGCGGCTTATGCCCAGCAAACCAACCCTGAAACGTGGATTCGCACCATTCTTGATTTTATAGGTCAAGATGGTAGCCTCGGCATTCACAATTTCTCCTATACCGATGCCCTGCTCGACAAAGCCGAACTTAGTCTCGGCCTCGTCCAAGATGTCAGTGCCCAAACTTTTGCCCCGCGTGAGGCGGTTGACCCATCAGAATGCGCGGAATGTCATCGAGATGAACACCGTCAATGGGAAACCTCACCCCATGCCAATGCTTCGTTAAGCCAAACTTTCTTGGATGATTACGCCAAGAATGCACGACCCACCTATTGTATGCGTTGTCATGCTTCCGGGTACAATCCCCAAACTCAGCAATATGTATTTGAGGGCGTGACCTGTACTAGTTGTCATGTGATGCCAGAAAATGGGGCCGACCATCCACCAGCACCTATCGCCATTGCAGATGACTCAGCCTCTTGCGGTAGTTGTCACAGCGGGGCACATGCGCCAGCCTATGATGAATGGCTGTTAAGCACCCATAGCAGCGCGGGAATTGACTGCGTAGATTGCCATACCCCGCATGACAATGGTCTTATTTTGGACGACATTAACGCGACATGCAGCGGCTGTCACCAAGAGGCCATGATAGATGAGGTGCATATGGCGGATGATATGACCTGCGTAGATTGCCATATGTCGCAGCGTAATCAACGCAGTGGGATTGTGGAAGTCACCCGCAATCACACGATGGGCATTGATCCCGGTGTCTGTTCCAACTGTCACGGCAATACCCACCTATTAAGTGTGGGTGATTCGCGTCAATCACCCGAAGAGGCGAGTGAGGTTGAAACCTTACAAGCTGATGTTGATAAACTTCAGGAAACCTCTGACCAAAATCTCTATTCTGGGGTCATCGGTGGCGCAATCGGGATGATCATACTTCTGTTCATGATCTATGCGGTCATCCGATTCGGGAGGGTAAGATGAGTACCCCAACCAAAGCACGTACCCGTGAAATGACCCGCCGTGAGTTTTTCCTGCTTGCGGCGGGGTTAGGGGTCAGTCTGTTTGGCTCGGATCGCCTTTATAAGTGGTTTATGGTTCATGAAGACCCACTGGGCGAAGCCAACGAGAGCGAAGTGAATAAAGGCGGCCCCTATTGGGCAATGGTGATTGATTTGGAAGCGTGTATTGGATGTCGGCGCTGTGTGTATGCCTGCCAAGCGACCAACGACACCGCCGACAGTCACCTATGGAACATTATCATTGAAGACGAGGACAGTTTTTCTAAACCTGTCTTTATCACACGCCCCTGTATGCACTGTGAACATGCCCCGTGTGTTGAAGTTTGCCCGGTCAAGGCCACCTATCACCGCGAAGATGGCTTGGTAGCGATGGATTATGACCGCTGCATCGGTTGTCGGTACTGCATGGTCGCCTGCCCCTATGGTGTGCGTGTTTTTAACTGGGACAAAAACGATGGTGTGAATGAGCAAGTGCCTACATGGGGAACACCCGAAATTCCGCGCCGTCCACGTGGTGTAGTCGAAAAATGCACTTTCTGTGCCCATCGTTTGGATAAGGCAGCTGAACGTGGTCTCACCCCCGGTATTGACGCCGCTGCCACTCCGGCTTGTTGTGTGATCTGCCCGACCGAGGCGCGTAATTTTGGCGATCTGCGCGACCCCAACAGCCCTGCCGCTAAACGTCTAGTGGGTCGTCAATCGGTGGTACTACGTTCTGATCTTGGTACCAACCCGCGTGTATTCTATCTATTGCCAAATGAGCCAGCGTAAAGGAGCCTCAACGATGCAAACAATCCGTAAACAGCTGGCCTTAGTCCATCCATTTTGGTGGTGGGTGGCTTTCCTCCTGCTCCCCATTTCCTTCGGTCTATTCTCTGGCTTTTGGGTCTTTTACAAAGGACTAGAAGTCACCAATCTAACCGATGGTGCGCCATGGGGTCTTTGGATTACCCTCGATCTTTCGTGCATTGGCTTAGCGGCGGGAGCATTTTCGCTCTCGGCCCTGACCTATCTGCTGGGGCGTGAGTCCTATCAACCATTGGCTCGCGTCGCTGTTTTTGTTGGTCTATTGGGATACAGCGGGGCGCTGATGTGCCTTGTCCTTGACATCGGGCGGCCTGATCGCTTCTGGCACGGGTGGGTCTATTGGAATATCCACTCGATGCTGTGGGAAGTGACCATGTGTATCACCTTATACTTCTCTGTCCTAACATTGGAAGTCTTCCCGATGGTGGTAGAACTCCCCATATTTGATCGTTTTAAACGACTGCGCCATTTAGGGCATACTGTCCATCATTTTGCCCCACTGCTAGCCGTAATTGGGATGTGCCTCTCCTTGCTACACCAATCCAGTCTCGGCGGAACCTATGGAGTCGTGGTTGGGCGGGCTTCCTTGTTCCGTGCCACCATGCCCTTGCTGTTTATTGTTTCAGCAGTAGCAGCAGGCATGGCTTTTTCGGTTCATATGACACTCATTGTGCAGTGGCTTAAAAAACGCACCCTTGTGCCAATGCCTGTGTTGTTCGAGGTGGGGCAAGTCGCCGGGGCCATTTTGTTGGTCTATCTGTATATGCGTTTTTGGGACACAACGGTTGGGAATTATGGCTATTCACCGGGGCGTACCGAAGCATTTACTTCATTGATGTCGGGGTCATTTGCCGTGTCATTCTGGTCATGGGAAATTATTTTGGGTGGCTTATTGGCGGCCTATCTCTTGATTCGTGCCCGCAATAACCAAAGTGTTGCCATGCTGTTGATTGGCAGCGGGTTGACCATGGGCGGTCTAGTCGCTAATCGTTTAGATACAACCCTGTTGGCCTTTACCGAACCCTTGACCGAGCACCCTGCGGTGACAAGTCCATTGGTATCGCATTATTTCCCAGCGTGGACAGAAATCGGAACTTCAATAGGGATTGTCGCTGGCCTGACGCTCATTTTCTCATTAGGAATGCGTTATCTGCCTGCCTTCCGAGGCGAACCCGATGAGTTAACCGAGGAAGTCGTTGTTTCGATTGTAGGCGCACCTGCACCAGCGGGTGATTAGGGAATCTTATAGCGAGTACCACACCCAAATGGTGATGAAACGGTCACCAAAGACATGATGTGTGGTACTCCTCGTTATCTACAGGAGGGCTTATTGTAGAAGTAATGAAATAATCTATTTAAAAAGGTTTTGTTGAGCTAGAGCTTATTTTTTATACGGTCATCGTCGTCATCATTGTTAGAGCCAAAGGATGGTGTGGATGACTTTGAATATCAGTAGCAATACCAAATACGTTTTAGAGAGTGCTGATTTTCAACAACTCATAGATGTGCTTGTGGACATGGGCTATCGGGTCATTGGCCCAACCCTTGACCACAACGCCGTAACTTACGACGACATCACCTCCGTCACCGATCTTCCCATTGGTTGGACAGATGAACAAAACGCCGCGACCTATCGCCTAATCAGTCGCGCGGATGAGGCGTTTTTTGGTTACGTCATCGCTCCCCAATCATGGAAGAAATTCCTCTATCCCTCCCAAGTCCGACTTTGGCAAGCTACCCTCGCCAATGGCAGTTTCGAAGTGGCCCCAGAGCCAGAAAAATCCCAACCCATGGCTTTTATTGGGGTACGCGCTTGCGAACTTCATGCCATTGCCATCCAAGATAAGATTTTCCTAGAAGGCGATTATGTTGACCCCACCTATCACGCCAACCGCGAAAATCTATTTATGGTCGCTGTCAACTGTGGACAAGCAGGGGGCACATGTTTCTGCACCTCAGTCAATACTGGCCCCAAAGTTGAGACAGGCTATGATTTGGCACTTACTGAGGTAATTGACCCTGAAACGCATTACTTTGTGGTGGAAATTGGTACGGAGCGGGGACGGCAGGTGGTTGAGCAATTGTCTGTTCGCGCTGCTGATAAACGGGAGGCCAAACTTCCCAAGTCCATCACCGATCAAACTGCCACCCAAATGAAGCGGTATTTGAACACCGATGGCATTAAAGAATTGCTCTATGCCAATTTTGAAAATGCGCGGTGGGATGATATTGCCCAGCGGTGCTTGGCCTGTACCAATTGCACGATGGTCTGCCCCACCTGCTTCTGCACCACCGTTGAGGACATGACCGATTTAACAGGTCAGCAAGCGGAACGTACTCGCAAATGGGACTCGTGCTTTACGATGGATTTTTCCTACATTCACGGTGGCAGCGTGCGCTATACCTCTAAATCGCGCTATCGCCAATGGATGACCCATAAATTAGCCACTTGGATAGATCAATTTGGCACGCTCGGCTGTGTGGGGTGCGGGCGCTGCATTACGTGGTGTCCGGCAGGGATTGACATAACCGCTGAACTTGAAGCCATTCGTCAGACCAAGGGTACAGCCGAGGCGAAAAAAGAGGTGAGCAATGAAAACGTTGGATGAGCTTTTGCATGAGCATGAGTTTTTCAAAGATTTTAAGCCTGAGTATCTGGAATTGATGGCAGGCTGTGCCACTAATGTCATTTTTGAGGCGGGACAATACATTTTCCGTGAAGGTCAAGAGGCCAATGTATTTTATGTCATTCGGCATGGGCATGTCGCGCTGGAAATTCATGACCCCCGACGTGGCCCTATCACCATCGAGACTTTACAGGAAGATGATGTCCTCGGTTGGTCGTGGCTATTCGCCCCTTATCAATGGCACTTTGACGCCAAAGCCGTCAAGTTGACCCGTGCAGTGGCGATGGATGGCAAATGCCTACGCATGAAGTGCGAAAATGATCATACACTTGGCTATCTGATGATGCAGCGGTTTAACACGGTGCTAGCTGACCGATTGCAGCAAACCCGACTACAGGTGCTGAAACTCTATGATTAATCTGACTAAAACACCTCTTATGACCCAAAAACAATTGGCAAACCCAATGCAACCAGAGCCATTTCGGGTGAAGCGCGTTATGAAAGAATCCTATGACACCTTTACCCTCGAACTAGAGCCAATTGCATCGGAGCGACTCTTTACCTTTGTCCCCGGCCAATTCAACATGCTTTATATCTTCGGGGTAGGCGAAATCCCCGTTTCCATCAGCGGCGACCCGAACCAACCCGCCATGCTTGTTCACACCACCCGCATCGTAGGGTCGGTAACCAAAGCGATGAGCAAACTTAAAGCGGGTGACGTGTTGGGGGTACGTGGCCCATTTGGAACAGGCTGGCCTGTCAGCGACGCTGAAGGTTGTGATGTCATCCTCGTCGCGGGTGGGATCGGCCTAGCCCCCTTACGTCCAGTTCTTTATCAAACCTTAGCCCACCGTGACCGCTATGGCAAAATTGTGCTGCTCTATGGCACCCGTAGTCCGGAAGATATTCTGTTCCGCAAGGAACTTGAAAAATGGCGTGCCCGTTTTGACCTCGAAATCTTTGTCACAGTGGATTATGGTGACAGTGATTGGCATGGCAATGTGGGCGTCGTCACCAAGTTGATCCCCAAAGCGCCATTTGATGCCCTTAATGCGGTGGCGATGGTCTGCGGCCCCGAAGTGATGATGCGTTTTACCGCCATTGAATTACAAAAACGTGGCGTGCGGGGTGACGGGATCGCCCTTTCAATGGAGCGCAATATGAAGTGTGCCATTGGTCTGTGTGGGCACTGCCAGTTTGGGCCGACCTTTATCTGCAAAGACGGGCCGGTGTTTACTTATCCCCAGCTTCAAAGCTGGCTGGCGCAGTGGGAGGTCTAAAGATGACTCACGAGAAGAAACAAAAACCTAAGCTGGCTGTTTGGAAATTTGCTTCGTGTGACGGTTGTCAATTGAGCATTCTCGATTGTGAAGATGAATTATTGGTGGTCGCGGGAGCAGTCGAAATTGCCTATTTTCCAGAGGCCACCCGTGCTGTGGTGCGCGGCCCCTATGATGTCTCATTGGTCGAGGGATCAGTCACGACCTATCACGATGCCAAACGCATCCAGCAAATCCGTGCCAATTCCAAATTCTTGGTGACGATTGGGGCTTGTGCCACTTCCGGCGGGATTCAAGCTCTGCGCAATTTCAAAAACGTAGATGACTTTATCCGCATTGTCTATGCCCGCCCCTCCTACATCGAAACACTTGAGCGTTCAACCCCGATTGCCGAACATGTCTTTGTAGATTTTGAACTGCGCGGCTGTCCAATCAACAAATATCAGTTGGTCGAAGTTCTCAGCGCCTATCTACATGGCCGTAAGCCCAACACTCCGGCTTACAGCGTCTGTGTGGAATGCAAGCGGCGCGGAACCACCTGTGTCATGGTCGCCTCCGGTACACCGTGTTTAGGGCCCGTCACCCATGCAGGTTGCGGCGCGTTATGTCCAGCCTACCATCGTGGATGTTATGGCTGTTTCGGCCCCATGGAAACCCCCAATACAGCCTCACTAAGTGCCCAATGGCAAGCCTTAGGCGTGGACGAGGAAGGCTTAGTACGGGCTTTCCGAGGATTTAACGCCTATTCCGAAGCCTTCCGAAAGGAGAGTCAAGCGCATGAGCACGACGACGATTAAAGTAGACATGCTCTCGCGGGTTGAGGGCGAAGGCGGCCTATACGTCAAAGTCCGCAACGACAAGGTACAAGAAGTCAAGCTGAAACTCTTTGAGCCGCCCCGTTTCTTTGAGGCGTTTCTGCAGGGCCGCCAATATACTGAAGCTCCCGACATCACTGCCCGTATATGCGGTATCTGTCCAGTGGCCTATCAGATGAGTTCCATCCATGCGATGGAAGATGCATTAGGTATCAAGGTTGAAGGGCAACTTCGGGAACTGCGACGTTTGCTGTATTGTGGCGAATGGATTGAAAGCCACGTACTGCATGTCTATATGCTCCATGCACCAGATTTCTTGGGTTATCAGGATGCTATTCAACTGGCAAAGGATTTTCCTGATGCTGTCAAGCGTGGTCTGCGGATGAAAAAAATCGGCAATGAAATCGTCACCCTAATTGGTGGGCGGGAAATTCACCCTATCAATGTGCGGGTCGGCGGTTTCTACCGTGTTCCCACCAAACGCGAAATGCTACCACTCAAGGAAAATCTAGAATGGGCGCGTGAGGCGGCGATTGAGACAATCTTGTGGGTCGCTACTCTGCCCTATCCTGACTTTGAGCAGGATTACGAGTTTGTCGCGCTGCGCCACCCAGATGAATATCCCTTTAATGAGGGCCATGTGGTCTCAAGCAAGGGGCTAGACATCACGGTGCAGCAATATGAGGAATTCTTCCGCGAAGAGCATGTCGAACATTCAACCGCGCTTCATTCAGTGTTGCGCGGCACTGATAATTATTTTGTTGGGCCACTGGCCCGCTATAACTTGAATTTCGATAAGCTGCCGAGTCACATTCAAAAAATTGCTCAAGATATAGGCCTTGAACCACCGGTGCAAAATCCTTTCAAGAGCATCATTGTGCGGGCAATTGAAACGCTGTATGCCATTGAGGAAGCACTCCGCATTATCGAGCAGTATGAACGTCCAGCTTATCCTTATGTTGAAACCACCCCCCACGCTGGTATGGGTTGCGGTTGTACTGAGGCCCCACGCGGCATTCTCTATCATCGTTATCGGATTGACGAAGATGGTGCGATTTTGGATGCTAAGATCACACCGCCAACCTCGCAAAATCAGAAAACGATTGAAAAGGATGTGTGGCATTTTGTTGAGCAGGCGCTTGACTTGCCCCAAGATCAGTTGGTATGGCAATGTGAACAGGCTGTGCGGAACTATGATCCCTGCATTTCGTGTTCGACACATTACCTAAAATTGGAGTTAGACCGAGAGTAACGTTATGTCGGTGCTGTGCATTGGGGTTGGTAACGAATTACGCGGTGATGATGTTGTGGGACGACTTGTCGTACGCCTCCTGCGTTATCAGCCCCTGCCAGACACCACTTTTGTCGAGGCCACCGGGGAGGGGGTGGCTTTGATGGAAGCGTGGGCAGATGCCGAAACGGTATATTTAATTGATGCGGTTTCGGCGGGTCAACCGAGTGGAACTATCTATCGTTTTTTGGCCCATGTTCAATCCCTCCCCTCCCAATTTTTCTCGTACTCCACCCATGCCTTTAGTGTGGCTGAGGCCGTCGAAATGGCACGGGTACTGGGGCAACTCCCCCCGCAACTTACCATTTATGGCATCGAGGGCGAGGATTTTACCGCCGGGGCACCCATCACCCCAACGGTCGAAAAGGCCGCTCACGAGGTCATCCGCCAAATTTCGGCTGAGATTCAGACTTTACATAACCATTGAAATCAAAAGGGCGAGTTTTTGTGAACCCGCCCTTCTCAAAGTGCTTATTAGCTGAGTTTAGAGGTCTTCTTTAGAAGACTGGCCCTTATCTTTCAAAGCTGCGTGAGCCGCTGCCAACCGGGCCACAGGGACGCGGAAGGGTGAGCAACTGACATAGTTCAGATTGGCGCGATGGCAGAAATCAATACTCTTGGGTTCGCCACCATGTTCGCCGCAAATCCCGACTTCGAGTTCGGGGCGTTGCTTACGACCACGTTCAACGGCCAATTTAATCAGATAGCCTACGCCGTCTTCGTCAATGACTTGGAAGGGATTCTCTGGCAGGATACCCTGTTCAACATAGTTCAGCAGGAATTTGCCTTCAGCGTCGTCGCGGCTAATACCGAACGTCGTCTGGGTCAGGTCATTTGTCCCGAAGGAGAAAAATTCCGAATACTCGGCCATCTTATGGGCGGTGATGGCAGCACGGGGCAGTTCAATCATTGTCCCGACTTTGTATTCGACCTTAACCTTCATGCGAGCCATAACATCATCCGCGATTTGGATGATAAGGTCGCGCACGAACTTAACTTCATTCGCGTGGTTGGTCACAGCGATCATGACTTCAGGATGAACATCTACGCCTTCGAGTTTCAATTGGCACGCTGCTTCAAACAAAGCACGCACCTGCATCCCAGTAATGGCTGGACGGGTGATCCCCAAACGCACGCCGCGCAGGCCCAGCATAGGGTTAAATTCGCGGAGGCCTTCAACTGCCGCCAGTAAATTCTCGGTGCGGGTCAGTTCGTTGGGACGGTTGCCCATCAAACGCAGACCGACCACCTGACGAACCAATTGTTCGTGGTCGGGCATGAATTCATGCAGCGGTGGGTCGAGCAAACGGATAATGACGGGTTGGCCTTCCATCGCCTTGAAAATGCCATAGAAGTCGTCATATTGGAAGTGCAGCAGTTTCTCGAGTTCTTCGGCTTCTTCGGCACTATTGGGTTCCGACAAAATCATCGCCTGTACAATTGGCAAACGATCTTCTTGGAAGAACATATGCTCCGTACGGCACAAACCTACACCTTCGGCTCCATATTCACGGGCGCGGTGGGCATCTTGTGGATAATCGGCATTGGCATAAATCCCCAAGCGGCGGAATTCATCAGCCCATGTCAATAATTTTTGTAGATATTTTTCACGAGCAAAATCGGGTTCAACGCGCTTGATTTCACCGATGAAAACTTCCCCGGTTGAGCCGTCAATTGAAATAGTATCGCCTTCATGAACTTCGGTGTCGCCGACCTTCATGACACGGTCACGGACGTTGATGTCCAGCGCTTCCGCACCACAGACACAGGGTACACCAAATTGACGGGCCACGACTGCCGCATGGCTGGTAGCACCACCACGGCTGGTC
>JACRBG010000012.1 GCA_016234595.1 Chloroflexota bacterium | reverse complement strand
TCCTCGATCTGCACAGCCTTCCACACCACATCAATCGCCTGCAATGCGGTTAAATTTCGCACCGGCCAAGCATTCTTCAAACGATCCGGGTCATCAAAGAAATTGCGCGCAAAGGTGAGATGGAAATTATCAATGGATAGGCCATGCGTCGGCAGCGGTTGGACGGCCAACCAGAAATTCCACACGGGTAGCTCATATTCTTTGGCAACTTTGACAATCACCGCATTGATCCCATTGTCGCCTTCTAGGTTATCGGCTTTGGTCGCCAAAATCGGCAGTGCCCCATGCTCGATCCAAAAATCTACAATCTGGCGCAGATAGCCCTCATATTCCTCAGCCGGGGCATCATTCCACCATGTTTCCATGCTGATAAGCACCAGTGAGGGATGATTCAGGCGATATTCGCATTCGAGGGGTGTCTCGCCCGCTTCACATTTTTCGGGGTCGGCCCACAGCGCCGAAAGCACCGATGCCACATTGTAGCCATTATCTACCGTTGCAGCGTTGCGCGACCATGACCCGGCAAACTGGTCAATGGTGGGTTGCAGATAATCGAATTGGCCCAACGTATATTCGTCAGGTTTGTCATAGACCCCTAAAAAGAACCATGCGACCGTTTGACAATCCCCCACCACCGAAAGATGGGTTGGGTCGTTACCCATCGCAAGGCCCTGCTGATAAATCTCACGCGCCCGATCGCTGACCACAGGCAAAACGGGATACGTTTGCCATTCTTCCGGGGTATACGTCTCCACGAGGGAACTATTCAGATAGCCCGTTGTCCCCAACAGTGGATGAATGATTTCCAACCATTCCGATGTCCCCGCAACCTCATCTCCATCTACGGTGGATTGCACCGTTACCGGAGCATGTTCAGGTAAATCGTAAAGGACGGCACACATCAATTGGGGGCATTCGCGCACATTCGCCTCAGCATTGGTGCGCCAAAAATTCACACTGTCATTATCCTGTGCCCGTGTATTTTGATGGCTGAAATTTAATAAGACCGCCATCACCAGCACCGCCAAAAGGATTATTTTACGCCACTTATGTTCCATGAAGTTTCGCTCTCAAATATCATAGTTGAACCAGCCAATCGCCCCATATTCTACAGGTCGCTGGGTCTGCTCACAACAGGAACATATGGACGCCTTCCCTACTCTTCACTCTATCAGCTTTGTGGATACTTAATCGCCCAATGCTTTTCGAACTATATCTATCAGCTCTTGCGGTCTGAACGGTTTGACAATACAGAATAGAGGTAACAGATTTTCCGGCCCTTCATAACCCCCACCGAGCATCAAGATAAATGGGATGTTTGTCGTTAGAGGGTTCAGATGCAACTCTTGATAAAGAATAATGCCATCCAGTTGAGGCATTAGGGTGTCGGAAAAAATTAAATCAGGGGCATCATGCAACACATAGTCACGACCAATGACACCGTTTTCGGCTCCCACCGTCTCATAACCAGCGGATTCCAAGACTGAACGGATAGCTGCTCGTAGGTCTGAATTATCATCAATCACCAGTCTCTTCACCATGGTTACTGCTCCTTGTCGCGCCCTAAGCGTACTACTTATTAGCTTCTATGTTAATTCAATCTCCCCGTCTGCGCCCATCGTAATGACCGACTCTTCCAAACGGGCATCAAAATCTTCTGGTCGGCTGATTTCGGCACTGATGATGGTTTTGGAATGGGGCAGATAATAAACCGTGTACCACTGATTTTCTTTGAAGGGATAACTGTAAGAGCCTATCGGGTCAGCTTTGATGAATATCCGCGTGCAGCCAGTTTGCTTAGGCAGGACGACAAATCGTACCCCATCCAAGTGCATCACTTCGGCTCCCCATGTAAACCAACTAATCCACATTTTGGCTTTGCCTGTGACACTGTAGATTTGATGCTGCTTGGCATCACGGGCTAACTGCACCAAATGCCAAGCCTCGTGAACGACATAGGCGATTAGATAAACACCGCTTAGACCAAAACAATAGGCCCAAGTGTGATCTTGTTCCAGCATAATAGGGATCATCGTCATGCCAAAACACCCATAACCAAACACCAGAATCAACGGCAGTCCCAGCACTAGCCCCCAAAATTTGTTCCACCAAATTTCGCCTAATCGTTCTAGCTGAAAATTGGTAATGTTTCCTTCTATATTGGCTTGCAGGTCTACCGAATCAAAACGGTAGTAAGTGCTCAGCAGATAATTTTCGTCCCCCATCTGGCGAGGTGATAAGCGACGGATATTCAACGGGACATAATAGTGGGTTTTCTTTTTCTGGCCCATGCGAATCGCCCCTACTTTGTCACTGGGGCATATTGTGGAAACCGTGATTGGATGGTCGCCAGCATGTCGCGTGCCTCGGCCTCTTCCAAATCCCCGCCAATGCGAAAGGTCTTGGCCCCATAATCAAAAGCTAGTGCGCCAAAGTTGAAAAACCAGAGAGAGTATGGATTACGTCGCTGCCGCAGCAGATACGGTTCACTCGGCACAACCCGCAGACCTTGGATATATTGGGCATCATAGGCTTTGCTGCGTCCAATACCCATAACTTGCCGCCGGACAAAAATGCCAGTGGCACTGACGCTAATCGTCTCAATACCGATAATTTGCCATAGCACAGATAACAAAATACTGGTTCCGCCTAATGTCCAAAACGTAAACCAAAACAACATAAACACGCCGGGGAATATACCATCACCTGTTTCCAAGCTGCCTGTCAATGCTGCCACAAGGCCAGACAAAATCATGCCCCCCACCATAATTTCCGCCCCCGCCCAAAAGATCAGCCAAAAGAGGCTAAAGAGGAGAAAAAACCAGTGTTTCCGAGCCGGAATGGAAAACTTGAGTGTATCTACAGCATCATCGAGGGTATAACGCGCGGCAGTGGGGATGACATAAGACATAGGTATTGCTCCGTTAATTCACTACAAACCTATGTCTAATTCTCCCACCATTCTTAGGGGATGGACGCCACCACCCCACAATTTGGGAGTTCGGCGGTATCTGATGTGGCTACCCCCCTGCCTCCACGATGCGTGTCACTTCAGCAATATGCAACACGGTTAATTTCTCGCGGTGGCATTGGACAATCCCCATCCGTTCCCATGCCTTCAATGTGCGGCTTACGGTTTCCAGCGTGGTCCCGCTCATCTCCGCCAAGTCTTGCCGGGTCAAGCGCATTTCCAATTGAACCGCCCCATGCTTGGTCGGGGTCCCAACTTTGTCAATCAACCGCAACACCGCACGGGCAATCCGACATTCCACATCTTCCGTGCTCAACTCCCGAATCCGGTTATGGGCTTCCCGCAAACGGCCTGCTACCATCTTGAGGATGTTCAGCGTGACTACCGGATACGCTTCTATCAGCTCCCATACCAGTGCCGTTGAAAGCACTGCAATTTCAGAATCTTCAATCGCTTCGGCCCCGCCCGAAAAAGGTTCGCCAATTAGTGCAAACAAAATGGCTAGTGGTTCACCGCCGATGGCCGTGTGCAAGGTGATGCTTTTGCCGCTGGTCGTCATCTGCACCAAGCGGACAACCCCTTTCAAAACTAGCCAAAAACTCTGCTGCTCGGCATTCTGATGAAATAGAAATTCACCCCGTTCAAGGCTACGCGCCTCGGCTGTGTCGGCTAATTTTTGGAGGGCCTCCACCGACAAGGGCTTAAAAAGAGCATTATTTTGGAGCATCGCAACATCAATCGGCATTGTTCTCTCATCTCCTCTTTGATCTACATCAAAGACGGGGTGTGCTATGTCTTCTAAACTTACCCCAAATTGTCTTTTGGACAAAAGTTTTTATTTAAATCGTGCTTCATGACGAGGGGGTAACAGACAGAATGAGGCAACTCTCAAAATCGCGCCTATTAGTTTCTGGTGTCATTTTAACGGGTATTGTACTGATTATCGGGGCCATCCTAATTATCAGCGGTGAGGCGGATAAACCCAGTTCCTATCAGGTGCTTAGTCAATTATCGGAATCCGATGACGAATGTGTGGTGTGCCATGCCGAGCAAACACCCGGCATCGCCAACCAATATGCCCGCAGTGACCATTTTAAAAATGATGTCTCGTGTGCCGACTGCCATACCGTGGATGAGACCTATCCCGGTGCTCAAAAACATCCCGAACAAGAGTATTATGTCCTAGCCAAGTCCTCGCCAGCCAAATGTCAGAACTGCCACCGTCAACAGGTCGAGCAGTTCAACTTTAGCCGCCACGCCCTCCCTTCTTATGTGGCCTATGCGGGCAGCGAAATTTTAAGCCCCGACCACCTAGCCCTCTATCAATCCATCCCTGAAGGGGGTTCCCTCCCCGGTGGCAAAGCCCGCAATTCGCTGCACGCTCTCGAAGGCGAAGACATTACCAAGTTCGCCTGTGAAACCTGCCATAATGTCGGCAAGCCCAATCCTGACCAATCCGTCGGGGACTGCACGGCCTGTCATTTGCGCCACGAATTTAGCTTAGAACAGGTACGCAAACCCGAAACCTGTAATGCCTGTCATATCGGCCCCGACCATCCCCAGTGGGAAATTTACCAAGAAAGCCCACACGGCATCGCCTATATGACGATGGGCGATGATTGGAATTGGGATGCCGAACCGGGCACGTTGACCACCGTAGATTTCGCTGCCCCCACCTGCGCCACCTGCCACTTTAGCGGTTTTGGTCTTTCCGCTACCACCCATGATGTGGGGGATCGTTTGTCGTGGTTCCTCGCGGCGTCTATCTCCGCCCAACGTCCCAGTGCCGTTGAAAACCGCCTCCGGATGCAAAATGTTTGTACCGCTTGTCATTCAGCCCAATACATCCAAGACTTCTATACCAACGCCGATGCTCTAACTACCGCCGTCAACGATCTTGTGATGTTCTCCGACAAGATGATGCAACCCCTTAAAGACAATAATCTGCTGACGGCTGCCCCCTTCGATGAACCAATTGATTATGTCTATTATGAAGTCTGGCATCATTGGGGCCGCACCACGAAATTTGGGGCATGGATGCAGGGGCCAGACTATACCCAATGGCATGGCGCTTATGAACTGCTCAAAGACCTCAGTGAACTGCGCGAATTAATTGATGCCAAGCTGGTTGCCGCTGGGCTTGAACCGCTCAATCTACCGGAAGGCTTCCCATCATTAGAAAGTGCACGGGCCTATCTTTACCCACCCACTGAAATTGCCCCTACCGAAACTCCGACAGAGGTTCCCACCGAGGCTCCTGCGGCAACCGAGGAACCAACGGAAGTTGTGACCGAGACCGCCACTGAAGTTCCGACTGAAACAGCGACGCAAGCGCCATGAGTCGTCCTTAACTCGTCTGCAATCCATCTGAGGGGTGGTACATCCTAGCCACCCCCTTTGGCCTTTTAATCATAGAAGAGGATTTATAGCATGACTCGCCTATCTGCTTCGCTCACGGCTACCCGTATCCCCGGTATCGGGGTTTTTAAACTCCCGCTCACTCGCAATGACCTCATGTTGATTTTGGTTGGTTTCAACCTCATCGCCGTCGGTTTTGAAACTTATCTCGCCCATATGATCAGCGGCCACATCAAACCTGCCGAAGCCATTCCGGTGGTGCTTGGCCCTTTAGCGGGTCTAATCGTATTTGCCGCCCTCTACCTCCGCTTGATACGCAAAGCCATGACCACCTCAACCCTCATCATCATCGGGGCCGCCTCGCTCAGTATCGTGGTCGGGATTTTGGGCACAGCTTTCCATAGTGATCGCGCCCTCGCCCCTAGCTATCTCCCCGGCAGCAGTGTTCGCTGGGACTGGCTGATCTATGCTCCCCCGATTGCTGCTCCCTTAGCTTTTTGCGGCATTGGTCTTATGGCAATCGTCGCCGCTCTCGAAGATACCAAACCCGAATCGGGTCAGTTAACCTTGCCGGGGATATTAACTTTTAGAACCCCCATGACCCAAACCACCCAACTGCTATGGCTGGTGACAGGTGGTCTCTATGGTTCGACCCTCAGCGCCTTTTTAGATCACGGACGTACCCAATTCGAGAATATTTTTGTGTGGATACCCGTCTTTTTAGGTCTTTTTGGGGCCATCGTCACAACCCTTTTAGCAGTCTACAAGGAGCGTAGCAATGCCGATTTCTTTGTCTTCTTTTGGGTCATGATGTTGATGGTCTTAGTCGGTGTTTTTGGCATGGGTCTACACATCAATGCTGATTTACCTGAAGGCGGAGCCAAAGGCGGCCTTGTAACCGAGCGTTTCATCAGCGGTGCGCCCGTGCTCGCTCCCATGTTGTTTGCCAATATGGGGTTGCTTGGCATCATTACTATGGTTGGGGCTGAAACATCTGACCCCAAGGGTGAAAATTCCGCGTCCGAAGCCTAAATCTTTTAAGGGTGGGCCAGTCGCTCACCCGCTATTTGCATCCTTGCCCCGTCCATGTTATATTTACCCCTCCTGACCCCTAAAAATATCTAAATCTACCCTAGAAATTCTAACCTCAACCCCTTGACAGAACACCTGTACCGAGTTACACTATTTGATAGTTGCGCAATTCCGCAATTATGAAACTATCGAAGGGAGGCAAGCACCATGCAATCTCAAACAATGGTAGACACCCTATTACATTACCAGACCACTCAGCACGAAGTATGCTGCCCCGCCCAAATTTTGGTAATTGACCGCAGCAACGGCCCAGCCCAACTTTTGATGGATACGCTTGGTCGCCTTTTGGGGGAGGAAATTGCTGTCACGGAAATTACCGACTACCCTTCGGCGCTGCCTTTGCTCGATTACAGTTGCTACGATTTGGTGGTGATTGGGTTAGAGGACAAGCAAGCCGTCTCGCCAACTTTCCTGACCTATCTCCGTAATCGTCAGCCTGACCTGCCCATTTTGTTAATTGGCTGTGGCATGTCGCGCCAATATATGGAGTTTATCGAGGTCAACGGCGTTACCGAGGCCATCAACCTGCCCCACCGCGCCTATGAGGTCAAGCAGGTTACGGAACACGTAGCGACCCAATTTCTTCACTTCGCTTAAAAACAGATGTCGTGCAGTCCCTTGAACCAATGGGGATTGCACGCAGTAATTTTTCCAGATGGGCCTTGGGCCCCCTATTTTCTTCCTAGTGTTTCTTTCTAGTGACAGTGCACTATCTGATTAACCGGGCGCGACCGCCATTCGCCGCCAAGCTATTCAATTTGCCAATTTCCGGGGACACGCCACCTTGCCCCGTATCACTTATGCCAACCCATTCGTTTTTTTGTTTTTCATTTAAGGAGCAGAGCATGAACAATCAAGAAAAATTCCAGCTAATTAATGACCTATTGACGACTTTTTCGGCGATCTATATCCCCAAAGCACGGCCCTTCCGCGAGGAAATCGGCCTGCCCCCCAACTGGTTTTTGCTGTGGGTCGCCCTCGAATATGAACCCGATACCATCTCCCCCCGCAAAGCCCATATCCGCACCCCCTATGCCAATCTCGCCAATCTTGAACGGATTGATCGTGAGTTGGCCGAACAAGGCTTGCTGGTTGATCAGGGCAATCAGGAATATCTGGTCGAGCCTGTCATGCGGGCCAAGTTGAAACAAATGATTTTGACGATCGAGACTACTGTTGCTGCCGTTGATGTGCTGACCCCCGCCGAACTCTATACACTGGAAATCCGGCTTGCCAAAGTGGTGCAGGGTGCGCTCAACAGCCCTTATGCTGAACCGTATGCCATCCGGTTGAACAATCACTCCAACCCCAGCATCAGCGCCCCGTCCATTCTGAAGATTTTCCAATATCTCACCGATCTATCCGCATGGCGAGATGACGCCCATGTCGCCGCCTTCAAGCCCTATAATGTGACCGGGATCGAATGGGAATGTTTCAGTTTTGCGTGGCGTGGTGAAAAGAATACCCCCGCCGCTGTTTTTGAAGATCGCGGACAGGCGCGTGGCTACACGGTGGAAGATTACGCCGCCACCTTTGAGTCCTTGGTGAAAAAGGGCTGGTTAGAAGCCGACCCCACCGCTGAGGGAGCCTATCGCGCCACCGAGCAAGGTCGCAAGATTCGTGAAGAAGCCGAAGTTATCACCGACCGCAACTATTTTGTCCCCTTCGAGGCTCTCGGAGCCGAGGCCGCCGAAGAAGTGTGGGAATCACTGCTGCATCTACACACTGCTGTGAAAGGACTTGTCCCCGTCGAACAACCCGCCTAATCCATTTCCGAGTGACTATTATTTAACAACAGGGCAGCCCACTGCTCTGTTGTTTTATATCGTGAAGGAAGCCAGATGAAATATCGTCACGTTCTCGCTACCGCCTATGGCCCGCCTGAAGTTCTCCAAGTTTTTGAATCGGATGTCCCTGAACCAGCGGCGAACGAAATCCGTGTCAAAGTGTTAGCCGCTGGCGTTGCGTGGGGTGATGTAGCCCGTCGGCAGGCTCCCCAAGCCGCTTATCCCTCACCCCCTTTCCCATTGGGTTATGATGTGGTGGGTGTGGTGGATAAACTTGGCACAGGGGTCACACAATTTTCAGTAGGGCAGCACGTCGCAGGGCTAACCTTTGCGATGGATACCACCACTGGCATGTATCGTCTATTTGGGTACAGCGAGATGGTCTGCGTCCTTGCCCGCATGTTTGTGCCCATCCCCGACCATCTTGACCCGGCTATGGCGGTCTGTCTTGTCCTCAATTACATGACGGCCTATCAGATTTTGCATGATGAGGCCCGTGCCCAAACTGGTGAAACGCTGCTGGTGCATGGCGGTGGGGGTGGCGTTGGCACAGCCCTCCTCCAATTAGGTCGCCTCATGGGATTGAAAGTCTTCGCTACTGGGTCAAGCGCCAAACAGTCAATCATTCAAGCGCTTGGGGCACTACCCATTGATTACACCACCCAAGATTTTACCGAGGTCGTTCAGCACACAAGCAAAGAAGGCCTCGATATTGTAATTGACCCCATCGGTGGCGATTACGTAGGCCGCAGCTATCGCCTCTTACGCCCCAATGGCCGGCTGATTGTTTATGGGTTGTCCTCCATGAGTGGGGAAGATGTCGCCCAACATGCCGGAGCCGAGATTGAGCGGATTAATGCTTTTGCGGGTAACGACCCAACCAAAACCGTCAAATTTTTTGCGGGGGTTGACGACGAAAGCGACCACTATCACAGTGATTTGAATATGCTGTTTGAATGGTTGGCCGGAGGCAAAATCCAACCCATTATCGCCCGTCGGTTAACACTCAACCAAGCCCCCCTCGCCCACCATCTCCTCGAAACACGCCAAGCGGTCGGCAAAATCGTCTTCGATCTCACCCAGTCATAAAAAAAGTTATGGGGCGATCTCCCAAAATCGCCCTCGCCGCCAAACTTCATTCCCCATACACATAGGTCAAAACACCATCCAAGACGCGGGTGGGGATATACATCAAGCGGGCATCTTTAGGGGCTGGCCCATCAGTTCGTTTCCCCGTACCCACATCATATTTAGCCTGATGCCATTGGCAGACAAATTCACACCCCTGCTGTTCCAACGGCCCACCAATATGCAAGCAGGCGTTCATAATCGCACGCGGATTGCCCTCGGCCATAAACACCAAGACCTCGCGCCCAAAAAACTCAACCGTCTTGGTTCCCTCAGCGGGGATTTCTTGAACATTAATCAATGGAACTTGCATGGTTCACTGCTCCTTATAGTATTCTCATTTAGTTGTTCTTGCAATGATTGTATATGCAACTATATCATGGAATAATTGCACATGCAACTACTTATTGTTAGAATAGAGAGCATGAACATAAAACCCGATGAACTTCACCTCAACGCATGGCGCTTATTTATTACGACCCATGCTACTTTGATAGACGCCATTGACCGCGAACTCGTTGCCGCCGGGTGCATCCCGCTGCATTGGTATGATGTCTTGGTCGAACTCGTCGAAGCGTCCGACCACCGCCTGCGCCTCTATGAACTGGCCGATAAGGTCGTCCTAAGTCGCAGTGGACTCACACGCTTGGTGGACAAATTGGAAAATGCGGGGTTATTAAAACGCGAACCCAATCCCGAAGATCGGCGGGGCTATTATGCTGTACTCACCGAGGCAGGTCACGATGCCCTACGTAAGGCGTGGCCTATTTATGCGGCGGGAATTCAAAATCACTTCGCTGTCAATTTGACCAATACTGAGGCGCAAGTGTTTAGTACGGCTTTGCAAAAAATCCTCAAATTGCCAGATGATGTTTAAATACTCACCTACTTGTGCACAGGTGAGAATTTGCTCTATGCCAAAGCGTTTATTTCGCGGCGAAAAAGGGTAATGAAAGAACCGCCATGGCCTTAGTCCATTCAGTTCCCCCTGCCTCCATTTCCCCTAGTGATTTTAATATCATCGGCAATCCCTCTTCAATCACTTGCAAGGGAACCCGATTATGATACTCCACCAGTTGATACAATTGATCAGGTTGCGATAGAAACCCAACCAACCAATTGCCCAATGTAAATGCGGTCATACCCCGCCCTTTATAACGATAGGTATCGCTGATGGCTTCAATCACAGCGGGCAAAGTAGATTCATACACCTTGCGTGCAATCGGCAAAGTCTCATGGAGGAGATCAAAATCAAGGTCGTTGACTAAGTTCTGGTAGGTGGGGTTTTCATATAACTCTGCGCGCGACAAGCGGGTGAGCGCTTGGATATCGGATTGTGACACACCAATGTTCTCTGCCAGTAGCTGAGTAAGCATGTTATCCCTCCATATATCCATTTTTTCTTAATATAAAGTCACCGTACCATCAATTCCACAAGGCGGCAATTGCCACTTGTCATCAAATTCTCATGCGAAATAAGGAGAATTACGGTATGCGAGTTGTTTGATCGCCACTGCCCCTAGAAATCAGAATCGAGTTGCCAATCGCGGCGTGCCCCACCTCGATTTAGAGCGCGATAACGGATTTCACGGGTAATCGGATGCAAAGCCACCACCCGCCGTGCTAAGGCCTCACATTTGACAAGGGCTTCCTCACGGGTCTTGGCATAAACTTCGACCCCATACATATCGCTGACATCCGCCAGCCAATGTCCATCTTTGGTCTGGTCAAAATCAATCAGAAACACCGCATCCCCCAAGGTCATGCCTGCAACCCTCCCCATTCCATCAAATCCGTCCACCATGTTCGCTTTTCTTCATATAAATCCCAGTCCACCGGGGTATCTTCTTCCACCGCCCCGCACGGCACACGCAGCACCAACACGACCTCAAACGAACGCCACCCTACCAAATTCTCCCCAACATATTCCTGTATTTCCATCTGCTCTAAATCAACTTCAGGGAACAGGCCAGATTCAATTGCCACCTCAAGGAATTCAGCCGCCGTATCAAATGTCGGCGATTGCACCTCGGCAAACCACACCTCATTACCATCTAAATCCATCTCTGTACCCATAAAATAAACGCAATAGCGTTGCCAATCCGGTTCGCGTTCCTGTTCCCACAAACCGCCCCCTGCTCCGGTTAACCCCACGCGAATATCCTCATCCTCATCATCGTCGGCCATCCGCAGCAAGTCCATCACGCCCCGCCCGACCATACCATCCACCACTTGCACCAATTCCTCATAGCTAAAATGATGGACATAATCAAGCTCGGTGGCTTCTCGAAAATTCTCCGCCAGCAAGCCCGCAAACTCAATGGATCCAGCGTAAAGGGCATCCAACAAAATCAGTTCATCATCGCTCAGATTGGTTGCGTAGGTACGGCTAGGTTGTTTTTTCATCAAAGTTCTCGCTTCTAGTTGCACCGATTTCAGTTATGCCTAAAATGATTCCAAACTAATTTTACCAAACTGGACGGATTGCCGTGCTTAGAAAACAACATCAGTTTTCCGCTCATCTAACAGGGGAGGCTCGCCACGAGTATCGCCTACATATGTGCAGTCTGTGCCACGCCCTCGGCGACCATTATGGACACTTGGCCCGCCTTTTGACCAGTGGCGAAATTATTTTGCTCAATCTGTTGACCAGCGCCCAAACCCCTACCACTTCCGAGGTGGTGATGCGTCGCTGCCCCCTCAACCCGACCCGACATGTGCGCACCCACCAAGACCTCGCCAGTGAATTTGCCGCTCAAGCCGCTGTCAGCCTAGCCGATGTCAAAATCGCGGATGACCTTGCCGACAGTCCCGGCCCACGTGCCCGCCTCGCCCATCAATTAACCCGTCGCCCTGCCCTTGCTGCCCAGCACGCCCTTGAAGCTCTAGGGTTTGATACTGCAACCCTCAGCGCCTTGATGACCACCCAAGCCCTTGCCGAGCAATCTGAATCAGGTGATCCAGCCCAGCCATCCGCCCTTGTGAGTGCCCAGCTATTTGCTCATACTGCTGTCCTTGCGGGCACACCCGAAAATGCCGAGGCGCTAGCCGTGATTGGGGCCAACTATGGCGCCTACGTCTATCTGATGGATGCCTACGCCGATTATCCACAAGATATGACGGCAGGCACATTCAACCCCTTACGTCGTTTTTCAGTGGCAACCGAGGCTGGTTTTCGGCTTGTACCCGATGGTCAACAGTGGTTACTCGGTCGTTTTGAAGCCATCCGCGCCGCCATCCAAGCCCAATTGCCCCATCTCACGCTGTATCGGGCTGAAGCAACGCTGGCGACCCTGCTCATCGAACCGCTCGATAATGTTATCCACGAACTGCATCAGCAGCTTGCCACCGCCAAAACATGGCACTATCGCCCATGGAAAAAAATGGATATTTTGAAAGCGGCTCTCTTCATTTTACCCGCTGCTGCTGCCGCCAAAGGGCTGACGTTTGTCAGTGTTGGCCCGGAGTTCGGCGGGATGGCGATTGAAGAAGAATTAGGTCGTAAACGTAAAACCAATCGTGGCAATTGCAGCGACGATTGCGATTTATATGCCTGTAGCGGTGGCAGTCAATTTGGCTCGTATAACAGCGATGCCTTTTGCCTAAGTGAAGCCCTGAACGGGGTTTGCGAGGGCGGTTTGGGGCTGGTCAAATGTGGCAGCGGCTTGGATAGCTGCGACGGGGCTATGTTAGATGGTTGCACCGACAACCTCGATTGTGACGGCCTCGATGGGTGCGACGTGGGTGACTGTACTTAATGGGGCTTTTCCCAAAACTCAAGGCCTATGCCCACCTCGGACGCCTGCCCATGTCACCCTTGACCATCAGCGTCCCCATTTTAAGTACCTTCGCCCTTGATGAAATGGCCCTCTCCTTGACCGAATGGCTGGGGCTGGTTGGCCTTGGGCTAACGACGCATCTCTTTGGCTTCGCTTTGAACGATCTGATTGACCACCCCGTTGATCGCACCCACCCTGCCCGCCAAAAGCACCCCTTGACGACTGGAGCCTTGACGCGGCACGAGGCATGGTCATTCACCCTGCTGCAAATCCCGCTGGCCTTTCTATTTTTGTGGTTGTGCCTCTCACATGGATGGGCGGGGAGTCTGATGCTTGGCGCCAGCCTTGTGTGCAGCATCATCTATGATTTGTGGAGCAAGTGGGGACGTTTGCCACGCCTCATTCCCGAAATCGCGCTGGCGGCCTCGGTATCGTTGCTTGGCCTCAGTGTCATGTTTGCCCGAACAACCACCCCACCCACTTCGGCGCTTTTATGGGCGATGGCCCTTGGATTAGGCTTACTGCTGCTCAACAGTGTATCCAGTGGCCTCAAAGACCTCAAAACCGATCTTGCCTATGGCGCCCGCAGTTTTGTTATTGCTATCGGCACACGGGTTGAAACGGATGATAGTCTCTTAATTCCACCCGCCCTCCGTCGCTACAGCCTCATCTTGCAAAGCCTAATGCTCGTCGCCACCCTCTATTTAGTAGTCGAATTTCACCCCCCGCTATTGGTGTTGATTTTCAGCCTTATCCTCAGTATCTATGGTGCCTTGCATTTGCGGATGCTGCTCACCCTGACCTCGTTTCGTGGGTTGATGGCCTCATTGCCGCTGCTGCATGGTCACTATACCTATACCTCATTAGTTTTGTTGCTTGCCGACCGTCTGCCGCTTTTACTTCAATTGCTAGTGGCCCTGTTGGTCTTCAGCCTTCTACAGACCCCCGTCCGCTTGGCCTTGACCATGTGGCGGCGTGGTTATCAACCCCTATTCTAGGGGCGGGCATGTCGTCTGTTCGGTTGGTTGGTCGCCCTTCAAATAGCCTTCAAGTGGCCCACCTTCACGGTTGATATAGACCAACATCCACACCTTACCCGTATCAGGGCTGATGTCTTGGTCAATCACATACCCAACCTCATTGGGCTCCAGCGTCCCCACCCGGTCATAAGTGACTGCTGGCCCTTGCCGCAGCAAAATCGGAAACGTCCGCAAATTGACGACGGTGCACAACACCCCTTCGGCATTTGGGGATGGATTCAATATGGGTGGCGTGGCCGTATCATTACGTACCGTGTCTTTTTTGTCGCCCCCACTCAACAACAAAATCAGCGCCAGCACCACCACCCCAATGACCACCAATACCCCCGGTAGCAACCACCCCGCCGCTGTATTGGGTACACCACTCCGCCGTTGTGTTTTAGGGGTCATAGCCGGGGTCGGTTCTGGAAAATCACGTTTCAATTGGTCAATCAACCGCGCCATGTCGGAATTAAAATCGGGGTCTTCACGCACCATCGCCGCATTGCGAAACACGAGCGGGTCAAGGCTATCGGGCAAATCAGCATCCGTCGGCATGACCGCCCCACCCACCAATACGGGAATGACCACCACCGGATTATCCCGCCGCAAGCCCGCTTCAACTTCGATACGGACAAAGTCATCTGGGTCATCCAATCGCCGCCGTCCCTTCTGATCGGTCAGCGTGGCCCACTGTGGCCCGATGATCACCATTAGGACATCCGTTTTGGCAACCGCATCATGAATGACCTCCCGAAAATCGCTCCCTAACGGAATGTCATCCACATCTTTAAACACATTGTCCGCGCCAAAGGCATAGACCAAGCGATCATAAATGCGGCCAGTAATTGTCCGGCTATCAGCCCGCCGATAGGAAATAAAAATACGGGGCATCTTTTCCCCCTTGTCATCCCAAAATAAAATGAATCTCTAGGCCATTTATAGCCGCTTACCGCCGATTTCGCAATTGGCCTATCGCACTATCATGTTTTGGTTGTCCCCCGGCCCTTCTTCACCCCATATTTTTTGATGTCAGCTTGGGTCGCCTTGCCAATATACACCGATTTCAAGCGCCCCCCCACCAACACCCGTTTATATTTATACGGGCCACACCCATTAATCATCTTCAATTCAATGTGTCCACTGGCGGTACTGGGTTGGGCAATCCCCACCTGCCCCCCTTTGTTAGCAGGCGATGGTGTATTGCTGGCGGTTAGGTGGGTTTCAATCGCCTGTTGTAAAGCAGCTAATTCCTCCGCATCCATTTGGTCGAGCAATGCCTGAGCTTTTTCAAGTCGTGTTTTTTTCGCCTTGCCTGCCATCTCACCCCCAAGATTTTAGGGAAAAATCTAATAGGTTAACTATACATTTTTCCCTAAATTTTGACCAAAACCTTTGTTCTATTTTTACACCTTTGTTAGAGGTCGGTTTGAAGGGTAGCCGATGGAATAAGGGGGTTCAGGGGTTCAACGTAAGGGGCGGGTCTTTTGCAACCTGCCCCTTTTGGTCAATCAGAGTCTACAGCGAATCCGCTGTATTGATGGGCCTTCTAGGTTAGATTCCGCACGGCAGCTTTAGCCTCGTGTTATCATAGCCCAACCCAGTTAGTAGGATTTGACGGCTGCATCAATCGTGGGATAGATGTTAAAAAACTTCTCGAAACCGATGATTTGGAGAACGCGCAGCACTTTCGGATTCATAGCGGCCAATTTCAAATCGCCCCCATCGGCGCGGTTTTGCGTCAAAATATCCGCTAGTGTTCGCAAACCGGAACTGTTCATATATCGCACATCCGACAACTCCAGCACCATCTTGTGTTTGCCTTCGGTTGTCGCTGTGCGGAGCGCCAGATCAAGGTCAACAGCCCCTTCGCTGTCTACACGACCTTTAACGGTGAACACGGTCACATCATTTAAATCTTTTTGTTGAATGTCCATCATTGCCTCCAGCCCTGACAATGCTTCCGTTACATCTACTATTATCGCTCACTTTACCCCCCTGCGATATAAAACACGGGTGCAAAATGCACGGTTTTTCGTATGTAAATCGGCCTGAATATCAGGGCTAGGGCAACCACCGCCCCAAATAGCCATCCGCTGTCAATGGGGTCATCGAATCGGTCGAAAGGTCATACACCCATAATTCGGTTTTGGGGAATTGCGTCTCAATATCAAAGCGTTGAATCAAGAGATGCGATGAGGATGGATCCCATATATAAAAACTACTATTGTAATTCGGCTCATCGGTGAGTTGTTTAAGTTCATGGGATGCCACATTATATAACCACACCTGCCGCGCTCGATCTAACTGCCAATCTACCCGCCGCCGTCCAAACGCAATCCAGTGACCATCTAGTGACCATGACGGCCCCTGATCTTCTTGCGATTCAGCCAACAACGGGGCAACCCCCGGCTCACCGCTGGCCTGTGGCAGGGTTGCCAGCCACAGTTGCGAGGCATAGATATTATCCTCCACCAATTTGATGTCAGTAAACACCAACTGGGTTCCATCGGGTGAAAACGCCCCGCCGTCCCAGTTCAAACTAGGAATGGTATAGTTGACCCCTGTTTTCAAATTTAAGGTGCGAATCTGTTGGATATTCGAGTCATAAAAAGCCATCTGTTGGCTATCAGGACTCCATATCGCCCCAAATCCTAAAATTTGGTTATCTTGAAAGGCTGGCCCCGTCTGCCCACTTTGCATATTCAGCAGGTAGATGCGGCTTGGCCCAAAATTACCCCCCTCCACCTTTTCTTGCCGTTCATAACTCAGCCATTGCCCATCTGGCGACCAACTTGGCCGGCCACATGCAGCCGGGTCACAACTCGTAATTTGCTGGGGATTACTGCCATCAGGGTTAATCAACATAATCTCCGACAGCAAATTTTCCTGTGCAAATATCGTCACGGCAATTTGCTTTCCGTCCGGGCTGGGGGCAAAGTCAAATACCCCATAGGGCGACGTAAAGACCTGTTCTGGCTCCCCCCCCTCGCTCGACACCCGCCACAAACCCCGTTCGCGGGCATCACTGGGCGATAAGAAATAGACCTCCGGAGGACGCACTGTGAGCGAAAACTGGACATCATCCAACAGCCGATGGCCTGTTTCGCTTTCGGCCCCTTTTTGAATGGTGATCTGGTAATTCTCGTGCGGCGAAAACGCATACGCGGGCGTAAAAATCAGCACGGTGTCATTGTTTTCCCATTTAAATGTTCCCTCAACAGACGGGCGCACATCAAAATGGTCTTGGGCCGAACTCCGCTTCATTTGGCTATCAAATATCACCCGAATAGGGGTTGTGCCGGGGGGTGTCTCATCACTCTTGGGTGAATAGCCTTTGACTTCAACCCCGACATGATCGCCTAAAACCACTACCGCACCAATTACCATAACCAATAGAACGATGAACCCGACCACAATCGTGTCAAATCGGTCTAACAATGGTAAGGCGGGACGCGGCATAGAGTCTTCACTCATAACATCATTTCCCACTCATTATTGATACAGATACGGTTGATCCGGCTGGTCGGTTGGCGTAATCTCAGTGGCGACAAGGGCGGGCAATTCTGACCCATCAAAATTGCTGGCTTGGAAGGTGCCTGTAATCTTAACCCACGTATCCATTGCAAAACTAGCCGCATCGTCCGACTGCACCACCACCCCAACCGCCAGAGCATCGGCCACACAGCAGGTAATGGTAAACCGTGCCACCATAAATTGATTGTCGGCAAAGCGCGAATCTCGATAGACAAAGCCCACCACTTCGGCCTCTTGTCCATAAAATTGTTCAGGTTCGGTGGTCGAAGCGATGGCCCGTGCCCAATCCAATATATTGCGCTCCCCCGGCACAATCGTCAGGCTCTTAGCAGCTGCGTCGGACGAAACCGCAAAATCGGTCGAGATACCCCTATTTTCAATCGCATTCGCCCCCAAGGTTTTAGGCGCAACCATAATCCCCAGCACCAGCGGAATCGCCAATACCAGCACAGATAGCACATTGCCATGCGAGTGGTCGTGCCCGTGCTCATGGTCGTGGTCATGCTTATGATGATGATGCTCATGGTCATGCGGGTGATCGTGGTCATCATGTCCGTGATCATGCTCGTCCTTTTCATCTCGCTTGGTCAAATTGAACGAGGCCGCCAGCGCAAAACACAGGATCACCGCCACTACCGACAGCCACCAAAAACGCGGCGCGATATAAAAATAGAGCTTGCCTGTGGCAAAGCGTTCAAAAAAGAACAGGCCCAAGCCAAGCAATATAAACGTTTTGATGACGTTCAGGGAGCTTTCTTTAAGCTGCAATCTTGCTTTCATACCCCTAAATCCCCACATTCAAATTAATGAAGATGCCAATCAGCATTGCCATCAAGAACGGCAACACAATCAGATACAGCACAATTTTGCGATTAAACACATTCAAGAACATCAGGGTACTTTTAATATCCACCATTGGCCCAAACACCAAAAATGACAAAATCGAGCCAGTGGTAAAAGTATTCCGGAAGGCCAGCGACAAAAAGGCATCTACCGTTGAACACACCGAAAGTACAAACGCTAGAATCTGCATGGTGATGACGGACGACACCGGCCCCTGCCCCAATTTAGTCAGGGTGGACTGGGCAATCAGCGTTTGCATGGCTGCTGCTAACAGTGACCCAATCACCAGATATTTGCCCATATCAAAAAAGTCGTCACTGGCAAAGCGCAGGGCTTTTTGGACACGGATATGCACTGGATCAGTGGGTTGATTGACCTTAACCAAATTCCGTTTTTCCAGCCGCTTAGTGGGCTTATGCGCTTGTGGTGATGCGCCTGCAAAAGCCATCACACTGCCGGGGCGCAAAATACTTAATGGGCGGGGATTGAGTGAGAATAGCAGGCCAATCGTAGTAGCTACCAATAGGCCCATCGAAAAACGCAAGATGAGCATTTCGCCAAAGCCATAGGCGGCATAGGTGCTCGCCAACGCCACCGGATTAATAATCGGGGCAGCCAACAAAAATGCAACCCCCATCGAAACCGGGATGCCCTTGTTAAACAATCGCCGCACCAATGGCACAACGCCACATTCGCAAACGGGGAAAATAAAACCCATCATGCCCCCGGCGATGGTCGCAGCGATTAAATTGCGGGGCACAACCCGCGCCATGTCGTCTTTGCTGATGAACACTTCCACCAGTCCCGACGCCAATGACCCCAATAAAAGAAAAGGGGTCGCTTCGATAAAAATGCCTAAAAATATCGTGGTAAATGTAGTGAGTTGTTCCATATCATCCCTTTTTTGTTCCCTCTGATTATATACCTACATGCCACAAAGGGGTTGGGATGATAGACTCAACGATTGCCCAACACTCGGCTGACCGTATCAATTAAGCCCTGTGGTGTAAAGGGTTTGATGATGTAATCGTCGGCTCCCATTGCGATACCTGTATTGATGTCGCGTTGCTGGTTGCGGGCCGAAAGGATGAGAAATGGAATATGGCCGAGCTCGGGGTCAGAGCGGATGAGGGTCAACAGTTCTAGCCCGTCCATCTGAGGCATGATAATATCTGAGATGATCAAGGCCGGGGTTTCCTCACTCATAAATTCGATGGCTTCTTTGCCGTGTCGCGCCCCAATCACCCGACAAAAGCCATCCATCGTGAGAATATCAATAATTCCGCCTAATAGATTTTCATCGTCTTCCACAATCAATACCAGTGGAAGTTGCAGAGTGGTTTCCTGTCCTGCCATAAGTGTCGCTTTCCTTCCACACTACCTATTTTCTAAGAGTACAACTAGACTAGAGAAAATTCAATCCACTCTATGCCACCCGTCACGGTTTTTTAGGCCATTTCTCAAAATTTCGGTTATAGATTCAACCTTCGACACCCTGAAGGCGTGTTATAATTAACCACTGAAAAAAATTTCAACCGATAGGAGTCCGCATGACACTCTCTGATACCATGACCATTCCGGCTCGTGCCGATATCCCCAAGGAATACACTTGGAACGCCGAAAGCGTTTTTCCAACCCGTGAAGACTGGGCTATCGAATTGAAAGCTGTCCAAGAAAGCCTACCTGAACTCAGCCAGTTTCAAGGCCGTCTCAAAGAAGGCCCCGGTGCGTTTTTGGAGTGGATTACCGTCCTCGAAAAATTCTATAAGCGCGTCGGCCATCTCTTTTTCTACGCCAATATGTCGCAATCGGTTGATTCTAATGACCAACAGGCGACGGGCATGGCGGGCCAAGCCTATGGCGTGTTCGCCCAACTCAACGCCCTCGCCTCCTTTGCGGAACCCGAATTATTGGAAATCGGGCAGGCCACCATTGAACAATGGCCGAAACAAGACGCCCGCCTCCAACTCTATGCTCATTACTTTGATAACCTATTCCGTTCCCAAAGCCATATTCGTTCGGCTGAGGTCGAAGAAGTCCTTGGTCTCGCTGGCGACCCGCTTTCTGGCATAGGCAATACGTTTGAGGTGCTCACCAGCGCCGATATGAAATTCCCACCCGCTCAAGGCGGCAAGGGTGAATCTATTGAGCTTGGGCAGGGCAGCATCGAAAAAATCCTCGATGGGTCTGATCGTGAGGCTCGCCGCACCGCGTGGGAAAACTACGCCGACACCTATCTATCACTTAAGAATACATTGGCCGCCAGCTACATTGCCTCGGTCAAAAGTGATGTTTTTCATATGCGCGTCCGCCGCTATGAGTCCTGTTTAGAGGCCTCCCTGTTTGAAAATAATGTCCCCCGTACCGTGTTTGACAATCTGCTGGCCGTCCACCGCAAAAATCTGCCGACATGGCATAAATATTGGCGCGTCCGTCGCAAGGCCCTCGGGGTAGATAAACTGCAACCCTATGACATTTGGGCGCCCCTGACCGACAGCAAACCCGATGTCAGCTATCAACAATCGGTGGATTGGATTACCGAGGGTCTGAAGCCTTTGGGTAGCGATTACACTAATGTCCTGCGGCGCGGCTGTTTGGAGCAGCGTTGGGTGGATTTGCTACCCAATCAAGGCAAACGTCAGGGGGCCTTTTCGTTCGGTTGGCCCGGAACCTATCCGTTTATTATGATGAATTTCACCCCCACCCTCGGCGGCATGAGCACCCTCGCCCATGAGCTAGGCCACTCCATGCACTCATATTTGACATGGGAAAACCAACCCTTTGTCTATTCCAATTATTCGCTGTTTGTGGCCGAGGTCGCCTCGAATTTTAATCAGGCCATGACCCGCGCCTATTTGCTCGATCATAACCTCGACCCAAATTTCCAAATTGCGGTCATTGAAGAAGCGATGGACAACATTCACCGCTATTTCTTTATCATGCCCACCCTCGCCCGCTTTGAGCTCGAAGTCCACACCCGCGTCGAACAAGGCGACAGCCCCACCGCCGATGACCTCATCAATCTGATGGCGGATTTGTTCGAGGAAGGCTATGGCGGTGAGATGGAAGTGGATCGTGAGCGCGTCGGCATCACATGGGCACAGTTTGGGCATCTCTATGCCGCCTACTATGTCTATCAGTATGCCACCGGGATTTCAGCGGCCCATGCCCTCGCCCATCGCATGTTGTCGGGCACATCTGGTGCGGCGCAATCCTATGTTCAATTTTTGAAGTCGGGCAGTTCACTCTATGCCCTAGACGCCCTCAAGGTTGCCGGGGTAGACATGACCACCCCTGAACCCGTCGAAAAGGCCTTTGCCATCCTCGCGGGTTATGTCGATCGCTTGGAAGCATTGACGGCGTAATTACAAACACGGGACATCATGACACGGGGATAAATCCGCCGTGCTGAATCTAGCGATATAGCCTAAACCATTCTTAGAGGGTGCATCTCGATACATCGGGGTGCATCCTCTTTATATTTGCGACATGACGACCTTTGATGGGATGGTGTGTTTACCCTAATTTCAGCGCGCTGGATTTAGGCCGATTTCGGTTCAGCCTAGGTTATAATTAATTTTGAGGAATAGGATTTTCAACTATGGATGATTAAGCATGTCTGAAAGCAACAGCGTTTTTATAAGTTATCGGCGTGAAGTCAGCCGAGAGTTGGCTTTAGCTGTTTGGCAAGACTTGAATTACAATGGCATAAATAAGCCTTTCCTTGATGCGGCAAGTATGAAAGTTGGCGGCCTTAGTCAACAAATATTTGAAGCAATTCAAATTAGGCCATATTTTATGCCGATAATTACAATAGGCACATTGGACAGATGTATAAATTCTGATGATTGGGTTCTAAAGGAAATTGAACACGCAATCGCTACTGATAGAATCATTATCCCACTTTACACATCTCAGTTTAGGTATGACCTCGACGAACTTCAGAAATATCTGCCACAATCAGTTGCCGGAAAACTTGCGGATTTCCGAGCCATTCAAATTCCATATGATTTGGAGAACCTTAGATGGATAATGAGGGGAATTAGGGAAGAACTACTCCAACCAGTTCGCCTTAGTCGGCCCCTGCCATCAAGTGATCTTGAAGGAAATCTTTTTGAGATGACTGCCTCTGCGCCAAGCGTGACCCAATCAAGGCTAACTGCACAAGAGCATTTTGAAAAGGGACTATCTGAACCTAAAGAAAATCTGGATACGAGAATTCAGGAATTTTCCAAAGCCATAGAGCTTAATCCTGAGCTTATAGAAGCCTACCAACAGAGAGGTGAAGTCCTTTTAGCAAAAGGGGACAATCATCTTGGCGAAGAGGATATCAAGAAAGCCCGCTGGCTATATGCTATTAGATTTAGTGTAGCTGATAATATCTTAATAGGGGAAGAGGCTTTCAACTCAGGGGATCTAGACATGGCATTGGTCAGATTCACAGTATCACTAACCCTAGACCCGAATTTCGTCGAAGGTTATATCTCGCGTGCAAAACTTCTCATAGAGCAAGGATCACTTGAGTTAGCACTCGAAGATCTAAATCAGGCTTTAGATTTGGATGCAAAAAGTATCAATGCATATCGATATCGAGCCAAGTTATACATGCTGAAAGAGGAGTACCGTAAGGCTGTCGATGATTACTCTCAAATGATCGAGATTGACTCAAAAGATTCCTCACTCTACTGGCTTAGGGGCTGTGTTTATGAAAAACTAGACGAAACAGAACTCGCAATAGCTGATTTCACAGTAAGTATTTCCCTTGACCCAAGTGAGTACCACAACTATGTTAGTCGGGGCTTGGCAAGAATGGACTTTGATGACATGCAAGGAGCTATTGAAGATTTCTCTTTCGCCATTCAGCTTTACAAAGGCGATTTTCATGTGTTTGCGCTTCGAGGTTTGCTTTATGAGACATTAGGCAGAAATATTGATGCTGCTAATGATTACAAAGTAGCACTCAGATTAAATCCTCATCTTGAAGGTAAAGCCCGCTTAATAGAATTTATCCGAGAATTTGGGCAATAAACATTTTGGGAGATTTTTTATGGATTTCAGCTACCCCCCCCACGTCCAAGACCTTGTACACCGCGTTCGGGCCTTCATCGAAACCGAAGTCATCCCCCTCGAAGCGCACGCCCATGAACACCGCGACGGCCTTCACCCCGACACCCTGCGTGAACTCCGCCATCGAGCCAAATCCGCCGGGGTCTTCCTGCCCCAACTCTCGCCCGAATATGGTGGCCTCGGTCTAAATTTGCAGGAGATTGTGCCTGTTTTTGAGGCCGCCGGACGCAGCTTGCTTGGGCCATTGTCGCTCAACTGTGCCGCTCCCGATGAAGGCAACATGCACCTGATGCACCTGTTCGCCAATGACAAGCAAAAAGAACGCTACCTGCGCCCCTTAGCCGCTGGCGAAATTCGTTCGGCCTTCTCGATGACTGAACCCCCCCCCGGCACTGGCTCCGACCCCGCCATGATCAAAACCACCGCCACCCGCGATGGCAACGACTTCATCATCAATGGGCACAAGTGGTTTTCCACCGGGGCAGATGGCGCGGCCTTTTTTATCATCATGGCCGTCACCGACCCCGACGCCGATTGGCGGGTTGGCGCGACAATGTTCCTTGCCCCGGCAGATACCCCCGGCATCGAGATGGTGCGGCGTGTCCCGGTCATGGGAGCAGAAGCCCCCGGTGGTCATGGCGAAATGAAATTCCACGACCTGCGTTTGCCTGCCAGTGCCATTTTAGGCCATGAAGGGGCGGCGATGATGGAGGCCCAAGCGCGACTCGGCCCCGCCCGACTCACCCATTGTATGCGCTGGTTGGGGATTGCACAACGTGCCCTCGAAATCGCCACCAAACACGCCACCGAGCGCGAGGCTTTTGGCAGCAAACTGAGTTATCACCAAGCCATTCAGTGGATGATTGCCGATTCGGAAACTGAGATTCACGCCAGCCGCCTGATGATTCAGCAAGCCGCGTGGCTCATCCACGAAAAAGGTGACCCCGGACGCTCCGAAACCTCCATGACCAAAACGTTTGTGGCGGAAACGGTCAACCGCGTGTTGGATCGGGCCATTCAGATTTGCGGCGCTAAAGGCATCTCGCGTGACCTGCCCCTCAGCCAATGGTATGAAGAGGCGCGGGCTTTCCGCATCTATGATGGGGCATCGGAAGTGCATCGTATGGTGGTGGCGCGACAGGCCATCAAAAAATATACGCGGTAGCCAGACATCTTGTTCTTTTCTGGCCCAATCGCCTATACTACTTGCCATATCTATAACATTGGCGTGCCTCATTAGTATAGAATATACGTTCTATTATTGAGGGTTATATAAGTATAGTTTGAATCCGTTACCGTGGTAACGGATTTATGCGGGAAGGTTATATAATAAGGCTCAATTGTGGCCGTTATCAACAGGGAAATTGTGGTAGAGCGTCAATAAAAATCTAGGTGGAAAGTAAACAGAGTAACATCACATGGACGACCCACTCATTGGCACGTATCTGGATGAATTTCGCGTCACCGAACTGTTGGGACGGGGCAACATGGCAAGCGTCTATAAAGGCCATGACAGCACGCTCAACCGCGAAGTCGCTATCAAAGTAATTGATACTCATGGCGGCTTGGAGGCGTCCGATTTGAAAATGCGCCTCGAACGGGAAGCCCAATCTATGGCACAGCTTGACCACCCGCATATCGTGCGGATTTATCGGTTGGGCTACGCGCGTGATTTGGTCTATCTGGCGATGGAGTTTATCCAAGGGGCCGATTTTGAATCGGTGCTGCGGGCCTATTATGAAGACGGCGAGTTCATCAAAGAAGATGATATGCTGCGGATTATCAATGAAATCTGCGATGCGCTCGATTACGCCCATAGCCGGGGCATTATTCACCGCGATGTCAAGCCGTCCAACATCATGTTAGATCGTTTGGGCCGGTCGGTGCTGGCAGATTTTGGGCTGGCGTTGATCCAGAGTATCGGCACACGCGGCAATGTCGTCGGGACACCCCACTATGTTGCGCCGGAGCAGTTTATTTCATCGGCGAGGGTCGTGCCGCAAACTGATTTTTACGCGGTGGGCATCATGGTTTACCGCATGTTGACGGGCTATCTGCCATTCGATGGGGATAACCCGATGGAAGTGGCGATGATGCGGCTTGACCAAGACCCGCCTGACCCGCGTGAATATCGGCCTGATTTAAGCGGTGATCTGGCAGCGGTGGTGATGAAAATGCTGGCGCGTGAGCCACAATATCGCTATCCAAATGGGGGCGAATTGGTGTCAGCGCTACGAAGTGCCCTTGGGTTGACCCAATATCCCAAGCCGATTGTCGAATCCGCCCGTGACCACCTCGCCGTCCTGAGCAGTCAGATTGAGGAATTGACGGCCCAAGTCACCACCCTGCAAAATCAGGTAGCGACCCAAACCAAAACGATTGCTGATTTAACCCGCACCCTCCAGCCATTGTTGGAGCGCCTGAAAGCGAAATGAGAACCTAGGGCCATTAGCGAAAGGGAATCATCATGAACCTGCTAGGCGATGGAATAAAATTTGTTGTGGGGGAAATCTACGGCCTCTTTAAGCAATCCCGTCAGAAAAAAGCTGAGGCCGTGCACCAATTTGAAAAACTGGTCGAGTTGCTGACCGACTCATTCAACGTTTTCGTCAGTCAAAATGAACAACGGGGAAAACTAGCCGATTTATTAGAGCAGAACCACCGGGACAGCCTTCCAGCCAACAATGGGTATGATGATTTGTTTTACAAGATGTACGACCAAATGAATGAGGATGAAAAAGACCTTTTCAAAATCATACGCGGGCGTACCCAAGTGACCATGTATGGCATCAACCAAAAATTGCGTAAATGGGCTGATGATTACTCAGCAAAAACTTTGGTCGGCCAATCTACGGCGGCTGTTGAAAATTTGGATGCTGAACTGAGCCAATTGCGGCTTCATCTGGGCGAGTGGTTTGCCAAATTTGAAAGTAACTTCAAAAACGATGAGCGCCGCTCTTTGGTTTATTTAGATGACGAAAAAGAACAGGGCACACCCTTTCCACACAATATTAACAAGGCCCTTAAAGCTGTTTTGGCAGAACTTAAAGCGGAGTAGAGGTGGTTAACAAATTGATGAAACTTGGCATGGTGTTTCCTCAAAACGAAATTGGTAATAATCCCGCCCAAATCAAGGCGTTGGCACAGGGTATCGAGGCGATGGGCTTTGATTATCTATTGATCTACGACCACATCCTTGGGGCTGACCCTGATCATTACACCGACGGGCGTAAATTTATCTACACCTATCAAGACCCCTTCCATGAAGTTTTTGTGCTATTCGGTTGGCTGGCAGCCCTCACTCAAAAATTGGAACTGGTACACGGCATTTTGATTTTGCCTCAGCGCGATGCCGTTCTTGCCGCCAAACAAGCCGTCGAACTCGATTTATTATCAGAGGGGCGCTTTCGCTTGGGCATCGGGGTCGGCTGGAATCAGGCCGAGATGGAAGGGCTGGGCTACGAATTTCGCACACGCGGGGCACGCATGGATGAACAAATCGCCCTGATGCGCGAATTGTGGTCGAAGCCGCTGGTCAATTTTGCCGGGAAATATCATCGGGTCGAAAATTTGGGATTGAACCCCCTGCCCCAACATCCAATACCTCTCTGGGTGGGTGGCACAGCGGATGCTCCACTGAAACGAGCGGCACAACATGGCGATGGCTGGATTGTCAGTTCCGTACCCGTCGAACGTGTGCCAGAATTGATGACCACTCTCAGAAATTACCTCGCGGAGTTTGGGCGGGATGCCTCAACTTTCGGGGTGGATGTGCAATTGAATCCAGCCCGTCTGCGCGAAGAAACCGACCAGTTGAAATTCATCAATTTCTGGCGGGAACAAGGCGCGACCCATATCCGGGTCAATCCGATGGGGATAGGGCTGCGATCAGCTGATGATTATTTGCGATTGGCCGAAAAATTCTTGAAATTGGTACGATAGACAAATTAATCTGAGAAAACAAAGCATGGACATAAAAGTTTCAGAACAGGATTTTGGTGCACGCCATATACAACTACTGAATCCATCTGGGGATTCGTTTTCAGGAACGGTAAAACTTATCAGCCGCGATTGGTCTCAGGGTCACTGTCACACCGAGTGTCAAATCACCCTTACAACACAAGATTACGAAATTAAGGCGCTTGGTTCAGATTTTTTTGAGGCATTTTGCGGAATACGAGATCAATTGGCTCAATTCAATTTGGTTCCCTTTTGTTATGGGGCGAGTCTCCGAACACTTAGCACCGGAATGTGCCGGGATATGGCTCTGGGTTTGAAAATCTGGAGAGTTCTTCCCCCTAACTCTCCAGAACCGATGGAACTCGTTGATCTGTTTGATTCTGGGGACGATGTTGAACCTACATCCGTAGAGGCTCAACTTGAATTCCAGCGGGAATATTTTCGTAACGAGAAAAGATCCGATAAGAGCTAACTCCGACCATTCCAATTTTGCACCAAGAGTGAAAACACCGTGGTATCCGTGAAGCGGTCGCGGGTGATGTCATAGTAGTTCTCGTGGTAATGCCCCTCTAACACAAACCCCTGCTTTTCCAATACCCGACGCGAGGCCGCATTATCGGGGTCGGTTTGGGCTTCAATGCTGTGCAGGCCCATCGTATTAAAACCAAAATCCAATACAACACGGAGGATTTCGGTCATCAAGCCTTGGCCCCAATACTCTGGCCCCAAAACGTAACCCACCTCAGCACGATAATGGGCGGGCATCAGATTCCAGAACAGCACATTGCCAATCAATTGACCCCCGTTGCGCAGGGTCACGGCCCAAACAAGGCCTTCCTGCTGTTCATAATTACGCTGAAACCGTTCCAAACGGGCCACCGCGTCCTCGACGGAAGCCATCGGTTTTTGGCCGATATAGCGCGTGACTTGCTCGTGACGCATGATCTCAAAAAAGGCCGGGGCGTCAGCGGGCGTAAATGGGCGCATGATGCAGCGTTCGGTTTCGAGGGTCGGGAATTCGGCAAAAATGTGGCTTAGCTCAAGCATATTTCCCCCTGTGGCAGTGATGAGTAGCCGCGCCATCATACACGAATTGACTTAGAAAGTGAATTGCTCCGCCGATCAAAACTGCTATATACTATGAAAATTGTAAATGAGTGGGAGATTCACCATGCCGACCCATCAACTTGCCCATCATAACGAAAATTCTGAGCACCTGCCCCCACAATCACCCGCCCAAGAGAGCGCCGAAATCCAGCCCGACCCATCGCCCCATCTCACCCCAAACCGTATCTTGTCGCTGCAACGTTCAATGGGAAATCGTGTGGTGCGACGGCTGTTGCATGCGCAGGGCGTTCAGCGTGAGACCATTTCAGGCGACCTCATCGTCAACGGCAGCATTCAAGCCGGGGGCGGGGTTACAGCGGGTGGCAGTGCCAGTCTCGGCGGCGGTCTCGATATCGGTGGCAGTGCAACCGTCGCGGGTGGCAGCAGCATGGGGGGCAGTTTGACGGCAGGTGGCAACGCAACCGTTGGGGGCATTACCGAGACCGGTGCTGACTTGATGGCAGGCGGCGCGGCGACCATCGGCGGGGCAGCCACCATCGGCGGGGCAGCAACCGTCGGGGGCGAAATGACCACAGGCGGCGGATTGACGGCAGGTGGCCCAGCCTCAGTTGGGGCAGATTTGACCACAGGCGGCGATGCCAGTTTTGGCGGCTCGACTACAGCAGGTGGTGACATGTCGTCAGGTGGCGGTGTTTCAGCGGGTGGCGAGGCAACGATCGGCGGCAATGCCAGCGTGGGGGGGGCATTATCGGCAGGCGGCAATGTATCCGCACCCAATCTTACCTCTGGCGGCCCCTCAGGTGGAGGTTCAACGGGGGGTGGTGCATCGCCAACGCCGACCAAACCCAATGACGGCGGAATCGTTTTGCCAGAGGATAAAATCACGCCGAAAAAATAGCTTGTATAAGAAATCCACTAGAAACCTCTCAAAAACGGACTACAGTCCGGTAATTTATGATACACTAATGCCATCTATCTCTATGAACCCATCCGAGCACAATATTTCCCCCCACCCTGCCTAAGGTTGCGTGGCTGGGAAATGAGGAACCATGCGCATGAATATTCAAGGTCTACACCATATCACACTTGTCACCACCGATGCCCAACGAAATGTGGACTTTTATACACAGGTACTCGGACTGCGGCTGGTCAAAAAGACGGTCAATTTTGACGACCCCAGCAGCTACCATCTGTATTATGGCGATGCGACGGGCAGCCCCGGTTCAGCCGTCACTTTTTTTGAATGGCCCCATTCACCCAAGGGTTATCCCGGCGTGGGCGGGACACACCATTTTGCATTAGGTGTCGCGGATTATGACGGCCTACTGAAATGGAAACGTCGCCTAACCGGATTGGGTCTCAAAGTGGATGGCCCCTATGATCGGCACTATTTTAAGTCCATCTATTTCCGTGACCCCGACGGCACGATTGTCGAAATTGCGACACGCGGCCCCGGTTGGACGGTGGATGAAGCATCCGATCAATTGGGCACGGAAGTCAAAGACCCGCCGCAGGAGATGATTATCGCCAACCGCGACGAAGAAAAAATCAAGCCGTTGATGTGGCCCGACCCTGTGCCAAACATCACACCGGACATGGAACTGAAATTTGGGATGCACCACATCACGGCTATGAGCAGCAACATTGAACGCACCCATGAATTTTTCAGCGAACTATTGGGGATGCGGCGCGTTAAAATGACGTGGAATTTCGACGACCCCGGCACAACCCATTGGTATTGGGGGGTGGGCGATGGCGCACCGGGAACACTGATCACCTATTTTGGCTATCAACCCGGCAAGAAAATGCCCGTTCGTATGGGGGCGGGTCAAACCCATCATTTTGCGCTGGCCGTGCCGGATGAAAATGTCCAACTGGAATTTCGGGAGAAACTGCTAAGTGCGGGGGTTCCCGTCTCACCGGTACAAGATCGGATTTACTTCAAGTCCATCTATAGCCGCGACCCCGATGGACATATCGTCGAATTGGCAACGGCTGGCCCCGGCTTCGCAGTGGATGAGGATGTCGCGGAACTAGGCACGCACTTGATGTTGCCCCCTTGGTTGGAAAAACATCGGGCCGACATTGAAGCCACACTACGACCAATTAACGCGATCCAATGGGAGGGAATTCGATGACAGGCCCACATCACGGCTGGCCGGTCGAACGGCGGGGTGAGCCATTAGCCACCGCCAAAGCCGCCATGATACTGTTGCACGGGCGCGGCGCAACCGCCCATGACATTCTGTCGTTGGTGGACGAAATTGATACCGAGGGGTTTGCTTATCTTGCCCCCCAAGCGGCGGGTTATACATGGTATCCCTACAGCTTCCTTGCGCCGATTGACCAAAACGAACCGGGGTTATCTTCCGCGTTGCAGGTGATTAGCGACTTGCTGGCAGAGATCGAAGCGGCTGGTATCCCGGCCGAGCGCACCATGATTCTCGGTTTTTCGCAGGGGGCCTGTTTGACCCTCGAATACACTGCCCGGCATGCCCGTCGTTATGGCGGCATTGTGGGGCTGACCGGAGGATTAATCGGCCCACAAAGCACCTCCCGTGACTATCCCGGTTTGCTGGATGGCACACCTATCTTGGTCGCCAGCAGTGACCCCGATCCGCACATTCCGGTGGCGCGGGTCAAGGAAACGGTGATTGTGTTGGACGGCATGGGCGCAACTGTCGAGGCGCGGCTGTATCCCAATATGGGGCACACCATCAACGCCGATGAAGTCGCCTACGTGCGCGAGATGATGGCGAATTTAGTACGGTAGGTCGCCACCATCGCCACCCTGCGGCTAGGTTTCAAGAAAAGCCCCATCCAATGGGGCTGGGGGACAAATGGGTCTCTGCATTGAGCCTAGCTGGATGGTTTGGCCTTCGCGTTTTCTAGAATGTAGCACACTAAGGATCGGGCAGGATGACCACCATTGTGCAGGCCGTGACCCCTGAACAAATTCGGCAGGTGCAGGCATTATTCGCGGAGTATTTTGATTTTCTGCGCCGAGATGTTGACAATTATCTGCCTGACATGAATGAAGCAACGCCATTGGCAGGCTATGCTGAAGAAATGGCGACTCTGCCGGGTCGTTATGCTCCACCTGATGGGCGATTATTGTTAGCGCAGGTGGATGGCGAAGCGGCGGGGTGTGTCGCGTTGTATGAATTTAGCGATGGGGTTTGTGAATTGAAGCGGCTGTGGGCGCGGCCTCACTATCGCGGCATGAAAATCGGACGACGGCTGGTGGAATCATTAATCGAGGAAGCCCGTCAAATCGGCTATACGTCCATCCTGCTGAGTACCGTTGATAAATTGACGGAGGCGCAATCGTTATATACCTCACTCGGTTGGCAATTGACCGAACCCTATTTCGATGGCCCTGAAGAAATGATGGCCCACGAGATTTTTATGAAACTTGAGCTACGAAAATTCGCATAGCACGTAGGGGTGTGGTCTGTGACGTGCCCGCTTTTCTATTTTTGGGGATAAAACATGACAGACAATCCTAACCAAATCGAACAGGGCTTTCTCGACTCGTGGGATAGCATGGAAAAGGTTTTCAGTGCCGAACGCCATCTGGTTTGGCTGAACGAGATGAGTAAAGTCATCAAACAACTGCGAGAGAGGGGCTATGACCGAAAATTCCGAGCGGGTCAGTCCTTGACTGCATTTATTATCTCGCGTTCAATCAGGCACGGCTTAAGAAATGACCAAGCGAAAGTATATTTTGATCCTCGTCCTGATGGAACGATGCGAGTAAGTTACCAGAAGCGTCCCAATCCTGACATTGTTATTGAAGTTGACCGCATGGAACTAACGCCCGAAATTGAACCTTTATTGCAGAAATTACTGGAACAACCCATTGATTAAAAATCGTATTCGCCTATTTATCGTAAGGAACCCGAACCCATGACCCTCCGTATCCACCCTGACACGACTCTCGGCGCTGTCGCCCTCACCGTTGCCAATATGAACCGTTCGCTGGCCTTTTATCAGGACATCATCGGCTTGCAAATCCATGCCGAAAATGGCGACACCGTGCATCTCGGCGCGGGCAAAGATGATTTATTGGTGCTGACCGAAAACAAAAAAGCCTCGCCGGTGCGGATGGGGCGCGGTCTATATCATTATGCCATCCTCGTGCCATCGCGTTATGAATTGGCAAAATCGCTGGTGCGCTTCATCGAAACCGAAACCCCGCTGCAAGGCGCATCCGACCATTTTGTGAGCGAGGCCATTTATCTCGCTGACCCCGACGGCACAGGCATCGAGGTCTATCGTGATCGCCCGCGTGACGAATGGACATACCCCGGCGGCATGTTGAATATCGGCACAGTGGCGATGGATATACAGGGCGTATTGGATGAATATCGCGCCAACCCCACCGAATGGACAGGCCTGCACCCCGACACGCAGATGGGTCATATGCACCTGCATGTCACCAATGTAGTCGAGGGCGAGCATTTTTATCATGACTTGATGGGCTTTGACCCGATAATCAATCTCGGTGGGTTTATGTCGTTTTTGTCGGCGGGAGGTTATCACCATCATATCGGCATTCGACAGGGGATGCGGGCCGCGCCGGATGCGTTGGGCCTGCGTTGGTACACCATCCAACTACCGACCACTGCCGCGCTGGATGGCTTGGTTAAAGGGCTGCGGGCGGCTAATGTCGAGGTACGGGATGAGGCCGATGGTGTCTATCTGCATGACCCCGCTGGTAATGGCATCCGCCTAATCGCCTAAATTCGTATTCCGTAGGGGCGATGTCTCAGGCTCGCCCCGGTAAAGGGTTTCTGGATGTTATCGTCGTTTTATGAAATCAATTTTGACCGATACTTCTCATCCGACGAGTTGACTGTAAGCATCGCTCAAATCTTTGGGGTCGCCCCAAGCCAAGTGCTTGTAATAACAGGGTCTGCCGATGACTACCTTACCAAAGATATTTTAATATTGGTGACGGTCACACAAGTCGAAGGTGGGGTGAATTCCCGGTGAGTCTGGACGTGGGTCAGAAAAATGGTTTTTACGATCACTTTCAGCAACGACAGACCATTGAACTGCTATGTGAAACGCTCAAATGCAGGGCTTTAATGACCACCGAGGAACTTGATCCTAATGTTTTTCTTGAAATCAGCGGCATCGGCAAATCCCGCGAAGTCTATGTTGATCCCGAAAAACGCAAACAGGGCATCTATGTAATTCGAGAGTATCTATAGCTAGAGAACACCCGCGACAACATCCTTGACTTAGGGTCATAATGTTTCCCCATGTTCCAACCGATCCGCTACAACCCGTAGCGCCAATGCCTTGACCTTCGCAATAGCCTCCTCCCGCGAATCGCCATAGACTATCACCCCCGGCAAATCGGGTATATCGGCAATCCACCGCCCATCATCTTCCTGTTCAATTTCGATGAGAAAATCCATGTTTGGCTACCTCTGGCTTTTCTTTGCCCTCAAAATTGCATTATACCAGTTCCGATAATACTGTGTTTTTAAAAATTCTTTATGGCTTTCCAAATACTCTGTATACCATTTAGTCATGCCATCCCATGTGTTTATGTCACCTGCTGGACACAATTCCCAGTTCAATTCTTCTAGTGTCCAATTGGCCTTAATCGAGTTTCGCCGCATGGATGTTGTAGCCCAATTTGCTTCCTCGTCAAGCCCGCCCCGCGCTATTGGCTTGACATGATCAATGGTTGCTACTAACTCCCAGTAGGCAATATGGCACTTATCCATTTGCTAATGCGAATGATATGGGAACTCTACAGGGTATACCGTGGATATAAGACGCAACGCTGGCCCAAAAATCAGTCGTTGGCTGCCATATCGGTCTATAAAGCCATCTCGTATAAAGACGTTCACAATCCGGGCTTTAGACGAGCTTCGAGAGACTTTCTTGGGCGGCGTAAAGGGATAATCTCGTTCGATAATTACCCGGCCATCCTCAATTTGATTTTGGGTCATTGCATTACAAATATTGGCTATGATCCCTGCTACATCACTCATCGTTGCTCCTTATAAATAATTTCGTTGGCTCACTTCTCCGGCAAGCCCCCTAGCTCCATCAAGTCGCGCCACCAGACGCGATTTTGTTCATAAACCTCCCAATCCACACTGGGCCAATCCATCAGCGGTGAATAGGGCGCGAGAATTTGATAGATCGTTGGGAAAGTTTTCCAATAGAGCAGGTCGTAATCATCCAATATCGTCAGACCAGCTTTATGGATTTTCACCTCACGATCTGAGGAATAAAAGGCCGCCGCGATCTCCACCGAAGGCGAGAGCACTTCCGCCAACCACTGATCCAAGCCTGCGATGCGCTCACACCAACTTGAACTCCGCACATAGCGATCCCAATCGGGTTGGCGCTCCAATTCCCACACATCCCCCCCCGCCGTCGTCAGGCCATAGAGCATATAGCGGTTCGAGTCGGCCCGTTCCATATCCACCCACCCCCGCGCCACCAGACTGCCCAGCGCATCACGCAGTTCGTAGTCATCCAATTGGTGAATATATTCGGGCGGGAAATTGATAGCCTCCCCAAAATTTTCGGCCTGTAGCTGCCGCATGGAACGCCGTTTATCAAACATGGCATCCAGCAAAATTAATTCATCATCGGTCAGATTGGTCGCGTGTGTTCGACTTGGAATTTTGAGCATAGATGGCTTTACCTATTCTGTTGACTCCCCACCCAACAAGCCACTTGCCGGAACATTAAAGACCCGGCCCTTACCCTGCACCCTCATTCGCCCGCACAAAATCGCGTTCATAGTCGGGCGAGAGTGTGCCAAATAATTTATCCCAGATCAGCGTATAAAACCCGTAATTATGATCCTTGTCGCCATGATGCTCGGCATGAAATGTACTGGTCGAGACATAACGAATCACGGGAATTTGTAAATACCGACTTGGTAGCGGCTCGACCCCGATATGCCCCACCAACCCAAAGACGACATTCAGCGTTAGATAAATCATCATGCCCACCAGTGAGGCCGGATAAATTGTCACCAGCACCAGCCACAATGCCCCAAATCCTGCTGACTCAAAGGGATTCAGTACAAACAGGGTCAATGGGCGGGGGTTCTCATAGCGGTGATGGGTGCTGTGGATAATCGGGTACAGCAGCGGATGATGGGCCACCCGATGAAACATATACATCAACAAATCCATCGCCATGAACAGCACCAGCGCATCGAGCAGCACCCTAATCACACCCGCACGGGACGCTTGAATCATATCGGCCCGCCACAAAATGACCCCCACCCATGTCACCAGTGAGTTAATCACAATCGTGCAGACTGAGAGCAGAATTTCCGTGCGGGTCAGCGGTTCAGGGGCAGCACTGACGGCCTTGCGCTTGAATACTCGCACCAAAACCTCGCCCCCAATGAGGGCAGTGACAAAAATCAGGGTATTTTCAGCCAATACCCATAAAAATGCCCAACCAAGCCCCATTGTCCGCAGGGGCTCAATTAAATCAAAGAGCCAATTCATGTTGTTATTATGACCTCATAAGTGCTTGAAAACCCGCTTGTTGAAAATGGTCATCGCTGGTAAGGGCCTCTATCAAATCGTTATCTTCCATGACTATAAACGAAACACAGTCTATCAATCCCCATTCTTTATCGGGCCGCTGACTGTATAAGTTATAGGCGCGCACAAAAAGGTCTTCTGATAACGGCACAATTTCGATAGTCGGGTCTTTTTCCATCAATCTCAAGAGTGCAATGGCAGTTGCCCGATACCGCTGCTTTCCAAGCGCATTTCCAACCTCTAGCATCACTGCACGGGTTGTGACTAATCGAACTTGCTGGGATTTCACCTCTAGGGCAAGCTGTTTGGCTTTTTCATGCAGGCTATCGTTGGAGGCCGATAGCGCAATGGCATAGGCAGTATCAAGGAATACCCTATTTCTCATCGGCATCCCCATAAAGATACTTGTCTAGATTGGTAGACCAGTCTTCTGGCCCATCTAAGTTCGCTGCCATTGCCGCATCCAAAAACGAATAGGGTTCGCCTTCTTCGATCTCAATGCTTTCAATCGTAATTCGGACACGGGTATTAGATTCCAACCCAATTGGCTCAGTTGGTCGAAATACTTTCCCATCAAAAACGGCTTCGATTGTTTTTAGTAACATTTGCCCTCATCTCCTTCATTCAGGCGGTAAACCACCCAGTTCCATTAAATCACCCCACCAATTGCGGCGTGTTTCATATAGCTCCCAGTCCACTTCCATGTCCTCATCAACAGGGCCACACGGGAAGGTTAACCGATAAAAATCATTGAATTCAATCCACCCCAACCAAACCTCATCTTGCCGATGGTTAAACTCGACTTGGTCACGCTGCACGTCTACTAATAAGCCACATTCAAGAGCCGTATCCAGAAATTGATAAATGAGGGGGAGGACGGGTGAAAAAATGGTAACACTCCATTCCTCATTGTCGTCCTCGTCGTAATCAATTTTCATGAGATGGCTACAATACCGATCCCAGTCCGGGGCATGTTCATCTTCCCATGCTTTCAGTCCAGCCGAATTCAAGCTTATCTGAAAATTACCGGAAGTCATGGGGTGTAGTACTACAAATTTCCGCGACGCAAATACATTAACCGTTTTAACCACCTCTTCGCGCCTCAACGAGTGGCAATATTCCAACTCGGTCACTTCTTGAAAGTTTTCGCCAAGAAGATTATCAATCGTAAAACTATCCCATAAAACGAACATCCCATCCAACAAAATTAACTCATCGTCGGTGAGGTCAGTCTCATGTGTGCGGGTAGGTTGTTTCAACATATTCGGGACTCGTTACTTGCCAAATAGGGCATCTTGCCGACGGGTCATCTCCGCTGCTACGGCCTGTTTGACATCATCGCCGCTTTCGTCGAGGGCCTCGATGATATTGGCATAACTTTGGGCATCGCGATTTTGGCTCATTTTAAATTTGGCCTCGATACGTTCTACCACGATTTCAAACCCAACAATCCCTTTCAACTGCTTTTCGACCAAGTCCGGCGGCAGGCCCTCGACTGTATAGGGCGGGGTCGCGGCGTGGGCTTCATAAATATTGGTCAGGCGATGTACCATGTCATAAAGCTCTGGCCCGTCCTGAATGAGGCGCGGCTTGCCATAGACATGCACCACCATATAATTCCATGTTGGCACCTGCGGTTGGGTGTACCAGCGCGGCGAGATATAGGAATGTGCCCCCGCGAAAATCACCAAAATTTGCTGATTGGGGTCAAAGCTCTGCCAATGTTTGTTGGCACGGGCAAAGTGACCCAATAATGATTGCTGGCCGTTTTCGCCCTGCACCAATTCCAGTGGCACATGCGTGGCGACAGGGAGACCATCCACCACACTAATGACCGTGGCAAAATCGTTGTGTTTGATAAAGTCGGCAATGACGGCGGGGTCGGTTTCTTGATATTGTTTCGGGACGTACAAGGGTTGATGCTCCTATTTGTGATGTATCTATGATTAAAAATCCGACATATCTCCGGTTTCGATATCGAATCGTTTTCTAACGTTGATATAAATACTGGTATCGTCCTTATCAAAATCGTGCTGAAAATCTTCCATATCAATCGCATCTCGCAATTTCTGGTTCAAAGGTAACACAATATAGCCAAACCTTTCTTCGCGTTTCAGTATTCCCTTAGATGCTTCAGATAGATCCAAATATTGAATTTTCCAAGAGTTATCATCACCCCATACACAGCCAGCGACAAAACCAAAGGGGTCAAAATAGCGTTGTTCTAATGGCTTCAAATGGACTTTATACGTGACTAAATTTCCCTCAGCATCTTTGGAAGTCTCGAGTGGAAATGAACGCGGCGCTAGCTGTTCTGGTCGAGGCTCAGTAATCCGATTCCGAGTCGTTTTCTTATCGCGTTCATAATAGGATTCTTCGATGATATAGGAAGGCACGTAGTATTGGGTGGGGCAAAATCCATTAGCCGCAGGTTCCTCACCGCCAATATCCTTAGAGGATGGCAATTCCAAGAGGCGGGTAGCCGAATAGTTTGGTGAATAAAGTGCATAATCTTTACCATCTTGTACGAAATGGAAAAATGTATCGTACAGTGTACGGTATTGTCTAACATATTCGCCTACTTGTTCTTCCCGTCCATCCTCCACGCGAAAGATACCAACTCGTAGACCATTCCAAGAATGTATCTGCTCGCCGTTAGGAAGGGCGTAGGGTTTATAACCGATTTTCTCAAGTTCTTTGGCGATATACGTGTGCAAGTATGGACAGCCCCCTCCGCTGTTCAAATGTGTGGCAATATAACCATTATAAAACAAAAAGCAGGGGCTTTTTTAACCCCTGCATTGTTCAAATTCATCACAGGCTACCAAAATCTAAAACGTAATCATCATCGCCAATTGTTGTTCTAACAGGGCAATTTGACCATCAATCCGTCCTTGCGATGTATCAATTGTCCATGCGCTTTCGTCTGGGCCGGGAAGCTCCATTGATCGGGCCACCTCGCGGAATTGCCCATGTGTCATCACCGCATTACCCTCAGCCGCTGTTAGATCAGGCTGTTCCATGCGTGCCCACAGCCGTTCAGCGACGGTACGGGTCGGGGCGACGGTGTGGATTAAAATGAAGTGTGCCCCATATTTTTCCGCGAATTTCTGAGCTTCGTGGCGATCTGAGCGGGTCGCGTGCATCCCATCCAGAATGACGCCGCCGTGTTGTTTCAAGATTTCGGCTGCCACCTGATACACAATATCCAGTGCGGCAGGCTCCGAGCGGACTGCATAATCTCGCCGGATGGCATCTACCGAGAGATGCACTAACGGATGCCGTCGCGCTAGGGTGCGTGCAGTTGAGGTCTTGCCTGTACAGGGTAAGCCCATCAATGCGATGACCACAGGTTGACGCCATTGTAAATCGGGCATCTCCAGTGCCGCTAACATGCTTGCCGGAATACTTGGCATAATACAAAATCCTCCTGAATTTTGATTGTTGACCCTTCCCTGAAAACTGCTCCCGGTTGCCTCTAGCTGTTTGCCCATTCATAGGCCACATGATAAAAGGCGGGCTTTCAATCAAAATATCCTTTTCCAACATCGCGTCTCATACTAACAAACTTCGCGCCCCCTTCAAACAC
>JACRBG010000011.1 GCA_016234595.1 Chloroflexota bacterium | reverse complement strand
TGAGCATGAGTTGGTCGGTACGAATGCCCAACAAGTCAGAAATTTTCAAATCTACCCATTCTAGGCGCGTCAGATGCCGTTGCCGTAGCGTCTTGCCCGCCGCAATATATTCCAAAATCACCGCCCCATAATTGGGTAGGCCATTGGATTTTTCGAGCGTGCCCAGAATATCCAGCAGCATTTTTTGTTGATCGGGGTGCAACGCATCAAACCGCTGACCGACATATTCCGCAACTGGGCTGAGATGGCTTAATACATCCTCATCCGTGATATAACCCGCCAAACGAAAGAGGTTGGTTGGGTTCAAATGCAAAAACTCAGCAACTGCCCGCAAAGTATGCGGATGGGGGGCAGGGGCATCCGCATCAATCCCATATCTCAACAGATTACGAACTGTGCCTTCGGCGATTCCAGTAGATTGGGCAAGGATGTTATTGCTAATTTGTTGGCTTTCCAATGTCCGGCGCAAAAATCCACCGAGCGTTTTTTCATTTGACTGATCCATCGAGTGAACCATCCTTTTTTGATGTAAGTTGACACTCTTTATAACACAGTTTATAATTCATGTCAACAAATTACGAATCAAACAAAATAAAACAATCCATCGAGTCTCGGCGGTCAAATTCTCTAGATAGGCTTTTCTTAAAGGGTTTTAAATCAAATTACGGCTCAATCAACCCAGTAAAGGAAAGGAACAATAAATATGCACAATGAAGATACCGCCCGACAAGTGCTTCGACGTGTGTTAGCCGTCTGGAAATGTCTGGCTGCCGCCGAGGAAGAAGAGCAGCTTGAAGCCGAACGACAGCACGCCGAGTCGCAACCCGTCGCTGGGGAATCACAAGAGGATTCTCAACTGCCCCACCCTACTCGGCATGAGGTCGTTCAAGAATCAGGAGCCGCCAAATGAATCATCAACAGTCGATTGATGCAGTAGCCCGTCGGCTCTATCGGTTCAGTCGCCGTGATGTGGCGGAAATGATGGATGTTTTAGTGGAGGTGTGGCGTGAGGAATTACTGCGTCCAGAGGGGACTATTCACATTCGGGGGTTGGGTAATCTGTATGTACAGCTACAACAGATTGAAGCCAGTGGTCTCGCCAAACAGTTGATGGAGCAGATGGGCCAGCCCGGTGGGATGGTCACCCGTAGCTATTTTCGTTTTCGACCGACACGTAATTTGAAGCGTGATTTGGCTGCCCGGATTCGTTCGGGAGAGTTCGTCGAATGACCAACGCCAAATTCACCGAGCGCTTGAGCGTGGGTATCACTGCCGCGATGGACGATTTACTGGAAGACCTCGCCATCAGTCGCACTCGCAAAGGCAAGCCTGTTGGCAAATCCGATCTCATCCGCGAGGCCATTCGCCTATATTTAGATGAGCAACCCGACGCACGCGGCTCGCGCAAGCAAATTGCCAAGTCATTGGAAGGGCAAATCAAAGACCTCACTGCCCAAGTCACTACTCTCAGCCAACAGGTGCAGGCTACTCAGCAACAAATCCAAGAGGAACGGGAGTTGATTATTCGACTGGGGCGAGCTTTGCAGCCAGTGATTGAACGAGTCACCCCGCGACCCAAGTGAAATAGAAACTATGGATCGCAAACTCAGCGTCGTCGCGAATGTGAAATATCAATCACCAAAGGGGAAAGGGGCAGCTCAACTCAAAGGGCTGCTCCGGTATGTTCAGTATCGGGATGACCGCGACGGACATATTCCCCAACGTCGAGGTTTGGAGCGCTGGGTAGATCGAGGGCTGGGGAATAACTTCCAGACCATTGCCGCCAGTTGTGAAGAATACAAATCGGAACATGTGCAGGCCTTCACATGGGTGATTAATCCCAATCCGGATTTGATGGCATTTGTCCCAGAGAAAAAACGTGAGCAATTTATCCGCGAGTTGACCGAGGTCACCCTTGAGCAATTTTTCGAGGCACGCGAAATGGATGTGCCGGAATATGCCTATGCCATCCATCGGCGTGAAACAGGCGACCACCGCGACAACCCTCATTCCCATATCATTTTACCGGGGACGTATCACAGTTGGGCGGATGGATCACGGCTGCCCCTCTATATGAATCGCTACAAAAAAGAGAATCACATCGAGATGTTACATGAAGCTGCCCAACAGCAGATGGATGTTTTGATGCAGCGCTATGTTGGCCTCGATTGGGAACAACGTTATGATGCACTCATGGCAGAGCGGCAACCACCAAACGAGCCTGAGATTGAAGCACCCCCAGAAACTATCCTGCTTGTTATCCCAACCACCCCGCCTGATGCGGTTCTATCAATGGCAGACGACATTCAATTGCAGGTGTGGATTGGAGTGCAGGAAGACCTATTCACCGAGAAGCAGCGTGTGGGATTCATCTGCCGCTGGGAAGAACCAGAAATAGGGGAACAACAGGACTTTATAGCCCCGATTGAGCATCTCACCAGCCAACAAGCCGAGCAGTTGACTGCTTTTTTTCATGCGATGTTGGCGACCAATCCTGCCTTGGATATTCGCGCCCTAATGGAGTATGGAACGGAAATCGCGGAGCGGTTGCAGCAAGCAGATATTCAGCAACCTACTAGCCCTTCACTTGACCTATAAAACTCGTTTCGCAGAAAGAGGCGGGTGGGGCTTGTCCTTAGTGCCAGCGGCAGAGACCAAGCACCCCCAACATATCTCAATTGCTATCGGTGCTCCCATCGCCACGACACTGTTCAATCAATCATGCAATTGGACGCAATGGCTTCAAGTGTATGGGCTTCAGCCAGCAGGGCATCCCGGACTAACAACAAGGCTTCTTGAACCATCGCGCGTTGGTCAGGTGGAATAAAATCCATCAGGCGTTCAGCATGGGCATTGAGGATCAAATTCAGTTGCTCGAAACGCGCATTTCCAGCCGGGGTAAGCCGTAGTAGATAGCTGCGTCCATCCGCTTGGTTCGGAAATTTGGCAACCAACCCTTCGGCTTCAAGCTGCCCCACCACTCGACCCATCCAGCTTTTTTCGAACCCTAAGCGCTCGGCGAGTTCAAGGGGAGTAAGGGGTTCATGACGCCCTAACTCGGTGATCACCATACATTGCGTTTGCGATTTGACATCACAGCAGGCGGCCGTAGTGCGCTGGGCTTGGGTATAGAGAATGGCGACTTCGCGTAAGAGCGCATCGGTTTGGGACATTTTTACCCCCTATTCTAAAACTAGTTGCTATTGACAACCATCTTACATTCGATACAATGTAGTTGTCAATAGCAACTAACTTGGGTCGCTACATGGGGGATATAAGATGAACATCGCCATCGAAACATGGGAACACTACCGCCACGAACTCAACCGTTTTATTCATCGCCGCATAGATAACCCCATGGATGCGGAAGATATCTTGCAAGATGTCCTCTTCAAGGCTTACCAGAAACAATACCAGCTGGCTGATGTCGACAAACTACGTGGTTGGCTGTATCAAATCGCCCGCCATGCCATCATGGATTACTATCGTGCCACCCATGAGTGGCCTGTCGAACTGGATGATTGGTCGTCCATTTTGATGACCACTCTCGAAGAAACCGACGACGAAGGGGAATTGTTAAACTGCCTGCTATGTTTAGTGGAAGAACTCCCTGACAAGTATCGGAGTGCGCTTGTGGCCTCCGATTTCCAAGAAATTCCACAACATCTGTTGAGTCAACAACTCGGTTTGTCCTATTCGGGTCTGAAGTCGCGCGTGCAGCGTGGGCGCGAAAAACTGCGCCAGTCGCTTGAGTCTGTTTGCGGGGTGGAAGTACACCACTATCGCCAGATGACGGGTTGTTCTCAATCACAAGCCTGTGATTGCTCAGCGTAATTTTGCGTCTTTTTTCGAATGGCCCCGTCTTCATAAGCACAAGACCATTCAACCTCGAGGAGCAATCACCATGGATAACCATTTACCCGTTGCAGTCATTGGCGCAGGCCCCGTGGGTTTGGCAGCAGCAGCCCATTTATTAGAGCGCGGCGAAACCCCGATCCTATTTGAGGCGGGTACCGAGGTAGGGACCAATATTCGCAGTTGGCAGCATGTCCGGATGTTCTCCCCATGGGAATTCACCGTCGACAGTGCCTCGGTTCGCCTTTTGGAAAAGCATGGCTGGCACATGCCACCCCAAAATGAATTACCGACTGGCTATGATCTCTTGGAGCAATACCTGACCCCATTGGCGGAGTTGCCTGAGATCAAAACCCAGTTGCGGCTGAATGCTAAGGTGGTCGCCATCAGTCGCCGGGACATTGACAAGATGCAAGACGCTCAACGCGAGGCTGCACCGTTTGTGCTGCACATCGTTTATGGTGATGGGCAAGAAGCACTGGTTGAAGCACGGGCTGTGATTGATGCTTCAGGCACATGGCATCAGCCCAATCCATTGGGATCGGGTGGACTGCCTGTCATGGGCGAAAAGCGCTATGCTGATCACATCGCCTATGGCATTCCTGACATTTTGGGTGAAGCCAGTGCCCGTTACGCCAATCAACGAGTGATGGTCGTGGGCAGTGGTCATTCGGCTATCAATGCCTTGTTAGAACTGGTCGAACTTCAGGCCGATTATCCAGAGACACGCCTCGTCTGGGCGATGCGGAGTACCAATCTTGCGCGGGTTTTGGGTGGTGGCGAAGACGATGCCTTGCCTGCTCGTGGCAAGCTAGGCCTGCGCATCAAGGCCGCTTTAGACAACGGAAGTCTGAGTATCGTAGCGCCCTTCCGGGTACGTGAATTGAATGGGGTCAACGGCGGGATTGATGTAGTGGGGGATACACCCGACGGTTTCATGACGGTGCAGGTAGATGAGCTAATTGTCTCAACCGGAGCACGGCCTGATCTGAATATGCTACGCGAACTGCGGCTCGAACTTGACCCATCGCTCGAAAGTACCCGTGCGCTTGGCCCAATGATTGATCCCAATATTCACAGTTGCGGCACGGTGCGCCCCCATGGTGAAGCTGAACTGCGTCACCCCGAAAAAGACTTTTATATCGTCGGCATGAAAAGCTATGGGCGTGCGCCGACTTTCTTGCTGGCAACAGGCTATGAACAAGTGCGCTCTGTGGTAGCGGCGCTGGTGGGTGATTGGGAAGCTGCCCGCGATGTCCAACTCAACCTGCCTGAAACAGGCGTATGCAGCACTGATTTGGCGGGAGAGGGAGCAGCGTGTTGTGGCACCCCCAATAATCTTGTGCCGCAAGCCAATACGATTTCCTTAACCTCTATCCCAGTAGTGGGTCACCAACTTCAATTAGTGAGTCTCCCCACCGCCAGCCGTGCTTGTGGCTGCGATGATACTTGCTGTGGCGACGGGGTACGTTCGACCTCGTGCGGCTGTGAGACTAGCTGCTGCTCCTAGCTGGCAACATTTGAGCATTACATAAAACAGGGCCTACTCAACACCAGTAGGCCCTGACTATTCAGGTTCACCTTGTAACAAAGGCCGAGTTTATGCTAACGACCCGACGCTACTATGGCTGGTATATCACCATTGCCTTAGCAATCACGGAGACCATTTCGTGGGGTATTGTCTATTATGCCTTCTCGGTATTTATGGCCCCCATGGAACGGGACCTTGGTTGGTCACGTGCCCAAATTACGGGTGGTTTTTCGTTGGTTTTGCTGATGACCGGGGTGATGGCTTTCCCAGTCGGATGGTGGATTGATCGGCATGGGGCTAGATGGCTGATGACGGTTGGATCAATCGCGGCGACCGTGCTGGTATTGGCTTGGTCGCAGGTGACCAGCCTAGCGGGTTTTTATATAATCTGGGCTTCTTTGGGAATCTGTTCAGCGGCCATTCTATATGAACCTGCTTTCGCTGTGATTTCGACTTGGTTTGTCAGGCGGCGTAGCATGGCATTGGCGACCGTGACGTTTGCTGCCGGCTTAGCCAGCACGATTTTTCTCCCACTCTCCGACGCATTGCTCGATGCTTTTGGGTGGCGCGATGCGGTATTTGGCTTAGGTGTTTTTTTGGGTGTGACCACCATTCCTCTGCACGCCCTTGTTCTGCGGCGACATCCCCATGATTTGGGTTATTTGCCCGATGGTGAGGTTCACTCCTTTACGGCTACAACTCAACCCCAACCATCCGGCGTTTCGCTTTCAAAGGCGTTGCATAGCCGTTATTTCTGGATACTGACGTTGGTCTTCAGTTTATCCTACCTTGCGGCAGCAGCCATTCGTGTCCATTTCATCCCATTGCTGATTGATGCAGGGGTTGATGCCAGTGTCGCGGCTTATGCCAGCGGTGCGATTGGGCTAATGCAGGTAGCCGGGCGTGTTGTTTTTGCTCCACTTGATAACCGATTTTCTACGCGGGTGATGGTGAGTGGCGTATTTGCCTTACAAGCCGTGGCAATGTTGTTTTTGATGGTAGGGACATCTCTTTGGAGTATTGGCCTATTCATCGTGATTTTTGGCGCTGCCTATGGTGCTCGCACCCTTGCTCGACCTTCCATTCTGGCTGAGGTTTTTGGCGTTTCCCACTATGGACGAATTTCCAGCGTGATGGTTATTTTCTTGACCTTGGCTGCTACGATCGCGCCAGTCGGAGCCGGGTGGCTATATGATTCCTTCGGTAGTTATGACCTGATGCTATGGATGATCCTCTTGCTGGGGATTGCCGCATCCGGGATTATGATATTTGCCACCCCTAACTCTGCTAACCAATCGCTTGAGATATTCGCTCTATCTCAAAGAATGGAATCGGACGACAAAACTAGCTTGATCCATACGGTTGGAGAACTTAGCAAATAGCATTAGTCGTAGGTATAAGAGAAATCTGCAAATTCTTGGGCCAGTGAATGGGCAAACTGGGATTAGGTTGTTCCAGACTGGTTCGCCTCGCCGCGAACCAATTGAGCCTCGGCTGCACCTCGCGCTAACACGCCCTCGATCTCACCTCTAGTGAGGTCGAGCAGGGCGTTGTCAGCGAGCCAGCTAAAAGCTGGCCCTCACTGCGTTCGGGGTACACGGTCTACCGTGCTTCGCACGCCACGCCGTCTTGACGGTGGGGTGAGTCAAGTTGCACTTGTTCCACCCTATATATAATTATTTCTAGCTAACGTTGGTGTTAAATTCGTCTCTATATTCTATAGCAAATAATTACTAGGGTTTTTGACATATTCAAGTTGATAACAAATTCGCAATGCTATTTGCCGCAGATAGGGGAATGTGAAACATCACAATTGTGAGTTTTGCATCTTAAGAATCTTGATGGAGAGGTGATTCACGAGTAATATCTATAGTGTACAAAATTTGAATATTTTCTCAGCCGAAACCAAAGGCCAATAGACTTATGACAAATTTTGCTTTAACTGGTGCAGCTGGATATATCGCCCCTCGCCACCTAAAAGCGATTCGTGATACAGGCAATAAATTAATCGCGGCTCTTGACCCGCATGACGCTGTTGGGATTATCGATTCGTATTTTCCCGAGACTTATTTTTTTACTGAGCCTGAGAGATTTGAGCGCTTCCTAGACAAACAGCAACATGATCCAATCGACAATCAAATCCAAATAGTCAGTATCTGTTCTCCCAATTATTTACATGACGCTCATATTCGTATGGCACTCCATTCCAATGCCGACGCGTTATGTGAAAAACCGATTGTTATCAATCCTTGGAACCTAGACAGACTCAGTGAGCTTGAAGTAGAAACCGGACATCGAGTTTATACTGTCTTGCAATTGCGTGTCCATCCAAGTCTTATGGCCCTGAAACGGTCTTTAGAGATGGATTCAACTACTTGTCGTCGCGAAGTGATTTTAACCTATATAACACGGCGAGGCAGATGGTACGATATCTCTTGGAAAGGTGCCGCAGAAAAATCCGGTGGCTTAGTATTAAATATTGGAGTTCATTTTTTTGACTTGTGTTTATGGTTATTTGGCCCTGTCGAAGAAACAACGACACATTTGCTTGATAAGAGGCGCTCAGCCGGTGTTTTGGAACTAGAACGTGCGCGTGTACGATGGTTTCTTTCAATTGAAGCTGAAGATCTTCCGGAGGGACATTTGGAGGTTGGCCGCCCTGCCTTCCGTTCAATAACTATAGATGGGACTGAAGTGGAATTTTCAGAGGGGTTTGGTGACTTACATACTGAAGTCTACAGTCGGACGTTGAGTGGTCAAGGATTTGGAATCAATGATGCTCGACCTTCTATTGAACTTGTTCATAGAATTCGTACCGGCGCTGTGACGACTGCCGATGAAACAGCTCACCCTTTGTTACGTCGCTAAAGGATAACCCATGGGTCAAGAAGGATTTTTTGCCCATGAGTCGGCTTACGTCGATCAAGGGGCATATGTCGGAAATGGGACACGGATTTGGCATTTTTGTCATATTATGTCAGGCGCTATCATCGGAGAAGAATGCTCGTTGGGTCAGAATGTTTTCGTAGCAAATCATGTTGTCATCGGTAGCCATGTCAAAATCCAGAATAATGTCTCAATCTATGAGGGTGTAACTTTAGAAGATTACGTTTTTTGTGGCCCAAGCATGGTATTTACTAACGTAAGAACTCCTAGAGCTGCCTATCCCAGAAATACTAAGTTAGACTATCAACAGACTCTCATCAAACATGGTGCAAGTATTGGAGCAAATGCAACAATTGTTTGTGGTGTCACAGTTGGAGAATGGGCCTTTATTGGGGCAGGCGCCGTGATTACTCGCGACATTCTTCCTTACGCGTTGATGATAGGTGTTCCGGCTCGACGCATTGGTTGGGTATGCGAATGTGGCATCTCTCTTCGTTTTGAGGATCAGTATTCAACTTGTACCGAATGCAATAAGCAATATATGTTGAATAATACGTCAATTGAACGGCTAAAATCTCGGTAAATATTATGCAACAAGTTTCAGAGATTCCTGTCCTTGATCTCTCCCCTGAAATCGAATTTTTGTGGGACGAGCTTAACACTGCATTTCAACGAGTCTTGCGTTCTGGAATATTCATCATGGGAGAAGATGTGTCCATCTTTGAAAGCGAATTCGCGGCATATCTGAATGTGAAACATGCCATTGCGGTAAATTCCGGAACAGACGCTCTTGTTATAGGATTACGGGCTTTAAATATTGGTGTGGGTGATGAGGTTATCACCACCTCGTTTACTTTTTTTGCAACAGCGGAAGCTATTGAGACTGTCGGGGCATCCCCCATATTTGTAGATATTGATGCCCAAACGCTCAATCTGGACATAACTCAAGTTGAGGAAAGAATCACCGCACGCACAAAAGCTATTCTGCCTGTACATTTGTACGGCCATCCTGTAGATATTGACCCACTAGCTAAATTGGCGGAAAAGTATGAGATTAAGATAATAGAGGATGTGGCACAAAGTCTTGGGGGTGAATATAAGGGGAAAAAGTTGGGTACATTCGGTGATGTCGCAGCGTTTTCCTTTTTTCCCTCTAAGAACCTAGGGGCATATGGTGATGGTGGCCTGTTAGTGACCGACGACGACATGATTGCTCAGACTGCTCAAATGCTGCGAGTACATGGCGCTCGTAAAAAATATCATAACGAAATTTTGGGTTATAACTCTCGGCTAGATTCGTTGCAGGCCGCTATATTACGAGTAAAACTTCCCCATGTAGAAAATTGGAACAATGCCCGGCGTTTGGCAGCATCCCGCTATCATGAGTTATTACGTGGAATATCTGAAATTGTGCTGCCATTTGAAGCACCATATGCTCGACATGTGTATCATCAATACACCGTACGCGTGTTAAGCAACAAACGTGACAAACTAAAAAGTTTTTTGCAACAACAAGGCATTCAGACAATGGTATATTATCCTATGCCAGTACATCAGCTCCCCTATTATCGAAAACAAACGCTGAGCTTAATGGCTGCAGAAAAGGCTGCCGATGAGGTTTTGAGTCTTCCTCTCTGGCCGCAAATTCAGATTGAAACCCAGCAAGCCGTTGTGAATCAAATCGCTACATTCTTTGGAGGAAATGCTTGACTACATTATCTTCACGCCCCTTGCGATTTGTATTCTTGACTCAATACTTTTCTCCAGAAATTGGCGCAGCCCCCGTACGCTTAACTGCGATTGCTCGTGAGCTCATCGATTTAGGGCATGAGGTGGAAGTAGTTACTGCTCTACCTAACTATCCTAGTGGTAAGATTTTTCCTAAGTATAGGCACCGACTAGCAATGCAAGAAACCATGGATGGAATACACATCCACCGTGTTTGGCTTTATGCTGCTAATGGGGCAGGTCTCAAGCGGCTTTTGAATTACATGAGTTTTACCATTGCTTCCTTTTGGGGATTATTACGTAATCGTCGCCCAGACTATCTTTTTGTTGAGTCTCCTCCGCTCTTTCTGGCAATTCCGGGTATTATGGTGGCAAGGCTTTGGCAAGTACCGATGATTCTCAATGTGGCTGATTTATGGCCCGATGCTTTATCTCAAATAGGGATATTAGAAGACGGTTTGAAACTGCGATTGTTAGAGAAGTTAGGGGGTTGGGCCTATTGTAAGTGCCATCTAATCAATACAGCAACAGAAGGAATACGACAATCTCTCGAGAAAGAAAAAAATGTCCCGTCTGGCAAGATATGCTTGTTGCCTAACGGAGCTGATACGACACTATTTAAGCCAATGCCCTACAATACATTACTTGCTCAAGAGTTAGGTATCAATGAAAAAAAAGTGATTCTCTATGCAGGAACGCATAGTCTAGTTTCTGGAATGTCGATTATCCTAAAAACCGCACTTTTGCTACAGGAACGATCCGATATAGTTTTTGTGCTTATAGGCGACGGGCCTATTAAGGCAGCCTTAAAAGCAGAAGCAGCGAAGTTAGGTTTGCAAAACGTCCTGTTTTTGGAGGCTTCTCCACCTGACTATATCGCCAAACTCTACTCAATCACAACAGTGGCTTTAAGTACTCTGATAGACTCTATTGTGTTGGAAGGTACCCGCCCTGCTAAAATTTTTCCCGCAATGGCAAGCGGTGTACCAACGCTTTACAGTGGATATGGGGAAGGTGCACGATTATTAGAGGCAGCCGAGGGCGGTATTGTTATCCCTCCCCAAGATGCCACTGCGTTAGCACAGGCACTTGTTCAATTGGTAGACAATCCAGAAATCTGCAGGCAATTAGGAATAAATGCACGGCGTTATATTGAGGCACACCTCAGTTGGAAAGTCATTGTCGAGCACTGGCTTGAGTATCTTCTAAATCATGATACTATCCATTAAAAAATCACGTCAACGTGGCGCAGTAATAATTACGAGATAATGAGTATTCAGGATTTTGAGATATTCCAACAAGGTCGCCAACCCCCAACAAGGAGGTATTAGCTTACGGCAAAGAGGGGGCGCAAGAGTGATTCGACGAAATTTATATTGGCAAGAGGGAAAGAGATGACGAATTTCAGCTGGTCGAATCCCCTCTGTGTCAGGATTAAGAGGGTTTACCCAAAAATCGTACCAGACAATAACACCATTTGGTTTAAGCACACGAAGCATTTCTTGAGCGACTTTAGTACGTACAACAGCATCAGTAATAGAAGAGAAGACGGTGTATTGCAGTACAAAATCAAAATATTGAGTTGGGTAGGGGATAGACTGGGCGGCAGCACAGATAAAATGCCCATGGGGAATACGATGTTTCGCTTTGATAAGTAACTCGCCACGAATATCGATGCCATGCAAAGCATCCCCACTCACACCATAGCCTAAATAATCTGCTAAAATACTACCGGTGCCACATCCCACTTCAAGCACTTGACACAACTCAAAATTGGATATGCCATGCTGGTGCAACAACCGCACTTCCATCTGCTGTCGCCGCTGTCGCATGAAAAGATTTGCCTCATTTAAAGGTGAATAGAGATCAGAATGGGGCTGTCGTTTCATATTGAAGGTTTGATCCAGCTTAGGCTTTTACCAAGATTAATTGCTCAGTTCTAAAAAACCAGGACTCAAAATGCCCCGCTTGTTCGGCTAGGAATATATCTATCGCATGTGCTATACCTGGGCAGTTAGGGGATCTGTAATCATCAAGGACCATCATTCCCTTAGATACTAGTCGTTGACCAAAATAACGTAAACAGTCAAGGGTAGTTTCAAAAACATCAACATCCAAATGAACCAAGCCATAGTTCATTTCTGGCAGGTCTTTTAACGTATCGTAGATATCCCCTTGATGAATATGTAAGTGTTGAAAATCAGACAAATATTGCTTTACTGATTCATAATCAGTATCGCTAAAAAGGCCCGGCTTATGACTCATTTCCTTGCGGTAAACGTCCGTATCAGGGTGCCCTTTGAAGGTATCAAAAATATGGACAGGTCGTTCACTGTTATTCAAAACCTTTAATGCAGTTGCGAGGAAGTATGCTGATCCTCCACGATATGATCCTAGTTCTGCGGTAATTTGTTGAAGTGATGAAGTATTCTTAACTGCTTGCCAAAGCACATAAAGACGATCATAGCCTAATAAAGTACGCCCCTCCTTGATTACAGGGCAAGCTATCTGATAAAAAAGTTCATCTTCAATTGACAAAACTTGGTTGGTACAAGAAGCATAAACATAATCAGGCTGGTAACGGGCGATAAATACTCCATGTCGCGCTGCGAATTGACGTAACCAACGCTTTGTTTTCATAAAATGCCCTTTTAAGAATTGCATGAGCCTAGAATCAATTGTGATATACGCGAGGCTATTTCTCGTCGTCCATATTGGTTAAGGTGTTCAGTTAGCAAATCTGGATGGAAAAAGTAGACTGAATCCAGTAAAAATGTGTAGTTCCAAAACTGTAATCCATTATTTTGTTGGTAAAAATGGGTGGCCCGACGAATTACATCCACGTTTTCTCTTAACAATACCGTTGCTCGTTCTCCCACAAGGCGCTCTCCAAGTTTATAATTCACGGGTGTAGAGTAGCAGATGACTTTGATACCGACCGATATTAGTTGTTCGACCGCTAATTGCAAATATTTCACCTTTGGGTGCCGAATCGAAAGAGGTGTCATGTAATGGAAGTTGAAAATCTCTCGTTGCCTCATAGCCTCTTCTTGAAATGTACTTGGATTGCTCGAAATCAGTCGACGAAATTCGCCAATTTGAGTGATTGTTGAATAAGGATAATACACTGTAGTTTGATCAAATATTTGGTAGCGATGTTTTTTGTGATAATGTTTTCGAAGGCGTGGAATAGCAACTGGGTTGAGTAAAAACTTTTGAATTGCTTTGATTTCCTCTTCAAATTGCCAATCTGGATTTAGATCCCATTGTGGGGAGAAACTGCGCAGATTTACGGGCAAAATAACCAGCTGCGGTCGCATCGTCATTTGTTGGGTTAAAGCCAGAACCAAATAATAGTATATCTGCGAATGATAAGCCGAATGCGATAGATAAACCGATTTTACTTTTCCTGTAAGCTCATCAACAAGCATTTGCCCTAGGCTACGCTTGTCTATATCCTCGTGTGCAGTTCGTTCAATCACAGAGTCACCAAAATAGAGAACTTGTATGCCTTTATCACTCTTCCCGAACAGATCGAAAAGGCGTTGAAGTTCAGCATATCGTGCCCCTAGAATTTGGGGTTTGGAAACTCGTGAGAACTTTTTGAGTGAACTTCTCATATTCCGATCACTTAAAGTTATTTGACTCATGAGATTGCATCCATCAAGCCTATTTTAGGAATGAAGGGCTTGCACTTGGTTGAGGGGGCTGCCAATGGAGTAGCGGCCGTACCAAGCCTAGCATTCCCTCCACATAATCCCCCCGTGCAGAAGTTCCAAGCATCTGATCATAAACTTGGAAGGCGACAACTTCTTTCTCGCGGCAATAATGCTGTTTTTTACCTCTCGAGGCAAAAACTGAAATATCTAGAGAGTAGGTACTTTCACTAAATAAATTATTCGGAATCTCTAATGTGGTTGTATAAAACCCAGATTGAGGGTGAATGGTTTCATTTGGTTGGATTGAGGTAAAGGCAGTGGAACCTTGCGAATTGAAAATTGCACTAATGCGAAATGTTAAATCCGGACGGGCGACATGATAAACAATATTGAGGTAATAAGGGCACTCGACATTAATTACGGAGGTTGGCTGTGCGTGCTCATTGACTAAACTCACTGCTATTAATTTAAATCCATCCTGGCCTGGGCTATTCTCCAAATTATCCCAGTATTTTACACTGGCAGTTGCCAGTGTTTTTTGAGTATATTGACCAACAATTTCTATGGAAGGGCCATCTGCAATTAAGTTGCCTTTTTGCAGCCAAATTGCCCTTGAGCAAAGACTGGTCACAGCAGGCATGTTGTGCGAAACAAACAAGACGGTACGTCCTGTCATACTAACATCCTGCATTTTACCTAAGCATTTTTTTTGAAACGCTAAATCACCTACAGCCAAGACCTCATCCACGATCAATATCTCAGGCTCAAGATGGGCTGCTACAGCAAAACCAAGTCGTAAAGCCATACCACTGGAGTAGTGTTTTACAGGAGTATCGATAAATTGTTCCACTTCGGCGAAAGCGACAATTTCATCGAATTTGCGGCTGATTTCGGCCCGCTTCATGCCAAGGATCGCTGCGTTTAGATAAATGTTTTCTCGCCCTGTTAATTCTGGGTTAAATCCAGTACCAACTTCAAGAAGTGCCCCAACTCGGCCATAAATTTCTGCAAAGCCCTCAGACGGTTCAGTAATTCGAGAAAGAATCTTGAGTAAAGTGCTTTTCCCTGCCCCATTATGTCCAATAATTCCTACTACTTCACCAAAAGGAACCTCAAAACTCACATCATGCAGCGCCAAAAAGGTGGTATGTAGATCAGCGGCGCCGTACGCCTCACCACTCAAGACACCTTTTGCTCGGCGAAATGGGGCTCGAGCACTTTGGGTAATTAGATCCCGTAAGGTATCGGCCTTATTTTGGCGCGCCCCGATGCGATAATTTTTCCCCAATTGAATAACCCTAATGGCAGTTTGGCTCATCGTTCCTTGGCCTTAGGCAACATCTGCAAAAGTCTTTTCTAAACGTCGGAAATAAGCAATGCCTGACACAAATAAGAATAGTGATACACCGGCAGATACAATAAGCAGAGCATCAGGAGAATTACCAATATCTAATAGCGACCATCGAAATCCTTCAACCACACCAGTCATTGGATTGAGGCCATATAGTAACCGTACCGTAGGGTTTTTGATTAGGCTCGCAGGATATGCGACCGGTGTGGCAAACAACCAAAGTTGTGTCAGAAAAGACATTACATACTTGATATCACGAAACTGAAGATTCATTGCTGAAAGCCAGAATCCTACCCCTAGGGCCGTCACTAGTGCCAATACAAAGAAAAGTGGTAAGAAAATCACGCGAATTGTCGGGAAAATTCCATAGGCGGCCATCATACCGAAAAGAACCAACAATGCTAAGACAAGGTCAAGTACTCCGGCAAGGCTACTTGCTGTTGGAATGAGTAAACGAGGAAAATAGATTTTCTTAATCATGTTAGCATTTTGGACAAGGCTATTTGCTGAATTGTTAAGGCCGTTAGCAAAAAAGACCCACGGTACTAATGCAACAAAACTAAAAATCGGATAAGGGATTCCGTCAGAAGGTATCTGAGCCAAGTTCCCAAAAAACAAACTAAACACCACCATCGTAGTAAAAGGCTGGAGAATAGCCCAAAGAACACCTAGGATAGTCTGTTTGTAACGTACTTTAATATCGCGCCAGACCAAAAAATATAACAACTCTCGAAACTCCCACAATTCACCAATATTCAGTCGAATGTATCCTTTTGTAGGAGCGATACGAAGAAAGGGAAGATTACTCATTGGATTTTGGTATCCTCGCTAGGTCTCACTATCAAATCTGGGCTAGTGCTTTCAGTTACCCAGTGAAGCAGGCCATCCATTGACGGTAAAGTCATCAGCTCCTTAGCCGAACGCACCTTTAGTCGAACGTTTTGCGACAAAAAGTGGTGGGTTCGAACAGGAGTAAATTTAAACTCTAGAACATTATCAACTGGTGTTTGGCGCTCAACGAAAAGGCAATAGGCATGTTTTTTCGCCAATAATATTTGTTCATCATTTAACGGTGGTATTGTGTCCAATCGAGCCAAGATATTGAGGTAGCCCTCACGAGTCTGAGCATCTATCGTAAAACCATAACCACTATAATAACCAGTCCCAGCAATCACTGTTGGAATCCCAAGACATGGTAGCTCAAAACCGATTGTGCCACGTACTGTCAATCCATAATCAATTAGAGGATGCAAGGATCTGGTATTGATATCTGTATTGGCACGTAAAATTTTCACATGGTCAGGTAGCGGGTCGATTAATCGCAACTTAATTAATTCTGGTTCTTCAAATCCTTTGGCAAAGCCAACTTTTGCCAGGTTGCCGGGGTGCAACTTCAAAATCCAATTAAGATTTGGGTTTTGGCACGCTGCTTGTGCGGTCTGGATAAACCAATCTTCTAAATCCTCGAATAAATCCTGACCAGAGAAGAAGGCTGCATCAAAAGCTACATGCGAGAATACCACCGCTGTTTTTTTGTTTGGATCAAGACCCAATTGCTGAATCACTTCGTCAGTAGATTTCAGCTTTTTTCCTGTCTGGATAAACCGAATATCTAGTTTGGAATCAGGATGATAGCGTCCCTCAAACTCGGTTTGGAGAGCTTGGTCTTTTTCAGGTGTCCATGGCTCATCACGAATTTTTTCCCATGTTATACGAGATATTGAGAGATAGCGTGTCCAACGTTCTTCAAGAGAATAGCGTTTAAAAACAAATGTGCCAGTTTTTTGACCGATGGCATATTCAATTGTATCCACTCCGTGTCGAAGAGAAGTCTCATAAATGGCTCCATTTGGCACATAGCCAGGGTCACGCATTATGAGAATTGCAGGGCTATATTCCCGCAGCCAATTCTCCATAACCAACACTGCCTGTACATCGACTTTCAACTGCTCAACAAACAGATCCCAAACTTGGGGGTTGTTCAAATCAGGATGCCCCAAAAATAGCCGCCTCAATGTCCATGACAGAGCATGCCGACCAACTGCAACCTCGTGAAAAAACATTTCTTTGATTTCTTGGGGCGTAAGCTTACGAGGCACAAGATTCTTGACAGCCGCTTCAAGTTCATTTTCAGGTGCGGCATATTTTGCTACAAGATCATCCCAATAAACAATGTTTTTTACACCAAATAATCGTATATAACGTGCAGTCTTTTGATCACGACTGCAAATAACTGTGGGATTAAATCCTTTTAGCGCAAAGGCCTTTGCCAGTAAGCCATCAAATTTCGCGAAAAGCCCTGTATTCACTAGCGAGAGCATCAATATTTCGCTACGAGCAGTAGGGTTTTTAGATCTCGAAATCCCAAATACATCTATAAAGGTCTTGAGATAATCTGACTGAGTGGCAAGAGGTTGATGGAGTTTACGAATGTGGTGTAACCAACGGTAAATCCCGACATACACATCTGACTGTAGTGTTCGTTTTAGATGAGATTTGAATGTAGCAGTTAGCACTATAATGGCCTCTATTTTATGGAAATTACAGCAAGTGTTATTATTTTAATCTACATCTGTTTTTTGCATACTACCACATATCCAAGTGTAAAATGTTCCGCTGAATCTAGTCGATTTGCCAAAGCAGGAAACCGATTATGTAAGAAAAAGATCATTGTTTTGCTAAAATATTGGGGCAAATTAACAAATATCCATAGAAGGGGCTCACGAATCCAATGTGGAAGAACTTTAAGCTTATCAATACCTTGTTTGGCAAGTCCCCCTACAAAACGCAAATTTATGTCTAGACAAACGCTCAAGATACCTCCGCGCGGCCATAAATGACAAAGTTCTAAAGACTGATGCGAAAATAAATCTTCTAAGGCAAATGGGGTATAACGATAATAATCATGGGGTTCTTCATGAATACGGTAGAGAAATGGCACAGAAAGTATTAAAAAACCATTATACTTCAGAACTCTGGATATTTCTGCTAGCGCCATCTTAGGGTTATTTATGTGTTCTAGAACTTCAGTGCAAAGAACAGCATCAAATGTTTCGCTAGGAAAAGGCAGAGAGTTAATATCAGCAAATACATCTATCTTATTATTATCATGCAATGTTTTCGGCCAATCTGCGCCGACATAATATGTCACATCAGGAAATATAGCCTGATATGGCTTAGTTGCACACCCCACGTCGAGTAAAGATCCGTTTGCATAATGGCGTGTCATAAGCATATTACGCAGAAGCCAATGGGTTGAGAAAATTGAGGTACGGGAAATAAATCGGCTATCTACCACAAATTCCTCGCGATTCCCACCCTGCCGAATAAACATATGTTAATTTCCTCAACGAATCTTTAAGATTTTCAGGATCATTATAAGCTATATTATACTATTTGAGGATTTTATTATTTACAAAAATTGATAAAATCAACTCAGAAAATTGCCTTTAGGCGTCTACTTCTTAGGAATGGTGAAATCAATGCAGCGCAGTATCCACCTAGGGTCAACCTACATTGATGATACAAGTTTTTGTTATGTTATCGCCGAAATTGGGCACAATCATCAAGGTGACCTAGAAAAATGCAAAGAAATGTTTCAGGTCGCTAAAGAGTGCGGGGCAGACGCTGTTAAGATCCAAAAACGAGAAAACCATACTCTATATACCCGCGCGATGTATAACAAACCCTACGAGCACCGCAATAGTTATGGCAAAACGTATGGTGAACATCGAGAGTTCTTGGAATTTGGGATCAGGGAATATACCGAGCTAAAACGGTATGCCCAAGAAATTGGCATCACCTTTTTTGCAACGGCCTTTGATTTTGCTAGTGCTGATTTTTTGGCAGAATTGGATATGCCAATTTTCAAGATCGCCTCTGGTGACATTATCAACATCCCCTTGCTAAAACATGTCGCCTATTTTCAAAAACCCCTTATTATCAGCACCGGTGGCGCGACAATGCTGGATGTGCAACGTGCCTATGATGCTATTATGCCCATTAATCCGCAGGTGGCGATTTTACAATGCACTTCTGGCTATCCTGCGGAATTTGAAGAATTGAACTTGCAGGTCATTCGCACATTTCGAGATCGTTTTCCGAATGCGGTCATTGGTTTTTCGGCTCATGACAATGGCATTGCGATGGCAGTCGCGGCCTATGTTTTGGGGGCACGTATTATAGAAAAACATTTTACGTTGAATCATACATGGAAGGGCACAGATCAGGCTTTTTCATTGGAGCCGATCGGCTTGCGTAAGATGGTACGAGATTTGCGACGCACGCATGTCGCGTTTGGCGATGGCGTGAAACGTACTTATCCGAGCGAAATCGACCCGCTGACCAAAATGCGCAAAAAATTAGTGGCAGCCCGCCCATTGCTGGCTGGAACAATGCTGCGCCCTGAAGATATTGCCATCAAGTCCCCCGGCGATGGCCTGCCTCCTTATGAAATGGATAAAATCATTGGGCGCACCCTACTACAAGACTTGGATGAAGACGACAACATCACCTTTGAGATTCTAAATGGCGCATAACGAGATAAAGGCCCTTGTTCCCAATATTCGGTTAATCGCCTTTGATTTTGACGGGGTATTTACCGATAATACAGTTTATGTCGCAGAGGATGGCACGGAAAGTGTGCGCTGTTGGCGGGGCGATGGACTAGGTCTACGTAAATTGGATTCGTTAGGGGTGATGTCAGTGATTATTTCGAGTGAAGTCAATCCGGTGGTAACTGTCCGCAGCCGCAAACTTAATATCCGATGTATACAAGGCATTGAAGATAAACATATTGCCTTAGCTACCATCATCAATGAATTTGATACATCCTTTTCGCAAACGGCTTTTTTGGGTAATGACATCAATGACCTGCCTTGTCTCCAAGTGGTCGGATTACCGATGGTGGTGCAAGATGCCCATGAAGACGTGCTGCCCTATGCGCTTTATCGCACGGAGAAACCCGGAGGTTTTGGGGCAGTGCGCGAAGTGTGCGATTTATTTGAACGGATCATCAAGCGAGCAACGGCATCATGAAAAACCTGTTTAGTGTGCAAGATAAAATTGTCATCATTACAGGCGGGATGGGTCAATTGGGGCGACAATATACCTTAACCCTCATTGAGCAAGGCGCGAAGGTCGCAATCTTTGATAGGCGAGTAGATGTTGAATGGATTGCGCAACGATTTCCCGATACCCCAAATGAAGACGTTTTGTCATTTCATGCAGTAGATGTCACACAGCACGACTCCATTGTGAATGCCCTTCGGCAAGTAAATCAAAAATGGGGCACTCCGCATGTCCTCATCAACAATGCCGCTCTCGATTCCCCACCGAATGCCCCGATTGAAGAAAATGGCCCATTTGAAAGTTATCCCGAAGCCTCATTTGACCAGGTAATGGAGGTCAACGTTAAAGGCCCGATGCTCTGCTGCCAAATCATTGGCGAACAAATGGCAGCGGCAGGGCGAGGGTCAATCATCAATATCGGCTCAATTTACGGGCTGGTATCCCCGCGCCAAGAGATTTATGAGTATCGGGCCAAAAACGGCGAGCCATTTTTTAAACCAGTGAGCTACTCTATTTCAAAGTCGGCCCTGCTCAATCTGACTCGTTATCTAGCAACCTATTGGGCCAGACAAGGCGTGCGTGTCAACACGCTCTCATTGGCTGGGGTTTTCAATCATCAGGATGCCCAATTTCTCGCCAATTATTGTGCTCACATGCCAATAGGGCGAATGGCGAATGAAGACGAATACAATGGGGCAATTATTTTCTTGGCTTCGGGTGCCTCCTCATACATGACAGGCTCAAATTTGGTGGTAGATGGCGGATGGACGGCATGGTAATCAATATCCCTGAAAGAATCCCCAATTGGATTGATGGCAAACAACAGCCTGCCCAAACAGGCGCATGGTTTGACAAAATAAATCCTGCCAATGGCTCAGTGTTATGTCAATCGGCCCGTTCTGGCAAGGCCGATATTGAAAATGCAGTGCTGGCAGCTAAACGCGCTCAACCTCAATGGGCAGATACCCCACCCGTGCAGCGCGGCTTGTTATTACATAAAATAGTGATGGGCATGATGGCCCACCAAGCCGAAATCGCCCAAATTGTCGCCGCCGAAACGGGCAAATCCCATAAAGATGCGTTTGGCGAAACGGGTGGGGCAATCCAATGTGGCTTGTTTTATGCCAGTGAGGGGCAGCGATTATACGGAAAAACCACCACCAGTGGCACGGCCCACAAATACGCGATGACGGTGCGCCAACCCGTCGGCATCGCGGGGCTAATTATTGCCGCCAACACGCCAATTGCCAATGTTGCATGGAAGGTTTTTCCGGCGCTCATTTGTGGCAATGCGGCGATTTTGAAAGCGGCTGAGGATACGCCTGCCACTGCATGGATTTTCGGGGAAATCGCACAGGTAGCTGGGTTGCCGTCAGGAGTGCTGAATATTGTGCAAGGTTTTGGCCCGGAAGCCGGACAGCCCTTAGTTGAACATGCCGATGTAGGCATCCTTAGCTTCACCGGGTCAACCGAGGTTGGGCGAATTATTCAACGGCTTGCGGGGGAGCGCCTTACCAAAATCTCATTGGAGCTAGGCGGTAAAAATCCATTGGTGGTTTGCGACGATGCTGATTTGGAAAATGCCAGCAAATGGGTGACACTTTCCGCCTTTAGTAATGCGGGACAACGCTGTGCATCGGGCAGCCGCATTTTGATTTTTGATTCCGTCTACGACCAATTCCGTGAAATGCTCATTGAGCGAATCCGCCGTCTGAAAATTGGTGCAACGGATGAAGACGATTTCGGCCCGGTGATTAATGAGGGTCAATTAAATAACATGCTAAAGGCGATTAAGCGTGCCAAAACGCAAGGGGCAGTTATTTTGCATGGAGGAGAACGCCTAATGGATTCAATTCACCGCGCCGGCTTTTACCTCTCCCCGACGTTGATTGAGAATGTCAGTCCTACCGCCGAAATTTCTTGCACCGAATTGTTTGGGCCGATTGCTATTTTGTATCGAGTACAGAATTTTGAAGAGGCGTTGGCGCTGGCAAACGATTCCCCCTATGGGCTAACTGCCTGCATTCACACATGCAACCTGCACCGTGCCATACGATTTTGTGACAAAGTGCAGACGGGGGTGGTGGTGGTCAATGCGGGGACGTATGGCAGCGAACCGCATATGCCATTTGGTGGGGTTAAGCAATCGGGGAATGGCACCCGCGAACCTGGCACTGAGGCGCTCGACATCTACTCCAACCTCAAAGATGTCTATCTTAACATTGACCCGGCCCAATTATGACCACGCTAACGACCCCAACCATTGTCGCACTTATTCCTGCCCGTGCTGGCTCTAAGCGGGTACAAGGCAAAAACAGCCGCCCGCTTGCAGGCCACCCTTTATTGGCTTATACCATCGCGGCGGCGCAACACAGTGGCATTTTTTCAGCGATTATTCTCTCGACCGATGGGCCTGAAATCGCAAATATCGCCCGTCATTATAGGGCAGAAGTGCCATTTTTACGCCCATCCGAGTATGCTGGCGACAAATCACCTGATATTGAATGGCTACGCTATGCCTTACATCGCCTTAAAGACGAGGGGCGCTCGTTTGATGCGTTTAGTATCTTGCGCCCCACCAGCCCTTTTCGCCAAGCCGAGACTATTCAACGGGCATGGGCACAGTTTTTGGCAGCAGAGGGCGTGGATTCATTGCGAGCAGTTGAAAAATGCAAACAACACCCCGGTAAAATGTGGGTGATACGGGGCAACCGTATGACACCGCTTTTATTGAATCCCATCGGGGTGCCGTGGCACAGCACGCCATATCAAGCATTGCCCAAAGTCTATATTCAGAACGCCAGTCTTGAAATCGCATGGTCACGGGTCGTTTTTGAGCAAGATTCGATTGCCGGGGAAATCCTCACGCCTTTTTTGACCAGCGACACCGAAGGTTTTGACATTAATGATGAGTATGATTGGGGATACGCAGAAGAGTTAATACGGCGAGGGGATGCAACCCTGCCTGCCCTCGCGCATTCCCCTTACCAAGCGGAGACTTCCTCATGAGCAATCTACCGACCATCGGTGCAGAAGATATTCACATCATCCCCCAAACCATTGAAATTAGCCTGATTCCCAAAACGGAATTTGACCGTATATGGGCCTCAAAAATTGACCTTTTTGAACAGCTAAACCTGATTGCAGATATGTGCCGGGCAAACACCTTGGCAGGGGTCAAACGGGCTGGTTCAGGCCATTTGGGGTCAAGCCTCAGCGCGATGGATATTGTCGTATGGCTTTATTATCATGTCATGAATACAGTACAAATTGGTCTCACCGACCCTGACCGTGATATTTATTTTTCTTCTAAGGGCCATGATGTCCCCGGTTTATATGCCGTTTTGTTTTCACTTGGCATCATTCCCACTGACAAATTTTTGAAACTGCGCCGCTTGGGTGGCTTAGATGGGCACCCTGATGTCGGTATACCCGGTATAGAAGCCAATTCTGGTTCTCTAGGCATGGGAATTTCCAAAGGCAAGGGTATGGCATGGGCCAAACGATTGAAGGGCCTTCCGAGCAGGGTTTTTGTTTTGACAGGGGATGGAGAATGGCAAGAGGGCCAAAATTATGAGGCGCTTCAGACAGCGGCCCATCAACACATCGGCAACCTCACCGTGATTGTGGATAACAATAAAGTCCAGTCCGATAAATTAGTGAGCGAGATTATCAACATTGGCGACCTTGAGGCCAAATTTGCAGCATTTGGCTGGCAGGTAGCGCGGTGTGACGGGCATGATTTCGCAGCCCTCGCCCAAGTTTTTGAAGATTTTGCGAACATTCATGACCGCCCCAAAATCCTGATTGCCGATACCATCAAGGGGCGCGGGGTGTCGTTTATGGAACACCCGTTTGCCCTAGCCAACAACGGAGGGTTATATCCTTGGCACGCAGGTGCACCAGATGATGAGGCCTTTACTGCCGCCTATCGAGAAGTGCTATTGAGAATTAATGAACGCCTGCAAGAGGCGGGGTTAGAGCCTGTCACCTTAGAAAGCGTATCCCCCGAACCTAAAACAACTAGCACGGTATCCGATGAATATGTCACCAAAGCCTACGGCGAGGCACTGGTAGAAATTGGGGCCAAACGAAAAGATTTGGTTGTTTTGGATGCTGACCTTGCGATTGACTGCAAAATTCGGGAGTTTGAGGCAGCCTACCCAGCGCGATTTGTTGAAAATGGTATCGCGGAACAAGACATGGTTTCGATGGCAGCGGGTATCGCCTCACAAGGCTTGTTGCCAGTAGTCAATTCGTTTGCCAGCTTTCTTGCCGCACGTGCTAACGAGCAAATCTATAATGCCACTACTGAAAAACGCAAAATCATTTATGGTTGCAATTTTGCAGGATTAATTCCAGCGGGGCCAGGAAGATCCCATCAGAGCATCCGAGATATTTCCTTATTTGGAGCACTGCCCAACATGGTAATTGTTCAACCGGGAAATGCCACTGAAACTCGCCTCATGGTCGATTATGCTATCAACCAAACATCTGAAAGCGTTATGATTCGTTTGGCAATTGGGCCGTCACCCCGCTTAATTGCCCTACCAATAGATTATCAATGCCAAGTGGGCCGTGGTGCAATTCTACGCGATGGGGCGGATGCTGTCTTATTTGCCTACGGCCCAGTAATGCTGCACGAGGCACTTTTGTCAAGCGATATTTTAGCAATACGAGGCATTCGCCTCAAAGTGGTAAATATGGCGTGGTTGAACCGAGTGGACGATGAATGGTTAATGGTTACGGTGGCAGAATGTCCAGCGATTTACGTTCTGGATGACCATGCTCCTATTGGGGGATTGGGAGATTTTCTTCTAAATGCTCTTGTACGCTTAAATCTTCTAGAAAGAAAATCGTTTCATAAATTCGCTATAGAAGGACTCCCCGCCTGTGGCACACCCGCTCAAGCCCTAGATTACCATCGCTTGAGTGGCAATCTGTTGGCAGAGGATATTGCTAAAAGAGAATTGCCCCATGAAACCGCGCCCTTTTGAGCAATTGAGCCACCTTGGTTATGAGGTAGGCTTCATAATAAATCATCATTGGTGGCGATGGTTTACGATCTGGTTCACTAGTGCTTTTTGGGTGGTCTGCAGTTATCGCGTTGACCGCTTTTGTTACCTTATATTTGGCAACAAATGGAAAATAATTCGTTTAGCAATATCTCCACTTTTATTCTTAACACGGCCTTGGCGTGGAAACTGTGAAATTCACTATGAGGCTGAAATTGGTCCGGGATTGGTCGTGCTGCATCCCACACTGGGTGTTGTAGTCTCCAAATATACTATAGCAGGCCATAACTTGATTCTAACTGGGGGCAACTGTATTGGGGCAAGCAAACGACTAAATTTAGGAGATATTAAAATCGGGGATAATGTTGACTTGGGCGCTAATGCCATAATCATTGGGCCAGTTCAGATTGGAAATAATGTACGGATTGGAGCTGGGGCAGTAGTAGTAAATAATGCCGAGAGTGATGGTGTACTGGTAGGAGTCCCTGCAAAATTAGTCAATAGGCCTCCTTCCGAATAAATATAACCATGCTTAGTGTACCAAGTTTTTACCTAAAACAAGATATTCTCCATCTTGATAAAATACTTGATACCCATGCTTCTGATAAAACTGGATTGCCGATTTGTTGTGCTCAAAAACAGTTAAACGCATTTGTAAATAATGCTTTTCGTGAGCTATTCTCTCTACGTACTTCATCAAAGACCATCCCAATCCTTCACGTTGTTGATTTGGGTCAACAGCGATGGCTAGGACACTGCAATATGGAATGTGCATAAATTTTAATGATTCAGGATGACCTGATATTTCTGCTCGAGGCAAGGGTTTTTTTAGTAACCGATAGCGCAACAGCCTTAATCCCGTCCGCAGCCGTCGGCGGAAAATCGGTTTACGAAGCAAGCCAATGTGGAAAAAAACAGAAAAAGCAAGAAAAAACTTGTTTCGCAAAACAAATCCTGTGGTCGCCCCCTGAAATTTGCCTGCAAAAATAAAACCCGCTATTTTACCATCCACCTCAACTCCACGTGCAATTATTAGGGGGTGTGAGCCTGACAACAGCCAATAGTAGTAACGTTGAATCGTTTGGCGACCTAATCCGGTTAGGGCACTATCTGGGAATGCCGCTTGGTGTACAATAGCAATTTGAGTGAGATCTTGAACAACAATTTCTCGTTGAACAATAGACTGATCCATTTGTACTTTCAATGACAGTTTGATTGTTTCTTTAATATTCCATCTCAAATTATAATAAAAACATTTAGGAAAAGCGAAATAAGATCTGATGGTTTCTTAATATACAGACCGGGGTGATATTTTCATGTCGCCAATTCATATAATGCATGTCATTGATAGTCTTGCTCCTGGCGGCGCAGAGCGTATGTTAGTCGAAATTGCTAATGCCACGCTTCAAGATGGCTATCAGGTATCTGTTTGTGTGACACGAAATCGCACTGACTTAGCAAGCCAGTTAGACTCGGAAATCCACCTATATATCCTTCAACGGCGCTATCGATTCGATATACAACCTATGAGGCGTTTTGCCCAACTTGCAAATTTAGTAGATATCCTCCATGTTCACGGGCGATCAAGCCTTTCGTTTGTAACGTTTTTGAAAACCTTCCAATTAATAAGAAGAAATCTACCATATATATTGCACGATCACTTTGGAATTGAAAATGACCCATCTATCCCTCTTTGGTTTCGCCTATGGGGAAAATATTCTTTATCATGCTATGTTGCTGTTTATTCCCGGCAAATATCTTGGGCGAAGAAGGCTGGTATTCCCTCGCACAAGACCACTGTTATTGATAATGCACTGCAATTGCGGCGCATTTTTGATTCGACACCCTCAAATGTACGATCTCTCTTTAATCTACCCGCGGAAGTTCCCATTGGAGTATTGGTGGGTGGCATACGTTTTGAAAAAGCTGTTGATTTCCTATTGCCTATTTTAGTCAAAGTAGAGTATCCCTTCCATTTACTACTAATAGGGGCTGATTCTGACCCAATCTATGCCCAATATTGTCGTACCCAAATAGGCGAGTTGGGACTCACGGATAAAATAACTTTCACTGGCGCGCGTACGGACGTTCCGGCATTAATCAAAGGATGTGATTTTGCGCTGATGTCCTCGCGTTCTGAATCTGGACCACTAGTGCTAATTGAATATCTAAGTGCAGGGTTGCCAATAGTCAGCACTCTCGTGGGGGGCATCTCAAAAAGGCTAGATGAATTGGGAGTAGAAAAATTCGTTTCTGTTGGAAGCGACAATGAATTTGTGACAGCTCTCAACGAATTATTAAGTATTTCGCCAGAACAACGAAAAAAGCGTGGTGAGCACGGCCAAGCAATCGTTGCACAATATTTCGATATTCAACATGTCATGCCTCAATGGTATGCAGTTTATGCCCAATGCTTGGGCAAAGATGAGAGCATATGAAACTGCTAATTATCTCCAATATGTCGCACCACCGGAACAACGGAATGATAGTCGGGCACGGTGCAACTGCACGAGAGTTGAGCATCTTAGCGACACTATTCGATGAAGTTAGGCATATCGGATGTTTGCATGATGAACCCGCCCCTTCCAGTGAGCTTCCGTATAACGCCCCCAATATTCAACTTGTTCCTCTACCACCTACGGGCGGAACGACTCTACGTGAAAAACTCAATATTTTGCGGACGACTCCACTTTATGTTAGTACCATTTTGAGAGAAATCCAGAAAGCAGATGTAATTCATGTGCGATGTCCGGCAAATATTCCCTTGATAGCCATTATACTGCTCACAGTAGTACATCATCCTACAAAACGATGGGTAAAATATGCCGGAACTTGGGAACCTAGAAAACGTGAAGCCTTGTCCTATACCTTTCAACGCATATGGCTTAATTTAAATCTGCCACGTTCAAAAGTCACCGTAAACGGTGAGTGGCCTAATCAAAGCCAGCATGTTTATTCTTTCCATAATCCGTGTTTAACAGATGAAGAACTGATTGAGGGCGAAAAACTAGGGGATTTAAAACAATTGGCAACCCCTCTACGATTGCTATTCGTTGGAAATATGATAAAGCCCAAAGGGATCGACCGAGTCCTTCAAGTAGCAATTTTCCTACGTGATGCTGGGGTAAACTTCCAATTAGACCTGATAGGTGAGGGCAAAAACCAACTGGAGTTTCAGCGATCAGCGCAAGAACTAGGCATAGAGAATTGGGTAAAGTTCCATGGGGGATTGCCACGTCCTCTGCTTGGCGAGTTTTATGGGAAAGGTCACTTTATTCTTTTGTTAAGTGATACAGAAGGTTGGCCTAAAGTTTTGAGCGAGGCAATGGCATACGGAGTAGTACCCTTGGCGGGTAATGTTGGTAGTATTGGACATTATTTGAATAAGATACAGGCAGGGCGGTTTTTTACACCAACTGAAATTGAGAGCTTTGTAAAAGCAATTCAGTATTATCTGCGGTATCCCGCTGTTTGGAAAGAGGAGTCTGGCCGAGCCATGAGCTTTGCTAGTGAATTTAGCTACACATCTTACTTGCAAGCAGTAAGGAAATTATTGGAGATCTGATATGGCCGAACGCACGTTAAGCCCACATGCCCAAATTGACGCCAAAACTCAAATCCCTTCCTTGAATCGTCTTGACTCCGATTTGGTCGTAATTGCTGTGCTAATAGCCCATTTTGGGCTAGGTATATTAGTGTCTGTTGCTCCCTCTTTCGCACGCCCCATCTATATCACGATTTTTGCCGTAGGGTTAACACGGGTATTGCTGTATCCAAATAAAACCTATGTAACAGCTTTTTTGTTTTATGTCGCAGGGTCTGAGGTTTTCTGGAGAGCTACTCATAGTATTATCTTTTGGGAGTCTGGCAAATACCTCGTTCTACTCACTCTGATCATCGAAATTTTCCGGTACAGGTCTATCAAAATGCCTATATTTGTATTTGGGTATCTAATGATGCTTATGCCCGCCGCATTCCTAACGCTCTCAAGCGGTGACTTTTTTGACGTACGGGAATTATTGGCTGCAAATCTTTCTGGGCCTATTGTGCTTGCAATGAGCATTTGGTTTTTTTCTGAAGTTACGATTAACTCAAAAAACCTCAAATTATTTCTAATATGTCTTATAGCACCAGCAATTTCCATGGGCGTTTATGCACTTTATGGGCTATTAACCAATGAAAACCTTACATGGACAACAGAGTCAAACTGGCAGGCAAGTGGCGGTTTTGGGCCAAATCAGGTGTCAGCATCATTCAGTCTGGCAATTACTGCTATATTTATTTTAATAGTATTATTGTTTGAAAACAAAAAAATGAAATTGTTATGGATATTTCTAGTAATTTGGATTACAGGTCAAACTCTTCTTACCTTTTCTCGCGGCGGGATATTTTCAGCTACGGTAGTTATTTTCGTCATTGCAGCGCACTTACTTAGACGTCATTTACTTGTTATATTGATCTTATTATTTATATTATTATTAGCGTACCAGTATTTATTTCCGATTCTGGATAACTACACCGATAATCAACTGAGAGAGCGCTTCCAAGACCCAGCCGACAGCCGTAGAGGAATTATCATGAATGCTGAATTACAGTTGTTCAAAAGGAATCCATTCGGAGTGGGAGTGGGGCTTTCAAAGTCCAAAATTACTAACATCGTTGGTTTTGAAACTGCCGCCCATAATGAATATAGCCGCTTATTGGCCGAGCATGGGGTTTTAGGGCTTATTGCGATGCTATTGATCGGCTCAAAATGGATTGAGGCAATATTCAGGGCGCAGGGTTTTCAAGAAAGAGCTTTAATTATGGGCTTCAGTTTATGGTCTCTTATTAATATGTATATCAATGCAACCCGAATTGTCGCCATTCCTTTTATTTTTGGCGTGGCGTTTGCTCAGTTTAAGCTTATCAAACCAGAGAAACATAGCATTGAATCAAACCCCTAACCACCAAACTTATAAGAAAGCTGTACTCTTAGTCGGCAATTTCCTGTCGGAATCGGGCTTTAACCGCGCTGTAACAGAAGATTTAGCTGAACAACTGTGTGCTGCAGGTTGGCAAGTATCTACGACCTCCCATCGTGTCAATCGCCTTGGTCGGTTGTTAGATATGGTTATGACGGTTTGGATACAACGTCATAATTATCAGGTCGCGCAAGTAGATATCTTTAGTGGGATGGCCTTCCGATGGGCCGAGGCAGTCATATGGTTACTCCGTCGACTGTCAAAACCCTATGTCTTGACCTTGCATGGCGGTGGGTTACCAGATTTCGCGGTATCCCATCCTAAACGTGTTGGAAACTTGTTAAAGCATGCCAAGGTAGTCACTACACCATCTGTCTATTTAAAGGAAAAGATGCAACCATATTATCATGGGGAACTCCGTGTATTGCCTAACCCTTTAGAGATTAGTTTTTATGCATATCGCCAAAGAGTTAAACCAAAACCCACCCTCATCTGGCTAAGGGCTTTTCATCAAATGTACAATCCAATGCTAGCTTTGAAAGTCCTAGAAAAATTGGCTCAAGATATACCCAATGTGACATTAACAATGATAGGCCCTGACAAGGGAGATAATTCACGAGAAGCAGTTGAGCAAATGGCAAAGGATTTGGGTATATATGAACACCTTGAGTTGGTAGGAGGCGTGCCCCGACATGAGGTCCCAAAGTTGCTCGCACAAGGTGATATTTTTCTAAATACAACTCGTATAGATAACACTCCCATTAGCGTAATCGAGGCAATGGCCTGCGGTTTATGCGTCATCAGTACAGCTGTGGGAGGGATTCCCTACCTTCTCACCGATGAAATAGACGCACTCCTCACACCGGCTGACGATTCAAATCAGATGGTAAAGGCGGTCAAGCGGATTTTGGATGAGCCAAACCTAGCAGAGAAACTTTCTGATGCTGGTCGAAAAAAAGCGGAGCAATTTGATTGGTCGGTGGTCTTGCCTCAATGGGAAAATCTCCTTGAAGAGGTAATAACAAAATGATAAACCGCTTGTTGCCACTATATCATCGTTCACCCTCGTTTATGCGCGATTTAATAGCCACTGGACGCGGAGTAGCATTAGCTCACCAGCGATATAGCTCGCGAGCAGAAGCCCTAGTAACAGAAATCCTTGATCGGGATAAATGGTCAGCAATACAGTGGAAATGTTACCAAGAAGACCGAATGGCATCTATCTTACATCGTGCAGCAACACAGGTACCCTATTACAAGCGCCAATGGTCAGACCGTCGTCGATTGGGAGACAAAGCTTCTTGGGAAATTCTTGAAAACTGGCCGATTTTAAAAAAAGAGGATATCCGCGCCAATCCAGAAGCTTTTATTGCAGATGACCAATCTGTCAAAGCATTACTTGCAGATCGCACAGGTGGCACTACAGGCACCCCTCTCAAAGTGTGGCTGAGTCGTGAGACCAACATCATGAGTTATGCCATATTTGAGGCCCGTACACGACGCTGGCATGGGGTAAGTCGTTACGAGCCGTGGGCCACAATGGGAGGGCAATTAGTAATTAAGGCTCAGGCAAGTCACCCCCCGTACTGGGTAAAAAACTATGCACTTCACCAAACTTATTTTTCAACCAACCATATTAGTCGCCATACGGCTCCAGTCTATTTGAATACCATTAATCAACATAAGATTACCAACATAGTCGCCTACACTGCCTCAATCACTTATCTGGCTCAGCAAATTCATGAACTAGGCCTATTATCACCGCCAACATTGAAATTAGTGGTCACCAACGCAGAGGGATTGAACTCGTGGCAACGTCAAATTATCGAATGGGGGTTAAATTGTCGGACCTGCCAAACGTATGGTATGGTGGAATTAGTGGCTTGCGCTAGTGAGCATCCGAATACCGGGGCTGATTTATTGCATATTTGGCCCGAAATGGGCATTATAGAAGTTTTCCAAGACGAAATTGATGTTCCCGCAAAATCAGGCGAAGTCGGGCGCTTTATTTGTACTGGATTGCTAAATCCAGATATGCCTCTTATTCGTTACGAAGTAGGCGATCGAGGCTCCGTTAAAGCTGTATCTTCAAATACTTCCGAATTTGCCTACCCACAAATTAGCCGCATTGAAGGGCGGCAGACTGATATGTTGATTTCGCCTGAAGGTCATCGAGTTTGGTATTTTAACCCCTTGTTTTCTGGTCTCCCTATCGTTGAGGCACAGGTAGTCCAAGAACAAATTAACGAAGTACGAATTTTATATGTTCCTGCGAGAGACTTCCACGAAAACCACAAAAATCTTATTCTCAAACGGTTGTATGATCGTATGGGGAAAGTTAATGTGCAATTTGAAGAGGTGGATAAAGTGCCACGTGAATCCAATGGCAAATTTCGACTGGTCGTTTGTAAAGTCATTCTGGCAAAAACGGATTAAGGTGCACAAATGCCAAAGAGATGGCAAAAACAACTACGTTATCAACTTTCTATGTGTCGATACCACTTACGGCAAGCATTTTTCCCCCATGTCGCGCGAAAAATACACGACCGAGGATTTGTATTACGAAATGTTGGACTGAGCGATCGAATTGATTACGATGATGCATGGTTCGTTGCCTTAGCTCTACGCTCAGAGGTCGTATTTGATATTGGTGCCAACTTAGGGCTCACAGCCCTACTAACAACGTTTTCATCAACTGTGCGTAACCTAGTTCTTGTCGATCCAAATCCGATGGCATTAAGTATAGCTGCCGAGAATTTCATAACTAATCATCTTTCAGCTCATGTTCACTTTGTGTGTGCCTTTGTCAGCGACCATAGCAATGAAACCGTACGTCTCTGGACAGTAGATGTTGGAGCAGCAGGAAGTATGTACAAAAGCCATGCAATCACTGCTTCCACTCTCAACAAATCTTTAGAAGCAACGACAACAACTATTGATGATCTATGCACTTGTTATGGCCTCATCCCTAATTTAGTCAAAATTGATGTTGAGGGCGCGGAGGCGTTGGTGGTTCAAGGGAGCTCGCAGTGTGCTAGCCATAATAAAACCCGGTATTTGGTCGAAGTCCATGCTAATCCAGAAATCTCTATGGAAGAAAATACGACCCGTATTCTCCGCTGGTGCGGTGAGGCTGGTTATAGAGCATGGTATATGAAAGAAGCCTTTCCACTAGAGAATCCTGAACCTATCGCACATAGAGGGCGCTGTCACCTACTACTTCAACCGGCGGAGTGGGAATACCCTGAATGGCTTAGGAGTATCCCTGAAAAAGCTGAGATAGCTATTGCCCTAGAAAGTGAGAAAAGATAAGGAAATCATGCTCTTGGCACAGTCTGTCGAGCTTATTTGGCTTGGGAAAGGCACCGCTCCCCTATGGCCATTGGGTCAAGTTTGGGCAGTGGCGCCATCTCCTATGGCAGTGCAGAATTTCATTGACGAGCATCTCCACAAAACAAGAGCCAAGGCATGGTTGTTCTGGGGAGATTCAGCAGGAACCCCGCGACCAGAAGTAATTCAACATATCCTAGAGGGACCGGGGCACGTATGGCACGCGGGACTAAAGCTAGGTATGGGGGGATTACCCAATCTATTGAATTATGTAAACCCTATATGGATGATGAATTGTGACCCAAATCCTCACCAAGAGGCAACCTCATGGCGATTGTCGTTGAATGCGTGTCTGATATTGACAGATGTGCTAAATCAACTTGGGGGTATAAAGCGAGTCTATCGGTCATTGGAAGTAGCTGCCTTAGATATGGGAATTCGTTTTATTCAAGCAGGAGTATTTATTAGAAATACCCCTGAGTTAGTTGAAAGTGGGCAAATTCAGCCCGGTGTTCAACTGCCGCTTGAGGACGAAGCTCAATTTATCTCACAACTTAGAGGGCAACATTGGATGACTTGGGGATTAATACGAGCATCATTAAATCAAACTGTATCACCCATAAAGGCTATTCGTGCATGGATCCAAACTCGGCAGAATATATTAATCGAGCCTGTCAAGTTATATCAACATAAGGTCAATGGGCATACCCCACCTGATGCACGAGTTAGCATTCTTATTCCTACAGTAGAGCGTTATCCTTATCTGCGAGTCCTACTTGATCAGATACGTACTCAAACAATCCAGCCATTTGAAATTATCATCGTAGACCAAACTCCAATTAGGCAACGAGACATGGCCTTAATTCAAGATTTCACAGATTTACCCATAAAATTATTCTATCTCAATCAGGCTGGTCAGTGCAGCTCACGCAATTTAGGTTTACAGCACTCTAGCGGCGATTATATTTTGTTTATAGACGATGATGTTGAGATTACCTCGAACTTTATTGAGCATCATTTAACAAGATTGCATGAGTTTCGAGCGGAGGTATCATCTGGTGTTGTATTTGAACCACCCTTGTCTGCTAAATCGATACAAACAGACCGTATTCGAGCCAGTGATGTTTTTCCAACAAATAATACAATGATTCGTCGGGAAGTCCTATTTGCAAGTGGTCTTTTTGATATGGCCTATGATCATCTTCCTCGAGCAGACGGTGATTTAGGAATGCGAGTTTATCTCAGCGGCGCGGTTATGGTGTGTGATGAATCAACTCCCATCTTACATCACCATGCTCCACGTGGTGGTTTACGGACTCACCATGCAAGACAGGTGACACGAAATTCGAGTCGGCGAAAACTATTTCATCGCAACCTACAAGCGGCCTCAGAAATGTATCTTGCCCGCCGCTATTTTGGGGTGCTCCAAGCCAATGAAATGATGCTTTTGAGTCTACTGACAACCTTTAGTGTGCGAGGCAATATACTGAGGAAAGCAGCAAAAGTATTAATAGGATTAGTGCTACTACCTAATAGTATTTGGCGATTGTACCACCGACGACAACAAGCCCTAGCGATGCTCGAAACTTTTCCTCAAATCCCATCACTTGAGACTGGAGTATTGCGCGAAATGGGTTTTGCCACAACCCAAACCCCATTACATATTCTCTCTATTGGTGATCTTACCCGAGAAAATGGTTACGAATTTGCCATTGATGCAATTGCGGCGGTATGTCGGGCTGGCCTACCAGTCATCTATTCAATTGTTGGGAAAGGAGAGTACCAAGAAGCACTTGTTTACGCTGCCCGCCAACATCACTTGTTGCAAAAAGGCAATATTCGTTTCTTTACCGATTCTTCCCCAGAAATCCTACGCGACTTATGGTACAGGGCTGACGTCTATTTGCATTTACCCTTTGACGGTAACTCAATTGAAATATTGGAGAAAGCACAAATGGCCGGGATTACTGTGGTTGCCACAGCCCAAGAGAAACTCCTAGGAAAAATGGGGGTTGTTGTTGTGCCAAGTCACGACCCGGAAGCCATTGCTGCTCGGCTGATTGAGATTGTCCGTAGCCCAATACTTCGTTTCAAATTGGGTCAATCTGCTTATAATAGGAAACTATGATGTATCTCGTTGACACACTCAAAACTCGTTTACGTTATCCCCTTAAGAAGCTCTTTTATTTAGGCAATAGATATTACTGCCCAATATGCAAAAGTCATATTCGCTTGCTTCAAGAGGCTGGAATTATTCGCCGCCAAAATGCTAAGTGTCCAGTTTGTGGTTCATTAGAAAGACATCGTTTAGCGTGGTTGGTACTAGAAAAACATACGAGTTTATTTGACGGGCAACCTAAAAAAATGTTGCATATTGCACCAGAGGGCTATTTGGAAAAGGGTTTTCGCAAACTAGAGCATTTGGACTCTATCACGTCAGATATAGTTGGCAATCATGTAGATGTCAACATGGACATCACAGCCATAAGTTTCTCAGACAATACATTCGATGTGGTATATTGCAGCCATGTATTAGAGCATATACATAATGATTACAAAGCTATGCAAGAAATTTGGCGTGTACTAAAGGCGGGCGGTTGGGCTGCATTGGATGTCCCAATTACTGCTGAGATTACGACTGAAGACCCATCTATAACCGATCCTAACGAGCGATTGCGGCTATTTGGACAAGAAGATCATGTACGACGCTATGGCCAAGATTATCCAGATCGCCTTACTAGCGTTGGTTTCACAGTCCGAAGGTTCAGTGCTGCTGAAATCGTGGGAGCAAATCACCTCCGTCGTTTTGGGCTAGAAGCCAATCGATTGTGTTTTATTGGGTCAAAATAAAGTACATCTGTTCAAAAGTTTCCACCTGTCGTTGCAACGCAAATTCCGTCTCTACTCGTTGACGGGCGGCCATACCCATTTGCTTGCGTTGCTCATTATCTTTCAGTAGGTCAGCTATTCTTTCAGCCAAACGTGCCACATCTCGTGCGGGTACGATATAGCCCTCTCTGCCATCCAATATAGCCTCACGCATCCCTCCGACATCAAAGGTAATAACGGGTAAGCCAACTGCCATTGCTTCTAAGAAAGCGTTGCTAATTCCTTCTTCGTGGCTACTTAAAACAAAAATATCAGATTGTTGAAGCCGTTGCACTACTTGAACCGGGGGCAGTGGCCCACTTAATATGACGCACTCGCTGAGGCCAAGTGAGGAGACAGTTGCCTTGAGCCCTTCATATAAAGGGCCGCCGCCAACTATTTCGGCAATGAAATCAATTTGTTGCTGTTTTATTTTCAGCAATGCGGCCAACAAATAATCAAATCCTTTTTTCCAGACCAGCCGCCCTACGGCAATTATTTTTGGCGGAACCCCATTTACTTCCATGGGTCGCATTGAGATTTGCTCTACTGCGACCGCTGGCCGATTGACCCAAATACCTTCGGTGCGCCCACTTAAGCGAGTTACCTCCAAAGCCATCTCATCCGATACACAATGGACAGCATTCGCTTGACGGAGACATGCAGTATATTTTTCAATTATCAAGCGATGGCGCTGCTCCAACAAATGTAAATCAGCTCCTCGGCAACTCAGTGCGATTGGAACATTCAGCCATTCACCCATTAATGGATAATTAGCTGCAACCCCCAAAAATTCAAAGTGGATTATATCCGGTTGTAGACCAAGGAAAGGTAGATATTTTACAAATTGGCGGAGTGCTGACTTCGGTCTCGCTTTCCGATAACAGAGCAACCATAATTTCCATGCTGATACAGGATAGCACCCTAGCCTTAAAAATAACAGAACAATTTGCCGTGTCGTAATAAAGGAAGCCCTAACATTGTACGGTTTCCACTGGGGAAGCACGATTATCGAGAGGGTTGGCGGCAAGGGTAATTCGGATTGAAAAGGTTTCCAATCACCGAGTATGTGGGTAATCAGGTGGACTTCATGACCACGTGCTGCTAATCCCACTGCTTTACGAAAAATGAAGGTCTCTGAAACGCTTGGAAACATTGTAACAACTAGAGTGAGGCGCATAGGGCACCACGTTGGATATAATGCGAATCTTCCCATAAAGCAAGGCTCAAAAGTGTCCATAACGACACAATATAATTACCCCGGTTGGCACAGTGTTGATCAAACAAGTTCTGGAGAGCCAGATGATTAATAGGTAGCCCCAAAAGATAATTTCTTTGAATGACTTTCTCTTCAAAAAGTGCCTTTAGGTCATCTCGTAGCCATTCTCCAAAAGGAATATAAAATCCCCGTTTGACATGGGTCTGATACTTCACATGCTGTTCTAATGCTTGACGCAATGGCAGCTTACCAGTAGAAGTCCTCAAATCTAGACAAGAGGCCCAATCTACTCGAGCAGCCACCTGAACAACCTCTTTATCAAGGAGGGGTACTCGCGCCTCGAGGGAATGATACATACTAGCTCGATCCACCTTCAGCAAAATTCTGGTTAGGTGACCTGTCATCTCATTCCAGCGCAACCACTGTGCTGTTTCTCCTATATCGTGACCCGCATAATCAAACAACGAAAAATCAACAGGCAGGTCAGGTAAATCTGGGAAAATTTTTCTATACCTACTTAACGGTAATGTGCTATGCGAGGCTTGATAACGCTGTCCTATCGTCTTCCATCTTAAATTGTGGGTAGCCGCTGTTCCGCCATCTATCGCTTTTTGGAAGCCCCATCGCGCGAGGCGCAGCCAGTGTGGTTGGGCAAAAGCTTCCGCATTACACAGAATTTTTCCAAATCGGGTTACATATCCCCAGAATAATTCATCTCCTCCATCACCAGATAAAACAACGGTAACATGCCGTCGAGCCAATTGAGAAACTAAAAGAGTAGGGAAAATAGAATAGTCTGCCAGTGGTTCTCCGCAAGCAGATGTGACTTGCTCGAGTAGTACAAGGATTTTTTGGGGAGTGATATCTTCCCAAATATGCTCTACGCCAAGCTCCTGTGCATAGGCCTTTGCATCCTCAGTCTCATCCAGTGCATCAAAAGAGTTACTGATAGTAAATGCCTTAACTCGTTTATTAGATGCGTCCACCATCTTTGCTGTCACTAATGGAGAATCTATGCCGCCAGACAGAAAAGCTCCAAGCGGAACATCGCTCATCATTTGGCGCCGGACTGCTTCAGTAATAGTCGCATTAACCGCTTCAAAAGCCTCTTCTCCATGTAAGTCAGGCGCTTGATAGCATGGAAAAGAAAAAAAACGACCTTCTCGCTGCCCTTCTCGGTTAAATTCAATCCATGTTCCTGGTGAAACCATATGAGTATTTTCGAGCAGCGCGTATGGCGCAGGGAGATAGCCTAATTGTAAATATAAAGCTTGACATTCGGGGCGGACGGATAGTTTTTGGGAAAGTGGATGGGTCAGCAACTGGTTATATTGAGAGCCAAAGACAACACCTTGCTCTGTCGCCATATAATAAAGAGGCTTAATGCCCGCATGATCACGGGCTAATAATAACTTTTGATCCACTCGATCATAAAATGCAAGAGCGAACATACCATTAAAATCATTTAGTATAGAAGGCCCCCATTCTACTAATGCATAGAGAATAACTTCGCTATCACCAGTCGAGCGAAAGCGCACTCCTCTTTGAACTAATCGGTTTCTGATGGTTTGATAGTTATAAAGCTCGCCATTGTAGACTAACGCAAAACGCTCATTAGGTGTGAGCATAGGTTGGTGTCCATTTGGAGACAGATCAAGGATTGATAATCGCCTAAATCCAAAATTACAACAAATCCCGTCCGTCCAAAATCCTTCGTCATCTGGCCCGCGCCGTACCATCAAGTTACTGAGATGTTTTATGGTAGTAGAATTGTGATCGAATAGATGGGATTGAAATACAAACTCTCCAACGATGCCACACATTATTACGATTCCTCAATCCCTATTGAGTATTAATCAAAAGAATAAAAGTTCCGGCTTAGATTTTTGCAAACACCTCGATTTTAGATGCATAGGGTCCATGTCAATTAGGGAAAACAATAGAAATTATTCACTACCATTGAACAAGGAGGCAAATATCAATAACACCTATATTGTAATTTTATGAGATCTGTGATTAGGTTAAATTTCAATGCTCTTGGAAAATAATCTCAATCCACTGATCCCGACTCAAATCGGTACGAAATTCCAATATTGGTTGCTCTAACGTAAAACTGGCACTGGGTTCAATGGACGTATCAATAATTTTTGCAGCTACTGGCAAGCGAACCTGCACGCTCACTAGATCATTAACAATACCTGGCTGCTTTTGAATGTGCAACCGATAACGTCGATAGGAGCCGAATATTTCAACCAATGCAGGCGTCGAATAAGAGAACTGAAGCCGTTCTGCGGTATCGTAGGGAATTTTGGTCAAAGTGACAAATGTTGTATTTTCGAGCTGATTCACGGTGTGAACGATATTGAGCATATCTGAGCTATCTACCAATGTGCTTCCAGCAGGGGTAATCACTTGAAGGGTGTTGTAATAATCAATATCCCGATAATGCTCTGGTCGCACCGCCGGATCGAGTTCAGCAACAGCCGCAGAATAATCATAGGCAATCGTCACGCGACTATTGAGTGTTCCATCCGATTTAATCTCGACATCATAGGTGATTTGACGATGAATTGATCGTCCCGACTTATTTGCCCCAACATTGGCGTCGGCCACCAATAAATAATCGTTCTCAGTCCCTGCATCAACCTGCCCTGCCCAATTCAAGATTTCCACTGCATTATTTAATGATTCATCGCCGAAATATAACATGATGTGTTTTTCGCGGAGGGCGCGAAGCTGGGCACCTAGCAAATCATCTTTTTTCTCGGCTGGGGCCTTCTGCCAGTCATTAATGATTTGCTTGTAAAGGGCTACCAAGAATTGCTTGTGAGGAAGTGATCCCTCTCCCTCGGCACGGATACGATAAATGACATCCCGGAAATCCTCGGCGGTCACGACCTCATTGTATTCAGGGACAACCACACTTCCGAGCGCTTCCACCAGATATTCAAAGCCGACCATATCAATGGCAATTACCCCATCTACTGGTGATTGTGGATTGTTGCCATTGTCATAATACCAAGCTGCCATTTTTGCAGTGGCTGGAAAGTCGGCATACCAACTGGCATCCCATGCCTCATAAATCGGTTGACCATATTGAATCCACCATGAAGGAATATCTAATTCGCTTGCCATTGATGCAGGGGGTGGATTAGGGCTAGTTTCCGTAGTTGGGCTGTAATCATAATTAACGACACGAGCATTTCGGACAGTCATCCAACCGTATGTGCTGATGTAACCACCGGATGGGCGGATTTCGTCGCTGTTTTGAGCCAGAACCAAATAGCTTTGCGTGTCATTCAGGCCAAGCGCCACTGACAAAAGCTCTGGTGATTCCAATAAAATCTGATTAATTTCCAGCAATTGGTCATAATACGCCAACAGGTCTTGTTCCACCAATAAAAGGTCAGCAGAAAACCCGCCTGAGTTAAGTGAATTGAGGATATTATCGGCACTTGTCAGATGCTGATTAGCGGTTGCAAAACTCCCACGACCAAGAGTCAACAATTCAACGGCACGTTCTCCCGATGAGCCTTGCACAGCAAGGGAATCATCTTGTTGGCCTTCCGTTAGATAAAACAAGGTTGGCTGCAACCCCGTTAGCATAGCGTTGGTAGCGGTGCCTAATTCTTGGGCAGCATCCAGCATGTCCATAACACCAGCGAGATCATCATTGAATCTGGCGAAGGGGCGCGCCAAAAAAGCCCTTTGCTCTGCCGATTCCAATGAATTCAGCAGTTCAGTGATCGCCCCCTGCAGACGTTCAAAATCGGTATATGTCCATTCATTAGCAGGTTTAGTATTGAGCGAATCCAATAATCGGTTCAGGCTTGTTTGCGATGTTTGTACTCGGCTTAGGGAATCAACAACCAGTACCGCACTTCCCGCAATTGCCACCAGAACAACCACTACAAATGTAATCACTATGACTCGCCATCTAAATTTACGGAGGCGTTTTTGAACTCGACGAGTAATCTTAAATTGGCTGCTGCGTCGTCTACGTCGCTTATGCAGTTTCTCGGGTTGGAGCGTTTCTGCGGAAACGCTCTTTTCAATATCGGTAGTTGCCATCAATTCCTCAAAAATCTTTTAGTCTGCTGCATTGTCCATTAAGTCAGTAGAACTTACAACTCCCTGAAGTTGTGATAAGGGATTAGCTTTAGGAAGTAAACCTTGTTCAAGTAGCAACAGAACTCTTTCAAAAAACAAATTACAATCAAAATTCACCTCTTCACCCATCACTTTTTCAATGTTGGGATGAATAGTCCCTTCGGTGGCTTCCCCGCCTGCATGCAATTCTTCATGCAATTTCTCGCCGGGTCGAATACCACTGAATTCAATCACAATATCTTTATGGGGTCGAAGGCCACGCATCCGAATCATGCGTTCAGCCAGTTCCACAATCTTAACCACCTCACCCATATGAAGCATGAAGAGATCGTTGCCTTGTGTCAGGCAGGCCGCGTGAATAACCAAATTGACCGCTTCCGGAATCGCCATGAAATAGCGTGTCATCTCAGGATGTGTGACGGTTACAGGCCCACCATTGTCGATTTGCTTGTTAAAGGTCGGCACCACACTTCCCCGACTACCTAGGACATTGCCGAACCGAACGGAAGTAAACAGTGTACGATTTTCATGTCGTTTGGAAAAGCCATACATCAGTAATTCGCAAATCCGTTTGGTGGCACCCATCACACTAGCTGGGTTGACCGCCTTATCTGTCGAAATCAAAACAAAACGCTCAACATGGTGTTCTTGAGCCAGCCCCGCTAGATTGTGGGTGCCGCCGATATTGACTCGTACCCCTTCATCAGGATACTTCTCCAATAGAGGTACATGCTTATATGCAGCAGCGTGAAACACCACCTGGGGTTTGTATTGCCCAAATAAGCACTCTAAAGATGACCGATGAGTGATGTCGGCCAAAATATCAATCAGCTTTAAGTCACCTGACCGAGTTTTTAGCTCAATCACAAGGTCATGCAGGCCGCTTTCGTTGTTATCAAGCAAAATCACACAAGCCGGTTCGTAATCCAAAATTTGACGACTCAGTTCAGAACCAATAGAGCCAGCGGCACCGGTGATTAGAATGACTTTCTTTGAGACAGCGGATAAATCCACTGCTTCGTTCTTACCAATGGGCTTTCGGCCAATAAAGTCCTCTACCTCCATGTCGCGTAGTAGAGGAGTATGTGTTTTTTTACTAATCGAGGCAAGTACATCAGGAGCAAGCTTAATTACGGCATCTGTTTTCTCGCAAAGGGTGAGAATACGGTGGAGGTCTCTGCTCGAAATGTTATGGATGGTAATCACAACCAGATCAATTTGGTAGTTCTGCACAATCGTCGGAATATCTTCACAAGCACCTAATACTCGATACCCCTCAATCATGAAGCCCTGTTTAGCAGGATCATCATCTACAAACCCGACCACCTTATAGTCGTGACTATTCACCTCTCGATTTCTAAACCGAATAGCGAGGATTTGTCCCGACTCACCTGCTCCGACAAGAAGTACCCGCTCAGACGCTTTAATTGGGAATTCTTGATTCCAAATGGCGTTCCAGCGCCAACGAACACCTGTGACTAGACGTGATCTATAGCGGATGGCGGTAAAACCAACAAAAGCCAGCGCATTTGCCACCATCACAACGCTAAGAGGAAGTGGGCGGTCGTGTCGGAATGCGATGATATCAATAAACAATATCACCGCAGTTGCAATAATGACCCCCCCCATTAGGTTCGTCAGGCCATGTACCCCGGTTTTGCTCCAGACGCGAGGATACACACGGGCAATATACAGGGAAGAGATTATGATGCAACCCGAAAGAGCTATGAAGGGGAAACTATCAATAAACGGCGATAGAGGGGTAGTAACAGCACGAACGGAAAAAGCAATGAGATACGCAAATAAGATGATGAGTGCGTCGATAGTGGCCCAAGCTGCAAAGCGCTTAATCCGAATGGCATAAAAAAGTCCTCGGAAAAACCCTTTCATTAGGATATCTATCTCCTGAACACTTTTATCAAAACGTTGTGAATCACTAATGGAGAAATGAAAACAAATCCAAATGATCAAAGTGCAATTTCAATTTCATAAATAACCCAGAATCATTTGAATCCTATTTTTGTTCTCCATAAATACTCACTAATTGGGCTTTTTAAAACGATTGACTAGACGCCTCCACGCCGAAAGTTGACCTTGTCCGTTTTCGGAGTTGGCATAGTAGTAGTAATAGCCACCACCATAGCCATAGCCATAATTTTGTTCGGCAGGATTCAGTTGATTCAACGAAACCCCCACCAACTCGGCTCCCAACGTATCCAGTTGTGCCTTAGTGCGTAAGGCTGCACCCCGGCGTGTTCGCCCTGCTTGGAGAACCAGCAAAATTGGAACATTGATAGTCGCAGCTAAAACGGCACTATCTGCTACCACCAACACAGGTGGTGTATCGAATATTATAACATCAATATTGGTAGAAGATTGAAAGAGATCAAACCAACGTTTCATCAAAGCCGATCCCAAAATTTCTGCGGGATTAGAGGGAATAAAACCACTAGTGATGACACGCAGGCGTGGGATAGATGTGCTTTGAATACATTGACGTAACCGTGTAGCGAATTCGGCGTTACTCTTTTCAGCATCTACGTCTGAAGGTTTTGAGGGATTTGTTGGATCGGCGAACAACAGCGTCGTTAAACCAATTTCGTTCTTCAAATCGAAGATTTCATGAACTTTGGGTCGGCGCAAATCTGCATCTACCAACAATACTTGTAGTCCGGCAGTTGCCATCACCACAGCTAGGTTGGCAGCAGTAACAGACTTGCCCTCCTCTGGGCCGGGGCTCGTCACAATATAGGCTTGTTTTGAGCCATTTTGTGCAGTATAGAGGAGGTTTGTGCGGAGAGAACGATAACTTTCTGAGACAGGTGAGTTCGGCTGTAAATACGTAATCAAGCGTTTTGAATAGCCTTCGCTCGATTTCCCAAACCGAAAAATTGTCCCTAAAACTGGCACGGATATAAGTTGGGTTACTTCCTCCGGCACTTTAATGGTGTCATTCAAATATTCAATGAGTAGAACTGCCCCAAAAGCCAAAGCTGCTCCTACCATTGCACCAAGTAAAGTAACTTGAAGTGTTCCTGTACCAGTGGGGCTACTAGGTACACGTGCCCGCTCAATGATTTCGAGGGAATTGGTCCGCCGACGCAAATTCTCGACGGTACTAGAATATTGCGCAATGGTTGAAGAAATATCGGTAATTTGGGCTACTAACGTGTCCCGACGATCAGTTAAACTTTGAATTTCCTCAGGATCAGTTGCAGTTGATATTTGACCATCTATCACATTCAAGTCTTGACGGGCTTTTTCAAGCTCACCTGTCAGCCGTGATATTTCAGCGTTGGCTAAATCAAGTTGGCTTTGCTGGTCGGATGTCAAATTTGTTGGGCTATTCAGAATAAGCTGTTCTGCAACCTGATTCGCCATATCCGCAGCTAAGATAGGGTCGGTATAGGTAACACTCAAAACCAAAAGAGAGGTATCAGGAACAATGCTGGTCGTAATACTGCCGCGCAGGCCATCAGGAGAAATTGGAAATCCTCCAGCCTCGACCGCAGCTTGGGCAATGCTATAGGTCGTGGCTAACGCTGCATAGGTCGTTGCCAGTTGGGTACCTGTGTTAATTTCACCACTACCCGGATTGGGGTCTTCGCGGAAACTACCAACAAAAATGGTGGCTTGTGCCTGATAGGTTTTTTCTTGGCGGCTGCGGAAGATAAAGCTACTACTTCCACCCAAAAACGCTACCAAAAGAATAAGCCATAACCACTTTCTGAAAAGACGAATGTATTGAGTAAGCTCCATAGAGTTTAGTTTCTAGCCAAGATGCCGATGAATTATAGTTATTATTAAAGACATTATGGTCTTTTTTTGAGAAAACTGCCTAGTGTAAAATTGTACTAAAATTAAATCTGTGGCACAATTGATATGTTATTCTATGTGCTAATTCAATGAAACTCACCCGTACATATTATTTTAGGAGAGGTTGAGGACGTTAGAGATGAGATTAAGACATTTAACCCTTGTATTTGTTGTAATTGTATTATTTCTAGTCAATATACCTCAATCCAGTCATGCACAGTCCGAAATTCCATTATTGCCTATTTCATCACTACAAACTGATGTCTGTGCCAAGCTGGTTCAAGATGCATTTGCTCAAGCAGGCACCAATTGTGGCAATCTAGACCGCAATTCCGCCTGTTATGGTTTTAAAAAGGTCACCCCAGCATTCACAAATCTGGCAGATAATGCTCTCATCAGTGACCCCGGTGACCGAGCTGAATTAACCAAGATTGAATCATTGGTGACTTCAGCCATCAACACCTCGATTTCCGAATATGGCATTACCGTCGTCAAGCCACAGGCCAATATCCATAGCTCTGTGGATGCCGCGTCCCTTGTACTGATTGGGGATGGTCAAATCGAATCTGAGGTTGAGCCAGAAACAGAATATGTTCCAGCTGAGCCAAGCTTTGTGAGCACGAGCGCTGAGACCCAAGTATTTAAAGGTTTCGATTTTTCGGAAACTTTAGGCACTCTAGCCGTTGGTGAGAATTTATTTGCCGATGCAGCTAGTTTAGATGGTAACTACGTGCGCGTCCTATTTGAGAAACAAAATGGCTGGGTGAAAGTCGAAGATTTGGGATCACCTGATATTAGCAGCCTACCCAAGATTGGCCCCGATAGCCGCACCCCCATGCAGGAATATTATCTAACAACATCTGCTCTCAGCCAACAATGCCGTTTGCAAACACTACCACCGCTGATGGTTGCCCAGAGTCCATCCGAATTCGAACAGGTAGACATGCGCGTCAATGAAGTCGATGTGCGGTTAGAGGAAGCCACCTCAGTTTTCCGCCTTCCCTCAAGCCGTGTCTTGGAAGTTTATACATTGGGTGGTTTGACGACCTTATTCCCCGGCACATCCAATGAACTCATTATCCCGCCGGGTCACAAAGCAAGATTGTGCTTGCGTGCCCCTGAAGACCTCGGGGTTGAAGGGGACAAGGACGACAAAGGTCTTGATCAACGTTGCGGGCGTCCAAGGTTATTACGAATGACACGGGCGGATGCTTTGGCTTTGACTCCACTAGGCAATTTGCCAACCAATATCACTAATCATCCCATTAGTATTCCTGTGATTATCATTGCTTCTGGTATTGGCGGTGTCATCCAGCAGATCATATTTGACGATCCAACCTTGCTGGCTATTGCGCAGCGCTTGTGCCAAGAAGGTAAGATTCCAGCTGCTGTATGCCGTTACTTAGGTCTACTCCCATAAACGGGCAGTTAGGCTTAGATAAAGTAAGATAGTGGGGTCCAATTGTGACCCCGCTATTCTGAAGCAGCTAGAATTTGTTTCAACCAACCTCACCTGCCAGTTGTGAGACATAACAATGCGACCCGTCGAAGACCCCGTTCATTGAGGGTGAGGAAAGCAGTCGAAGTTGTCGTCTCCTATTCAGCAATAATTGTTTGAACAGCCCATGCGATATTTTTACATCTGTTATTCGCCCCAAGAGGATGGTTTTGCACAGCAGCTTGCTGATTTACTTAAGCAAGCTTTCAAAAATGCTACCATCGAACTCAGTGAGCAGAAATTTAGCACCGATGACTTGTTAGCCAAGATTGATCGTTGTGAGGTTTTTATCTATCTTATCAGCCCCCCGGCTTTAGGCTCAGGGCGATGGGAAGCTCAAGTCCAAGAGGCTATTCGGCTTGGGAAAGCCATGCAACCGATTCAGGTTCGCAGCACGAAAAATCTGTTTGCATTGCCGGGACGTTTTGCCCCCATAGATATGACCCGAGGAATTACAAAAGAAACCAGCCCAGCTTTGCTAGATGCGCTATCACGGCTACAGCAGACCGAAATCCAGCTTAGACCTCCCAATCGGGTCCCGATTTTTGTGGTCATGATTATTGTGATTAGTTTTGCGGCTTTGGGGGCAGGGTTTCTGCTAAAAAACGGTAATGATTCAGACCATGTGGAACGGCTGGTTGAAAAAACGGTTACCCAGACTGTTTTCGCTACGCAAGTGGCACTAGCCGTCAGTCCTAGCTCCCCAACAGTAACTGCTACATCTAGCCGAACGCTTGCAACGGAAACGCCTGAACCTACCAACACTATCACACCTAGCCCGACATCGTCCCCAAGCATAACGAGCAGTCCATCATCAACCAAGGTCTACACCGTTGCGCCGAGTCTCACGCCAACACTTACTGCCACTCTCACTCGTACCTCAACACAGTCGGCAACTGCTCACCCGTCAAATACATTAAACCCCCGCCCTACCATGACCCATGGGGCAACGACAAGCCGCACGCCAACTCAAACGGCCACTTCTAGTCCCACTAATACGCCTTGGCCTAGTAGAACCTCAACAGCAACCTCAACTCCTTTGCCAACTAGAACAAGAACGTTCACGCCAATACCAAGTCCGACACGGACACCAACATTTACGCCATCCCTAACGCTGATTCCAACCAACACACTCCCACCCAGCAATACGCCAACATTGACATTTACCCCTGTGCCTACCCTAACGCCCACAATTGATGTGCAGACAATCGTGTGTGATTTAGCGCCGAAGACTCGCTTGCAGATTAATCAATCGGCACGAATCATCTATCCTGAGGGTGTTCGGTTGAGAGAAATGCCCGGTTTCAGTGGAGCGATTTTGGATATGGTAGCAGCGGGGGCTATCGTTCAAACCATTAGTGTACCTGTCTGCCGGGATGACATCTTATGGTGGGAAGTCAAACTGGATAGTGGTCAAACCGGCTGGGTCGCCGAAGGGCAACCCGATTTGTATTATCTTGAGCCAGTTGAGTCATAAGATGACAAAAAGTACAACAATTGTGGATTATCATAACCATTTTTGTATTTTTGATTTAATCGCAACATAATCATGAAGGTATTTCGACAATAACTATGGTAAGTAGAGGTACTCTGTGAATCATCCAATAAAACCCTCCGCCAGTCATTATAAGCGCGATACTTTTCTGCCTTTTTCGCCGCCTGACATTTCGGAACAAGAGATTGAAGCGGTAGTAGACACCCTTCGCTCAAGTTGGATCACCACAGGGCCTAAGACAAAAGATTTTGAGGGTAAGTTCTCCGCCTATGTAGAGTCGCCCGGTGGCCTTGCCCTAAACTCTTGTACAGCGGGCCTTCATCTTGCGTTAGCGACCATAAATATCGGCCCCGGTGATGAAGTAATCACGACACCCATGACCTTTTGCTCATCGGTCAATGTCATCGAGCATGTTGGCGCAACGCCTATTTTGGTAGATGTTTTGCCCGACACTCTGACAATTGACCCCGATCAAGTGGCAGTCGCGATTACACCTCGCACGAAAGCCATTTTGCCCGTTCATTATGCAGGCCATCCGTGTGAAATGGATGCCCTTCAAAAATTAGCCGAAGAACATGGCCTTGCCATTATTGAAGACGCGGCCCATGCTTTACCCGCAAAATACAAAGGTAAGATGATTGGCGGATTAAACAATCTAACGGCCTTCAGCTTTTATGCCACCAAGAATCTCACGACTGCTGAGGGCGGGATGCTGACAGGTGATCCTGAATTGCTGACTCGTGCTCGTATGCTCTCATTACATGGGATGAGCCGCGATGCTTGGAATCGCTATAGCGCCAATGGTTCTTGGTACTATGAAGTGGTCAGTCCGGGCTTCAAATACAACATGACCGATATTCAAGCGGCTCTTGGTCTTGTCCAGCTCCAACGGATTAATGAGATGCAAGCTCATCGCCGACATGTGGTAACACAATACACTGACGCTTTTGGAAACATGCCTGAACTCCAAGTCCCCATTGAAAAACCTGAAGTTGAACACGCTTGGCATTTATATGTCCTGCGCCTAAATCTTGACCGACTAAGTATTGATCGGGGTCAATTTATCACTGAACTAAAAGAGCGTAATATTGGCTCTAGCGTCCACTTTATTCCAGTCCACATGCATCCTTATTATTCTGATAAATATGGTTGGCAACCTGAAGATTTTCCTATCGCCTATCATGAGTTTCAACGAGTGGTGTCCTTGCCGCTCAATTCAACTCTTTCGGATGAAGATATTGAAAGCGTAATTGCGGCTGTTACAGACATTGTGGAGACATTTCGCCTGTGATTCTGAAGCGAATATTAGACATAACGGCGAGCCTAATGGGTTTAGTTGTTCTCGCCCCATTTTTCATCATTTTTGCCATTGCAATACGTTTTGGTTCACCGGGGCCAATATTCCATAAGGCTAAACGTGTGGGTAAAGATGGACAAGAATTTCGTCTATATAAGTTTCGGACGATGGTCAATAACGCGGACAAACAAGGCCCCGGCATCACGGCATCAGGAGACAGTCGAATTACTCCAATGGGTCGGATTCTACGTCGTACTAAACTCGATGAATTGCCCCAGCTCATCAATGTGTTACGTGGTGAAATGAGCTTAGTCGGCCCTCGCCCAGAAGACCCCCGTTACGTTGCCCTCTATAGCGAAAATCAGCGCGTTGTATTATCCGTCCACCCTGGAATTACTAGTCTAGCCTCGGTGGAGTATCGGAACGAAGAAAAGATTTTGCAGGGCAATGGTTGGGAAAAATTATATGTTGAAAAAGTCATGCCAGATAAGCTCACGCTTGACCTGTCCTACGTCGAAAATCAAAGTCTTTGGCTAGACATCAAAATCATCGTGAAAACACTGTTGAGCTTATTCAAATAGAGATCAACTATTCATGAGAGTATCTGCAAAAGATGGGAGATAGGTTTGATGGGTACCGATTATCGTCAGCAATTATTATCTCGATTTAACGAAGGCACAGCCATCGTTGGTATTGTCGGCTTGGGTTACGTAGGATTGCCATTGGCAGTAGCATTTGCTGAGGCTGGGTTTAGAGTGATTGGCATTGATCTTTCAGAATGGAAGGTCAATAAACTCAACTCGGGTGAAAGCTATATTCCCGACATTCCAACCAGCCAATTAGCCCCGCTAGTCAGAAACGGCAAATTACAAGCCTTTACGGATTATCGCGCCCTTGAAACCGCCGACGCAGTGAGCATCTGTGTACCCACACCTCTTCGCAAAACCAAAGACCCTGACATGTCCTTCGTCTTGGATGCCACTACCAATGTGGCGCAAATCTGCCACGCCGGAATGCTCATCGTTCTAGAAAGCACCACCTACCCCGGAACAACCGAAGAAATTGTTGCCCCAGAGATTGAAAGACGCGGATTCACGGTTGGGCAGGATGTGTTTGTCTCATTTTCGCCGGAACGCATTGATCCGGGCAATGAAAAATACACCGTCTACAACACGCCCAAGGTCGTGGGTGGTATAACCCCAGCCTGTACCGAAATCGTGACAGCTTATTACCAAACTATCGTGGAAAAAGTCGTTAAAGTCTCGTCCCCCACCGCCGCCGAAATGGTAAAGTTACTTGAAAACACCTTCCGAGCGGTGAATATCGGACTGGTTAATGAAATGGCCCTGATGTGCGATAAGCTAAATCTGGATGTGTGGGAAATTATTGAGGCAGCTAAGAGCAAACCCTTTGGATTTATGCCATTTTATCCGGGGCCGGGCCTCGGTGGGCATTGCATCCCGGTTGACCCTCACTATCTAAGCTGGAAACTTAAGGCTCTGAACTATAATGCCCGATTCATTGAACTTGCCAGCGAGATCAATACCTATATGCCTTTCTATGTGGTAAACAAAGTAGCGGAGGCATTAAACAACGTCGTTAAGCCGATTCGATCCTCACGCATTGGGGTGCTGGGCGTCGCCTATAAACGTGATATTGATGATGTGCGTGAGAGTCCAGCACTGGACATTATCCATTTACTCACTGAAAAAGGGGCCGAGGTTGAGTGGAATGATCCCCATGTCCCAAGCATCCGATTAGAGAATAATGAGGTTTCGCAGTCCACTCCATTTTCGGCTGAATGGCTTAAATCATTGGACTGTTTGGTGATCGTGACCGATCATACCGCCTACGATTGGGAGACCATTGTGAAGCATAGCCCGCTGATTGTGGATACCCGCAATGCTACCCGCCGTTTCCCTCAATATTCGCACATCGTTAGTTTGTAATCGGTGATTTAACTCTGTTCCTTCTTGGGTTGCGCGGCAAACCAGTCCACTGTGTTCGATACGCCGTCTTTAAACAGTGTTGCAGGGGCGTAACCCAATAATTCTTCCGCCTTCGAAATATCCGCGAGCGAATGCTTAATATCACCTGTACGGGCTGGAGCAAATGTCGGCCTAATATTCGTGCCAAGATAATCGTTAATCGCGTTCACCAAATCCAACAATGTGTAGCGCTGCCCACAGGCCAAATTAATGACCTGCCCCGGAGCATGTGGGCTCTTTGCAGCCAGTAGATTGCCTTTTACCGTATTTTCAATATAGGTGAAATCACGAGATTGCGTACCGTCACCATGAATCGTGGGAGACTGGCCTTCTAGCATCGCAGTTGCAAATTTAGGGATGACCGCCGCATATTCAGAGTTAGGATCTTGGCGTGGGCCAAAAACATTAAAATAGCGCAGGCTGACAGTCTCTAAGCCATATACCCGATAAAACACCTGCAGATAATATTCACCCGCCAATTTTGCCGCACCATAGGGGGATAATGGTCGCGGGGCCATATCTTCCTGTTTATAATCACCCTCAATATCGCCATACGCTGATGACGACGCGGCATAGACTACTCGCTTGACACCTGCCAATCGTGCGGCATTCAACACATTGAATGTCCCCGTTACATTGACCTCATGGCAAGTGACTGGGTCAGCCACCGAACGCGGCACAGATGGGATAGCAGCTTGATGGAAAACGTAATTGACTCCTTCCATCGCTTCTTGAAGCGCAGCAGCATTGGTAATGCTAATTTCGTATAACTTGATCTTGTTTATGGATGGGTATAAGTTCTCGCGCTTGCCTGTAGCAAAATTATCCACCACACGTACTTCATGCCCTTCAGCAAGCAGGGCCTCAACAAGATGCGAACCGATGAAGCCAGCGCCGCCTGTAACCAATGAAACTGTCATAAAAAATGCCCCTTTTCGTGAGCCAGCCAAACTGACCTGCTGATTATACTCGTCCTTACTAACCTTTCCATGTGGCCCTCAAATTTATGCGACAAACGCGACAGATGCGACACGTGACAGCGCGACAAATATATCTCATAGCGATATAGACTTATGGTGCTTCATAGCATTTTCTTCAGTGTCATTCCGGAAAACGCCGTGAGCATGATAATAGCCAAAGCCATATTTTTTATCGCTGTCGCACTGTCGCATGTCGCGTGTGTCGCATTTGTCGCATTCACCCGATGGCAGGAGTCTCATCTGTGGCATATTCACTAGCAACATACCACTCAATGCCACTAAAACGCCGTTCCACCACCAAGCCTGCACGCGCTAATTCTTGGGCCAACAATCGCGCACGTTGGGCAGTCAGGTGGAGATTACGATATAACACCCGTAGACTCGCCCCTTCAGCCCCTGCCTGTCGAATCGCCCGTAACAATGTATCTTGCTGGCGACGTTCATGACTAGCCTCACCCCGCCGATCCATTTGTTCAAGCAAACGATGAGCGCTCATACGCCATGTTTCAGCCATAGTCTCCCCCATCACCCAATGGTCAACTGTGAGTGTTGGCGCCGAGGTGTCGGTATCTAGCCAATCTAAGGCAGCCATCAGGGTAGCAAGTTTGAAGGCTTGGACATGCAGCCGCCCATAGACGCCCTTGAGTCGCTCATCTAATTCAGTGTCTTGCTGCGGTGCACACAGGCGGCGCAGATGATCGCCATAATTTTGACATTCACGCCAGCAGGTGACATCCAATTGCAGGGCACTCGGTGGGGTCAATCCGCGTTCTGTCCGGACAGGATTTGGCAGGCGCTCGTGTAAACGACGTAAGCCCTCAATGAGCTTCGGTGGTGGTGACTGAAAGGCGATGGCTGCGGGGCGCTCGGCATAATCTGTTTCAGGTGTAATCAAGGCAAAGCGTACCAGCAAGCCATTCGCCCAATCCGCCTCACTCACCCCAGCCGCCAAACCTGCCGGAGTCGTCACGCCCAAGATGGATAAAGCCGCCTTCTCAACAATCGTGACTCCCGCCTGTGTTTCTTTACTAGAGCGATCAGGGCAGTCATAGAGTTCCATCAACAAATCTTTCATGCCGACCATATAATCCCGCTTGTTGATGACCCCAAATAATCCAGCGACCTCATCCTTAAGCAACCCGCGCTGGGCTGCAAACGGCTGTGCCTTGCGAAAAAGTTCTTGTTCGGTTGGATTGAGCTTGTCAAAATTACCCGGTAGTTGGCCCGCCAGAGCCTCTTGAAAACGTTCGGGTGAACCCGGTGTTGGCATGAGCATATGTGGAATGGCCTCATGTGCGATGCCCTCCGCCAATTTATAAGCGGTGGATTTGCGATAATAGGTCGTCGCCGCGATGAGCATCAAATACAGATTGGGGAAAATCTTCACTCCCCAAGGGGCAGCACCATACAAACGTCGCCCCACCGCGACCGACAACAGCCACAATCCCGCCGCAAGATGGAAAGATAACGGTGTCTGATTACCCGTCGCCCCGGCCCATTCCACATAGAGTTTGAGCCACTCTGGGAGTTTGAGATCATTCATCGCAAATCCCTGACTCGGTTCAGAAGGTGGCGGGGTGCTTGGTGGCAATGCAATACTAGATAGCTTGGTTTCACTTGGAATCGGAGGTTCCGTAGGTGGTAAAGACAGCCTAACGGCTGTGGGCTGGTGATGGGGGTTGGTGTTAAAAGACTTTTCCACCAACCCGCCTAGCACACTGACATCAATCCCAACCGCTGCACAGATGTCTTTCGCCAGAATCGTGCCACACACAAAACACGAGCCAAATCCGCTGAAGCGATTGAATCCAAAGGAAGGGTTGCGGTCGCCATGCTGATGCCGATGGGGATAAATACACGGCCCATGCAGCCATTCGCCGACTTCTCGATACCCCTGTCGCAGAAAATGTCGTTCAATTTCCTCCATTACCTTTGGATTCAATTTGGCAGAATCATGTGGTGACACTGGCAAAAAGTGGACTGGTGCAAACGCAGGTTTGGCCTTGAACGACTTAATCCACTCAGCCAATTCATTAAGCGTTTCGACCCGCAGAATATCCAAGGCCTTATGCACCCGATAGGGGTTACCCGTGATTGGATGCAAACTTGGCGGAGCGACCACCTGTCGCCCATTCGCGCACAATTCAAGATTGCCAATCGGCAGACCCATAGCCTTGATACTCTCAGGCAGTTTTTCCACATAGAAATAGACGTGGTGGCCTTTGCCGCTGCCCGTCGCAACGGTATAGGTCTCCGCTAGTTTAGGGAACATAGCAGCAAAAGCTGGATAGCTGGCTGCACCATCGGTATCCAAAACAACCAGATTTTGTGAGGCTGCTCCACAGACGATGCCCACGTTATGCAGCAGCCCATTCCGCTGCCAGCGATGAATTACAACGGCATCGGCGCGAACTTGTTGAAGTTGCGTCCAACTAGACAGTGAAGGGCGTTTCCCTTTCAGGGGGATAACACTCATCCCTAAACGAGCATACATCAATGCCGCATCCAAGAGGCTACTGGATTGGGCGGCCTGAACGATCAGCGATTCCTGTGACACACTAGCCATAGTGTTGCTCCTGTCCGGGTTAAGTTTTCAAATGTCAAATAGTGGTTGACGGTGCTTGCAGACAGGTCACGAACCAATTACAATGAAACATGCTACGGTTTATTGCAATTGATTTTGATTAATTGATTGACCTGACCTGTCCGCCTGCCCTAACTGGTAAGGCGGTTTTTCTTTTTTCGGCGGGTCACGTGATCGGTTAGTCATGGGTTGCTCCTCAAAATTGTTGACCCGGGTCAACAATTTATTGCCTGCTCAGAAATTCCTCTACCTCGTCAAACAGCTCACGAAGCTCATTGAGGCGAGCTTTTGCCATGTGCACGGTTTTTTCTTGATCAACTAAAGCCTGTGCAAATTGGGCTGGGGTGGTGTCCATTGTGGCGCGGATGAGTTTGATTAATTGCTTTGCTTTTTTAGGAGATTGATCATCCACTGACTTATCCAGCCCTGCTTCATCTGAGCAGAGTTCTTTCACCTGCGCACTAGTCAAGCCAAAGTCTATGATCTGGCGCACCATTTCAACCTGAGCTTCCACCGGCAGTGAAACAACATAGCGGAGTTTCTTTTCATCAATGCTGTTACGATCCGCCAATTCCAGCGCGTCATCAGAAAGGCGCAACAAGGATTTGTAGTAGCTGAAGTAGCTACGGGTAATTCCACCCATCGCGGCAAGAATATCGTTGGCATAGTCGCGCTTATCTCTCAGGGTAAATTCGAGAGCCAGACGATAGAAATCGTTGGAGATTGGCCCTTCAAGGGGTGGCACAATACCATGTACAGCTAACAACAACAGTGCCGCCTGCCGTGCCATCGCAATGGCGTTCAGACCAGCCCGCGAGGTGTTCTCTTTAGCCTGACGAAAAACCGAGGCTCGATTGGAGGGGACAATGATGCAAGGGATAGAACCATTGCCTTGATACCCCGGTAGGAATTCCATCATCAGCCATGTCGCCCAGTAGCGCCGTTCGCCTGTCTCAATTTGATAGATGTGGCTCACCCCTTCGGATTTATCCACCACGGTCAGCGGATTGACCTGACCATCATCCCGAATCGTCACGGCCAAGTTGACCAAATCCCGCAGCAGAGTTTCCTCTGGCAAGAGTGTCGTCGTGACTTCCGCCTCAGTTTCGTCATTCGGATTCGGCAGTAAATCGAGCACATGGGTAAAGGGTCGCCCCTTTTGCCGCGCCGCGATTTGCACCAATTGAACAAGTTCCTTCAGGGCTTGATACGGCGTGAGGTGTTCTTGGTGAAACGCTTGGTAAATCCCTTCGGGCAACACTCGCCGGGGTTGGGCCGGATCAGGCCGCACCAGTTGGATGGGCAGGTTTTCAACACGGAGTTGACTATCATCCAACCGTTCAGCGGGATCAGCATTCAAAATCATCATCTGCCCCACATCTTGCAGCAGGGCATTAATCCGATTGGGAGTATCGGCTTTTTTTGCCATCACGCACCTCCCCTAATCGCCATTGTTTTTTTGATGAGACGGGCTGCCAACACCGCATAGGCTTGGCTGGCGGGACATTCGGGGTTGTACGCATACACGCTTTTATGGGCATGATGGGCATAGGCCACTGCTTCGTTGGCCGGAATGACCCCACACAGCAACCGCCCCAGTACCGGATGGGCTTTGAGGCTTTCGACCATCTCGACATGGCCCTTCATGCGTTTGTCGAGTTTGGTGACGACGATGCCACTCACCTTCAAATCCGGACAACGCCAGCCCTGCCGAATGGACTCAATCTTATTGACCACTGATTCCAAACCGACTGTTTCTAGATAACGCGGCTCAATTGGGATAAGCGCATCCGTCGCGGCGATTAGACTCATTTCAGTGAGTAGGGAGAAGGAAGGGCGGGTGTCAATTACGATGGCTGCATAGTGACTGGCAAGCTGAGCGAGGGGTTCTGATAATCGGTAGGGCGCACCGGGCACGGCGATTAATTCCCGTTCGGCGGCTTCGAGTAGTGGGGAGGCGGGGAGGACATGCAAATCGGCGTCCCATTCGCTTGCCACAATACATTGCTTCAATACAGTGGCGGCATCTTTGCGATCAGCATTGAGTACGGTATACAGACTATCCTCACGTCCGAAATCATTCCGACTGGTAGTGACGAGGGTGGCGTGCCCTTGACTGTCGGTGTCAATCAACAGCACCCGATGATTGGCAACGCCGAACTGCGCCAGCATCTGTGCGATGCCAAACGCGATATTTGTCGCGGACGTAGATTTCCCCACGCCGCCCTTATGATTGGTGAGTACAAAAACTGGGGTCATAGCTATCCTCCTGATGGTAAACCCCGAATACACTTGCGATTTGCCTTCAGTGATTCCTTCAAAAATCGGCTGTACCAAAAGGTGTGGTACACTACCGATTGAAGTCACTGGTAATGGCTGACTTCAGATGGTGCAGGGGGAATTCAAAACTCTCCCTGCCAAACCCCTCTCTAGGCAGTCGTTATCGAAATCTCCAATTGTGATCGTTGTGGATAGGCTATTGACTCTAACAAGTGGGCAAGACCCTGATGGGGAGCGCGTGTTAGCGGTTCAGGGTCTGTTTCACTGTGGGCACTCGTCTACTTTTTTTCTCATCCTCAATAAACAAGCTATGCCACCCACCCAAATAGGTCTATATGGATGAGATTTCCAACATGGCACAAGTTTGGCAGGCCTAAGACAGTAAATTTGTTGCATGATATAAAAGAGAAAAAATTAAAGGTTACAGTTTTTAGGAGGTCATAAAGATGTCTTTTTTAGGGCGGACACTCTGCTCTGTTTTTGCTTTGATTCTCCTCGTCTCAAGTGGCGGGATGATGTTCATCCGTGCCCTATCCAATCCGTCTAATACGGCCATGATTTTGTCGCAACGGGAGGGCGAAGGGCGGCTATATCTGGTCGGCACTAGTACCGGTATTTCACAGCGATTGACCCATGACCACAATTTAGTCTATTTCGTTGGGGCAGCATCGGACAAAGCGGGGGAGTGGTTATATTTTCAAGTACAAGACCCTCAAATCCGTTTTGATTTTGCGGGTAGGCCAACAGGTAGGCTCTATCGTATTCACCCCGATGGGACTGCTATGCAACAATTAGGGGATCAACGCATTCAAGTGGGGACAATCGTCTGGACTCCCGACCGCCAATGGTTGCTATTTTTATGGAATCGGGCGGGTTTTCGCCCCAGTCTATGGGCCATTCGCGCCGATGGTACAGACCAGCGTAATCTAACGGACGGCTTTAATGGCTATATCGGGGTACAAAATGGGCCGGGGTTGTTTTTTTCACCCGATGGCACATGGGTAGCCTTTAGTGGGCGGCGCCAAGGGGCAAGTAATATTGGGGTTTATCGCGTGCGCCTAGATGGGACAGACATTACTAACCTTACCGAAAATTTCGAGGGGCATTTTGTCCTGCGGGGTTGGCCTACCCAAGCATGGATGTTGGTGGTGCGAAATGGCGTCTTATATCGCCTGCAAACCGATGGCTCGCAATTAACCGCCCTCAGTGCTGCTGAACCTTCTAACCATAGTGATATTTCGGGTTGGGTACAAAACGGCGATCTTTTAGTTGCCTCGACCATTCAGAATGCCAATAGCATGACAGGCCTTTTTGCGCTGGCTTCTACGGATGGTGCGACCCCGCGCTGGATATTAGAAGATGCGGCTTTTGTGGATTTCACCCCTAACCAACAAGCTGTCATTGCGCGGCGTGATGGCGGAACTCGCTTGGTGCAGGTAGCCTTAGATGGCAGTGCTATTGCTGATCTTGTGACTGACCCATTCTTAGAACAAATATGGGGTTATACCCCGGATCACCAGTGGCTGTTATTTACCAGTGCCGATAATCAAACTGGCAAATCCAATCTGCGGCGGGTGCGCTTGCGTGATGGCCTCATTCAAACCCTACACTCTTTTGATATGCCTATCCAGCTACGGCACTGGGATGGCGATGAATGGCTGGTTGTGCAAAGCCGACCCAGCAGCGCTCAACCCAGCACTTATTGGCAAATTCGCCCCGATGGGAGTGAGATTCATCGCATCTACGGTATCACCAACCAAGACATTTTTGTTCGCTGGAATGTGGACATCGAGCATGATGGGTCGCTGGGAATAATGCTATTGGGTAGTCTTGTGTTAAGTCTCAGCTATTTCGCAGTGAGGCATTCAAAAAATCTCATGGAGTTGGTGAATGGCGGCTTCCCCTCAAAAAATTGATATTCCCGTCCCGCTTGCAAACACCCTATACGACCTTGATGATATTCGGCAGGAATCTTTTAAAAACATTCTGCTGCTACTATATATTGCGACATGGCTAACCACCATTGTCCTAATCACCTTCCTGCCCGACGCCCCACGTGATCTGCTATGGCTCGATATTTTGCTCATGATGTTATGTGGGGTCATTTGGTGGCTCAATGGCACCATCCCCCATTGGACACCCTATCTATTGATTACCACCATATGGATATTTACGATCATGGGGTCGCTACTCATTCATGACTCTCTGATTTTATTTGGCCTCGCGGTGGTCATTATTCTTTCTAGCAATTTGACCGCCCTACCCATGCAATTAGCCGTGGCTATGCTATCCACGCTTTTCATTGCCCGGTTTTACGGCCTAGATGAAAAAACCTTTGGCCCTTTTATCTTTATTTGGATTAGCCTGACAACGAGCTTTCTCAGTCAGCGCGGCTTAATTCATGCCTTGGATATTTCCAACCGCTATCAACTCTATGCGATTGACCAGATGAGGAAAGCCCGTGAACAACGCGCCGAACTCGCCAAAATGACCCAAGCCTTACTGTCATCGCAGGAAAACCTTCGCAATGTGAATGCCCAACTACGTTATGCGCGTGATTCGGCAGAGGAAGCCCGTAAGCTAAAGGCCCAATTTGCTGCCAATGTCAGCCATGAGCTTCGCACCCCTATTAATCTTATTGTCGGTTTTAGCGAAATGATTGCAATGGCCCCCGAAGCCTATGGGACTCAACTGCCCTCGGCCTATCGCCCCGATATTCAAACCATCTATCGCAATGCCACCCATCTACAAAATCTAATCAACGACATTTTGGATATTTCGCAAATCGAAGCCGCCAAGTTAGCCATTATTAAAGAAGAAAGCCAACCCAAGCAGGTGATCGAGGAAGCTGCCCTCATCGCCCGTAGCCTCATCGAAAGCAAAAAACTTCACTTTCGTGTTGACCTGCCCCCTAGCTTGCCTCGTATTCGGATAGATCGTACACGTATTCGGCAGGTGATTTTAAACCTACTAGCCAATGCCGTCCGATTTACAACGGAGGGTACTATTACATTGAGCGCTACCATTGATGAACATGTAATGACCGTAAGTGTGTCAGATACTGGACAAGGTATTCCGGCCAATGAGCTCAACCGTGTATTTGAAGAGTTTTATCAGGTGGATGGCAACTTTTCACGCAAAAATGGCGGCACAGGTTTAGGGTTGGCCCTTAGCAAACAGTTCATTATTCAGCATGGTGGCCGTATGTGGATTGAAAGTGAGGGTATACCGGGCAAGGGTGCAACCTGTTCCTTTACCTTACCACTAGCCGATACCGTCTATTACCCCCTCCACGACCCCGAACATACCCCCCAACCCAGTACTATTGTCCACAATATTCTGATATGGGATGATGACCCCGCCATCCTTCAGCTTTTTAAAGGCTATTCACAGGAACATCATGTCAAGGGCTGCACCGATGCCGCTGGTATCATTCAATCAGTGGTGGAACTACATCCAATTGCCGTCATCGCAGGGGCACATATGCCAACCGAAGACCTTGAAGCCATGATTCAACATGTCAGCCCCGAAACAGCCTTTATCAAGTGCCCTATGCCAAGCGGACGACGCGCTGTTCAAGCCATCGGCCTATCCGATTATTTGGTCAAACCCGTTTCCCGCCAAGCCATCTCAGATGCCCTTGACCATATAGGCAACGATCTTGAAAAGGTCTTGATTGTGGATGACGATTGGGATGTTTTGCGAATGCTCACGCGCTTTTTGCAAACGGCCAAACAAAAATACACTGTCAACACTGCTTCTGGTGGGCTGGCCGGCCTCGATGTCATGCGCCAAGACCCGCCCGATGTGGTGGTATTGGACATTCTGATGCCTGATGTAGACGGTTTTACCGTAATCGAGCATATGAAAGCCGACCCATTCCTAAAAGATATTCCGGTTATTGTAGTATCAGCGCGAGGAGCAACCGAAGCCATTACTCAATCTGTTGCGGGGAAAATTACAATTCAACGCGAAATTGGCTTCCAGCCAATCGAGCTGGTCAGTTGTATCGAGGCCTTAGCCAGCAATCTTATAATTCCAACTGCGCCAAGATCGTAAGCAAGTCCACTCGGCCCGGTGGTTTTTTAAGATAATTATCCGCCCCCAACGAAAGGGCCAATTCGGGAATGTCCAACACCGAACACACTAAAATAGGGATATGTTGGGTATCGGGGTGATTTTTAAGATGCTGCAAAACATCCCAACCGTCATATTCTGGCATCATCACATCCAAAATAATGGCAAGGGGCTGTAATTTTTGAGAAAGTTGAATGCCCTCAAAGCCATCTTGTATACCTAAAACCGTATAGCTAGAGTTAGTAAGATACCGCTCCACCAAAGCAATAAAGTCAGGGTTATCATCAATCACCAAAATATTTTTCTGATAATGGGGCAGTCTTAAATGGACAATCAATCCATCCGGTTCAGCCTGCTCAAATAATAGCTTGGCCCCCACCGCCCCCACCAAATATTCCACCGTTTTATCAGCCTCAAGACTGGTTTGAATAGCAGCGAGATCATAGTCATTAGCGGCGACCATCAAACTAATTTGGGTCTCGGCCTTAATCCGTGACGCGCCTAAAATAATCTCTCCACCCGTCCGCATGACTTTGAGTATTTCATTGATGATATACAAAACCGCCTGCTTTAATGAGGCCTGTGGGATATTGACGATGATAGCCGGGTCAGCCACATCACTTTGAATGGCAACTTGGTGCTGTTCGGCAAGGGGGCCAATTGAATGCATCACCGTAGCAATAAACGTCGCCAAGTTGGTCTCAACAGTGCTCGCCAATTGATAGGCCCGCTCAATTTCCGATTGCACCGAAATAGAATCCAAATGAGCCGGTTCGGGGCTACTCGGCGTTTGGGCAATCCGTTCCCAGAGCAACTGGCTCAAAATCCAAATAGCCCGCTGCAATTCACGATAGTATTGGCGTTCGCTGAGAGCCAATTGTTGTAAAACGGTGGGGGTAGAATGCTCTTCAATGTACCGCAGCAGCAAAATATTATAAAGCCGTGATTGCCGGGATTGTAAATTAGCCCGTTCTGCTTCGTTCAACCGTTCAATTGTCTCGACAAGGATTTTACGGGCGGTTTGAATTCGTTCCAAGCCACTGAGATGCGGGGCCAGTTTGTGTACCAAAGGGTCACTCTGCATGGCCGTAAAATCGTACAGATGCGCCAAGCACTCGCGTACTTCTTGCTCAAAGGACTCAGGGACACCCGGCTCTTCGGTTTTCATAACACGCTACGATTGACCCCTAAACTCAAATTTCTGACACCGCCCCTGACATAACTATGGCAGAACGATGGCAGTCGAATTGCAGCCTCCACCCACTATCCTTGAGGGTAGTCAACAAATTATACCCCATCCCATTTTGGATGAGGCGAGGAGGTGAGCCATTCGCAAATTGCCGTTGAAGCCAACTTCCCTAAACCCTTTATTTTTTCCGGCTAGGAGTCAGGAGACTATGACCATGAAAAAAACTCGTAAGATGATTCTCTTTTGTACGCTGGCGCTGAGCATGATCCTTACCCTTTCGGCAGGGCATGTGGAAGCACGACAATCGCCCACCATCATTACCATGTGGCATATCGCGGTTGAATCAGATTCATTCTATTCTGTGCTGCCCCCAGCGATTGAACGCTTTAATGCCACCCATACGGACGTTCAAATTGAAGCCCAAGCCATCCAAAATGATGCCTTCAAAACCCAAATTCAGGTGGCAATTGCCGCTGGTGAACAACCTGACATCTTTATGACGTGGGGTGGTGGGTTGTTGCAAAGTTATGTTGAGGGTGGCGTAGTGCGGGATATTCCCGAATTGGACACCGATTTGGGTGCTAATTTCATCGCTGGCGGCTTCGCCCCATCCACTTTTGATGGCAAGCACTATGCCGTTCCCGCGAACTTGGCTGGTGTATTCCTCTACTACAACAAAGACCTATTTGAACAATTCGACCTTACCGCTCCTGCCACATGGGACGACCTCATTTCCTCATGCGAAACCTTCAGTGACAACGGCATCATCCCGATTGCCTTGGGCAATGTGAACCGTTGGACTGGCTCGTTCTGGTTTATGAATCTCGTGCTGCGCGCGGGGGGTTCGGAACCCTTCATGAACGCCTATAACCGTGTTGAAGGTGCTTCGTTCACCGATCCAGCCTTTATTGAAGCGGGCGCCAAGATTCAAGAAGCGGTTGAAGCGGGTTGCTTTGGTGAAGGCTTCAATGGGGTAGACTATCCCGACGAGCAACTGCTGTTTGGCACGGGTCTCGCCGCGATGGAACTCCAAGGGGATTGGAACTATGCCGGTTTGCTCAACGTTGACGCTGAAATTGCCGAAAATAGTGTAGATGTCGTACCCTTCCCGCTGCTCGACAGCGAATGGGGCGACCCCAATGCACTGGTTGGTGGTACGGGTCAGGCCTTCGCTATCTCGGCTGATGCACCTGCCGAAGCCAATGTTGCCTTGTTGGAACTGTTGGGGAGTGATGAATTTGGTCTGGCAGCCGCCGAAAACGGCTTCATCCCAGCTCTGAAGGGTTTCGACCAAAACATCGAAGTTCCGATTGTGCAAAAGATGGCCTCCTTACTCGGTCAGGCCTCATTTGTCCAACTCGCCTATGACCAATTCCTGCCGCCGGAGCTTGCCCAAGTACACCTCGATACCACGCAACAACTATTCGGTCTCAGCACAACGCCCGAAGAAGCGGCTGATGCGACTGAAGCAGCGGCTGCCGAAATCCTCGGAGCCGAATAAAAACTGCGTTAGTTTTGACACAGGGGCGTATCCCAATGCGCCCCACCTTTTTTTGAGAGGATAGGCAATCCATGGCAACCATCAGCCAAGTCTTAAAGAATCGAAAGCCCACCATTCGATTAAGTGAGCCGCAAAAGACGGCTATCGTGTTTTTAGCGCCCGCCATACTAATTTTTAGCATTTTTGTCCTCTGGCCTATCGTCAAGTCCGTGCGTTACAGCCTCTATGATTGGAACGGCGTTGGGCCATTGTCGGATTACATCGGCCTCAGCAATTATCAGGAACTGCTCCACGACAAAATTTTCTGGAAGGCCCTTAAAAATAATGGCATCGTTGTAATTTGGTCGTTGGGCACTCAAATTCCACTGGGTATTGGTCTAGCTTTGTTGCTCACTCGCGGTCTTAAGGGGTCATCCTTTTTTCGCACCCTCTATTTTGCCCCAATGGTCTTATCTGAGGTGATTGTGGGCGTCATTTGGCGATGGATTTACCAGCCCTTTTTTGGTATGGCGAATGCGGCCCTTGTTGAATTAGGGCTCGACAAACAAGGCTGGCTGGGTGATGAAAAACTAGTCTTGATGTGTATTTTGGTGGTGGCAACATGGCGTTATCTCGGTTTTTATATCGTCATTTTTATCGCGGCTATCCAAGGCATCCCTGATGAATATTATGAAGCGGCCAGCATTGATGGGGCCAATGCCTTTCAGCGTCACCGCTATATCACTATTCCCCAGTTAATCCCGACCATCCGCGTCTCATCGGTGCTCATCATCGTAGGGGCGCTCAAATCATTTGATCTAGTCTGGGTGTTAAGTCAAGGTGGCCCTTCGCACGCCAGCGAACTAGTGGCGACCTATATGTTTAAAGAGGCGTTCAGTTCCAACAACTGGGGCTATGGCAGCACCGTCGCCTTTGCTCTGTTTTTGATTGCGTTCGTAATCGCCATCACATTTATCTTTTTCACCCGTCAGAAAAAAGACACCTAGTCTGGAGCCACCTATGTCGTTAACCAAACAGCAAAGTGCGAATACTCTAACCAAGAAGCTACTCTTGCCGCTGAGTAACCTCGGTGAATTATTGCGACACATGCACTGGAAACGCTTTTTCAGGCGGCTATTTAAAAATACATTGATGAGTCTGTGGATGTATCCAATTGCTATGTTTTTTGCGGTGATTTTTGGGTATCCGTTAGTTTGGATGGTCTACTCATCTTTTAAACCCACCCGCGAATTGGTCAAAAATGTGTGGGCGTTGCCGACGGGGGTGTCTTTCGATAACTATCGCGAATTGATTCACAATGATACTTTCCTAAACTACTATCAAAACAACCTGATTGTAGTATTGGTCAGCGTGCCCTTGCTCACGATAATTGCGGCTATGGCTGCTTTTGTTTTTGCCCGGATAAAATTCAAGGGTAGTAACCTGCTATTCTATATGTTCCTCGCAGGCACAATGATTCCCGTGCATGTCACCCTTATTCCGCTCTACACCATGCTGCGCGATTTGCATTGGTTAAATACCCTGACGGCCCTGATTGTGCCATTTATCAGTTTCAACCTGCCCGTCTCAATCTTCATCTTGCGTGACTTTTTCACCAAAATCCCTAGCGAACTCGAAGACGCCGCCCGGGTAGATGGCTGTTCCTCTGCCCGTATTTTCTGGTCAATCATGCTACCCTTAGCCCGACCAGCCATCGCCACGGTTGTCATTTTAAGCGCAGTGAGTGCGTGGAACGAATATCTGTTTGCTCTGACGTTCATTGGGGCCAATAACGACGCCTACACATTACCGCTTGGCACGTTATCAATGGTTTCAGCCTTGGGCATTACCCATTTTGACCGCATGTTTAGTGTCCTCACGATGGCGACCCTGCCCATATTGGCCTTTTATTTCCTTGCCCAACGTGAAATCATCAAAGGCATTACCGCAGGAGCAGTGAAGGGTTAGACAAATTCCGTCCCTAAATAAAAATACCCCATGGGAAGCACCACTCGCTTCCCATTTTTTGTTTGTATATTTATGTGAACTTTTTCGCGGTCATCCGATATAGGGTGTTGATAGCCCATAGGAGTAAATCGGGTTTGCAAACCGACGAAGCACTGGCACAAGGAATCCAACAAGGGCGTACTCCGGATTTGGGGGTGCTGGTAGAACGCCATTACAGCCTGTTAAAAGGCTATCTCTATCGCATGACCAATGGAAATTTGCTGCTGAGTGAAGACATGGCCCAAGAAACATTTTTGCGTGCCCTGCGGAATATTCATCAATATCAATATCCACGCCCTTTTAAAGCATGGCTCTACGCGATTGCCACCAACCTTGTGCGCCATCATTTTGAACAAGCCGATACCCGTCATACGATCACCGCATCGGAAATGGATTGGCATAACCTAACCGACGCCGCGCCCTTACCGGAGGCGCAGTTGGTCATAAGTGAAGCAACCCGCCAAGTCACCCATGCCCTCGCCCAACTGCCTCTGCATCAACGCGAAGCAATCGTCTTGCGCTATTACGAAGAGATGCCGTTGGCCCAAATCGCGGAGGTGCTCAAAATCCCCGAAGGCACAGTCAAATCACGATTGAGCATTGGCCTGCGACGCCTGCGTGAGTTGATGGAGGAATCAGCATGACCGCCCCCAATCATTTACTCACTATGTTAATCGAAGATACTGGCTCGGATGAAGCAGCAGAGGCCCTCATCAGCGCTATGCAAGCCTTGCAACAATGGCCTAATCCACCAGCTTCTAATACCGAAATTCAAAAACTACTCCATCAACTCTCCAACGAGAGCCTAGCTTCAACCACCGGCCAACGACTCAATTCACGTTGGGTGTGGCTCATATTGCAAAGTCAGTTGCGCATTATTCGCAAAGAACTATGGGCCGCCTCAGCCTTGGTTATCTTACTGGGCACCTTGGTCACTTTCGTATCCTATCAACCCAACACCGACACTTTTGCTCCGCTGGTTATTTTTGCTCCAGTCATGGCGGCAATTGGTGTGGCTTTGCTCTATGACGCTGAATACGAAACCCAGCTTGAAATCGAAGATGCAACCCCGGCGGGTATCCTTTTAATCTTGTTAGCTCGTCTGCTGCTCATCTTTAGCTTCAATCTGGTGATGACCTTAGGTGGCAGCATTCTCTTGGCCCTGACGCGGTCTGAAATCTCACTTGGCCCCCTGATTTTGGCTTGGCTGCTGCCCATGACCTTTTTATCATCCATCGCCTTTCTGATGAGTGTCGTTCTGCGCAACACACCCTTCAGCATAGCGACATCATTGGTCATATGGAGCGCCCATGTCCTGCTCACCCAAGCGAAGCCTACCCAAGCCATTATTTATGCCCTTTCGATGCCCGGTCTGCGCGAAGCAAGTACCCGCCCATTCCTATTGGTAGCAGCCGCGCTGGCCCTCTTGACAACGTTTTTGTTTCTCGAAAAATCCGACCGGGAGTTAGCATGATTTATCTTGCCTTAATTGGGTTGGCTACCCTAGCCGTCTGGAACGGCGGGCTGGCTTTCCAGACCTTCCAACAATACCGCACCCAACTTACTGTACGAGCCGCGTTCCGCACGGTGGGTATCTGGGGGTTGTTGATCAGTATGGGGAGCATGACTTTGCTCTTTTCCAGCAATAGCGAATTTGGGCTTTGGCATGATAAAAGTCGCATCGTGGAGGCCGTCATCCCCTTGATAATGGGTATTCAAGCCGCCGTTTTGTTTTCCCCAGCCGATGAAAATGCCCTCGAAATCCTATTGACCTATCCCCGGCCCGTCGCATGGATATTGGCCGAGCGGTTAGGCCTTGCCTTCTTATTTCAGATAATAGCGGTGTTGTTCGGCGTCCTGATTGGTTTTCTGTTTTTCAATGACCATATGCTAGGTTTGGCCCTTGTTCGTTGGTTACCTCCCACCATTTTGCTCATGGGTGTAGGAGCCTACACAACTCTCAAATCGCGTGTACTCGCTTTTGGTGTGGCAATCACGGCAGTGGTATGGTTCACCGGGCTATTGTTTGGCCCGCTGCTGCTCCCCGGTATGCGGGTTATTTCACTGTTGCATTATCCTCAGCCCTATTTGTGGGCAATCCACCCCTTTTTACAGCCACATGACTTAGGCTGGCACGATTATTGGGTTAACCGCGCCCTGATAGCTCTGATCGGGTGGTTTTTAATCGGTCGGGCCGTGACCTATCTACGCGATGAAGAAGCCGTTCTTTTGGGGGCGACTTCCAAACAAAGCTCTACAGGCTCAAAAGCAACGGAGGGACGATGAGCACAACACTATATCAGCTACGTGGCATGATTTGGTATGAATTGAAAATGCACTGGCGGCGGCGGGCCTTAAAAGTCATGATGCTTGCTCTCTTTGTCCTCATCGTCATCACCAGCCTGCTACAACACACGGAGGACTTTGAGAAAAACGTTTATGAGCCAGTCAAAGACGAGACCGGTCTGTCGGATGCCGAATTGAACACGTGGTTCACCATCTTTTCGACATGGTTTGTTGGCGCGGCAACCCTCGGCTTTATTTTGCCCATTGGCATCGCAGATACCATTCCCCTTGATCGCCAAAGCGGGGTCTCAGAATTGTTCCATAGTTTCCCCGTGACCCGTGGCACCTATGTATTAGGCAAAGTCATGGGGGTATGGGCTGCTGTGTTGTGGGGTAATTTTGTCCTCATGGTCATCACCGGGGTGTTGTGGTGGTTTTTCCTAGGGAGCTACCAACCTCTGCCCTATATCAGCATGTGGGTGTTGGGTCTTGGTGCACTGACCGTGCTCAATGGCGGGTTAGGTGTTTTGTTAGGGGCAACCCAACCCAATCGTCTTAGGGCTGTGCTGCTGACAATCGGGGTTATGTTTATCCTGCCAAATTTTCTTGGCCTCGATGCCAATACGAACGCAACCAATAGCCTTTGGGATTTTATGAGTCCGCTGCGTTGGCCGATTTTTGCCTACTATACGCGGGTTAACCAATCCGGCGCACTCGCCGATGCCATTGTTACAGCGGTAGTCGGTATCGGAGAACTCATCATGATTGGAATTGTGATGTGGTGCTGGCTACGTTGGAAGGAGCAGCATTAAATGATCAAAATTGAACACCTCACCAAAGTTTATAAAGGCAACATTACAGCCTTACACGATGTTTCCCTTGAAATCGGAACGGGCATGTTTGGCTTGGTTGGCCCAAATGGCGCAGGCAAAACCACCCTAATGCGCATTATCGCTGGGTTACTGCATTGGACAGCCGGTCGAGTCGAGGTCAATGGGTACGATATTCACACCCTTAAAGGCAAACAGGCCGCCAAAGCTCTGTTAGGCTATCTCCCCCAAGAATTGGGCCTCTATCCTCATCTGACTGGAGCCGAGTTTTTAGACTATGTCGCCATTCTTAAAGGTGTGACCCATCGGCAGCAACGCCAACACCAAGTCCAAGCCGTTCTGGAAAAAGTTCATCTCACCGAGGTGGCTGAACGGCGACTCAAGACCTATTCGGGGGGTATGAAACGGCGTATCGGCATCGCCCAAGCGCTTATTGGCAACCCCCAACTCATTATTGTGGACGAACCAACAGCCGGACTTGACCCCGAAGAACGGGTACGACTGCGCAACTTATTTTCTGAACTAGCCGAAAACGCCACCGTGATTTTGTCCACCCATATCATTGAAGACATCAGCCAAAGCTGCCATGATCTCGCCATCATGTATAACGGAGCCGTGCTGTTTCGTGGAGCGCCTACCGAGTTGATTCAAAAAACGCGCGGGCAGGTCTGGAATATTGTAACAGACGGGCAGCGACCCAATCATGGTTTGAATGTGGTCTCCATGCTGCAATTAGCCCAAGGAACCCAATATCGTGTTATTGGCGATGCGGCGGCTTTTCCAAATGCCATACCCACTGAACCAAGTTTGGAAGATGGTTATATCCATCTCATGAGCCAAACTCGTGATCGAGGCGTGGTGTAAAGCGCAGGTGGCTCGTTTTTTTCCACAACCCTATATTTGGATGATTATCCTAATTGGCGACCTAGCATCTCTCAGCTATACTTGCCTGAGTAATTTCAATCAAATCAATCAATGAGCAGCATGTTTCATCAACAACTATTCTGTATGTGTTCTTGTGAAAGTGACACCAGACGCACCCATTGGGTGGGATGAATACTGCTGATTGGATAACCATCGGTAAACAGCGAGCCACTCAAATATGGGTGGCTCGTTTTTATTTTCCATCATTCGGGAGATCACATGAAAATCGCAAATAATGTCACAGAACTGATTGGCAATACCCCCCTCGTCAAGTTGAACAAAGTAACATCCGGCCTATCCGCGCAGGTGGTAGCGAAATTGGAGTTTTTTAATCCAGCCCACAGCGTCAAAGATCGCATCGGCGTTGCTATGATTGAGGCAGGTGAACGCGAAGGCAAAATCAACCCCGATACCATCATCGTCGAACCCACCAGCGGCAACACGGGCATCGCGCTGGCAATGGTCTGTGCCCAACGCGGCTATCGGCTCATTTTGACCATGCCTGATACCATGAGCAAGGAACGTCGCAAATTACTACGGGCCTATGGGGCTGAACTCATCCTGACGCCGGGAACCAATGGCATGGCGGGCGCGATTGCCAAAGCCAACGAACTCGCCGCTGCCGACCCCAATGTCTGGATTCCCCAGCAGTTCGAAAACCCCGCCAACCCCGCCATTCATCGGGCCACCACTGCCGAAGAAATCTGGCGCGATACCGACGGGCAAATTGACTTTCTAGTCTCCGGCATTGGCACTGGTGGAACCATTACGGGTGTAGGTGAAGTCCTCAAAGCCCGCAAACCTTCCATCCAGTTGATTGCCGTCGAACCAGCCGCCTCACCCGTCCTATCCGGTGGACAAAAAGGGCCACACCCCATTCAAGGCATTGGGGCGGGTTTTGTGCCGGGGATTTTGAACACCCATATTTATGATGAAATCGTAACTGTCGCCGGGGATGATGCTTTCACCCTCGCCCGTCGTCTGGCAACCGAAGAAGGGCTGCTGGTGGGCATATCTTCTGGTGCAGCCGTCTGGGCCGCGTTACAAGTTGCTGCCCGCCCCGAAAATGCTGGTAAATTGCTGGTCGTCATCATCCCCTCCTTCGGCGAACGTTATCTATCAACCGCGTTGTATGCCCATCTGGAGGACTAGCTCTTGTTTCGTGAAGACATCCGCTCGGTACTAGAACGTGACCCTGCCGCCCGTCATTGGCTGCAAATCGTGTTGTTTTATCCCGGCATCCATGCGGTTTGGGCCCATCGTTTATCCCATTGGCTATGGCTTAGAAGACGGCGATTTTTGGCCGAAGCCATCGCTGCGATGAGTCGTTTTATAACGGGCATCGAAATCCACCCTGCCGCCAAAATCGGGCCGCGCCTGTTCATTGATCATGGCATGGGGGTGGTGATTGGGGAAACGGCTGAAATCGGTGCGGATGTCACCCTCTATCACGGGGTTACGTTGGGTGGGGTCAGCCTGACGCATGGTAAACGCCATCCTACCTTAGAATCGCGCGTGGTCGTTGGGGCTGGGGCCAAAATCCTAGGGGCGATTACGATTGGCGAAGGCACACGGGTCGGCGCTAATTCAGTCGTCATCAAAGATACCCCAGCCCATTCAGTGGTGGTTGGCATCCCCGGCAAACCAATCGTGCGTATGGAATCCACTATCCTGCCCGAACCTTTAGATTTTCAACATGGCAATTTGCCCGACGTGATTTCCGAAAGAATAGAAATGATCATAGCCCGCTTGGAACAGCTCGAGTCTCAAGCATCCCTAGACATGCTGCTCACTCATGAAATGGCTGTCATGGACTACCATATCTAACACGCCATTCAAGTCATACGTGCTGATTTATCGCCTTTCGCCACGTTGGAGAGGACGTTGGGGGTAAGGTAATTGTGCGAATGACCCAAAGGAGTTTTTTGACAAAACGCAATCGGTCTGCTAATTTTATCGTGAAGCATCAAGAGTGGCTCCGATAGGGAGTCCGGCAACCTCGGTCTAAACGGCCCAAGGTGCCTTTCCACCACCTGTGGAGATGTGGTCACGATTTGGCGTGGCAACAACAACTCAATGGTGGATTGTTCTACCACTCACTTGATGCCTAGTGAGTGGTTTTTTGTTTCTATAGCCTAGGAGAACAATTCCAATGATATACCTCGATCATTCCGCAACTACCCCCACCGACCCGCGCGTTGTCGAAACAATGCTGCCCTATTTCACGACTGTTTTTGGCAATGCGTCTTCGGCTCACCGCATCGGTCATCAAGCCCAATCCGCCATTGAACAAGCGCGTGAAACCATCGCCGGGGTGCTCAATTGCCAACCCCACGAAATCATTTTTACCAGTGGTGGCTCGGAAAGTGATAATTTGGCGGTACGTGGCGTAGCGTGGACACAGCGCAAACGCGGCAAACATCTCGTAACTACCGCGATTGAACATGGTGCGGTCGGCAAAACCATTACCCAATTAGCCGATACACAGGGGTTTGAATGCAGCATCCTCCCCATTGATAGTACCGGCAAAGTTTCCCTCCATGAAGTCTCCAATGCCTTACGCCTCGACACCACTTTGTTGAGTGTGATGTATGCCAACAATGAAATCGGCACGATTCAACCCATCCCGCAACTAGCCGACCTTGCCCACGAACGCGGTGTCATTTTTCATACTGATGCCGTGCAAGCTGCTGGGCAGCTTTCTTTAGATGTCCAAAAACTGGGGGTGGATTTAATGAGCCTCTCCGCCCACAAATTCTATGGACCAAAGGGCATTGGCGCACTCTATATCCGCGATGGCATCGAAATTGCCCCTGCCCAAACAGGCGGCGGACACGAACGCGGTCTACGCGCTGGCACTCACGCAACCCCGCTTATTGTTGGTTTTGCAAAAGCACTAGAACTGGCCTATCAAGAATTGGAAACCCGCAATGCCCATTTCCAAACCTTGCGTGATGCTCTAATTAAAGGTGTCCTCAATACCATTCCGGGGGCGGTTCTGACCGGGCATCCCCATGATCGCTTGCCCTCCCATGCCAGTTTCGTGATTGAAGAAATTCATGGTTCGTTCTTGATTAGTTATCTCGATGAAAAGGGCATCGCAGCCAGTGGTGCATCGGCGTGCAAAGCAGGCAGTCAGGCCCCATCCAGTGTTCTATTGGCACTGGGTTATTCTCCCGAATTAGCCTCCGCCAGTTTGCGTTTGACGGTCGGCACACACACCACTCAGCGCGATATTGAAGAAACCATCCGGACCCTTGCCATCGCCGTCAAAAATTTGCAGCGGGTCGCCGTTGCCTAAACCAGCCAATCACACCCGGTATTGCTCAACGATACCGGGTTTAATCTTTACCCTCATTATTCCGTTTTTGCCACATATCCTGCCCAGTCGTCACAACCACAATCCAAATCGCCCCAAACGCGATTGCCCCAATAACATCACTCGGATAATGCACCCCTAAATAAACCCGACTGATCGCCACCATCACCACCCATGCTCCTGCGACAATCGCCCAGCCTCGGTAATGGGTTCGCCATAACCATACCGCCACAAGACCATAAAATGCCATCGCGTTCATCGTATGTCCACTTGGGAAACTATATCCTCCGGCAGTCGTTAAGGGTGGAAAAACTTCAGGACGTGGTCGCTCAAATAGTTGCTTTAACCAGCCATTACCTATCCTTAGCCCCACTACCGTGATAAGTAAAATAAACGCTTGTAATTTGTGCCCTTGCCCCTTCCACCACAACCACATCGCTACTCCAAAAGCCACAAGATCAACACAATAGCCACTGCCCGTCAGCGTAATGCCTTTCATAACCGTGTCCAGCCACGCCGCCTGATGTTGATGTATCTCCAGCATCAGGCTTCTATCCCAAAATGGCTCATGGTTACGCCAGATTATTTGGGCCAACCCCACAAACACCAGAACCGCACTCAACCCCAAAAGATTTCTCAGTTTCACGGCCACACTCCAATCAATACCATAAATAACGGCCATTTCCTGCTTTCTAAATATAACCAGTATCCATAAATCCGTAACTACAGTTACGAATTCAACTCCGGCGCATATAAATATCAATAATAGAACGTACATTCTATAGGGATATGACCGACCAAACCCCTCAATTGCCAACAGCAGAGGGAAACGCTAGACTACTTACCGTGAGGCGGGGCCAGAAATTGCCTTACCCTAAATTTTTTATTTTTAGTCCCCCAAGAGACCTTTCATGACTCAATCAACAATCGCTGCCAGTTACGACGCCATACCCTATCCCAATTTAGGCTACAGTCATACCCATCCCGACCATCTAGCCACTCTTGCCACTTTGCTTGGTCTCAATCCTGCCTCGCCCGAAAAATGCCGTGTCCTCGAGCTCGGCACAGCCAGCGGCTGGAATATCATTCCCTTTGCCTACGCCTTTCCCGAATCGCAATTTGTTGGCATTGACATCTCACCTATCCAAATCCAAGAAGGCCTAGCGGGCATTGAGGCCCTCGGTCTAAAAAATGTTCGTCTCGAAGCTCGCGACATCCTAGACATTACGCCTGAGTTTGGTGAATTTGATTACATTATCGCGCATGGCGTCTATTCATGGGTTCCCCCTGAAGTTCGGGATGCTGTGATGCGCGTCTGCAAACAAAATCTAGCACTCAACGGTGTGGCCTATATCAGCTACAACACCTATCCAGGTAGCTACATGACCCGTATGGTGCGCGAGATGATGCTCTATCACACTCGTAACACTACAACACCCTTTGAACAAGCCGAAAGCGCCCGTGACTTTATGGCGTTTTTGCGGGAAAACAACACCATCCCCGACAGTGGCTTTGCGGCCTTTCTCAACACCTATTCTGATATGCTGCAACAGCGCCTCGAACATGCCACTTCGCGCAGCAATTCCGTCATCCTGCATGATGAATTGGCCGAAATCAACGACGCCCTCTATTTTCATGAGTTTGCCAGCCACGCCGCCCAACACGGCTTACAATATCTGGTCGAGGCCGAGTTTCCGACTGTTATGGTGAACAATCTTAAAGACCCCGTAATCGAAAACCTCAAAGGGTTTGCCGGGGACATCATCGAAACCGAACAATATTTGGATTTCCTACGCAACCGCAATTTTCGGAAAACCCTGCTCTGCCATGCCGAGATCGAACTGGAACGCACCATTAAATTAGAACGGGTCACCACCTTTCGGGTTAGTTCAATGGCCCATCCGGTCAATCAAGAACTCGATATTGCCACCGTCTCCCCCGAAAAATTTGCCGCGTCGGATAAAGCCAACTTCACTACTGACCACCCACTCTCTAAGGCAGCCTTTTTCTATCTGAGTGAGGTCTCGCCCCAATCAATTCCATTTAGGTCGCTGTTCATCGCCGCCCGCAACATCCTAGCCGAATTTGAGCCACAACCCGACGATGCCGCCAGCATCAACCGCGAAGCCCAAATTTTGGCCGCCAATTTGTTGCAAGCCTACAGTTACAGCACCAATCTCATTGCCTTCTCACTGGTCGCCCCACGTTACCTCACCGAATTAAGTGAATATCCCACCATCAGTCCGATTGCCCGTTATATGGCGAGATCATCGCTCCTTGTCCCCAATATGCGCCATGAGCGGGTTGAATTAGACGCCATTAGTCACTTTTTGCTCCTAAAACTCGATGGAACCAACAATCGCACCGATTTGATGAACGCCCTGCTGGATTTATTTGCCAAAGGCTCCTTTGGTTTCCATATTAACAACGAACCCGTGACTGACCCCGATAAGGTCAAGGAAATTTTAGAAAACCAGCTTGAATTGACTATGGAATGGTTTACTCATGCCGCCTTGCTCATCGCATAAGGATTGCCATAATGTTTTTCCAGCCCCTCTTTAAAGGCCAACTTGTTCGCCTTGCCGCCCCCACGCCGGACGATTACACAATTATGGCAAAGTGGTGGGAGAATGATGAGTTTATTCGCTTGCTCGATACGGCAGCAGCCCGTCCACTTTCGGCGCAGGGAGTAGATAATTGGGAAACCAGCCCCAGTCAAAATTTTTTTCTATTTAGATTTCGAACACTAGCGGATGATACCCTCATTGGCTTTGGCGATTTAGAAGTCATGTGGCCCAACCAATCGGCCTTCCTAGCCATTGGTATTGGTGACACAGATTATTGGGGCAAAGGCTATGGCAGTGATGGTTTGCAATTGCTACTGCGTTATGGCTTCAATGAACTCGGCCTACACCGCATTGGCCTGAATGTCATTAGTAATAACACTCGCGCCATCCGCACCTATGAAAAAGCCGGTTTTAGGTACGAGGGTGCGCAAAAAGAAGCCGTTTATCGGGATGGGCAGCGCCTTGATATGGTCTACTATGGCCTGCTGCGTCGTGATTGGGAAGTCCATCAAAAATAAAAAGGATGGGGGTTTGGCCCATCCCTTAATTTTGACAAGTTAATTTTTATGAAAATGGGGCAACACGTCCCGCGCCATTTTTTCCAAATCATCAATATTATCGTAGTCCACCCATTGCAGCATAAACCGTTCGACCCCAGCCTCGACCCATGCCCCAATTTGGTCAACCACCGCCGACCCCGTCCCCACAATGAGGCCATTATTTGCAATCAACTCGGTTGCATTGGGTTTTCCAGCGAGGCGGGCGTCAAGTTCAGCCTCAGTGGGTTCATAGATTACTTGTGTCATCAATGATCGTTTGACTTCTTGGCGAGAGCGTCCGCCCTCATCTAACAACTGATTTAAGAGGGCATTGCGTTCCTTAAATTGCTCCAGCGGGATAAACACCCCATTCCACTCATCCGCATATTTAGCCGCCAGCGGTAGGGTACGTTTTGGCCCCCGCCCCCCAATCAAAATGGGTGGGCCGCCCTTGCGTTGTGGGCGCGGCAGCAAAATGGCCTCGTCCAATGAAAAATATTGGCCTTTAAACGTCACAGGTGTGTCGCTGTACAAGAGTTGTCGGGTCATTTCAAGCGCATCGGTGAGCATCCCAAACCGCGTCGGCACGTCGTAAAATGGGATGCCAAACAGCCGATGTTCGCGTTCTTGCCAACCTGCCCCCATCCCTAAAACCAAACGTCCCTCGCTTAAATCATCCACTTGCGCTGCCATCCGCACGGTCGTCGCAGGATGACGAAACGTTACAGGTGTAACCAGCGGCCCAAACTCGATCCTTTTGGTGTGCGAGGCCGCATAGGTCAGCGACACCCATAGTTCCAACGAATCATAATCGGGCGGGTTCGCGTTGGTAAAATGGTCTGACCGAAACACACATTGATAGCCAAAATCCTCGGCGGCCTGTAACAATCTTTTCCAGCGTGCCCAATTTAAATCGTGCTGCCCTTCAATCATGATGCCAATTTGTGTCATGCCCAAAATCCTCCTTCAATAAATGTGTTGCCAATTTTACTTCGCATCGCACCGAAAGTTTTTGCTCCCGTAAAATTATTATCTTAACCAAATACCAACTCGCATCTTTGGAGCAAAGGTTATAGTATCATCTCTTAGTGTGAACTTTTGGCATCAGGAGAAAAATATAATGTTTAACGAATTTAAGAAGTTCATCTTACGTGGCAACGTCCTTGATTTAGCCGTCGGGATTATCATGGGCTTGGCCTTTGGGAGTATCGTCAATTCATTGGTCAACGACATCATCATGCCTCCCATCGGCTATATTTTGGGTGATGTGGATTTTACCAACCTGTTTATCACCCTATCCGATGGCAAATATGACTCGCTCCAACAAGCCAAGGACGCAGGCGCGGCCACCATCAATTACGGCATTTTCATCAACTATATCATCAACTTTTTGATTGTCGCCTTTGCCTTGTTTATGGTCGTCAAAGCCTTCAACGCCATGATGGATCGTATGAAGAAACAAGAAGCAGCAGCGGCTCCGGCTGGCCCTACCACCGAAGAAAAGCTCATCGAATCACTCAATAAATTGAACGCCACACTGGAAAAAATGCAGAAATAACCGATTGATTAGGGGCGAACCCATTTGATTCGCCCCATTTTTGGTCTATTTATTTAAGAGGTTCGCGAAAATCATAGATGCCATCGCGGACAGCCCATTGTGCCCCACAACCGCCACACGTCAGCCGATCTTCTTGTTTCATCAACGCTGTCGAACCACAGGCTGGACATTTAAAAAGCGGCCCATCAAAATTTCTGACTGGTGACGACCCCACCGCGACATTTTTAGTGAAAACACTCGGCGAGTAAGCCATAACACCGCCTGTCGGTTGCAGCCACTTATCCAGTGCTACCAGCACCGACGTGGGGACAAAGCGTTTTAATATGCCCAGCCGAAAATACGACACGGCCAAGCGTCGCTTCGTTGCAAAACCTGCCCCGCCCAGTGCATCCGCCATAAAATGGGGATGGAAGTCAAAATTCAGTTTGACAAACTCGATAGGCTCCGAGCTAAATGGATTCCAGCTTTGGCGGCGCAGCAAATAGCGCAAAATCGCCTTAAAATTCCGTTTATTGGCAAATTCCAGCACAAACACGGCATTGGGTGTCAGGGCAGAACGTATCTGTTTTAACACAGCAGGCACATCGGAAATATGGTGAATCACCCGAATCAGTGTGGCCGCGTCACACACTCCATCCGCAATGGGCAGTTGATAGAGATTGGCCGCCACATAAATATAGCGTTCGCCCTTGCCTAATCTGGCTTGAGCATCTTGCAGCAGGGAGTGGGAATAATCCAACAAGATCACTTGCTCATACCCATCATATAAATCGGTCAACCGTCCAAAGCCTGCCCCCAGTTCCAACAGGCGTTTACCTGTTGGTGGAATCAGGCGTTGAATGGCAATTCGCTCCACGCGATCCTCATAATCGCGGCCCTTGCCTTCCCAAAAATCCTTCTTATAACCCGACCCCTCATAATTCATGACTTCCGGGGTATGTGACTGAGAAATGCTCATGCAAAATCCTATTCTAGTAAAAGATCAGCCCCCAACTGGCGTTGCCCCAAATGGTGTGAAGGTGGGGGTCATCTGCTGGATGGGCGGCGGCGGTGGCGTTTCGGTAATAGGTGTACCACCCTCGACGGGTGCACTAGGCGTTGTCCCATCGGGTGTGACGGTTGCCCCTTCAACGGGTGTACCATCCGGCGCAGGTGATTCGGGGGTCTGTTCGCCTTCAAATCCCTTCCATGGATCGCGGGTATAGTTCGTCGGGTTCATCAGATTGACATTCCCGCTTAACACATCGCCCACAAACGCCGGGACATCGCCCCAATTGCTCGGCAAGTTGCCTAACGCCCGGACATAGGGTTCAAACAAATTTCTGAGATTGTTAAATGGCTCATGCAGTTGCGTTTCATTCAAAGGAATATCCACTGGCACAGTCAAACTCACTGGTATGGTTTGCTGGACAGGCACATTAATATTGATCGGCACAGTTTGTTCAACTGGCACACTCAATGACAATCGAATGGGTAGGCGGGTCTCAGCAGGCAGTCGAATATCTACTGTTCCCGAAATATTGCCCGCGCCGCCCTCAATAGCAAAATAGGCTGGGACGTTATCAATCACCACATCTTCGGTTAGATAAACATCCGTGTTGTCGGAGACAGGCAAGGTAAAGTTGATTGGAATTTCGTCCGAGACAGGCAAGGTAAAGTTAATCGGAATTTCGTCATTAACTTGAATTTCCGTCTGGATACGCGCTTCGTCCAAGCCCACAAAATTGCTGTGTAGTCCCTGTAAAAGTGGCTCGGCAATGCCATTTTTAATTTGAAAAATCAGCAATACCACATTGATTAAAACCAACAGCAAAATAAAGTTCATAATAAACGAAAACACAATCGCAAAATTACGAAAAGCTATCCAAAGTTCACGCAGGCGCTGCATAAGCGTCCCCCTTTGACCAAGAGTTCGCGGACTGGTTCTATTAAATGATTACGACTATAGCATTGAATACCCCAATTTAGCTGGACGGGGTATTTCCATCGGTGGTTTCGGAAACTGTATTTTCGTCAGCAACTTCGTCAGTTTCGCCTTGTTCCATCTCCGAGGCCTTCCAAACTTCTTTGGCATGGTCAATATACAAAACCCCATTTAGATGGTCAATTTCATGTTGAAACACCCGCGCCAGCCAATCCCTCGATTTAATGCGGATTTCTTTGCCGTTGCGGTCTTGACCTTGCACTGTCACCGCCACATGCCGATCCACCTTACCAAAATAACCGGGAATAGAAAGGCACGCCTCGACCCCTTCAACCATTTCTTCCGACGCTTTGACAATTTCGGGGTTGATGACCACAAACAACACCCCGGCGTTTTCGCCATATTCCTCTTTCGATTCTTCATCGTCGGGTAGCTCAATTACGATGACCCGCTGAGTAATAGCCACTTGGGGTGCAGCCAGACCAACCCCCCCCGCGTCGTGCATCGTCTCGACCATATCTTCGATGAGCGTTTGCAGTTTGGGGTCGGCAAAATTAGTGACCTTGTTGGCCTTTTTCCGCAAGATTGCGTTTTGTGGCGTAATAATTTCTCGTACTGCCATGAAGCACCTCTATACAACAATGACCCTATCGTTTTTGCGGATAGGCGTTTTGGGTATTTTACCGTGTTTTATGTTTGCCGAATACCCTGCTTGCACAAACGGAAAATCAGTGGTCAATTGTGGGTTGCACGACTTTACGCTTTTCACTAACCTCATAGTAGGGCATTTCTTTTGAGATGTCTTATCGTCGTCAGGTAAATATATCTATCTTATTGTGGAGGGGCTGTGATGCCGCCTTACAAATCTCGAAGAATGACAGCAGCGATCGTGCTGCTCCTTGTGCTATCGCTCGTTTTTGTGGCGTGTCGTTCCAACAAAAAGGATAATCAGGAGGGTAGCCGTCCAACGGTGCGCTTCCTGCCAACCGTCACGCCAATCAACACACCGCTGCCGGGGGTCGTATCGCCCACCCCATTAGTGGTAGCGGGCAACCCGCCAGTTCCAACTGCTTTTGGAGGATTCCCAAGTAGTAATGGGGGTGTAGCGCCAACTCTACCCTCACGTTGGCCGGAGAATATGCAAATTGTCTCGCCCGTTGTGGGGACAGCCATTCGGGGCAATGTCAGCGTTTTTGGCAGTGCCAGCCACCCCGATTTTGTGCAATATGCCCTAGAGTTCGGCCCTGATCCGAACACTGGGGGTCTCTACTATCCGATTACCCCTCAAGCCATTACCCAGCCCGTCATTAATAATGTGCTAGGAGTGTGGAATACAGCCTCCATCCCGGACGGCCTCTATCAAATTCGCCTGCATGTCTATCTGACTGGTGGGCGACAAATCACGAATGTGTTGGTTGGTGGCCTACGGGTTAGCAATAACACAACCGGGCCGGGTGCTGGTGGTGGGCCAAGTCAAGGGTCTGGTAAGGGTGCTAATCAAAATCCGGTTATTAGCCCTGTCGCGCCGCTCAATTTGCGATCAGGCCTTTCGACCACTGTCGCGTTGGGTGTCTATGATCCCGACTATGATACGTTTACCATCAATGCTTCTACCGATAACCCAACGGTGCTTACGGTTGCTCCGGTGGGTCAAGCCATTACCCTCAATGCGCTCGGCCCCGGAATTGCGACCATTACAGTACGGGTTGTGGATGCTTTTGGCGGAACGGCAGAAACGAGTTTCTTGGTGACGGTGGCGAATGCTCCCAGCACCAACAGCCCACCCAATATCACGGGCATTCCCAACCAAACAATGGTGCAAAATACCAACGTAATCATCCCACTCAGTATCACCGACCCCAATGGCGACGTTTATAACTTCAGCGTATCCAGTTCGGTTCCGGGTGTGGTTGCGGCGACACCGGGTGTGGGAAATAACATCAATCTAGCAGCACTTGCCCCCGGGACAACCAACATTACGGTGGTAGCAACCGACAGCAAGCAGGCTTCTAATTCGATTATCTTCTCGGTCGTGGTCAACCCTGCTGTGACGACCAACAATCCCCCCAGCATCGGGGCGGTTACAGCCCAAACGTTGAATGTCAATGAGGTGCGGGATATTGCGCTATCCATCTCTGACCCCGATAACGACCCAACCTCGTTTACAGCGGCCAGCAGTAATCCAGCGTGGGTCACGACACAAGCCATCAACGCAACTACCTTGAGGATTACAAGTATCGCGGCTGGCACAGTCAACATCACCGTAACCGTTACCGACAATCGTGGGGCCAGCGTCACTACGATGTTTACGGCCACCGTCAACGCGCCGCCACCACCTAACCAAGCACCAGTGATTGGCGTCATCAATGACCAGACCATTGAGGTAGGCGAAACCCGCCCTGTTGACCTTTCACTCAGCGATCCCGACGGCGACCCAATTACGTTTTCGGTGCTCTCCGAGAACCCTGCTATTGCCTCAGTTGCCGCTTTAGGCACGAGCAGCATCAGCATTACAGGGGTTACAGTCGGTAATTCAAAGATCACAGTAGCCATTGGCGATGGACGGGGTGGCAGTTCATCCGCTTCCTTTACCGTCACCGTCAACCCGGCCACCATTCCCAACCAACTGCCTGTCCTAGATAGCATTGCACCACAGGCTGTTACGACGGGTCAAACCATTCCGGTCAACTTGGTCTATAGTGACCCTGATAACGACCCCATCACGATTGAAGCCGTCACCGACAATGCTGCGATTGCCACCGTATTCCAAAGTGGCCCATCAGAATTAACGATTGCCGGGGTCAGTGTTGGAACAGCCAATATTACGGCTACTGTCAACGATGGGCGGGGTGGCACAGCGGCGCGGAGTTTTGCTGTCACGGTTACAGCCGCTAATCAATACCCGCAAATGACGACAGTGGATCCGCAAACCTGCCAAGTGGGCCAAACCCTTAACCTTGTCCTGACCTATGCCGACCCAGACGGGGATGTGCTGACCCTGACTGCTGTATCAAGCGATAACGCAATCGCCCAAGCCAGCATCACCAATAACCCCCTCAACATCAATTGCGTTGGGGCAGGTGTGGCAACCATCACCGTTACGGCCGATGACGGACGCGGCGGGGTGACACCGATTAGCTTCCCGGTCAGTGTGGATACGCCGAACCAAAACCCGGCCATCACTCAAGTTGATCCTAAGACCTGTGCCGTCGGTGAAAGCCTCATCGTGCCATTGACGGTCAGTGACCCCGATGGCGATCCTATCAGCATCAACCCAACCACCAGCGATCCTAACATTGCCAATGTCGCCTTGAATCTGGATGGCACATTGAATGTCGTCTGTCTCAACGCCGGAACGATTACCATTACGGTTTTTGTGGGTGATACTCGTGGCGGGCAATCCAACATGGCTTTTGGCGTGACAGTCAACACCCTGCCAACCGATACACCCTCAGCCACTCCAACCGAAACAGCGACGACTGAGTTTACAGCCACGCCTTCGGCCACCTCAACTGAGACCGAAACACCCTCAGCCACACCGACTGAAACAGCCACCACTGAATTTACGGCGACACCTTCGGATACACCAACCGAAACCGAAACACCATCACCGACTCCCACTGAAACGGAAACCACTCGGCCCAACGAGCCGCCCTATATCATGCCCATTGATCCACAGGCCTGCTTAATTGGATCATCTTTGGATGTTGCCTTGAACTATGGCGATTCGGATAACGAAATCACTGCTGTCAGCGCCCTTTCAAGTGATGACTCGATTGCATCTGCCGCTCTCGTGGGTAGCACCCTGACAGTGATTTGTAACAGCGTTGGTGTCGCCACCGTCACCCTATCAGTCACCAGCGACATCACCGTTGAAGCCACTTTCGATGTCACCGTCAATGAAACACCCAATCAACTCCCCAGCATTGACACCATCGGTATACAAACCTGTGAAGCTGGTCAAATCTTGGTGGTCAACTACAATGCCACTGACCCTGATAGCGATGTCTTGACCGCTACGACCGTGTCATCTGACCCAACCATCGCCACCGCCACTGTACTTGACAGCTTTGAGTTAAGTTTGGAGTGTTTAGCTGCTGGCTCAACCAGTATCACGGTCACAGTCAATGATGGGCGTGGAGGTGAAGCCTCCAGTGGTTTTACGGTTGATGTAACCGCTGCCAATCAACCCCCGAGCATCAGCTCTATTGACCCACAGGCCTGTGAAGTTGGTCAAACGCTTACCATTCCAATGGTCGTGGCCGATCCTGATAACGACCCAGTCACCATCACTGCCCTTTCGGATAATGAGGCTGCTGCACAGGTCGCCGTAGTAGATAATGCCACCCTCAGCCTAACCTGCCTCAGCAACGGTTTTGCCACGATTACTGTCGGCGTAGATGATGGACGCGGCGGAACGAATGCGACGGCCTTTACGGTCAATGTCGCTATGCCCAATCAGTCCCCCACTATCGCGCCGATTGACCCACAAACTTGCGAGAGCAATCAGCCGATTGTGGTCAATTACACCGCCACCGATCCTGAAAACGACCTATTGACGACTATCGCCTCCTCAAGCGACACGGGTATTGCGATTGCCAGTGTTACCGACGCCTTCTCGATTGCGGTGCAATGCCTCAGCCCCGGTACCGCCACCATTACGGTCAGTACTGATGATGGGCGAGGTGGCACAGCCAGCACCGATTTTGCTGTCACCGTCGCGACCCCCAATCAAATGCCGACGATTGAAAACATCCTGTCGCAGACTTGCGAGGTTGGTCAAACTTTGACCGTGGCCTACTTTGCGCTTGACCCTGACGGCACGCCACTGACCACCAATGTCTCGTCGGATAATCCAGCCATCAGCGCCAGCCTTGCCGATGCCAACAATCTCGCGATCCTCTGCGAAGCCGCAGGAACGGCGACAATCACTGTCGCGGTGGATGATGGCTTAGGTGGGACTGCCACGACTAGCTTTAATGTTGAGGCCACAGCGCCGAATCAACCACCCACGATTGACCCCATCGCACCCCAAAATTGCGAAGTGGGTCAACCCCTTACCGTATCCATCGTGGTGGCCGATGCCGACAACGACCCCATTACGGTGACGGCTCTCTCCGATAATGACGCAACTGCCAGCGTCACCGTGCTCGACAACACCACACTCAGTGTCAATTGCGCAGGTGATGGTTTTGCTACAATCACCGTTGGCGTGGATGATGGACGCGGTGGAACGAATGCGACAGCCTTTGCGGTCAATGTCACCACGCCCAATCAGTCGCCCGCTATCGCACCGATTGACCCACAAACCTGTGAGGCCGGTCAACCCATCATCGTCAATTACACGGCGACTGATCCCGAAAATGACTTGCTAACCACCACGGCTACATCTAGTGACGCGGGGGTTGCAACAGCCAACGTAACCGATGCCTTCTCGATTGCGGTGCAATGCCTCAGTTCTGGCACAACAACAATTTCCGTCAATACCGATGATGGACGAGGTGGCACAGCCAGTACCGATTTCACTATCACGGTTTCAGCAGCCAATCAGCCTCCCAGCATTGATGCCATCGCACCCCAGAACTGCGAAGTTGGTCAGCCCCTGACAGTGACAATCAACCCCACCGACCCCGATGGCAACCCCTTGACTATCACAGCCCTTTCCGACAACGACGCGATTGCCAGTGCCACCGTGCTCGACAACGCTACCCTAAGCGTCAATTGTGCGAGTGATGGCTTTGCGACGATTACGGTCGGCGTGGACGATGGGCAAGATGGGACGAATGCCACCGCTTTCTCGGTTAATGTCACTGCCGCCAACCAACCACCGAGCATTGACCCGCTGACCCCTGTCACTTGCGAAGTCGGTCAACCGTTGGTGCTGCCCTATGTCGCCACTGACCCCGACGCCGATTTACTGACCGTAACGGCCTTTTCCGACAATGATGGCATCGCGCAGGCCAGTGTCTTGGATGCGGCGAATCTCAGTGTCACCTGCAACAGCGCAGGCAATGCGACCATTACGATCTCTGCCGATGACGGACGCGGCGGCGCTAATTCAGCTACCCTCAGCGTCACAGTCTCGGCAGCCAACCAACTCCCGAACGTTAACGCCATCGCACCCCAAAATTGCGAAGTCGGCCAACCCTTAACAGTAGCCCTTAATCCCACCGACCCCGATGGCGACCTACTGACGGTTACAGCCTTCTCAGACAATGATGGCATCGCCATCGCCACCGTGTTTGATAACACAACCCTCAACGTCAATTGTGTGAGCAATGGTTTTGCCACCATCACCGTAGGGGTGGATGACGGACGGGGTGGTACGAACGCTACGGCTTTCTCCGTTAATGTGGCTACGCCCAATCAACCGCCGAGTATCAACCCGATTGACCCACAAAGCTGTGCTCCCGGTGATACCCTCAATATCAGTTTCACCGCCTTTGATCCCGATGGTGACCCCCTGAACATCTTCCCGCAAACCGACGTGGAGGGGATTGTTCAAATTACCGTTTTGGACAGTGCCACCCTCAGTGTAACCTGCCTAAATGCAGGGCTGGTCAACGTGACCCTCAATGCTGATGATGGGCGCGGTGGCACGAATGCGACTTTCTTTAGCATCAATGTGTTGGTGATTAACAATCCACCGACCCTTGACGCCATCGCGCCACAGACCTGTGCCCCCGGTGACACCCTCACTGTCGCCGTGCCGACCTTCGACCCGGATGGCGATTTCATCACCACCCAAGGCTTTGCTGATAATGCAGGCATTGCACAGGTGGCCGTTCTGGACAGCACCACTCTCAGTGTGGCCTGCCTTAGTTCCGGTACAGCAACGATTTCGGTTGGGGTGGATGACGGGCGAGGTGGCACAAACGCAACCGTCTTTACAGTGGATGTGGTCGCGGCCAACCAAGCCCCCACTATCGCGCCGATTGACCCGCAAGGTTGTGAAGTCGGTCAGACTTTGCCTGTCCTGATTTCGGCCAGTGACCCCGACGGCGATGTTATGACTGTCACGGCCTTCTCCAACAATGACGGGGTGGCCCAAGCCTTTGCCCCGGATGCCTCCACCATCAATATCACCTGCAACAGTGCCGGTACAGCCAACATTACCGTTAATCTTGATGATGGGCGGGGTGGCACAGCTCAAGGGTTCTTTGATGTCACGGTCACTGACCAAGCCATCATTGCCAGCGTACCGACTTTCGACATCAATAACTATCCCATCTTGCCAGACATCAGCACCAACAGTCCGCTCTATGAACCACTGCTGACAGTCTATCAAAATGGCGTCTTTAATCTGGGCCGTCGTAATACGGTCTTCTCAGTGGTCGGTGATGAATCGCTAGGCGGCACGGACTTCTTAGATGACCTCGCCTATAACAACTACAACCTTGGTAGCTACCCCGACCTGCAAAATATCGTCAATCACTACAGTGTCCAACCCGCCCATGATGGTTTGGGCGATGGTGCGACCAGTTTCAACGTCACCAGTGCCGCGACAGGTGAAGGCTGGACAATCGAGAATGTGCTCGACCCGGCCTATGCTGACCCGAACATCTGCACCCCCGGCGAGACACCCTTCGATTGCGAACTGCGTTTGTCGCAACCGAGTGTGGTGTTTATCAGCTTCACTCCGTCGGATGCCACTGCTACCGACATAGACACCTTCCGTTTCAATCTGCAACAGATGGTGGACTCGGCCCTAGCCAGCGGCGTTATCCCGATTTTGACGACCCTACCCGATGATGGCTCTGTCGGCTTCGACACCCTCAATCAATACAATGAAGTGATTGCGACCATCGCTACCGACTCGGATGTGCCACTGTGGAACCTGTATCTCACGATGCAACAGGCTCCCAATGGCGTCTATGCAGTGGGTGGTTTCGGCCCGATGGATTTAAGTGATGAGGCGTTGGCTTATGGCGTCAATCGTCGCAACGTCCACGCGCTGTTTATCCTCGATTCACTGCTCCAGACCTTCTTCCAATAAATCAAAAGGCCCTCTCGGTTGTATCAAAATCGGGAGGGCATCATTTTGTCTCATTTACACCTCGCATTAAATATTATAATATTAGCAACATAGACAAAAATTAAACTAAGGATACGGATATGCAAGTCGATTTAAAAGCATTTGCAGAAACCGAATTAAACCTTGCCCTAGCTGGCATCGTCGAGAAAAACTGCTTCAAATATATGGAGATATTTAGGAAAAAGCAGACAGAATTTTCTGAGTTAGGTAATGAGGATTTTGCATTAATGTTTGGATTATTATCAGAAGTAGCTTCTATGTGGCTTGATTCAGAGAAAAACGAACCATTGAAACCTATGATGGTTTTTGAAGGAAGAGAGACAGCCACACCTCAAAACATTAAAGATGAATTCATTGAATTACTAGCAAACTTTTTACCACATATTCATGATCCTGAACTAAATGCGCGTGTTGCAGATATTTTGTGGTTAAGAAAACGCGACTACCTCTCAGGCAAGCAAGCCATCAGTACCTATCTTAGTGCGGCGCAAAACTTAGAAGGAACGGAACATTGGATTTCGCAAGTTATAAAACGAGTGGAACGATCCATACAACTAGCAAGACAGTTGAATGACCACGATGGCCTTCAAAACGCTATTAATTATTTAAAATACATTTTGGAGCGGTATAAGGCAGATTCTTCATTAGAGCCATATGTTTTATTACATGTTTTGGATCTCTTAGAAAAATATAAGTTAATGAAAGAAAACGCAGGTGGATTTGCCGCACTTGCCGAAATTGGAGCCACTGAGGGCGAAAGGCAAAAGAACTGGCGTATCGCACAGCAGTATTGGAGAAATAAAGCAAAATGGCATCAATTAGAAGATAATGGCGAGAAGGCAAGATTGGCTTTGGTTGCTGCTGCTGAGGTTGATGTCTACCAAGCTAAACAAGCAGCAGACGAAATACCTCCTAGATTTCTAGCCTCGACCGCATTTATCGAGGATGCAATTACAGCGTTAAGACGCATAGGAGGCCAGCAAGAGCGAATAGATGAATTACATAATCTCCTGATCCAATATGGTCAAGAGTCCTTAAAGCAAATGGGAGAAATTTCCTTCTCTATGGACGTTAAATCGTATGTTGATAAAGCCAGAAATGCAGTTACAAGACGCACAGTTGAAGAAGCTCTAACTATATGGTTGCAATTAGCTGACTTTCCAGCGTTAGATAGATTGCGAGCTGAAGCAAAACGTAATATAGCAGAATATCCTTTTAGGTTTCTCGTATCCTCAAGGACTTTGAATGATTTAGGCAAAACTGTGACCCGTCAAACAGGAGGAGACTTAGAAAGTGACGAAATTGTTAGGGATGAAATGTTACGCCTAGCAACTATTTACCAAGAAGCAGATGTTGCAAGTGTTATAGGCCCTGCCCTATATCAGATTAATATTGAGCATAATATCCGTATACAAGATTTGTTACCTGTTTTAGAAAATAATCCTTTTGTACCTATAGGTCATGAAGACATATACGCTAAAGGATTAGTCGCTGGCTTACGTGATGATGGTCTCGTCGCTGCACATTTGCTACTTCCACAACTAGAAAGTTCCTTAAGAGAAATCCTAATTCTAAGCGGAAAAATCACATCGGGGCTGGGTAATGATCTGATTCAAGATGAATATCCGCTCAGTACCATCCTATATTGGCCGGAATTGGTAAATATATTTGGTGCTGATGTGGTATTTAGCTTACGTGCCCTCCTAGTGGAAAGATACGGATCTAACCTGAGAAACCTAATGGCACATGGTCTTATGCAGCATAAGGACTTTTACTCGTATAGAATAACTTATCTAACATGGCTTACTTTAAAATTGCTTATGGGGTTTTTATCAATACCCGCTTGACTTTTGCCCTTGATTTCGCTACGATTCTGAGTTATTGATAAACAACTTAACAACAACGATACTCATCCAGAGCGGGGGAGGGACCGGCCCAATGAACCCGCAGCAACCCCTTTGTTTCATCAGCAAAGGAAGGTGCCAATTCCGGCAGATTTTCTGGAAGATGAGTGTGGCCTCATAAGTCTGCAACTTATAGCGCCCCTCATCACACGTACCTGATTGAGGGGTGTTTTTACGCCACCTCCATGCCCATATCATCCAAAATAGTAATGGGAGAATCCATGACTAAACAGCGCATCTATACCAACCGCCGCTATCTCGACGCTATTGCCGACCATGTGCTGATTTTTGACGGCGCGATGGGTACGGAAGTCCAGCGCCGCAAACTCACGGCGGATGATTTCGGTGGTGAACAATACAACGGTTGCAACGACTATCTGGTGATTACCCGACCCGATGTGATTGAAAGTATCCACGCCAGTTATTTTGCAGCAGGCAGTGAAGTGGTCGAGACCGATACCTTCCGCTCCAATCGGCACACGCTAGGCGAATACCACCTCCAAGATCGCGTTTTAGAAATCAACCGTGCCGCCGCATCCCTAGCGCGTAAAGTGGCAGATCGCTTTGAAGCCGAAACAGGTATCCCGCGTTTTGTGGCAGGCAGCATCGGCCCCAGCGGATTTTTGCCCTCCTCCGATGACCCCGGCCTCAGCGCCGTGACGTATGACCAACTAGCCGATATTTTTGGCGAACAAGCACAGGGCTTGGTTGAAGGTGGCGCGGATGTGCTACTGATTGAAACCAGCCAAGACATTTTGGAAGTCCGTGCGGCGGTCTATGGCATCAATCGCTATTTTGAACAATCAGGCCAGCGCATCCCCATCCAAGTTCAAGTAACGTTGGATGTCAGTGGACGTATGCTGCTCGGTACAGAAATCGGCGCGGCTCTTGTGATTTTGGAAGGCCTACCTTTAGATGTGATTGGTCTGAACTGCTCAACCGGGCCAGAACACATGCGCGCCCCCATCAAATATCTGGTCGAAAACAGCGCCAAACCAATTAGCGTGCTGCCAAATGCAGGCCTGCCGATTAATGTGGACGGTGAAGCCGTTTATCCCATGCTCCCCGAGCCTTTTTCCGACATGATGGCCGAATTTGTAGACTGGGGTGTCAGTGTCGTCGGTGGCTGCTGTGGCACGACGCCCGAACATATCACCCATTTGCGTGAGGCCGTCACCAAAGGCCAGCCCCATCGCCATGCCTCCCACCGCGAAATCACGACTGAGCCGCAGGTCGCCTCGGCCATGCGCAACGTCAGTCTGATTCAAGACCCCGGCCCCACCCTAATTGGTGAACGGGTCAACAGTCAAGGCAGTCGGGCTGTCAAGAAAATGCTGCTCAACAATGACTATGATGGCATTTTGAATGTCGCACTGGATCAGGTAGATGGTGGCGCGCATATTTTGGATATTGGGGTCGCCCTCACCGAACGACCTGACGAAGCCGATCAAATGCGTACCCTCGTCAAGAAATTGGCGATGTCGGTCTCTGCCCCACTCGTCATTGACACCACTGAGGCCGATGTAGCCGAAGCAGCCCTCGCAGTCTATCCGGGGCGTGGCATCATCAACAGCATCAATTTGGAAGACGGCCTCGCCAAAATCGAGCGCACTGTCCCGATCGCCCTTAAACACGGCGCAGCGGTCATTGCCCTAACGATTGATGAAGTCGGCATGGCCCACACCGCCGACCGCAAGCTAGAAATCGCCACCCGTATCCGCGACATTTGTGTCAACGATTACGGCATGAAACCGGGCGATTTGATTTTCGATGTCTTGACTTTCCCTGTCACCACCGGACAAGAGGAACTCCGCAACGATGCCAAAGAAACGATTGATGGCATTCGTCTGGTTAAGGAAAAACTCCCCGGCGTGCTGACCTCGCTTGGTGTCAGCAATGTCAGTTTTGGCATTTCACCCGCTGCCCGTGCCGTTTTGGACAGTGTGTTCCTCTATCAATGTCTGCAAGCAGGCTTGGACATGGCAATCGTCAATCCCAAGCATATCAAACCCTATGCCGAAATTCCCGAAGATCAACGGCAATTGGCGAATGACCTAATTTTTAATCGGCACATTGATGCCCTGCCCAATTACATCCAATATTTCGAGGAAAACCAAATCGCCCTCGAATCTGGCGCGGTTGCTGACCCCACCGAGGGCATGACCGCCGAACAAGCCCTGCATTGGCACATCGTCCACCGCAAGAAAGATCGTGTGGAAGAATTGATTGATGAGAGCCTGACCCGTCAAAGCGCGGTGGGTGTCCTCAATAACGTCCTGCTGCCTGCCATGAAAGAAGTCGGCGATAAATTTGGGTCGGGTGAATTGATTCTGCCCTTCGTGCTGCAAAGTGCCGAGGTCATGAAGAAAGCTGTCGCCTATCTGGAAAACTTCCTCGAGCGTAAAGAGGGATCAACTAAAGGCACGGTTATCTTAGCCACCGTCTATGGGGACGTGCATGACATCGGCAAAAATCTCGTGCGCACCATTCTCAGCAACAATGGTTACACCGTGCATGACATCGGGAAGCAAGTACCCGCCAATACAATTATTCAGGCTGCGATTGATTACAAAGCCGACGCCATTGGCCTCAGTGCTTTGTTGGTCAGCACCTCCAAACAAATGCCCTTGATTGTCAACGAGCTGGCTAAGCGCAATTTGAACTTCCCGGTGTTGATTGGCGGCGCAGCCATTAATCGCCGTTTTGGGCGTCGTATCTTGTTTTTAGAAGACGGTGGCGAACCGTATCAACCGGGGGTGTTCTATTGTAAAGATGCCTTCGAGGGGTTGGATGTCATGGATAAACTCACCGACCCCGGTCAACGTAAGCATTTCCTTGAACAGACCATCAGCGAAGGCTATGAAGAATTGGGGCGTGCCCGTCCCGAAGTCGCCAGTGCTGCCAGTGGCAAATCGAATGTTCCACCAGCACCAGACATTCCCACCCCGCCCTTCTGGGGAACCCGCACGATTTCGAGCATTCCACTCGAAAATGTCTTCCCACACCTCCACAAACCGGAACTCTATCGGCTCAGTTGGGGTGCGAAGAATACACAGGGCAAAGAATGGGAGAAATTGCAGGTTGATTTTGAGGAACGCCTTGCATGGATGCAGCAAGAAGCCATCCGCAAGGGTACGCTCAAACCCCAAGCGGTCTATGGCTATTTCCCCGCCCAATCCGATGGGGATAGCCTAATTATCTATGATCCAAAGGCATGGGAATCGAATGGGGATACCATCGAAATCGCCCGTTTCAACTTCCCACGCCAACCCAATGGCGATTTCCTCTGCCTCAGCGACTACTATGCCTCCGTCGAAAGTGGCATCGTGGATGTCTGCCCACTCCAAATTGTTACAGCGGGTCAGCCAGCCTCGGAACATTTCGATAAGCTGCAAAACTCTGACCAATACACCGAAGCCTATTACTTTCATGGGCTGGCCGTACAGACCGCCGAAGCCACAGCGACCTTCGTTAATCAACATATCAACCGCGAACTGGGTATCCCAGCCAAGCGTGGCAAGCGCTATAGCTGGGGCTATCCGGCCTGCCCCGACTTGGACGATCATCAAATCGTGTTCCAATTGCTGCCCGAAGCAACTCAGAAGATTGGCATGTCTTTGACCAGTGCCTTTCAGCTTTTGCCAGAGCAATCCACTGCGGCCATTTTTGTGCATCATCCCGAAGCCAAGTATTACAGTGTCGGGGTCAGCCGTGTCGAACAATTGGTCAACGCTTAATAATAACACCCGCTACCTACTCCCCTCTCCATGTTTGGAGAGGGGTTGGGGGTGAGGTAAAGCATAAGGTCTATCCGAAAATGCCAAAAATTCCATTCCGCGAACGTCTTGCTCAAGACCCCATTCTCGCTGATGGTGCAATGGGAACGATGCTGCATCAAACAGGCGTGCGGCTTCATGCGTGCTTCGATGCTCTAAATGTTAGCGACCCCGGCCTCGTCGCCAATGTCCACCGTCTATTTTTGGAGGCGGGGGCTGAGATTATCGAGACCAATACTTTCAGCGCCAACCCCTTGAAATTAGCGGAATACAATCTGCAAGATGAAACCATCGAAATCAACCAAGCCGGTTATGAACTGGCCCACCGTGTCGTCGAAGCGACTTTCCGCGACAATGTCTATATTGCGGGGTCAGTCGGGCCACTAGGCGTACATCTTGCACCGTATGGCCGCCTGCGCGAAGAGCAAGCCTATGATGCCTTCCGCAAACAAATCAGCGCCCTCATTCACAGCGGGGTGGATTTGATTATGCTGGAAACTTTTAGCGACATTAGCGAAATCGAAATCGCCATCAAAGCCGCCCGCGATATTCGCGCCGAAATCCCGATTATTGCCAGCATGACCTTTACGCGCGATGACCGCACACTCATGGGGGATACGCCTGCCGCCGCTGCTAAAATATTGCAGGAAGCCGGGGTGGACGTGATTGGGGTTAATTGCAGCAGTGGCCCATCCCAATTACGCCGTATCTTAAACATGATGCACCGCGCCGTCCCCACCGCCCGTTTTTCGGTTATGCCCAACGCAGGTTGGCCGGAAATGGTCAATGGGCGGGTGTTATACCCCGCTACACCGGATTATTTTGGCGACTATGCCAAAGCGTTTGTAGACGCCGGAGCAACCGTTATTGGCGGGTGTTGTGGCACCACACCCCAACATATTCAGGCCATGCGCCAAGCCCTTGATGAAAAATCAACTACGCCATCCGTTTTTGTCAGCCTGCCCGAAGCTGAAATCAATGGCGACGTGGATGTGCCCGAACAACCCACCGAATTGCAACGTAAATTGCAGGCGGGTAAATTCGTGGTGACGGTTGAAATGGCCCCGCCACGCAGTTTTGTCGCTCAAAAAGTGATTGCCGCTGCCGAAATGTTGCACAGCGCCGGAGTGGATACCATCAACGTCTCGGATAGCCCGATGGCCCGTCTGCGCATGAGTCCTTGGGCCGTTGCGCATTTTATCCAAGACCAAATTGGCATGGAAACGGTGCTGCATTTCCCCACACGGGGACGCAATTTGCTCCGTGTGCAGGGCGATTTGTTGGCCTCGCATGCGTTGGGGGTACGCAACATTTTTGTGGTGATGGGCGACCCCACTCACATTGGCGACTACCCTGACGCCTTCGATCATCACGATGTCGTGCCGACTGGTCTGCTCAAAATCATCAAGCACCAGTTTAATCAGGGCATGGATCAAGCGGGCAATTCAATTAGCCAACCCACCAGCTTTTTTGTAGGTACAGCCCTCAATTTCAACCCACCTGATTTGGATAAAGAGGTCAAACTGCTCAAAAAGAAGATCGAGTCCGGGGCTGATTTTGCGCTGTCGCAACCGATTTTTGAGCCACCTGCTGCCGAAAAATTCCTACGTCGCTATGAAGAACTCTATGGCAAGTTAGAAATTCCCATTTTGGCGGGGATTTTGCCCCTCTACAGCGCCCGTCATGCCAACTTCCTGCATAACGAAGTCCCCGGTATCGTGATTCCCGACAACATCAAAGACCGTATTGAACGAGCGGGGGATGATGCCGCGACCGAAGGGGTACGCATCGCCCAAGAATTAATTTTGGAACTCAAGGGCATGGTGCAAGGGGCCTATTTGATGCCGCCTTTTGGTCGCTATCACCTTGCCGCCGAAATCGTAGACGCGCTGGCCCTGCCCACGCCTTTATAACTCGATTTTTCGTGGGGCGTTTCTCAAATGATGCGCCCCTTCTGCTTTATGATTGCCCCATCGTCATCCAAACGCCGCGCTTGCGTTGGAAAAGTAAGCTTGGCCCGTGCTATAGTATCTAGTATTCAAGAATTCTTGTTGGCTATGGAATTTTATCGGAGAACCCGTATGAAACGGTTTTTGCTGCTCACATTGACCACAGTTTTTATTGTAAGTTTAACTATTGCGGCCCTGCCTATAACCCCTGCTCGTGCTGATGGCTGTCTGGATAACCCCAATGGAGGGGGCTGCCGTGCGGGTCTGCCCGTGTTGCAATATCAAGCCCTATTGGACGAAATGCTGCTCCACAAAGAACCCGATGCCCGCCAACTTCCGCCGGACGAAGGGGAAATCAGTCGCTTTGCCTTCCGCCGTTTAAACAATCCCAACGGCACCGAAGTCTTTAACGCCCCCAATGGGTCGGTCATTCGCACCATCGCGGCAGGTTTCAATTATGTCTCGGCTGAAGGCCAACAAGACGGCTGGATTAAAATCAACGAAGGCGAATGGGTGCGTGAAAGCGATACCGCTATCACCCGTCCGAGCAGTTATTCCGGTGTATTCGTCAATCCTGACTCGAAATATACGATGGCGTGGATTGTCTATCCCGTCAAACCCGCGACCGCCCCCGGCTATGCTGAAAATCCCGATGCCGAACGTCTCGAAAAATATACCCGTGTCAACATTTTTGCGACGGTGGTCGTCAATGGCTACAACTGGTATCTAATTGGCCCCGATGCATGGGTCAAACAAATTTATGTCGGCAAGGTGCTCTATATTGACCGTCCTGAAGGTGTTAAAGGCCGTTGGTTTGCCGTTGACCTTTTTGAGCAGGTCTTGGTCGCCTATGAAGACGATACCCCCGTGTTTGCCACCCTCATTTCCAGCGGTCTACCCGAATGGAGTACCAATGAGGGCACGTTCCAAACATGGACACGCCTGCGTAATGGCCCCATGAGCGGCGCCGAAGGTCAAACCGACTTCTATAGTCTAGAAAATGTGCCGTGGACGCTCTACTTCGATAATTCCATCAGCATTCATGGCACCTATTGGCATGATGGTTTCGGTTATCGCCACAGTCATGGCTGCGTCAATATGAGCATTACCGATTCCCACTGGGTTTATAAATGGAGCGAGGACGGCGGTTATACTCTGCCCTACGTCCACGTCTGGTCAAGCGGTGAATATCGCGGCGAATAAACCAAGCATTTAAGCGATAGGGGGTGTCTAGGGCACACCCTTTTTGATTTACCCCGTCGGAACTATTTTCCCCTTTCATGCGTCTTACCCACAACAAAATTGAATATTTTTGAGGGAAAGCATCATGAAAACTTGGTTTTCCAGATTAAGCGCCGTCGCATTTTTGCTGATAGGCTTGTTTGCGTTGGCTCATTCCCCCCAAAAAGTTTATGCCTGTACTCCAACCTCTTCCACCAACCCCGGCCCACCGCCCATTCAATACAGCATTGAAGATCGAGTTAGCCGCGCCCCCCTAGTATTAGAGGGCACAGTGATTAGCACCGGGCCGGGTAACACCGCCACGATCGAAGTGCATCGCTATTTTAAAGGGAATGGCCCTGCCATTATGACAGGGGTACATTATGGCGATGGAGCCATGTGCCAAGCCCCCTTATTTATCGGCGGACCTGTCATCATTTTTGTTGGTGAATGGCAAGCGGATGAACTTGCGGCGTTTTATTTAGGGGAGTATGCAACCGTCCCCGTCACCGAAGAGAATATCCAACAAATTGTCGCCATTACAGGTCAGGAGCCGATTTTTCCTGATGTCACCCTTACCCCATCCCCTGTACCCGATGCACCAACGTCTGATTCATCCGAACGGGATGATTTTTCCGGCCTTTTGCAACTTTGCCTAGCCGGTTTTTTACCGATGTTTATGGGTATAGTTGTGGTGAAACGACGGGCCAATTTATAGAGCGAGGGAACTAATGAAAACTTGGTTTTTTAGATTGATTGCGGTTACATTTTTGCTAACAGGTTTATTACTTTTGACGCATTCCACCCCAACCGCTTATGCCTGTACCCAGCCTCCCGGTGGTTTACCCAATTACACTCTTGAAGATCGGGTTGGTTTCGCCCCGATTGTTTTGGAAGGGCGCGTGGTGGAAGCCAACTCTACTGTCTTTCCTCTGACCGCCACCATTGAAGTTGACCAATATTTCAAAGGGGGCGGTGGGCCAAACACCCTCACCGTCAGCAATTTTGGCGATAGCTCGATGTGTCTCTCGATGGTCTATGTCGGCGACCATATTATCTTATTCGCCTCTGGTGATCCCCACAGTGGTCAATTGACCGCCTTCTATGCCAGTCAATTTGATGCCGTCGCCAGTGCCAGCCCTGAAAATATTCAAACCGTGATTGATACCGTGGGGCAACCACCCATTCCGCCGGACATAAGCTTTGCTGGCACTGCCGAGCCAGAGGAAATTGCTTCGGGAGGTAAGGTAGACACAGGGGGGACATCCCAATTATGTCTCGGTCTGTTATTTGCCCCTGTGCTACTGGGGAGTGTCGTCATGGTCAGCCGCGCCTCACGTAAATAAATAGGTTGTGTTCAAGCCCACCGTGCGCTCTTCGCCGTCAAAGCGTAATTTCAACGCTTCGCCTTTGCGTGCGGTGGCCTCATCCAACAATACGGCCCCTGAATTAATCGGCGGATTTTTGAGTCGCAACAAAATATCGGCGGATCGGGCCTTTACCTCAAAAACCTCAAAAAAATAATGGGTAAAGATGCCTGTCATGCCCTGTCGCATAGTGGCTTTGCTATCTTGCAGCATTTTCACAAAATCCATGCGTAAATCTTCGGGACGCAGCGTGGCTAAGAGTTCGCTCTCATCCACTAGCTCCTCCCGGATTTCACGGAAAGGGTCAAGTTCGCGTTCTTTCCTTTTACGGAACCACACCCCAAACGCCTCTAAATGTTCCGATTTCATCAATAGACGCAGATCGTGTGTGCCGGGTGTTTCTAAACGGGCCCCAAATTGGGCCAACGTTTGTAGATCATTCACCTGAATTGCCCCACCCACTGGCGACAATTCATAAATTCCTTTGCGGCGGCGGTTGCGATTCAGCAGCAGCAAATAGCTCCCATCTACCGTAAAGCGGCACATTGAGCCACAGCTAACGCGCACTTCCCCTTCCATTGACCCTCGCAACCTTTCACTATTTTTGCCCTTGCCTAACGTGATACATAGGGATTATCGCTAATCCACCACCGCCATGCCATACTAAACCATGGCTCCGGCACTCGTTTACCCAACCCGATGCGTGGGCCAGTGCTGACCTTCGCATCCTCAACCGGAGAACCTGCTTCAATCCACAAACCAGCTTCTTGCCCGGTCATATCCACCCGATTTTGTTTACCATCCACCCCTATTGCCAAGGTCAATCGGGCTGGCCCACTTGTCCATTCTTTAGCGGGGCGATTAGGCCGACGGCTTGCCATCACATCTAGCCCCTCAATCGGTTCAATCGCTCGCAGCAACACCGCCGCCGGGTGGCCCTCTGGTTCACAGGCCACATTCAACAACCAGTGCATCCCATAAGTGAGATACACATAGGCATGACCGGGCTTCTCATACATCGGCAAATTACGGGGGGTACGTTTCAATCGCCCATGCGAAGCCAAGTCGTTCACCCCCGTATAGGCCTCCGTTTCAACAATCAACCCCGCCACTTGCTGTCCATCAATCCTTCGCACTAACCTCGCGCCGAGCAATTCCCGCGCCACAACACACGCATTTCGGGTATAAAAATCACGGTTGAGTATTGTTGTCGTCATCGTTGCTCTCGTATGTTTCTAATAATTCCAACTCTTTTTCGAGTTCAGTCTCGCCCACTAATTCACCAGAGCTAATAAACCGCTCAAATTCAATATGCCCGTCGGTAAAAAACTCAACTTCCCATCGTTCTCCCGGCACATCTACACAGACGCAAATAGTTTCTGGGCGAAAACGATCCAAGCGATATGACAGGCCTTCCTTCTCTAATCGGCCCACAAAATCTAGCAGTTTTTGAAATGAATTTTTACGAGACATAATCTTCTACTCGCCAGATTCTTTTGTATACAGTTTCATAAACTGTTCTAGGACGCTCTCATCCTCAAGGTCACCTGAACTCCTAAACCGCTCGAATTCAATATGCCCATCTGCAAAAAACTCAACTTCCCACCGTTCGCCGGGAATATCAATAAACACGCAGATCGTTTCAGGGCGGCTATGTGTTAGGTGATACCACAAGCCCTCGTCCTCTAAACGATCTAAGAAATCCAATAGCTTTTGAAGTGAACTTTTTTGCGCCATGATGCACTCGTAGTTTTATTGGAAACGATGGATCAAACTTATTGGACAGGCCACATCCTGCGATTGTTCCCCATATTGGACTTGCCCATTTCCCTCGCCCGTTATCCTATATGCATACCATCCATCTTTTATCGCAGGTATGGCTTCATCTCCAAAGGTTAGGGTCAATTCCAACCGCGCATCTTCACCCGCAGCCATCAGCGTGCCATTCGTCCAATTGAATGCCCAATCTTCAAGCCAAACGTGCTGTTCATCCGCCCCCGCCAACCCAAGCGCAACGCGACTGGTCAGCGTGGTCGCACTATTTTGCTCCGCTTGTTTGTCCGTGAAGGTGAACTGGCCTTGCATAATGCTGTGCATAGCCCACGCCGATTCGCGTTGGGGTGCAAAAGCCTCGGCCACAAAACTGGCTCGATCAAACAGGACAGTAAAGGCGAATTCGCAATCCTCACCCGATTGAATTTCCCATTGTTCGCGCTGATAATTGGGATGTGGCCCAAAATCTTGCGGGAACTGCCATTCATACTCATCCGCTACCTGCGCAAAGCCAATCGCAGGCACGTCCAAATCGCTGCTCATGACATTCGCTTCAAGGGTAGTTTGTTCGGGCTTGTCGAGCGCCAAAAGCACTAGCGCCCCACCACCCAGCACTGCCACCAGCAAAATGACTATCCACCCATACCGCCGCATCGTTGCAATCCCTGTTATTTTTAATTTCAATTATGCTAATGGTAATCAATTTCAGAACAAATGTACAGGTTCTTAAAATTGCTCATGGGGTTTTAAACTGAATTTGCTATACTGGGGTAAATAGACTAAAAGGATTTTAACGATGCCATACCTGATTGATGGGCATAATCTCATTGCCCAACTGCCTGACCTCAAGCTAGATGACCCCGATGACGAGGCCAAGTTAGTGCTGAAATTGCGGAGTTTCAGCAGTCGGGTAGGTAAGCGTGTGGTGGTCGTTTTCGATCATGGCCTACCGGGAGAAGTATCAACCCGTCTTTCAACCCACAGTGTCATCGCAAAATTTGCATCCGAACATAGTAGCGCCGATGCTGTCATGCGCGATATTATTCGCCGCACCGAAGACCCGGCCAGTTGGATTGTCATTTCATCAGATACCGAGGTTACGGATATTGCTAAAATCGTGGGGATGCGCTGCATTTCTTCGCATGATTTCGCCCCGCAGTTGAAGGCTACCCCTAAGGTTAATCCGAAAATCAAAGCCGCCCAACAAGCCGTTAGCAAAAAAGCCAATCCGCGCTTGTCACCCAAAGAGGTAGATGAGTGGATGAGCCTGTTTGCCAAGAGCAAAGACGAATAAATATGATTTCAATTCGGCGGTTTTTAACCTAAATTCAGCACGGCGGATTTATCTCCGTGTGCCAAAATCAGCTATTCTTTTTCCCCATATACAACGGTGTAAAATCCAACGCATTTGGCAAAGCTGCCATCGCTTGTTTATCCCCCGGCAACATCGGCGATTTAGGGTCACGCTGCAATTGCCGTGCCGCTTGATAGGCCCCCGTCAAGGTTTTCCAATCGGGTTGCCACCATTTTTCTGGCACACTCAGGCACGCCATCACACCGAGTAAGGCCTTGCCTGCCGGACTATTCCAATCCACTTCGGGTTGTTTGGTTGCTCCGGCCATCGCAGATTTGGCCTGCGTTTGGGCGTCTTGCTCGCTGCCGATTTTTTTGAAAACGCTCCCCGCCATTTTCTGCATCATTTTATCAACCTGCTGGGCGTCAACACCCTGCTCGTCGGCAAATTTCTGCAACTCTGACGGCAAATTACCCCCATCTGGCGAGGCGGTGTGGACCTGACTTGATGCAACGAGCGCCCGTTGCAAATCGGCTTCCGTTAACCCAGTCCGTAAAAACGATACCAGCCCTATTATCCCATCCGTGACCGTGCCGATTTCAAACTGTTCACCCGAAAAATAGATGGCTCGAATAACAGGCCTTCCCGCCAAAATGTCGCGTGTAACCTCATCCGTCCAGCCTTCATTCGGCGCAAAGAGCATCCGCACCCACCCCCCGTGAGCCGGGGAAATAAAACTCCGCGTCCGTTGTTGCAAACCAACAGGGGTGCCCGTCCCCCCTGCAAAGGGGTCATAAAACACATAGCCCAAGGCTTGCAGGTTCGTTTTTAGGTGGGCTTGGATTTCGGACGGGTCATTTGATTGGCATAATAACCATTGGGCCAATGTCATTTTGGGGTGGCCTCCACAAACGTAACGATATTTGAAATTTGGATGAATCCCAACCGCTGATACAAGCGGGCATCATTTTCAGGCACGCCCACACTGTAAATCACCTCACAGCCATGGGTGCGGGCAAATTCAACCGATAATTGAATGAGTGTTTCTTCAATGCCAAAGCCAGCCCACGGCCAAACTACAGCAGGTTCGTCTACTTGGGCCGTCGCGCCACTAAAAGACACCTGAATGGCCGCTGTTGGATAATCATGATACAGGCCAATCAAAAAAACCCGTTCACCTCTTTGAAAAGAATCCTCAAAAGGTTTAATGGCTTTCGGGTCGGTCAGGTTGTCATCAACCCCATAATACCCGGCTCGATACGTGCGCCACCACACCGCAAAATCTTCATGGCTGATGGCCTCTTGGATTTGAATATTGGGGAGGTCGCGTGGCACTGTTCCAAAAGGCGTTTCCCCCTCTGGCACAGGCCCATAGAGTGGCATATATAACCAAACCGGGGTATCAAGGTAATGCCGAAACCCGTGTAATTCCAAATGGCGGGTAAAGGCTTGTGGAAACAGCGCATCCAGATATTGCAGATGCGGCCAACGTCCGCGTTCTTCTAAGGTCTCAAACCCCCGACGGACATCTTCACCCCGCGTCCATGTAATGCCCTGATGCGGAATGACCAGACTATAGGTCGGATCAAATTCGATAGGATGAAACACCACCCCCGCCGTATTAAACTCGGCATAGGCCGCACCTGCCCGCCGTTGTTCGGTGAGCAGGTGGTTTTGAATCAACCGCAGTTCGCGGCGTTGGTGGTGATTAAGCGTCATCAAATTCCAGACTTAGGCCATCGTGCCTTCACGCAGGAAGTTACGCAGTACTGTATTTAAAATACCACCATTACGATAGTAGTCCAACTCCACGGGGGTATTGATACGTGCAATCGCCATAAATTGCGATTCCGTGCCATCTTCCCGTGTAAACCGCACGACCACTTCTTGGAGTGGCTGCAAATCGTCGGGGATTTCAATCGTAAAGACTTCGCGCCCCGTCAAATTAAAGGTCTGAGCGTTCTGCCCTTCCTTAAATTGCAGCGGCAGTACCCCCATAAACACCAAATTACTCCGGTGAATACGTTCAAAGCTCTCAGCCAAGACGGCTTTGATGCCCAGCAAGTACGACCCCTTCGCTGCCCAGTCACGGCTTGACCCTGTGCCATATTCCTTGCCTGCCACGATAATCAGTGGTGTGTTCTTAGCCTTATAAAGCTGCGCCGCTTCATAGATGCTCAATACTTCCCCATCTGGCAGATACTCTGTCCAACTACCTTCTTTGGGCGCGACGAGTTGATTCTTCAAACGGATATTGGCAAACGTCCCCCGAGTCATCACTTTGTCATTGCCACGTCGGGTACCATAACTGTTGAAATCACGCAGTTCAACCCCGTGTTCCAACAAATAGCGTCCCGCTGGGCTGTCTTTCGCAATATCGCCAGCAGGTGAGATGTGGTCGGTGGTGATGCTGTCACCAAACAAGGCCAACACCCGCGCCCCTTCAATATTGCTCAGTGGTTCGAGATCAGGTTTCAGATCATAGAAAAAGGGCGGTTCTTGGATGTAGGTGGAAGTGTCGTCCCATGGGAACATTTCACCATCAAACCCTTCAATGGCGTTCCATGTATCATTGCCACCGAACACCTGCCCATAGTGCATATGGTACATTTCAGGGCGGATAGATGCGCGCACCGTTTCTTGAATTTCTTCTTGGCTCGGCCAAATGTCACGCAGGAACACGGGTTCGCCTGCTTGGTCAAAGCCCAAGGGTTCCGTTTCAAGATCAATATCAACTGTCCCAGCCAAAGCATAAGCGACCACCAGTGGCGGCGAAGCAAGGAAGTTAGCCCGCACATTCGGGTGGATACGGCCTTCAAAGTTACGATTGCCGCTGAGCACTGCCGCCGCAACCAAATCGGCCTCATTGATGGCGTTGACTACGGTTTGGGGCAGTGGGCCAGTATTGCCAATGCAAGTCGTGCAGCCATAACCCACCACATAAAATCCTAGCTGCTCAAGATAGGTCAGCAGTCCCGACCCCCGCAGATATTCCGTCACAACCTTTGAGCCGGGGGCAAGGCTGGTCTTAACATAGGGTTTGGCAGTGAGGCCTTTTTGAACAGCATTGCGTGCCAATAACCCCGCCCCTAACATCACACTAGGGTTGCTAGTATTGGTGCAGCTCGTAATAGCCGCAATCACCACCGCGCCGTGTGTAATTTCAATCGGGTCGGCCTTATAACCATTTTCCGACTGAATCAGGCCCTTAGAAGCAATTTGCTCCTCGGTCAAACCAAAACCTTTGGCCCCAACAGGTGACCGCAGCGACTTTTCAAAATCGGCCTTCATGGTCTTCAGCGTCACACGGTCTTGGGGACGTTTTGGCCCTGCCATGCTGGGTTCAACCGTGCTGAGGTCGAGTTCCAATGTGTCAGTAAACACAGGGTCGGGTGTTTCGTCGGTGCGGAACAGGCCCTGCGCCTTATAGTAGGCCTCAACCAACTGAACTTCTTCTTCGGTGCGACCCGTCCGACGCAGATAAACTAATGTTTCTTCATCCACCGGGAAGAAGCCCATGGTCGCGCCATATTCAGGGGCCATATTCGCAATCGTGCCGCGATCGGCCAAGCTAATGTTGGAAAGGCCCGTCCCATAAAACTCGACAAACTTATCCACCACGCCCTTTTTGCGGAGCATCTGGACGACGGTCAAGGTTAGGTCGGTGGCTGTCACGCCCTCACGCAGTTTGCCAAACAACTTAAACCCGATGACTTCAGGGGTTAGCATATAAATGGGTTGGCTCAACATCACAGCTTCGGCTTCAATCCCGCCAACACCCCAACCCAAAACACCGAGCGCATTAATCATGGTGGTGTGCGAATCTGTACCAACGAGTGTATCGGGAATAGCCACTTGCCCTAACCCGTCGCTCCGCACAAATACGCCCTTCGCCAAATATTCCAAATTGACTTGGTGAATAATCCCAGTCGCGGGGGGCACAGCACGGAAATTGCTAAAAGCATTCCGACCCCACTTCAAAAACTGATACCGTTCCGCATTGCGCCGAAATTCCAAATCAGCATTCAAACTAAGGGCTTCGGGTGAACCAAAATAGTCCACCTGCACCGAATGGTCAATCACCAAATCCACCGGAATAGTGGGGTTAATCTGTTTAGGGTCGCCCCCCAGTCGGCCCATTGCCGAACGTAAGGCCGCAAGGTCAACCACGGCAGGCACACCCGTAAAGTCTTGCAATACCACCCGGGACGGACGGAAAGCAATTTCTGTTTGGGCAGGGCTGGCCGCATTCCAATTTGCTAATTCTTGGACGTTTTCAGGCGTTACTGAATAATTGTCAATGTTGCGCAGCAAATTTTCCAACAGAATTTTGATGCTAAAGGGCAAGTCATGAATATGCCCAATGCCATCCTGCGCCAGCTTCTCCAACCGATAATAGTCCACCTGTTTACCGGGGACATCCAGTCGAGTGCGGGCTTTAAACGTATCTTGAGTCGCGTGTTTCAATGGTTCCTCGCTTTCATTTTCTCAGACTCAACACCGATTTATAACTGCGAGTCTGTCAATGATTTGTGTGTGTGGAGCGTGCAATGGATCAACCGCCCTTCTAATCTGGCTTTATCATGTCATAAACTAGTGTTAGGGCGATAGGTTATGTAAAAATCATACCGCAAATTATCGGACTGGCGAGAGAGCGACTTACCGAATTCGGTTAGTTTGAGCAAATTACGTTTTTCGTTTTTTTGGTGTTTTCTAGACGACTTCCCAATAATTCATGAAAAATCCCTTGCTTTCGTTAATTTTCACATTATTCTATCTCAACTTGATTTACAATTTAGAAACCAGCGGTATACCATTTACAAACTGGAGAGCGTAGGGTGGACGGTTTAGTCGGTCAGCTCCTCAATCAAAGATATGAAATACTCACCGTCCTCGGCACTGGGGGGATGGGCATCGTCGCGCAGGCTTATGATCGTTATCTCGACCGGGCAGTGGCGCTTAAATTGATTCGGCCTGAATACGCCATCAATGACGGGTTTGTGCAAATGTTCGTCCGTGAAGCCCGTACTCTTGCCAAACTCGATCACCCCAACATCTTGCCTGTCTATGACTTGGGCATGACTGATAACGAAGTATATATGGTCACACCCCTCGCCCCGCATGGCACACTGGCCGATCGTTTTCAGAATGGCCCCATGACTTTTTATGAGAGCGAACGTATTTTGCGCGAAGTATGCGATGCCATTGATTATGCCCATCGTAACGGCGTTATTCATTTGGACATTAAACCCGACAATATTCTGTTTGACCGCAACGATCACTCACTTGTGGCGGATTTTGGCCTCTCCAAAATTCTACAAGCGGGCCTCTATGTTGAAGTCGAACCACAGGTCGGTACAATTGACTATATGGCTCCGGAGCAAATTTTCGGCGAACCGGCAGGTTCCTACTCTGATGTCTTTGCCCTCGGCCTGACCCTCTATGAAATGTTGATGGGTCAACTTCCACACCGCGAACCCAATGGTGTTATCATTTTCGATTATGTTCTGCCTCTTAGCATTATGGCGGTCATCGAAAAAGCGACCCATTTTGACCCGACTCAACGCTATCAGACGGCCCATCAATTTTCACAGGCCTATACCGAAGCATGGCTCTATGAACAAACCGTTGGGGATTTTTCTATTGGTAATTCTAGATCACACTAGTCTAAGTCTCAATCATTCTAAAGGGCGGCCTATCGGGTCGCTTTTTTGTTTTCCCGACCTAAAATAGAGAGCACACTCGTTTGCCGTTACCTAAAGGGATTTCTTTATGACCCAACAGCTTAAAACACAAATTGAACAAACCCCCATTCTACCCAACAGCCTTGCGATTTGGGGCTTAGGGCAAATGGGTGTAGCGATCAAAGGCCCCGAAGGTGTGCTCTATATTGATGCCTGCCTCACCGATGTAGTACGTGAGGAATTTGGTGAATTTTGGGTGCGCGGCTATCCCCCGCCTATCCTGCCCGAAGCTGCTTCCCACGTCAGTTACTATTTAATCAGTCATGAGCACCTTGACCACCTTGACCCCAAAACGATTGGCCCTATTTCCAAAGCCTCACCCAAAGCTAAATTTGTTACAACGGGTTGGTGCAAAGATTTGCTGGCGGATTTAGATATTGCCGATGACCGTACAATATTCCCGCCCATCCTCCAACCAACCGTGCTGCCGGGGACAACCTGCCGTGTAACACCTGTTCCAGCCGCCCACTATGGCAAAGACTTCGACGAGCAGAAGGGCTATCGGTGGCTGGGTTTTATTATCGAATGGAATGGGGTTGTCTTCTATCATGGCGGCGACACACTCGTTTACCCCGGCTATATCGAGATGTTAAAAGGCCTACCCCGTGCTGATGTGGCAATGATTGCGCTCAATGGCCGCGATTATTTCCGCGAACTCGTGGGGGTTTTGGGTAACTTCATGCCGATGGAAGCGGCCCACTTAGCCCAAGAACTGGGTTGGGATGTGGTCATCCCCGGTCACAACGACCTCTTTCCCAACAATGCCATCCCATTTGGACACATTATTGAAGCCTTCGAAAACGTCACGCCCCGTCAAAAACTGAAAATTCTCCAACCCGGCGAACTTTATTACTACGTCAAATAAAAAGTTGCGGAATTACTTTGGGTAATCTGACATGATCCCACAACTTCCAATGTCTTGTGCTTAATTTAAGGCTAGGTCTAACTGGGCCTAGCTTTTGTTTTTTGCTGGGGATGGCCTTTCTCAACGCCATAGGCCTGCAATAGAGGCAGCACCAATAAAATCCCAACATCTGGTTTTGACCAATCCCCAACGTAGGCAGTTGTAGTCTGAACTACCTTTTGGAGGAGTGTGTCGTCGCGTATAGCCGAAAACAAGGTGCGATGATGAACTTCGGTATCGCGTAGCAAATTAGCGAGAGTGGGCATAATACTGAGGTCGTCGCGCAGATGACTATTCATCATCTGACGTAAACCAGCACTTTCGATGATGGTCGCACCCTCGACACCAACTCTCATCCACTCCTGTAAAATAGCATCCGCTTGCTCGACATCATGCGAAATATACATTACCAGATACATAAATTATGACTCCATTTCAATTGGGCTACGCCGAGCAAACAGCTCTTCGGCTTTAGGCGTAAACGACCAACGTACCAAAGGTGGGGTTATCATGGTTGTGCAGAGAACAATCATGACCAATACAGCAAATATGTCTGGCATTAGTATACCGCTGTCAACCCCGAGGGTAGCGATGATTAAGCCAACCTCACCGCGACTAATCATGCCCAAACCCACCCGAATGGAGCTTAAGTTATCAAACCCACCCAATCGAGTCCCAATCCATGTACCAACCACCTTACTGACAATTGCCAAAAACAGCATCACCATGGCAAACGGCAAAATCTCAGCATCTAAAACTCGTAGATTGGCCTTCAGTCCAATGCTGATAAAAAACAGGGGCACCAGCAATCCATAATTGACGGAATGCAGGCTACGTTCAATGCTGTGTATAACACTGCGCCGTGCCCGCCCCATTGAAACCCCCGCGATAAATGCGCCAGCAATGGCTGCAACACCTCCGATAGCCTCGGCTGCAACCGACATAAAAAGAGTGGCGACCAAGCTTAGGGCAAAAACACCTTCTGAGATTTGGGTTTTCTGGATTTGGTTGGCTAATTTAGGCAAGCCATACCAACAAACAAGGCTACCAATAATCAAAAACCCACCCATACGCACCACCACTTCCCATATAGGCCGAGTGGATTCGATGGTCACAATGCCACCGGGGTTGATTGCTAAAAAGAGCGAGACCATCAAAATCAAGAGCATATCGTCTACCAAAGCCGCTCCCAATAAAGTTAATCCTTCACGGCTTTTTAACACCCCTAATTCCAGCATCACTTGGGCACTAATGGCGGTGCTCATTGAAGCGAGGACGAGGCCAATAAATACAGCTTTTTCCGCTGCATAGTCAAATATCACTACAACGGGAGCAATCATTAAAATGGGTACAAATACACCCAAAACGCCTGCCAATACAGCCGGGCGGCCTACTTCAAGCATACTTTCCAAATCAATTTCTAGGCCCGCGCCAAAAATGAGCAGGAGGACACCTATTTCCGCAAATTCAATAATGGAGTGGGTGATAGCATCACCATCAGGAAACAAGGAGGAATGTCCAAACAAGTCGAGGATAGTTGGGCCAAGCAAGAGGCCTGCCATCAACTCACCAAGCACGGCGGGTTGGTTCAACCGCATCGAGAAATAGCCCATTCCCTTAGCCAAAAAAATCATGACACCAACCGCCAGAAACAATTGTAAAAGTTGGGTCATGTAACAACTCCTTCAATTCGGTGTCGTTGATACAACGAAGCCTGTTGGTTGTGCATCGTATAATAGATGTATAGAGGTATCATCTGAAGCTCCTTAGTTTATGAAAAAACTACCCCCACCTTACCGAACGCATATTAGATCAACGTTAGAAGGTCAAATCCCAAAAAAGCCTCGGCGATCTCCGTCTTTAGACTGAAATCTTCAGATCCTCGGAACATACCTAGCGATAGGTACGTCTCTATCCTTGCAATAGGCCATCATTGGATAACTTTGAGCTTTAGGTAAATACGATGAATCTGCACCAAATTCAAATTCTCGCCGGAGCCGTCTGTAGTTTTATTTTCATGTCCGCCACCTTCCCCATGTTGTATAAGGCGTGGCGTACCAAAAATATGGCCTCCTACAGCCTGCTCAACATTGGTTTGAATAATGCGGGCAATTTGCTTTACTGGCTCTATGTAACCACTCTGCCGCTTGGCCCGGTCTGGCTTTTGCATGGGTTCAACACCATCGTCACCCTTATTATGCTGATTTGGTGTCTCATCTATCGCGTGGACAAACAACCCATCCAACGGCTATCGGCGGAATTGAAGCGTCAAACCGCGATTTTTGCTCCCATCCAAGCCGACAAGTCAACGGCAAGCTGACGCCCAGCCAACGTTCAAGGCGTCTCCCCCACTGCCGCTGGTCCGTTCAAACTTTTCTAACAACCAAAATGTCATCCGCAAGCGGTTTTAAAGGGGCAGGGTTAGAAAAGTTCCCGCTATGCAACAAGCTGTGTCAAACCTGTAACACCTGCAACATAGGACTGCAACAGCGCGGTGCTAAGTTAAGAATGTATCGAGGGAAGCAAATCGAAGAGGAGTACCACCATTATGAAACGTCTAATCTCACTCGCCATGTCACTCGTGTTTATCACTTTGTCTGTCCTAGTAGCCCAACCTGCGGCGGCAGCCAGTCCAGCCCAAGCAGCTAGTTTCTGGACAGGGGACTATTTCAACAATGCCTATCTATCGGGCGCGGCGATTGTCTCCCGCCAAGATCAATCCATCGCCTTTAATTGGGGTACGGGCTCGCCAGCCGCAGGCATCCCATCCGATAATTTCTCAGCGCGTTGGGGGTCAAATCCCTACTTCACCGCTGGAACCTACCGTTTCACAGCCACAGCCGATGATGCAATTGGGCTGACCATTGACTTCCAAAACAGTGTTTTTAACACCATCGCCAGCCCCCGCCCCGGTCAAACCCTGACAGCGGATTACGTCATGAGCGAGGGCGTTCACCACCTGCAACTGGACTATCAAGAATTCAGTGGCGATGCCTACGTCTATCTAAGCTGGACACAGATTTCAGGTAATCCCGGCAACCCCGGTCAACCCGTCGTGCCCAGTGCCATCGTCATGACCAACGAACTCAACGTGCGCAGCGGCCCCGGCACATCCTACCCTGTCGTTACCAAAGTCTATCAAGGTCAGAACGTGACCTTAAACGGTCGCAACTACGCCAGCACATGGGTCTCAATTAGTGGCTACAACTTCAATGGGGGCTGGGTCAATGTCAACTATGTCCAACCCAATGTCGCCATTAGTAGCTTGCCGGTACTCGACAGCACGCCCGCGCCTGCTCCCGGTATCCTAACGGTGACGGTCAACACAGGTGCTTTAAATATTCGCTCTGGCCCTGCCTCCTATTTTGCGATTGCGACCTCAGTGCCGCGTGGTGGCAGCATGTACGCGACGGGGCGCAATGCCGATACCACTTGGGTACAGGTACAGTTGAGTAACGGGCTGCAAGGCTGGGTCAATGCCAAATACATCATCGCTAATGGCAATCTGTATAACCTGCCCATCACCAGTGGTGGCAGCACTACTCCACCTCCCAGCACCCGTACCTATGTAGTACAACCCGGTGATAATCTGTACCGCATTTCCTTGAAATTTGGCGTCAGCATGGCCTCGATTGCCGCCGCCAACAACATCTACAACTACAACCAAATCTACGTTGGGCAGGTCTTAATTATCCCAGCCGCCTAACCAATCTCAAGGGAGGGGCATCCCAACCTCTCCCATTCCCCCAATTTATGTGACAATATGCCAAAATGCTTATGGCAGCGGGCATATTCTTTTTTTCGCACAGTGCTGTAAAATTCCCCTGCCTGAAAAGCTCTTTTCGTCAATAGGTTTACTGCTAGGAAGGATTTAGGGGAATGCCGCTTCGTCGTCGTATACTTGGTCTATTTTTGCTTGGCCTGCTTCTTGTTGGCTGTGGTCTAAAAACTTCGTCCGAGCCTGAAATCGTCGCTACCCGCATGAATCGGGCTGCAACAATTACCCCAACCTTTGAAGTCCCAACTTCATTTGATTTACAAGAAGGGGCCAACCTCTATGTACCCAATTGCGCACCCTGTCATGGTGATCAGGGCTTAGGCGATGGCCCAACCGCCGCCCAAATTAGCTGCCCTGTCCCAGCCCTAGCCCAACGGGGGGATGATGTAGATGTCGCCTTGTGGTTTGGTATTGTGCGCAATGGTAAACGGGGTGAGGATACATGTATTATGCCCCCATGGAGCAACCGCCTCACCGATAGTCAAATGTGGAATGTAGCGGCTTATGCCTTTGCCTTGCGGGATGGCAATGTGCCCGCCCCCAACGCCACCGAAGCGGTTGCCCAACCATTACCCGACACTACTGAAGAACCTGCTGATAACACTCCTGTGCCAACCACTGCGCCTACTGCTGTCCCTTCTGCCGAGGTCACACAGTCAGCAACAACCGAAGCCTCGACCAGCGGCACAGAATCCACCCCGGCAGCAACCGAGGAACCCGTCACCACGAATCCTGCTGGCACAGAAGAATCTGTAATTGACACTTTCATCTTAACGGGGACAGTCAGCAACGGCACGGCGGGAGCAACCATCCCGGCAAACCTAACACTGAAACTGCGAGTCGCTGCTCTTGACCACAATGGCGAGCCTCAAGAAATTTTCAACGCCGAGACCGCAATGGCCGCCGATGGAACCTATACGTTTGAAAATGTGCCCCTCAATCCTAATGCTATTGCTTCCGTCCAAGCCGAATATGCTGGCATCATTCAGTTTTCACAAAGCCTGATTGTTTCTGATGTCGTGGACGGTAGCTATAACCTGCCGTTCCTCATCTATGAAACCACTAGCGACTCTGTAGACATCAAGATTTCAACCAGTGATGTCTATGTTGATGCAGTCACAGCCGAGGGCGCTTCGCTGATCTACCAAACCTTTGTTTTTGTCAACAACAGCGATCGTATATATGTCGGCCAAGATAATCGAACCTTAACCATCAACTTGCCCAACGATATCGCCAATGCCAGTGTCCAAGATTTTTCGGGCAGTGGAGAACGCTTTGAACAATCCACTGAAGGCACGCGCATTATTTTCTACGACAGCGCTCCGGTCTATCCGGGTACCAATGACGCCATCCTTGCCTCCTATAACAAAGCCTACAACGGCAGCATGACGGTTGTCCAAACTTTTGCCTATGAGGTTGAAGCCCTATCAGTTTTTGTCGCGGAAGATCGTGGCCTTGAACTAGATGGCGATCTATTCCAACCCACCGACCCGCGTACCCTCAACGACGGCACAACCTACGTGGGGTATACCGTTCCAACCCCAGTCACGGCAGGGACCGTCGTTCAATATCTGGTCAAAGATGGCCCGAACACCCCATCTTCGACCTCAACCACCTCATCCTCGTCCACCTCAGACAGTGGTGATTCATTCCTCCAAGATAATCGAACCTTTATTTTGGGGATTGGCGTGCTGCTGGTTATCGCCGGGGCCATGTATATGCTCTACGACCTGCAAAAGACTCGTTTGTTAACAAGCCAACGGGTCACAGGTATGGCAGTGAAACCAAATATCAAAGGCACACGCGACGAATTAATCGCCCAAATCGCCGCCCTTGATGAAGAATATGAAGCAGGGAACTTGGGTGAGGAAGAATATGAAACCCAACGCCAAGCCCTAAAAGAAGCCTTGCGCCGCCATTTTAAATAAAAGTTTCGATCTAACAGGGGGCGATCTTAACAGGTCGCTCCCATAATTATGCCAACGCCCGCATATCCGGCGAATGCATCACAACCCACATACAGGCAATGCCGTCCACAATCGCACATATGGTCATCACATGCGCTGAACCAATGGCCTGTGCTGCCAATCCAATAAACAACGCCCCTAATGGTGCTAACCCCAAAAACGTCAGGGTATAGAGACTCAAAACCCGCCCCCGATATTCATCCATCACTTGACTCTGAATGAGAGTGTTGGTCGTCACATAAAACGACATAAAGCTAAACCCGGCACAGCCAATGACGATCAGATTGAGGGGCAGATAGGCAATTCGGGAAAAAACCAGTAGCAGCAAGGGTGCAACAAAGGTCGCCCCGCTCATAAATCGTCCCCGTCCCAAATAACGCCCCAATGCTACGTTAACCGTCCCACCAATCACCGACCCAATGCCCATGGCCGCTGCAATCGCTGCCAAGCCCGATTTAGGTGCATCCAAAACGTCGGCTGAAAAGGCGGGCAATAAAGTGTTCACCATATTCAGACCCAACACGCTGTTAAACGCCGCCAGCATCAATAATGGCCGGATGGTGGGGTGATGGCGTGAAAAGGATAAACCTTCGCGCAATTGTTGTAGGGGGTGCAAATCGCCAATGCGTCGCGTCACATTTTGAATATTAATCAACACCAGCGAAATAATCACGGCAAGGAAGCTGGCACTGTTTAGCATAAAACACCATGCCGGCCCCACCTCAATCAGCAAAATACCCGCCAACATGGGGCCAATCACGGCTGACGCATTCATCATAATCGAGTTCAGCGCAATGCCACTGTTGAGACTTTCTAGCCCGACCATATCACTAATCAGCGTATGACGTGCGGGCGCTTCAAAAGATACAGCGATGCCCGAAATCGAGGCTAACACCATCACATGCCACACTTGTACCGTATGGGTAAAGGTCAATATCGCTAAAATAAACGCCGTAATCAACAAGGCGATTTGGGTCGCCAGCATAATCTGACGACGCGGATACCGATCCACCAACACCCCGGCAAAGGGGGCAAAAAAGAGCGTGGGGATACCTGCTGCACAAGCCACCAATCCCAGCCATAATTCGGATTGAGTCAGATGGAAAACCAACCAACCTTGGGCTACCCGTTGTGTCCACGTACCAGAAACAGATACGAGCTGCCCTATGAAAAATTTGCGGAAATTATCATAACGCAGTGCATCGAGTGTCCGAGCCTGCGGCGGCATTTGAATCTGGGTAAGTGTTGTCATAGTTGAATATACCCGTACCGTCGTTGAAAAAATAAATTGGCAACCTGCAAAAATGTACGGGTTAAGCGAATATGCAATATTGTACATTTTTGCAAATTTGCATACAAGGGGTGTAATGCTTGCTAAAAATTCGAGCAGGCGCTATCAATAGAACAGGTTTTCACTATTTCTGGTCGTATGCAATGTTATAAACATAGATGGAGCGGGGTCTTGAAAATATACACAAAAACGGGTGACGGTGGTGAAACCAGCCTATTTGCAGCCGGACGTGTCTCCAAAGACCATCTTCGTCTGCACGCCTATGGTACGGTTGATGAGCTCAACACTGTTCTGGGTCTGGCCCGGGCGCTTGGCCTAGACAGGGAATTGGATACCCTCGTGGGGCGGATTCAAATGGAACTCTTCCACGTTGGGGCCGATCTCGCCACCCCGATGGATGCCCAAGCGACATGGCTGGTGCGGGTGGACGAATCTATGGTAACAGCCCTCGAAGCTGAGATGGATCGCCTCGACGAAATCCTTGAACCCCTTAAAAACTTCATCGTACCCGGTGGCACTGCCGGAGCCGCTACGCTCCATCAAGCCCGCACCGTCTGCCGTCGGGCCGAGCGCTGGGTCGTCTCCCTCCACAAAGAAGAACCCATTGGCCCCTTTGTATTGCGCTATCTCAATCGCCTCTCCGATTGGTTATTTGTCGTCGCCCGTGCCGCCAATGCCAAAGCGGGTGTCGGTGATATTGCATGGCATTCGCCGCGACAGGAAGGTTAACTCATGGCTGATCTGAACTCAACCCTCTTTGAATATGACTTGCACCTGCTCCAAATTATCGCCAATCGTTGGGATGTAGATTTAGACACCCGCGATGAAAAAATCGCCGCCGCACGTCTGGCCGAAGCTATGCTCATTCCAGAGCAGGCCGCCCATGAATGGAGTCGTCTCAGTGATGCCGAGCGTGGGGCGTTACAATTGCTGCTGGCCTCCCGTCAACATAAAATGCCTGCCGTACAATTTGGGCGGCTCTATGGTGAGATTCGGCAAGTTGGCGCGGGCGCACGCGAACGTGAAAAACCCCATCTATCACCCAAAGGCATCGCCGAAATTCTGTTTTATCGCGGCCTCGTTGCGTTGGGTTTTGATGAGAGCAAAACGGGGTTGCAACCCTATGTGTATGTGCCCGACGACCTAGCGGCTATCCTCCCTATCCATCAAACAGGCTATGATCTCAGCGCCGAACCCGATGACCTCCCCGACGAAATTGAAGACGAGGAGCTAGGCGATGATGAGATGGAGGAGGCCGAACTTGAAATCGAAGCGCCGCCCCATCAGCAAAAAGGCGATACCACGTTGGTAGACGATATGACAACTCTGCTGGCCTATTTGCAGGTACATGAGGCTAAATTGGAAGAGGGCTATCTTGCCAATGAGGTGCAAGATGATCTTCTCGCCCAGTTCATCGGGCCAAAAGAATATCCCCGTCTCGACCTGCTGATTCAATTGGCGGGGCAAATGGGCCTGATGACCGTCGTCAATGGTGCTTTTCAGCCTATCCGCCAAGCCGCCCGCACATGGCTCGAAAGTTCGCGCACCGCCCAAGTCAAAACATTGGTCGAGGCATGGCGTACCAGCGACGGTTATAACGAATTATGGCTTGTCCCCACGCTCGAACCCGAAGCGACAGGTTGGCAAAATGACCCCACCCTCCCGCGTGAAACCCTACGTGGCGTATTTGAGGCCATCCCCGGTGAAGGCTGGGTTTCATTGGATGGTCTGGTAGATGAAATCAAAGCAGTCGAGCCCGATTTCCAGCGCCCCGGTGGGGATTATTCCAGTTGGTATATCCGCGAACGCCGCACCGGTGAATATTTGCGCGGCTTTGAAAGTTGGGAAGTGGTCGAAGGCGCTCTATTAAAATTCATTATCGCTGGCCCACTGCATTGGCTTGGTCTAGTGGATTTGGGGATGGATGCCCCCGACGGGACACCACTGGCTTGCCATCTCAATGTGTTTGGCAAGGCGTGGGTTGGGCAAGGCGACTGGCCTAATCGCAAAGACCCCGAAACCCCACTGACCCTCGACGCTTCCGGCAAAATGTTAGTGCCACGCGCCGCCAGCCGCATTGATCGTTTTCAACTAGCCCGTTTTACCGAATGGGGCGCTCCCGCCGATCCCTATGTCTATCTGCTCAACAGCAAAGGCTTCAAACGGGCCGAGCAGCAGGGCATCAAACCAGAAAATGTTGAGACCTTTTTGCAGCGCACTGTCCACACCATCCCGCCCCATGTCCAAGCCCTCATCGAAAATTGGCGCAAGGCCCAGGGTGCATCGGCAGTCATCCAGAAAATGTTGGTGCTGCGCGTGGATACCGAAGTCCTGATGGATGTCATTTGGGACACCCCCGAAATCCGCCGTTTCTTAGGCGTCAAACTAGGCCCTCTTGCCGTCGCTGTGCGTGAAGATCAATGGCAGGGTTTGGTCAGCGCGATGCAGGATAAAGGCATTCCAGTGGAAACGGAAATTTGAGATTATAAGATGCTAGGTTAAAATCGTAAGAGTTTAAATTTACTCAAGAAGCTATGGTAACTATGCAATATTTTCTAGATCTTTTCTCACCAGAAACATATGAAGCATTTTCAAATTCGAGTCGAGATATATCTGGATTTCGTGCGCGGCAAAAGAACTTAGCCAGCAGAGTTCAAATTGGCGACCATCTAATTTGCTATATGACAAAACTTTCAAGATGGGTAGGTATTTTAGAGGTAACTAGCGAATGGTTTGAGGAGGATATACCTATTTTTTATACCGATAATGACCCTTTTACTATTCGCTTTCAGGTTAAGCCCTTAGCTTGGCTTGACAAAGAATATGCTATCCCAATTAGAAACGATGATATATGGAATTCTCTATCTTTTACAAAAGGCCACGACAAAAATTCTTCGTATTGGACAGGCAAATTGAGAAGCAGCCTAAATTTCCTAGATACTAAAGATGCGAAAATACTTGAAAAAGCAATTTTTTCTCAGGGAGATAATGGTCATCCCTTTCCAATCGATGATTATGAAAAGCTGGTTACTCATCGTGTCCGTAGAGCTGACAAAACTGTGATTGTTTCAATACCGCAGGACACAACTGATGACAATCATTATGCAGCAAAAGAAGAGATTAGAGAATCCATCAAAATCCAAGCGTTGTTATCCCAAATCGGTGCCAAAATGGGGATGAAAATATGGATTCCTCGAAATGACAAACAAGCGGTTTTAGCCGAATGGAGGCCAGATAATCATCCTATAATCGATATTTTGCCACTAAATTATGACGAAACTACTCTTAAAACAATTGAAAACATTGATGTCTTGTGGATAAGGGGGCGTTCGATTATTAGAGCCTTTGAAGTTGAACATACCACATCCATCTATTCTGGAATCTTGCGAATGGCTGATTTATTGGCCCTCCAGCCAAATATGGACATTAAACTTCATATTGTTGCCCCTTTGTCTCGCAAGGAAAAAGTCTTTCGGGAAATTAAAAGACCAGTTTTTTCTCTACTGGAACGTAGGGCTTTATCAGACCTATGCACCTATATTTCGTATGATAACCTGAGTTTTGGATAAGGCGGGATACCTTGAAAGCAGGGTATGCTTTCTAGCTGACGAAAGCTAAAGGAGGTATCCCGATGATGAGTTTACTCGAGCTATTCTGTGGTGTCGATGATTTCATGCAAGGCTTTTATCC
>JACRBG010000010.1 GCA_016234595.1 Chloroflexota bacterium | reverse complement strand
GGAAATGGTGTTACCCGGGGACAATGTCAACTTGATTGTCACCTTGGAAAAGCCCATCGCGCTCGAACAAGGCTCCAAGTTCGCCATTCGTGAAGGTGGTCTCACCGTCGGCGCAGGTGTCATCACCGAGATTATTAAATAGCCCGATTGCGGGAATCATTCTGCGGGGGAGGAGCGTAAGACCTCCCTTGCGGATAATTAAATAAGGTCTGAGGGTTATGACAAACAAATCAAAAAACAAAATCCGCATCCGGCTTAAAGCCTATGATCACCGGGTACTAGATCAATCTGCCCGGCGGATTGTCGAAACGGCAGAACGCACAGGAGCGCGGGTGGTCGGGCCAGTTCCACTGCCGACCAAACTGGAACGATTTACGGTGCGTCGTGCTTCGTTTATTGACAAGGACTCGCAAGAGCACTTTGAAATTCGGACACACAAGCGACTTATTGACGTGCTCGACCCAGACGCGAAAACGATTGATACGCTGATGCGCCTCAATCTGCCCGCCGGGGTAGACATCGAAATCAAGATTTAATCTCCCGGCAACGTTCGGGGCAATTTCGGAAATACGGCAGTAGGGATGATGGGACGTAGCTGCCTAGCGCGTTCAAACGAGCAGCACGCCTACAGTCCCTTGGAGGCAAGAGACATGAAGGGAATCATCGGTAGAAAAGTCGGCATGACACAAGTTTTCGATGAACAGGGGACAGCTATTCCTGTCACCGTCATCGAAGCAGGGCCATGCTATGTCACCCAGATTCGCACACTGGAGCGCGATGGCTATACGGCCATTCAATTGGGGTTTGATGAGGTGAAATCCCGGCGCAACAACACCTCGCGGTTAACTAAACCAGCCCAAGGGCATCTGCGACGGGAAGCCGTTGCTAGTGCCAATATCCCAGATGTGCGCGTTCTGCGCGAGTTCCGTGTCAAAAACGGACAACCTGTGGATGTTCAAGAAGGCGGAACCGTCCTGTGTGACGTTTTTGAACGTGGCGACGTCGTTGATGTGGTTGGAATAAGCAAAGGCCGTGGGTTCGCTGGTACGATTAAACGTCATCACTTTAATCGCCAAAAGAAAACACACGGTCAATCTGACCGCGAACGCGCCCCCGGTTCAATCGGCTCTGGTACAACCCCGGGCCGCGTTTACAAAGGGACACGCATGGCGGGTCATATGGGCAGCGAGCGTGTGACAGTGAAGAATTTGACGGTGGAAGTCGTAGACGCCTCGCGCAACCTGCTGGCGATACGCGGGTCTGTCCCCGGCGCGAAGGGCGGCATCGTCATTATCAAAGAAGCTCATACGAGCCGCAAAAACGGCAAATAGTTAGCGGCGCGAAGGGCGAGGAGTGAATAAGATGGAAGTTCCAGTTCGGAACCTAGCGGGTCAGGAAGTCTCAAAAGTCACCCTGTCCCCAGACATATTTGAAGTAGAAGTTAATGTTGGGTTGATGCACCAAGCGTATGTGCGCCAAATGGCAAACGCACGTCAAGGGACGCACGCAACCAAAACACGCGGTGAAGTTGACCGCACTAAAGCCAAGTGGTTCCGTCAAAAGGGCACGGGCCGCGCACGTCACGGGTCACGCAACGCACCGATTTTTGTCGGTGGTGGTAAGGCCCATGGCCCGCAACCGCGCAGCTATGAAAAAGACATGCCCAAAAAGATGCGCCGTCAGGCTTTGCGAAGTGCCCTGTCTGCACTGGCGAAAGACGGTCAGATTGTGGTAGTGGATGATTTCACGGTTTCGGAAGGCAAGACCAAAGAAGTCAAGCAAGTGTTAAGTCAATTGGTTGGCGATTCCAGCGCGGTGATTTTGCTGGCGGATCGTAACGAGTCGGTTGAAAACGCCGCTCGCAACCTTGATAATGCGCTGGCTTTGCGGGCGATGTACCTGAATATCCGTGATCTGCTCTCGCATGACCGGGTGATTATCCCGCTGGGTGCATTGGAAGTTATCAATGCTTGGCTCGGCAAGAATCAAGCGGAGTAATGGGAAGAGCATAAATCATGACTAAAGCACTACACATGTATGATGTCATTCTCCGCCCCATCGTCAGCGAGAAATCGAACATCGTGATGGACGAACTGAATCAATACACATTTGAAGTTAGCCTCGTCGCCAATAAGATTCAAATCAAAGAAGCGATTGAAATTATCTTCGATGTGGACGTTCTGCGCGTCAACACCATGATCATTCCGTTGAAGAAGGGTCGGCGCGGGCGCAAGTTTTATACGCGCAAGCAAGCATGGAAAAAGGCAATTGTTCAGATTGCCCCCGGTCAGAACATTAACTTGTTCGGCCTATAGTATTTCGGAAGTCGTTCTAAAAAAGGATTTGGTGTTCAGCAGAGAACCGAACCTCACGGAACATAATGCTGGAACACAAGAAGGAACTGAGGTAGAAGAAAAATGCCACTGAAAGCCTACAAACCAACTTCGGCGGGTCGCCGGGGGATGACGGGCTTCACCTTTGAAGAATTAACCGATACCAAGCCCGAAAAGAGCTTGACTACCCACCTGCACCGCAAGGCTGGTCGCAACCACACCGGGCGCGTCACCGTGCGTCATCAGGGCGGTGGTCACAAGCGGAAGTATCGTATCATTGACTTCAAACGTGATAAGTTCGATGTCGCCGGTAAAGTCGTGTCGCTTGAATATGACCCCAATCGCTCCGCCCGTATCGCCAAGATTGAATATGCTGATGGTGACAAAGCCTATATCATCGCCCCGCTGGATTTACAGGTAGGGGACACGGTGATGAACGGCCCCAGTGCCGAACTGCGCGTTGGGAATGCTGTGCCGCTGAAAAATATCCCAGTAGGTACGGTCATCCACAACATCGAACTGCAACCCGGCAAGGGTGGTCAGATGGCCCGTGCTGCTGGTACCAGTGCACAGGTGCTTGGTAAAGAAGGCGAATATTCGCTGCTACGTTTGCCAAGCGGTGAAGTCCGGATGGTTTTTGAAGAGTGTATGGCAACCATTGGACAGGTCGGCAATACCGATCACGGTAACGTGAAAATCGGTAAGGCAGGACGTAAACGCTGGATGGGTTGGCGTCCTGCGGTGCGTGGTATCGCAATGGACCCCCACAGCCACCCACACGGTGGTGGTGAAGGCCGCAGCGGTATCGGTATGGCTGCACCCAAGACCCCTTGGGGCAAACCTGCGTTGGGTGTTCGCACTCGCCGCAACAAGCGCACCGACCAGTTCATCATCCGCCGTCGCTACGAGCGATAATTCGCCCGTTGTTGGTTTATTGGAGAGATCGCAATGTCAAGATCGCTTAAAAAAGGCCCTTATATTTCGCCCAGTCTGCTCAAGAAAATTGAGCGCATGAATGAGCGCAATGAAAAGGGGAAGGTTGTCCGCACTTGGAGTCGTGCCAGCACCATCTTCCCGCAGATGGTCGGTCACACCGTTGGCATCCACAATGGACGCTATCATGTGCCGATTTACATCACGGAAAACATGGTGGGTCACAAACTGGGTGAATTCGCACCGACCCGCACATTCCGGGGTCACGTTCCTGACGCTAAGAAGAAAGCCTAGCGGCGGGGTGGTTTGAGGAGTTCATGACGATGGATGTTAAAGCCAATGGCCGCTTCCTGCCCGTTTCTGCACAAAAGATGCGCCTTGTGTGCGATCAGGTGCGCGGGATGGACGCAGAAGAAGCTGTCACAACCTTGCAGTTTATGCCACAAAAAGCCGCAGCCATGTTGAGCAAGATTATCGCATCGGCACTGGCAAATGCGGAAAATAACTTCGAGATGAATCCGGCGGATTTGTTTATCGCAGAGATTTCAGCCGACGAAGGCCCGCGCCAGATGCGCTATAAGGCTGGGGCGCGTGGTCGCTATAAGCCACGTGTCAAGCAATCGGCGCATGTACAACTGGTGCTGCGCGAGTACGAGAACTAGGAGCAATGTATGGGGCGTAAAGTAAACCCGATTGGAATGCGGTTGAAGTTCAACCGTGACTGGGATGCCCGCTGGTATGCAGAAGGTCGGCGTTATCTGGATCTGCTGCAAGAGGACTTCCGTATCCGTCAGTTTGTTGATAAAGAACTGAACCGGGCCGGAATTGCCAAAGTGGAAATCGAACGCTATCCCAATTCTGTGCAAGTGACGCTTTTTACCGCCAAACCCGGTATCGTGATTGGTCGTAAAGGCGAAAACGTCAAAATCCTCCGTCAGGGGTTGGAAGCAATTGCTGGCGAAGGCAAAAAAGTTAAAATCGAAGTTGAGGAAGTCACCAAGCCAGATTTGGACGCCAAACTGGTTGCCGAAAACATCGCGGGGCAGTTGGAACGTCGTATCAGCCACAGCCGCGCTATGAAACGAGCAATTGTTCAGGCCATGCGTCAAGGGGCTAAGGGGATTCGTATCGCCGTTGCTGGTCGTCTGGGGGGTTCAGAAATGGCCCGCCGTGAATGGCTAGTAGAAGGGCGTGTACCACGTAATACCCTGCGGAGCGACCTCGACTATGGATTTGCCGAAGCGCTGACCACCTATGGACGTATCGGGGTGAAGGTCTGGATCTATAAGGGCGAGAAATTGCACGAAGAACCCAGAGCCGAAGCCACCGAGGTCTATACGAGTTAGTCCAGTGCGGATGACACGCGGAAAGACTGAGGAGTCAAGTTTACGATGTTAATGCCAAAGCGCGTCAAGTACCGTAAGCAGATGCGAGGCCGTATGCGCGGCAACGCACAACGCGGCAACACGGTGACGTTTGGAGACTATGGCCTAATGGCACTGGAACCTGCATGGGTGACCAGCCGCCAAATTGAAGCCTGTCGCCGGACCATCGTGCGCCACATCAAACGTCGTGGTAAGGTCTGGATTCGTATTTTCCCAGACAAACCAATCACCAAAAAACCAGCCGAAACCCGTATGGGTAAAGGTAAAGGCTCGGTTGATCAGTGGGTAGCAGTCATCAAACCCGGTCGTATCTTGTTTGAGATGCAGGGTGTTGAAGAAGAAGTCGCCTATGAAGCGCTACGTCTGGCTGGCTTCAAACTGCCCATCAAAACGAAATTCGTCAAGCGCACCGACCCAATTTCTGGTCAGGAGGTTTAAACCATGACAAAAGCACGTGAAATCCGAGACATGGTTGACAGCCAAATCCTCGACGAAATTGACAAGGCCAAGCAGGAATTGTTTAACCTGCGATTCCAAGCTAGCACTGGTCAGTTGGAAAATCCCCAACGGATTAAAACAGTGCAGCGCAACATCGCACGTTGTAAAACCATCTTGCGTGAACGTGAACTGGCCCAACAGTTGATTCAGCAAGAGGGCAAGGAGAACTAGTCCATGACAAACAATCGTCGTCGTATCAAAGGGACGGTCATTAGCAATAAAATGCAAAAGACCGTTGTGGTGCGGGTAGACATCGTTCGCCGTCACCCTCTTTATGGCAAAATCATGCGTAGTTCCCAGAAATATATGGCGCATGATGAAAGCGGCCAAATTCAGGTGGGTGATATAGTCCAAATTGTCGAAACCCGCCCGATTAGCAAGAATAAACGTTGGGCGGTTGAAAAAGTGCTGGAGCATCACCAAGTTCTAGCCCCTAGTATAGATGAGGTGACAGAATGATTCAGACTGAGTCACGCCTCGTAGTCGCTGATAACACCGGGGCACGTGAAATACTGGTCATCCGTGTGATGGGTGGTTCGCGGCGCAAGACTGGGTCAATCGGTGATACAGTGATTGCCACTGTAAAATCGGCTACCCCACAAGGTGCTGTGAAAAAGAGTGAAGTCGTCAAAGCTGTGATTGTACGGGTGGCAAAAGAATACCGTCGTCCAGATGGCAGTTTCATCCGGTTCGATGACAATGCCGCTGTGATTTTGAAGAATGACGACAGCGGTGATCCACTTGGGACGCGCATCTTTGGCCCAGTTGCCCGTGAACTCCGCGAAAGTGGGTTCATGAAAATTGTGTCGCTGGCGCCTGAAACGCTGTAATTCGGGTAGCTAGTCGAGCGAGGGAAATTAGAGATGCAACGTATTAAATCAGGTGATACCGTTGAGGTAATCAGCGGTGTAGACAAAGGCAAGCGTGGCGCTGTGGTGCGCGTTCTGCTTAAAGAAGATCGTGTGGTGGTTGAGCGAGTCAACATCCGCAAGAAGCACCAAAAGCCACAACAGGCAGGCCAACGTCAGGTGAATCCCGGCATTGTGGAATTTGAGGCGCCCATTCACCTCTCCAAAGTAATGCTGGTTTGTACTCAATGTGGCGAACCAACGCGCGTCGGGTTCCGTAGCACGGAAGAAGGCCGCAAAGTGCGTACCTGCCACAAGTGCGACCAAGATATTGACTAGAGGTTAAAGCATGTCAACCAGAATGCGCGAGAAATATCGTAATGAAGTCATTCCAGCTTTGATGGAAGAATTCAAATATGACAATGTGATGATGGTGCCGCGTGTGACCAAAGTCGTCATCAACGTTGGGGTCGGTGAAGCACTGGATAATGCCCGTGCCCTAGACGCCACAGTTGAAGATATGACCAAGATCGCGGGCCAGAAACCAGTGATTACCAAGGCCCGTAAGAGCGTGGCTGCCTTCAAATTGCGTGAAGGGCGTTCGATTGGTGTCAAGGTGACGCTGCGTGGGGAACGGATGTGGGCGCTGATTGACCGTCTGGTCAATATCGCACTGCCACGTACCCGTGACTTTCGTGGGATTAGCGCCGACTGTTTTGACGGGCGTGGGAATTATACCCTCGGCCTGCGCGAACAGTTGATCTTCCCCGAAATTGAATATGACAAGATTGACAAACTACGTGGTTTGGAAATCACCATCGTCACCACGGCTCAGAACGACGAAGAAGGCCGTCGTCTGTTGAAACTCATTGGCTTTCCGTTCAAAGAAAATTAGGACAACACGAGGTAATCAGAAGACATGGCAAAAAAGTCTGTTACCGCACGCGAATCCAAGCGTAAGTACAAAGTCCGCGTTCGTAATCGCTGCCAGTATGTGGACCCCCACTCTGGTAAGATTTGTGGACGTCCACGTGGCTATATTCGCCGCTTCGGGCTTTGCCGCATTCACTTCCGTGAGCTTGCTTTAGAAGGCAAGATCCCCGGTGTAGTGAAGTCTAGCTGGTAAACGCAGGAGAACATCAATGCACAGTGATCCAATTGCAGATATGCTCACCCGCGTTCGTAACGCGCTGATGGTTGGTCAGACGACAGTGGATATTCCAGTGTCCAAGATCAAGATCGAGATTGCGCGGGTGTTACAGGAAGAGGGCTATATCGAAGACTTCACCGTCGGCGATGAAACACCAGCCCCGATGATTCACATCAATCTCAAATATCATGGCAAACGTCGTGAACGCCAGCCGGTCATTAGTGGCCTGCGCCGCGTCAGCACGCCCGGTCGCCGGATTTATGTGGGCAAAGACGAAATCCCGTGGGTGCTAAGTGGTATGGGCATCGCCATCCTCACAACCAACAAGGGTGTGATGACCGACCAGAAGGCACGTCGTCAGGGTGTAGGAGGCGAGTTGCTCTGTTACGTTTGGTAGGCTACGGGCCGCCGTCCGCCCGTTAAGGTTAAACCCCTGCCCGGAAATATCTGCACGAGTCCGCAGGTGGGTCTGTTCAGGGGTTGAACCAACCACGGGGTCATGATCGGTGGTCACGGCCTGCCGCCAAATGTACTCAGCACTCTCCTGAATAGACGGAGGAAAACAACGTGTCTCGTATTGGTAAACAACCCATCACGCTTCCCAAAGGGGTATCAGTCACCATCAAGAAAAATGAGGTGACAGTCAAGGGGCCAAAGGGCGAACTTACAAGAACCTTTAACCCCGACCTGACAATTGAGCAACAAGAAGACGGGCATTTGGTGGTGTCGCGTCCAAGCGATGCGCGTCATCATCGCGCCCTGCACGGCCTTACCCGCGCCCTGTTGAATAACATGGTGGTCGGTGTTTCCAGCGGCTTCGAGAAAAAACTCGTGATCACTGGTACCGGTTATCGCGCCGAAGCGGCGGGCAAAGACCTTACTTTTTATCTGGGGTATTCTCACCCTATTACCGTTAAATCATCGCCAACCCTGAGTTTTGAAGTGCCGGGGGAGTCGCGTGGTACAGTGGTAATTGTGAAGGGCATCCGCAAAGATGAAGTAGGGCAGGTCGCCTCAGAAATTCGCGGGCTACGTCCCCCAGAACCCTATTTGGGCAAGGGTGTGGCCTATGCGGATGAAACCATTCGTCGCAAAGCCGGTAAAGCTGGCAAAAGCGGTAAGAAGTAGTTGCGCGGGCAAGGAAACTGAGAAACCATGGCAAAAAAATCTCGTTACGAATCGCGTAAACGTCGTCAGATACGGGTACGGGCAAAGATTTACGGCACTGCCGATCGTCCGCGCCTCAATGTCTTCCGCAGCCTGACGGGGATTTATGCACAGGTGATTAATGATGAAGCGGGCCATACGCTGGTTTCCGCTTCGACGGTTGATAAAGAAATCGCCGCGAAGGTTGAAGGCAAAACCAAAGTCGAAGCTGCCAAATTGGTTGGCATGGCAGTGGCAGAACGGGCCCAAAAAGCCGGGATTACCACTGTGGTGTTTGATCGTGGTGGGTATCGTTATCATGGGCGTATCAAGGCATTAGCCGATGGCGCTCGTGAAGGTGGTCTGAAGTTCTAAGCGGTTTTCAGGAGCAAAACGATGGCAAAAGAACAACGTGAACAGCGGGATCGTGAAGCACGGCGAGATCGTCGTGACCGCGATGAAGACCGTGAAGAACTTGATGAGCGTGTGATAGACATCACCCGTGTGGCGAAAGTGGTGAAAGGTGGGCGTCATTTTGCCTTCCGCACCGTCGTCATCGTGGGTGATGGCAAGGGCCGCGTCGGGATTGGCATTGGCAAAGCCCGTAGCGTACCAGATGCGATTCGCAAGGGCACCGAACGCGCTCGCCGCAATATGGAGCGAGTTTCTCTCTCTGGGACGACCATCCCCCACCAAATTACGGCTGGGTACGGTGGTGCCGAGGTGATGCTGAAACCAGCTTCTCCCGGTACTGGTGTTATCGCTGGCGGTGGTGTACGTGCCGTGCTGGAAGCCGCTGGGGTGCGTGACATCCTAAGCAAGAGCATGGGCAGCAACAACAGCCTAAACATTGCCCATGCGACAATGGAATGCCTGCGTCAATTGAAAGACGCCCAAACATTGGCACTCATGCGCGGTAAAGACCCGAATGATATTCGGCCTTTCTGGGAGCGTAAGCGCAATGTCGAACAGTAATAAAACTCTACGAATCACGATGACCAAAAGCCCGATCACCGCGCAGTGGCCGCAAAAGCGTACCCTGTTGGCATTGGGCCTGCGGAAGATGCACCATACCGTTGAAAAACCTGATAATGCGGCCATTCGTGGCATGATCCACAAGGTCGAGCATCTGGTGACGGTAGAAGAGGTGGAGAAGTAGTCATGAAATTACACGATCTGAAACCCGCACCGGGTTCGACCAAGAAAAAGACTCGCGTTGGGCGTGGTATCGCGGCTGGTAAAGGTAAAACCGCCGGACGTGGTACCAAAGGTCAAGGCGCTCGCAGTGGCGGCGTCAAAGGCCCCTATTTTGAAGGCGGTCAGTTGCCCTTGGTGCGCCGTCTGCCCTTCAAGCGCGGTTTTACCAATGTGTTCCGCATTGAATATCAAGAAGTCAATGTGGGCGTGTTGGAAGAAGTGTTCAATGCGGGCGAAGTTGTCACCCCCGTAGCACTAGCTGAAAAAGGCATCGTCCGCGATGGCGAAAAACCAGTGGTGATTTTGGGCGATGGCGAGTTGAGCAAAAAGCTGACCGTGCAAACCCACCGTATCTCGAAATCCGCCAAGGAAAAGATCGAGAATGCGGGCGGTAAAGTGGAAACACTGGAACTGCTCCTGACCGGGGCACGTGCCACAGTGAAGAAGCTGCCGAAGGAACAAGTGGAAGCTCTGCGTGCCGAAAAAGCGGCCAAGAAATAGTCCAACATTACGGGAAATAAACAAAGGGGCAGGTAACATCTGCCCCTCTGTCGCAATATGCGGTATGCTCCCGTAGCTGGGTTGATTTCTGAGAAGTGTCTTACAGGACAAGGACTTTTAAACTATGCTTGAAGCATTACAAAATGCCTTTCGGCTGCCGGATATTCGGCGAAAAATTTTGTTTACGCTGTTTATTCTGGTCATTTACCAATTTGCAGCGCATATTAGTGTCCCCGGCGTAGACCGCGATGTTTTGAAGGCGTTGTTTGATAACCAAGAGGGTGGTTTCCTCGGCGTGTTAGACCTGCTCTCTGGTGGGGCAGTCTCCAACTTCAGCATCATTGCTAACGGGGTGTATCCTTACATCACGGCTTCGATTATCTTGCAATTGCTGGTGCCGATTATTCCGGCGCTAGAACGCATTGCACGCGAACCCGGTGGTCAGGACAAGATCAACCGTTACACTTACTATCTGGCAATTCCAATGGCGATTTTGCAATCAGTTGGGCAAATCAATATTTTTGAATCGTTGGTTCAAGGCTCAAGTGATTTGTTGCCCGGTTTTGGTAGCGATGTGCTGTTAACCATTACGGTCATTGCTACAATGACTGCGGGCACAATGTTTGCAATTTGGCTGGGTGAATTGATTAGCGAGCAGGGGATTGGTAACGGTATCTCGATTATCATCTTCTCTGGGATCGTCTCCCGCGCTCCCTCGTCGCTCTATCGGCTGCTCCAAAATCACTTGATCTATAATCTCGTTTTGTTTGCCGTCTTAGTGTTCGTCACGGTTGTGGTGATTATCCTCATCCAAGAAGGAACTAGGCGCATTCCGGTGCAATATGGCAAACGGGTACGTGGTCGCAAGGTCTATGGTGGGGGCAGTACACACATCCCCCTTAAGGTGAATACGGCGGGTATGATTCCGCTGATTTTTGCCCAGTCCATTATCACATTCCCAGCCATTGTTGCCAGCTATTTCCCATCGGGCACGGTCTCTGACTATCTGACCCAAAACTTTGGGAATTCCCGCGGGACGCCCTATTGGGTCATTTACTTCATTTTGGTGGTGGGCTTTACCTACTTCTACACCGACGTGATGGTCCAAAACCAAAATCTGGCGGAAAACCTGCAAAAGAACGGTGGCTTTGTTCCGGGGTTACGCCCCGGTAAACGAACGCAGGATTATATTACGACGGTGGTACGCCGCATCACCTTTGTGGGTGCGCTGTTCCTCGGCGGGGTAGCGATTCTGCCCGCGTTGGTGCAGGTTTTGGATGGTATTCTGATCGGCAATGCCGCCAGCGGCAGTCTGAACGCCGCCAACGTGATTGGCCCATCAGGGTTAATCATCGTCGTCGGGGTGGTCATTGATACGATGCGTCAATTGGAAGCCCAGTTGATGATGCGTAACTACGACGGATTCCTGCGCTAGGCAAGGTTGGTAAAAAACGACATGGGTACGTACATCATTTTGATGGGTGTACAGGGGTCTGGAAAAGGGACGCAGGCGGCTATTCTTAAGGAAAAGCTGGGCCTGCCCCATGTTTCTACAGGCGACCTGTTCCGGGCCATGAAAACGTTGGATACCCCACTGGCACGGCGGGTACAAGACCTGATGCAGGGGGGCAATCTCATTCCCGATGATGTCACTAATGAGATTGTGCGAGATCGGCTGGTCCAAGCAGACGCCCAAAAAGGGGTTATCTTGGATGGCTATCCCCGCACCCGCGACCAAGCTGAGTTTTTGGACAAGTTGCTGGCTGAAAAACAGGAGCGTGTCTCGGTAGTGGCCCTATTTAAGCTGGATCGTGAAACCGCGATTAAGCGTAGTGAGGGCCGCCGCTACTCTCAAGACAAGCAGCGCGTCTATAACATCTATTTCAATCCACCTAAGCACGCTGGAATAGATGATGTGGATGGGCAACCATTGACCCAACGGGCGGACGATTATCGTGAGGCCGTTGAAAAGCGGATTGACCTGTATTTTACGGAAACCGCGCCGCTGATTGACTACTATGCGGCGAAGGGCCTGTTGCGCGAAATCAATGCCGACCAAGCCATTGAAAAAGTGGCGTCGGATACGATGTCGGTTATCTAGCAGGCAGTCGCCATATAGCATGACTATCTACACCAAGACCGCCGCCGAAATCGCACTGCTCCGTGAAGCAGGCCGGATTGTGGCACGAGCACACGAAGCGATGCGTGAGAAAATCCGACCGGGCATGAACACGCTGGAGTTCGATAAGATTGCGACGCGGGTGTTTGAACAGCACAAAGCGTTTCCGGCCTTTTTGGGCTATCCCTATGGCAGTAAGAATCCGTTCCCAGCAAGTGTGACGGTGTGCATCAATGATGAGTTGGTGCATGGCATCCCTAGTAAAGACCGGATTTTGCATGAGGGAGACATCATCTCCCTTGATACAGGCTGCATCTATCAAGGGTTTGTGGGAGACGCAGCCTACAGCTATGGAGTAGGCAGCGTTACCCCCGAAGCCCAACGTTTGTTGGATGTCACTGAGGAAGCCTTGAACGTAGCCATTCAAGCCTCGGTGGTCGGCCACGACGTTAGCCATGTTGCCAAAGCCATCCAGCACTATGCTGAGAGCCACAGTTATAACGTGGTGCGCGGCTATACGGGGCATGGGGTGGGGCGCAAGATGCACGAGGAACCGCAAGTTCCCTGTTGGTGGCCCGAACGTAACCCACGCCAGCGGATGAAAAGCGCCAAAGCAGCGCCGCTGAAACCGGGGATGACTATCGCCATCGAACCCATGATTATTGCTGGACGCTCTGAAACACGAGTGTTAGATGATCAATGGACGGTGGTAACGGCGGATGGGTCTTTGTGTGCCCATTTTGAACACAGTATCGCTATTACTGAAGGTGAACCTGTCATCTTGACGCTCCTATGAGAATCCTCAGTAATTAGGTCTGGTCAGGTTAAGGGATTTCTGATAGTATGTAATGTCGCCATGCGGCGCAAAGCTTTGAGGAGAATTTAGTAACAAATGGCACGTATTGAAGGGGTAGATTTACCCCGCAACAAGCGAATCGAAATCGCGTTGCAGTACATTTACGGCATCGGTAAAACGCGCAGCCATGAGATTCTGGAAAAAACGGGCCTAAACCCGCAAATCCGGGTCCATGACTTGACCGAAGATCAGGTCGCGTTGCTGCGTGAAGCTGTAGGGGGCTATCTGGTAGAAGCCGACCTGCGCCGCGAAGTACAACTGAACATTAAGCGGCTCATTGAAATCGGCAGCTATCGTGGTCTACGTCACCGTCGCAGCTTACCCGTGCGTGGTCAACGTACCCGTACCAACGCTCGCACCCGTAAAGGGCCGAAAAAGACGGTCCCCGGTCGTGGTCGTCGGCGCGGCGCGAAGAAGAAGTAATCAGGCTAGGTATTGCCATCTCGATTGGAAATACTGGTCTGTTGCAAACAAAACAAGCAATAGCAGTGGCGCGGGGCAAGCACACCTCGCGCTCAACTTATGTAGGAGTGAGGTATGGGAAAAACTCGTCGTGGAGCGACGACCAAAAAGACACGTCGCAGTGTCCCTTATGGTCAAGCACACATTCACGCTACCTTTAACAACACCATCGTTTCAATGACCGATCAGCAGGGCAATGTCATTTGCTGGTCAAGCGCTGGAACGAACGGGTTTAAGGGCAGCCGCAAGAGCACGCCGTATGCAGCCCGTGTCGCCGCGGCCCATGCGTCGGATGTAGCAAAAGAATTTGGAATGCAGGAAGTGGACATTTTCGTCAAAGGCCCCGGCCCCGGTCGTGAACAGGCGATTCGCGCCATTCAAGGCAGTGGGTTGAAGGTGCGTTCGATTGCCGATGTGACCCCTGTGCCGCATAACGGGGTGCGCCCGCCCAAAAAGCGCCGCGTCTAGAAACCCTGTTGGGATTGCAAATATCCCGATGCAAAAACGTTCTTATCAGACAACTGAATATCAATATTCGGTGTAAACACACATTGCTGTGGAGGAAGCCCTAAACTATGGCTCGTTATACTGGCCCAGTTTGTAAGCTGTGCCGCCGCGAAGGCGAAAAACTATTTCTGAAAGGCTCACGTTGCCTTTCACCCAAGTGCGCGATTGAACGTCGTGCCTATCCCCCCGGTCAACATGGTCGTGATACGCAGTTCCGCCGGGGCCGTGCTTCTGACTTTGCAATGCAATTGCGTGAGAAGCAGAAAGCCCGCCGTGTTTATGGTGTTTTGGAACGCCAATTCCGTCGTTATTTCCGCGAAGCCCTACGTCGTCCCGGTTTGACTGGTACTAACTTGTTGGTGCTGTTGGAAAGCCGTTTGGACAATGTGGTTTATCGGATGGGCCTCGCCGATTCCCGGCCCCATGCCCGTCAGTTGGTGCAACATGGACACTTTGTGGTCAATGGCATTGCCACTAACATTCCTTCCTATCTGGTTCGTCCGGGTGACGAAATTACTGTCCGCGATGGCAGCCGCAACCGGAAATATTTCCGTGAACTGCCTGCATTTGTGGAAAGCCGCCCAACCTCACCGGATTGGGTGAAGTTTGATGTGAATGGAATGAAGGGGGCGGTTTTGCGCCTGCCCGAACGTCGTGAAATTGACCTGCCACTGAACGAGCAGTTGATTGTTGAGTATTATTCCGCCCGCTAGTGCTGGCCGCAAGGGTTCCCGGCGGATTTTCAGCATTGACCGGGAACCACTAGTCAGATCGTATCGCCCGTTTAGTCTAGGAGGCGGTTTATGAGCATTAACAACATGGTGTTACCAAAGATTGAGCCAGATGCGACCACGCGCAGCTATGGGCGGTTTATCATCAGCCCATTGGAACGCGGTTTTGGGACGACAGTTGGCAACGCGCTGCGGCGGATTCTGCTGTCTTCATTAGAAGGCGCAGCTATCACTTCGTTGCGTGTGACGGGTGTGCCGCATGAGTTTTCGGCTATCCCTGATGTAAAAGAAGATATGACGCAGTTGATTTTGCAGATCAAGAAACTGCGCCTGAAATTGCTGGGGGAAGAATCAGCGCGGCTGTACCTGAACAAGCGCGGCCCCGCCGAAGTCACCGCAGCCGACCTGCAAGTGCCTGCCTCGGTGGAAATCGTCAACCCAGACCTGTTTCTATTTACCATTGATACGCCCAACGCAACAGTGGAAATGGAATTCAAGGTCGAAAGTGGGCGGGGACACTCGCCTGCCGATGACCGCACCCGCCTACCAATTGGCGAAGTGCCCGTAGATGCGATTTTCAGCCCCATTCGTCGCGTTAACTTTGAAGTCGAACGCGCCCGTGTGGGTCAGAAAACCAACTATGACCGGCTGGTGCTAGAAATCTGGACGGATGGCACCGTCTCGCCAGAAGAGGCGATGAGCCAAGCCGCCAAGATTATGATGGAACACTTGGCAATCATTGCCGGGGTGGAACCGTTCATTGCCATTACCTCATCCTCGGCCCCAGTGCCACAGGAAGAGGGCAGCAAACGTGGGCCAGCGCCCGAATTTTATGAAATTCCGATTGAGCAGCTTGATTTGAGTGTTCGCGTGTTCAATTCGCTCAAGCGTACTGGCATCACCACCGTCGGTGAGGTGCTGGAAATGTTGGAGCGTGGAACAGATGCGATGCTGGCGATCCGCAACTTTGGTGAGAAATCGTTGGAAGAACTCACGACCCTGCTCCGAGAAAAAGGTTTTCTCGCTAAAGAGGAATCGGATTCCTAGTCTCAAGCAAGAGCGCTTTAACGCGCAAGGAATAAGATCATGCGACATCGTGTAGCTGGAAAGAAGCTGAGTCGGAACTACGATCATCGTCGAGCGCTACGGCGTAACCTGATGATTGCCCTGATTCAAAATGGAAAAATCAAGACCACCGAAGCCAAAGCCGATTTGATTCGGGCTGAGATTGAGAAGTTGGTCACCAAAGCCAAACAAGGGTTGGCCCATCCAGACCCAGCGCGAGGGGTTCATGCCCGTCGTATCGTGCTGGCGCGTTTGGGCAACAATCGTGAGGCCATGCTTAAACTGTTTGATGAACTAGCTCCTCGTTTTGCGGAACGGCCCGGTGGTTACACCCGCACCTATAAACTGGGAATGCGCAAAGGCGATGCCGCGCACATGGTACAATTAGAATTTCTCCCGGCGGAGGCCGAAGAGGAAGCCTAATTCCAGTACTTATGGCGCGATTGGCAGGCCGATTGGCTTATGATGGCACTCTATACTGCGGTTTCCAACGACAGCGTGCCGGATTAGCCAGTGTCCAAGTAACGGTGGAAAATGCACTAAGCCAAGTGACCAGTGAGATCATCTCACTCATGGGGGCAGGGCGCACCGATACAGGGGTACATGCTAGTGGTCAAGTGATTGCCTTTGATGCAACGTGGAAACACTCGACTGAGGAACTGCTAAAGGCAATCAACATTCATCTCCCAAGCGATATTGCTTTACAATCGCTGATGGAGGTTGCGGCAAGTTTCCACCCGCGCTTTGATGCTCTCAGTCGGACGTACCTTTACAGACTCTATATCTCGCCAACCCGCGACCCCCTACGTGAACGGTATGTGTGGCATCGGCAGCTTCCCCTCAATCTGGAAGCGATGCAGGAAGCCATTCAACTGTTACGTGGGGAACACGACTTTGCCACCTTTGGGAAGCCGCCAAAAGGTGAAAACACTGTTCGGGTCATGACTACGGCCCAGATTGAAGCGATGGGTGACGAACTACATGTGACGTTAACCGCCAACGCTTTTTTGAAGCGGATGGTACGAAGCATTGTAGGCACGTTGGTCGAGGTTGGACGAGGCAAAATGAATGTAGCAGAGTTTGCTGCGGCATTCCGGTTGGCCGACCGTAAAAAGGCAGGGACAAGTGCCCCGCCCCATGGATTAACCCTGACCCATGTGGTGTATAACGATTATCGTTTTTGATACAGGGAAAGCAGGATTCTCCGGCTGGTGGACACAGAAAGCCGATTTTGCCGGAGGCTTTTTTGGAGGAAAAGATGCCATACAAGACCTATGCGCCCAAGCCGGAGGAAGCGCAAAAAGAATGGTGGGTGATTGATGCTCAGGGTCAAACGCTGGGCCGCCTTGCCAGTCAAATTGCGTACATCCTGCGGGGCAAACACAAAGCCAATTATGCCCAGCATGTGGATATGGGTGATTTCGTTATCGTTATCAACTGCGAAAAAATCCATGTGACGGGTCGCCGCCTTGACCAGAAATATTATCACCGCCACAGCGGCTATCCGGGTGGGCTGACCTCGATCCGGTTGCGTGACCAGATGAAACAACACCCTGATCGCGTGATCGAAAAAGCCGTCAAGGGGATGCTGCCCAGCAATACATTGGGCCGCAAGCAGATGGGCAAACTCAAGATTTATGTTGGCCCCAATCACCCGCATGAAGCCCAACACCCCAAACCGTTAGTGGTTGACGGAATGTGGGCTGCAAACCTTGAAAATAGTGAGGTAGAGAAATAAAAAACTATGACACTGCAATATTTTGAGGGCGTTGGTCGCCGCAAAACATCAAGTGCACGGGTGCGGGTCTATCCGGGTGGTAATGGTACATTTACCATCAATGACAAGCCCGCCGATCAATATCTGACCCGTAGTGGCGATATTGATATCGCTATTGCGCCGCTGAAAGCCGCCAATATCGGCAGTCTCAGCAGCTATAACATCACCGTGAAAGTCAACGGTGGTGGGGTAACTGGTCAGACCGATGCCATTCAATTAGGCATGGCACGTGCTTTGCTTGGACTGGATGAAAACCTGCGCAGCGTTCTGCGTCGGGGTGGTTACTTGACCCGTGATGCACGGGCTAAGGAACGTAAGAAGCCCGGTCTCAAGCGTGCCCGTAAGGCCCCAACCTACACCAAGCGTTAATTTGGGGCGCGGTTTACTGCGCGATTCCCATGAATCTACAAAAAGGCAAAGTCGCCTGTGGCAGCAACGTCATAGGTTGATTTTGCCTTTTTCTGTTTATAGCCATTTGGAATAAAAGAGGTCATTTATGAACACAGGAATCACCATTGTTGGGTTGGGGCCGGGCCAAGTTGAGCAGATGACGCTGTTGGCATGGCGCACATTGGAAAACGCATCGGAAGTCTATCTCCGTACCAACCATCATCCTCTCATCGAATCGCTACCCGCCAAGCCCATTTATCACAGCTTTGATGACCTCTATGACAAGGCTGAAAATTTTGAGGGCCTCTATCAAACGATTGCCGACCAAATTGTGGTGCTCGGTCAACGCCCTAGTGGGGTGATTTATGCCGTGCCCGGTCATCCAATGGTGGGGGAACAGACAACCCAATTAATTTTAGCAACGGCCCATACCCAGAATATTCCGGTCAAAGTTGTGGACGGGCTTAGTTTTATCGAGCCGTCGCTATCAGCCTTAAAAATTGATGGCATCACAGGGCTGCAAATTCATGATGCCACTGATTTTATCAACCTCTATCATCCACCGATTAATCCTGATCAGCCTGCATTGATTGCCCAAGTCTATAGTCAAGCAGTGGCCTCAGATACTAAACTAACCTTGATGAATCAGTACCCCGATGATTTTCCGGTGGTGTTGCTGCATGGTGCGGGAACAGCCGATGAAATTGTTGAACGTGTACCGCTGTATGAATTGGATCGCAGTGAGCATATCAGCTATTTGACGACCTTGTATGTGCCGGCGATGCCAGAATTATCGAGTTTTCAATCACTGCTCAATATTATGGCTCATTTGCGTTCCCCAGAAGGATGTCCGTGGGATATTAAGCAAACACATCAGAGCTTGCGGGCGCATTTTATTGAAGAAGCGTATGAGGTCATTGAGGCCCTCGATGCTGAGGATATGGAAGCGTTATCGGAAGAACTGGGCGATATTTTGCTACATGTGGTCTTCCAAAGCCAAATTGCGGTAGATGATGGCGAGTTTTATATAGCCGATGTCGTGCGGCACATCAATGAAAAAATGGTACGGCGTCACCCGCATATCTTTGGGGATGTGAAGGTTGAGGATGCCGACCATGTGGTACGGAATTGGGAGCAGATTAAGCAGCAAGAACAGGCTAAAAAAGGCGAGAATGGGCGTAAGGCACGAGAGTCGCGCTTAGATGGCATTCCAGCCGCTGTGCCTGCCTTAATTTATGCTTACAGGGTGCAAGAAAAAGCTGCCCAGTTTGGCTTTGATTGGGCCGAAATCGAACCCGTCATCCAAAAAGTAGAAGAAGAAATCCGAGAAATCCGAGAGGCAGATAACCCTGAAAGCCGCGCTAAAGAGTTTGGCGATTTGTTGTTCGCAGTAGTCAATTGGGCGCGCTGGATGAAGGTAGATGCTGAGGCCGCGCTACGAGGTACAAATGATCGCTTTAAGCGTCGTTTTGCCTATATCGAGACCACTGCAAAAGAAAATGGGAAGGCGCTTGAATCCATGAGCCTACAAGAAATGGATCAGTTTTGGGATGAGGCCAAACTCAAGGGGTTATAAAGAATTCTAGCCGCCAAAAATAATCAATGGGCGTATTTCTAGGATGGAATACGCCCAACTTGTTCTCAGCTCTCTTTTGGTAAGCTACCCGTCAATTTACCCATCCAGCGCATACACTTGTGCCCGAAATCTACTGGGGCACAGAACATCATGGGGCAACCCCCGGCAATCACGTTGATGTCGTGTTCTTTGCAAAATTGGACAGCTTTTTCTGAACTGCTGTTGCCCATCATGGAACGGTGCATCCACACATAGTGAATATCGGCTTCGGCGCACTGCTGGACAATCTGTTCGGTCACGTCAGGACGGGTCACAATCACGACTGCATCCACTTTTTCGGGGGTAGACTTGACATCGGGATAGCAGGGTTCGCCGTCAAAAGTTTCGGCGTTGGGGTTAATGGCAAAAACTTGATACCCAGTTGAACGCAGTTTGCGATAAATGAGATTGGCAGCATCGTCTTTTTCACGGGTAATACCCGCCACCGCAATGCGCTTTTGGGCAAGGAAATCGGTGGTCATGGTTTCAAGGCTCGGCATAAGATGTGTCCCTCCACAGTTATTGGTGAACCTTTTAACTATAAATCACAATGGAGGGGCTTATAAGAGCTAGTTGCAGTGATTTGACATTATTTTCGGCGGAATTAAAAAGACTCTGGTTAACAAAATTGCCTGCCAGAGCCTTAAAATTTGATTGATTAGTTGCTCTTAGTGGGGATTTGGGGAATGAGCCAACCAAGGAATGCTTCTTCGGAGCGGGTTTGCATTAACACACGTCCCGGCCCAGTCAATTGGCAAATGAGACCCTCACCACTGAAAATAGTGGATTTCCAGCCGCCCACTTTCTTGACTTGGAATTGAATGGAGGCGTCAAAGCCCACAATATGTCCGGTATCCACGTTATATTTTTGACCGGGGGCCAACACGCGCTCTTCCATTGAGCCATAACAACCAATGACGACTTGGCCTTGTCCGCCAACTTTGATCAAAATCAGGCTACCGCTTCCAAAAAAGCCTTTGGAGCCGCCCCATTTGGTATCCATCGTCACACTAAGTTCACTGGAGATATAGGCGCCACTTTGTAGCAGAAAATCACCCGTGCCACCCATTTGAATCACTTTCATATCACCGGGGAGGGATGGCGCAAAAGTTACCTCACCCCCTTGAGCAGGAGCAGAAAAGGTGTTCTGGAAAAAACTTTCACCCGATACAGCACGTTTTAGGCCACCCAACAAGCCGCCTTCGGCTTTGGTTTCAATCGTGACACCGTCGCTGAAACTGACCATCGAACTTGATTCCGCTTTGACCTGCTCATTGGGGGCCAGTGTCACCACCGCAAGCGAATATGAGGGCTGGTGTTTAAGTTCAACTTTCATGGAAAACCTCCGGCTTAGATAGGATAGAGATTAGGAGACAGAATTTTATGATACCTAGCAACCATAACGTGAGTATAGTCCTGTTTGTTCCAATCTGCCGTGAGATTCATACGAGTTTCTATCTCGCATCGGCTTTTTTACAAGCTTATGGGTGCGGCTCAAAAATGTGCATAGGTATCTCAACATTGGCGTTGCGGATTTTTGTCAAAAAGCGGGGCACGAGACCCGTTGCCGAATAATGGCCGATGATTTTGCCATCCCGATAACCCGTTTGACGAAACTCGAAAATATCCTGCGTTTGAATTTGGTCGTCCTGCAAACCCAATATCTCGGTAACGCGAACGATGCGGCGAGTGCCATCACGCATTAGCTCTTGACAGGTCAGCAATTGGATAGCGGTGGTAATTTGCTCACGCACGGCCAGCAGTGGCAGGGTTGGGTTACCCGTGGTTGCCATCACTTCGAGACGGCTAAGGGCGTCGCGGGGGCCATTGGCGTGCATATTAAAAATACTGCCATCGTAGCCAGTATTAATGGCTAATAGCATATCAATTACCTCACCCCCTTGTAGTTCGCCCACGACAATGCGATCAGGGCGCATTTTAGTGGCGCTAGAAATCAAATCACGCATCGTAATTTCACCACGTCCATCCAAATTGGCAGAACGAGTTTCTAGCGCCACGCGCCGTTTCTTCTCAAGTCGAATTTCGGCTGAATGCTCCACGGTAATGATGCGTTCGTCATCGGGAATCATTTGGCACAGGATGTTTTGGACGCTAGTTTTACCAGCACCACTGCCGCCACATACACCGATATTGATTCGCCCAAGAACGCAGGCCCGCAAAAATTGGGCCATATCCTCACTCAAACATCCATAACCCAAAAGTTCATCAAGCGTCAGGGGCTTCCGTAGATACTTGCGGATATTCATGACAGGCCCATTTAGTGAAACCGGTGGCAAGACGACATGAATACGGGAGCCGTCTTCCATTAAACGAAAATCAGCGATTGGATGATCCTCATTCACCTGCCGCCCCAAGGTGGAGGCCATCGCCATAATTTCGGCTAACAGGTGGTCGTTGTTTTGATAGGGAGTCGGGATATCGACATATACGCCGCGTTTATCGACATATATGCGGTTATAACCGTCTATGAGGATTTCCATTACATCGGGGTCGCGCAAAACGGATTCAAGGGAAGGCAGAAGCGGATTGGACATGATAATGCTCCATTTAATTAGTTAGGTTGGTTAAAATTGATTGTTGCATGACAGCACAGTATCAAAGAACGAGCATACAACCAGTTCTACCCTGTTTATTTAACCAGTTCATAGCGCAGGGCGGCCATAACCGCTTCGGTGCGCGAGGTCACATTGAGCTTGGAATAGATATTGTCCAAATGAAAATTGACCGTTCGGGGAGTGACAGCAAGGCGGGTGGCAATTTCTTTGTTGGACAGTCCTTTTGCCAACCATTGTAATACTTCGATTTCGCGCTCGGTCATCAGCGGTGGGGTCAAAAAACGGATTGTTGCCACCATACGAAAACCCTGCTGGGGGTAATAATTGGTCTCAACTTGAACACTCTTCTGTCGCAAGTTTAGTAGGGAAAAATCCAGCATCTCAGGCGGGTTTGACCCATTATCCTCATATGACAAAGTTAGTTGATCATTTTGAATTTTGAGGCGAAGATTGACTTCGGTAGCGTGGCGGGTGGAGTGCGTCAACCCATCTTGAATAGCACGAAATAAGGCTAATTCGATGGCAGGGGCAAGACGTTTGGGCAGACGATCAAATGTCCACGAAATTCGTAGCGGAGTGGTACGCAACGTTTGGCTGATCAGCAATTCAAGGGCAGGTTCTAGGCCGAGCGATTCTAACATCACGGGATGCAAAGCAGTGCTTAGGTCATGGATGTGCTGTAGAGATTGACGGGCCAAACTCGCCAGCACAGACGCGACCATCTGGGCTTGGGGATTAGTAACCAAACTTTGCTCATAGACGGCAGCTTGGGCCAGCAGTAAATTAAGCGATTTGCCAATCTGTGATTCTAGTAAGATGGCAAGGCGCTGGCGTTCAGCCTCTATCATGCTGGCCGAATCGGAATATGAAAATGGAGTGTCATCATTTGTGGGCATCGCCGCAACCTCCTCCGACACCCCATTGTAACTTTTAGAAGGCCAACAGCATTTCCATCTTTTGGTGAATCAGCGCGACGGTGGGCACAACCCCTTCCATCAGCCCAGTATTGAAGGGCACAGGCACAGCGGGAGACGCAACACGTTCGATTGGGCCATCTAAATCTAAAAAGGCTTCGGCAGCGATGGTAGCAGCGATTTCGGCACCAAACCCACCCAAACTAATGTCCTCATGCACAATGAGGCACTTGCCCGTTTTGGCGACGGATTCCAAGATAGTCGCTTTGTCCCACGGCACAATGGTACGGAGATCAATAATTTCAATGGAGGCGTCTAGGGAATGGGCGGCAGCTTCACAGCGTTCGACCATCGCACCCCATGTCACCACTGTTAAATCGGTACCCGGTTGGACGACATTGGCCTTACCAAAAGGCAGCATATAATCATCACCGGGGTAAGGTCGGCGTGCCCAAGCCGCATCCAACATGGCACGGTGCTCAAAAAAGATGACGGGGTCGTTGCCACGTAAGGCCGTTCGCAAAAGCCCAACGGCATCCTCCGCATTGGACGGGAAAGCCAATAGCCAACCGGGGGCATGAGCAAACACGATCTCGCTAGTCACGCTATGCCAAGGGTCACCGATCTTACGATAGCCACCGGGAATACGGACGACCATCGGGGCAGCGAAATTACCCGCTGTGCGCCAGCGGATGGTGCCACAATTATTGAGTTGCTCAGTAGCGGGGTCAGCGTATTTGCGAAATTGAATTTCTGGTACGGGTACTAAACCAGAATAGGCCATGCCGACTGCCCGACCGATAATGCCTTCTTCGGATAGGCTGGTATCAAAGACGCGATTGGGGCCATGTTTATGCTGCAAATCGAGGGTAGCAGCATGGACACCCCCTTTTTCACCTACATCCTCACCAAAGACCACGCAACGCGGATTGAGGCTTAATTCAACATCTAATGTGCGGCGGATGGCTTCAATCATGTTGATACGACGGGGGTCAGTAATTTGCGGGGTGGCCGTACCGTTTGGCATTTGGATGCCCTCGGCCAATAATCCACCCATTTTTTGCGGCGTGGTGGGGTCAGAAAAGGCAAAACGGGTGATTTCATGGACATCGGGCTGTGGTTGAGCCAACGCAGCGGCACAGGCTTGTTGAACAGTGGACTTAGCGTCAGCGACAAGGGCATCCCAATCAGCCTCGCTCATTAAATCTGGAATCATGGCCTGACGTAAAGCAAGGATGGGGTCGCGCTGCCATTCGGCTGCTAAAGTCTCTTTTGATTTATAGGCTTGATTGTCCACACTGGAATGACCCGAAAGGCGCGGTACGATCAGCCGCAAAAGGCCCGGTTTGCGCTCTTTACGAATATATTCAACGGCATTGTAAACCAAATCAGCAGTCTCAGTTGGATGAGTGCCACTGCCATCCCAAATGCATAAATTTTTGAAAGAGGCGAGATTGGCAGCGATGTTAGCACCGGGGGTTTGGGCTGGCCCCTTGACCGAAATAGCATAACCGTTGTCTTCAATTAAAAATAACAGGGGCAATTCCAAAGTGGTCGCAATGGTCAGCGATGACCAAAAACCGTTGCTTGCCACCGAGCCATCACCACCACAAACAACTGTCAAGCTGTTGGCATAATCGGTTTGGCCTAGCTGCTCGGTATGATACATAATGGCCTGCGCCCAACCTGCCGCCGGTGTATATTGCGAACCGACATCCCCGGCCATTGGAAGCACTATGGCGCGTCCACGACTAGGCATATTAAAAACCACGCCCACATCACGTCCACCACTCACACTGCCTGCACGGGCCATGTCCGAAGCAAAGGCCTCTTCAATAGTCAAGCCGCTACCCAACAAAAATGGTCGAGAACGATAGTAGGGGCTGGCAGCATCAAAAGGATGGGTTAATAACTGACTTAATAATAATTGCCCCAATTCATGTCCCCGCGCCGAAAATTGATAGGTAACATGCCCATGAGGAGTTAATTCTTGTTCTTCTAGTTCATCCATAAATCGGGAAATAAGGGCCAAACGAGCAACTTCATGCCAATCAAAAGCGTGATGTAGCGGCGTCAAAAGATTTCTCTCCAAAAACATGGGTTCGGCTTAAACTCTGTATTTGATTTTAACACGCCACCTTAAAAAATTTGAGGAATTAAAAAAATAGCCATCTGTTCCCGAAATTGACAGATGGCTAAAAATTGGTGATGTAGGGAGGGAGATTAGGCTAGGCCTAAAACTCGTCTAGTGCTATTGGGCAGTGACGTAGAAGCTGTCAATCGCCACAGTTCCGTCGGTCGGCACAATTTGTAGGGTATGGTGGCCCGCTTGTAGACCCGTGATATTTGACCAGTTGCCAAATGCAGTGGTAGATGACCACGAAATAACAGTGCGAATGGCGACATCATCAACCACGATGGTAAATGTGCCCAAACTTGGCCCGGTCAGGTAATTGACATTGATACCCGTGCCATTAAATTCGAGGGTCAGGGTAGCCTTCTTGTTATTGCTGCTGAGATAGTTACCACCACTGGCGCGGGGCGTCGCAGTGTCAGACCAACGGCCCTTACGAGTGACAGATGCATCATTGGATTCGATGCCATAGGAAGTTGTGGTGACCGCACCGCTACCGGGTACTCCGCCTGTGCCACCGGAAGTGACTGAATTGGTCAGTGAACAATCGAAGGGCATAACGCTGCCAGCCACAAAGGTCAGATTGGCACTCTTGGATTGAGCCGCTGAGGTCAGTGGCGGGAGTGTACCGTTAAAATTGCAGGCATTTGGATAGGTCAGCCATTCCGCAGCTACCATGCTCACAAACGGCGCGGCAAAGGATGTACCTGCGATATAGGTGTTGTCACCGATTGGGTAACCAGCCGCTGGGGCAAGGACGTTGCCGTCTTGAGAGAAGCGCCACAGGCTACCATAATTGCCTAATGTACCACCAACAGCCACTACTTCCGGCCAAGCCGCAGGAGTGAGAGGCTGGGTAAACAGCCAAGGCCGATAGTTACCCGACGCGCCCACAGGAATAACCGCAAAGGCACCATCGCTGCTGGCACTCAGTTGTTGATAGTGCTGCAACAGCACACGTAGGTCAAAGAGGTCGCCTTCGTTGCCATTGGAATCTACGAGCGATTGAACATACTCGTCCACCAACTCTTCGGGGACACCCAGATTTACGTGAACGTAATCCACCAAGCCAAACCCTACGGAGTCAATGCATGGGTCAGCAAATTTATTGGCGGTGACGGTATAACGACGATGGTCGGGGCCACGCAATTGCCAAGAGATGTCATTGCCATTGAACTGCACCCGGAAAACGTCTTTATGCTCACCGGGGAGGAAGGTAATAGTCTGGCCTTTGTCTTTGGAACGTCCGCCGAACTTGTTTTCGCTACCGACTTCAATCGTCACGGAAGCGTTATTTTGATTCTCATAACCGAAGCGAGCTGTGAAAACACCATTGCCATTGTCCATCACGCATTCCAAGACGGGCTTGACGGGTTGGCGGGTTTGGCCGGGTAGGTTTTGTGGACTGCACGGAGTTGAATAGGCCGTTGCAGTAACAAATTGATATTGACCATTTGGCCCACGCACAGCCCACGCAAGTGCAAAATTGAAATCTACCGCAAAGGCATAGTCGTGACGGCCCATCTCAAATACACGCGGCTGTTCACGATTGTAGTCACCGGGGGCAAAGAAGTTGCTCCAGCCTGCTGGAATATTGACTACTTCATCATTCAGGTTGTTATAACCAAAATAGGCGGTGTAGTGACCCCAACCACGACGTTGCACACATTCCAAAATCGGTTGTACCGATTGAGGGGGCAGGGGGGTATTGGCCGCGTTGATTGCTGCAAGCGCATCGGCAAATACAAAATTGGGATATTGAACACCACTTAGCACAGGGCCGGGATGGGTACAAGGAATGACACCGAAGCTCAAGTTGATGACAAAGTGATTAAACCCTTGGCTCATCAACCCATTGGGCCCTTCGATGGTTTGTTGGATATTGGCTTCCAAACCATCAACTTCGTAATCAACGTTCGCACCGCTGACATCAATGGGTACGAGGCGAATACGGGTCATATCCACTACGCGACTTAGGTCTTGGAACACCCGTAATACCAAGCTACCGTGTGAATCTGGAGTGCTGAAGTCGTCCACAATCAAGATAGCGACGGGCATGGTGTTAAATTGAGCACCATTGTTCACATCGGGCTGCAAATTGGCTAGCCACTGATTTGAAATAGGGTTGTCGCGGATTTCTTGGGCAATTTCTTCCGGACTAATTCCTAATCCGGTAACGGAGAATCCTAGACCCGTGACAGAGAACCCCAACCCTGTAACGGAGAATCCTAGACCCGTGACAGAGAACCCCAACCCTGTAACGGAAAAACCCTGTCCACCTAACAATTCAGGTGTCAGGACGCACATGGCAATACTGGATGTCTGATTGCTTTCACCTTTGGCCTGTGGAACCGGGCTAACGGCCAGCAAGCTAAAGATAGTTGTCAGCAGTACCAGTGCCAACATTCCTACTCTAAAAGACTTTGAATGAAACATTCCCTAAGCTCCCTTCCCCATATTTCCTATAATGCCTAACCGGACTATGGGATGAAATTGCATCGCTTTGGCAGAAATGAAAGTGTTCTATAAAACCTAGTAACATTATACAATAGAATAAAGGCTCAACTTTTCTCCCCTTAATTATTAATCGAGTACTGTCTTTGACGAAACTTTACAGTCTCTTGACAATCCCCAATAGCCTCAATACTGCATAGTAAGAGTGAATTAAAGAGAGATTTGGTTATTTTAGAGGGCTGCAAAGCGGGAAATAGCAGAAAAGTTGCATCTGGAGGCTTTTATTAAGGAGAGGCTTTCACCGTTTACAAGGTGTAAACCTCTCATTGACAAAACTCATACAATTTAACGAAGATTTTTTACAGGCTTCACGCTTGTTTAAGCCTTAATAGCTCGTCTACCACAAAATCGAGCCGTAATTGCTTGCCACGTTCTAAGGCGGGGTTTAGTTGATCGGTTGGAAATTTCTGGCCGAGATCAGTCAAAATTGGCTCGGCAGCCATTTTTACCCCAGTGTCTAGAGCAGGATGATTCACCACCATACCCAACCATTCGGCGGCCTGAGCATATTGACCATTTTCAACCTGAAGACCCGCTAACTCGACCATTGTCTCTAACATCAATGGAATAGCTTCAAGGGCTTTGGCTTCCTTGAGGGCATCATGCAGGTATTTTTCCGCTTGGAAAATAAGTTTATGCCCTTTTGCCACCACTCCTAGATTAATGAGCGAATTGGCAATACCAGCGCGGTCGCCAATTTCACGGCGGATCGTCAGCCCTTCTTTGAAATAGCGATGGGCTTCATCAAAATCTTTGGCATCTTTGGCTAACATCCCTAGATTGGTGAGCATGGAGGCTTGCCCAGCACGGTCACCAATTTCACGGCGAGTGACCATACTTTCTTCAAAATATTGTTTAGCAGCGGCGGTGTCGCCCCATTGAGCGGTAATAACGCCCAAATTCCCTAAACCAGCGGCGGTTTCAAAACGTGCCCCGATTTGTTTGTGGATGTCAAGGGCTTCGGTCAGGCAGCGCTTGGCCTCTTCCATATTGCCTTGAAAATAATAGGTGAGGCCAAGATTATTTAGACAAACAGCCATGCCCTGCTTATCGTTCAATTCAGTGCGGATGGCGAGGCTCTCTTCATAATACTTTTTCGCATTGTCATAATCCCCGCGTAGACGGGCGATATTACCCAAATTCTTGAGGGCCGAGGCTGTGCCAGCACGATCTGCAATTGTCCGGGCGATGTCGAGGGCTTGTTCATTTAGTTTGAGGGCATCATCATAGGCCCCTTGCATTTCGGTTACCAAGCCCAAAGCATTAAGGGCTTTGACCATCATCAGTTGGTCACTCGCGCTACGGGCCAACGCCAAGCCATCATTTAAATACTTGGTGGCCGTGGTATAGTCACTGAGGTTTTCATGCGACTTGGCGAGATCAACCAAGATTACAGCACGAACCGCATTTTTATCCTCTGAAATGAGCTTAAGGGCACGGTTATATAGATCAATCGCGCCGCGTGAATTGCTAATCGAGAGCGCTTGTTCGCCCGCGATTTGGGCATAGTTGGCTTCTTTGGAAATTTCCCCAGCGTGATGCCAATGTTCCATCAAATTGACGGCCTGCCCTTTATCATTGGGATAGGTGGTCTCAATGGCTTCGGCAACCTGACGATGGAGGGTGACTTCTTCGTTAGTGTTGAGGTCTTTCAAAAGCGCTTCACGCAGTTTGTCATGGGCAAAACGCCATTGCTCATCTTGGCGGTCAAAAACTGCAACGTTGGCACAAATATTGAGCCATGCCTCTAGGTCCGTTTTGTCATCCAATTGGGCCAAGAGGTCAAAATCTAGGCGGCGACCAATGACAGCGGCCAATTTGAGCAAAGCATGGAATATCTCAGGTACACGTCCCAAGCGCCGTTGGATAATTTGCTGGATACCGCCAGCAAAAATTTGTTCGGGAAGTTGCATACCGCCGACAGCTTGCAAGTGGCCTGCTTCTTCAGCTAGGGCACGTACCGTTTCAATCATGAAGAAGACGTTACCCTCAGTCTCGCGCTGCAAAAAGGCCAAGACCTCGGGCTGGTTACCCGCCTCACCTAACATCGAAACACTCAAATCAGCGATACTGGTCTCAGACAGGCGGTTCAGATTGATAAGATCAACACCGGGAAGCTCACCGGGAAGTTCAGGCATTTCATCATGCCGATAACTCCCTACTACCAAGAGTGGCAATTGTTTGGCGCTTTCAGCTAGTAATTTCAAAGGTTGAAGGCTAACGCCAGCCCAATGCAAATCTTCTAGCAGAAGCAGGGTTGGCTGCTTTTGTTTACGGAACAAATCAATAATGGCAAGATTGAGACGCTGTTGACGGGCCTTACCTTCTAGGACAGGGGCATCGGGAATTTCACGCCCTATTAGACTTCCAATATCAGGCAGAATTTCTTTTAGAATACCTGCTTCAATATCACTCAGGTCAGTGGAAAGAACTAAACGCCGAATGGGGTCGCGCCAAAGTTGATAGGGCAGACCACCTTCAGCAACCGTTTGACCGCGTATCACCATCGCACCATCCACTAAAGATTGGGTGCGAAGTTCATCCAATAGACGGGATTTGCCGACCCCACTTTCACCACCGACCAACCATGCACTTCCATGCCCCTCAATGGCATTTAAAAGGGCGGCGGATAACATACCCAGTTCTTCATCGCGCCCGACAAAACTGGCCGCTTGCAAGAAACTCTCACGTACGGCCTGACTTTCCTCATAAACGGGCTGCCCAATGACCTGATACAGCTCGTTAATGACATCTTGGGCACTTTGGTAGCGGGCCTTGGGGTCTTTTGCCATTAATTTGCCCACAATCGCCGCAAGGTCTTGCGAGGGCATATCATTGGCTTGATGGGCCACCCATTGAATTTGAACCTGCTCAGAGATAGCCACATCGGGCTTGACAGGCCGAGTTTTGATATTTGCCAGTTGTTCGGCAGTCAGGCTTGTAATGGTTTTTAAATCGGGTTCAGTATAAAAAACACTGCGGATGAGTTTGTTGATATTGGTAGTATCAAAGGGATAACGTCCAGTGAATAGTTCATAGGCCATGACCCCGACTGCATACAAATCGGCGGGTTTGCTGGCCCCTGTGCGGCTGATGACTTCGGGAGCCATATAGGTCACAGTACCTTCGACCGCTTCACCGGTTTGTTGTTCTTGAGCAGTTGCAAGGCCAAAGTCGAGGACACGGACTGTTTTTCCATCCTCAACCAAGACGTTAGCAGGCTTTAAATCACGGTGCAGGATGCCACGCCGATGCAGATAGGCTAATGCTTGTAATAATTGAATGAGCAGGTCTATTTTTTGGTCTAGGGTGGCTTTTGCCCCGGCTTCGAGAATGGTCTGGGGCTTTTCCAACAGGGTCATCGTGAAGTAAGGCTGTTGGGCGGTATCAAAGCCATAGTCCTCGACGCCAATCACATTGGGATGACGTAACGAGGCAAGCGTCTGAAATTCGCGAGCCAATGACAAACGCAGGCGCGATGAATTGGTATCTGGCGACGAGCCAGCCGCGCTTGTGGATGTAGGAATCAACACTCGTTTGAGCGCAACGGATTGTCCAGTGAGGCGATCGGTCGCACGATAAACGGCTCCCATCCCCCCTTCGCCTAATTTCTCATGCAGTTGGTAGCGATTACCAAGCAATGTCATAAAATAATCTCCAAAAATAAAAAGTCCGTTGACGCCTATAAGCTAAACCCATTATGATTCATTATAAATCAATTCAAAAATGATGCACTAGCGACAAACTGGTTAAAATATGGTTAGTTTCATACTTAAACCCATTCTAGCTATAATCAGTGACATCCTTACGGGATTTGGATGGGCATCTTGCTTACCAGCGCAGGGCAAGCTAAAATCACACGGTTATAAGCTATTATCGCCCGCCCTGCATCATTATACGCAGCAAATTGGAGGGGTATTGTGGGCCGTTGGAAAGATAAATACGTAATCGGCATCACGGGCAATATTGCCACTGGCAAAAGTCTGGTGCGCAATATGCTTCAGCATCTCGGCGCTTACACAATTGATGCGGATGGCCTCGCGCATCAGGTGATGGCTCCCAATGCACCTGCCTATCGCCCGGTGATCGAAAGTTTTGGGAAGTGGATTGTGTCTCCCGATGGTCGAATTGACCGAGGCCGTCTGGGGGCAGTGGCATTTTCACATCCAGAGGCTTTAAAACAACTTGAGGCCATCACCCACCCTGTTATTGGGCGCGCGATTGATACCCTAATCAGCCGCGCCCCGCAAAAAGTGATTGTGGTGGAAGCCATCAAATTATTAGAAGGTCAATTGGGTAGCGGGGTTGATGCGATTTGGGTTGTGGATGCCCCGCTCGAAGTTCAGTTACAGCGTATGATGAAAACGCGCGGACTATCCGAAGCCGAAGCCCGTAAACGGATTACCGTCCAAAACCCACAAGCCGATAAACTTCGGGCGGCAGCGGTGGTGATTAAGAATTCTGGAACACCGAACGAGACATGGGCACAGGTGCAAGCAGCATGGGCTAAGATTGGCAGTAATGCAGCCGCCCCCATTTCACCCAAATTGTCAACGGACACGGTACGAACCGTCACCGATCAAGAAATCGGCGAAGTCTTCATCCGTCGGCCCAAGCGCGATGACATGAGTAGAATTGCGGCCTTTATCAACAAGACTAAGAACACCCGCCTGACCGACGCCGATATCATGCTAAGTTTCAGCGAGACGTCCTATTTGGTAGCTGAAACCAAGGGCAATATTATTGGCGCGATTAGTTTTGTGGTTGAAAATCTGATTACCCAATCACGCGAAATTATCCTACCAGCAGGCGTCCCAATTGCGCCGGTGCTTGGGCCGCTAATCGAGGAAATGGAAGAGGCCTCTAAATTGCTGCAAAGCGAGGTGGCCTTTGTCTACTTACGCGAAGCTGATGCCGTAGAAGTGATTAAATTGCTTAAGGAAAAACTGGGCTATCAGGTTATTAAGATTGAAGAAATTAAGTTCCCAGCATGGCGAGAGGCGGTTCGCAGTTCGCAACCACAGGGAACGATCATTTTGTCCAAGAAACTGCGTGAAGAGCGCGTGTTGACACCCATTTGATGCCCATATGTGGCATAATTTCGCAGACCGTATCTTGAAGAAATGTTGAACAGAAGAAAAGGTGTAAGTGCTTGTGGAACGCTTGAAACAAATCCCCGGCCTAAGCAGCGTGATTGCGATTATTGATCGTTATCCGCGCATTTCGGCATGGGTCGTATTATCGGTTGGCATCATCGCCATTTTGATTTACGAAGCCCGTGATGTGGGGCTGACGACCACCAATTGGATTGCACTCATCATTGCCTCGATTGTCGTTTCCGGCTTGTGCATTTGGATTGTCAGTTGGGAAGACGAGGATGAGCAGATAGCCAGCACTGGGGACAAAGCGGTCAAGGTCAAAAGTGACGCCGCCACCAGCAACGAGACTCCTGCATCGGATGGGCAAAAGGCCTAATTCGAGTCGGATATTTCGATACCATCAGAAAATACGTGGGGAGGTCACTACAACCTCCCCTGTTCGTGTCTATTGCAAGCCCCATACCCGTACGGTGCCATCGTAACTTGCAGTCACGAGCACAGTGCCATCATGACTAAATTGGATTTGCGTGATGTCAGAGGTATGTCCGGTGAGTTGTGTGATAAGAGTCTGGTTTTGAATATCCCACAAATAAATCCTATCATCCCCTGCAACAGCGATTAACTTGCTGTTCGCACTAAAGGTTATGGCACAAGAGCCACCTGTTTTGGCGATATACATGCTTTCCTGCCATGTGACAGTATCCCATACTTGGACTGTTCCCTCACCATCCAATGCCACGAGGAACTTGCCATCCGGACTAAATGCAATGCCAGCAATAATATCGGGAAGTGAAGGCAAAAGTTGACGCTCAGTGGTCGATTCTAAATCCCACAGGCGGACGGATCGTTCATAATTAGTGAAAGCCACCAGATTATTGGCTGGGCTGAAGGCTACTTGAGCATCCAACACAAGTGCGTTAGGCTGATACGCTTCTAAACGATTGATTTTTTGCCATGATTGCACATCCCAAAGCGTCAAAACGAAGTTAGATGACCCGGTATCCATAAACACCGCTTGGCTACCATCTGTATTAAAATCCAGATCCCAGATCCAAGAAATATCAGTTCTTTCAAAGGCAGGCGGAGCTAGTTCTTGTAAACCATTATCAGCATCCCAAAGCGTGACCGGAGCTAATACGGGCTGTGAGTTATTGATACGACTGCCAGTTGCGGCTACTAAATGTGTATTGGGAACAAACGCCACATTGGTTAAAACTCCATCCTGTCCATACTGTTGTTGAAGCGTCTGGGGTGACTCAACCGTTCTGTCCCAAGCATAAATCTTTCCATTTTCACTGCCTACGGCAATTCGCGAATCATCACTTGCTAGGCTCAAGGCGTTAAAACCACCACTGAAGTCATCTAAAGTGGCCTTGACCGTCTCCGATTGCCAATCCCAAATCATGACCAACCCATGCACCTTGTCTAGCGCTAACAACGATTGACCATCCGGGCTAAAAATAACCTTTTGAAGGAAACTAGAATTGTGATTCTCAAGTCGAGAAAATAAGGTTCCTATGTTTTCCCCTGTTGTTGTATTCCATAGATGCACAAGGCCACCTAGTTGAGCTGAAGCAAGTACCTGACCATCTGGGCTAAAGGCTGTATCTTCAACTGGCGTTGCAACGCGCGTCAATTGGAATTTGAGATTTCGACCTTCCCACAAATACAAACCATCGTGGCTGGATGCTGCCAATAAGTTTCCATCAGGGCTATAGGCAACAGCCGTGATTGAGCTTGTCGGGCCATCGAGCGTATACAAGTCGGTATCGTTGACTATATCCAAGACAGTTACGCCATAGCCAATATTTGAATCAGTGTAATCTGACGAATCCAAATAAGTTAGGCCAGCTATAGCGATACGCAAATTGCTTGGGGCTAAGGCTAAACGTGTAGTCGTTTCATCAAAAGAATAGCCGAATGCAAGACGTTCTCGTCCCATGGTAGCTGACCAAAAGCGAGCCGATGCACCATCCCAATCGCTCCCTCCTGAGATAATTTCTGAGCCATCATGGGTAAAAAGAACTTGAGTGGCCGTTTTTTCATATGCTTCAATATTCAGTGTTACTTGTCCTGTGACGATATCCACAACATGAATTGTGCCGTCCGCATTGGCAAGGACAAGTGAAGCGCCATCGGGGCTATAGGCGGCATCATTGATGTAGCTATTCGTTTCAACAAAACGTGGCGTGGCCTCAAAATCACTGGTGTCATAAAACCAGATTCCCAACGACCCATATAGTGCCAATTGTTTTCCATCGGGTGACCAGACTGCACCATTGACCGTGCCTGCCCCAAAGCGTTGCAATTCGACCAACTGAGCAGCATTTTCGGCGGTGATGGGCACACTGATTTGTCCTTGAGAGGGAGTCGGGGTGATGTCTTGGTGTAGGCTGGGGTTGTTGTCGGGCGAAATGATTTCGGCTTGCACAGTTGCATCAGAATTAGACTGTCGCAAATTTTGCACCGATAAGGCAAAACCCCCTATCAAAAAAATGAGTAGGGCCGCTGCCACAATCATCCATGTTCGGCTGTGGGGTCGCTGCCAAACCGGGGAAGGATGTTCCCGCAAGCGACGAGCCTCCGCTAAAAATGCGGTGCGGGCGGCACGTTCGTGGGCAGGATTGGGTTCAGGAACATTGTGCAAGGCGTGGGTAATTTGCTCCTCAAAGGGTTGGTTGTTCATTAGGTTCTCCTTCGATTTGTTCTTGTGGGATCAGTTGGCGGCGTAAAGCGGCAAGGGCACGATGTTGGAGGGCTTTTACTGCGCCAATAGTGGAATGCAAAACACGGGCAATTTCGGCGTTATCGAGGCCTTCCAAAAAATGCAGTGTTATCACGGCTTTTTGTTGGGGGGTTAGATGGTTGAGCGCAAGTCGAACCCGCTCGGTTTCATTGGCAACATGAAGATGTTCCTCCATGCCTATTTCGCCGACAGCAAAGTTTTCATCTAATGGCGCATCGTTTCGATAAACAAAGCGCCGCGATTCATCTATCGCTAAATGATGAGCAACTTTAAATAACCATGCCTTGAGATTATCGTCTGGCCCCTGACTGTTGTGCAGTGCTTCTAAAAATCGCTGAAACACTTTGGCGGTTAAATCCTCAGCCGTCTGGACATGCCCGGTTTGGTGATAGAGGTAGCGATATAAAGGGCGATAGTACGTGTCAAAAATAGCAGCTAAGGCCTGTTCATCGAATTTACGTGCCCGACGCAAAAGCTGTAATTCATTCTCCAAAATTTCAGCCCCCAAAATGATGATGCCAAGCGTTCTACAATTTAAGACGTATGAGATGACTCAGGGATACGGGTCGGCTATGTTTCATTTTTCTAGCGGGGTTTTAATAAAAAATTAGGTTGTGTGGCGGGGGTGTTCTCGGTTATATTTTTAAAGGTTTTTGCACTTTGACAATCTAAACAAGCCTAAAGGGGGAGTCCCAAATTGTCACTACCGAGCATTATCGCCGTTGACGGCCCGGCAGGTTCCGGGAAGAGCACTATTTCCCACCAATTGGCTGAACGTTATGGGTATTTGTTCATTGACACGGGTATTTTTTATCGCACGATGACCCTAGTTGCTCTCCGTGCTGGCATCCCTTTTTCCAACACCGACGCCCTCACCACCCTCACCGAAAACACTCACATTGACATTATTTCGCAAAATGATGACCCAACCCACCCCTACGCCGTGTTTGTCGAAGGCGAGGATGTGACTAACCAAATCCGCACGCCCCAAGTCGAAGCCTCCGTATCGGCTTTGTCTGCCATTGGCAGCGTACGGGCCGCATTGGTCGAGCAGCAACGTCGTATCGCTGCAAAAGGCAACATTATCATGGCCGGGCGGGATATTGGCACTGTCGTCTTGCCGCACGCGGATGTAAAACTTTATATTGATGCCTCAATTCAAGAACGGGCACGACGGCGATTTCAAGAACGGGTGAGTCAGGGCCAATCTGCTAATTTAGCCGAAATTGAAGCCGCCATGGTTCAGCGGGATCGAGTGGACAGCGAACGTGAAGTGTCGCCACTGCGCCAAGCGAAAGACGCCATTTACATCAGTACCGACAACAAAAGTATCGAACAAGTGCTGGGCGAAATCGGGGAAAAGCTGGAAATCTGGCAGCCCGCCTAGCTAATTCTCTTCGGTATAGATTTTAAGTTTCTTACCGTCCGTCACCATTTCAATCGTTCCATCGCGGTCAGTCCGATATAACTTCCGGTTGCTAAAACGTGCCAGCACGCCCGAATCAGCACCGGGGTCACGGCTGGCGGGGTCGTATTGGACAACGACCACCTGTGGATTGACGGCCTCGACCCACGCGGCACTATTACTATCAGGGGCGGCGTGGTCAGCGGCTTGCAACACACTCGCTTGAATGAGATGATGACTATCGGACAACAGCATTTGTTCATCTTTTTCGGATAGGTCGTTGGTAAATAGAAATACCGATTCACCATATTGCAGGCGCAGTACGAGGGCGTGAGCGGTTTCATGGGGCGCGACAATGGTCATTTTGACACCATCGCCCGTTTCGATTTGATAACCCGCCTCAGCGTGGATGATGGGGGTTTTATGGTGTTGCAGGGTCTGAATCAGATTGTAATAGTCGGCTTCGGTAGTATCACCAACTGAGGTGACAGCAGCTTGAATGTTATAGCGCTCCACCACTGTCAATAGGGCGTTGATGTCCTCAGGTTGGTCACTGGTAATCCACAATACGTCAATTTGGTGATTATTGGGGGGTAGGTGGTCGCCAAGGGCAGTCAGCAGGCGGGAAGGATAGCGGCCACCATCAATCAAGAATACGGCCCCGTCGGGCGATTCAATCAAGGCACTATTGCTTTGGCCCATGTCCAAATAAGTTACATGCAATTCACCATCAGGTTGACGCACTAACGCTTGGATAATTAGCCCCAAGATGATTGTGCCAATCACGAGTGGCACAAATTTTAGAGCGAGACTGAATTGTTGGCGACGTTCTTTGAGCAGCTTTTCGTACCAGCGCGGACGAGTGGCAGTCAGTATTGCCAGTCCAATGGCCGATACGCCGAATATTATCAAAAACCACTGAGGCAAAAATATTTGGAGGGATGCCCCCGGTAAATCAGCAAAAGCGCGTACCATCGTGGTTGTCCATGTCAAAAACAGCCATGCCGCCGTATAGAGCCATGTTCCAGCCGGCACATAAATAAAACTCACCAAGGTTGCCATACCCCCAAAAATCAAGACGAATGACTGGACCGGTACAACGAGCAAATTGACGACGGGCGAATAGACTGATAGCCGTCCAAAATAGAATAAAATGATGGGCAGGGTAGAAATTTGGGCAACCATGCCAACCACCAATGGCTCAGATAAAAATTTAGAGGCCTCGCCACCTGCCGATTGGCCGAAATGACGCTGCATCCATTTACGGAAGGCCGTATCCGCCGGATTTGCCAGCAAAGCCAAGCCTAACACCGCCGCAAAACTCAATTGAAAACCGATGTCCCATAACACATAAGGATTCAAGATGGACATGATAAGGGCGGCAAAAGCTAATGAGGCGGGAGCGTAGGTTTTGCGACGCATCCCATCGGCAGAAATTAGCAGACCACTCATGATTGCCGCACGCACCACCGCCGCATTTGCACCAACAAAAATGGTGTAAATGGCAATCACCACGAGGCTGAAAAAAATCGCCCATGATTTTTTGGGCAGTAAGTTACTTAACAATGATTTTACAATGGCCGCTATCAGAGTCATGTTGAAACCCGAAATCGCAATCACATGGGCCGTCCCTGTGGTGTTAAACGCATCCCGCACTTCTTCAGATAGGCGTGAATCGTCGCCTAACAAAATGCCACTGAGGAGACTAGCTTGGGGTTCGGGTAGGGCATCTTCAATAAAGCCACGTGTGTGGTCACGCAAATCGAGCAGGTCTTCTTTCCACCATCGCCCCTCATTTTCATCCAGTTTCTGAAATGTCTGAACTTGCATGATACTAAAAACGCCTTCGCGGGCGAGTTTTTCCTGATAGGAAAAAGTGTCGAGTTCTGGTGGGGGGAATAATTGACCCGTGACCAATAAACGATCCCCGTATTGCACATTGGTTTGGGCAGGCAAGCGCACCAACACCAATCCTTCGCGGGGCTGCTGTTTACCTAGCCAGATGGCCTCATCCACTTTTACCCGCACGTTGGTATAGGTTTCGTGTACGTCGGGTGCATCCGACACCACCCCAAAAATTGTCACAATGCCCTGATTATTAAGGTGGGAGATATGGTCAGGCGATTTTTCGGGCAGGGCCTCTTGTAATCGTAGACCGCCGAGCGCAAAAAATAGGGCACAGGCGATAGGCAGTCGCCAGTCTTTACGGTCTCGAAACAGCACCAATAAGCAGGCCAAAATGGTCGCGGCGATGCCATAGGGCCAACGTTCATCAAGCAGTTCGGCAAAGATAATTCCGCCTGCCCAACAGAGGGTTAAGTAGATGATGGTCATAGCAAATTAGCATACTCTAACTAATGAGGTAGTGCAAAAATCAGAACACAGGATCAAGAAGTGGTTGACCATTAAAAGCCCATCCACCCGGTTCTAAAACAGTTGATGTTGCCGCATATTCACGCCAAGCGATGACGGCGTCCAAATTCGATATTAAATCTAAATCAGGATCAAATCCAAAATCTAAACCTGTTATCGCTGGCAAATTGTAGGCTGATTTCCAGATAGGGCCTATGTGACGACTAGTGAGATTATCTACCAATAAGGGTAGGGTAAGAAGCTCGCCTTGAGAGTAGCGTTTTGATAGTATAAAGTTTCCCAAAATTGCTCGATAAAAAGCAATGGATTCATCACGACTTTCTTGTGTTAGTTCTTCAACGGGAAGCTCAAGATGCTTCTGTTCAGGGCCAGATTGCCCCGTGATTGTGTACAAGACACGAATTGCTTCATCAGCGAGTGGAATTGAAGTTGAGTCGTCTCTGAATTCTGGTGTTTTAGATGCTAGATACAGAAGTGCATTTGCCAAAAATGCTGTTCCAAGAACTTGAGTGGAACTCAACCCAAACCCTACTACGAAGTCATCATTTGACCTCAAAATTTTGTCGACGAGCAAGGTTGCCTCCGGTCTTGCCAAATACGCTAATTTCAATATAGCTTGGGCTGCTTTATGCGATTCGTCACTTTCTGCAATTGAAAGAAGCGCTTCTATTCCATGCTCGTCTTTGCTATGTAAAGCAAGATAAAAAGCAGCATCAATTCGAACATCATTGCCGTAATAGCGATCCTCCTCTACAGGTTCAGGAGGCGTCTGAATTATTTGGCTTAGTTGATCAAAATCACCCCATCTTGCCAAAGCTTTAGCCAGTACGTCATTATAGATATATAGTCTGTTTTGCCTTGCGAAAAGTCTTTTAACCAATTCAATTGAAGAAGTTGTCTTATGATTTAATAGCGCCTCTAATATCCAACTTCGATTGCCAAATTGATCTTGTTCAACCACCTTAGCAAGGTGTTGCCACAAATCATCTGGCAAAGGATCTTGTTTTCCTAAAATCCGAATAGCGTTTTTGCCCACCCTCGCTTGCCCAGATTCGGAAATTGCAGTTACTACCAAACCTAGCGCATCTGGGTTTGTCATTTCTACGAGAATACGAAAAGCCATATAGGGATAATCGCTTCTTGTATAATGCTCAAGAATCTCAAGCGCTGCCGGCCCACCATTATCAAATTCTTGGATCAATTCCCTAAATGATTTTGCTGCTGTTTTCCTTTCTTCAAAGAATATGGGTATTGATTCGGTGGATACCACTAACCCATAAGCCTGCCACGCCTGCTGATATTTCTCTTCCCACTCGTTTGTCAAGATAAAATATCCTCCATATTCTGACTACCCCTCAATTATCCTGTTAAAAACAAAAAAGGCAGACTTTGAGGCCTGCCTTTGCTGATTTCAAATTTGAGAGGGCTAGAATTACCGAGCGTAATCAACCGCCCGTGTTTCGCGGATAATCGTGACCTTGATTTGACCGGGGTATTGCATGGTCTCCTCGATCTTCTTGGAGATGTCGCGGGCCAGATGCACAGCAGCGAGGTCGTCAATGTCGTCGGGCCGCACCATGATGCGTACCTCACGCCCTGCTTGGAGTGCATAGGATTGTTCAACCCCAGTGAAGGCGTTGGCAATGTCTTCCAACATGCGAACACGCTTGATATAGGCGTCCAAACTCTCGCGGCGTGCCCCCGGACGAGCGCCCGAAATCGCGTCGGCAGCCTCAACAATTAGCGCCTCAACCGATTCCTGTGGCATTTCATGGTGATGGCTACCGATACAATTCACAATTTTATCGGGCACACCATAACGTTTGCAGAATTCCGCGCCAATGATAGCGTGTGGCCCTTCGACTTCATGGTCAATCGCTTTGCCGATGTCGTGCAGCAGCCCACCTGCTTTGGCAAGAACGACATCCGCCCCCAATTCAGCGGCAATCATGCCTGCTAGATGGGCAGTTTCAATGGCATGGGCGTGCATATTTTGCCCGTAGCTGGTCCGGAATTTCAGTTTACCGAGCAGTTTCAAAATTTCAGGATGCAAGCCGGGAACCCCAGCCTCATAGGCCGCGCGTTCACCTTCTTCGCGGATGGCCCGTTCGACCTCTTTGCGGGTGTCTTCGACCAGTTTTTCAATACGGGCAGGGTGGATACGTCCATCCAAAACCAATTTGGAGAGGGCACGTTTGGCAACTTCACGCCGCACGGGGTCAAAGCTGGAAATCGTGACTGCTTCGGGGGTGTCATCCACGACCACGTCCACACCTGTCGCCTGCTCAAAAGCACGGATATTGCGACCAGCCCGACCAATGATACGGCCTTTCATATCATCTGAGGGCAAGGGCACGACGGACACGGCAATTTCGCTGACCTGATCCGAAGCCAAACGTTGAATCGAAAGGGCGATAATATCGCGGGCGCGGTTATCCGCTTCGGATTTGGCCTCTTCTTCAATTTGGCGAATGAGACGCACCATATCTTGGCGGGTCTCTTTTTCGACGGCGGCTAACAACTCTTGGCGAGCCTCATCACGGGTCATTTCGGCCACGCGCTCTAGTTCAGCTGTGCGTTCATCCCATAATTTTTGTAGTTCATTATTCCGCTTGTCGAGGTTGCTTTGGCGACGATTGAGTTCCTTTTCGCGCTGTTCAAATTTTTCGACGCGCTTATCAAATTCTTCGCGGCGTTTGGTTTGGCGTTCTTCCTCACGGTCTAATTCAAGGCGACGTTTTTTATTGTTGCGTTCGTTTTCTTCCTGAATTCGAAGGGCCTCGTTTTTGGCCTCAATTTCAACCTTGTTTTTGGTAGCTTCGGCCTCGCTGATGAGTCGCTGGGCTTCATTTTCAGCCAGTTTTACCTTATTTGTCCCTTGCCGTTTTTGGTTATTGGTTATCCAAACGGTGGCAGCAATCAGGCCGACCACTAGGCCGACTACCGCCGTAATAATCTCCATGATCTTTACTCCTCAATTGTGTCATCCCCATTTAAATCACTGAAAAACGGGTCGCCATCCGTCTCGGCTTCAAGCTGTTCAATTAGGCTATCAAGCACATTGCGGACGGTCTCATAGTCAAAACCACGTCGCATCAAAAAACTGGTCATCTTCTGACGAAAATCCCGTTTGGTGGTGCGGCGCAAGGTGCGTGCTTTTTTTTCAGCGGCGCGAAGGGCCACTGGTTCAGGCTCTTGATTACTTAAAACCTCATCAATAAGACCTGAGGACACGCCTTTTTCACGTAATTCCATGCGGAGGGCCATTGGCCCACGCGGACTTGATTCTTGACGATTCTCCACCCAATACTGGGCAAACTCAGCATCATTGAGATAGCCAGCGGCTTCCAAACGCCCAATGACTGTTTCTACAATCGTAGTGGGGGTTTTCTTTTCAGCCAGCTTGCGGCGCACTTCATTGATGCTGCGCGGACGGGTTGCTAAAAATCGCACCGCCCGTTCATAGGCCTGCGTCAAACTGTCGGCTTCTTGTAATTGCTGAATGTCGGTATCGCTAAGGTGTTGGCCTTTGCGAAGTGGGGCGGCTTCCATCAAACCCAAACTGAAGGCATATTCTCCATCGAGGAAAACATTCACTCGGCTTTTGTTCTTTTGCTGAATTTCCAGCCCACTAATTTTGCCGGCCATGTGTGCGATACCTCTTGCAAATTTGCCACAAAAACGCAAACAGCCGCAGGTGTAGCCACCTCGGCTGCAATTTGCACACTATGATTATGACCAGCCAAAAGAAATCAGATAAATTAAAATACGCCTAGTTCATCGAAAGCGTTTACAGGCATCTATAGGGATAGACCAAATACCGGAAATTAGAATCCGGCGGCTTTCTGAGGAAAAATAGGCGCTCCTAATTTCTCTACGATCGAATCAACGCTCCCACAGCCGCAAATGATTGCTGTGGATTGTTTATCTTGGGTCTAGTTCTGGGTCGGCGATGCAAGAAGGTTCAAGATAAATGGATTGCCCTACAATTGCCAACGCCTTCGCAGTAAGTTGGGTAATCCCTTAGAAACAGGGGGTTGCCAACTGTTCTTCTCCGCTAATCCGGATTATCGCACTCTGCCGGATAGTTTCGCCCCACCGAATATAAGCATGATGGTTGGGGAACAAGTCTACCTATACCCTATGATTTCCCTAGATAAAGGGGAAATCTTGTTTTGACCGACAACTTTTTGTCTGGCACTTGAGTTCTAGTGTGAAATTGCAGTGTCACTTGGTGACTGCAATACAAAAGTCAGATTGTTAATCTTAAGTAAGATTATGCCTTAAAATCAAAATTTATACAACTTATGATTTCGCAAAATTATGAATGAGGAGGCAGCCAACCAAAGGGAGGTTCGTCCAAGCCTTCCGGGTCAGCATCATAGCGTTGTTGGGGTTGAATCAAGGGGCGGCGCTGGCGGGCGGCCCTACTGCCTTTAGCAAGTTGGCGCAACTGGCGGGCATAAATAATCCGGTCTTCGTGGGTCTCGGGCTTGAGGGCCAATTGAGCAATTCCACGTGCTGCAATATCCACAGGTAAGGGCAACATGCGGGTTGAGAATAGGTTAAACGGAAAGAGCGCACCAAAGAAGGCAAAGGCTTGTAATCCAAAATTGCGGGTATTGGGGGCAAACAAACTAGGGGCGCGTACAATCGTCCAATTTAAGCCGCTGTTTTGTAAATATTCTTCGGCCTCGCGTTTGCTACGAATATATTCCCCAGAAAGCGATAAAGGGCGTATGACAGCACTTAATAAGATCATACGCGGAACGCCATCACTCACTGCCATGCTGGTGACATTCCGCGCCGAGACCAAATTGATTTGCTGATAGGTCAAACCACGTTCGGGTTCGGCTCGTGTGCTACCAACTAGATGAACAATGGTGCTGTGACCGCGTGCCCGCCCTTTTAAGCTGGCCTTATTCCAAACATCGGCATAATTCAATTGGATGCGATCACCAAGGGCCTGAAGTTTTTCTTCTTGGCCGGGGCGTACCATCACACTGACATTTGCCCCAGCCTCAAGCAAGGCAGCCACCACGCGAAAACCCAAAAAACCCGTCCCGCCCGTCACCAGAACCCGGCTTGTTTCTTCTCGTCCCGGCATTACGCTTCACTTTCGGGGGAAGAGGGCACAGTGGGCTGAACAGGCTGGGGGGGCTGGGGGTCACGCCATTTCCATGCAGTCAGGGGAGCGATGAAATCATGGCGGGTCATATAGAGGTGGATGGGGGTAATGGAGACAAAACCCTCATACACAGCCCAAATATCTGTGCCTTCGGCTTTGACATCACCCGATGGCTCAACGCCACCAATCCAATAATAGGGCCGACCAAATGGGTCGATCCGTTTATCTAAAACATCCCGATAATCCCGGACACCCTGTGTCGTAATTTGCACCCCTTGGATTTGATCGGGTTTGCGATTGGGGAAATTGACATTTAGGCAGGTATGATAAGGGAGACCATGCCGCAGGACTTCTTTGGTAATACTTTTTGCCAATTCTGCTCCGGTGCTGTAATCCGAATCGGGGGTGCGGCTGTCGAGTGAAAAAGCGATGGCAGGTAAGCCAAAAATCGCCGCTTCTAGGGCCACACTGACAGTGCCGCTGTAGTTCAAATCTTGCCCCAAATTTGCGCCGCTATTGATGCCTGATACCACAATATCCATTTTTTCTTCAATGAGACCCATAACGGCAATAGCAGTGCAATCGGAAGGAGCACCGTCAACTGCAAAGGCTTTGATTTCAGGTGGAAAAACCTGATAGGTCGGCACAGCACGCAAGGGACGGGTGAGTGTTTTGCGGTGTCCACTAGCACTTTGATTATTTTCGGGGGCGACAACCCAGACTTGACCTAAATCTAACATGGCCGTTGCAAGGGCGGCCAGTCCGGGGGCAAAAATGCCGTCATCATTTGAGACAAGGATATTGACCATGCCTGTACCTCATGATTGATAGATGGAAGGTCTTTCCAATAATAGCTGTCTTTTATCGTCCATCAATAGGCATATTTCACGGGAAATGGACTTGTTCATGTAAATTAGGAATGATAACTTTTTCCAAATTGAGTTCGGTGGTCAGGCGTTCCGAAAGGGTGGTAGCTTGGTCTATTTCGCCATGTACTAGATAGGTGCGGCGGGGGGTCTTTTTCATCGCCTTGACCCAACCGACCAATTCGTTACCATCAGCATGACCAGAAAGGCCGTTCATTTTGACAATATTGGCGCGAACGGTATGTTCCTCACCAAAAATCTTAACGGGCGAGATATGGTCAACCAACCGACGACCTAGGGTATCAGGTGCTTGCCAGCCCACAATCAAAACCGTGTTATTGGGGTCTTCGATGCGGTTGCGAAGATGGTGCAAAATACGTCCAGCTTCGCACATACCACTGGCGCTAATGACGATAAATGGGCCGCTCATATCATTCAGCGTTTTGCTCTCTTCAACGCGGCGCGTGTACGTCAATTTCTCAAACCCAAAAATATCATCATCCCCATAGGTCAACATATAATCCCGCACATCAGAATCATAGGCTTCGGGGTGCAGGCGAAACACAGCAGTGGCATCAATCGCCAAAGGTGAGTCCACATAGACAGGGAGGATAGGAATTTTGCCAGCGCTGTGCAATTTTTGAATGAGGTAGACAATCTGTTGAGTACGCCCAACAGCAAAGGCTGGAATAATCAAGACACCACGCTTTTGATAGACGCTATTGATGAGTTCGGCAAATTGGGCTTCAAGGTCTTCAATAGGTTCATGTGTGCGTCCACCATAGGTGCTTTCCATGATTAATACATCGGCATAATCAATGGCGGTGGGGTCGAGCAAAATCGGCAAGCCCTTGCGCCCAATGTCGCCACTAAAGACTAATCGAATATCGCGCCCAGCATCCTTATCTTCGATGTCCAGCATCACAATCGCGCTGCCGAGCATATGGCCCGCATCCACCAGTGTTAAATGGACACCTTCCAAAATTTTACGGGTTTGTTGGTAGCTAATCCCGACAAAGTTATGCAGGCTGTTAAAGGCATCTTGTTGAGTATACAGTGGTTCTACAGGGGGTTCCCCACGACTTTTATGTTTTTTGTTGACAAACTCGGCGTCTTTTTCTTGGATATGCCCACTGTCGGGCAACATCGCAGCCGCAAGGTCACGGGTGGCATGCGTAGCATAAACTGGCCCTTGATAGCCTCGCTTTACCAACGTAGGGATATTGCCAGAATGATCAATATGCGCGTGGGAAAGCACCATTGCGTCAATAGATTTTGGATCAAACGGGAGATGGCGATTACGTTCACTGGATTCGCTACGTTTGCCCTGATACATCCCACAATCTAAGAGCAAACGATACCCATTCACTTCGATTAGATGCTGTGAACCTGTCACAGTCCGCGCTGCCCCATGAAATGAAATTTGCATAGTTCTAGACACCTTTCAGCAAGCTTAATAATTCATTGCCATATTTAGCACGACGGTGTGGGCCGATTTCTTCAATGACCGCCAATTCTTCAAGCGTTTTAGGATGCCGCAGGGCCAGCACCCACAAAGCATTTTTGGAAAGGATAACGTTGCTTTCAACGCCCCGGGCCAACGCCTTTTCTTTACGCCAAGTGTGCAATACCTCATAACGGGCGATCACTTCTGGGGCGCTACGATTTTGGGGATTGCGGCGAGGGGGTGTTTCTTTTCGGCCTCGATCTATCGCGTTCAAAATTCCCTTGCCATCTCGATTCGCCACTTGCTTGGTAATTCCGCGAATTTTCTGAAGAGCCACTGGCGATGATGGCGCAGCCGAGGCTAAATCTACCAGCGTGGAGTCTTGGATAATTTTATAGGCAGGCACATCGCGCTTTTGGGCTGTTTTTTCGCGCCACAGATATAGTTCCCGTAAAACGGCCAATGTTGGGCCTTCCAAAAGATAAGCTCCTTTCAATCGCCAAAAGCCATCAGGGTCAAATGATCTATCTGCAGCAGGTAAATCGACAAGTTCGCGGAAACCTTCTTGGGCTTCTTCTAAATAACCAGCCTGTTGCAAAGCAGATAATTGGATATCACGTAAGGCGGGTAAATAGTGTGTATCCATTTGAGCATATTGGAGTTCTTCGGCACTGAGAGGTCGATGATGCCATTCTGATTGCTGAAAACGCTTGTCTAGCAAAACCCCGAAATGCTCCTCAAGTAGGGAGCTCAATCCCACTTTCGGCCACCCCAATGTTTGGGCTGCAAAATAAGTATCGAAGATGTTGACAAATTCGAAACCAAAATCACGCTTCATACAGCTTATATCGTAATCCGCAGCGTGGAAGACTTTCTCGATAGCGGGGTTGGCAAATAGCTCCCCAAGAGCACTGAGATCAGAAACCGCCAAGGGGTCAATAATGAAATCTAAAATCTCGGTTTCTTTATTTCCTATGTGGCGGGCTGACAGCTGGATTAAACAGACCTGTTCTTGATAAACGAACATACTGTTGGATTCAGTGTCAACCGCCAATAAGGGAATATCTCGAAGTTGTTCTACCAAATTTTTCAAGGCACGTGCTTGACTGATGAGTTTAGGACGAGGAAGGCGGGTCATAGGGATAGGGGCATCGCTATCTTTATCTGAAAAAACACTCCTAAGGGTACGATAATTCCCAATTATCGCGCGTCCCTCAGATTGTCGCAAAAAAAGAAACGGACAAGTTGACCAAAACCTGTCCGTTTTTTGTCTGGTCTCTGTCCTCTAAGAACAGATTTACCTCAGCTCTTATGGGATGATAGAGCCATCGCAGTCAAATTTAGGCCTAAATGAGACTGCCTCTTCAAAAACAAAAATCCATTTGTGGAGGCAACTCATCATGAATCGTAAAGTCGTATTGTTCGCAATCGCGCTCGTTTTTGTTCTATCTTTAGCAGTCCCCGCCCTAATGGCTGTCGCTGGAACACCTGTTGGCCTCAATGGTGGCACCCATATCGCCAAAGTATTTAATGTTGGGCCACGCAGCGTCTTGGCCGACCCCACCTGTCCAAACGGCGGCGGAAGTGGCACTGGGTGCTGATTTTGTCACTCTTCATCTAAGGAAGATCGATATGCAGCAAGGTCTTCCTTGATGCTTTTACAAGTAGCTTCAAGGCTAGGTGTCATAAGCAAATCAAGTGAGCGTTCCAGCCCATTTTCTAGATAGCGAATCCCTATTTCAATCCGCCCACTCAATTTTGCGTTCCACCCAAGGGCATAGAGTATCCAGACTTCCATTTCACCCTCATCGGCACTTTTATAAATAGTCAGGGCTTGGCGATATGACTCGTGGGCTGTTTCATATTCACCCATCTTTGTCAGGGACATACCCCAACCTAACAAATTCTTGGCTTGGGCAAGAGCTTTACTTTGAAGCATCTCAGCTTCATAAGCATTTTTAAATGCTTGGGCAGCGAGATTGAAATCAGTCTTGCGGTCATATAAATATTTGCCCTGCAACGCAAAGAACATGGCTTTTTCGTAAACATTATCATGCAAGAATGGTCGCAATTTAAGCCAATAATCAAAAATGTCTTCAATGTAGGATGTGGGCAATATCATCAAGGCGCTCGCCAACATGCTAGCAAAACAATCGCTATAAAATCGGTCGGCCTCAATATGGGTGGCAACTGCTAGGGCCTGTTGGCTCATGCTAAAGGCTTCTCTATTGCGATGATCTTGTAAGTAACGACGTGACTTTGCGAGATAAACCCGCATCTCGGTCATGTGGTCGTTGCTTCGCCGAGCTAAATGGATAAGGTTGTTTGCCGCATATTCAGCCTTCTCAGGGCTATAGTCCAAAATCACTGCATTCAACAAAGCAGCACGTACCAATAGCCATCGACCCTGTCCAGATTCATACATGCCATATTCTCGGGCTAATTCATTTATGGCTGAACGCTCTGGAATTTTTTGACCCATATTGGCCTTAAGATCGGCAATATTCATAAAGATGAGCCGGAAATATTCACCACGTTCTTTATCCGACTTTAATTGGTCAAGAATGCTATGGAATAACAAATATATGGTGTCCTGCCAAAGATCAATTCGCCCGATTTTGAGTGCCGGTGATCGAAGAGCTAACCCTACTTCCAGAACTTGGGGAACAAGGCTGGGTAACCATTGAGTGGCGCGGATGGTTTCATTAATGGCCTCGAGCAATTGGGCAGTTTTGTCAGCATCATCCGTGCTATTCAGTTTTTCGTTAAGCTCGCGCAAAAGCCGTGCCCCAGCATTATTGAAGTCATTTTCGTTTGGGATGTGATTATCCTGCCAATCCATAGGTAACCCACCTATATCCCCTGTAAAATTCTCTACCGAACCTACATCCCTATAGTTGTCCTCGTCGAAAGATTGATCGGTCTCAGAGTCTGATAATGAATCACTGAATAGGTTCTGTGGCTCATCGTCATTCTGGGGCAGTTTATTCTCCGATTCCGGTAAATCAAAATCTTCCGGGGGTTCATTATTGTTCATACACCCTCCAAAAACAAACAAAATTAGCACTGACATTAAATTGCCAATGCTTATTGTAAAACGAATTGTATCTGGAATGCTATGAGAATTTTAAAGTCAGTTTTTTTACTAATGTTTGCCGATAGATAGTTTCTTATTAACCCCTAGGGTACTGTGGTGTGCGGCAATTACGCGGTGATAATCAGCAACAAGGTCATCCATAATGGCTTGCCATGTTAGGTTTTGAACGGACTGGCGGGCTTTTTGGCCCATTTCTTTACGCATGGTTGGATTTTCCACCAATTCACGCACATTCGTAATCATCTGGGGAATGTCATTAGGCTCAAAGATGAAGCCATTGACCCCAGACTCAATTAATTCTGGCACGCCACCAACGCGACTACTGACAACAGGAAGTTCGGCTGCCATTGCTTCTGCAACGACTAGGCCAAACGTTTCGATTGCAGAGGGAAAAACGAAAATGTCAGCGGCGGCATAGGCAGCACTTAGGGCCTCACCCTTTAGATAGCCAGCAAAGGTGGTCGAAGTCCCCGCCATCAGATTCTCAAGTTTTTCACGATAGGGGCCATCACCAACAATAGCTAGATGGGTGTTGGGAATGGCTTCCAAAACAGGGCGAATTTGCTCAATTTGTTTTTCAGGGGCCACCCGCCCGACGAACAACAAAAGCGTCTTTTCTGGATTGCCATTGGTCAACTTGTAACGGGTTTCCGTCGCATCAAAACCGGGGGCAAACACTTTGGCATCTACCCCACGTCGCCACAGACCTGTTGGGCCAAAATTATGCGCTTCAAGTTCATCCTTGATGCGTTTAGAGGTCGCCAACCGATAATCTGCTTTTTTATAGAAATAGCGGTGGAGGCTCCACAAGGGTTTTTGTAAAAAGCCGAGCTTGTAAAACTTTGCCATTTCCATTAGATGGGTGTGGAAAGACATCACAATCGGCAAATCCATTTTTTTGGCAAAACGAATACCCATCAGGCCTGCGCACCATGGGTTCGCCAGATGCACAATATTAGGCTTGAATTCAACAAAACGCTGATGCGATTTTCGCATGGGAACAGACATGGTCACTTCAGGGTACATCGGCATCGGTATACCGGGAGTGATTGAAACAACCGGAAAACCGTTGTAGCTTTCGACATGTTTACCCGGTGAAAAAACAATTGCCTCGGCGCCGATGGAACGCAGATGGTCAAGGGTTAAGCAAGTGATGGTCACGACCCCATCCAATTTGGGCAAAAATGTTTCGGTAAAAATGGCAACACGTAGTTGATCGTTAGACAATTGAGTCGTATCGGACATTTTGATCTTTCAATGTTAGGTTGTGAGATGGCTACAAATATAGCTTGGTAAGCTGCGTATCAACAGGTTGACCCCGCTAAAAAGTTTCTGACTTAGTAGGTGGTGCTAGTGCCTGAAAGGGCAATTGCATATAGACAGTAACAAAGACAGCAAGATAGTATACCAAGTATAACAACTGCCACCACTATCTGAGTTATCTGTGTTTGTTTTTTCCACCACCCCATTATGCCACTATCAGACTTGGGCGCTGCTCCGTAATTTCCACCTATGGGTGCGCCATATTGCGGCGGCGTAGCAGATGGCGGTTGCTGCACATTAATGGTTTTATTGATAAGAGGGGGTTGGCTGGCTGGTTTAGGCTGTAATAGCTCTTTGCCTCGATTCATGATGTCAGCCAATGAGCCACCTTGTTGAGAACTGGATGTGGCACGCGGCGGTGGGGTATCCTTTAAAATAATACTAATTTCTTCCGCAATTTGGGCACGGGTATCGGGGTGTTTACGCAATTCCATTAACAAGTAACGGGCTGACTCGGCATATTGAGGATCAGCCAGATATTGCTTCAACTGAAAGACCAATGACGTCTGAATCTCAATGCTCAAATTTTTGGATTCAAGTTGTTGTTGGAATTGAGCCAATGGTGAAATTGGGGCTGAGGGTGGCTGAGGTAATGGATTGGGCATTGGTATGGCAGGAGGCAGGCTTGCCATCGCACCTGACAGATGTTGATAGGAATCCAAAGTCCGATTGCGATAATCCACAAATTGGATGCGCTGCAATGGTTCCGGCAGCAGGGTGACGTTGACACCATCACCTAACAAAATGGGCAAAATACGCTTACTTAAACTATGGGCATAAGTATATTCAAGCCGGCAGGGATCAGAGCGCAGCGAATCTTGGGTGACAATGAACAAAAATACATCACAGGCGCGAATCTTGCTTAAAATATTCTCCCACCAATCATGCCCCCCAATCAACTCTTGGTCAAACCAGACATCGCCGCCATCATCACGCGAAACCACTTTTACGATTTTTTTGAGATCTTCAACAAGTGAACTTACTTTTTCACGGTCACGGCTGCTATAGCTGATAAACAGTTTCATGATGGCCCCTTAAGATTTTTATCAACTGTTGCTCTTCATTGTAACATGCCTTTTTGTAGATATAACACCACCCTAGTTTGAAACAGCTTTAGAGATTAACAAATAAAAAAGGATAGCCTGAGCCATCCTTTTTCGTGTTCTATGGAGAGGGTATAAATCTAAAATGAGAAGCCAACCCGAGCACGTTTGGTCAAGAAATCGTCACGGGCTTCAATTTGCTCTTGCAGGCGATCAAAAGACTGCTCCAGCAGTTCGAGTGACAATTCCTGCAAATCTTCATAGGCGACCTGCGTCAAGGCATAAACTGCTACCTCACGGATGAAAGCGCCGGGATAGCCCACCAATTCATGGGCCATCGTGCGATGCTCTTCTTTCCACATCGTCCCCAAATATTGCTGCAACATACGCTCGGCGTCTTCGCGTTCGCGGGTTTCGGGGATGATATAGATGCGGTCAAGCCGTCCGGGGCGCTTCAAAATACGCTCGTCAATCGCCTCGGGATAGTTCGTAGTCGCAATCAGCAGTGTGCCCTTTTCATTTTCGGCGGATTCGGCCCCGTCCAGCACATTTAAGACCATCGCTTTTTCTTCCTCGTGCAGATAGGCATCCAATTCCTCCAGCAAAATCAAGGTGGGAACTTTGGATCTGGCTGCAATCGAAAGGGCCTGTTCAATTTTCCAGAACGATGACCCCGAGCGGTCTGCACCAGAGACGTAAATCACCAAATACTCACGACCCAGCGACCATTTCGCCAACGCAGAACAGAGCATGGTTTTGCCTGTACCGGGGACACCTGCCAGCAATAATTTACGGAAGGGCTTCAGTTTGAGGCGGCGGTAGACTTCAATACCCGTGCTAAAAAATGACTCGACATCCTGCATTAGTTCATTTTTCAGCTTGGCAGGTAGGATGACATCATCCCATTCAACGGTGGGCACAAACGACGGCGCACGCCCACCAATAATCATGACTTGTGAAGTTGGTGATAAAGCACTGGCAAGCCGCACACATTCATTAGCGAAGGCCAGCCATGTTGGAAGGAAAGTTTCAGGAATACAGGCAATGCTGACGACATGGCCGTCGTCGGTAAAATAGGAGGCCATCACCAAAGTTTCGATTGGTGTACCTTCTTCTTCAGCAGGGTCGAAGGTATAGATAAATGAGCCGGTCTTTTCGGTAAGTTTACCTGTATGTAATGAAGCAGCCGCTACACTTACAACAACCGGACATTCAATAAGTTGTGTACCTTTGAAGTGATAGCCACCTTGTAAATTCAGGGTTCTGTCAAAATCTTTAAGGGCCTCTTGTTGGAGGCAAGAATCGGGGATTAGCAACGTGATTAGTTTTTCATCAGGTCGCTTCTCTACCCATTCCTTTTCAATCCAACGTCCCATTACTTCGATTTTTAAGGTCTGGCTGTTATCCACCGCTTCACCATATTCGTTATAGTAAGGCATTTAAAATACTCAATCCACCTATCTGACTATACCACTTGAGATTGTAGCAAAATGTCATTTCAAATTTTGTAAGAATTTTCTTCCCTTAATGGGGGAATATTATGGGGGATTTTGACTTCAGAGCTAAATTTTTATCGCAACAAATTTATTCTACACTAAACTTGAACACATAGGCTACAAGGCGATATGTTATTGGGTCTGGCACAGCCCATCTCTCGCCACCAGAGACCGTCGAAAGCAATTCATAGGCGGCTGCAAAATCAGGATAATGTGGTGCAAGAATGACCACAAGAGATGTCTGATTGTCTGCGAGCGATTGGGCAATCGCTATAGGTAAATCTTGAACTTTCCCACCATATTCAGATGCGCTTAGGTTGGGTACTTTGTACTCTAAAACAGGTGAAGTTGCAAGATTGAGGTCGGGCGCTGACATATACCAAATGCGATAGCCTATATATTTTGGTAAGACCTCATCTGCCACAATATTCAAATTAGTCGTCCGAGGGCCATGAAAATATGGCCGTGCAAGACGATAATCCTGACTATATATTTTAAGGTCAAATGTGCTAAGAGCAATCGTCAAAATTAACGGTAATATCCAGCGTTCGATATGAACAGGTATTAGTTGCTCCGGACTAAGAGTTTTTGATAGCCAGACCAATACATCCGCCATATAAAGCACGCCAAGACTTACCAATATCACTAAGGCGGGTATAGAAATCACAAAACGTTGAAATTCAGGTGGGTTGCTTAAGAGTATTCCACCTAACACCACCGTCAAACCCCAGCCCCAAACAAGGATTATTTGTTTGGGGTTTCGCCAATTTTTGAGCGCAAGGACAAGCCCAATCATAAATGGTACAGGCGCTACCCAGCCCAGAAATGGCGCGAAACGTCCATAGAAATAGCCTGCCTCTTGTTGTTGGGTAAAGCCTAAAAACGGCGCGGTAAGTTGCTTTTCCCAATAGTCAATTTCATCGCCGTGCGTTATATGATGGACTCCAAACGGGTTGTCTTTTTGCCATATACCAATGTCCTCCAAGCGGGGGGACGGCGAACCCGAATTGCTATGCCATAAGGAATAGGCTTGGGGAAAAACCGTTACAGCGAATACAAAGGCTAGGGACAAGATAGGGAAAATATCAGGTTCCCCAGATCTCTTTTTCTGAGAGAGGTAATGCCAGAAAAGATAAATGACCACGAGAATAGGAATCAATCGAGCGGATGAGAAGCCATATTGCGAGAGGCCCATAGTCAATCCAGTTAGGGCATAGTAGGCGCGATTGTCGTTTCGTAATGCCAGTATCAAAAACCCAAATGACAGGGTCAGGAATAGAGGATCCATGACTTGATTAAGGGCCAAACGGGAAAAGTGGACATGCTGGGGAAACGTTGTCATGAAAATTCCCGCAAGCACCGCCACCCGTTGGTCAAACATTAAACGAACCACCCAGTAAACAGCGCCTATCGTTAGTGTTCCCAAGATGGCTGAGGGGAGCCGTGCCGCCGCGACGGTTCGCCCAAACATATCAATTGAAACAGCCTGCATAATGTGGTAAATCACAGGGTGATGATCGGGCGTAAATTCAAATGGATTGCGTTCCCAGTGATAATAGGTTTGGATTTCGGCGGCTTGTTTGGCAAAGTGGCCCTCATCTTCAGCCATCATATCTGGAAAACTACCTAACCACCCACCCCGAATAATCAATCCCAAGCCCATCAAACAAGCAATTCCCAGCCATTCCCTATGCTGTTGGGCTAGGCTTTGAAAGACTTGTCGTGCTAGGTCTAACCAATCACCATATTGAGTTATGCCAATCAACACACAGCCAAGCCCGCACAACCACAGGGCTAATAAGACCCAAAGTGAACCCGGCGCGTGTCGTACCCCATGCTGTGCCGCAAAGATAACCAAACCTACCCCTATAGGAATGAATAATTTGCGGAAATACGAAGGTTTAGAAGTTTTCAAATTGGTGATGGGGGAGCCAACACGAGTTGAGGTATGCATTAAGGGGGTTGGCGCTAGGAACACTACAACAGCCGCCCCGATTACTACGACACCCCCTAGGAGAGGCAGGTCATTCAAGACGTACCAGAGGGTTTGCCCAACGATAAATAACAGCACCCCTAACACGCTCAACCAGCCAGATTTGAGGCTAGATTTTTGAGAGGCGCTGTTATTTAACGCTTGCATACGAAACTAGGCGCTGATGGCAGCAGGTTCTTCAACCTCTTCATGGCGGAATTGGCTCATATACAGTTCATAATAAGCCCCGCGATGTTCCAGCAATTCTCGATGTGTGCCACGTTCGATGATTTCACCATCTTTAATCATCAATACAATATCAGCGTTACGGATGGTGCTGAGGCGATGGGCGATTACAAAGCTGGTACGCCCTTCCAAGAGATTCTCAAAGGCCTTTTGAATCAAGCGTTCAGTGCGGGTATCCACGCTAGAAGTCGCTTCGTCCAAAATGAGGATATGCGGATTCATCAAAGCCACACGGGCAATCGCAATGAGTTGGCGCTGGCCTTGACTTAGGCCACTACCACGTTCACCCAAAATGGTCTGATACCCTTGTGGCAGGCGTTCGATAAAGGAGTCGGCTTCAACCATCTTGGCCGCAGCAATGACCTCTTCATCAGTGGCCCCTAATCGTCCATAGCGAATGTTTTCCATCACACTTTCGGAAAACAGGAAGGTATCTTGCAGCACAATGCCAATTTGTTCACGAATGCTTGCCATCGCGACATCACGGACATCATGTCCATCAATCAAGACTGCCCCTTTGGTGACATCATAAAAACGAGGTAGCAAATTGATGATGGTGGTTTTACCAGCGCCTGTTGGCCCTACAATGGCAACCATCTGACCGGCTTCGATGGTAAAATTGACACCTTTCAAAATGGGTTGGCCCTTTTCATACTCAGCCCACACATCGCGAAATTCGACTTTGCCCGTCATGGGCGGAATAGCTGGGGCGTTGGGTTTATCCTCAATTTCAATTGGCTCGTCCAGCAACTCAAAGATACGCTCGCCCCCCGCGATGGCGCTTTGGATATTTGTCCATAACACCGCGATTTGCTGAATGGGTTGATTGAAGCGCTGAACATATTGCAGGAAGACAATAATTGTCCCAACAGAGATGACCGATGTCCCCAAAAGTGGTTCATTCCGCAGCACTGAAAAACCACCGACCACCACGACAATTGCCACCGCTACATAACCCAACGCTTCCAGCATCGGATTTAGAGCGCTAGTAAAAGTGGCCGCCCGAACATTGGCATCTCGATTAGCGGCATTGACGCGCTTAAACTGCTCAATAGTGGCGTTTTCACGGTTAAAAGCCTGTACCTCACGCGCTCCAGCAATACTTTGTTGCAGGTCGGCATTGACACTGCCCATTTCCTGACGGCTTTTGCGGAAAGCTTTACGGGCTTGATTGGAAAAGTAGACCGTTGCGACAAACATGATTGGTACGACAGATAAACTCACCAAAGCATAGGGGACATTGGCCCGCAGCATCTTGATCGCAATCCAAACAATCAACAAAACACCACTTATCACGCTCATTAAGGCAAAACTGAGGGCTTGGTTGATGGTATCGGTATCATTGGTGAGGCGGCTCATGATGTTGCCGACCTCATGGGTGCTGTAGTAATTGAGGGACAAGCGATGAATCTTGTTGAACAAATCTTGTCGCATTTGACGCATAGCATGGTTCCCTGACCAACGCATGGCAAAGAACGCTGTCCCTTGCATCAAAGCCGCCCCCACAAACAGGGCGAGAAGGATCATCGAAAGTCCACCCAACCCAGCGATTTTATCAGCCTTCGACATGGTGTCTACGTTGGCATTGGTGTACCAACAGGCATGATTATTTGGCAGCAAATAGCAGTCTACCGCTTGACCAATCAAATCAGGGGAGGTGACCTGTGCCCATGTGGACAGGAAAATGAGAATCAAGGCCGCCACACCACCTTGCCAGTGACGGCTGAAATAGTAACCAAAGCGCCGCAGGGTTGCCCGAAGATTGCGCGGCTTAAGCTGCTCACCACTCATCAAGCGGCGAGCGCCATCTAAACCTCCACCAAACATATTGTTTTCTATGCCTCCTGTGCTGCGACGGCTGCTGATGCTTCATCTAACTCAACGTCGCCAACCAACTGCGAGTGATAGATTTCAGCATATATCGGGCTGGATTCCATCAACTCCGCATGTTTGCCTTCTGCGACAATACTGCCTTTATCCAAAACTAGAATCTTGTCGGCGTTCAAAACCGTCGTAATACGTTGGGCAATCACAAAACTAGTGCGGCCCTTCATCAAGCGATCCAACGCCTTTTGAATGCGATATTCGGTCATCAAGTCAACGCTGCTGGTTGAATCATCCAAAATGAGCAGACTGGGGTCAAGCAAAAGGGCGCGTGCAATTGCAATACGCTGTTTTTGCCCGCCAGAAAGAGTCGTACCACGCTCACCCACTTCAGTTTCATAACCATCGGGGAAGGTCATGATAAAGTCATGAGCGGCAGCGGCTTTGGCGGCTTCAATCACTTGTTCTTTAGTAGCGTTAGGGCGACCAAAGGCGATGTTATCGCGAATGTTGCCGCTGAATAGATTGGTTTCCTGCAATACAATCCCAATTTGGGAACGTAGGCTATCGAGTGTGACATCGCGGACATCGTGCCCATCAATCAATACCGATCCTTCGCTGGCATCATAAAAACGCGGAACCAGATTGATGATGGTTGTCTTGCCACTGCCTGTCGCACCCAACAAGGCAACGGTCTGACCGGGTTCGGCGTTAAAGCTTACCTTACGTAAGACGGGCTCACCCGAATGGAAATAACGGAAGGTGACATCGCGGAATTCAACTTGCCCCTGAATCGCCGGTATCTCAATGGCATTCGGCTTATTTTTGATATCGCTATCCGTATCCAAAATATCAAAGATACGGTCAGCCGAGGCCGATGCTTGGGCCATCAAGGAAATAATGAATCCCAATTGGCCGAGCGGGAAGAAAATATAGATGACATACAAGCTGAATTTTTGATACTCGCCTAAATTCAGCGTGCCACCCATGATTTGCCGACCCGCAAAGTACAAAATGGAGACTTGCCCAACCTGTGCAATGAGGAAGATGATTGGAAACAGGATTGAGAACGTCCGAGCGACTTTCATCCCCTGCGCAAACAAATCATCAGTGGCAACATCGAAGCGTTTTTGTTCAAGGCTTTCACGGTGAAACGCCTTAACAACCTTAATCCCTGCCATATTTTCTTGGAGAATGGTGTTTAGGCGTGACAGCTTAATCTGGAAGTCCACAAACAGCGGCTGGCTAACTTTGCCAAATAGCATAAAAACGAACAAGGCAACGGGCAAAATCGGTAGGATGACCAACGTCAACGTAAAATTGGTCAGCAGCAAAATGATGAGCGTGCCAATCAATAAAATGAACGCCTGCGCGGTCAATACCAAACCCTGTGCGATGAACAACCGGACTTTTTCCACATCATCAGTGGCGCGAATCATCAACTGCCCAGTTTGGTTCTGGTCATAGTAGCTGAAAGATAGGCGCTGAATTTTGGTAAAAATCTCATTGCGGAAGTCAAACGCGACGCCCTGTGAAGTTTTTTCCGCCATGTAGGCTTGCACAAACGAGAACAACCCACGTGTGACCGCAAAACCCACAATCAGGATAGCGGCAATTAGCAATGCGTTTTCGGCACCGCTTTGGTAGTCGTGCAATTGGCTAATCGTCTTGCCAGCATGTTGCGCGGCGGGTGATTGAACTTGGGCCGGCAAACTTAAAATGCCATCGGCCATGAGTTTATTGGTAATGGCGTCGGTCATGTTTTCGACCAACTGCGGCACGGCCAATTGTGCCAACGATGCAATCATCAACGCGCCATAGGCAATGAGTGTAGAACGACGTTGTTTGGCTAGATAACGGATGGCACGGCTTAAGCTACCTCGGCCTGTTTTCGATGAGTCGCCTCCCGGACGACCCCCTCCCCAATTCTTTGCTGCTTGCCCTTGCAATTTGTTTTCTCCTCGACTGGGCGCTGGATATTAAGAGCGCGGGGTGATCCCACGCAGGTAAAGTTGAATGACATGTTCAGCCATTTGAGCGGTTTCTTCTTCCGTCCAATTGACCCGTTCGGGCATGTGGTGTTCGGCCATTGCCCCCTGCAATACAAACATGGCGCTAACGACAAGGGGAGTTGGTAAGGAGCTTACCATCTCGCCATTTTGTTTCGCCATTTCGACAAGGGCATAGAGGCGGTTACGAAGGCGGGTCTGCTGTTCATTAAACAAGGCGCTGGCTTTTAGAATGGGGAATACCAAGCCAAAATTCATCATCCCCCCTTTGGCAACATGCCGCCGTTGTAACAGCATTCGCATGACGGTTTCGATACGTTCAAGGGCTGTACCTGTCAGTGGAGCATCGAACAATGCTTCAATTTCTTCATGCCCTTGCAGAATAACCCGCACCAAAAGCTCATCTTTGCTGGCGAAATGCTGATACAAAGTCGGCTTGGAAACGCCTACTGCTTCCGCCAGTTCATCCATATTAAAATTGGTAAAGCCGCGCTCATACATTAAATCACTGGCAACTTTTAAAATCTCGATCTCGCGTTGATGCTTGGCCCGTTCTTTATAAGACACCACACTGCCTCTGGATTTCTATTCTACCCAACAGTAGAATTTCTACTATTCAGTAAATATTATTGCCGAACCAGTTTAGTTGTCAAGGGGTGTCTTTAGGAAATTTTGACCATCTGTCACAAGAAACCAATCCATTTCTAATACGTATCATGTAAGGTAGTGTTGTTCATTCCACTAGCGACAGTCAGGACACTAAAAATTTATGACCTCGTCACCCGAACTCGCTTCTGCTACTGAAGCACAGGACAAGCCACGCGAAAAAATCTCGGAAGTCATTCGCTCGGTCAGTTGGCGCAGACTGCTCAGTTATATGCGCCCGCACTGGAAACGGATGATTATCGTTCTAGTCACTTTGGCAATTACCAGTGTCATCAATGTAGGTTTCCCATTAATGATTGTCCGCTTGCTGACTTCGGTTTTGGAAGATGCCAGCTATAACAAATTAAACCTACTGGCTGGGGCATTGATGGGGTTGTTTTTCATCTCGGCAGCCTTAAATTTTGTCCAGACCTACATGCTGTCGTACATTGGGGAAAAAATTGTCTTTGACATGCGAACTCAGTTGTATCGTCAACTGCAAAAACTCTCGTTAGAGTTTTATGCCAATCGGCGGGTTGGCGAGATTGTCTCACGCATGTCGAACGATGTGACGAAAGTCCAAAATGTCCTGACGAACAGCTTTACCAGTTTGATCAACAATCTGATTACACTGGTCGGCTCCATTTTCGTGGTATTTTTGCTTAACCCCTCGCTGACAGGTTTTGTTTTGCTGCTTATCGTGGCCCTGTTGGTGATTGCGATTGTGTTTGGTCGGCCCTTTGAACGCCTTAGCACCAAAGTCCAAGATGAATTGGCTGCGGCGACTACTGTAGCTGAAGAAGGTTTACAAAACGTCCGTATTATCAAGAGTTTTGCCCGCGAAAATTATGAGGTCAATCGCTACGAAACAGCAATGCAGCGCACCTTCAAGCAATCTATGCGCCTCGTCTTGCTGCGCGGGTTGTTCGGCTCGACGATGGCCTTTCTAGGATTTAGCTCGATTGCGGCAATTTTGTGGTTCGGCGGACGTGAAGTCATTGCGGGTCGCTTGACATTACCAGAAATCAGCGGCTTCTTGATTTACGGGATTAGCATTGCGGCAAGTCTCGGCAGTCTGGCGGGGTTGTATACGGAATTTCGGAGCGCGATTGGAGCCGTCACGCGAGTTTTCGAAATTTTGGATATCACTCCTACGATTACCGATGCCCCCGATGCCAAAGCGATGCCCCATATTGAAGGGCGCATCACTTTTGACAATACTTCATTTAGCTATGATGACCGTATCGCCGTGCTGAAGAATATCACCCTTGATATTGCCCCCGGTGAGGTCGTCGCCTTGGTGGGGCAAACTGGAGCCGGTAAAAGTACCGTCTTTAACCTTATCCCGCGTTTTTATGACCCAACGGCTAATGCGGTGTTGATTGATGGGATTGACCTACGCACCGTCAGACAAGAGAGCCTGCGCCAGCAAATCGGCATGGTGCCACAAGAGACGATTTTGTTTGGGGGCACAATCTACGACAACATTGCCTATGGTCGGCTGGATGCTACTGAGGCGGAGATTATTGAAGCCGCCAAGGCTGCAAATGCCCATGATTTTATTACTAGTTTCCCAGATGGTTATCAAACAGTAGTCGGCGAACGAGGGGTGAAATTGAGCGGGGGGCAACGTCAACGGATTGCGATTGCGCGGGCCATTATCAAAAATCCGCGCATCCTATTGCTCGATGAGGCCACCAGTTCGCTTGACAATGAATCAGAAGCATTGGTACAAGAGGCATTGGAACGAGTGATGCAAGGGCGTACCACTGTTATGATTGCTCACCGCCTTAGTACGGTCAAGGTTGCCAATCGGATTGTGGTACTCGATCAGGGTCAGATTGTGGAAATGGGCACACATGATGAGTTGATGGCCCAGAATGGCCTCTATGCCAAACTCTATACTATGCAGTTCCGCGACGCCGAAGCTCGTTTGATGGCGGAATATGTCCTTAAGCAGGATAAACCAACGCCAGTGCTTTCCTAAAAATATGGTCAAATGGGGGTCGAGTGAGAACTTTTTTCACTCAACCCCTACGCTGAAATGGCCCATAAAATTCGTTGATTGGTCAACCTAAGATCAAATAACGAGGAAATGGCGAATCGCCAAGAGCAAGCCCAACGTCACACCCCATGAGAGATAACCTGTCACCAAAACACGACCAAACGACCAACCAGCATTGACCGTTAGGGCCGCGACCCCAATAAATATTACGGTCGGGATAATCCCAATCAAGAGGCCTGTGCTAAGTTCGCCTAATTTTTCGCGACTGGAGTCTTCGGCGCGATAGGCAATCCACAAAATAAGCGGGACATTCAAAGGCATCGTAGCCGTGATAGAGGCAAGGGTGCGCGAATACTGGCGCAAAACAGCGACAATGATGATGACGCAAATCGAGATGATGACCGGGAGTATTTTATTCCAATCCATAGCCAATTCTTTTAGGTGTGAGTTAGTGAGTGGGGCTATTGTACCTGAAGAATTGATGGTTTGGCGCTGGAAAATGCTGCCGTCATAAAGAGGTAAGACTGTCAGCCGACCCAGTCTAAGTTGACGATTTGACCCTACCTGCTATACACTCCCGCGCATGACAAACTCAACAACATCTCCTGAAAATAAAGCTGGACGCGCTTTGTCGGGGCGAGAAATTGCGCTGGCAACGGTTATCGTCATGGCTTCCTTTGTTCTAAGTGGTATTTTGGGCCTTGTCCGCCAAGTCGTTCTGGCCTCGACCTTTGGGGCTGATCGCGAACTGGATGCTTTTTATGCGGCTATCCGATTGCCGGAAACCCTCTTTGTTTTGGTCGCAGGGGGTGCGTTGGGGTCGGCTTTTATTCCCGTGTTCTCAACCTATTTAAATAAAGATGACCTTAAGGAGGCATGGCGTTTGGCGAGTGCCACATTAACCTTTGTGGCATTGGCGGCCAGTCTTAGTGCCATTGTTGGGTATATTTTTGCCGCGCCCTTGGTAGATTATTTACTGCTACCCGAAGCCAACCACACCACCCAAACCCTGACCGTGGAACTCATGCGGATTATGCTGGTCACAGTAGTGATTTTTGGCATATCGGGCCTGTTTATGGCGATTCTCAATTCACACCAGCATTTTGTTGGGCCAGCTCTTGCCCCCAGCATGTATAACATCGGCATCATTTTAGGGGCACTATTTTTAGCTCCTTCAATGGGTATACGTGGTTTGGCGTGGGGTGTCGTCATCGGGGCGAGTTTGCATTTGGCTGTACAAGTCCCAGTATTATTCCGCTTACCCAATCTCCATTTACAAATACTCGCCAATCTACGAACCCCCGGCGTGATGGAGGTTCTCAAATTGATGGGGCCACGCCTGATTGGGTTGATGGTGGTGCAGGTCAATTTCTGGGTCAATATCGCCTTAGCAAGTGCGATGGTTAGCGGCAGTATCAGCGCTCTGCAAATCTCATTTGCGCTGATGTTTACGGTCCTAGGGATTCTAGGGCAAAGCGTAGGGACAGCCGTATTTCCATCCCTATCGGCTCTGTATGCCCAAAAAGATGAGACTGGCTTTCAACGCACCTTCAACAACGCCCTCGCTAATGTGCTGTTTCTAAGTATTCCTGCTGGATTTGGTATGATGATTTTATCTGTGCCAATTGTGCGGGTGCTGTTTGAGCGAGGCAAATGGACAAGTGCCGATACTGCTGCCACTGCATGGGCATTGGTATTTTATGCAGTTGGATTGATGGGTCACGCTGCATTGGAAATTTTGGCACGCACCTATTATGCCCTGCATGATACATGGACACCTGTCATCGTGGGTGGGGTGGCAATGTTGCTGAATGTGGTGTTTAGCCTATTGTTTGTCCAGCTATTTGAAAGCCTTGGCGCTGACACGTTCTCACATGGCCCCTATGCAGGACTGGCCCTAGCAAACAGCCTAGCAACAGCTCTCGAAAGCCTAACTTTGTGGCTATGGCTACGGCGTAAAATCCCATCGCTAAATCCACGTCCTGTTTTGCAGACCGCTAGTCGAACAGGATTAGCCGCTCTCGGTATGGTAGGTGCAGTATTTCTATGGCTGAGCATTGGGGACGGGTTTGCGGCCCTGTTGCAGCTCATTGGCGGCTTGGTCATTGGTGGTGGCAGTTTTTTTACCCTCGCGTTTTTATTAAAAGTCAAAGAGGCCAGTAATCTGCCACGGATGGTTTTGGCACGGATTGGTAAAGCCTAGAGGAGCAATTAGAAAACAATGGCAAAACTTATTGAAGGGGAACGCATTGGCAAGGAAGCACGCCTAACGGTCGGGTGTTCTGCCATCATTTATGATGAAGCTGGTGAAAAAATTCTATTAACCCGTCGCACCGATAATGGGCGGTGGTGTTTGCCGGGGGGTGCGATGGAGGCTGGTGAAAACCTAACCGAAGCTTGTATTCGTGAGGTTTTTGAGGAAACAGGCTTACATGTGCGCGTATTGCGCTTGATTGGCGTTTATTCAACCCCCAACCGCATCATTCAATACCAAGATGGCAATCGTGTGCAATTAGTCGCCCACAGCTTTGCAGTGGATGTGATCAAGGGCGAACTGACCCTCAACGATGAAGTGTCCGAATTTGGCTATTTCATGCCGGAAGAAATCACCACGCTCGATTTGATGGAACATCACCGCGAACGAATTGCAGATGCCCTTGAAGGTCGTGCCGCGACGTTTGTGCGTTAAACTTGGATCAGCGAATCTTGACAAGTCTTCTGATGACCACACCCAAAGCAACGCCGCGGTATCTCATGAGAACGGTGGGGCGCGGAGGTATGTTTTTTCTCAGCCCGAATTTCGTTTAACAGGTGCATTAGAGCGTCAAAGGCAGGTGGGTCATAATCCACCTCAAAAGTACGGTCATTGTAACGTACAATACCATAGGGTGGTGGCACACGCAGGGTCGTCTCAATTAACAGGCAATGCGCCAAAATCTGGGCCACATGGCTATCGAAAGGCGCTTCAGGGGCACGACCTATTTTGCGTAAAACCGGTACAGGCAGGCCGTCATGGTCTATCACGTAATCAGGCCGACCCGTCAACCCATAATCATAGGACACCAACTGACGGTTCAACCGTTCGGCATATTCCCCATTATAAGTAATCTGGCCCTTGCCCACCCGACCTTTAGGCCGTGTATGACGTTTAAATCGCCCTGCCCGAATTTGCTCATGGTCATACCACCATGCCCGCTGGCAATAGACATAACGGGCCACCTCGCTGGCGGTAATCATTTCTTCACGCTGATAGGGCACGGCTAATCCTTTCCCGGCTGAAATCGAAATCCATCCTTCATTTTGCCGCAGGCAAGGCCGCACTGTCAAAAGACGATGTTCGTTTATAATGGGTAACAAAATAAAACGGGTTTTCTGGAAGCGAGCTTTTGGGGATGAAAAAGAAACTACGCGGGATTAAACGGGACGCGATTCAATTAGACTTTAATTTGTATCGGATTGATGTGCCGATTAAGGGTATTTCTGGCGCGAACCTAAGCGTGATTGACTTATGGCCCGAAGGTGTAGATAAGGCCATTATGTTCGTACATGGTTATGCGGGTTGCGCTGAGACGTGGGAATATCAAATCAATTACTTTGCACGACACTACCGGGTTATCGTTCCAGATTTGCGCGGGCATGGACAGAGTGACGCTCCTTATACCCAATATACGATGGCCGAGATGGTTGAAGATTTACACACTATTGTCGAAATGCTAGGCCTGCCCAAGCAATTTGTATTGGTTGGACACTCCTTTGGTGGTTCAATTTGTGTCGAATATGCCAATGCCCATCCCGAACGGCTTGAAAAACTGGTATTGATTGCGACCGCTGGTGAATATCCCTTACCCCGTGCCGCCGCCATTTTGAATCGGATTCCAACAGCGGTCTATCGGTTGGTGTGGGATTATCGCCCTCGTTGGAACGCCGAAATTCATGTTATGAAACGCATGATGGCAAATAATTTACGGCGTTGGCAAGGCTGGCCGCTTTTACGCAATATCAAAACTCCAACCTTGATTATCACAGGAGAGCGAGACAATTATTTTCCCCGAGGGGTGTTTGAGGAAGTCGGCAAAATGGTACCGGGGGCTGAAATCTATGATGTGGGGGCAGCCAAGCACAAAGTGCAATTAGAGCGCCACAATGCCGTCAATCGGGCCATCGAGCGTTTTATTGAGGATAGTAGCCAGCGGAAATCATGGCGTTCGATTGGTACCCAGACGCTGGAAATTGCCAATCGTCGCCCGTGGCTTGCCAGCTATCACAAAGACTTGCCCCGTACTATCCCTATCCCACGTGAGCCAGTCCATAAATTTCTGGAAAGCGCGGCGGATTGGTTGCCTAAACAAAAAGCTGTTATTTTTTATGGCACGGTTTTGACCTATCAACAATTGAACGAGCAGACCAATCAATTTGCCCATACGCTGATTGGGTTGGGTGTACAACCGGGGGATCGGGTTATGTTGGTACTGCCAAATATCCCGCAGATGATTATCGCCTATTATGCCACTCTAAAAGTCGGGGGAGTGGTTGTGATGCCCAATCCTGATGCTAATACCACCCAAATTGTCGAGAAAATTCAAAGAACCCAAGCTAAAGTTTTAGTCACACTAAACGATTTTGTCGGGTTAGCTCAGGCCGCTAAACAAAATACAAATTTGAAATCGATCGTTTTCGCCGATATTCGTAGCGCGGTTTCCTCGCACGTCTACAAAAAGCTCTTAGCACGATGGGGTGAAGAGCACGGGGCGAAAGATGAGGCTCAACTGGCTCAATTGGGCCACAACATGGCTTTGTTAATGGCCGATGCCGTCAAAACTGCGCCAAAGGTCAAGGTTAATTACAACGATTTGGCAGCCATTTTGTTCACTAGTGGCACGGTGGATGAACCCAAAGGAGTGTGTCTCACGCATCTCAATTTGGTAGCGAATGCACTGCAAACCCGCCATTGGGTGCCGGATATTCAATATGGGCAGGAAATTTTTCTATCGGTGCTGCCTTTCCTACACAGTTATGGCATGACGACCTCCATGAATATTCCAATTGCGATGGCCGCGACAATGGTATTGTTGCCTGTCTTTGAGCTACAGCAGGTTTTAGAAAGCATTAAACAATACAAACCGACCATTTTCCCCGGTGTGCCTTCGATGTATACCGCAATTAACCATGCGCCGGATGTACGATCTTATGGGTTGTCGAGTATCAAGGCCTGCATCAGTGGTTCAGCCCCTTTGCCTGTTGAAGTGCAAGAGGAATTTGAAAAATTGACACGTGGGCATTTGGTGGAGGGATATGGCCTGACTGAGGCTGGCCCAGTTACCCATGCCAACCCATTACTCGGCGTGCGCAAAGTTGGCTCAATTGGGATTCCCATCCCGAATACCGATGCCAAAATTGTAGATTTAGTGACCAATGAAGACCTCTCCCCCGGCAAAATTGGCGAACTGGTGGTACGTGGGCCGCAGGTCATGCAAGGCTATTGGGGAGAGGATGACAGCAAAGAAAATCCAGAGTCGGTATTAAAAGATGGCTGGTTATATACAGGCGATGTAGCCGTCATGGATAGTGAGGGCTATTTTCAAATTATCAGCCGCAAACGCGATACAATTATGGCAGGGGAATATAGTGTGTATCCCCGCGATATTGAAGAGGTTTTATACGAAAACAGCAAGGTCTTGGAAGCGGCGGTTGTTGGGGTGACAAGCGTAGGCAATGGGCAAAAGGTGAAGGCGTTTGTTGTGCCACGTCCGGGTACAAGCCTGAGCAAAGAAGAATTGTTGGATTTGTGCCGTCGTCGCTTAGAAGCCTATGCCGTACCGTGGGATATCGAGTTTAGAGAAGAATTGCCAAAATCATTTATTGGCAAAGTATTACGTCGCCTGTTGATTGAGGAACAGCAGTAATAAAGGAGAATTTGGCGTGCGGCCCAAAATTGGCTTAGTTTTAGGTGGCGGGGGAAGCCGAGGTTTAGCTCATATCGGGGTCTTGGAAGTATTGGCCCGCGAGCGTATCCCAATTGATTTGATTGTTGGAACCAGCATGGGCGGGATAATTGGGGCGTTGTTTGCGCATGGCGTTACGCCCAGCCAATTAGCCGAGCGCTTAACAGCCCTACGCGGCACGACCCTTTTTAGCATGAATCTTTTTAGTGCCCGTGCCCGCCAGCGCAATATCGAAATTCAGTTGAACGAAGCCCTTAAAGACAAAACTTTTGCTGACCTGCGAATTCCCCTTACAGTGATGACTGTGGATATGGTCAACGGGCGGGAAGTGCCTATCAACGATGGGCCACTCATTCCAGCCCTACTTGCTACTAGTGCTGTGCCTGCCGTGTTTCCACCTGTTGAAATTGATGGAATGCAATTATTGGACGGTGGGGTAATTGACAGCCTAGCAACTCATATCGCATTTGAAAACGGCGCCGAGCGGGTCATCGCGGTAGATGTATATCCGCCCCTTGAAGTGGAAAGCCCTTGGATTGATCCCGTCAGTGCCATTATGGGTTTTCAACTTCCCTTTGGATTGGTCGGCACCAGTAGCCTACAATCGAAACCGCCGAGCATGTTGGCCTCGATTTGGCGGGCAACACGGGTGATGGCATGGCATTTACATGAAGAACGCTTAAATCATCACGCGCCGCATGTGTTGTTACGACCACCTGTCAACGATTATGGGTCACTAGATTTCCGCGATGTTCAAGGGCCGATGAACGCCGGCATAGAAGAAACAGAACGCCATCTGGATGAGATACGCGCCCTGTTGGAAAAACCGACCTATCGTATGAGACAAGCCCAAGCGGACTAGCTGGTAATATTTGGTACAGCAAACAAAAGCATGGGATGAATCTTTTTAGCCGCGCCCCATTGATCACCAAAAGCCACTTCGATATGGAGATGTGGGCCAGTTGAGTTGCCAGTATGGCCTGTCGCACCAATAAGTGTGCCAGCAGCGATTTTTTGATTAGCTTGCACATCCATTCGGCTTAAATGCGCATATAAAACAAAGATAGCATTGGATGTTTTGCCACCATTTCGCAAAATTTGATCTTGGGTGGAACGCGGCAAGTCTTGAAATTCATGGCGGACAATAATGTGGTTGCCATAGCCAAATCCCCAAGCCGGATCAGCAAAAATCTGGTTGCGCTCTTGGTCATTTTTAGGTGTGATATTCGGCTGCTGGGTTGTACATTTGGTGCAAACCTGCGCCCTAAAAATTGTCGCAGGGATGCCAACCCGAAGTTCCATACCGATACTCGCGCCAAAATCCATGCCTTGGTGTCCCGACTTAAATCCCTGTGTGATCGTAGCAGCAACAGGGGCAGACAGGCGGTCATCACCTGTGAGCGCCGCACAACTCCCCTGTAAGGTTACTAAATCGGAACGGACAAAGCCATTTTGCCCTCGGAAATCCACACGTACCCAGCGAAAACCGTCCGCTTGGGCCGCTGTCACTTCTTTAACGGTCATCGTCTCGCCAGAGGTGGCTGTCCCGACAAGGGATGACGCGGATGTCGCCTGTGTTCGCACATTAATTTGGGGCAGACCAACCACCGCTTGGCATACCCCACTAGGCGGTGGTGGCGTCGTGCTAGTTGGAGGTGTAGTAGTACTCGTCGTAGGTGTAGTGGTTGTGGTAGGGGTTTCATGACTAGCGGGGTCAAGACAGTCACCAGTGGTACGTAACAAATCTTGTCGTACCCAACCCGTTTGACCCTGAAAATCTAGGCCAAACCAGCGAAAACCACTGCTGTCAGGAGTTGAAACCGATTTCACAGCAAATTTCGTACCTCGCAGAATCGTGCCTAGTGGTGTACCTGTCACCTTAGGTTCGCGCCGCACATTTGCCATTGAGGTCGAAACCTCAGCTTGACAATCACCTGTCAATACAGCGGGTTGAGGGGTAGAGGTCGTAGGTGTCGTGGAAGAGGAGGTGGGTGGGGTTGAAGCTGTAGGAGTGGTCGTAGCAGGGGTAACAGTCGTACTAAGTACCCCTACATTGGAACAATCTCCGCTGAGTTGCACCAAATCACCACGTACCCATCCTTGAAGGCCATTGGCAGGAACCGTGACCATCACCCATCGGAAGTTTTGCGCGTCTGGATCAGAAACACGATGGACTGGGGTACGGATATTTCGAGTTAACACACCGACAACACCGCTGGTCGTGTTGGGTTGGAGTCGAACATTTGCTGAATCAGCAACAAGGATCGCTTCGCAATTCGCCATAAAAACCCCCTTCTTCAAATTAGGAACAATTTAAATCAGATGCGGTTGGCACTTCAGCCCGTGGATCGTTATAGAGCTTATCAAACTGCGCCGAATATTGTTGGGCCAGTTGTGCATCATAAATAATGACCATGTTTTCGCTATTTTGCTCGATGGCATTATTACTAAAATTAAACGATCCTGTGACGACGATTTGGTTGTCAATGATAATGACCTTGTTATGAAGAGTTTGGGGATTACCATCTTGTTTGACTGGGATACCGGCACAGCCCATTGGACGCATCGCGCCTTGAAGACTACCCCGTGCTTCAAATAGGCCAATGACATCTACCCCAGCGTTATGGCGGCTAATCATAGCGTTGGCAAGAGCATCAATCGTATAGCTGAAGGCCATCACATGTACCGAAGTTTGGGCGTTATTTACCAAGTCCACAAGGCGTTGTTCGATAGTTTTGCCATCTTCGGGTGAGAAATAGTTTTCCACCCTGATTCCATTAATCGTCACGATGGGATTGGGGGTGGTACGTGGATTATCGCGGGCGCTGAATTTCTTATCTATAAACATTTCTTCAAAGTCGGTGGTGTAGTTTTGCGCCAATTGGGTCGAGCGGATGAATAACGAGTTGTTGTTATTGTTATAGACATCGTTGCGCGTGAAGTTAGTCGAACCCATCCAAACCGCTGACCCATCAATTACCAAAAATTTGTGGTGCATAAAGGCGCTACGGTTATCGCTGACAATAGGAATGCCCGCCGCATCTAATTGGCTGGCAAGACTGTCTTCATCTTCAATCGCATAGACATCATCCAAAACGAGGCGCACCTGTACCCCGCGATTTTTGGCATTAATGAGAGCCTCGACCACGCGCGGTAGATTGATTTCATACATCGCCCCATCAATGGTTTTGGTTGCACTGTTGATGACATCCACCATCGCGTTTTCGATAGGGGCATTGACTTGACGGCTAACATCATTGGTGTTGATGGGTTCAGTGAAATAGACACTGTACCATGAACTTCCGCCTGTACCTGTGTTATCAACAACGGCAGCATTATCATTGCTCGTCCCGCCATTATCGTTACCCTCAACCACAGGCGCATTGTCATTTGTATTGCTGGTCTTGTCTTCATTTAGCACGTCAATGCCGAGGACATATTGGGCAAATAGAACCCCAGCCAAAATAACGACGAAGCCTAAAACGCTTGTCGTTGAGCGTTTAGAGGACTTTTTGGATCGGCTTTTGGTACTCTTGGTAGATTTTTTTGTCATTCCATTGTTTTCCTATAGATAGAACCATTAAAAGCCCAATTTTTTGGTGATTTTACGCAATCCCCTGACGGCCTCATCCTGAGCAAGCGGATTGGCAGGGGTGGTATCGGTTGGGGCAGGTGAAGAGGCGGCAATGGGTTCGCTTGGGCTATAGACTGCCAAAATGCGTTGCAACACCTCCATATTGGGCAGAGCGTGGTCATTAATCGTCGTTGTCACCGTTGCTAGTTGTTCCTCGGATAAGGTCGGCCCACCAATAACGGTGCTGTGTTCCAACTGACTTCGTAATTTTTCAGTAGCCCATTCGGGTTCGGGATGTTCATGGCGACGGGTGACGACTCGGCCTATCCCGGCCAAAAACCTTGTCAGGGATCCTTGCTTGGTTTCAGCATCACTGTCATCGGCGACAGTCGCTCCCACCTGCTCAGCTAATTTAAGCGCCCAATCAATGAATACTTGGGCTTCAGCATCATTTAAACCATCGGTCATACCCGCATCGTCAAGCACAACCGCCCGAAATTGTTCTGCATAGGGACTTATTTCTGCCATAAGAATTGCGTCGGCCTCCATTATGGTTATCCCCGTACTCCCCACCAAGCGAGTATCGTACACCTTGCATGGATTTGCAAAATTTCTTGGCGGCAATTGCTTTCGTGCTACTATTGACGAGTGTTTTATCAAAAATGGAGGTGGAGCATATGTATCATGGCCGCATGATTAGAACAAATCAAGAGGCATTGAGTAAGATTGACCCCGCAAGCGAGCCCCTAGCTTATGCAAAGATTCAATATGAGCTAGGCAATCTCTACTTTGACCTTGCCCAAGTTGAAGCGCCAACCGTCAATTTTAGGTTGGCCCGTGAAGCCTATGAAGCTGCCCTGATCTACTGTACACCTGAATTATCCCTTGTGGATTATGTGCTAATTCAAAACAGCCTTGGCAACCTCTATATTTTGCTGGCGGAAATCGAAGCAACTTTGGAAAATTTGCGGCGGGCCGTCCAAGCGTTTGAAGCCGCCTTACAACACATCAATCCACAAACCAGCGGAGGAGTTTACGCTGCCGCGCAAATCAATCGGGGGCATATCTATACCCTCCTAGCCGAAATTCAAGACCGTGACCATTACCTCAATCTAGCCCTGTCGGCCTATGATCAAGCCCTGCTCTATTGCCCACCGGGGCAAGTGGCCTATGCGACGCTGCAATTTGGCTTGGGGAATGTCTGTCGCCAATTATCGCAAGACCAACCCCACAACCTGCAACGGGCGCTGACAGCTTATCAAGAAGCCCTACAAATTTACACGCCGCTGGATGCCCCTATACCGTATGCGATGACACAGGGCAATCTAGGCTTGGTCTATCAGGCATTAGGTAATCTACCGTCTGCTATTACCTGTTGGAAAGAGGCAGTTGGTATTTTGATGTCATTTGGCGCAAAAGATGAGGCGTTGGCGTATTTGCAACGAATTGCGTCAGCGGAAGCGGGTCAATAAGGGCTAAGTATTGCCCTCACTGGCTTTTTTAGCTTGTTCAAGATGCCATGCTTTCAAATCGAGCAAATAGCCTATACCACGCATGGTCTTGATATAGAGTGGTTTACCGGGATTTTCCTCTACCGCCTCTCGAATCCAACGGATATGGACATCCAGTGTGCGAGTATCACCCATATAGTCGGTTTGCCAGACCTTCGACATCAGATAACCCCGTGCCAACACTTCATTGGGGTGGTGCAAAAACTCTTCAAGCAGAGTCGCCATTTTGGGCGTTAGGCGATATTCCCCTTTGTGTGTAATGAGCATATTGCGCTTAAAGTCGAGTTTAAATGGCCCTACATCGAGCGTGTTACCTTGATTGATCGCTAAAAATCGCTCAATGCGATTAATCAATTTGCGTGGGGTAAAAGGCGCAGGCAAAACCACATCTGCACCACTATGAATTTTTTGACCCGACTCTGGGGAAGGAACAATATGGATAATGGGTAGCAGAGGCGCATGACGGCGAAGCGATTGGCACACCCGAACCCCTGTAGTCCGCATAGAGACTGAATCTAGAACAGCTACCGCTGGAATATGTTCGGTGGCAACCTCAACCGCCATTTTGGCACTGTGGGCAATATGAACCTCATAGTTACGGCGCAGCACCACTACAAAAGAGGATTGTGGAGCATCGCTCGTCTTTTTATTGTTTTGCTTGCTTTCGATCAGCAGCACTTTTGGTTTGTCCACAGGACTAACTCGCTTTCATAAGCGATGGGTTAATTGAAATGGCTACTATGTTGATCGTAAAACTGTGAGGGTAGGTGCCCCAACTTGGCTGAAGTGTGCATTATAACCGACTTTAGTCCCTTCCCAAACTTAACAACTAGGCAACAATTATAAGACCATGCGTTCTAAATCTGCAATTTGGTGATAGTTGCGGCATAATCAAGCCAAAATTTGTTTTAAGTTGCCCGGAGATCAAATATAGATGCAGACTACACCCCAAAGTATTTTGACACGCCTCGCCAAAGAGTGGCAACATGTTCGTGCCAACCTAACAACGGAAAAAATTTTGAATCAAGCTATCGCCGTTCAACAAATTCCAGCCCCGACTTTTGCCGAAGCCGAGCGAGCCGATTTTGTACAGGAGCAGTTCAAGCGGTTGGGCTTGCACGATGTTTGGCGTGACAGTTTGGGGAATGTGTATGGGTGGCTAGAGCCGAATGGCCGACATCGCTCAGTAATTGTGCTATCGGCCCATCTGGATACAGTTTTCCCCATGCCGACTGATTTGACCATTCGCCAAGAAAAAACGCGGGTTTATGGGCCGGGGCTAGGCGATAACAGTTTGGGGGTGGCAGGTCTATTGCTAGTTGCTGAAATTTTTCTGCGCGAAAAACGCACTTGGCGACATTCCATTTGTTTTGTTGCCAACACTCGTGAGGAGGGTTTGGGCAATTTAGATGGTATCCGTGCCATGCTGGATTACATCCCACCGGCCCAAATCGCTGGGGCTATTGTGCTCGAAGGCATTGCCTTAGGGCGAGTCTACAACGGTGGGATTGCGGTGCGTCGCCTTAAAATTGCCAGTCGTGCCGAGGGCGGTCATAGTTGGCTGCATTTTGGTCGCCCCAGTGCCATCCATGGGTTGGTGCAACTGTGCGCGGATATTACCCAGCTTGAGGTACCCCACACGCCACGTACCACCTTTAATATTGGGGTGATTGAAGGCGGGCAGTCGGTCAATTCAATTGCATCAGGCGCCGTGTGCTTGCTCGATTTGCGCTCAACCGAATTGGCGACGCTTGAAAAACTGGAACAACGGGTGCGGGATCTAATTGTACAACATACTCAAGATGGCCTAACTTTTGAGGTTAATATCGCAGGCAATCGGCCCTCTGGTTATTTGCGAGGCGACCACCCCCTTGTGCAGTTGGCGATTGGGGCACAGGCCGAAATTGGGATTGCAGCCGGTTTAGAAAGTGGCAGTACCGATGCCAACATTTTGCTAGCACAGGGTATCCCAGCCGTAGTCGTCGGCATTACACAAGGCGGCAATGCCCACCGTCAGGACGAATTTATTGAAACACGGCTATTGAAAGATGGTTTGTGGCAGTTGGTATTGTTGTTGGCAGCGGCCTCAGAAACACTTTAGGGAACTCTATTTTTTATCCACAAAACCGAGAATTTCTTTAATTTCATCACAGGCGCGTGAGGCAGCATATAGCAGCATCCCCGGTTTAGTTTCTTTATCTACCAATACGGCCAACATTGCCTCACCCGCTGGATAAACAATCATCACACCTGATTCAGCAAACATCATCAGTCTTTCCAATTCACCCTGTGCCAAACGGCGGAGGGTACGTTGGGCCAAACCGACCAACGTTGCAGACATCGCTGCCACCTGTGGGCTGCTGGTGGGATGTTCATCATAATTTTCATCATCAAAAGCGGGAAAGGCCGAAACGAGCAAGCCGTCAAAATTCACGATGACCGAGGCTTTAACACCCGACACCGCAAGGTGGAGTTTGCGCAGTGTTTTTTCGAGGCTTTCGCTGCGGTATTCCTGTGTATTGGCCGTCATGGAAGAAACCTCACAGTTGGCTAGAAATAGGGATGTGGCAAAAAATAACCTACATTGGAGGCCACAAACAATCTTCAGTATAGCGTATGTCTGAATCCGCTTTCAAGCAACAGGACTTTATTACCGAATTTTGGGCGTAATCGGCTTGACTTTGTTATGAACGGCCACTACCCAACTGATCCATCGTTTGTTTGGGCAATGACTTTGACGACGGCATATTCAGTAAAGATGCTTTGGCAGGTTGAGGGGTTAGTGGTGGAATTTCCAATGGGCCATTCAAGTCTTGCAGGCGGACAGTGCCGGGGGTCAGATTAAAGGCTAAATGGCAATAGATAGGCACAGTTAACGTGAATTCACAGCGAGAGAGCAACCCTAATAGCCGCCGCCGCCGTGCCACTACGTAGACCCCGGCCTCATCTTGTTCGACGACTAACCGCATCCCAAATCCAGCGTATAAGCTGGCGTGCAGTTCGACCTGATCTAATTCATGATAATGCACAGTTACTTGGCATTGGCTGGCCCGCACAAACACGGTGACGGGCGGCCTGACCGGGAAAACGCGCAGCATGGTACGCGGACGGAGTTTTACAAGAGGGGTGTTTTCAGGTGGTTTAGAGGACGGCTGTGACAAGTTCAAGGTATTTTGAGATGCCTTTCTTCTAAATAACACCAAGCGAGATGTTTATCGATTTTAGAAGGGTTTTACTGGCGTCAATCCCTTCACGGCCTTGTGCAAAAAGCACTTGAAGCTCATCAAATGTAAGCGTAAGTGGCGATTCAGAGCCCATTCGTCTTCGAAATAATGATTTCAGCAAGCCTACCTGTTTTGCATTGAATTCATAATCGTCTTCGATAAGTGGTATTGCCTCATGAGTAGGCAACAATTCAATCTTTATCAAATGCGCCCCATTTTCCAAAATAGTATCCCAAGATTCAGCCCCTACCAAGTAATCGCCCGAGCTCCAAAAAGCCGATGTCACAGTAGGGGCGGCCTTTTGGTGATATTCCTCTGTCAAATAACTCAAGGTCTCCACTTGAGCCGTTGAAAACAGGTTTGGTTCAATCCCCCTGAAAAACATATTGAGGTCGTATTGTTTCTCGCCTACTCTAAAAGGGCTACGAGAGCTATGAATGTCAGAAAAAGCCCCGATTAAAGCATCATTTTTGAGCGTAACAACTCCGCGTGTACCCATTGAATCATTGCGAAGATAATTAGGCCCATCCCAACTTACTTCATAAGCCAGAGTTGGATTTGAAGCAACAAAAATGGCATGGGCAATAGTGCAAAGAATAGTCCCTCTTCGCAAATCTTGTACTGGCGGAGCATGCATTAAAAACAGGCCTCGATCCACTGAGTCATGGCTCTTGCCACTTCCTGCGGACACTCCATTGGCATTTTGTGGCCTGCCCCCTCAATTTTCACCAATGTGCTGTTGGAAATCTGTGCGGCTAGACTCTCACTTAAAGCTAATGGAGTCATCTTGTCCGCGCCACCACCGATAATCAGGGTTGGCGCTTGGATTTTGGTGATGGTATCCGATAAATCATATAGGCTGCACGCCACAAAATCGCCATGGGTGATAGTTGAGGGAGTGGCAAGCAGTTGTTTTCGACCGATGCGGCGTAGTTCCTCACCCGTTTCTTTGGCCCATTCCCATTTAGTAATCAATTCGACGGCTGCAGGGTAATCATTTTTGATAGTTTCTAGCAGCGACGGATTCACGCCTAGTTTTGCCCCTGTGCCAATCAAGACCAAACCCGCCACCCCGGCAGGCATCGAAACGGCCATTGTTTGGGCAATTGCACCGCCCATACTGTGTCCGCCGATGATGGCTTTTTCGATTTTGAGTGCATCCATCACCACTTTGATGCTGTCAGCATAGGCAATGACGCTTTGATAACCCGTGCCTTGCGATTGACCATGCCCCGGCAAATCCACCGCCAACACGCGCACAGCGGGCAGGCGACGAATTTCGGCTGACCAACTACTGTGGTCAACCCCCGCCCCATGCACCAAAATCAAGGGTGGGTAGGGCGAGAGTGGTTCATCTTTTTCGGCATAAAACAACTTGCCATTGGGGGTAGATACAAACGGCATTTGGCCCTCCCCTAAGCGGTAATCACCAGTTTATAGCCTGTTGTTTCTTCAAAAACCCCTTGAATTTGAGCTACATCGCTTTCATCCGGCTCACCTGTCACCACAAAAGCGACTTCACCACGATCTACATGAATACTTGGCCCTTTGCGTATCGCTAGATTCGCTTGTCGTACCAACTGTTGGGCAACCTGTAGAATGGCGTTTTGGTTAGGGTGGGGGTGAATAGCAAGCTCATAACCCGTCTGATCGGCCAACTGTTGAATGGTTTCTAAATGGCGGCTACCGACTTGGGGGGAAATGAACGATAACACAATCGTCCCCTGTTTAAGGCTAGTTTTGTAAAGGCCATAGGGTCCAAGGGCGTCTTTAATGGCTTTATAGGCCGCGTTGATTTCCATTTGGGTTTTGCTGGTTGTCGTCTTACTTGTCCCCGTGTTGACAAGCAGGGCGTTGTTTTCGCCTTTGGTATTGAGCGCCAAACGGAAACCCGTCAGATTTTCATAGGCTTGTACCAACCCCGCTGGGTCGCTTAAGCCATTGATTTCGGCCCCGACTTCGCCCTTGTCAATAAAAAACGACGGGCCTTTAACTATCTGCGCTTGAGCAGGAAGCAGTTCAATTAGGGCCGTGCCTAAGGCCTGTTGATTGACATCGGGCGAAACCACTACTTCCCATTTGGTTAACTCAGCCAGCATTTCGACCTGATCATTGTAGAGTTCGGTAGCACGGTTGGGGAAATCGAAATAGAGCGTTAATTGCTTGCGTAGTATGTCCATACCTGCTTTGCGCAAACGGGCCTCTGGTGGAAAAGCTGCGACGGCGGTTTTGCGGGCGATGTTCATTTCCATCGGTTCTTCGGCCTGCGCTTGCATGGGCAGCAGTTTGCCCTCGACATTGCTGGCCCCGTCTTTCGCCAACGACAAAACCACCGCCAATAGCGCCGTCATGGGATGGACATCCTCTGGTAAATTGGCTGGCATAAGCGTCGTTGGGTCAATAGGTTGGGCGCTGCGAACTAAGGTCTGGCGTTTGTCAAAGGGCAGCAACTTATCGCGGATGGCCTCGGCTTGTTGCAGCATGGCATTCAGGGTCGCAATTCGCCCCTTGCCTTCTAGCTTGGGCGCGTCATCCATTTTGCCGATAATCCACAACAGCGCATCACCGGGGTAATTGCGCCCCTTCGCTTTCAGGGCTGTCGCTTTGAAGGAATCAATCCCGGTCTCTTCAACAATCCCAACACGCGGCTTACCATTGACATCCCGCAGCACCGCAATTTTGCCGACAATATCAGGATAGGCCGCCATTATGCCACGCTGACGTTGGGTGCGTTTGACCTGTTCTTCGCTACGCACTTTATAGGTATGGGTGCGACGCCAATCCGCCGCAAAATAAACCCCATCCGTTTCCAAAATGGCATTAGCTTCACTAGCTCGGTTTTCATCACCCCACCAAGCAATCGCCAATTCTCGTGCACTAAAATAGCTCCCGGCTGATTCCTTGAGTGATTCCCACAACAGAGCTGGATCAAGGGGGCGGGCTTCCCCACCTTTTTTGAGCGTCCCAAGTGCCCAAGGTCGGGCTGAAAATTTCATTTCAATGCTGCGACCCGAAACAGGCATATGGACATGTTTACCGCGCTCACGTAAATGGGCGGCAAGGGTACTGCGTGCACCGGGGTCGCCGTGTACCAATGCAACATGTTCTGCTCCCAGTGAATCAGCGATATTCACCAATTCCTGATCATCAGCATGGGCGGACAGCGAATAGGTGCCGATTTCGCAGCGCAGTGTCACCGTCGTGTTATCAATCCGCAGTGTCACTTCTTTCCCTTCTTGGCGCTCTTTGACCATGCGCTGCACAAAGCGCCCCGGTGATTCTTCGTCTTGATACCCGGTCAGGAAAATAGCATTGCGCTCATCATCCGCCAACCAACGCACAAAGGCAGCTGACGGCCCGCCTGTCAACATCCCGCTGCTTGCCACGATAATCGCTGGCCCTTCCGAACGAGCAATTTCTTCACGCTGGACAGGGCTTTGCACAGCTTTGATATTCTTGCGGAAAAATAAATCATCCTCGCCCGCCAATTTGACGGTTTTTTCGGGAAGTAGATCACGAAATTGGTTATAGCTACGACAGACCGAGCGTACCATGCCATCAGCCCATACTGGCGCGTCAATTTCATCTCGAAAGTTCAGCAAAATTTGCAACACTTCTTGGGCACGCCCCAAAGCAAACGCTGGAATAATGGCCTTGCCCCCGCGTTCAATCACACCCTTGAGCGTTTCAATCAGACGTTTTTCTTCCGCCAAACGATTGGCATGGAGCTTGCCACCATAGGTACTTTCCAAAACCAAAAAATCGCTTTTGATGCGCGGCAGATCCGCCTTGACCACCGCTCGTTGAGATGTCATGGAAAGGTCGCCGGACATGGTAAGAATGCCTTCATCGCTTTCAATGACCAATGTGGCTGCGCCGAGGATATGTCCCGCTGGATGATAGGTCACTTGTAGGCCATCGCCCAAACGGACAGGCTGGCGAAATTCGACTAATTGAAACGCATCCAACAATCTTTGGACGGCGATTTCATCAAACAGCGGCAGTTCGCCCTCTTCTTCGTGCCGATTTTTCATAATCATCTGCGCGTCGGCTTGCAACACCCGTACTAAAGCTAGGGTCGGGGCGGTAGCAATAACAGGGACATGCGGATATTGCTCTAAAATGAGCGGCAGAGCGCCTGTGTGGTCGGTGTGGGCATGGGTAACGAGCAGATAATCTGGCCCGCCTACCTCACTGATTTGGCGCAAATCTGGCAGTTGATCGCTTTCAATGCCCCGTGTGGATCGGCTGGAAATGCGAATCCCAGCGTCAACTAGCAAACGTTTGCCAGATATTTCGATTAAGGTACTACTAGCGCCCACTTCATCCGCGCCGCCTAAAAAGGTTAACTTCATCGTCTATGATTCTTTCCATTCGTTACCTAGTACGTTATTCAATCTGGCAAGCCCCTATGCTTGGTAGGTCAGGGAGCCAACAAGGGGCCTTAGTGTCGTTCAAAATAGCCTGCAATTCGGTGGCCTCTTCAGTCAGCACCGTTTGGATGTCCTCACTATCCAGCACAATCCGTAAGAATGTATCCCGGTAAACCTGATTCACATCATTGGCCCGATCCCCTAGACCCACTGGCGATAAACCAGCTATGGTATCAGGGGCACTGCTCATCGCACTGACGGCAGTAGCTTCTTTAACAATGCCTTCAGGTAAACTCGTGAAATTGAGGTTGTTGATCACAGGGAAAAAGCCCAACTCAGTCAAGATTTGGCCCTGCACTTCTGGCGATAGCAAGTAGCGGATTAAATCCTCTGCCCCATCTGGATTGGGTGCGTTTTTGGGGATAGCCAGCCCAACAATTACCCCCATATAGGCGCGACCTGCTGGCCCGGCCGGAGCCGGAAAAGCCACAAATTCATCAGGGCGTTGTTTAAACGCATCTACTAGTCGAGCCACATGGTCAAAGGCAATCCATACGTCCCCCGCTAGCAAGGGTTCTTGCATAAAACTATAGGTGAGGGAATCAGAATTTACATAGGGCCACAAGTCGTCCCGGACAAATTCAAACATAGCAGCGGCTTCGGGGCTGCGAAAACCCGTCACCATACTCCCAGTAAAAGAGGGATATAGATAGCCCTGAATCAAACGGTGCATGAGGCCGTCTACGGGAAAGCCGAGTTTATTCTGGCCTGTCGCATCATAGATATTTTGACTCCATTGGGCCAGTTGCTCCCAAGTTAGGGCATTTAAATCGGCCTCTTCGGGTAAGTAGGGCAGGGCTTTGACATTCGCAGCCATGATGAACGTCGCCAACATCCAAGGAATATAGTATTGGTTATTGGCTGTGCCAAGCCGACCGAATGCTTCAAAATCATCAATGACATCGTTTTCGGCATCAATGTCACGCAGCAAACCACTAAGGTTGGTTAGATACTCTTTTTCGGCTAAGGTTGGGAATGTGCCATGTAAAGCCCCTATGACGTCAATGGTTCCCTCACCCATTGAAGCCTCAGCATCCATCATATTTAAGAGGGGCGTTTCTTCTTGCCCGATAAATTCGACATCCCCATAAGTCGCCAAAATTTCTCGAAATTTGACGCTTTCCTCGGCAGTATTAAATTGGGTGGAAACAAATCGAACGCGGCTACCCTGCCCATTGCTAGGCATCGCCCCAAGTATAAAACAGATAATAAATATAATGAACCCGATACGTATTTTAAACATGGGTTATAAATCTCCTTGAACCGGCCTAATTATATATGGTTCAGCGGCGATATGCTGGCCTTTTCTACCAAGTGATATTTTGCAAATTCAACCCTCCCAGTATTTAGGGGGAAATGCACCACGTAAGATTTTCGCCCGACATAAGAGATGTGCTACAAAGTGAACTATGCAAAGGATCAATGATTATGACCCTGCAAAATCGTACTGAACTTCGCTCCTTTTCTTTCGGGCTGACCTTGCCGCAGATGGAATCAGCGGTTGAATTGATTGATTTGCAACCCTGTCAAAACGCCTTCATCAAGGCCACATATCAACAACTTCTGGTTATTGACGGTGTCGCTTGGCTGTCAATGGACGGCGAAGATGTGGTAATCAAAGCTGGGGAAAGCTGCATCCTTACTTCAAACAAACATCGTCACCCTATCTGTATGTCAGCATTGGGCGGTAAACCTGTAACTTATGCCCTGAAGTAAATCCATATGCCTTCATCCGCTATTATCTGAAAGGGCCGAAATTATCTCGGCTCTTTTCGATTAAAGCGCCATCGGAGTATCTCAAAAAACTCTTGACAGGCTGAATTCGTTCTGGTATCTTTTTCCACACAGTAGTTTGATATTCCTGAGTAGCTCAATGGCAGAGCAATCGGCTGTTAACCGATGGGTTGAAGGTTCGAGTCCCTCCTCAGGAGCTTGTTTTAAAATTAGATTTTTTGAAAAATCTTAACAGGAACCCCGGTTTTTACTTAAATGTACCGGGGTTTTCTGTTTTATTTAGGGGATTGCCAGCCGTGTTTGCAACCATTCGGCTATCCGCTGTGGCAAATCGGGTTGACTAATTAGCAAATTTGTCCCACGCCCCCCGCTCGTATAACTTTGCCAAAAATGATCCCCGCTGAATTGACTATTCAATTGCTCAGCCACTGTCTGCCCAATCTCATCATCATCCGCGCTTACAATCAAGAGGCTACGACTGCCCAATGCTGTTATGGAGGTCGTGACGTCAAGGCTATCAGCGCTATTTTGTGGACTCACAGCGATGGCGGTAATACAGGTAGGGAGTTGGGCACACGCCGCAATTGCCAAATTCGCACCTGTTCCTGCACCAATCAATGCGATTGAGTTTGGCGATACCAACCCCAACCGGACAATCGAAGTGCTGAGAGCCTGCACATCCGCGACCGCTATTGACCAATCCACCAATCCACCACTATCGCCATAACCCCGCTGGTCAGGCACAAAGACGTTGTAACCCAATTCATGCAAGGGCATGGCAAAACTTGTCCATTCATCGCCATTTTTGCCAGCATCATGTAACAAAATGACGGTGGGTGCTTGAATGGATCGCCCAGCATAAAACACAAATTGCAGCACTGTGCCGTCATCGGCAACTGCTTGAAGGGGGAGGATATCTAGTGTGGGTAGGGGGGTAGGCGTCTGAGCAGGTTGGCTAGGTTCACCTTCACCCGCTAAGGCCGCGCTCGTTGGGTCACTGTGCCCAATTGAATTATCCAACCGGGCAGTTGGCAAAATCGGGTTGATGGTCTTGCTAGCTTGCATAATGGGTTCAGTGGGGGTTGAGGTTGCGGGGGTCTCACAGGCGCTCAACCATAACCCTATCAGTAGGCTACCTAACCCGATGAAAAGGTAGGATTGAACAAGTCGTTTGGCACGCATTGGCATATCCTCTATCTAAAGCAAAACGGGGCTTGAGTGGTTAACTCTGCCCCCGTTCATATCGTTCTATGTGGTCATTCACACGCCCAAAAATTTAGCGTGTCCAGACTTCTTCCACCCCGCCGTGCTGGATAGTAATTTTCTCTTCAATCAGAAAATCCAACGCGGTATCAAAATCTGAGAAGCGAATATTACTAATCCACGCCTTGTGATAAATCCAACGGCGCGTCTCGACCCCTTCGTCCATCGCAATAATAGCTACATTGCGGGTGGGTAGGCGCGTACCCCGGGCCGCCACAGTTTCGCGTGTCCAGCGATTAAAGGGCAAATTGGAATCTTGCTGCACCATCTTGGTCACAACAATAGGCGGGAAATCCATACCTACAGGCTTGCCATCTTCCATCTTGAGGCTATATGAGCTTAAACCAGCAATGGCAAAAACACCCGTCGCCCGCTCCCCATCAATCTCAACCAAAAACTCATTGGATGACAAACTATCGGCAGTCGAACCAGCAGCAACATTACTACCAACCGCTTGTTGCTGATAAAACTCCGTTTGCGGGGCTGGTTGATGCTGCGCAGCGGGTTGTTGATATTGGGGTTGCTGGTATTGAGGTTGCTGTGGATATTGTGGTTGTTGCGGATACTGTTGACCGGGTGGCGGTGTGTACCCCTGATATTGATCCGTCATGATCATTCTCCTAAAAATTAGCGACTTTCTGCCTGAAATTTACCCTGACCATTTAGCGAGTATACACTAGGCTGTCAGTCACCGACAAACAATGTTTGTATAAGTTAGCTGATTGGATACTTGTGGTTAGAATTTTGTACGCTATAATGTTGCCCTGCTCTTGGCGGGTTGATACCTGACAAGACTTGCGCTTTAGTTTGTGCCGATGTATTCTCAAAACATGGTCAAGATTGACGCATACGCCGATTGATGTATGACATACAATCACAAGTAATGGCGCTGCTTTTGGGAAATAAAACTTAAGGATACGTCACATGCAAAAATGGACAGCTTTTATCCTCTCTGGCCTACTGGTAGTGGCCTTCCTCTTTGGATTACTTGTTAAGCCTAGTGATAGCCAAGCCAATTTAACCGCCCCATGGCGTGCTTCCTATTTTTCTAATTCCAAACTTATTGGTAGTCCAATCGTTACCCGCAATGAACGCATCTTGAATTTTAATTGGGCCTCTAATAGCCCAGACACCCTGCTACCAGTGGATCAATTTTCGGCCCGTTGGACAGGGACATTTACGTTTGAAAGCGGTCAATGGCAATTCTCGGCGGGTGCAGATGATGGTATCCGACTGTGGATTGATGACCAATTGGTAATTGACCAGTGGCAACCCAAAGGCGATTTCACTGTCTACAGTGTTCAGAAAACCCTGAAGAGTGGTGATCATAATCTGCGGGTCGAATATTATGATGCGGGGGGCTTCGCGGGTGTTTCCGTAGATTGGGAACCTGTACCTTCCAGTGGCAATGGTCGCCCCGCTCTGCAAGCCACGATTACCCCCGTCCCGGCTGGCCCGATTGCCAATATTGGTGCGGATGTACTCAATGTTCGTGGCGGCCCCGGCCTGCAATTTAGCCGTATCGCGCAGGTATTCCTCTATCAACGTTTCCCCATCTTGGGCAAGACGAGCGATGAGGCATGGTTGCTGATTGACTTGAAAGATGGTCGTACTGGCTGGGTATCCAAACGCTTTATTGCCGTCAGCGGCACACTAGCCAGTGTCCCAGTGACCGAGCAACCTCAAAGCGACCTCTTTACGGGTGTATCAGGGGTGGCCTTCTCAGAATTGAATATCCGCAATGGCGCAACGACCCGTGCCGAAATTATTGGTCTGCTGCCCCAAGACGGTGAATTCACGGTGTTGGGTCGCAACAGCAACGGCGCATGGTATTTCATCAGCTATCAAGGGGTTCAGGGTTGGGTCTATTCACCCTATGTAGGTTTGCCAGCGGGTGTCAAACAATATGACATTCCAGTGGTGAAATAACCTAATCCCACCATCCAAATTGAAAACAAAAAAGGGCGGCTCAACACCGTCCTTTTTCATTTTTATGCCTATGGGTAAATCAGGGCGTCAAGCGGTGCATATCACGCGGGAAGAGGGTTGCCAGTCGGATATTGTCTAGGTTGCAAAGCTGCATGACAAAACGTTCTAGGCCGATGGCGAAACCCCCGTGCGGTGGCATTCCATATTTAAATGCCTCAAAATATTTCTCAAAAGGCTCCAGCGCATAGCCACGTTTTTGGGCCGAGGTAATGTAGTCCTCGTACCGATGCAACCGCTGACCGCCCGTGACCAATTCGGTTCCACGAAACAACAGATCGAAAGAATTGCTGAATTCGGGTTCTTCGGGATTGGGATGGGTATAAAAGGGGCGTTTTTTCATCGGATAGCCCACGACAAACAGGAAATCACTGCCATAGGTCTCTAAAGCCCATTGGCCCAACAGGCGCTCATGTTCAGGGGTTAGATCGGGTTCACCAATGGCATCCGTCACTCCATATTTTTCCGTCAGCAAGGCTTGGGCCTCATGGAAACGAATATGGGGGAAAGTTTGGGTCGCGTCATCGTGGGCAATTTTAGGCATAACCACTTTTAACAAAGTCAACTCATGGGGATGGCAGGCGGCAAGGTGATTCAAAATCCCTTCAATCACCTGTGTCAGCAAACGCATGACGGTAAAATGGTTTTCGATAAAACCAAACTCCACATCGAGGCTGACATATTCATTGGCATGGCGGCGGGTTGAATGTTTTTCGGCCCGGAAGACTGGCCCCACTTCAAACACACGTTCAAACACGCCCACCATAATCTGCTTGTAAAATTGGGGGCTTTGGGCAAGATAGGCCATTTTGTCAAAATGTTCAACGGCATAGACCTCGGCCCCGCCCTCAGTTGAGGACGCCACCAATTTAGGTGTCTGGATTTCAGTAAAATCCAAACCGCTCAAGGTTGAACGAAAGCCTTGCATTACCCCTGCGGAGAGCTTCAACACTGCCCGTCGTTCAGGATTACGATGGCCGATTACGGCATGGTCAAGAAAGATAGGCAAGGAAGCGTTGATCTGTTTTTTGTTGATTTCAATAGGGGGTGGCTCAGTAACGGGGGTAATGGCCCGCACGCTGACTTCATGTAGTTCAAAACCACCGGGGGCAGGTGGGGCTGCAATTACTTTGCCTTCGATTTCAATAACTGATTCGACCGTCAGCCCTTCTAGTGGGGCTAATTCGGCAGGGGTAAGGACGCTTTGGGCAACACCGGAGCGATCACGCAGGACGAGGAAATTGACCTCACCCAAGGCTCGTAGGATGTGCAACCACCCTTGCAACCGGACTCGTTCGCCAACATGCGCCCCAATTTCTGCGGCTAATATACGTTGCATCTGCGACTTAAACTCCTTATAAGCTCTTGATTTGCACCACACTGCTAACAGAGAAACAAAAACGCCCATCCATCCATTCAAGGACGAGTGGGCGTGATGCTCGTGGTGCCACCTTGATTTATCGCCGCCTGTCAGCGTGCGACCTCACTGAGTTCTAAATTCTCAAAAAATTTATTAACTCGGCGCGATAACGGGCGCTCCCGACCTTGAGTTACTCGGATTCCGTTTCACTCTGGCTACTCCGGCGTGTCTTTCGGAAAGGGCAACAGGTGGTATTCTCAGCGGCGACCACTCTCTGGACTGTGCCAAATTTCGTACTTTTCGCCATCAACGTATTACGTTTTAAAAATTGTGTCTTACTACGCTACAGGAAAATGCGTCCTGACTCAAGCATCAGGTTTGTGCATTTGTTCAAATTTCCTCAATATCCGGCGACGTGGACTCAAAAAACTGCTCGACCCGTTGGACAGCCCGCGCTGGCAAATGGGCTTCAATCAACACCCCTTCTTGGGTATGCTCTTCACGATCCACCACACCTCGCGTATGAATCCACGACAGCAGTTCGCCTTGACTATAGGGCAGCAACACACGAATGGGTACAAGCGTAGTCTTCATGACATCTTCCACGGCTTGCAGTAAATCTTGGATGCCGATTTTCTCTAGAGCCGATACCCCCACAATCGCGCTGTAGCCAAGACTAGCAAATTTCTCAGTATCAGGCTTGCCACCTTCGGCCATATCAATCTTGTTAAGTACCAAAATCTTGGGGATGCGTGGCACATCAATTTCGGCCAATGTGTCCTCAACCGCCTCAAGTTGCTCCATCAGATTGGTATGGGTCGCATCCACTACATGCAGCAGCAAATCCGCCTCGTTGATGCCTTCCAACGTGGCTCGAAACGCCGCAATCAGGGTAGTAGGCAGTTTCTGGATAAACCCTACCGTATCGGAAAACAACACGGCCTTACCCCCCGGCAGCACGGTTTTGCGGGTGGTTGGGTCGAGCGTGGCAAATAGCTGATTGGCGACATAAATATCCGCCCCGGTCAATGTATTCAGCAGGGTGGATTTGCCAGCGTTGGTATAGCCGACCAGTGCAATAACAGGGAGGCCGGCTTTCTCACGTTGTTGGCGTTGGCGCTGACGATGCCCGCGCACATTTTCGAGCTCTTCCTTCAGTTTGCTAATCCGTCGCCCAACTTCACGGCGGTCAACTTCCAATTGGGTTTCACCCGGCCCCCGCAAACCAACCCCGCCATTCCCACTACGTCCACCACCACCACCGGCTTGACGAGCAAGGTGTGTCCATTGACGGGTCAAACGGGGCAGACGATATTCGTACTGCGCCAATTCAACTTGCAAACGGCCTTCATGGGTAGTCGCATGTTGGGCAAAAATATCGAGGATGAGAGCCGAGCGGTCAAGGACTTTGATATTTTCACCGAAGGCTTCTTCTAGCTCACGTTGGTGACGGGGTGAGAGTTCGTCGTCAAAAATGACCACATCAGCGGGTAAATTAGTAATCGTTTCTTTAATCTCTTCAACCTTGCCGGGGCCAATAAATGTGCCGGGGACAATGCGATTGAGGCGCTGATAGGCTTGACCCACAACCGTCATGCCCGCCGTATCGGCCAATAGTTTTAATTCTTCAAGCGAATCCTCGACGGAAAGCAAAGGTCGTGAGCCACGAATTTCAATCCCGACCAAGAAGGCCCGTTCAGTGAAGTTGTCTATATGCGTATGTTTAGCCGTAAGATTTTACTCCTTTTGCCTAAAGGTAAGAGTGATTGATCAATCACTCTTACCCAATTTGCTTGATCTTTATGTGTTCCACAATTTGATAAGTTTATCGAGGGCCTGATCGAGCGTATCATCAGGGATGCCCAAGCTCATACGGACATATCCACGCCCATCTTCACCATAAATTGAGCCTGCCGCCATTGAAATTCCAGCTTCCATCAGGCAGCGTTCAGTATAGGCCACGTCATCGCCCCCTTGTACCCGTGCCCACACATATAGCGAGCCACGCGGTGGAGCGTCAATTTCGAGGCCAATCTTAGGCAGGGCCGCAATAATCTTATCACGGCGGACGGCATAACGATTATTGCGTTCGGCAATCCATTCGTGCGGAGTCGTGTCAAGTGCCGTAATACCCGCTTCATAAATGGCGTGGAAATGCCCACTGTCCACATTGCTTTTTACTTTGAGCAGGGCCGCCAATGCCTCGGCATTACCAACCGCCGCCCCCAGCCGCCAGCCTGCCATATTATGCGATTTGGAAAGACTCATAAATTCGATAGTGATGTCTTTCGCCCCATCAGGTAACAAAGCACTGGGCGCAATGGGTTCCCCATCATAGACTAGTTCAAAATAGGGATTGTCGGAACATAACATAATGCCATATTTCCGGCAAAATTCGACGGCTTGTTCGTAATACGCCAATGATGCTAACGCCCCGGTTGGATTATTGGGGTAATTCAACCATAACAATTTAGCCCGTCGGCGTACCTCTTCGGGAATATCCTCGAACACAGGCAGGAAATTGGTTTCAGCACGCATTGGCATGATATAGACTTCAGCTTCGGCCAATTGCGCGCCCATAGCATAGGCAGGATAGGCCAAACTCGGCACGAGTACCACATCCCCCGGCCCCACTGTCGCCAACATAAAATTGACGATGCCCTCTTTAGAGCCAATCAGCGGCAATACTTCACGTTCAGGGTCTAATTGGATACCAAAACGATCATCGTAATAACGCGACACCGATTTGCGAAAAGCGGGCGTACCACGATAACCCGCATAACCATGTTTATTCGGCTGCGATGCGACCGTTGCCAGTGTCTCGATTACAGCACTCGGTGGTGGCAAATCAGGACTGCCCATGTCCACTTGAATAATCTCGCGGCCCTGCATCCGTAATTCATGTAACCGTTGCCCGATAATTGCAAACGGGTAGTCTGGTAATTTCTCGACACGCGCAGCAAGGGAAAAGTTCTTAATCATTCTGGTTTAACCTGTAATACTCCTGTTTGAAGTAAATACATCTCGACCACACTCCCCACCCGATCTAGGCTGGTGGCGCTCAATTTATCCAGTGTATCGGAGGTGGTGTGCCAATAGGGATAATCAAAATCAATTATATCGACTGCCGGGATGCCAAGTTCGACAAACGGCATATGGTCATCAATCAGGTTATAGCGTGTTTCGGGGGCAAATTGGTCGGCAAATCCTAGGTCATTGGCCGTCTGCCAAATGGCGGCAGTTTGTTCGGGGGCATTCCGGAAAGAATTGCTTTCGTAATAAAATTTCTGGCCGACTTTTTCCGTTTCCATGTTAAAACCGATATATTCACGGTCGGTATCTGCTTCACCCACCATATCAAACAAAATCATCAGGTTAAAATCTTCGGGCATAACCCCAAATTCATCTAAATGGGCAGCCATATAACGCGACCCCTGAATCCAATCCCAGCCGGGGATACGGCCATTGTCCTCAGCATCAAAAAACACCAGCCAAATTTGATTATTTTCGGTGATTTCATAATGGTCATTGATAGCTTCAGCCATCTCAAGCAAAACAGCAGCACTACTGGCAGCGTCATTGGCCCCAAGCACAGGGTCGCCTTGTAGCAAAGGGTCGGGATCATTATCGGCAATCATGCGGGTGTCATAATGTGAGGCCAGCATGGTAATCGGCCCATTGCCGCGTTTGGCAATGATATTACGCACCGGATAAATTTGACCATTCGCATCATAAGGAAACTCTTGGGTCACAACTTCCCAGCCAGCGGTTTCTAAAGCAGCGATAATCGCATCGCCTGTTTTAGTGAGGGCTTCACTCCCGACAGGGCGGACACCAAAATCAACCTGCATGGCGGCAAATTCTAAAGCACGTTCCCCGTCAAAATAGGGCGGAGCATCGGCATTGCTCGGTTCTTCCGTAGCCACCGGGGTATGGTCTTGTGCCTGCACCGATTTGACTTGGGGTGAATTGCCTTGATACAGAACCAACCCAATTATAATGACCCCACACAACATGGCCGACACAATGAATAACCGTTTTGCTTTTAACATAGACCCAAATTCCCTTTAGTTGGTTGGAGATAATATTGCAAAGCCGTGTTCAGCGGCGTAATGGTCAAGGTCATGCAGGGCGCGATTGACATAGGCCATCTTGCGTTTTTGCTTATCTTTGATGTACTCGTCAAATTTAGGCAGCAAATCAAAATTGGCCTTCATCGGCTGGAAATGGTTGGATTCGGCATGGGTGACATAATGGCAAAGTGCGCCAATCATTGAGGTGATAGGGAGTGTCCATAGGGGCTTGCGATTCAACAAATTCGCGGCGTTGATGCCAGCCAATAACCCAGTCGCAATATTGCCTGCGTAACCTTCAACCCCAGTAATTTGCCCCGCAAAAAACAAGTCTGGCCGCGTCCTAAATTGCAAAGTGGGCTGCAATAACATAGGCGAGTTGATGAAGGTATTGCGGTGCATCTGACCAAGCCGTGAAAATTTGGCGTTTTCCAGCCCCGGGATTAGCCGAAAGACCCGTTCTTGTTCGGGCCACTTAAGATTGGTCTGAAAACCCACCAGATTGTACAGTGTCCCCGCGAGATTATCTTGGCGCAATTGAACAACGGCATAGGGACGTTTACCAGTGCGCGGGTCAAAGATACCAACTGGACGCATTGGCCCAAAGGCGAGGGCTTTTTCACCCCGACTCGCAATCTGTTCAACCGGTAGGCAACCTTCAAAAAAATGGAGGTCTTCCCGTTCAAAGTCACGCAATTCAATGCGTTCTGCTGACACCAACGCCGCAACAAACCTATCATATTCCTCTTTATTCATTGGGCAGTTGACGTAATCGCCATCTTCAGTTTCGCCACGCCCCCACCGATTGGCGCGAAACGCGATGTCCATGTTAATGGAATCCCCGATAATAAGAGGGGTCAGAGCGTCATAGAAATAGAGGTATTTCTCACTCGCCAGTCGTCCAATATCAGCAGCTAGGGCGGGGGAAGTGAGCGGGCCACTAGCAATGATTGTTGGGTCGCTGGGGATACGGGTCACTTCTTCACGGATAAGCGTGATACGTGGATGGGACAGAATCGCCCCTTCAATTTCATCGGCAAATTTCTGACGATCCACCGCCAGCGCTCCACCTGCTGGAACTGAAGCAACTTCAGCGGCACGCATCAATAACGAATTTAAATGGCGTAGTTCATTTTTTAGCAAGCCCGAAGCGCGATCGGGTAAATCTGACCCGAGTGAGTTGCTACATACCAGTTCGCCCAAACGATCCGTCATATGGGCCGGAGTGTTTTTTTGAGGACGCATTTCGTATAAGATGGTATCAATGCCCTGCTCGGCGGCCTGCCATGCGGCTTCTGAGCCTGCCAACCCACCGCCAATTACATGCAATACTGACATCAAACGCCAATCCTCTGCCATGCTTCAATGTTTAAGGCTATTTTACAGCGGTTGGCGCGGATTGCCTACGCTGTTGTATGATTTGGGGCATTATCGGGTCTCCTTTACTGCTATTTTGAGCCTATGTCATCCCCAAAAAGAACATCTCAATCCGGTTTGTATGTATTGGTCAGCCTATTTGTCGTGGGGCTTGTGGCGGGCCTATTTGCGATTGCCTATGCGTGGCGCGTCCGTGAATTACGCCAGACCGACAGCACCTCGACCGCTGCCGCCATTAGTCAATCCATTCAACAACTCGACGCCACCCAAACCGCTTTTGCAATCGCGGCGGTCTTGACCAGCACACCCATTCCATCCCATACCCCATTACCCCCAACCTTGACCTACACACCCAGCAGTACACCAACTGTCACCCTGACAGGTACACAAACGCCTACTTTGACAGCAACTTCAACCAATACGTTTACGCCGACCTTCACTTTCACAGCAACTTATACACCTTCTAATACGGCGACCCCCACCGTCACACCATCTCCATCCTTAACCCCCTCCATCACTCCCACGCTCATTCAACCCAGCCTTGCTCCTACATCGGTTGAAGGGGTGAATCCATCGGGTGAGGATGATACATTGACGGTTCTGTTGATTGGCAGTGATAAACGGCCCAATGACCCAGCCTATCGCACCGATGTTTTGGTAATTGTGTTGGTCAATAAAACAAAGGGCACAGTCAATATGCTGTCCCTGCCACGTGATTTATACGTCTATATCCCCGATTATGGGTATGACCGCATCAACACGGCTTCGCTGCATGGGGATTTGATGGACTACGAGGGGGGTGGGCCTGCCCTATTAGAAGCTACGATTCAATATAATCTTGGCATCACGATTGACCGCTATGCCAAGGTCAACTTCACTGGATTTGAGAGCATTATAGATACCCTCGATGGCATTGATATGGTGGTGGATTGCCAATTGCAAGATTACCGTCTCAAAGCCGACGACCTCAATCCTAATCTACCTGCTAATTGGATTTTAGTAACACTGAATCCCGGTTTGCATCATATGAATGGTTCAACTGCACTCTGGTATGCGCGATCCCGTGTCACTACCAGCGATTTTGACCGCAACCGCCGCCACCAGATGCTGCTACGGGCTATGTGGGAACAATTCAGTGCCAAAAACCTCTGGGGTTCCATTCCTGACTTGTGGTCAGAATTCCAAGACACCATCGAAACCGATTTATCCCTACCCGAAATTTTGTCATTGGTTTCGATTGGGGTAAATCTTGACCCACGTATGATTGAAAGCCACTATATCAGCCGCAACGATGTGACTGACTTTACAACCAATCAAGGGGCGATGGTGCTCAAAATGCGCCCTGCGGCCATCCAACAGGTCGTCCAAGAATTTTTGACACCCCCTACCCAGAACCGTCTCTTCAATGAAAATCCCGATATTGAGATTGTTAATGCCAGTGGGATTGAGGGGATGGATGTTGTCGCCCAGCAGCGTTTAGCATGGGAGGGGTTGGTAGCAACCATCAACGCCGAGCCAGTAGAGGAAACAGTCGAACAAAGTACCATCTATGATTTTACAGGTGACACCAAAGGTAGCAGTGTGGATGTACTGGTAAGGGCGATGGGGCTGCAAAATTCGGATGTGACGGTCAAACCAGACCCTAATCGGGCGGTGGATTATCGAATCGTTTTGGGGCAAGCCTATTATCCATGCACAGGATTACCACAGGTGGAGTAAAAAACTTTACGCGCCAGCCAGTTCTTCCGAAAATTGCAGATATTTCTTGATTTTATCTAACCCTTCAGCATTCGATGGCGCAAGTTCAACGGCCCGATGATAGGCTTGCGCCGCTTTGTGATATTGCTCTAATGCAAAATGAGCATTCCCTAAGACATTAAAGACGCGATAATCGCCAATCCACTGCATATCCGATTCAGCGGTTTCGAGCAGTTTATCAATCGAGGTAATCACTTTTTCATATTGGCGCGTTCGATAATGGCAGCGGGCAATTTGATAATGCACGTTGACTGCCAATGGATGTAGGGGATTAAAAACCAAACAGGTCTGATAGGCTTCGACCGACTGTTCTGATTTCTCCAGCTTGAAATACAGGTCGCCCATCGTTTCATAGACGCGGCTCCATGTGACATCCATCCCCAAAGGACGTTTGCTGGTTTGCAAAAATTCCAATAGATGCTCAATCGCTTCATTCTCGCGGCGAGGGATGAGCGCCAAAATTTCGCCAACCGCAAGATGGGCTTCGGTCAGCGCGGCCCGATAATTAGGAGTGCTGGCATCTAATGAATTGAGCGCCTTCGATGCTGCGGTCAGGGCGGCTTCAAAATCACCCAACTCACGTAATACCCGACTGCGTAAAATGTGGACTTGCACCAGCCACGCGGCATTTTCACCCATAGGATAGGCATCAATGGCCCGATTGAAAAAATCGAGGGCCTGAGCCACTTGGCGATGCTCATACATCGCAATAAAACCCAACCGCTCATAACAATAGGCGTGCAAGGCATGGGGGCGGCGCTCACGGCGAAGGCTTTCTTCAAAATCGGCGACCGCTTCATCTACCCGATTTTCGCTCAAAAAAATGCGTCCGCGCTGATAATACACCCAACCCCGCTGTTTAAAATGAGGATGCCTAGCCAAGACCTCATTGTAATATTCAAGGGCGCGGTCGGTGTCGCTGCGAACAGAAAAACCTAACTCCGCCAACATGAAACGCGACAAATGAATATCGCCGAGGGTCATTTTGACTTCGGGCATTTCCCCCAGCGATGGCGCAAGGGTGATTACTTCTTGGCTATCCTCCAAGGCTTCGTCGGGCCGTCCGTTCAACAAACGTACCCGCGCTCGCCGCAACAGCAATTGGGCACGCAGATCCGTGGCCGTATCCGACCGCAATAGCCGAGCAATGGTCATTTCGGCTTTACGCAAATCGTTGGCTTCAAGGGCCTGATCAATAACTTCTAATTGGGGAAAAGGGGCTGTGTTAAGCATACTTACATCAGTTTCAGAACTCAAACCTGCTTGGTTGGGAGAAAAGCACGGATTGGATTAATCTTACAGCCTATACGATACTAAAGTCTGGCCCGTTGTGGAATGGTAGTTAAATTTTGACGTAAATCTCGCATTGATGCACAATTGCCATTGTAAGTATAGCATTCCTTAACCGGTTTTTGGTGGGAAGGTGAAGACAGCCATGCAAGAAGACGGTCATGTGCTGGTGATAGGTGCCGCTGGCTTTGACATCAAAGGATATCCCTATGCCCTGCCGCAACCCGCGACCTCTAATCCGGGACGGGTAAGCAGCAGTTTTGGTGGGGTTGGGCGCAATATTGCCGAAAATTTGGCACGCCTCGAAGTCGAGGTCGTCCTTCTTTCTGTGGTGGGTGACGATTCCCAAGGCGATCTCATGATGGCCCATGCTGCTGCCGCCGGGGTGGATGTGACCCATATCCTGCAAATTTCGGATGGTCGTTCGGGGAGCTATGTCGCCATTATGGATGACAAGGGCGATTTGGCAATGGCTGTTAGCGATTATGATATTATGCAGCGGCTTGATCCCGACTATCTGCAACAAAGAGCATCTTTATTTGAGGATGCCTACATGGTCGTCACCGACTTGAATATCAGCGCCGAGGCCGTTGCTAAAATTGTGGAACTTTGTGAAGCCTATGACGTGCCGCTCGTGGTAGACCCAACTTCGCCTGCCCGTGCCAGCAAAATTCGCCCATTTTTGGACAAAGTTTATCTCATTACCCCTAATGGGTCGGAAACAGTGCCATTATGTGATATTCCTGACCCATCTCACGATATTGACCGCTCCATTCAGGCGGCCAAACAACTGGTGGGGATGGGACCGGAAATTGTGATTGTGACATTAGGTGAATTTGGGGTAGCCTATGCTAATTCCAATGAGGCGGGTCTTATCCCAGCGCGTAAAACTGAGGTAGTAGACTCGACAGGGGCCGGGGATGCACTAACCGGAGGAGTCATTTATGGGCTTGTCAATGATTTGAGTTTGGATGAGGCCATGCGTTTAGGTGTAACAGCCGCCTCATTGACCTTGCGCAGCCGCGAATCGGTCGTGCCAGAATTGACGCCTGATTTATTATATGAACATTTGATTGTCTAAAGTGAACCAAACAAGCTGACTATGACGCAACCATCGAACAGCGTTCCAAATCCCACAATATTAGCCGCTCGTCGTGCGCACTATCGTCGTATTGGGGATAAATTACAAACTCTGTATGGCTATCCCGAATGGCGGCCTGCCTTGCCACCCGTTGATGAGTTAGTCAGCACAATTTTGAGTCAGAACACCTCGGATACTAATCGTGATAAGGCTTTTTTTGCACTCAAAGCCAAATTTGCCGATTGGGAAAGTGTGCGTGATGCCCCGGTAGAAAAAATTGAGGAAACGATTCGGCCTGCCGGTCTAGCCAAACAAAAAGCGCCGCGTATTCAAGAGGCCTTACTTTATATCACCGAAAAACAGGGTAAGCTCTCGCTAGAGTTTTTGAAAGATTTGCCAGTTGTCGAAGCCAAACACTGGTTGACCTCAATGAATGGTATTGGCCCCAAAACAACCGCGATTATTTTGTTATTCGCGTTTAACATTCCAGCCTTTCCAGTCGATACCCATGTCCATCGTGTCACAGGAAGGTTGGGCCTTATTGATGAAAAAACAAGTGCTGACCGCGCTCATGATGAACTAGAAGCTATTATCCCAGCCAACGAATTTTATCCAGCCCATCTCAACTTTATTCGGCATGGACGCGAAATCTGCAAGGCACGTAAGCCTTTATGTGAACGTTGCCCATTAACATCGGATTGTCGTTATTATCAGCAGGTGGTGGAGAGCCCACATGGATAATCAAGCAAACCCTAGCCCCAGCGGCAAGGAATTGGAAACGGCAGTTACTACTGCCCGACAAAATATTACATTGCTACGAACTCAACTTAAGACGGGCAAAATCAATGCCCAATATTTTGACCAGCGCCTTAGCTCGTTGGAGGAATTGCTCGACCAAGTACAAGCTGAACGCAAAAACACCGTCCAGCAAAAACGAGTGGCGGCCCTCTATGAGGTTGGCAAAGTCATTGGCTCATCCCTGAATTTGCAAACGGTACTTGATCAGGTGATGGATGCCATTATCCAGCTTTCGGGGGCCGAGCGCGGTTTTTTGATGCTACTGGATGATGACGGCAATTTGGCGGTACGGGTAGCCCGCAACTTTGACCAAGAAACCCTGCAAAGTGATGACATCGCCTTTAGCCGAACTATCACCCGCCAAGTCTTTGAAACGGGCGAACCCGTCGTCACTACCAATGCCCAAGAAGACCCGCGTTATGCTGGTCAGGTCAGTATCATGATTCATGGAATGCGCAGCATCATGGCAACCCCATTACGAGCACGCGGCCAAAGTACGGGTGTGGTCTACGTGGATAACCGCATCAAAACCGGATTATTTTCTGACGAAGATTTGGAAATTCTGGCTGCTTTTGCCGCCCAAGCTGCCGTCGCTATTGATAACGCTCGGCTCTATAGTGAGACCGATGCCGAATTACAAGCCCGCCTAGAAGAACTGCGTATTTTGCAATGGATTGACCGCCAGTTAAACGAAAAGTTAGATTTACAGGCCGCGATGAAACTCACCCTCGAATGGTCATCGCGCCTATGTGATGCTCAAAGCGCCAGCATGGGATTTTTAGATCGGGAAGCGGGGGTTATCCGACTAGTCGCTAATTATGGCGAGGAAAATGAATTTTCACAGACACCCCAACTGCCACTTACGCATCCCTTGATTGCACAAGTGCTTGAATTAGAATCAGCCGCGCTACAATTATCGCCTACCGGCACAGCACCCGCCCATACCACTCTATGTGTCCCTGTGCGCCGCGAAAATGTTATTATCGGAGTTGTGCTGTTTTCTGCCAATCGGGCTGATGCCTTTGATGTGGACGCCCAAGAATTGGTGTCGCGTATGGCTGATCGGGCTTCGATTGCGATTGAAAACGCCCGACTTTATGACGCGGTCAAGGCAGCGGATAAAACAAAATCAGAATTTGTTGGTTTTGTGGCCCATGAATTGAAAGTACCCATGACCAGCATTAGTGGGTATGCTTCCTTATTGGGGATTGTTGGGCAACTAAGCGAAAAGCAACAGGAATTCGTTAAGACCATCCAGAATAATGTCCAACGAATGCGGATGCTGGTAGATGATTTAAACGACATCACCCGCATTGAAACAGGTCAATTGCGTATGGCGATTGAACCTGTCAAACTACCGGATGTGGTCGAACAGGTCAAAACCGATGTTATGGCCCAGATTAACGAGCGCAATCATACATTTGTTGAGGAAATTGAGGTCAACTTACCACCGATTAGTGCCGATTCCAGTCGCGTCCTGCAAATTTTGCTCAACCTATTAAGTAATGCCTACAAATACACACCCAACGGTGGCAAAATCACTCTCTCAGCTAAACGAGTTGACGATAAAGTCAGCGTCAGCATTCAAGATACTGGCGTGGGTATCGCACCAGAAGATTTGCAGAAACTTGGCACAAAATTTTTTCGTACCTCCAATACGCTCGAACAACCGGGGTGGGGGCTTGGTTTTGCCATCACCCGCAACCTGATTGATTTAATGAAAGGCGAGCTCACCATCGAAAGTCAGGTGGGGGTTGGCAGTACCTTTACATTTACACTGCCTGTTGCTGAGGCAGTCCCTGAGAAAGCTAGTTAACCAATATCATGACCCATCTCATTCTCTCTCCCCATGCCGATGACGCCGTTCTGAGTTGCGGCGGGTTAATGTTTACATTAAAACAACAAGGTGAATCAGTTGAGGTATTGACCCTGACGGTCGCAGATGTTCCTCAACCACCGCCTGCTTCACCCGTTGTCCTTGACCTGCATCCACGCTGGGGCTTGGGCGATAATCCTTATATCGTGCGGCGGGCTGAAGATAAAGCGGCGATTGAGCGTTTGGGGGCCAAAATTGTCTTTGGCGATTGGCTGGATGCGATTTATCGGGTGGACGCAAAGGGACAGGTCTATTATCCCAGCTATGATTCGCTCTTTGCTGAAATTCACCCCGATGACCCAGTGCTAAAACTTGTTTTGGATTATCGGCAACGAGTTGACCTCCAAGCCCTCTATATTCCACTAGCGGCAGGTAATCATGTAGATCATCAACTCGTGCGTAATTTGGCGATTCTTGGGTTGCAAGGGGCCAAGCCGAATTTTGCCGTTTATTTTTATGAAGAATACCCCTATGCTGCTGAAACCAATGAAGTGCTGCATTTCCACTCCGGCGATAAACCACGTTTATTTGGCAGCACAGCCGTTCAAACAGCCCTCAAGACGTTACCCGGCCCAGCTTTGCCTACAGTACGAGCCTTTGATGAAGCGGCCTTAAAAGCCAAGATCGAAGCGGTGGCATGTTATGCCTCGCAAATTAGCAGTTTTTGGAATACCACCGAGCAGATGGCCCAGAATGTGCGCGAATATGCCCGTTTTGTGGGTGGAAGTGCGGGCATTGAATTTGGGGAGCGCCTCTGGATTTTAGACACCAATAGCCACTAGACAGGGAGATAGAAGCCAATGTCTGACGAAACAGCCAAACCCGCCGAAGTAACCGAAAGTGCCCCTACGGCGGCCTCCGTTGAAGATATGTATATGAAGTTTATTTCGGTCATGGTACACGAGATTCGCAAGCCCATGACCAGCATACGCGGCTACGTAGATATGCTGGACAAGCGGTTGGTGGGTGAATTGAATGACATGCAAGGCCAGTTTGTTTCAACCGTCCGTAACAATGTTCTAAGTATGGAACAGCTGGTCACGGACATTAGCGACATCAGCAAACTTCGAGCTGGTCGTCTAAAAGCCGAACCCAAAATGGATGTAGCCAAGAATGTCTTGCTTGAAGTCGAAAAGAAATTGAGCGAACTTGCCACCCAACGTCAACATGCCTTTGTCTTTGATATTCCGCAAGGCCTACCCATCCTCAATGTGGATAAAACCCGCTATACCCAAGCCATCATTAAAATCGTAGATAACGCCATTAAATATACCAACCCCGGTGGCACTATTCGTATCACGGCCTCCGCTGTTCCTGAGGGTTTACAGGTCTTGGTCGAGGACAATGGCGTGGGGATGCAACCCGAAGAATTGAATCGGCTAGGCGAATTATTTTTCCGAGGCGATGATGAGATCGTCCTGAATACTAAAGGCTATGGGCTTGGCATTCCGATTACAATGGAATGTGTTAAACTCTGCGGCGGTCGCCTTTTCTATTCAAGTGAGAAGGGCATTGGTAGTAAATTTGGCATTATTGTGCCAGCCATGAGTTAGCTTGATCTTTCCAAAAATGAATTTATCTCGAACTATTGCTAGGGATTGCCCGTGAATATCAAAATGTCGCAACTGCTCAGTATCCATGGCCTGTTGATTTTTCTGCCCATCGCTCTGTTGGGTAAATATGTACTGAAATTGGATGATGTGCCGATTTTTGTGTTAGCCGCACTTGCCATCATCCCTCTTGCCAAATTGATCGGGGAAGCGACCGAAGAACTCGCCCATTATCTAGGTGAAACATGGGGTGGGTTGCTAAACGCTACGCTGGGCAATGCCGCTGAACTCATTATCACGATTTTTGCATTACAGGCCGGCAAAGTCGAACTGGTACGTGCCAGTATTGTTGGCTCGATTTTGGGTAATTTGCTCTTGGTCATGGGCTTCTCGATGCTTGTGGGCGGGTTGAAAAACGGTGTCCAAAAGTTTAACCGCAACGAAGCCTCCATGAACGCCACGATGGTAGTCTTGGCCTTTATGGCAATGGCTGTCCCTTCGTTTTTTGACCGTGCAGTTATTGGCAAAGACCCACTGATTGTAGACATTGCTCCATCCGCCGCCGATGCTCATGGGCGTGAACTATTTTTCACGGAAGGCATTGCACTAGTGCTGATTGTGCTCTATGCCCTCAGCATCCTCTATACCTTCACCAGCAAAAAACTGGCTCCTGTCAGTCATGAGGCGGTCGCGGAACATCAGGCTCAATGGTCGAAGCAAAAAGCCCTTATTATTTTGGGGTTGGCAACTCTCGGCATTGTTCTGATGAGTGAGACTTTGGTTGGGGCAGTTGAAGGGGCAACCCACCAACTTGGTCTCTCGGAATTTTTTGTCGGTATTATCATCGTGCCGTTGATTGGTAACGTCGCGGAACATCTGGTGGCAGTGCAGGTGGCCTTTAAGAATAAGATGGATTTGAGCCTTGCTATCTCATTTGGCTCTGGTCTACAAATCGCCTTGTTTGTCGCACCCGTACTGGTGTTCGCCAGCTTGCTCTTCGACGATCAGCTTCTATTGGTGTTTAACCCTTATGAACTGATTTCGCTGGCGGTGGCGTCGTTTATCGCGGCGTCGGTAGCCCAAGATGGTGAATCGAATTGGCTGGAGGGGGTACAACTTTTGGCGTTATACGTGATTATCGGCTTAGCATTTTTTGTGCTGCCAAATTAAGAAATCTAGGAGACTATGCTTCGTTCTACTTTTCTCTATCTCTCAAGTGCGGGCTGGTCGCGTAAATTTGTCACCAGCTTAGGGCTTGCACGGCGGGCGGCGCGACGTTTTGTAGCAGGTGAAACCCTACAAGAAGCGGTTGATGCGGCCCGTGAACTCAATAAAAAGGGCCTATTGGTATCACTAGATCAGCTTGGCGAAAGTGTACACAATGAGCAACAGGCTAATCATGCCACCGATGAATATATCGGGCTGTTAGAGGCTATCAAAGCCAATGATCTACGCTCTAGCTCCTCGGTTAAATTAACCCAGTTGGGCCTCGACATCAGCGACGATCTCTGCCTGAATAACATGCGCCGATTGCTGACCAAAGCCAAAGAATTAGGCGTAGCTGTCACAATTGATATGGAAAGCACCGCGTATACGGATCGCACCATTCAGATTTTCCGTACCCTTCGCCCAGAGTTTGACAATGTAGGTACAGTGATTCAAGCCTATCTATATCGTAGTGAAGCCGATATGGATCAATTAGCCACTGAAGGGGCGCGGGTTCGGCTTTGCAAGGGGGCCTATAAAGAACCTGCGGATAAAGCCTTTCCACAAAAGGCCGATGTGGATGACAACTACATCAAAATCGTGCATCAATATATGACCCCTGAAAATATTCAACATGGGGCCTATTTAGAAGTTGCCAGCCATGACCCCAAGATGATTGAGGCGACCCAACGGCATGTGACTAAACATAATATCGCCTCGGATAAATTTGAGTTCCAAATGCTCTATGGTATCCGCAGCGCTACGCAATTGGAATTGGCCCAGCAAGGCTTTCAGGTGCGGGTGTATGTGCCCTATGGAACCGAGTGGTATCCGTACTTCATGCGACGTTTAGCCGAGCGCCCAGCCAATGTTTGGTTTATGGCGAAGAACCTTTTTTCAAAGTAGAACGTCTTATGCAGGTAGACCTTAAAGACAAAGTGGTGTGTGTCACCGGAGCAGCCCGTCGAGTGGGGCGAGCGATTGCGCTGGCCTTTGCTGCCGAGGGCGCTCATGTGGTCATTCACCATAGCGCCTCCGATATTGAAGCCGAAGCCACCGCCAAAGAAGCCCGATCAATGGGGGTGGTGGCATTCGTCATCAAAGCCGACCAATCCAAGCCCGACGAAGTGGCGCACATGTTTGAATCCATCCGTGATCATTACGGTCGCCTCGATGTGTTGGTCAATAGTGCTGCCAATTTCAAACGCACCAACCTTCTTGATATTTCTTATGAGGAATGGCAAGAAGTGATGGGTGTAAATTTGACTGGCCCTTTTCTTTGTACCCAACACGCCGCCCGACTCATGATTGAGGGGGGTATCGGCGGGGCGATTATCAACATTGGGGATGTGGCGGGGCAGCAACCATGGAAGACACGACCGCATCATAGCATCTCTAAAGCAGGCGTTATGATGTTGACCAAAGTCAGTGCTTTGTCATTAGGGGAACACAACATTCGGGTCAATTGTGTTGTGCCGGGGCCAGTTATGCCACCTGTCGGAAGTTCGCCTGAACTCTGGCAATCGTTGGCTGAAAAATCCCCCATCAAGCGCAATGGTGATCCTGATGATGTCGCCCGTGCGTGTGTTTTTCTCGCCACCAATGACTTCGTAACAGGAGCAATCCTAGCGGTGGACGGCGGCGAGGGTGTAAACAGTGGACGCTAGAAGAAAGCCTTATTTAAATGCAGTCCCCATATCGACAACAGGCCCGCGAAGAATGGGATCAGGCCTATCGTAAAGCCTTCTGGAACAAATTGCTTGGCAGTTTGCAGGGTCGGCAAGTTGATCTTTTAGATTTCAACGAGATTTCAAATCGTCTCCATCTAACAGGTTCCATCTATCGCGGTGTACAAACTGTCCCCATTGATAAAATTGTGGGTAGCGTAGGCCGCTATAACGACTTCAACCGTGCTTTTCTGCCCCGTAAGCGAAACATGGAAGAACGCTGGCAGGCTGTAGCGATGATGTATCTCAATCCTGCCAGTCGAGGCTTACCACCAATTGAATTGTTCAAAGTCGGCAACATGTATTTTGTTCAAGACGGCAACCACCGCGTATCGGTAGCCCGTCAACTCAAAATCCGCGATATTGAAGCCTATGTCTGGGAATATCCAGCCGTACTGCCCTTAACAGGCGGTAAGGATTCAATTGAGCGCGTATTGATGGAAAGTGAACGCACCGTCTTTTTGCAACACACCCAATTCGACTTGCTACGTCCGAATCATAATATCTGCCTGACTTTACCGGGTGGCTATACCGAACTGTTGGGTCAGATCGCCCATTATCAAAATGTGCTGTCCGAGATTGATGAACATCCCATCCCATTTGAAGAAGCCGTCACTGCTTGGTATGACATGGTATATGAAACAACCATCAATATTTTAGAAACAACGGGCGTCTTTACACAGTTTCCCCGCCGCACCCCTGCTGACTTTTATGTATGGGTTAGCCAGCATCAACGCGAGTTGCGCGAATGTTACGGCGGTAAAGTGATGGTGCAGGACGCTGCGCTTGACTTTTCACAGCATCACAAGCGTAAGGGCTTAAGAGGTCTACTCTATCGGTTACGTATCCGTCTGGGAGTATAAAAAATGGACTATCCCCGCTTCGATTTAACCGACCAAGTCGCCATTGTCACCGGAGCCAGTAAAGGCATTGGCTATGGCTTGGCGAAAGCACTCGCTCATGCTGGGGCAAAAGTGGCGGTGGCTGCCCGTGATTTAGCCGCGCTTGAAAAATTGGCGTGGGAAATTGAGGAAGAAGGCGGCACAGCCTATCCAATCGAATTAGATGTGCGGGATGTGCCCCAAATTCAACCTGTTTTTGAGCGGGTGGCGGCCCATTTTGGCAAACTCGACATTGTGGTCAACAATGCAGGTCTGGGGGCAAACCACGCAGCGGTGGATGTCACTGAGGCTGATTGGGACGATATGATGGAGGTCAATCTCAAAGGGTTGTTTTTCTGCTGCCAAGCCGCTGGCCGATTGATGCTCCCCAATGGCTATGGACGCATTATCAACATGAGTTCGCAGGCCAGTGTGGTTGGCATCCGTGACCATGCCGTGTATTGTGCCTCCAAAGGCGGCGTCAATCAACTCACTCGCGTGTTGGCACTTGAATGGTCGGCGCGTGGGGTAACGGTCAATGCGGTTGGCCCAACGTTTATTTATACCCCCGGTACGGCTGAACGTCTTGACAATCCTGAATATCGAGCGGGTGTGGTAGCCCGCATTCCAAGTGGTCAGGTTGGTACAATTACCGATGTAGCGGGTGCTGTAATTTATCTGGCGTCGCCAGCAGCAGGATTGGTAACAGGCACAGTTTTATTGGTAGATGGAGGCTGGACAGCTCAATAATCAGCCAAATAACCCATCGGCTTGTAATTGTTCGATTTGGGCTGTGGCATAACCCAGCTCATGCAAAATTTCCTGTGTGTGTTGACCCAAAGCCACCCCGCTAAACTGATAGTCGGTGGGTGTCGCCGAATATTTGATAGGGTGGGCAATTTGATTTAGCGTGCCATTTTCATTTGGCACAGGGACAATCATTTCGCGGGCCTGCACTTGGGGATGCTCGCTCATCTCGGCTAAATTCAATACAGGTTCAACGCAGGCATCCAATGGATCAAAAATCGCCAGCCACTCATCCAATGTTTTGGTCAGCATAACCCCCGCAATTTCATCACGCACCCGTCGCATTTCCGGGCCAGCATGGGTCAAACGTGGAATCAAGTCGGGTCGTTCAATGGCCTTGCAAAATCCCTGCCAAAACTGCGGCTCGAGAGCACTCACTGACAAGTAACGACCATCGGCGGTGCGATAATACCCATAATGCGTGCCACCATTCAGTAGCCAGCTTTCATAGCTCGGCAATTCGCCGCCACTCAAAAAATTCGCTCCGGCCATTGCATTCCATGCAATCGCCCCATCCAGCATGGCAACATCTAGGAACTGACCTTCATCTGTATATAACCGATGAATAACCGCGCCCAAAATTCCCACGACCGCTCCATACGACCCACCACCAATATCCGCGATTTGGGTACCTTGCGGATGTGGCCCAGTATCCAATCGTCCCGAATGGCTCATTAGTCCAGACAACGCCAAATAATTGTTGTCATGCCCTGCCCGGTCTCGATATGGCCCTGTTTGCCCATAGCCTGTAATCGCACAATAAATCAGGCGGGGGTTGGCTTCTTTTAGGGCCGCATAGCCCACTCCCAAACGATCCATCACACCGGGTCGAAATTGCTCAATCACAATGTCATAGGTCTGCACCAATTTCTTGATAAGGATCGGTGCGGCAGAATGTTTTAGATTTAGTCCCAATGACCGTTTGTTGCGATTGAGGGTGGCATGAGCAGCAGAATGTTGACCCACCATCGGTGGTGTCTCGCGCAAAATGTCAGGGCGGTTTGGGGCTTCAATGCGAATAATGTCTGCACCCATATCGCCTAACAATAGGGTGGCAAATGGGCCGGGGAGCAGGGTCGAGAAATCTAATATTTTGAGAGAGGTTAGAGGGCCAGCCATAAAAAATGCCTGTTATTTGTAGGGGCGAGTTTAGAACTTCGCCCCATTTTTGAGCGTGGATTATTTCGGAGCCATGCGAATTGCCCCGTCTAAACGGATGACTTCGCCGTTGAGCATTTCATTTTCGATAATCGCCTGTGCGAGATGGGCATATTCTTCAGGACGACCTAAACGTGGCGGGAAGGGCACTTGTTGGCCCAGTGAGATACGGGCAGGTTCAGGTAGGCCAGCCATCATGGGGGTGTCAAAAATACCGGGCGCAATGGTGCAAACACGAATACCCGCTCGTGCATATTCACGCGCAATCGGAAGAGTCATGCCCACCACCCCACCTTTTGAAGCAGAATAGGCTGCTTGCCCGATTTGACCATCAAAGGCTGCAACTGAGGCCGTATTGATAATGACCCCACGCTCACCTGCTGCATTCGGTTCATTTTCCATCATCGCCGCACCAGTCAATCGAATGACATTGAATGTACCAATCAGATTAACTCGAATGACTTTCTCAAAATTGGCAAGTGGAAGCGGCCCATTTTTACCAACGGCTCGTTCAGCGGTGGCAATCCCTGCACAGTTGACTGCGACATTCATCCCACCCAGTTCTTGGGCAACGTCAATCGCCTTCAAAATATCTTCTTCACTGGCAACGTCGGCTTTAACAGCTCGCACCACATTACCTAACTCTTTGGCGACAGCTTGGGCACGTTCAAAATTCAAATCGGCAATAACCGCTTTGCCGCCACCAGCCACAAATCGGCGGACGCACGCCTCGCCCAGACCAGATGCGCCACCGGAGACTAAGGCAACCACTGATTTAATATCCATGCTAAATCCTCCTAAACCCAAAACGGCTAAAAAATGACAGTCTGTTTAACTGCGTTTCAAACGCCGCCCTGCAAACTGCATAAACCAGCGCAGTTCTTGTAATCCCCCTAAATAGCCGACAGCGATAAATACCAAAATGCCTACACTCCCCGGCCCAACCACCAACAGTAATTCGTGGATGATGCCGCCTCGCCCAATCACTTTTTCCAGCCCAAATAGCACCGCAAAAGCACAAACGGCCATGACGCCTGCCGCCAATAAGGCCCGGCTCGTAGTGCGGAGAAGGTGTTGTCCATGTAGCCCCTTGATGCGCCGTCGCAGTAACCACCATGAAATGCTGGTATGCACGACAAACTTAACCGAGTCGGCAATCATCAAGCTATAAAAACTGTAGTGGTCTAATAGTAACAAGGCCGTGATCATATAGGCAATTAAACTCACCAAGCCAATCAAGGCAGGTGTTAACGTATCTTGTTGGGCATAGAATGCAAAAACCAGCAGCAAGTCTACAGCAGCGAAAGGCAACCCGATCAGATAGAGACGCAAGGCCAGCGAAGTCGCTTCGGTGTCACTAGCCGTAAACGCTCCATGTTGGAACAACAAGGACACGACGGGTGTTGCCAAGACAAATAGTCCAAAGGTAGCTGGGAGAATCAGGGTAATGGCAAGGCGTAGTCCAAACCCCAGAGTGTCTTTGAAGGCATCCAATCCCTCATTCACAGCACGGGCGGCTTGTTGCGATAGTGTAGGCAGGACTGCAATTGAAATCGCGGAGGCAACCAACCCATGTGGAAACTGAATAAGGGTGGTGGCCCAATCCATATAAGAAATGTTGCCCTCACCAGTGCGCGAGGCAAGGTTATAACTAAAAGGGCGGTTAATCAATACATCTAACCCCAATGAAGCCAGTACTGGAATATACAACAGGCCAATGGTACGGACGCCGGGATGAGTTAAAGCACCACGTAATTTGGGCCGAAGGGGAGCATCCCGTAGATCAGGCAACTGAATGACCAGCTGCACCACCGCTCCAATCAGCCAGCCAATCGCAGCGGCAGTAATGCCTAATTGGTGTTCAAAAATAATGGTCGAGGCCACGATCGTCCCATTAAATACGGTAGCGGCAAAAGCGGGCAGGCGGAAGCGTTTTAGCCCATAGAGCATCCCCGACACTACCGCAAATAGGCTTAAGAACAATAGGGCAGGGGCTGTCACGCGCAACAATTGAGTAGCGGTTCGAATGGTCGAGGCGGAGGCTTCACCCCCTACCAATCGAATAATCAATGGAGCTAAAAGTTCGAGACCTAGAATCATCACCAGTAGCGCAACGGTCACAAGCCCCAATAGCAAATTGACCAGCTCCCACAATTCGCGCCGATTTTCGCGTCCAGCATAGTCGCTTAGAACGGGTACAAGGGCTGAATTGACATGACCACCAATCAATAAATCATAGAGGCTGCGCGGCACGATAATCGCAATTTTAAAAGCATCCACCGCGGGCCCCGCCCCAAACAAATAGGACAGAATCATTTCGCGGGCCAAGCCTAAAATGCGACTGCTGATATTGCCAAGCGCGATGAGTCCGGTGGCACGAGCTACACTTGAGGTTTCCTGAGATTTGGCTGGAGGGCTGGAGGGCATCGTGGGTAAAACACCGTCGTGTGGCAGGGCATTGTCTGGAACAGGCGTAATCATTTCTTGGTTTAAACCCATGACAGCAAAACTCCCATAAACAGGACGACCCCTAACAAGACTGCCGGATTGTACAGGACATTAGACAGTCAAGCTAGAGGGTCGGATGAAATCAGTGGTGGACGCGCTATTTGTCAGGTGGTAACACGTCAGATTTGTTTCGTAATCCACATAAATTGATAGGGGGCGAGGGTGATTTCGGTAGGTGGAACTTCCCCGCTAATTAAATCTACCACATGCTGGCTGACACTGTTGGCTGTCAATAGATTGGAAGCAAGGGTTTGGGGCTGTTCACTAAAATTCGCCAAAATTAGCACTCGCTGGGCCGTGTCAAGGCCACGCAGATACCCCAACACGTGGGGATTATCGGTATAGACTAATTTCATTTTGCCGCCCGCCAATGAAGGAAGCGATTTCCGAAAATAGATCATCTGCAAAAAGCCTGAATAAATCCGCTGTTCCACCGTTCCAGTTTGATGTCTTTTTTCACGCTGCTGCCAATCGGCCTTAGGACGATGCACCCAACGATTATCCAAGGCTTTGGCGGGGTCATTCTCATAACTGTAGTCATTGATCATGCCGATTTCGTCGTTGAGATAAATTAATGGGATGCCGCCAATGCTGGTAATGACACTATGAATAAGCAGCGCTCGCCGAATGGCAAGGTCAAGGTTGACTTCGTCTTGTTCATCAAGGGCAGTTTCAATCCCACACAGCGAAGCTCCCATGCCACTAATCCGGCAGTCGCCCGTGCGCGGGTTGTAATTGAAAGGTAGCCCTCGGGCAAAACTGCCTTCAAATTGGCCCATATAAAATGCGTTCAAAAATCGGCGATGGTCGTGACCATTAATCCCCAAGTGGGCGGCGTCTTCATCCGCAAAGCCCCAGCCAATATCGTCATGCACACGGACATAATTCACCCATGCACAGTTAGGCGGGGTGGCAAAACGTTTGGCAAGGGCATAATTGAGCATATTCACTTTGCGTGTTGCCAGTGCGTCCCACAACAGTACCATCAAGAGGGGGTGATAGGAAATACGACATTCGCGGCCCAAAAAATCGCCCGTGCCAAAATATTTCGCCACATCATCGGGGTGGACAATTGCCTCGGATTTAAATTCCATCGCCGGGGCAGCTATCTGGACAAGGGCATAAAACGCCTGAATGAGCAGGTGAGCTTGGGGCAGATTTTCGCAGGTCGTCCCCATTTCCTTCCATGTAAATGCCACCGCATCTAATCGTAGGATTTCTACCCCTTGATTCGCCAAAAATAGCATTTCACCAAGCATCTCACTGAAAACCATGGGGTTGCGATAGTTCAAATCCCATTGAAAGGTATTGAACGTCGTCCAGACCCACTTATCAATTTCGGGACGATAGCTAAAGCTCCCCGGTGCTTGTTCAGGGAAAATCTCACGCAGATTTCGTTCATATCGGTCGGGCAAAGTGCGGTCGGGGAACATCAAATAGTAATCTTGATAGATTGGGTCGCCGCCCAAGGCTTTCAACGCCCATTCATGTTCATCGGCGGTGTGGTTAAACACAAAGTCGAGTACCAGACTAATCCCGTGTTGGCGAAATTCTTTTGCCAAGTCCGCCAATTCTTTCATCGTGCCAAGTTTGGGGTCAACTTCACGGAAACTGCTGACCGCATAACCCCCATCATTGTTTTTCTCAGGGCAGCGGAACAAAGGCATCAAATGGAGATATGTTAGGCCAAGCTCTTTAAAATAGGGGATTTTGCTACGGATACCTGCTAGGCTCTCGGCAAATAAGTCCACATAACATACCCCGCCAACCATCTGTTCGCTGTGAAACCAATTAGGATTTTGGAGGCGGTCTTTGTCAAGTCGTTTAAGGTCTTTGGGGCGGTCCACATAATATTTTGCGGCGGTCAGCAAAATCTGTTCAAGATGATAGAAAAAATCATATTGTTGACCATAAAGCGGAATGAGCAGTTCCAAAATAGCTGGTAAATTGTGTTGCAAACGATCCAAGAAAACGCTTTGTTCAGAAGTGGAAAGAGTGGCAACCGCCTGCTGAATCGAGGGCAGCAAGCGACCATAAGTCAAGGTGGATTGTTGGTGTAACCAATATTTATCCATAAGGAAATCTCCAAAAGGCGGCAAAAATAGTTTCTATTTTATAACGCTGAATGAGCAAATAGGGGATGGATAGGAGGGAGAAATTGCAAAAAGGGATACGAAAGGGGCAGGGATAAAACACCTACCCCGCTTTTTGTGAGGTTAGGAATGGCTCAGGCATTTGCAGTACTAAACCACTTCATCAGTCGCTGTACCACACCGCGTTTAGCAGTCAATTGGTCTAACTCGCGCTTTAGTTGAGTGGTCAACATTGCCAGCTCTTTCGATGTCATCCGAGCACCGTTCACCAATACCCAATCATCCCCAAGATCACTCAATTCACTGGGGGTACGGCGATACAGTGCCATATAGGTATTTTGATAATCGGTTATGATCTGCTGAACTTCCATACGTGTCCTCCGCGATCTTTAATGCTAAAGGTCACATTCTGCCTGTGAAACCATCTATTTAGTGAATACATCTGCATTTTCTGGAATTATAGCATGAGATAGCCCCAATGTGACGAGATTTGGACTTTTTTCATGAACTCTTCGGATTATCTAATGACTTTCTTCGGTTTTGATGTCTTTTTGGGCCTGGCAAAGATGCCACACATGCCAAAAACGTTGCAGGGCCGTAAGCTGTGTACCCAGTGCCAAAACAAACAACCCAACCGTCACCGCACCATCCCAAAATTCACCCACAAATAGCAAAGCCAACAAAACAACCGTGCGCTCCATGCGGCTGAACAAGCCAATTTTGCATTCAAAGCCCAAACCTTCGGCACGGGCACGAGTATAACTGACCAAATAGGCCCCAATGAGGCTGAATAGTGCCAATGACACAATCAGATCATCGTTTTGACGCACACCGTAGACCACCAATGCAGCAAACAAGGCTCCATCGGCGTAACGGTCGAGTGTGGAATCTAAAAATGCCCCGAATGGACGTGGGCCGGGGAGTAACCGTGCCACCGCACCATCCAACGCATCTAGTGGAAGGCTTAGCAACAACAAGATTGCGGCTACAAACAGTTTATCATCGGTAATAAAATAGGCTGCCACCGCTGCCAGTATAAGGCCAAGTAGGGTAATAAAATCCGGGTTTACCCCTACCTTATGCAGTAGTTCCGCAATGGGTTTCACGACTCCTGCCGTTAGCTTACGCATACGGTCGCTTAAAGTCACAGGAGATGCGGTCTGAGTTTCAATCGTCATGGTTTTCTGCTCTTTCAGATAAGCCTTTACAGGGTAATTGAAGTTTGCTACACTACCACCCACTCGGGGCGTAGCGCAGCCCGGTTAGCGCGCTGTGTTCGGGACGCAGAGGTCCCCGGTTCGAATCCGGGCGCCCCGACAGATTTTACACGAATGACGGCGGTTTTGTCATGGTCGCACTTGTCACGGTTAGATAGTCCCATCTACCCTGACTTATCTGAAATGTTAAGGTGCTTTTCTGTTCATTGACCACACATCAAGAACAGTTTCTATGTTTTTGAAAAACCTACTTCACCTGACCATGTTATGCGGCGCTGGTGGAGTAGGTTTTTGTTTCAGGGCTTGCTGAGTCATCCTCGACAATATTGACGACGTCTTTCCAGCTAACCCCAAAATATTCAGCGAGTTTAGAAGCGGTCTCAGCTTCTATTCGAAGGAAGCCGTCGCTGTTCATCCAGCGCGAAATTGTCATTTGAGGAAGCCCCGTAGCTTCAGCTACTTCCTTCTGCTCAATTTGCCGCCCCTCGGCTGCGCTTTTGTTAAGCAAAAGCTGACGAACATTTGGCTTGAACTTCACAATGTTTACCTCTCTACACTTAGAGTGCTTCAATATATACTAGCAGTGATAAAAAAAACTGTCAATAAAATTTGCCAAAATACCCCGCTACCATATATGCTAAGAATGTCCATTTTGCAAAATGGCAGACATATGAATCGAAAACTAGATGTCGCATTGGTATTCTTTGCATTGACTATCTTCTGCGGGCTGGCCTTTATAGGACAAAGAAAACAAGCTCTTGAAGCCAATGATAAAGCTTTGGAGGTCGCTTTAGACCCGGATAGCAATCAAGCCACCCAAGACTACTACGACAAGTTGAGAGATGACGAAACCACTAAATCTTTGACCTATATGGGTGGCACGGGTGTCTTGGCGCTGATTACACTTACTCTTGGTTTTCGCGGAACTCAGCAATATTTCAAAGATGAAAAACAAGCCAAGTTTGATCTCGAAGAGAGACGGCAAAATGAACTTTTAGAAGCGACACGGCAGGCACAAAAACAACCTCAACCAATTGTTCACCACCAGCCGTCTGTGCTTCATACTGCTAAACTACATGAAAACGCCAAGTCTGCAGAAGAGATTTTGAATCAGGCCAAGCGTCTATATGAAAAGGGTGATATTGACGGCGCGATGTTTATCCTCGAAATGTCGGATGACCCCCGCGCCCGGAAGGTATTAGCGAAGCTACACGGGATGCAGAAGTAGAAAAAGCTTACCATCTTATCTACCAAGACCGAGTCACCCTCGGTCTTTTTTATTCCCCTAATTTCTAGGGGTCCACATGAAAATGTCGCAAATCGCTTGATATTCAATATATTCTGGTATATACTGGTACTATATTGAAGTATATAGCAAATGACCCCGCTACTCGTCACAAGTTTTCGGGGTCACTAGCCAAAACCATATGAAAGACGGGGCTAACCGTCAATAAGGAGATTATATCATGTACGACCCTACGCTAGACATCCTCGTTTTCCCCACTACCCCAAAGGCCACCTTTGAACTCATCAGTGAAGATGCCATTGAAGACCAATACCTCGCATGGCGCGATCAAAGCTACGGCTTCCTGATGACCCAACTGCTTACCAGCGACAGCGAAACTGAAACCACCACCGCCCGCCAGTTGTTGCTCGACAAGCCCTACCAGATTAAGTACAGCCGGGTGTTGGGCGAGGCCTACGCCTATGTCGAGACCGAAGACGGTCAATGCTGGACGCGCCTATTCAAACACGACCTGCGCAACGAACGCCAAGCCATGCTGAATGCTGGCGAGTTGTCCCTCGCCCACCGCTTCGCAGGACTGATTGACCTACTCGACTTCGCCGCCTGCGCCCGCCGCGCCAAGGCCAGCTAGGAAGAACATCCCATACGCCGTAGGGGTTGGGAATTTTCCAATCCCTTCAGCCGGGATTAAACACCATGACACTCATTCAACCCAAACGTACCCTTATCGTGCTAGGCCGCTTCCCACAACCCGCCAGCGCCGAACCCAAGCGCTATTTTGACGACCTGTACCTAGCCACCCTTGAACAAATCGGCCAGACCTTTGACGCTTGCCATGCCTTCAATCCTGCCGCGCCGATCATCACCAGTAACTTCATGGCGACGTGTGTGTGCTGCGGTGGCCCCATCAATTGCGGCAAGGCCTGCCACTGGCTCACCACGGGTATCGCACTGCACTACTCCCCACTGGACTGCTTGGAACACCAACAGGCCATGATATGGATCAAGGCCTATCGTGAAAAACGTCAAGCCGCCCAAGCGCAGGAAAATATCTATCGTCGCATCCGTCACTTCGCCAACGTCCAACTTGGTACAGATGAATACACTGGGCTACTCGCCATGTTCCCAGCCCTGCCTGCCCACGTGCCCAGTTCGCTAGAGGCCAAGCCCGTCGAAATTCCCGACGACCCTACGCCAGTCGTGGAAAATTCCCACGCCCCAGTGGTCAACGACAACCCTGTTCCCGCAGCCGTCACTCCGACGACTGCCGTCGCCCCTTTCCCAGCCGACCAACCCGCCCCCACCAGTGCGCAACTCTTGGAACTGCTCAAGGCGATGTCGGTCGGCCAACAAAATGCCCTGCGCCAAGGCCATGACGCCTATACCAAGCGCCGCACCGCCTTTTTCTTGAAGATGCCCACCACCAAAGCTGAAGCTGAGGCCCTTTGCCCGCTCTATCTGACCAACGTCGCTCCCGGCCAGTACCGCATTACAGAACTGGGCCTGAATGTCTACCGTGCTCACCTCCACCGCCCCATCGTTGACTCCAACGCAGGCACTAAGCCGCACACCTATCACGGCACAACCCTTGGTCGGAATTTCCGCCTGCGCGACATGTGGGAAGCCAAGCTGCCCGCCAATGGCGTCCGCGAAATGGCACAGGGGAGTTGAACCATGTTCACCAACACCCCCCACCGCACGCTGCAATGGCCTGCGCAGATGGAACTTCAGCGGCACTACGGGGCGACCCATCCCGCCCATGACACACCCCATCAAAGCTTGATGGACGAGCACGCCGATGGGGCACTCCTACGCCACCATGCCGATGGCGATTTTGGTCGAGGCGGTGCAGCATGAATGACGACAAGTTTCTGCAAGCCCTCGCCGCCGCTTATGAAGCGGATCGCCGTGCCTTATTGCTCCGCATTGCGGACGCTGCCACAGCGGGGCAGGCGGTCTACACCCCCCAGACGGCCCTTGAAGTGGTCTTTGTGATGCAACTCGAACGCGCCGAGTACGTCACGCTGGTGCCCTTGGAAGTCCATCCCGAATACCCCGACATGGTGGTACGGGTCGGCGCGACCTTGACCGACAAGGGCCGTACCTATACCACCGAGCTACGCGGGTAGGGCGATGCCAATCCAACGCCACCCGAAGCTCACCAACGCCAACCCCGCTTACCAAGCGGGGAAGAGCGCCGCCTTCGCCACCGCCTGCCAGAAAGGTCACACGGGCTTCAGCCCTTCGACCACCGACCGACTGGATTGGGGCTACGACTGGGCCAACTTTATGCGCGGTTGGCAGGCGGGTAAATCGGCATATTGGAAGCGCTAAAAGTCTATTGATTTTAGAACGCACGAGCTAAACTGTAAACGGGGGACGCGCATCCGTAAAAACGCGAAGAAAACCCATGAATCTGCAAATTGGCAAACGTAAATTGATGAATCAACCGAACCTCGTCACGGTCATCCGCATCGAGGCCGTGCTGGACGGCGGCCAAGTCCAAGTGAGCTGGCCCAAAGGCCGGAACAAACCCGGACGCTGGGTGACGACCGTTGATCCGATGCACTTGCTGGACATCACGCAAAAGCCCCGCCGTCCTCGCCCGCAAGACGACAATGCCTATGATTACATCCCGCTCTGGTCAGACATCCCCGCGCTTTACAGCAACGAAACCACCCCGCTGGCCGAGCAGGTGGTTTATATCAAATTGTTCGCGCCGTCGTTCACTTGGTACCTGACCGAATTCAGCGAGGTTGCGCCGGACGGCTACCCATGGCTGGCCTTTGGCTACGTCCGCAACGAGGCCGAGCCGGATTTCAGCGAATGGGGCTACGTCCCGATCGACGAGCTACGCGATCTCCATTGTCCACCGTTTGGTTTACCCATTGAGCGTGACCTTTATTGGGAGTCAGCCCCCTTTGGCAAGCTGCGGTTTTAATGTCGTCCTGACCACTCTAAACACCTAGCGGGGGACGCGCATCCGAATCACGCGAGGAGCAATCATGAACAGCTTAGTTGAAATCACCCACCTCACCAATGACGAACTGGATCGCCTGCATCAACAACTGGCCGAGGCGATCCGTATCCGTCGCCAACGGGACGCCGAGCCGCTGGTGAAAGCCGCCGGGGTCATTGGGCAAACCCTCGGCCACCAGACGTTGGATGCGCAAGAACGGCCCACGGGCTTTGATTATGCTGCTGATGGGTACGTGATCGAGCTCAACAGCGGCGGGTACCCAGTGACCATTGCCTATCAAGGGGAGGTGGTCTGGAATTCACGCGAAAACGTCTTTATCGCCCGTGACGAATGGATCAACCCGCTCATGGACATGGCCCAAAAAATCCGACAAACCAAGGCCGAGCGCCAAGCCGCGGCAACACGGGTCAAGTTGCTGACCACTATCGAGCAGGTCATTGTGGGTACCGAATTTACCAGCATCACCGCGGCACTGGAACATTTCCAGTTGGGGCCATTTGAACCACGACCCGAACACGCACAGGTCGAAGATGATAACACCGACGGTCCCGACACAACGGCGAGTTGCCCTAGCCCAGACGACATTCGCCGTCAGATTTTGCTGGCGGGTTTACAAGCCACCGACGATCCTGAACTACGTATCGCGACCCTCCACCTCATTCGCCAGCAGTTTGGGTTGCATATGCACGACGCCATTCTCTGTCAAGCGGTGGTGGCTCACATGGTCGACGAGGCCGAATTTAACGAAGTGCGGCGCGAGGCAGTGGCGACGGCATGGCACTGGATAAACTGGCGGAGCGAGACCCAAACCATCACCAGCCAAGCATTAGGCGGGCTGATGAACAAGGGTGGGGCGGAAGCGCAACTCGTGATTGCGGGGATGGCGCTGCTGGGTAAGGGTGACGAACCACCCGGCGAGGACGAGTAGCGACTTAGACTCCTCAAGTCCAGAGGGTATTCCGCTTGGGAAGGCCCTTTTGCCTTGCCCCACAACCCCCGGACTTTAGGGGTCAGCCGGCCTTGGACGTAGGGGGATGAGAGCTATCATGTGACTATAGTTGAGTAATCAAGTTATCTAAAGGACTAGGAAAATGAGCAATGCAACTGCGATCCCCGAGGCCGTCCAAGCTTTACTGGACTTGCTGAAGGAAAAAGAAGAGCAATATCGTCAACTGAACCACGAACTCGCCGTCGTGCTCAGCGAACATTCCGCGCTACGCCATACCTTCAAAATCTTGCTGATGAAACTGACCGCTGAGTCGCCAATTGACCTGTCAGACATTGTGGCGATCGTGCGTAGCACTTTGGAACAGGCCGAGCCGCGTTAAGGGGCATGGGGCGGCCAGACCGCCCCTTTTTGATTGCCCACAACCCCCGGTTTTTAGGGGTCAGCAGGCCTTGGACGTGGGGCATTCAGAGCTATCATGTGACTATAGTTGAGTAATCAAGTTATCTAAAGGACTAGGAAAATGAACGAACAAACACCCACCCGACCTGCCATTGGCACAAAAGTCCGCTTCGCCGCTGATTTCCGCATCAATGAAGGCGTGATCGAGAGCTACACCCCCACTGGTCGCGCAGTGGTCGTGGTTGAAGACCGCAAGCAGTACACGTTGACGCTCGATCAATTGATCATGCTCGGAACCAAAGCAATGAACCCTCAACAAAATAGCCAGCTAACCCCCGTTTTTGAACTCGACGAGAACGTGCTGGTGAATCTCGCCAACATGCCTGCCAAAGTGGTCATGCTTGGCTCAGACGGCCAAACGGTCAATGTGGTGTTTGGCGATGGCTACGAAGCCCACACCGTACCCGTCGCCAGCGTCACGCGACTGGCCGCGCCAAGCCCGTTCAAAATTGGCGACCCGGTCGAGGTGGGTCAGGTGGGTGTGCCTGCCCAAGTGGTTGGTATTTCGGCGGACGGCTCGACTGTCAATGCCAAAAGAAAAGTCCTCAAAAACGCCGGAATAAAAATCCCCAGATGCTGGGGTTGAGTCAGGCCTCCTTCGCGCCATTGGGCATGGCAAGCATGGCTAGTTCAGAAAAAGAACCCGATTTGAGTTTGTCT
>JACRBG010000009.1 GCA_016234595.1 Chloroflexota bacterium | reverse complement strand
CGGTCATACCGTAGGACGCTGCTAAGGGCCAGTGGTCGGCGTTGGATACTATTGAGGGCATGAAGACCCGACAACGAGATTTCTTGTTTATTGAGGGCCACCTGCTGCCGAATATGCGTCACAATATCGGCCAAGAAACCGCTAATTTCTAGCTCGTCCAGCGCATCGGGGTCTAAAAGATTTTGCGGTTGATCCATTGGCCGTTACCCATTCACCCAAACTGTGTATCACGGCGATTGTATGCTTAAATTGGTATAGGCTGCAAGCATCTATTCCGCCGACCCTGATGAAGGTCGCTCGTCAGGCGGCACATAGGAATCTACTCGAAAAGCAATCGGCTGGCTTTCTAGCGTGCTACCATCGGCCAACTGAGCGGTTGACCACACCAGATGATCGCCCGGTTGCAACGGCCACCACACATCAAAGGGAGTTTGGCTGGTGGATTGAGTTAAATTGCCATCAATCCAATAATAGACGGCGGTGGTTTCCAGCGGTGTAATGACCGACAGACGAATCCGCTGGGTTTCTAACGGCAGAAGCGGCGTCAGAGCAAACACGGTATACGGGTCGGGCGAGGCCATACGTAACGGATGTTCGGGTTCTGCGCCAACCCGAACCGCTGAATCTGGCGGCGGGGGAATATTTTGGCGGGCGGCCCAATCGCGGGCTTCGGGCGGGAGGACAAGATAGACTTTTTCCTGCCGAAATTCATCGGGGGTGTCGTCGGTTGCCACTAGTCCGGTGCGACTATCAATTACAAAAGGTTGATAAAAATTATCAAGTTGGGTGGGCACGGTTTCGTCAATAAACCACTCCCATTTGCGCACGGGGCAATATTCAGTGGGCAACAAGCCGGAGGTCGCGCAAATTTCAGCCCGTACCAGTCCCTCTGGGCGCGTAAATTGCAATTCAGGCTGACCATAGAGGACTTCACGCATAAATTGATTCCAAATCGGCCCTGCACCCGTAATCCCCGTCACATTGGTCATGGGGGTGTTATCGGCATTACCAACCCACACCCCAACGACGAGATTGGGAGTGTAGCCCATTGTCCAGTTGTCGCGGAAATCGGTGGTTGTGCCAGTTTTGGCGGCGGCGGGTCGCCCGATATTCAGCGAACTAACCGACCCAAACGCGGGAATACGAGCTTCGTTGTCAGAAAGGATGTCGGAAATTAAAAAGGCTACCCGCGGATCTAGTTCTGGTTTGCCGAGGGCAGGTGTTTCAGCCTTATAGATAGTCGCCCCTGTGCTATCGTGGATTTCAAGAATATAGTTTGGTTCAACCCGCTGACCACCATTGGCAAAGGCACTGTAGGCCGACGTTAACTCGACCAAGCGTACCTCCCCACCACCTAATGTCAGGGACAAGTCGAAACGGCTGGTATCGGTTAAGGTTGAAATACCAAGCCGAGTTGCTAGGGTGATTAAGGACTGTACCCCAATGGTATTGAGGGTTTCGACTGCCGGGATGTTAAATGAAGAAGCTAAGGCCTCGCGCACCAAGACAGGCCCATGTTCAGCTAACCCAAAATTCAAGGGGGTATAACTTTCTAGGCGGCGGGTGATAAAAGGCGTTTTGACATCGAGCAGCATGGTGGCAGGGGTAAAAGGCTGCTCACGGGCAGGATTAAAAGCAGCAGCATAGGTGAAGGGCTTGAGGGCCGACCCCGGCTGGCGGGGCGCTAGGGCCGCGTTGACATTGCCATCAATGCTTTCGTCAAAATAATCAGGGCTACCTAACATTGCCAAGATTTGGCCCGTATAGGGATCCATCGCCACCAGCGCCGCGTTATGCACATTTTTGGAGGGCGATCCATCGGCTGGATTATTAAGCTCGGCTAAATGCTGACGGGCGATACGTTCGGCGGCGTTTTGCCAATTTAAATCGAGGGTGGTGTAAACCTCTAACCCACCTGTATATAACTCGTCGGCATAATCGCGCTCAAGTTGTGTCCAGACGGCGGCGACAAAATGTGGCGCTAAAATCTCGAACGTACCCGCACTATAATCGAGTGGTTCTTTTTTGGCCTGCTCCGCCTCGGCTTGGGTGATATAGCCATGTTTGACCATCAAATCGAGCACGATGGTTTGGCGATCTTTGGCGATCGACGGGTTTTCAAGCGGGTTATAGATGGCGGGTGATTGGGGTAGGCCAGCCAGCATGGCACATTCCGCTAGGCTCAGCGCGGCGGGGGATTTGCCAAAATAAATGCGTGAGGCCGCCTCCACCCCATAGGCCAAATTGCCATAGTAGGTCTGATTGAGATAGAGTGTCAAAATTTCTTCACGCGAATAGGCCATATTTAGACGGATGGCTAAAATGCTCTCGCGGAGCTTGCGGCGCACGGTACGATCTTGGCTGGGTTGTTTGGTCAGCAACAAATTGCGGGCAACTTGTTGGGTTATGGTGCTGCCCCCAGCGCGTACTTCACCCCCACGTACGTTAATCCACATGGCGCGGGCGATACCTTCAATATCCACCCCCGGATGATGATAAAAATTCGCGTCCTCAGTGGCAATGGTGGCATCGGGCAGGCAACTTGACATTTCATCGAGCGTGACCGCTTTGTGACTGCCGCCATATAAATCCACAATTTCATAGAGCAGTGTCCCATTGCGGTCATAAATGCGTGTACTCGGCAGGGCCAACCCCGCATCGAGTTCGTCAATATTGGGCAGGTCTACAAACAGCCATTGATAGAGGTAGACCATGCCAGTCATGCTCAAAATTAGCAAAATCAAAAGGGCACGCTGCCAACGGTTGCGCTTTTGCCAAAATCGCCGATAAAGTTTTTTTGGGAATTTTGTCTGCTTCATAAGCACCCGCTCTAAGTTTTATGGCCCCTCTTTGATTCTACAAAAAGTCGCGGGGAAACAAATGGAGCATAGGGTGAACGAACGACAATCGAAGTTTCAAAAAATTTCGGCTGCAATGCGTCAAAATTGTTATACACTGATTAGGGGAGTGGACATGTGTTTTGCATTTGTTCGCCCCAGTGCTATACTACACCATACGCTTTACAACCGACATCTCGGTTTGGGCAGTGGAAATCAGCAGTCATCGAAACCTATCTCCAAAGTGATGCCTGCTGAGGCTTTGGGGTCTGGCGCTAACCAAGTGCAGGGGATTTGCCAACTCCGTTTTCATTTCGCACGAGTCCGAAATGTCACTGGCCTTGGGGGAGCCATTCACCAGATAAATCCCCCACAATACAATCCCAACAGCAACAAAGGCCTATCGGGCTGGGATCGGATGAGGAAGTTGAGGTATGGTAGAGGTCAAAATTGATTGTATTAGAATGAGTTTGATGACCCAAAATCGCGTGGTCATTCTCAAAGAAGAAAGCAGCGAACGTTACTTAGCGATTTGGATTGGGCCATACGAAGCCGAAGCCATTACTACTGAGCTTCAAGATGTTCAACACAAGCGTCCGCTGACCCACGACTTACTCAAATCGTTGATTGTTGAAATGGGTGCTGAAGTTCAATATGTCGTTGTAACTGAACTGCGCCGCCCCGATGATATTTTCTTTGCCAAAATTGTCATTGAGCTAGAAGGCCGCGAACTTGAAGTGGATTCTCGCCCCAGTGATGCTATTGCATTGGCCGTGCGGGCCAGAGTGCCGATTTACGTAGAGGCCGAAGTCATGGATGCCGCCGCTGTCACCCCAGAAGAAGATGTCGAACATGAGGTAGATGTTACGGCCAGTAAAGGCGCCATTTTAGATGATAAATTGGGCCTGTTCAAAGATTTTGTGGAAACACTCGATCTGGACAATCTGGACGAAGAATAATCCCCCTTTGCCAATAAAAAAGGGCAGGGCTAACAACCCTGCTTTTTTATTCCGTCTAACTCCCAATTGCTGCAATATTGGGCTCAACATAAATCGGGTTGCTGAGAATCCAACAGCGTTCGATGCCTTTATAGTCGCGCCAAACTTCGACCCGATAGGCTCCCGGCTGTGAGGCCATGTAGGTCAGATTCTCGACGTTGGTCTCGTCCGCGACAACCTGCCCGCGAAAAATCATTTTGATATGGGCACGAACAGGGAGAATGGTTTGGAGTGTGACACCATGCCCCAAACGGATGCTATCACCCATCTGAGCACTTGATCCCTGCCCACCTTGGGCGGTATAACGAAAGCCTTTGGCCTTACCGGGAAGTTGATAGCTGATAAAGGTGTTACCACGCCCCAATGCTCGATAAATAATCTCCGCGTCGTGTTCCAGTTCCCCGATCAACGGCTGTTGGGTCAAGATGTGAGTGTTGATGCAATTAAACAAAAAATCGTAGGGGAACACGATGTGGGTAATGGGGCCAATTTTCATGGGTGTGCCATGCGCATCTGAATTGCCAATGCCCACCACCTTTTTGCCCTGTGCCAATAATTGATCCCATTTGGCTAAAGTTTCTTCGTCGGGGGCAGTAATTGCGTCTTCGGGCGAAAACAAACGGCGCAGGCTTTTGATGGGATTTTCGAGTACGGCTTTGAATGCACTCATATAGTTCCAAATTTCCAGCCCGGTAAACCCCTCAATATCCCAATCTACCCATGGAATGCCCTCAATGTCTTCGCGCCAGTCAACATCTTTGTCAAAAGGATGGGCTAAAAAAGTCATGCCGCCCGCACGATTGACGGCCTTGATAAGAGCTTGCGGATCAGGGGCATACCGATTCATTTCCGCTTTGGCATTGTAGACCAAACAATGATTGACTTGGGGTAGGCGGGTGCGGTCGTGGATTTCTTGCCCGGTCAATAGCAATACGTAGCCACGTTTTTCGTCCCCATAGTAGCCCTGCACCCCATTGATCCAAATATTGTGATCGGTCACGATGACAAAATCGAGTTGGGTTGTGATAGCCGCGTCGGCAATTTCGGAATGCCATGCCTCACCATCGGAGTAAGGGGTGTGCATGTGGAGGTTGCCAATATATTCGTGATACGCCATGTGATGCCTAAATTTGGATTGAAAAATAATTACTGCTCAAAAATTGTACTGTACTTTCAATGAAGCTCAAATGTTTGGGGGTAGCGCATAAGAGTTATCAACACCTTTCCTTCTATTTTTCTATTTTTAAATAGTCGTAGTAGTAGAGAGCGGCCAACCTGTTGATAACTTTTTGCGCCATTATAACATATCTATTAGAAAGCCTTAACGAAGCCATTTTCAAAATGTTGATAGACCAATCAAGATGTTGATAACTTGTTGATAACCTGTTCATAACTTTTTGAGTTATCAACAGGTTATCAACAGTTAAGGTTTGTGTAAGAGCCAGAATAGAAAGTTATCAACAGGTTATCAACAGGTTGGAAAAAGTTATGAACAGGCAACTTCCTCAATACTTCATGATATGGCTTGGTTTAGCCATGCAAAGTTATCAACAGATAATTTGTTCTGTTGATAACTTGTTGATAACCTGTTCATAACTCGGTTTTGGGGCTAGGGTAAAAAATGCCTTAATTCTAACTTAATTCTAACAGAGGGTTCGGTAAGGTTAGATTGCGTGGAAGAACTAGCGTTGTGTCACAGAAAATATTATATCCCCCAATAAGATCACAAATTTTTCTTGCGTTTGGCCTCCAGCAACCGAACCGTCGCATGTAAAAAGGCGAAATCGCCGCGGGCGGGCATCAATTCATTTACCTCGACAATCTCAAAGGTTTTTTTGCCAATTCGAACATGCTGCCCCACTTCAGGCTCTTCAAATTGGTTGATAATTGCGCCGGGATGTCCACCGCCAAGTACGACATAGCTTACTTTATAAACCATCTCATCTGCTCCTTTGCCTAACGTTCGGCATCTCGTAGATTTTGGTGGCGTAATTTATAGGATAGGTCAATGGCAAGATTCCGCATGACAACAAATCCAATCGCCGTGTTGGATTGACACAGTTTATTGAAGTTCTCGCGATGAATGGTGTCTACGACGGTTTTATCGGCCATGGCTTTGACGGTGGCTGAACGTCGGCCATAGTCAATCAAGGCAATTTCACCAAAAATTTGACCCTGCCCCAGAAAAATCTTGGTTTCAGCGGGGGTGTGGATGTTTTTCTGGACACTGACCTCAACCTGCCCACTGCGGATGATATACATGCGGTCGCCTTCATCATCTTGTGCAAAAATGGTCTGGTCTTCGTGGTAGACCTCTTGTTGACTGATGGTAATAAGGGCTTCAATTTGGTCAGTGGTCAGGCCATCAAACAACTCGACGGCTTTGTATAATAATAATTGGTTGGTCACTGGAGTCTTTCTCCTATGGCGCTAAAACATTCTCTTATCTTTATTATAACGCCGTTATTTATCGTTGACTTATCGGCCCTCTTTTCTTGCGTAACTCTTATTTGAGTACCCCCCGCGCGTGTGGTATGATGATTTCTAGGGCTTTTCATAAAAGTCAACAGGGATAAGCATGGTTTTCGGTCAATCAGATGATGAATTTTCAAAACTGCTTTCCACACTAGAGGCTGTCTATTCCCGCAGTCTGGTACAACGGCGCGGCGGAAAACCGATGGCTTGGTGTCCCCCCACCGATGTATATGAAGTCAATGATCGTTTGGTTGTTTGTGTTGAAATTGCCGGGATGCGCGACGGCGAATTTCATATTACGATTGATGAACGTTTATTGGTGATTAGTGGAATGCGGATACGCGATTATGCACACCCGCAACCCTCATTGCACCAATTAGAAATTCGGCATGGTGAGTTTCGGGTTGAGTTGATGTTGCCGTGGGCGGTGGATCGCAGTCGGATTGAGGCAAATTATCGGGATGGTTTTTTGCAAGTTGAACTTCCCCGTCGTCAAGATCGTCAAATTCACATCATCAATGTCCGCATAGATGAAAACGACGAAGAATAGTTGTCTATAAAAAGACAACGCCCGTGCGTTTAAAGTCGCTTTAACGCCACAAGGATAGTATAAATTCATGGATAATATGCCTAAGACTTGGCATGATGGCCTTGTTGAAATTGAGCTAACTGACCCTCTGGCAGCATTTTTCGCCAAGAAGGCAGAAGAAGGTAAACGCCAGATAAGTGTCAAAACGCCGGAAGAAAATGGCGAACCGTCTGACGATGATTCTGAGATTCCCCCCCTTCCAACCGAACTCCCAATTTTACCTTTGCGGGGTATGGTGGTTTTTCCCCAAACGGCAATTCCCTTGACGGTGGGGCAACCGCGTTCCATTCGGCTGGTGGATGAGGTGGCAACGACGGATCGGATTATTGGATTGTTTGCGGCCAAAGACCCGATGCAAGAAATGCCGGGGCCAGACGATATTTATCGAATTGGCACACTGGCCCAAATTCATCGGCTTTTCCGCGCCCCGGATGGCACGATTCGCTTGCTTGTACAGGGTTTATCGCGTATTCGCATTGAAGAATACACCACTCAAGAACCCTATCTTAAGGCCAAAGTTGAACTAGCGCCTGAGGTATTGGAAGAAAGCATCGAAGTCGAAGCACTGATGCGAAATATTGTGGAGCAATTTGGGCGTTTGGCCGATCTTGTCCCCAGTATTCCCGGTGAACTGATTTCTTCGGCGCTGAATCTGGATGACCCCCTACAATTGGTCTATACCGTAGCCACCTACATTCGGATTGACCTTGAAGACCAGCAGGGGCTGTTGGAACTAGACAGTGTGATCGAAAAACTTCATGGTCTCATGGGGATTATGAACAAGGAGCTTGAAGTCCTTGAACTCGGTCACAAAATTCAGACCGAAGCTCAATCTGAGATGGAAAAAGTGCAGCGTGAATATTTCCTGCGTGAGCAACTAAAGGCTATCCAGCGGGAATTGGGCGAAGGTGATGAACAAACCCTTGAGATTGAGGAGTTCCGCCAAAAAATCGCTGAAATCCACATGACCGAAGAGGCCGAACGCGAGGCTCGTCGGGAACTAGATCGGCTTGCCAAACTACCCACCGCAGCGGCTGAGTATGGGGTCATTCGCACCTATCTCGATTGGCTAGTCAATCTGCCATGGGACAAGCGTACCCCTGATAATTTGGATATTGCCCACGCTCGTACTATTCTTGACGAGGATCATTATGACCTCGAAGACATTAAAGAGCGTATTTTGGAATATCTGGCAGTGCGTAAAATCCGACTGGAACGGGCCGATCAGCTGGCCCTCTTGACGGGGGATGACAAAATCCGGCGGCGGCGCGAAGGGGCGATCTTGTGTTTTGTTGGCCCACCCGGTGTCGGCAAGACATCGCTGGGGGCTTCGATTGCCCGTGCCATGGGGCGTAAATTTGTCCGCATGAGTTTGGGGGGGGTACGCGATGAAGCCGAAATTCGTGGTTTCCGCCGCACCTATGTGGGAGCGATGCCGGGGCGGATTATCCAAACCCTACGCCGCGCCGAAACCCGCAACCCAATCATGATGCTGGACGAAATTGACAAACTCGGCCACGATTTCCGGGGCGACCCAGCAGCGGCCTTATTGGAAGTGCTTGACCCCGAACAAAACAATGAGTTCCGCGACCATTATTTGGACGTGGCCTTCGACCTGTCTGAAACGATTTTCGTCACGACTGCCAACGAACTTGATACGATTCCTCCTCCCTTGCTGGATCGTATGGAGATTATTGAACTCAGCGGCTATACTGAGCGTGAGAAGGTGCAAATCGCCAAGCAGTATCTTGTGCCACGCCAAATTCAAGAAAATGGCTTGTTCCCTGAAGAAATCAGTTTCGCGGATGATGCCATTGTTGAAATCATTCGGGATTACACCCGTGAGGCCGGGGTGCGCAATTTGGAGCGACAAATTGGCAAGGCCGCCCGTAAGGTTGTGACTCGAATTGCCGAGGGCAAAGACAAGCGCGTGGTTGTGACGGGGAGTAAAGTCCATGAGTTGCTAGGACATCCACCGTTTGGCTATCGGACTGAAATTGAGCAGCGGGTGATGCGTCCGGGAGTAGCCACGGGTTTGGCTGTGACGTCGGTTGGTGGTGATGTATTGTTTATCGAGGCTACCGAGATGCCGGGGCGCAGCGGATTTCAATTGACCGGACATTTGGGCGAGGTCATGCAAGAAAGTGCGCGGGCAGCTTTTAGCTATCTACGTTCGCGGGCCGAAGAATTGGGTGTTAAAACCAATTATTTTGAGGGGCATGACATTCATCTGCATGTGCCAGCCGGGGCCCAGCCCAAAGATGGCCCATCCGCAGGTGTCGCGATTACGGCGGCGCTGGCCTCATTAGCAACAGGCCGATTGACCCGTAGCAATGTGGCAATGACAGGCGAAATTACCCTGCATGGGCTGGTGTTGCCAGTGGGGGGTATCAAGGATAAAGTCTTAGCGGCGCACCGACTTGGTTTAGATACGGTCATTATTCCGGCCCGTAATAAGCCTGAACTTGAAAAACTGCCGGAAGAAGTACGAAGTGCCATGAAGTTTGTGTTGGCGAAAACAGTGGATGAGGCGTTACAGGCGGCTTTAGAGCCATTGAACAATAACCCCGAAACCCATCGTCAATATATCCAGCACACCGATTTATATGCCTAGAGCTTTTTGGAGCCGGGGAAAGCGAGAGGATAGCGTTGCCCAAAGTAATGATTGTGGATGATGACCGAACAACTACATCGCTCCTAAAACAATTGTTGGAGATGGATGATTTTGAGGTCATGGTGGTTCCACGCGGATTGGATGCTTTTCAGAAAGCCCAAGAATTCCGCCCGGACGTGTTTCTAGTAGATTACTACCTCGCGGATATTGCCGGGGTAGATTTTGTGCGCCAACTGAGGGCCTCCAATGATTTTTTGACAACGCCAGTGGTGATGGCCTCTGGACGGGATGTCGAACGTGAGGCCAAAGAAGCGGGGGCCAACCTATTTTTGGTGAAACCGTTTGAACCGGATCAACTTGCCGTTCATTTCAATAAATTGATTGGGTAATGCTTTCCGCAATTGAGTTCTGACAATCTGATAGGGCCTCACGCCGTTTGACCACCGTCGAGGCCTATCTGAGATTATTGATGCGGAGAGAATGTAGTGTCATCAGGAAGATCGAAACAAACCAAGTGGTATCGGATGGATTTACATCTGCATACCCCCGGCTCGATTGACTATCAAGAGCCGAACGTTACCTATTTAGATATTTTACGGAAAGCCGAACTGCGCGGCCTCGACATCATTGCCTTTACCGACCATAACACGGTGCGGGGCTATGCCGAGATGAAGCAGGAGATTGAACAACTCGAATTTTTGGAGCGTCTGGGGCGGGCCGAACCCGATGAAATACGCCGCCTCAATGAATATCATCGTCTGCTCGACAAAATTCTGGTCTTGCCCGGTTTCGAATTTACCGCGACCTTTGGCTTTCATATTATCGGGATTTTTTCGCCCAAGACCCCTATCCGCAAACTTGAACATATCCTGTTGAGTCTGCGGGTCCCCCCTGACGCGATGGATGAGGGCAACCCGGCCACCGGAGCGTCTTCGGACGTATTGACGGCCTATCGTCTGATTAACGAGGGCGGGGGCATTGTCATTGCGGCGCATGTCAATTCAACTAATGGGGTTGCTATGCGGGGGTTTGATTTTGGCGGACAGACCAAAATCGCCTATACCCAAGACCCCTATTTGCACGCGCTGGAAGTGACCGACCTTGAAAAACGGTCGCGCATGACCACCGCCCGATTCTTTGACGGCTCTAAGCCCGAATACCCCCGGCGGATGCGCTGCATTCAAGGATCAGATGCGCATCGCTTGAATGCTGATCCACGCAGCATGGGCAAGAATTTGGGCATTGGGGATCGCATTACCGAGATCGCGCTGGCCGAACGTAATTTTTCGTCGTTGTTGCAAGCGTTCCAAAGCACCGATTTTGCCAGCACCCGGCCCTATCGCAGTACGCGCGACCCGTATGACCATATTCAGGCGGCGCGTGAAGAAGGCCCCAGTATTGTCCAGTCGTTCCACGAATTTATGGCGAAACGCAACGGTTATCTATACAACATCGTCGCGGATGTCTGTTCGATGGCAAATACCAACGGCGGCACGATTTATATTGGCTGCAACGAAAACCCCAAAAAGAAGCCGATTGGGGTCGAAAAAATCGCCCAAGAAATTGACAACCTCTACGACGAGATTGACAGCAAGATCACGCCCAAGCTTGAAGTCGAAATAGACGCGCAAGAAAGTCAGGGCATCCCGATTGTCCGCATCCGGGTTCCGCGTGGGCCAGATGTGCCGTATGCCATTGACGAAAACAAGATTTATGTGCGTGACGAAACCGAGACCTCATTGGCGGTACGGGATGAAATTGTCCAGTTGGTACAGCGGGCTATGCTGTCGAATATGCCGAATTTCTCGATGACCCCACCGCCCGTGTTACCCAAAACGGAGTCGCTGGTGATGCCCCCTACCACGACAAGTGACCAGTCCGACATAGCCGCCGCTGAATCATTGGGTGAGGCTACAACCCCACCGCTGACGGGTGTGGAAATTGCCAGCACGGAGGAACGTAACGGCAAGTTCTATCACACCATGCACGACTTACGGAATGGCAGCGTCGTGCGCAATGTGACTCGCGCTTCGGCCCGTCGTTTGTGGCACTATGCGATCACTGAGCACGAAAATCAGACCTTTGATCCGCGTACTGTGCAATGGGCGGGGGATATTGGCTTGATTAAACGCTATGAGCGCGGCAACGAAATCCGTTATGATTTGGCCCAACGCCAAAATGGGCAAACCCGCATCTATTATGGTGTCACGGTTGAAGGGCTACATGGCCCATGGCAGGTGTTTGCCGAGGCTGAAGACGAGCATCATGAATAGTAGGGTGGGGGATCGCTTGTTACAGCCGTTTCCAAAACACGGGGCGAAAGCCGCTGTGCTGAATCCAAACTAAAATACGGGTTGGCATGAAAAACGCTGTAAATCACCACCCCTTGCGCCGCTGGGAATGGATGACTGTCATGGTCATACTATTGCTGGCGGCGTTTTTGCGCCTTAATGCCCCCGGCATCACCGAATTTAAACGCGATGAGGCCACCCTGTCGCGTTTGTCGCTGAATTTGGCACAGGGCCAAGATTTTCCTGTTCTGGGCATTGGCTCCTCGGTAGGATTCCCCAATTCGCCCATTAACGTTTATCTGTTTGCCATTCCGTATGCCGTTAGCAACAACCCGATTGTGGCGACCCTGTTTGTCGGATTTTTGAATGTGTTGGCCGTAGCGTTGACATGGCGTGTGGCACGACGTTATTTTGGATCAGAGGCGGCCTTAGTAGCAGGTTTTTGTTATGCCGTTAGCCCGTGGGCCGTCCTCTATTCACGCAAAATTTGGGCACAAGATTTGTTACCGCCATTTGTCATTGCCACTTTGTTGACAGGCCTTTTGGGATTGGTCGAAATTAAACCCAAGCGATGGGCCCAATTTTGGCATTTGCCCCTGTTAGCGATTACAGCCCAAATCCATTTTGCGGCGGTCATCTTGGCCCCGATGTCGCTGGTAATGATGGGCTTAGGCTGGCGCAGAATCCAACGCGAATTTTGGCTGGGGCTGGGGGTGGCGATTCTCGTATGCCTACCATTTGCCTATGGCCTTTATCAAGATGATTTACTGAGTGCCACCAAAGTTCAGGCTAGCCTTGACCGTAGCAGCGAAAATCCTAGTTCGATGGTTGAAAACTCGCGGGCTATGCGCAGCACGGCTTTAGACTATGCGTGGTTTACCATTGCGGGTAAAGACATCCACTCTTTAGCAGGTGAGGCCCAATTTCAACGCTATTTGGATGCGATGCCACCCGCCTATGGGGTGTTTAATCTGATTCCGCTTGGGGTACTGCTGGCCGCTGGAATGCTCCTTGGGGTGGCATGGCGAAAACCCGCCCAACGCCCCATCATTGGGGTACTGCTGGTGTGGCTGGGTGTGCCGGTGCTGGCCTATATCTACACATGGACAGCCGTCCAGCCCCATTATTTTATCCCGATGATGCCAGCCGCCTTTATTGTTTTAGGGGCAGGGGCTGCTGCGTTAAAAAATGAACTGGCCTCACGCTTGCCTGCGAGCCTGCGAGTCTTGCCTTTTGGTGTTTTATGGATGGCCCTTGGGGTAATCGGTATTTTGCAAATCTGGCTGTTGTTAGGCCTGCTTGATTTTCTCAATATGCATGACACCAGTGGGGCCTTTGGCACACCTTTAGGCTATTTATTGCAGGTGCGCCAAACGATTTTAGACGCTGATACTGATGGGGTTTTGGTCGTCAGCGATGGCGATTCGGTGCTGTATGACAATGAGCCAGCCGTGTGGGATGTGCTGCTGGATGGGGTAGGTGAGGTGCGCTTTTTGCGGCCTGACCATCTGTGGGTTATCCCTGCCGACCCGACTCTGTTATTGGTGTCACCTGTCGTTGAGGCGGGTTCTATCCCCATCACGCCAGAGGTACAACCCTATAAAACGATGGCGCTACGCCCTGATGAAGGGGTGTATCAGATTTGGCAGAACCCTTTGCCCACCGTCACTGGCAACCGCACCGCCTTAGATGCTCATTTTGCGAATGGGGCGGTTTTGGAATCCTTATGGCGAGACGGGGATGATTTATGGCTAGTATGGCGTTTGCCTGCTGCCCAAACCGGAATGCAATATATTACCTTTGTGCATGGTCTTGATGCAGAGGAGCAAAAACTGGCTCAGGCTGATTTAGCGTTCTGGCCCAGTGATTATTGGCAAGCTGGGGATAAGGTCTTGGTACATGCCCATTTGAACTTGGATGGGGTACAAAATCTGAGCATCGGCATGTATCGCTTTTTAGCTGACGGGTCGTATCAAAACAGCGAATTATTGGATGCTGAGGGGCGGTATGTGGGGCAGTCGTTGGTGATTGAAAATAAATAAAAATCGTCCACCCTCGTTTAGAAGGTGAACGATTTCTGGGTCAAGTGATTGAAGTGCCTAGAAGCGTTGTGGGGGTGGCCCCATATATTGAGGGGCTACATTACCAGCCGCCCCGATTTGAATACCCCATTGGGCCACGATGTAATACCCAGCGATGCTTGCACCACCCATCGCTAAAAACCCCGGTATACAACACAGTGCTATGCCAATAGCAATTATAAAGGAGGTGACAAAACCAAAGATGAGCACGTCAAGATATAACATTATGGCATTGCTCAGGTTGGCGGTTACGTCCTGAATGCGACCCGGTATATTGGTGAAAACGCTAAAATCTTCGTTCGCTGCATAGCGAGCCAAGCCTGAATAGATAACTGGAGTTGCTATGAGGGAGTAGCCGAAAATCACTAGGGAAAACAAACACCGTAGGATAACCGCACCAGCATTGTCGCTTTGGGCAAGAATGGTATTACAACATGCCAAAATTAGCACTGGAACCAAATAAATGAGAGTGCCAAGGAATACCATGAAGCCTCGATTTAAATCGCCACCCCAATCATCCCATTCAGGTAGGCCGGGTTCGCGCCGATAAATGCGCTGTACCAAACGTAACTCATAGCCTGCAATGATGAACCACCCGAAAATCGGGATGAACAACAACACCGCTGCTATGGCAATCTTCCCTAGCCAGCCTTTATCTTGCATCGGATACTGAAGCGCATCAATGAAATTCATACCACCCACCTCCAAATGAAATGAACAATTAGATTTTTTCTAGCCTTTACGTGTCCAAACCCGATGGACAACCAGCGTGTCGCTTGAAAGTGGCACTTTAACTTCACGCCGGACAATTTCGACAATCTCTAAATCACCGGGATCACCTAAAGTCGTGATATGCCGTTGTAAGGATAATCCCATCGGCTGGGCCACGATAATCGCGCCAATCGAAAGCAAAATTAGGCTGGGTAGGCGACTTAGTTTTTGCTGCCAATTTTCACCCACGCCGGCTGTGCCGACGAGGGTTGCCATGCTTGTCAAAAAACCAGCCGTGACAAGACCCGTTCCACAATTGGGGTGGACGGCCAGTTGATGTTCACCACCCTGCATCCGTTTTAGTGCTTCATTCACAGCGGCCTCGACCTGTTCGGTTTCGGCATTGCCGTAGAGGAAAAATCCATCTACAACCGAGCGTCCCGCCATGCTTAAATTGCGAATTTTACGACTCAGCAAATGAATCGTGGCATGTTCCAATCCGTGATTACGCCGTACCCGCCGCACCGGGCGTAAATTGATAATCGGCGTCAACAATGTTGCAACACTTTCAATCATTCGATAGCTCCCGCAAATTTCAAAAACGCACAATCTACCAGCGTAGCACTTTCAAGGCAGGAGGGCAATTGGTTTACATCATCAATCCCAAAAACTTATCCGCATCAATGTTCCCGCCTGAAATAATAACGGCTGTTTCTTTGCCATCTTCGATTTCGACATGTTTTTGGGTGAGGGCAGCCAACCCAACAGCAGCAGCGCCTTCAATCACCCAGCCATGTTTATAAAACATCCAGCGGATGGCCTCTTCAATGGCGGCTTCTTCGACCAGTACAATCTTATCTACGTATTCTTGGCAAATCGGTAGCGTAACCGAGTTCTCTTCGATGCCACCCGACAGCGCGTCCGCAATTGTTTCTTCTTCGGACAGTTCCAGCCGATAGAAAAAGTTATACATGGCGGGGGTGGCAATGGACTGTACGCCGATAATTTCGACATCTGGACGCAACGTTTTGGCTGCTAAGGCAATGCCCCCCAGCAATCCGCCACCGCTGACTGGGACTAGGATACGCTGGGTTGTAGGCCGTTGTTCAAAAATCTCGAGGGCGATGGTGCCTTGCCCAGCCATGACGTCAAAATCGTTGTAGGGTGAAATGAACAGGCGGCCTGTTTCATGTTCCAACTCACGGGCGTGCTGTTCAGCTTCGTCATAGCTGTCGCCATGCAGCAAGGCTGTTGCACCAGCCCTCTCAACACCTTCCACTTTGCGGCGCGGGGCGTTTTTGGGCATGACGATAATGGCATCAGCCCCGACCATTGCTGCCCCATAGGCCACACCCTGACCATGATTGCCAGCCGAAGCCGTGAGAATGCCTTGTTTAAGGGCTTGTTCTTGATGCAGCAGCACCGCATTCAGTGCCCCCCGAATTTTGAAGGATCGGGTGGGGTTGATATTTTCCAGTTTGCAATAGACGCTGGTTGCAAAATCGGCGGCCCTTTCCAATGGGGTGGGTTGGAGGTAGGGTTGGATGCGCTGGCGAGCCGCTTGAACATCAGAAAATTCGAGTGGTTTCGTCATGTGTCTTTATTTCTTTATGTCTCTCTTTATTTACCAATCAGCCGAACGGTCATTGACCTGATTATCCGTCAAGCACTCAAGATTACTCCCATCTGCGCGAATCATACAAATTTCAAAATCACCCCCTGCATCAGACTCAAATATGATATAGGCCCCGTCAGGCGACCATTTGGGGTCGGTTTCCACACTATCAGGTAAATGGGTCAAACGCTGAACATCGCTGCCGTCTATGTTCATAACATAGAGTTCTTCTTTTTCTTCGTCACGGGTGGAGGCAAAGACGATTTTTGTGCCATCGGGTGACCAATCGGGCAGGCCATCAAACCGATCATTGTCAGTGAGTTGAACAACATGATCCCCTGTCGCATCAATAAGGCAGATTTCGCGCCCATCGTTGATGGTGCATTGATAGACCAACTTTGTGCCATCGGGTGACCATGCTGCATAGGCATCTGCTTCGGGGTTAGTGGTCACTTGGATGACTTCGTAGGTCTCTGGATCAAGGATAAAAATATCGGTGTTGCCATTGCGGTCGGAATGGAAAGCGATGTGCGTGCCGTCGGGCGACCACGCTGGCCCCCAATCGTTATATTCCAAGAAGTCAATCACTTCGAGTGTGAGGGGATATACTACATCGGGGCGTCCTACTAGGCCTAATATCAAAAACGATTTTTGATAGGCTGTTTCATAGACAACCTGTTGGCGGTCTGGGGAGAGCGATGGGGCGTCAGCCTGTTCCCCAGCAAAAGAATCGGTCAAAGGTCGTTCGATGCCTGTTTCCAAATCGCGCAAAAGAATCTGACGGCCCCATTGTTCACGATCTGAGGCATATACAAAAACCCGATGATCCTCTGGAAATGGGGTTAGGGTGGGGGTTGCAGTTGCGGATGGTGTGAAGGTTGGGGTTAAAGATGGAGTGGGTGTGATAGACGGTGTTAGCGTGATGGTAGATGTCGGTGGCAGCACCGTTTGCGAATTGGCCGGAGTGATTTGGGCTGCACTCATCAAGGCGATGGGTTGGTTTCCGGCAAAACTGAACCCCACCATCAGTAAAACAAGGGCTATTCCCAAAATCGCTAGGCTGGTCAATCGTTTAGATATCATGGTGTTCGCTCCATAATTTTTCTCCCCCGCCTCTATTTTAGAATCGCAATTGTTTGGCCTGCAACTCCCCTGCCGCGTTATAATGAACACCCTACCACAATGAGCCAGTACGAAAGGCCCCTCTATAATGGTGTATAACCAACACACATTCCAGACCTATCTTGCTACGCATCGTGAACGTTTTCTGGATGAATTCAAAGAAATTATCGCATTTCCGAGTGTGGCGGCCCAAAAACGCGGCATCCATGAATGTGCCGATTGGGTGGTGGCCCGTTTAGAAAAAATTGGCGCGTCGGTGCAAAAATTCCAACTTCCCAATAGTGGCAGTCCAGTTATTTTTGGGGAAATCGGCAACGGCCCACGCACCCTGTTGATTTATAACCATTATGATGTCCAACCCGAAGAACCCCTTGATCAATGGGAAACTTCGCCATTTGAACTGACCCTAAAAGATGATCGATTATTTGGTCGCGGCGTAGTGGATGATAAAGGTGAACTCCTATCCCGTATCCAAGCGCTTGAAGCATGGCAAGCCACACAGGGTGATTTACCCGTCAAAGTCAAATTTGTCTTTGAGGGGGAGGAAGAAATCGGTAGTATCAATCTTCCAGCATGGGCCGAAACACACCGTGATATTCTGGGGGCGGATGGCTTGCTGTGGGAAGGTGGTGGACGCGACGAAACGGGTAAAAATTCAATGGCCGAGGGCTGCAAAGGCATCGCCTATTTTGAACTGCGCTGCAAAGGCGCGGCCTATGACCAACATTCCTCAATTGCCCCAATTATTCCTAATCCGGCGTGGCGATTGGTGTGGGCGCTCAGCACCATGAAAAACGACCGTGATGAAATTACGATTGATGGTTATAGGGATCAAGTTCGCCACATGCCCGATTGGGTGATTGAGCGTATTGATGATCTGCCATTTGAAAGCGCCCAAATCCGCAATCGGGTGGGACTTGAGCATTGGTTGAACGGCATGGACGATAAAACTGCCCTACGCCGTTATATGCTTGAACCCACTTTGACCATTTGTGGTTTTGACAGTGGCTATAAGGGCGAGGGGACAAAAACGGTTTTACCTGCCGAGGCGATGGTCAAACTTGATTGCCGCCTAGTGCCCAATTTGACACCCCATCTGGCGCAGGAATTGATTCGCAAACATTTGGATGCGCGGGGTTTTAACGATATTTCCCTGACCTTGCTGGGTGGTGAAGAACCTGCGATGGAGCCGCAGGATAGCTTGGTACGGCGTGCCGCGATTGCTGCCTGCCAAGATGTGTTTGGGCACGAGCCGATTATCTCGCCGTGGTTTGCGGGCAGTGGCCCCATGTATCCGCTGAGTGTGATGTTGGGAATTCCGGTAATTTCGGCGGGTGCGACATGGCATCCTCATGCGCGTGCCCATGCCACCAATGAGAATATTTTCGTCCAAGATTATTTTGACTCTATGCACCTGACGGCGGCCTTGATGCGACATTTTGCGGCAGGCCAGTAACCAAGAAGCAGGCTATACGCCCCTACGGGTTTAGTGTAAACTACGTGCATCTGCAAGAACCATATAAGGAGAACAACATGGCTGCGAAACAATATTCCGCACCACCTGCAATGCAGATTGACCCCGAAAAAAAATATACTGCCACTTTTAAAACCGAGCGTGGTGATATTGTGGTCGAGCTTTTTGCCAAAGAAGCCCCGATTACCGTGAATAATTTTGTCTTTTTGGCCCGCGAAGGATATTACAACGACACCACCTTCCACCGCGTCATCAAGAAATTCATGGTGCAAGGTGGCGATCCTACAGGCACGGGTCGTGGTGGCCCCGGCTACAAATTTAATGATGAACCCGGTGCGCTGCGTCTGAAGCATGAAGGCCCCGGCACTTTGAGTATGGCAAATGCTGGCCCCAACACCAATGGCAGCCAATTTTTCCTGACCCATGTCGCCACGCCCCATCTGGATGGCAAACATGGCGTATTTGGTCGAGTGGTCGCCAGCAGTATGGATGTGGTCAATGCCATTCGTGAACGTGACCCCATGAGCGACCGTAACCCCGGTGATAAGCTCATTTCGATTGAAATCACGGAATCCTAAAATCTGAGTTTTTGCGGAGGGCGGTCGCCAAAAAATCGCCCTCTACTCTCGCCCATTAGTTTTGCAATACGAGGTCAACCCCCCTTTGGATACCCCCTATTTTCAACTCCATCGCCACAATCTCACCAACGGAATGCGTGTTTGGTGTATTCAGCGCCCCAACACGGGCACCGTGGCGATGATGGCCCAACTGCCTGTTGGCTCACGCACCGAAAACAAAAACAACAACGGCATCAGTCATTTTCTGGAACACATGCTGTTCACTGGCACTGAACGTTGGGCTGAATCCGAAGTGACCGATGTGGTGCGGCGGCGAGGTGGCGAAGTGAATGCCCATACCTCGCGCGAATCCACCAATTATCATATCCATGTCGCGGCCCAAGATGTCGCGTTCGGCATGGATTGGCTGCATCAATTGGTTTTTAAACCGACCCTCCTGCCTGAAAAATTCGAAAAAGAGCGGCAGGTGATTATCAATGAAAAGGGCGGCGAATTTGATCTGCTCCAAACCGTTTGGGAGTGGGTTGAAGATCATAATTTGGGTTGGCATGTGGCACGGGCTATTCGGCGGCGCATCTATCCCGAATCTTCACTTCTCATGTCCATTATCGGGCGTGACAAGACCCTGAAAGCCATCACCCATCAGGATTTGGTGGACTACTATCGGCGTTATTATGTCCCCAACAATGTCACGTTGATTGTTGTGGGCGATATTGACCCACAAGCCGCCTTTGAATTAGCCGAAAAAACCTTTGGCAGTGTTCCAGCACGTCCTTCGCCCGCGACACATCTCCCGGTGCGGGTAGTGCCCGATACGTTTAATATTCGACTGCATGGCCCATCTCCGAATGAACAGGGTCAATTATTGGTGGGGGTAATGTTGGATTATGCCGAACACCCAGATCGTTTTGGCTGGTGGATTATTGAAGAAATCCTCGAAAACGCCTGTATGCGGGATATTCGTTTTGAACTTGGCCTGACCTATGGGGTGAATGTGTTTACGGTGCTCTACACCGACACAGGCTATTTTTGTATCTATACCTCGGCCAATGTGGATGAATTTGACCGGATTCGCCAAATCATCGAAAAACACCTCAATCGCCTCATTGAGGGAGATTTTACCAGCGACGAATTGGCGGAGGCCCAAGCCTCGTTACGCGGGCGGGCACTTTTGAATTTGCAGGACAATATGGAATTGGCATGGTGGCTTTCGACTGATGCCCTTGCTACCCGTGATAATAACGCCCCTATCCCCGATTATTTTGCCGAAATTTCGCGTTTAACGCCAGATGAGGTAAAACGTATCGCCCAGCACTATTTTGCGCCCCAGAAGCGCTTCTACGTGGAACACCGCCCCATCGTTACCCCACGTCGCCTTAAGCCCTTGGCGGCTGTTGCGGCAATGAGTATGTTGGGCGCGGCAGTACGCCTATCATTTCGTCCCCGCCACCGATCCTAAACAAAAAAACCCTCTCAGCCTAGAGAGGGCCTCAGAAAATTCGCTTTTCGGAAAGATAAGAAGATTAGCGCGTCTCGATCGTATAGGTGATGTCGGTGTCGGTGATGACGATGCTGGTGATGCGGCCAGAACCCGCCTGATTTTTAATGAAATTGCGCCACGATGAGGTAATCGAGGCATTGATTTGGGCCAGTAAATCAGCCGAGACCGCTTCCCCATTGGAAGTGGCCGAAAGGACTGTCCAAGTCACGCGGCCATTGCTGACGGTGGGGGTGAGGGTGGTCACGACGTCATAGCTGGCGTTGCGGAAATTATGGGTTGAACTGACCACCACTTGATCGGGTTGTAAATCCACCGATAAGTTGCTGACTCGACTACGATAGGGATTGCTCACACGATATGAGGAGTTAATGGTATCCTCGGTAATCGTTTTGGTGCGTGAGCCTGCGGCCAGTGCCGGGACTGCCAACAAGGCTAAAATACCAACTAAGACAAGGGTGACAATCATCTTGCGGGCGAGTTTCATGGTAGGGTATCCTCTGTTGAATCTGTCATTCCATTTCGATATTTCTATACTAGGGGGCGAATGTAATCAAAGCGTCAACTAGTGTAAAAAGTCTGTAAGCTGACCGTAAAATTCTGGGCGTTTTTTTAAACTTAGGACTTCTCCATGAGTGAAAATCCGTATAATCCGCTGCAACCCACCCGCGACCCCTTGATGTTTTTTGGGCGCGAAGAAACCCTTGCGGCGATTCAGCTTCATTTGGTCAGCGGGACAAATCGCCATGCCGTCACCATTTTGGGGCAGCGGGGCATGGGTAAAAGCTCCCTTCTGTCGCAAATCCCGCTCAATATTGATGAGCGTTTTGTCTGCGTCTATATTGATCTAAACCAAGTGGAATTGGAGGATGTAACCGGATTTGTGGCTGCGGTTGTTGATCAAATCCGCGCCATGCTGGAAGTTATTGAAGCCAGCACACTGCGCCTACCAGCCTTTCCTAACGCTGCCGATGTGGATTTATTAGACTGGTTGGCGGGGGAATATCTAGAAGTTGTGCTGGCAGCCATCCGCCGTTCACGCCATCTGGTCTTGATGTTTGATGATGTGCATTTGTTGTTCGAGGCGATGGAGGCGGGCAATTTACCCGCCCATTTTATGACCTATCTAGCGGTGCTGTTAGATCGCTATGACCGTCTCAATATGATCGCCGCGCTCGACATCACCTATGAAGCACGTGCCTTGCAAACCCCACCCTTTGATAATGCGCAGTTGCATCACCGCCTCACCAATCTTTCGCCGGAGCAGGCCGAAGCCGTTGTCACCAAGCCCGTCGAAGGCTTATATGAATTTGAACCACCCGCCTTGCGACGTGTGTTGGAATTGACCGGAGGGCATCCTTTCCATCTCCATTCGCTTTGCCGCCTGATTTATCGCTTGTATGAACAAGAACGGCGCGTTTCAACGATTGCGATGGTGGATATTGAAGCAGTTTATCCCGCCGCATTGGAACAAGCGGGTGATATTGTCAAACCTTTGTGGGAACATGTTCGCCCGAACGAACGATTGGCCCTGACCTCGCTGCTTGATTTACGCCAACATAATCCGAATGAGCAGTTTGCACCGGATGCCCTGCGCGAATGGCTCAGTAAGACCGAGTATCCACTGAATGGGGTTCAATTGGCGGCGGCGTTGCGGGGTCTTGAATATTTGGGGATTGTCCAGACGAATCAACAGGGGGAGTATGCTTTTTCATCGGGAATTCAGGCCGATTGGTTAACGGCTTATATTGTGGATGCCCCGGCAGAAACGGTACAACGTCCTCCCAAGCTGATGCCCAAACCGCGACTGTCCCGGCACACCCTGACGATGATTGCGCTTGGCCCGGTGGCAGCGGCGATTATTTTGGGGCTGGCATTGGTGTTGAATGATGATGACCCGTCCAACGACCGTTCTGCGTCAACCGCGACCTTACAGTTAGATATTGAGGCCACCCGTCAATCGGACTATGTGACTCAAACTGCTGCCGCGGCGACGAGTACCGCTACGCCGACCGCCACATGGACACCCCAACCCACTTTTACCGCCACGCCCCAACCCCCGCGCCGTTTTGGGGGCTAAACCATCTCCTGAGCAACCGCAGGCAATGGTTTAGAAGAGTGTGCCGTCGTCAGGGTCAATCGGTTCGGCGGGTGCGGTGACATCGGTCGGTAAGGGGTCAAGACGCATCCATGTGCGGCCTACCCGAAACAGCATATCGGGGAGCAAGGAACGGCGCTCATTGGCCGGTAGGCGTTCTTCGCCGATAAATGTCCCGTTGCGGCTGCCCGTATCCTCTAACCAGAATTGTTCCCCATCAAACATCAAATGGGCGTGCAGACGCGACACTTGACTATCATAATCCAAGCTGATGTCCAAGTTTTCGCGTCGGCCAATGGTCAGCATCAATGAACTCATGGGGAAGTCCCCCGGCAGTGGAAACGCCAAAATCGTGCCGTCACGTGGCCCACTCATTAAGGTCACGGTAATCTGTTTGAACATGGGAATTATCCTCTATTCCAAATCATCATCGCCTAATTTTTGGCGGGCTTCGGCGCGTTTGCGGCGCGAGGCTTCGTGGGACGCATCAATTTCGAGAGCGCGATTAAAGGCCTTGATGGCATCTTTATAACGTCCAAGCGTGATATAGATGTCCCCCAGATCGTGCCAGAACCATGCATCGTTGGGCGTCACGGTGGTTGCCATCTCATAACTTTCGAGAGCGCGGGCGGTGTCATCCATCGCTGCCAAAGCCGCCCCCATGCCATTCCACGCCCAACCATAATTCGGCGAGATTTCAATGGCTTTCTGATACGCTTGCACCGCATCTTCAAAACGATCAAGCCGCCGCAAAATCTGCCCACGTCTGGCCCATGCCGATTCATTTTTGGGATCAATTTTGAGGGCTTCTTCGACAACATACAGGGCCTGTTCGGTGCGCCCTAAATTGAGCAGTGGGTGAACCTGATTAATCCAATACCACCCGCTGGTGGGTTCTTCTTGGGCTGCCCGTTCATAACTGGCAAGCGCCTCTTCTAGTCGCCCCATATTTTCTAAGGCAAGGCCACGTCCGTTCCATGCCCAGCCATAATTATTCTCAACGGCAAGGGCTTGGTCATAGGCTTGCACCGCCTCGCGAAAACGTGTCAATCGCCGCAAAATTTGCCCGCGCTTGGCCCAGCTTTCGACATGGTTAGGATTAATTTCGAGCGCCCTTGTTAAGGGTTCAAGCGCCTCGACAAAGCGCCCCAACGCCAAATATTCATCGGCTTGGTTATACCAAAACCAAATGTCGTCGGGCAGCACTTCCGCTGCTTTTTGGAAACATTGCAGGGCCTCATGGTGACGATTTAAGGCACTGAGAGCCAAGCCGCGTCCATTTAAGGCCCACGCATAATCCGGGGCTAATTCAACAGCACGGGTATAGGAAGCCAATGCTTCTTCCAAGCGATTAAGTCGGCGCAGTACCTGTCCATGTTTGCCCCATGCCCGATAGAAACGAGGGTCGGCTTGTAATGCGCGGTTGAGTGGGGCCAGAGCTTCATTAAATTGATTGAGGCGCACCAGCACATCGGCTTGGTTATACCAATACAGGGCGTTTTCTGGCTCATTCATAGCGGCCCGTTTATAGGCGTCGAGGGCTTCCTGCAACTTGCCGGCACTTTCAAAGGCGACCCCTTTTTCGTTCCATGCCCACGCATAGGCGGGATCAAGTTTGAGCGCCCGATCAAGATAGACCAGCGCTGTTTTGTCATCCCCTAAGCGCCGATAAGCATTGCCCAATCTTGCCCATGATCGTGCGTGCTGCGGGTTGATTTTGACAGCCCGCTCCAACACGGTAATGGCTTCTTGGAAGCGTTCTTGCAGTACCAGTAAATTGCCTTGATTGTACCAGTGCCAGACATCATCAGGATACAATTCGGCGGCTTGGCGATAGGCTTGTTGGGCATCATCAAAGCGACGTAACCGTTCCAACACAATGCCCTTGCCATTAATCGCCCATGCGTAGGTGGGGTTTAATTCAATGGCTTTGTCATAGGCTTTCAGACTGTCCTCATAACGCTCCAAATAGCGGAACACCTGCGCCAATTTCGCCCAGCTATAGGAATGATCGGCCTGTACTTTGATGGCTTGTTGGGCAACTTCCATCGCGTCCTTATAGCGCCCCAAATCCACTAGGGTCTCCGCTTGGTTATACCAATGCCACACATCATCCGGTTGATACATAGCCGCTTGCTGGAAGGCTTCAAACGCTTCATCCAAGCGCCCCAAGGCCTTTAAACATAGGCCTTTGCCGTTCCATGCCCATGCGAAATTGGGGGTTAGTTCTAAGGCGCGATTGTAGGCATTCAGGCCTTGTAAATATTGACCGCGTGCCCGCAGTACCTGACCGCGTTTGGCCCATGATGATTCATGCAAGGGGTCAATATTGAGGGCGTTATCCAACCGATTGAGCGCATCTTCCCAGCGACCCAACGTAAACAACACAATGGCTTGGTTGTACCACACATGTACATCACCGGGTTTGATGTCGGCGGCTGTTTCGTGGGCGGCTAATGCCCGTTCCAGTTGCCCCAGTCGCTCCAAAATCTGGCCTTTGACCATCCATGCCCAGCCAAAACGCGGATTAATTTCCAGTGCATGATTGACAGCCTCAAGGGCTTCTTCATTCCGGTTGGCAATGCGGAGGGCACGGGCCTTGCGTGACCATGTGTGAGGGTTGTTGGAATCGAGGGCGAGGGCGCGGTCATACGTCACTAAGGCCTCATTGACATAGCCCAATTCGGTCAGGCTATAGGCCTTATCCATCAAATCATTGACTTCAAGGGCTGGCCCACTGATTTCAATCTCAGGGGGCTTGCCTGTAATTTGTTCGACTAAACGCGCCAGTTCACTGGCTAACTCTCCCCATGTCTGCGGACGCTGGGTGGGTGATTTTTCCAGACAGTTCATCAACAGGGCTTGCACGGGGCGTGGGATGGCAAAAGGGAGATCGTCCGGCAGTTTGGGCCTTTGATGATTGTGGGCGCGGGCCCATTCGGGAAATGATGCCGCTGTAAAAAGCGTTTGGCGCGTCAACATTTCATAGAGGACACACCCAAACGCATAGATGTCGGAGCGCAAATCTAATTCGGCGGAGCGGCATTGCTCCGGTGACATATAGGGGGCTGTGCCGACCACTGCACCAACGCGGGTGAGGCGATGATTACCATCCGCCGTTTCGCCATTCTCACCAGGGGCGTCGTCAAAATCGAGCGAGCGCACCAAACCAAAATCCGTGACTTTGGCGATTAGATCGTGATGCACCAAAATGTTGCCCGGTTTCAAATCGCGATGCACCATGTCGGGCATTTTTTGGGTGGCGTGCTGCATCCCCAAGGCGATATGCAACCCGAATGAGATGGCGGTCTCTAAATCGAGGCGGCTGTGGTCAATCCACGATCGCAAATCTGGCCCCAAGCCCTCTGGCCCGGAAATGTGCTCTAAGATGATATAGGGTCGCCCGTTCCATTTTTGAACCTTAAGCGCCTGCACAATATGGCGGTGTTTTTCCAGCCGAATCCATGTTAGGGCTTCATGGGTAAAACGAGTCACCGCTCGTTCATTGTTCAAAAATTTGCTTTGGAAGGTTTTGATGGCGACTGGAATGTGATCTTTGGTATCGTAACACAGGTAGACACTACCCATCCCGCCCGAAAATTTCTGCTTGACCTCAAAACGTTCAGCAACCCGCCCATTGGCAACAAAATCATCGCGTTCGTCGGGGCGTTGGCGCACGATGACAGCAGGCGGTGGTTCGGCTGAATGATGGGCTTCGGAAGGTTCAATATCCACACTGACCGATTCGCCCGAACGGGTTTCATCCGGTGGCAGATGGACTTGCATGTTGCTCATCATCGAAAGTGCGGGACTCCCATCCAGATCGCCTTGTGTCTCGGCTTCAAATTTACCCCGTCCTTTGGGTTGGGGTGGACGGGGGGCAAATGGACTGGGCCGGACTTCTGATTCAAACGACTCACCCACGGCATCTTGAGTCATGAGGCCGATGCGTATATCTGGGCTAGGGGTGGTATCGGGCGAAGGAGTTGGATTTTGGGTGGCGGGTGGGGCGCTATACCATGCCAACAAGCGTTCGATTTCGGCTGGAACGAAAATATCACGACCAACGGGTAAGTCTTCCGCTGCTGCCCATAAAGCTGTGGCAATATTGCGTTGGGTTGGCATACTCCGGGCTACGCGCACCAGCCATTGTAAATAGCGGCTCAACGCTTCGCTAATCGTCGCATTGCTCGCATCAAGGGCCATTGCTTTGCGATAGGCTTGCAGGGTCTTGCCGACATAAAAAATCATCAACTGGGGGTCGTCGCCAACTTTTTGCAACGACAGCCGCGCGCAGACATCGGCTAATTCCAGATAATCGCCTGTATAGGGCATATCCCGTCGCACCAACAGCCGCCCCAATTCCCGCACCTCTGGATTGGGGTCAGTAGCAAACAGATCGGTGTAATCGGCTTCTCGCCGCCGCCGGAGCAATCGAGATGCTTCTTCTTCCGGCAGCCACAGCCGTTTTTGTCCATTTTGTGGGACAGGTGGTAGCTCAATCATAGTCCGTTATTAGTCGCGGGGAGCTTGTTCTGCCCGACTGATATGCTCCAATTTTAAGCTATCGCCTTTGGCCGTCACGCGGATTTTATCCCCCGGTAGATAGGTATCTTCAATCAAGGCCGAGGAGAGTGGACGGGTCAACAATCGTTCAATGGCACGCCGCAGCGGACGAGCACCATTCGCAGGGCTGTAGCCTTCACCCACAATCAGTTCACGTACGGTGCTGTCCAATTCCAGTGAGATTTCTTGGGCATCCATGCGTTCCATGACCTCAGCCAACTGCATGTCAAGGATTTCGTTTAACACGTCACGGTCTAATGGGTTAAAGACAATCACTTCGTCCAGCCGATTGAGAAATTCGGGCCGGAAGAATTTTTTCAGATGGAAGCTGTAATCGGGCAGTCCATCCGATTTATTGACAAACCCAATCCCTTTGCCCACATCACCCGTGCCAATGTTGCTGGTCATAATCCACAGCGCATGACGGGCATCCACTGTTGCCCCCAGCGAGTCGGTAAGGCGGCCTTCATCAAACACCTGCAAGAAAATATCAAAGACCTGCGGGGCGGCTTTTTCGACCTCATCCAATAGCACCACTGAATAGGGCTTGCGGCGTAAGGCCTCAGTCAATTGTCCACCGCGCTCCGTGCCTTTATAGCCCGGGGGCGCACCAATCAAACGGGACACGGTATGTTCATCATGAAATTCGGACATATCCAGCCGAATCATGGATTTTTCGTTGCCAAATAAAAACTCAGCTAGGGCGCGGGCCAATTCCGTTTTCCCAACCCCGCTTGGCCCCACAAAGAGAAACACCCCCACAGGCCGACGCGGGTCACTTAAGCCAGCGCGATGGGTTTTAATGGCATCCGCCACTGTTTTGACAGCATAGGTTTGACCGCGTACCCGTCGGGCGAGAATTTCAGGCAGGCGGGAGAACTTTTCGCGTTCGGTTGCGCCTAACTCAACAACGGGGATGCCTGTCCACTCGCTGAGGACTTCATGGATGGTATACCATGTGACTTCCAGCGGGGTCCCCGGTTCGATGTCAGGGGACTGGGTTTGGATGACCATACGGGCACACGCTTCGTCCAACAAATCGAGGGCTTTATCGGGCAGACGCCGATCGGTGAGATATTTGGCAGAAAGCCGCACCGCTTGTTCACGCGCTTCGGGCAAAATGACGACGTGGTGGTGTTCCTCAAATCGTTTATAGACGTTTTCAATAATAATCAGGGTGTCTTCAATGGTCGGTTCGCCAATATCAATGGTGCGGAAACGCCGGTCGAGAGCGGGGTCTTTGGCAATCGCTTTGCGATATTCCTCAAAAGTAGTCGCCCCAATGCACGAAATATCGCCGCGTGCTAAGGCAGGTTTTAGAATGTTGGCGGCGTCTAGGTTGCTGTCAATCGTATCGCCAGCCCCCACAATCGTGTGGATTTCGTCAATAAACAAAATCACATCTTTGGAACTGCGGGCCTCTTCGACAATCCCACCCAACCGCTCCTCAAATTGACCGCGTAAACTGGTGCCTGCTACTAACATGCCGACTTCGATTTGCACGATGCGTTTATTCTTCAAGGGGCCGGGGGCGGCGTCATTGGCAATCAGCCAAGCCAAGCCTTCCACAATCGCGGTTTTGCCCACACCGGCATCACCAACCAGCAGTGGATTATTTTTCTTACTACGGGTCAAGGTTCGGGCGACTGCGCGGATTTCGGTATCACGCCCAACGGCTGGCCCCAATTTGCCCAGACGGGCTTGTTCTGTGAGGTCACGACCAAATTTATCGAGCAGGGGGGTGGGCATGGCGCGGCCCGGATTGTTATCACGTTCCAACAAATCGCCAAAATCACGATGGTCTACCAAATCGCCAAACAGGTCTTTTTCATCGTTAGAATCGTCAGATTTGCCTTCAATATCCAAAAAGCGCATCAAATATTCAATCCAACGCTGGATTGCCACGCCCATCTGTTTGAGCTTGCGGATGGCGACGCCTTCGCCTTCTTGCAACAGCGCCAGCAAGACGTGTTCTTCTTCCACCAAAATACTGCCCACATCATCCGCTAGATAGATGCTCTCGGCCAATACATGGCGGGCACGCGGGGTCAAGACGGGTGTGCGGGTATCGTCATCGTCACCCCCGCCGACTTCCTTACGAATAGAGTTACGGACTTCGCGTGGGTCAAGCCCGCTTTCAGTCAAAATCAAATTGGTAATGCCACTAGGGTTACGAGTCAGCGCATTAAAGATGTGTTCGGTTCCAATATATCCATGTTTCAGACGAGTGGCTTCCTCCTGCGCTTTTTGCAGCAGTTCGCCGCATCGCTGGCGGATTTCCATTTCGCTCATATCGTGGGATGAATCTCGCATAACGGCCTCATAAGTCTTCAGCCAAACGGTTTGGATTCAACCATTATAGCGATTTTTACTAAGTATCCTAGACAACGATTTTGCTTTGGCTACGTATCATAAATTGTCGCGGATGACTATAACGCCTATTTCGCTGGCTCTCTATAATCAATTAATAGATTGCGGAGGGGATAAATGCTGGAATCATGGAAGGGGCAGCCCACCACCACTAGCCCTTTTTTATATGGGCCGGTCGAGGCCTTAGTCCGGTTGGAGCGTACCATAAATTCGCTACAAGGGACTCGCAAATTTTTCTGGATGACCTCCTTTTTATTGGTGGTACTGGCGCTGCATTCTTACGGAGCCTATCAGCAATTAAATGAACGCAATATTGCGGAACGGCACACGGGCTATCAGAAAAACGACCAAGAAGATTACATGCTGTATGCCAAAGCCCTCTATTTTACTGACTATCAGTATGTGGGGGATGGCAATCGGATGCCGCTTTATCCGATGCTGCAATCGCTGCATTACAGCCCTACCCTCTCGATGGAAGACTATTTTCGACAGGGCAAATATTTCAATGTCGGCCTCTCCATTTTGCTGCTTATTGGCCTATTTCTGATTTTTTTGCATTATCTTCCAACCCTTGCCGCCCTCAATTTAATGCTGGTGACAACTTTTCAACTCTACATGTTTCGCGCCGCCTATTTTCAGGCCGAGTTGCTCTATTATTCGCTGAGTTTTGGGGCGTTTGTTTTACTGCTGGGTTTGTTACAACGGCCTTCTTGGAAAATCGCTATCTTGGCGGGAATTGTTGCGGCCTTGGCGCATTTAACTAAAGCGTCTTTTCTGCCGGGACTGTTTTTATTTTTGGCTGTGCTGGGCCTGTATGTTCTAAGTTTGATGTGGCACAAACGTCACTGGCAAAATTATGTGGTCGCGGCGACGGTGGTGCTGGCCGTTTTTCTGATGGTGCTTTATCCATACATCAGTCGAGTTAAAGCGACTTTTGGGCATTATTTTTATAATGTCAACACCACATTCTATATCTGGTATGCCGACAAAACCGAGGTTGAAGCCCCCACCAGCACCAAAGCCCATGGCGATAGTGTTGGTTGGCCTGATTTACCACAAGATCAACTTCCCAGTCGGCAAAAATATCTGCGTGAGACCTCGCCACGTGAATTTTGGGATCGCATGGTTTTTGGGGCCAAGCTGTCGTTTCGTCGCCACATCATGCCCGGTTCCTATGGCTATTCGCCGTACATCGTGGGTTATCCCCTTATTGTGTTGATTCTTTCACTGTCAATCTATTTTGATAAAAGCCGTCGGGCTGAGTTTAGGCGTTTAATAGGTCGTTACTGGCCGATGGTGCTGTATGTGGTGGGTTATGTAGCGGGCTATATTTTGCTCTATATTTTTTACATGCGGATTAGTGGCGGGCAGCGGTTTATGTTGGCCCTTTTTCTGCCCCTGATGTTTTCCGCGGCAATGGCAATGAATTTGCCGATTTTCCAATCCCACCAGACGGCAATAGCGGGTGTAAAGGTACGTTGGCTAACATTGGCAAATCTCAGCTTGTTTTTCATCCTAAGCCTTCATGCCTTTTATAATGTGTTGTACATTGTGGCTGATTTTTATGCGGGGGACTAGGAGCCTATTATGGTTCTCTTGCAGCGTAGGGTATACTAGTAAACGATTTCTAAACCTTGAGGGAACAACACAACACAAAGAGTTAAGCACTTATGGTCTTGCCTGACCCACTGATTGGTCGAAAACTTGGCGATTATAAGATTGTCAGTTTATTGGGTAAAGGTGGCATGGCCCGTGTCTACAAGGGTTTGGATGAAGCCCTTGAACGCTATGCTGCGGTGAAAGTCATCACGGGTGAATTTGCCACTACTGATGAAGCTGAATATACTGCCCGCTTCCAACGTGAAGCCCGCGCTATTGCCCGTTTACATCATCCCCATATCGTTAGCATCTACCAATTTGGGCAAGTCGAAGGCATGTATTACATGGCGATGGTCTTTTTGGATGGCAAAGACCTACGCATAATGCTTAAGGAAGCTGCCACCCGGGGCGAACGTATCCCGCCCCAAGTCATCCTGCGCATGGCCCGCGATATTTGCAGCGCCCTTGATTATGCCCATGGTCAAGGCGTTATTCATCGTGACATTAAGCCCTCCAACATCATGATGACTTCCAGCGGGGCGGTGCTGACCGATTTTGGCTTGGCGCTGACCACCATGGAAGGCACATTAGGGGATACCTTTGGCAGTGCTCACTACATCGCGCCGGAACAAGCGGTTTCTTCAGCCCGCGCTGTTCCCCAAAGTGACCTCTATTCCTTTGGCGTGGTTTTGTATGAGGCGCTGACGGGTAAAGTGCCTTTTGATGATCCTTCGGCCATGACGGTCGCTCTTAAACATTTGAACGAAGAACCCCCCCCGCCGAGCTTTTACAACCCTGATCTTCCGCCTGAGGTCGAAAAAGTCTTGTTGATGGCGCTGCACAAAGACCCCCGCCAGCGTTATGCCACTTGCCGCGATTTATATTTGGCGTTGGATGTAGCCCTTAGGCAAACTGAAGATGAAGATACGGTTGAAATTTCGACCAATTCGGGGCCAAAAAAGACCCCACCGGTCGCGCCTTCTCCGCAATCGCCCGCCGCGCTGGAAGCCTATTTAAAATCCTTGCGCAACGAGCCACATAAACCCACCACACAGGGTGTACAAACGGTGGGAGATGTAGGTTCTAATATGGCAACTCAGCCACCCCCAGCTTCACGTCGGCCTGCTTTTAGCAGTGAGGCCAAAACGCTGACCAATGAAGTCGTGCCATCCTATCGCGCACCGTTGCCACCTGCCGAAGAAAAACATGGGAGTCGCTGGCTGTGGTTAGCGGGTATGATTCCAATTTTGCTCCTGCTCATCGGCATTGTGGTGGTCTTGGTGTTGACCCAACAAAATGATGACAAGAAGGATCAACCCACCCAGCAGGCGGCGGTCAATCCGACAGATGATGGGACACCCTCAACTCAACCCTCGCCTTCGCAATCGCCAACTGCGGATAATGCTTTGTTGACGGCCACCGCTGTATTTCAAAGCAATCAAACTATGAGCGCCATTACCAGTGCCACAGCGACGCACACCTCCACCGTCACCATAACCCCCACGCAGGATGCTGGGGCTGGGAATGGTGCAGGTTCACCTACCTCGACGCCTAGCTCTACCAATAATCCAACGTCTACAGCGAGTGCCACCACCAATCCAACTTCGACCCCCACCCAGACGGCCAGTGCGACGCCTAGCCCGACCATCACACTGACGACGACGATTGCCCTAACCGCCAGCCCCGCTGTTAAGGCCGAAATCCGGTTGGAATATCGAGACGACCGCTTCATTTTGTATAACATCTCAAATCGAGTGCAAAATGTCGGCAACTTGGTTTTTCAGGGGGACACCAACGGCAGCTTTAATTCCTATGATTGGAACGCGGCTATTGAGGCGGCGGGGGGGGACATTTTTAATTTTGCTTCGCAGGGGTGTGTGCAGATTTCAGCCGATCAATTTGTCAGCGGCCCAAGCTGCCGTTACTACAATGCCTATATTTGGCGTACAGACAGTGATAGCCACTTCTGGCGAACCAGCGGTGGCAATACCACGTTTAATGTGCTGCACAACAACCAAGTCATTGCAGAATGTCAAATCAGCGCGGGTGTCTGTGAATTTGCCTTGCCCTAACAATGCCTATTCGCGGCGGCGTTGACGGGCTGGTGGTGTTGCCAATGATTCGACTCGCGCCTCGGTGTAAAAATATTCTTTCTTCAGACGTTTGCCGTCTTCAATCGGGGTCGCCTGCCCGATTTCCACCAAGCTGATTTTTAGGCCAAGGGTGGGTAATTCATACATGGTATGAATTTCGCCTGTTTTGGCTCCATTACGCCAGATTTTCAGATTCGCTTTGGCATCCATCTTGCGGATTTCTTTACGCGCTTTGCGATAGCTTAACCCGGCAAGTTTCTGTGCAATTTTTTGGCGTTCCTCTTCAGTGAACGTCGTGGTCATATTTGACTGCTCCAGATGATAAATTCCTTCATATCTGGTTGGAAATTGTAGCATATCTTGGTGTATACGTCGTACAATTTAGGAACATTATTTATGGGGAAGGGGTGAAATGGAAATATTGGGATGCCTAATTCCTGTTGGACTGGTAAGTATTGTCCTATTCGCGGCATACATGCTAGATCGTCAGCGTATCAGATCTGAGCATCCATCGCGATTCCAGCAAAAGCAAGCCCTCCAAGAATTTGATTTACGGCTAATCTTTACGGGCATAATCGCTGTTGCCTGTGTTGTTTTAATAGTTGGGGTTTTTGTAGACAATAAATTACTAGGGCTTTTGGGCGCTTGGATTGTTTCTCTCGCCTCTTTATTCAATTTGCTTATAAGGTATGCGAATAGAAAATCGCATTTTTATAAACAGCTTCAAAAAACAACATTCCAGACCGAAGCCATAAAAAAGAAGGCGGAACACTATTTTATACTTTTCACGCCTTTTGAAATTGGAACTTATTTGGGAATATTCCTATGTTTACTTGGTTTCCTGACTACGTTTGCTGCTGGTAACATCCCATATCCATTTGTTCAGGGTTCCTCACCATTAATATGGATTGGTTTTCTGTTATTTATTGCATCGGGATCGGCGGGTAGTGCTTTCGGTAAATATGTGTCGTCGAAAATTCCTTCAACGAATGGTCAGAGTGAATAGCTAAATGCAAAACTTACCACTTTTTTCTCCGAACCCCAATGACGATTTTTTAGACACGGGTGAATTGCCACCTGAAGATGAACCGTCGCACTATACCGTTGGCGAATTGGCGACTTATATCCGCCTGAAATTTGAGATGGATACCCATTTGCGTGGAGTCTGGGTCGAAGGCGAGGTCAGCAATCTGTCGCGCGCGGCCTCGGGTCATCTCTACTTTACCATCAAAGACCCTGAAGCCCAATTGAAATGCGTGATGTGGAAAAGTAATGTCACCCGTCTCGCCAAATTGCCAGAACATGGCGATAAAGTGGTCGTGCTAGGCAATGTGGGCATTTATGAGCAACGCAGTGAATATCAACTGGTCGCACAGGTCATCCAAATGGCGGGTTTGGGTGATCTGAATCAGCAGTTAGAGTTGCTCAAAGCCAAATTAGCCGCCGAAGGCCTTTTTGATGAAACTCGCAAGCGCCCCCTCCCGTTTTTCCCTCGCCGGATTGGGGTAGTCACATCACCGACCACCGCTGCCTTCCAAGATATATTGAAGGTTCTCAGTCGCCGTTTTCCGGTGGCCGAGATTATCCTCAGCCCAACGCTCGTACAAGGTGAGCAAGCCCCACCGCAGATTATCGCCGCGCTCGAACGCATCAATCGGCGGGATGATATTGATGTCATTTTGCTGATACGGGGCGGGGGCAGTCTGGAAGATCTATGGTGTTTTAATGATGAACGAGTCGTGCGGGCGGTGGCTGCTTCGCGCTGGCCGATTGTGACAGGCGTTGGACATGAGATTGATTTCACGCTGGTGGATTTTGCCTCAGACCGTCGTGCCCCCACGCCCTCGGCGGCGGCTGAGATGGTCACTCCTGAAATTGAAACCTTGCGTTATGGGGTTGAAGTGTTGCAGGAGCGCGCTCATAACGCTATGCAAAATCATCTAGATGAATTACGTGATGATTTAAGTGCCTATGGGCGTTCGCTGCGCCATTTATCCCCCTATGTCCGCATCCAAAATTATCGCCAGCGTGTAGATGATTTAACCTTACGTTTGCAGCGTGGCATGGTCGCCAATTTGAACACAGCCCGCCAGCGATTGAATACCCAAGAGGCTGCTCTACGCGCCAACAGTCCGCTTGCCATTTTGTCACGGGGGTATGCCATTGTAACCCGTGCTGGCGATGGCAAACGCTTGACTGATGCTCAAGATGCCGCGCCGGGAGTGGATGTAGTGATTCAGTTAGATAAAGGGAGTTTACGGGCCGCCGTCAAATCGCGGGAGTTGGGAGAATGAGCATCAAAAAAGGACAGGTTCAAAAGCCTGTCCTTTTCATTGATAGAAAATGGGTTTATCGTCCGACAATCGCCAGTGTCACGTCGCGGGCAAGGTCGGTCATGATATAGGGCAGAATCCCTAAAATCAATGTGCCCATCGCCGTCAGCCACAGGGCCGAACGTAAGGCAGTGGGTTGTTTATCCGCCACCGGATGGGCATCGCCTTCGATCATATACATATTCACGATGATGCGTAAATAGTAGTAGGCCGAGACCACACTCACCAAGACACCAATCACGGCTAACACTTCAAGATTGGCTTCTAGGGCGGCTTTGAATACAAAAAATTTGCCGATGAAGCCCGCGGTTAGAGGCACACCTGTCAGGCTCAACATAAAAATGGTCATGGCAGCAGCCAATAATGGACTGTGTTGGGCCAAGCCTTTGGTGTCGTTGAGGGTGATGGTGTTTTTCTCGCTGCGTTCCAGCGCGATGACCACCGCAAACGCCCCGATGTTGGTAAAGGTATAGGCCATTAAATAGACCAAAGCGGCTTGCGCAGCACTATTACCAACCCCCGGCGTTCCACCAGCGGCGATAGCGATGAGGATGTAGCCCCCATGCGCGATACTTGAATAGGCCAGCATACGCTTGAGGTCGGTTTGGGTGATCGCTACAAAATTGCCCAAAATCAGCGTCAAGACAGCGATGACTTGCACCGCATCTTGCCACACATCAATCGCTTTGCCCTGTGAAGCCGATACCACCGCGAGGCCGGTCACCAAAACGCGCAACATGGCGGCGAATCCACCTGTTTTGGCGGTTACGCTCATGAAAGCCGTGACGGGGGTTGGTGCACCCTGATAAACGTCAGGTTGCCACATATGGAAAGGTACAGCGCCGACTTTGAAACTGAGTGCAATTAACACCATGCTGATACCGACTAGCAGGGTAAATTGACCGGGGGCATCCCCATTCAAAATATCAACGGCAGATTGCCAGACATTGGCGAGATCGAAACTGCCCGTTGCCCCATAGATCAGCGCGATGCCATATACCAAGAAGCCAGAGGAGAACGCCCCCAGCAAGAAATATTTCATAGCGCTTTCTTCGCTTTCCAGCATAGGACGCCGGAAGCCGGAGAGGATATACAGCGGAATCGAGAGCAGTTCAAGCGCGACGAAAATCATCACCAAATTACGCGACGATCCCATCAACATAGCGCCAATCGTGCTGAACAGAATCAGGGTATAAAATTCACCGCGTTCTGTTCCGGTGCGTTCCAAATAATCATAGGACACCATAATGCCGATGATGGCAGCCATCAGCGCGATAATATTCACCACATAGGTGAACTGATCGGCGACGAACATGCCTTGAAACGCTGTTGGCTTATCCCCGATTTCGACACCAGAGGCTTGGATTAGGGCGATAATAAGCGAAACGCCCAATCCTACGCCTGCCAATGCCGCTGTATAGGCCTTTTTATCTTTGGGAATGAACAAGTCGGCAACAAGCAAAATGCAGGTGCCAAGGGCCAGCGCAATCATTGGCAGCGCGGCCCAAACATTCAATTCATCAAACGTTGGGGTTGAAAACATAGCCCTTATTTACCCCTGCGAAATTTTTACAGAATCTAATATGGGGTAATCCGAAAATCACCCCATGAATCATCACACTTATTTACCGGCAACCGCGACTGTATGGACAAAATTGACCAGATGCCCGACCGAACCATCCATCAGTTCAAAGAACGGACGGGGGTAGAGGCCAATCACAAAAATCATGATGAGCAGTGGCACCAAAGCACCCAATTCTGTCCAATTCTTGCCCCATGTCAGGTCTTCGAGTTCCTGATTTTCCTTCTTGTCCAATGGCCCCATAAATACCTTGTTAAACATAAACAGGGTATAGACAGCCGCCAAAATGACACCGAGGGTCGCAATCGCTGTGAACCAGATGCTCAACACTTCGGAACTGGCCGAACCAAGCAAAATTGTGAATTCACCGACGAAGCCATTTAAGCTGGGTAAGCCCATGCTGGATAGCGAGACCACCAAGGCAATGCCGCTGAACACAGGCATGACCTTCCAAATTCCACCGAAGGCATTGATGGCTTTGGTGTGGCGGCGGTCATACAAAATCCCCACGAGCGCGAACAAGCCACCCGTGCTGATGCCGTGATTGACCATTTGCAACACTGCGCCTTGTATGCCACTGCTGGTCAGCGAGAAAATCCCCAATACCACGAAGCCGAGGTGGCTGACCGAGGTATAGGCGACCAATTTCTTGACATCAGTTTGGGCATAGGCCACCCACGCGCCATAGATAATGCCGATGACCGCGAGGGCTGCAATCCAAGGAGCGAAATCGGCGGCGGCATTTGGGAAGAAGCCGAGATTAAACCGGATCAACCCGTAAGTCCCCAATTTCAGCAAGATACCTGCTAGGATGATCGAGCCAGCGGTTGGCGCTTGGACGTGTGCGTCCGGCAACCACGAGTGCAGCGGCCACAGCGGAACTTTGATGGCAAACGCGAGGAAGAAGCCCACAAAGAGCAGACGTTCTGTATCGCGGCTGAAGGTCAATGTGCCATCTTGCACCATCTGGGTGATGACCTTCACATCAAAGGTACCTGCTTTGTTCCCCAGCCACACAATCGCCAATAGCATCAAAATTGACCCGGCCATCGTGTACAGGAAGAACTTGACTGCGGCGTACCGTCGTTCTTCACCGCCCCAAATCCCGATCAGGAAGTACATCGGCACAAGGGTCAGTTCCCAGAACACATAGAACATGAACATGTCCTGCGCCACGAACACACCGAGCATCGCAAATTCGATGAGCAGCATGAACATATAGTAGAGGCGGATGCGCTCATGCACCATGTTGAAGGAAATCAGAATCGCCAGTGGCATGATGAACGTTGTCAACATGACCAGCCAAATGCTGATCCCATCTACCGCCACATGATAATAAATTCCAAAGGTGGGAATCCATTTTGCGACATGCTCTGATTGCAGGCCCGTTGTGTCACTCTTAAACTGGGCCAGCAGCAAAATTGAGAGGCCGAGGGTAATGAGGGAGGTAATAAGCGCTCCCCATTTCACGCGCTCTTCACTCAGCTTGTTTAACACCAGCAGAATAAAGAAGCCGACCATCGGCGCAAAGAGAGTGACGCTTGTTAGCGAAACGCCTGTAGTTTCGAGTTGCATCCGTCAATAACTCCCAGCAACCTAAATTCCCAGCAGATCACGCAGCGTGGGAAACAGAATAATTACGATGACTAACAATACGCCCATCATCAGTGAGAGCGCATAAGTACGCACATAGCCAGTTTGTATCTTGCGCAGCCGTGACCCCGCCGCCAAAACACCACTTGCCAGCGACATAAAGCCTTTATCTACCACTTGGCGATCAATAGGCTGGCTGATGAAATCTGCCGCCCCTTGGAAGCCCTGACCGATAAGGCGGTCATGCACAAAGTTATGCCAGAAATCCCAGTCAATGGTATTGGCAAGGAAACGCGACGCCCGTTGGAACGGATAGACGATGTATTTGAAATACGATTCGTCCCAATAGAGTTTGGCATTTGACAGCGCGAATAGGGGTTGGAACTGTCCTTCCTCCAATGGATCTTTTTCCATCGGAATGGGCATCGGTTTCCGATATTTCGAGTCCGCCAATCCAATCATGGCTAGGGCGATGCCCGTTGCCAAAATCGCCATCAACCAATTGAACGATCCAGCATGGGCATGGATGACACTTTCTTCAAGGAACAACGTAAACCGATGCTCCCCAAATAGCCACCCAAATATGGGGAAGCCCTTTGGCGCGTTAATGATGAATCCAATGAGGAACGTCCCTATCGCTAAAATTGCCAGTGGAGTCGTCATCAAGACTGAACTTTCAGGCGCATGTTCGGCGGCTTCAGTGCGTGGCTTGCCAAAAAATACGAGGCAGACTTGACGCCATGTATAGAAGGCAGTCATCGCAGCGGCGGCGAGTAATACAGCGATTGCCAGATAACCCTTTAATTCGCCTTCATCAAAACCGACGGTAAAGGCATCTGCAATGATTTCATCTTTTGACCAGAAACCTGCCAATGGGAAAATACCAGCCAAGGCTAGTGCACCTACCAAATAGGACCAGAAGGTAACACCCATCTTGTTCCATAGACCACCCATATTGCGCATATCTTGGGGATCAAATTCTTCATCATGACCATGGGCCTGTTCTGCTTCATGTTCATCGTCGTGCTCATGATGTTCAGAATGTTCTTCGTCGAGATGCTCGGCGTGTGCATCATGACCATGTTCGTGGGCGTGGTGGTGTCCATGTTCCATCGCATGAATGACCGAGCCAGAGCCGAGGAACAACAGCGCTTTGAAGAACGCATGGGTCACAAGGTGGAACATCGCGGCGGCATACGCCCCTAGACCCACAGCGGCGACCATGAACCCTAATTGGCTAACGGTTGAATACGCCAGCACTTTCTTGATGTCCCATTGGCCTAGCGCCATAAACCCAGCCGCCATCGCGGTTGAAATCCCGATAATCGTCACGATAAATGAGGTGAGGTCGGAGTGATAGAAAAACGAATTTGACCGCACCATCATGTAAATACCCGCTGTCACCATCGTTGCAGCATGAATCAAGGCGCTGACGGGGGTTGGGCCAGCCATTGCGTCCGGTAGCCAAACAAAGAGAGGAATCTGGGCACTCTTGCCTGTCGCCCCCAATAGGAAGAACAGGGTGATGAGCGTGACCACCGCATCAAAGTCGAGGTCTATCGAACCAAACTTGACGTGATGATTGCCTTCTTCAAACCACAGTTCGGCCTGTGTATAGATACCGTGAATTTCACTGCCGGATTCGGCAGGAGTTCCTTCAGCCGTGGCTTCACCTTCCGTAGCAGTCCCTTCAACGGCAAAAACGGGTGGTGGGCCTGCCTCATGTTCTAGATGGATGACCTCGTTAGGTTTGTAATAATCCAGCGTGCCAAACGTCCAGAAGGTCAAGAAAATGCCCATCAGCAAGCCAAAGTCACCAATACGGTTGACGATAAACGCCTTACGGGCCGCGTTACTATTGGCCCAACCAACTGTGCCTTCGGTGGGATGTTTGCCCGGTTTATCAAACCAGAAACCGATCAACAGGAACGAACACAAACCCACGCCTTCCCAGCCCACGAACATCACCAACAGGTTGTTGCCCGTTACAAGAATTAGCATGAACATCAAAAACAAATTGAGATAGACAAAAAAGCGTGGGAAGCGTTCATCCCCGTGCATATACCCAGTGGCATAAATGTGGATGAGCGTCCCAACTCCGGTGACCACCAACATCATCGTGACGCTTAGGGTGTCTACCCGGAACTGCCATGGGATGTCAATCCCCGCTGATGGGATATAAATCCATGAGTGAATCAGTGGCGCATTCACGATTGCCGGAGCGTAATCCTGATTGACCAGTGTGGCCCACAACAGGAGCGCAATCACAAAGGCAAACGCGCTGGCACATACCGCAATAAATCCGGCACCTTTTTCACCCAGCTTCTTGCCAAAAAAGAGGTTAATCAACATCCCAAAGAGGGGGATGATGACCACCAATGAAACCGCAGAATAAAAACCTTCCATAAATTTACGAGGCCCCGTTCTGAATTACCGGATAAGGGCTAACCCTGCAACGAATGTAAATCGTCTACGTCGGTGCTTTGTTTGGTGCGATAAATTGTGACGATTAGTGCCAAGCCCACCGCAACTTCGGCAGCAGCAACCGTCATCACAAAAAACACCAACAAATGGGCATCCGTCTGATTCCACTGACGTGCAAAGGCCACCAGCGCCAAATTTGCCGAGTTGAGCATTAGCTCGATGGACATGAAGATCAAGATGGCATTCCGACGCAGCAGTACACCCATTGAGCCGAGCGTAAACAGCACCGCGCTCAACAGGACAAATAATTCGGTAGCGACTTCTGGCTTATTCATAGGTCTCCCCTAATCACCGCTGCTGTCGGCTGCGTTTTTCCGCATGGATTGCATATATTCTTCAACTGTTGGGTTGCCAGCAACATTCGCCATACGACGGCGGAAGCGTTCCTTCTTGGGTGTTTCGTGTTGTTTGGTCAACACAATTACCCCGACCATCGCGGTCAGCAACAGCAAGCCGATAACTTCAAATGGCAGCAGGTAATCGGTAAACAGCAGTTGACCAATGCCCTCGGCACTCCCAAAATCAGGATTATTATCAAGCGCGAACCATAGAATCTTGGGGCGTACATTGCCACCTGTGGTGTCTTGTGTGACTACCCACAGAACCCCAGTGTTTTGATCAACGACTTTGTCATCAATTTCCACTAGCGCGTTGAGATTCAGTTTTTCATCCGTATCGCCGCGTTCATCCAAAGCCGCTCGGACATCGCCCTGATTATAGGCGGCCAGCGTGTAATCACCCTCTTGAAGTTCAAGGTGGGCGACCTGACCATATTCAAGGCTCTTGACCAACACTTGTGGGTCGTCGCTTGGCTCGGTGATGTCAGCTACTTCAATGGGGCAGGCGGCGGCACAGGGAATCGCATGGACAACGGTTAGACGCGCAAAATCTTTTTCGTCATTGGCGTCAATCCGGCCTTCGACTTGCAAGGCTTGAACCCCACCATTGGCAACGTCGGGTGTCAATACATAGGAGATAACCCCATTCCCAGCTAAAAAGACGGGCGTTTCCAGCAGCACATTCTCTGGAACAAGGTCAGCGTTATGGGGAATGACCTGCGCGGTATAACTACCCGCCGGGAATTTTTCAAAATCGGAGGCTTCCCGATATTCCAGATCCGACACGACCCGTTCCCCATTGATATAGACATCTACCGCATCGGTTCCTGCCACAGCATGAACAAAGCGGAAAATGGGTTGGGAGGGTTTGGGTTCGCTGTCTCCAAGATCGCTACGGATGATGGCGAGACCAGCCACAAACAACAGCACCATCGTGATGCCCAATGTGGCGGATGACAGCCATGGAAACCGTTGGGTCTCTTGTGGCAAAACACGCTCGGCACCCATCAACATGATCACAAATAGGAATAAGACCATGATGGCCCCTGCATAAACCGTAATTTGTACGGCGAACAGGAACGGCGCACTGAGCATCAGATATAGAAACGCGACACACGCAAAGTTCACAATCAGGAACAAGGCACTGTGTACGGCGTTTTCGCTAATCAGCATCATGACGGCGGCAAGGATCGAAAGCGCGCCTATCATGATAAACAGAGCTAATTCTGTGCCTACCATTCGAAAATGTCCTGTAGATTAAAACAACGGGCGGCGTCAGACCCGTGAAGTTTATCGCAATCTTGTTCCAACGCCAAATTAACGAAATTCAACAACTTAACCAATTTTTCTACCCCACATAAAGCCCCCTCACCGTATTTTGGCGAGGGGCTGAGTATCGTCCTTACTTCGGATTTTCCATATCAGGAATGGGCCGGTCATAACTGTGCGGCTCTACCTGATGGGGGGTATCTTGACCACCCGGCGGCACAGGGTCAATCAGCATATCTTTGGTGTAAATCGCATCGCGCCGATCGGTGAACGTCAATTTGTATTCGTGTTCCAATACAATCGCTTCGGTCGGGCAGGCGTCTTCGCAATAGCCACAGAAAATGCAGCGCAACATATTGATTTCATAGGTCTTGGCATAGCGTTCGCCGGGGCTATAACGCTCATCATCGGAATTTTCGGCGGCCTCAACCCAAATGGCGTCGGCGGGGCAGGCCGCAGCACACAATGCGCAGCCAATACACCGTTCCATGCCATTTTCATAACGTTTCAGCGCATGGCGACCCTTATAGCGTTCACGCACGGGGCGTTCCACTTCAGGATATTGAAAGGTCGCTTTTTCCTGAAGCACATGTTTGATGGTTGTCATTAACCCATTAATCAAACCCATCGTAATTTTTCCTTCTCGTCTCTAACTAGCAGTGCAATAGTTCCGTGTTAGGACTTAGCCTTGGCTTCTTTTTCAGAGCCACCCGGTCGTAGGTGCTTGAAGGCTTCATAGGCAACAAATGGGACGGACAATAGCCCGCCGACAAATTGCAGCACTATATACCCAAGGCCTACTTTTTCCCGCTCAAAGTCGTCCAGTTCAATCACGCTTTCTGGTGCTGTGCCTCGATTAAAGGCATACCCCAATGCTGCCACAATCAAGAACAAAACCGCTACCGAAATCAGATAGGCTATTGAGCCACCTTCTTGTTCGATCACAATCGAAACGGCTGTCCACATAACCGCTAGGAGAGACAACGGCAGCATGACTTTCCAACCAAAGGCCATCAAACGGTCATAGCGGGGACGGAAGATCGTACCGCGAATCCAGACCATAATAATGAGCAGCGGGATGACCTTGCCAATCAAAATGGGCAAAGCCAACAGTGGTGCACCCTTCACCAAACCGAATCCGTCTTCATAACCACCCATAAACATGGTGATGAAAATGACTGAGATGCCAATCATATTGACATATTCGGCAAGGAAGAACAGGGCGAACTTCATCCCACTGTATTCCGTGATATGCCCCGCCACCAATTCTTGTTCGGCTTCTGGCATATCGAACGGCGCACGGCTGATTTCAGCCATCAGGGCGATAAACATGATAATCGCTGCCAGCGGGTTCTGGAAGATGTACCAGTTCACAAACAGGCCCGATTGTTTATCAATGATGTCCCCAATGCTCATCGAACCCGCCAGCATAATCGGCACAGCAAACACCGTCCCGAGGCTTAGTTCATAACTAATCATGCTGGCGCTGGCGCGGAGTGCTCCCAACAGCGCATATTTATTATTGCTGGCCCAACCCGCAAGGGTGATGCCATAGACGCTGATGCTGGTCACGGCCAAAATCCACAGCACCCCGACGTTTACATCGGTAAAGCCCTGTGCAATCTCGTACCACTTATCATCAAACCATGGGATATAGAGGTGGGGGCCAAGCGGCACAACTGCCAACACAATCAGCGATGGTACAAGTTTCAGCAGGGGTGCAAACGAATAGACCACCTTATCCGCGCCGTCGGGGATAATTTCTTCCTTAAAAATCAGCTTAATCCCTTCCGAAACGGGTTGCAGCAGACCTTTTGGCCCAGCGCGGTTTGGCCCGATACGGGATTGCATAAAGCTGATAAAACGGCGCTCTAACACGGTCGTATATGCAAACCCGGTCAGCAGTACAAAAAACACCAACAAGGTCGTGACAATGGCATGAGCCGTCGAACAAGTCGAATGCGCCGAGCAGACGACTATCGAGTTGGGGTCATTTGGCCCCATTAAAAGTTGTTCAAGAAAATCTATCATGGCGTTTTAATCCCCAGTGGCAACTAGCGCTTGGGTTACAATACTGCCTGCGACCACTGGCGCAAATAGGCCGGGTTGGTCACTTAGGCACTTGGGCAGAGTAATGACTCCTGCCGGAATCGTTTCATTAACCTTCGCACGGACAACCAGCGTCGCATTTTCGACACTTATCTCAACCGTGTCCCCGTCTTGAATCTTTAATTTCTTAGCATCGGCAGGACTGAAATTGGCATGGGCTTCTGGGATACGCAGCGACATCAGTTCACTACGTACAAACAGCGCCCCTCGGTCATACAGCAAGGTGGTGGGCACAATAAGCAGGCCCTTCGCCTTCGATTTTTCAGTATTAACAGCGGCGACCTTCAATTTTGCTTCGGCGTTTTCAGCCAGCACGGGCCATTGCACCCCAATACCACCCGTATTTTGATAGGCCGTGCCACCATAATACAAATCGTTGCCGCCAACATCGGGGAATTGACGCTCAATTTGGGCCAGATTTTTATATCCCATCTCGCCATAACCCGCTACCGATTTGGTAATTTCGGCCATCACCGCCCCGGCTGAAACTTTGGCGTGGGATTTATCTACCAACTGGCGGGTTTGGGCAAAGATTTTCCAATCGGGTAAGCTGTCACCAATGACGCCTTGCGCCGCATAGAACCGCTGCACGCGCCGTTCACCACTGGTAAAGGTGCCTTCGCGTTCAGCAAAACTCTGCTGGGGCAGCACCACATCAGCGATTTCAGTCGTGGCCGTGTCAAATTGTGAGGTCACAATGACAAAGTCAACATCCTTCAATTTCGCCGCTGCCACATCTTCACCGACTGGATTGCAGCCTGCCACAATCAGCACAGCAGGTGGATTTTGCAGCAGATCGGCGGTGGCTTCGGCGCTATAGCCTAAATCAAGTGCGCCCTGTGTATTGGCTCCCGGCCACACCGCAATCAAGCCATTGTTAGTCCGCCCGACGTGCCCTGTCAAAACCAGCACATTCGCGCAGGCTTGCATCAAGTCGGCATGTTGGGATAGGGTCACACCTTCTGCGCCACAGAAGACCACTACATTTTCGGCACTGGCAATTGCTTCTGCCGCCGCTTCATAGCCAGCATAGGCTTTGGTTTTCTTTAGGGTGGTTTGCAGGTCGCTAAAACCTTCAACGCGACCTAACGCATCGTCTTTGTGCAGCTTGCCGTTGACGATGTGTCCGGCCAAGCTGTTGACCGCACCAATCGCATCACCATAATCGTAGCGTAGGGAGAACTTGGCATAGTGATCCATCTTGGTCGAACGACCATTCAGCACCACTACGGTCGCACCACGATCACGGGCCGTCTTCGCCCGTAGCCACCAAATGGGAGCTTCTTCTTCAAGATCGGTAGCGACGAGGACAATCACTGTGCCCTTGCCCATATTGCTAAAATTCGTGCCCTTAGCTACACCAACCTGCTTAATAACTTCGCCGCCGCTCATCGTGGCAGGCCAAATCCCCAATGATTTTTCACTGCCGCCTGCCGCCAAAACCAATTGACGCAGTTCCCACAGGTCTTCGTTGGAGAGGCCGGGGCCAGCAATCGCGCCGACACTCGCCGCACCCTTGAGTTTATCCGCTACTTGTTTAAAGGCTTTGTCCCAAGTAGTCTCGACTAGGGCGTTCTTTTCGCGGTGCAGAGGGGCCACCAGACGATCTAGATGGCGGGTGTGGTGATGACCGAAGCGGGTCTTATCAGAAATCCAAATTTCATTGACATGCTCATTTTGACGTGGCATCACCCGTTTGATGATGACAATCCCACCAGAATCGCGGTCAAGGCGGGTGCTCAGGCTGATATTCGCACCTTCTGGCCCATAGGGGTCAATGCTGGGCACATCTTTCAATTCCCACGGACGCGCCCCAAAACGGAAGTCGGCAGTGGTCAGTGCCCCCACTGGGCAAATATCGGTAGTGTTACCGCTAAATTTGCTGTCGAAGGGGGGATTTGATACGGTAACAATTTGCAGTGACCGCCCGCGTTCATGGAAGGCCAGCACATCATCGCCTGCCAATTCTGCCGAAAAACGGGTGCAGCGGGCACATTGGATGCAGCGTTCGCGGTCAAGATAAATCAGTTCACCTAGTGGAACGTGTTTAGCAAGGTGCACCTTGTCGTCAAAATTGAAAACGGACACTCCCGGCCCATGCCGCATCGTCAAATTTTGCAGCGGACATTCCCCACCCTTGTCGCAAATGGGGCAGTCGAGCGGGTGGCTGGTCAGTAAAAATTCCACAATATCTTCGCGGGCTTCGGTCACTTGCTGAGTTTGGGTTTTCACCGCAAGGCCATCATACACCGCTTGGGTACAAGCTGTTTGCAGCTTAGGCATCCAGCGGATTTTTACATTGCCTTGTTCGTCCAGCAGTACCGCGCCTGTTTCTCGATCCTTTTCAACCGACCCCATCTCAACCAAGCACATGCGGCACATGCCTACGGGTTCCATCTTGGGGTGATAACAAAATACTGGGATGTCATTATTCGCATAAAACTTAGCAACATCCACCAAGTTTGTTCCTGCCGGAACCTCATAGCCAATACCGTCAATATAAATCGTTACCAGTTTACTCATAACTTATCACAGCCCTTTTTTGAGCTATAAAACGATGTTCTCTCAAAATAACCTCGCCCATCTGGGCCCTCCACGGCTTGGTGGATAGTCCAGAGGTGAGATCAAAAATAACCTGTACCTGTTTGCCGTAAACCTTGTCTGGCTCGGTCAATCAGGGCTTGTTGCAAATAACCCCAATCGCTTGCTTCCAATTCCGCCGACCCCAACTCGATCGCTTGTTCAAAATCGGCTTGGGCGGCTTGCTGATTATCGGCCATCAGCCAATATTCACCGCGCAGCACGTAGTTTACCGCAGCGTCGGGGTGTTCCTCAATGGCCCGATTCAACAGCCGCAGTTGCAACGGTTCGCGTTTCAACGTCGCTAATCTCCGGCTGGCTCAGCTTGCAATGGCTTAGCCGGGGCCGCTTTCTTGGCGGGTGCGACCGCGGCAGGCTGTTTGACATACGCCATATATTCACTGCGGAAGTGTTTTAGGGTTGCCAACACTGGATTAATGGCAAAGTCGTTCAAGGCACACAGGCTCTTACCATTCATTTGCTTGGCGACATTTTCCAGTTTTTCAATATCCTTCGCGGTGGCCTCACCATGAATGACGTGTTCCATCAGTTTTGCCAACCAATGGGTCCCTTCACGGCAGGGCGTGCATTTGCCGCAGCTTTCATGCTTAAAGAATTTAATCATCTTATAAGCTGCCCACACCATATCAGTGCTTTCGTCCATCAAAATGAACGAGGCCGAACCGAGAGTTGACCCCAGTTTGCCAAGCGCCTCATAGGTCATGGGAGTATCGAGCATTTGGTCATTGACTGGAATCACGGGGCCGGAAGCGCCGGAGGGTAGCAAGGCTTTAAAGGCTTTGTTGGTGCCTGTACCACCGGCTTTATCAATCAGCAGTTCGCGGAAGGTCGCCCCCAGTGGCACTTCATAATTGCCCGGACGCGCCACATGCCCACTAACACAGAAAATCTTGGTGCCGGGGCTTTCGGGTGTGCCGATTTTCTTATATTCCGCCGCGCCGTTGACCAAAATCCAAGGTACATTTGCCAGCGTTTCGACATTGTT
>JACRBG010000008.1 GCA_016234595.1 Chloroflexota bacterium | reverse complement strand
TGGATTCCGAAACAGGATTCAAACCGCCTTCATCGAGCGTGTGAACTTGACTATTCGGCAAGGCGTGTCCTTGCTGACCCGTCGCACGTGGTCGCTTGCTAGGAACGCATGGGATCTTGAATGGCATGTACAGTGGTGGCGAGCGTATTATCATTTCGCCCGTCCGCATGAATTGTTGTGCGAACCAATCCCGGGTTTGAAGCGGCGCTATCGTTCGCGTTCGCCGGCGATGGCATTGGGGCTGACTGACCATGTGTGGTCTGTTGGGGAATTGCTAGCTTATCCGTTGGTTCCGGTGGAGTCAGCGGCCTAGTCATTTACGCGAGTAAGGAAAAATGACCTAACAACCTTGCCAAGTTGGGGGAGGGGGGCACTTGACCCTGTGGTACTCCCCACGGATTGGCGGCACTTTCTGCCCATCGTGAGGACCCCGAAGGCACCGTGCGAATTATCCCCCAGTCCCCTTTGTACGACCCATTTATCTCTTAATGACCTCGCCACATTTTAGACCATAGCTCAAGAAATATTTGAATACACCCTTTTAACCCTCTATACTTAGCGATAGGGCCTTGATGTATTTGTAGGCGATCAGGAAGGCCATTGGCTTCACCAAACGCGAACCGCATTATGGTTAATGCCTCTTCAACTGTCCGACCTTGCCGTAACATTTCTGCCAAGAGCCCAGAAATGATTGGAGCTGCAAATGAAGTGCCAGCCCAACGTGCCCAACCCGTTGTATTAGTACTTGCAGATGGAGCGGGATAAGCCCCACTATAAAGCCCCAAAAGACCTTTGGTTGGGTGCGAGAGGTCATCATTGCCCGCCTGATTTTCACCGCCAAAAACGGCCACCCCATCATGGGGCGGGATGTCGGCATTGTTAGAATAATCCGTGAGGGTTTGGTTGTCTAAATTTAGAGCTGCTACGCCTAGCACAGTTGAAAAGGCGGCAGGGGCACACGCTGCTGGATGGGGATTATTCTGATTGCCATTGTTGCCAGCCGCCGCAACGACAACACCCCCATGATGATTGATCTCCTCTGTTCTTTTGAACATATCGAATGCTTTTGAAAGGGGGCTGTTCGGTGGGCTGCCCCCGACCCTAGCGATACCCTGTAAAACATATTGCATGGGCAGGGTCAGATAGTTGAGAAATTCTTGCATATCCTCACCCCATGAATCCTGACCATTACTGCGCTGCCGCAGAGGTTGATGGAATTCTCGCAGCCATTCGGTAGGATGGTTGGGGTCAAGAGCCAGTGGAAAGGTAAAGCTCATATTGACGACGAGCGTTTCAGTAAGGGGGTCAAAATGTTCCTTGCTGAGGGCAACGGATAGGCCATCTAGGTAACTTGTCAGCGTACCACAGCCATAAGCATTGAGCACCTCAACGAGGTGAATCTTGACTTGAGGCGCTAAGGTGTGGATTATGCCTGCAATAAACAAGCCATGATCCATCACCCAGTCCCGATGGTTAAGGGCAACTTGACAAGCCCGCTTAAGATCCCATGAAACACCGTCATAGGGATCGCCGTTCTCATCAAAGGGTGGATAGTAGGTAACTGTAAGTGTTTTGGATTGAAAACTTTTGCTGCCATTCGCTTTGTGAACTACGCCATTGCCCGCTTGAGGTTCTAATAGACTGCGTAACAAAGGATTATGTCCGGGGACACCCCACTGTTGATAGGCCTCAGTCAGGCTCAGCGGTACGGGGTTGCCACACTTGGTCGGCGGTTCGCACGGTGGGGCAGTATCAAGTATCACCACTTTGACAGTCTTAGGTGTCGCGGGCCGTTCTTCCATACGAGTCTGTAGTGTATGGTTGAGCATGGAATAGGATATTTCACTGACGGTTTGGATGTCATCTGGTATAGGAGGATTACTGATTGGGATATTAAAAAGGTCGGCGATTGCTTGCAATTGTAGTTGAGAGACAGCTAGGGGCTGTTGGGTATGCGGTTGCGCGGCACTCAGATGAAAATTCCACGGGGCATTTGCGTCCCAAGCATTGCTGAATTGAGGAATTGGGGCCTGTGGAGGGACTGGTTTGCCAGCCGGGCCACCCCCCCCAGCGCCTGAATCAGGTGGGGCAGGAGGTTCATTTGGGGAGCCCGACATCAACCAATTGGGGGTAATGGCGACTAATGCTGAGTGAGTCTTGTCGTCAACCGCCAGATAGTCCCCTTTGCCGCGTGCCTCAAAGAGCGCATAGATGCCCTGCATTAGATCGGCATCGCTTATCTCTGACTCTAGATGAGCCTGAATCACGCTTAAGGGGCGGGGTTTAAAGTCAGCCCTTTCCCCCTTTTCCAATTCTAGCGGTGTCTGACGATGCGTTAAATCCACCCCAGAGTTAGGTCGGGTATCGTCGTTTTCGGGTGATGCAAAATAAGTATGTTTATCAAATATAAAGTTTTTGAAGCGATAGGCGGGATGATTATCCTCTTTTGCGATAGATTGCAGGGTATTTCTGAGAAAATCTACAATTTGATTGGCCTCTGGATTGGCCGAAGAAATTTGCTGTTCTAGCAAAAAAAGAATTTGGTTAGGTACAAAATTGCGTGGGGTCAAAGAAGATTCAGGCATTGGCGGTTCTCCTAATAAATGATTATTAGCTCACTAAAGTGGACAACGCATCAGCATTGCCTACCAACTGAAAAGCGCCCCAAAATGCGGGGTGTTCCGATGGTGCTTGTGCCATGAAATGGCATTGGGCTTCCCGAATAGCCGCCGCTTTGGATTTACCCTCCTTGAGCATGTGATAAAAACACTGCATTTGGTTCAGCGCAATGCTGTCTTCGACGCGCCATAGGGTTAATAGCAGCGCCCCGGCCCCGGCATAGAGACAACTCCGCCCCAGACCAATCAGTTCATCACCTGTGACTACATTGACTTGTCCGGTTTCACAAGCACTCAGGGTAATCAGTTCATAACTCAAATCTTGTTGAAGTAGATCATCGGTATAGAGTGGCCCATCCGCCAATTCAATCAAGGCGAGTTCGGGGTGATCCATGCGAAATTTGCCATGCGCGGCAATATGCAAAAGCTGGACGGGTGTCGTATTCAAAACTGCGCGCTGAGCATCACCATGCAGATAGATTTCACCTTTAAACAACCCATGCACCATATGGGCTTCTTGGATGGTATTGGGTAGCCTGCCAGCCGGTGGATACGCTAAAACTCGCGCCTCGGCCATCCGCTTTGGGGGAGCTTGGGTCAACAAACTGGCGGCGGACAGCACTACTACCTCAACCTGCTGAATGAGGTAACATGAGCCAGAGTAGAGCAGGTGAAACGGCAAATAATGGAGTCCCCCATAGGGCACAACAATTAAGCGGTTGTATGACTGTATCTGGTGCGCTAGCGGCCCAAGTAAGGCCTTATAAAACCAAGCTGTTATCTTTTGAAACTGGGTGGTAAGGGTGTGACGGTGTGGGCTGCCTATGCCAACTTGTAGTGCGAATTCGCGGTTAAAGTCGAGATATTGCAATTGGCGGTTAATCTCATCCAACTCAACAGTCAGTGGGTAGACCTTTATATCATGAGAATCCAAAGTAAAAACCCATACATTCCGCCCATCATTATAGTATTCGACCAACAGGGTATCTGGCCCTAATTGCTGCTGAATATCTCGATGGTTAGGTAACAATATACGAGCATGATGGCTGTGCTCACCAGTCGAGAGGTAAAGTTCTTCTCGTACTTTGCGGATTTGTTTTTCACATACTACAAACTCATCTTGTAGTTCCTGATAATCGGATTGGCTGAGTGATCCAGTAGTCGTTTTTTTGCCGTCAAATACTTCCCCTTGAAGCTGTTGTTCTAGCCAATGGTGTTTTTCCCGCAGTTGTTCAAATTCTTCAATGAGGCGACGCGATGCCGAGTTATCGGTGGGCCATAACAATGTGTCACGGCTGTTAAGGTAGCTAAAAAATGTCTGCGCCTTAGCCCGTTCGAGGGTTTCAAAAGCCTGACCAACTTTCTGGTCGGCAAGATCAAGCCGAATAAGAGAGCGTAAAGCGTCATTTTTATCTTGCAGGAAGTCGGGGCGTAGCGTCAGACTCAGTTGTCTTTGCACGCGATCTACCGTTGCCGAGGCCGCTTGGTAGTGGCGGTGAGCACGGCTAGGCTGGTGAGTTGCTTCAGATAATTGACCTAATAGCAGATGGACACTATAGCGACTCCAAACAAAACTTGAATGCCGTGCTAACCCCAGTGCTTGTTGTGCTGTGTCCAGTGCCTCAGGTAACAATCCTTGTTTTTGTAACGCTTGGCTACTACGCAAGAGAGCATTGATATAGCCTACTGAGTTAGTTCCCGCAAAAGCCTTAACCGCTTGATCTGCCTTGCGTTGAGCAACTTCTATATTTTCCTGTTTTAGCGCAATTGTCGCTCGCCACAGTGCGATAATTGCTGACCAAAATTCAATGCCCAGTTCGTTAAAAATCTGGGCAGCTTGGTCAATCGCGAACTGAGTAGCTGCAAAATTGCCTAATTCCCCCTCGGCAGTTGCCAAATTTATGAGTGCAGTAGCTTTGTTATAGGGTAGCTGAAGGGCTTCAAATTCCCGCACTACTTGTTGGGCCAACTCGCGGGCTTCAATCAGGCGATTGAGATATAAATAGCAACTAACCATTCGGTCACGAGCAGCCGTTGCATAATGTGGCTCAGCGTGTTGTGTGATGGGATAAAGCAGTTGTAGGGCCTGCCGATGGCGACCTTGGCTGTAGGCAATCGTCGCCATATTTAGCTCAACTTGGGTAAGTAAATAATGTTCTTTTCTTTCGGTAAAAATGGCGCGGGCTTTTTCAGAAAGGCTCATGGCTTGGCGTAAATTGCCTAATAACCCATGAACAAGGCCAAAATTTAGATATAATTTGCCCAGATAATTTTCACCCTGCGCTCCTAATTCTGCGACTAAATTGTAAGCTGACTCGAAATAACTTAGAGCTTCCCGGCACTGGCGCAGATCGAGATAGGCAAGCCCTTGATTAATATGGAGATTTATCAAAAACTCCTTTTCCTCATGCCGTGCGAAAATAGCTTCGGCTGTCTTTGCGTCGGCCAGCGCTTCTTCACTATGATTGAGTTCAGCACAAATAGGTAGAGGGCCGATCCGTGTCCTTGCCCAGCCAATTTCGCCAGCCTCGTTATGCAAACTAAGGAATAGGTAGCCTGCATTTTGGAGGTCATTCCACGCATTAGAGGTTTGCTTAAGGAACCTAAAAGCATCCCCCCGAGCCATGGTGCCCAACGCGACTTGCCAAGTATCCTGACGGGCTTGGCCTATCTGGATAATCATTTCAGCTAGACACAACGAGGTACGAGGATCAATTGTCCAATGACGATTTGCTTCACTTTTAAGCTCATTAACCAATAGTTGGGCCAGTTCGTCCTTCAAAGGGTGATCCAAATCATGAATTGAAATGACCCCATCTAATAAATTTTGGACTAATTGGGCAATCTGCTCAGCACTATCTGGAACACCTGCACGCTCCATGTAACTTATTCCTTAAATTCAATTCCTTTGACCAAAATGCTTTGGTTATGGCTGTTGGTGACCCGTAACTCAACAGGTTCTCCCACCAGTAGAGGGCAGATAAAACGTCCATTTTCATCAATAAACGCCGTCGCTTTTAATTCACCAACCTGTCGCAATTCTACGAGCGATCCCGCCCAGTCACTAGGGCTATCGGTTGCCAAGACTTGGCCCATTAGATGACGTCCAGTAGGTTGTGTTTGAACACTTAGGAATATGGTGATACCCTCGGCCTCAAACAAAAAACCACTACTGTCGCCTCGGAAGCCAGCAGCAAGTGGTGACTTAGGCCCCAAGGCACTCGAAAGGGTTGCTATGATTTCGCCATATGGGGACTTGCGTTTTGGTTTAGGCTCTACTGGCATCGAGGCTTGCATAAATTGTCTAAGGTCAGCTAAATCGTGCTGACAGTGCGGGCAAATTTCAAGATGTTGTTTCATACTAGCATGTTCTGTAGGAGCAAGCCGATTAAAGAGGTATTCGACAAAGGCCTGAGATGGAGGGCAATCTAGACGGAAAACGGCTTTTTTCAAACGCGCTTCCAGATTACCCGTAGTCTTTCGGGCTTTTTCTAATCTGTCCCGACAATAAGGGCATTGCTCTAAATGCTGCCAAACTGAAGCCTCGGCGACTTCATCAAGAGCCATCGCAATCTCGTCATCGTTTAATGGTGGAGGGAAGCTACAGTTCATGACACTCGATACTTTCGTTCATTGCTTATCTATATAAATAAAGGAAACACAGGTTGAATTATCACAGGCTATAGTGTTTTTCTGACAATTTCATGAAAAATTTGGTTTTGATCTGTCCCTGTCTTGGGGCCCGACTATCTGAAGATGAGACAACACTTGTTTTAGGCGTGGGGATGAATCTTACTGAGTTATTCGCTATCACTCTCATCTGTCAGCCCTAACCATTCAGCCAAGTGTTTGTCTTTTCTTAAAAAGCGTCTCAGTCTTTGTCGAGCGACCGTAACATCATGCGGAGTTCCCCATCTTGGATCCAATGCTTGGATTTCAGTTGGCTTAAGATCAAGTTGATAGCAATAGTAGGCAAGTTTTCGCATGGATTCATCTGGCAAAACACGTTGAATATAATCCCAAAGTGCCTGCCCTTCGATAATCGTATCCAGTGAAAAAGGATCCTGCGGATTACTATCTTCTTCTTGGTTGGAATCCGACTCGGTGGCAATGGAGGGAAATAGTTTTCGCCAATAATCTTGCACTGCCGAAAAGGTACAAGCATTTAGATAGGCGAGAATGGATTGGACATTCTTAAAGTCGAGAAAACGCGGGCCGTGTAATTGTTCAAATAAACGAGTAAAAGCGCCGTTGACAAAAAATTCAACTTCTTCGTCCACTTGGGTAAAATAGGGCGTCCGATATACCCATCTTTGGACGGTTGACTCATAAGTTTGATAGATGCACCTGAACGCATCATTATCTTCCGTCTCAAGGGCACGCCTCAACAGTTCATAACAATAAGCTGTGTCATTGTCGGCTTGATGGCGGAATTTTTCGGTCTCTTCTTGGCAGCGCCTGAACAAGTCATCATTTGACCATGTAGTGAGCCTCATAGAAACCTTTCCTAAAACAGGATGGTATATGAATATAATTTAACAGATGGTAAATATACCTTGCAGATGGCTTAATTAGCAAAATGATGAAATAGAGAAATACTTGGAATGACGCCCATAATGTAAGATTTAAACATTTCATCTCAATTTGGTGGACTCACCCATCGCAAAACTGAATCTGGGATTATTTAAATTTAATATCCAGTAAACCTTCGACGCTTGGAATGGTGAGTTGACGAAAATAGCGATCCATGTCTTCGGGGGTGACTGGCATATTGTTGTCTAACCACCATTTCAATAGAGTCAAAAAGGCGCCCGTGATGTAATGCGTCACAACGGGGAGAGGAATTGGGGAGGGGCGTTCACCTAATTTCTGCTTAAACTCGGCTTCTAAATGAGCATTTAAATGGGCTTCGAGAGCCTTAAAAACGATCTCAATGCCGCGCCCCCATACTAGGGCTTTATATAGACGGTAGTTTTCTCGGGTGTGTTGAAACACTCTGAGGGTTAGGAACAGAGCAGAATCCCCATCGCTAAACTCTTCCCCTAAATGGCGACCCGCTTCCTCAAACTGGCTTGTCAGCAAATCCTCTTTGTCCAAGTAATGAGCATAAAACGTGGAACGCCCCACATTTGCCCGGTCAATAATATCTTGGACGGTAATGCTCTCATAGCTCTTTTCTAACATCAGCTCGACTAGGGCGTTTGTTAATAACTGGCGGGTACGTTGTGAACGACGGTCATTTTTGTTGCTTTTCATGGACAGTTTGCCCTTTCTGTTCAATAGCGCATAGTTGGCGCGTTTTGTTGGTTGAGTTGGCTCCTTGTATTTCATTATACTACTTGCTGAACAAAATGTTCGGTAATGAATAATTTGTAAGGTATCAAATCATGAGTAATCTTCGTCAGAAGGGTAGCCCTGCGCCTTACTTGGTGCAGCTTAATCAAGTCACCAAAACCTATGAGACTAGTGCTGGCAATTTTGTCGCCTTAAAAGCTATTGACCTAAGCGTCCAAGTAGGTGAATTCGCGGCTGTTATTGGTAAGTCTGGTAGCGGAAAATCCACACTCCTAAATATCATTACGGGGATTGATCGAGTGACCTCCGGAGAGGTATTTGTCAATGGTGAAGCCCTGCATAATCTGAGTGAAAATCAGCTTGCTATTTGGCGAGGGCAGACAGTTGGGATCATCTTTCAGTTTTTCCAATTGCTGCCCACTTTGACAGTTATTGAAAATGTAATGCTTCCAATGGATTTTCTGGGAAACCTCTCCGGAAAACAGCGTAAAACTCGTGCATTAGAACTCCTTGCCCTAGTTGATATGGAGTCGCAAGCTTATAAATTGCCGAATGCACTTTCCGGGGGGCAGCAACAACGAGCAGCTATTGCCCGTGCCCTTGCTAATGACCCACCCGTTATCGTTGCAGATGAACCTACTGGTAATTTGGATAGCCACACATCAGAAGCCATTCTTGAAGTGTTTCGGGCATTGAGGCGAGAGGGTAAAACGATTTTGATGGTCACACATGAGCATGAGGTCACCAAATGGGTTGACCGGATTATTACACTGGCTGACGGCGAAATCCATACGGATGTGCAACCAGAAGGGGGTCGTCATGCTCAACCCGCGTTGGCGTAAAGTGCTGAGCGATATTCAACAAAATGTTGGTCGTGTTGGCTTAACCGTTGGGGCCATCGCTGTGGGTGTTTTTAGCATTACATGGGTTTCGGCTACCTATAGTATTCTCTCACGCGAACTGCACAACAATTATGTAGCAACCAACCCAGCCTCTGCCATTTTATACACGGATAACGCTGCCCCAGAACTTGTACAAGCTGTCGAAAATCTGCCTAATATTACACAAGCTGAGGCTATGGGAATGGTATCCGGGCGCGCGTGGGTCAAGAACGAATGGAAAACATTAGAGCTTTTCGTTAGGCCAGATTTTCAACACACTCGCATTAATGAGCTTGTTCCTGAGAAAGGGGCATATCCACCACCTGTAGGAGAAATTGTCCTCGAAAGGTTAGCCTTGTCAGTGGCCGACGCTGAAATTGGGGACAGTCTCCTCATCCAAATTCCGGGGCAACCTCAAAAAGCCATGCAAGTTGCGGGAACGCTTCATGATGTCAACCTTGCCCCTGCTTGGCAAGAGGGGATGGTCTATGGTTATGTAACGGCTGACACGCTGAATCAATTGGGAATAACTCCCAAGTTGGATGAAATCCGTATTGTTGTGAGCGGGGATGCTTCCAATGAACAACACATACGAGAGGTGACAACCCAAACGGCCCGTTGGCTAGAGTCACATGGACAGCCTATTTACAGGGTGCAAGTTCCACCACCCAATGAGCATCCCCTCCAAAATCAAATGAACGCGGCATTGCTCTTATTAGCTGCGCTGGGAGCGATGGCGCTTTTACTCAGTGCGGTGCTAATTGCCAATACCATCGCGGCTTTTCTCGCTCAACAAATTCGCCAGATTGCTGTGATGAAAGCTATTGGTGGACGGGGACGGCAGATTATAGGGATGTATGTGGGCATGATTTTGTCGTTAAGTGGTATGGCTGCAATTATTGGTTTGCCTTTGGGGCTGCTAGCGGGGCGTGGTGTTGCGAATTTCATGGCTTTTATGCTCAATTTTAATATTGAGAGCTATAGGGTTCCTCACCCAGTTATCTTGCTGCAATTGACTGCTGGGCTGGTTATTCCTTTATTGGCAACAGCTTATCCCATTTACCGAGGCACACAATTCACGGTTCGTGAAGCGCTGAATGATTATGGAGTCAGTCGTAGCATATTTGGCGAGAACTGGTTGGATCGTCTATTAGTTCGCTTAAACGGACTTACCCGACCGTTTCTTCTTTCGGTTCGCAACACTTTTCGTCGTCGCGTACGCCTCATATTCACCCTTAGTACTTTGGCAGTTGGAGGGGCGGTTTTTATGGCGGCCTTGAACGTACGCGCCTCCTTACTTAAGACGATTGATTTACGCTATGAGGGGTTGCACTATGATTTGAGTCTCGCCTTCAATCAGCCCTATCCAGTTGAAGAACTAGAAAAAACTGCCGCTAGTGTTTCAGGAGTTGCGTCTTGTGAGAGTTGGGGGCGTGGAACTGCCGCAATCGTAGGGAAAGATGGAACCGCGGGCAATGCTTTTATCGTGTTGGCTCCACCTGTTGATACAAAACTTATTACTCCTATGCTCATTGAAGGGGAGTGGTTGTCACAGGAAAATGGTATCGTCCTCAACCACAATTTGTTGGCTGAATATCCGGATGTGGAGTTGGGGGATGAAATTACCCTTAGCATCAATAACCAACTCAATACATGGCATATTATTGGTTTCGTCCGTGAACCTGTCGCGCCACCACTCGCCTATGTCACCTATGGGGATTTTGCTCGTGCGACAGGGGAGACAGGTTACGCGCAAAGTCTTTATCTAGTCACCGAGCAACATGATAAATCGAGTTTGCAGTCCATCAAACAAAACCTCGAAAAAGCCTTTGCGAATAACAACCTTGCCATCACCACTAATCAAAACAGCTTTGAACGACGCCAGATCATGGAAAATCATGCGGCTCTCATTACCAGCTTTCTGTTGTTGGCAACCTTGATGAGCACAGTCGTAGGTGGCTTGGGCCTGATGACCACGATGAGCATCAATATCCTTGAACGTACCCGCGAAATTGGCATCATGCGGGCTGTGGGTGCATCTAACGCCGCCCTGCTCAAAATTATTCTTTTAGAAGCCATGCTCATTGGGTTTTTGAGTTGGGTAATGGCGACTGTGTTGGCTACCCCCATTAGTTATGTTCTTGCCCAGATGCTAGGCAAAACTATGCTGAAAACCCCATTAGACTTTGCCATTAGCCCGCTTGGTTTTGTGCTTTGGTTTGGGGCAGTCATGTTGTTTTCAATTACAGCTAGCCTGCCACCTGCTTGGAACGCTACTCGCTTAACTGTCCGTGATGTGATTACCTACGAATAATCTGGAGAAACCACATGAATCGCAAAAAAGTTGTTCGCATTGGCTTGGTTCTTATCGTGATCGTCCTCGTCTTGCTGACTCTGCATTTAGGAGGGGGATGGCTCATCGAGACTTTCAAAGACATGCATGGAATGTAGAATCGAAGGATTCTAGTTAGCAACATTGAGTCGCCTTAAGAGAATCCCAAAGAGCCTATGCACTTTAAGGATAGTATTGGGCGTTAGCCCACATGATCCCGCCACGAATATTGTGGAGTATATCCCAGTTGTTGGCGGGCTTTTTGGATACTTAATAGGGTTTCAAAATCTCCAATGCCCTCTTGCAATGGAACATCGGGAAAGACCTCCGCCATTAACTCACGATTGGGCCGATTCATGACCGTGTCAGCCGCCGCAATGATATAGGCCTCGGCGCCTTGAATCTCCGCTGTTAGTCCGAGACGGCAGCTTTGAGCGACATCATGGGCATCCACATAACCCCAAAGGTTCCATTTTCGCAGACGTGCATCACCCCAAAAACTAGGGAAACGCTGATAATCATGAGGCTCCATGACATTCGAGAAACGTAGCCCGATAATGGGCAGACCGCTCCAGCGGCTGAACTGTCGAGCCAACTCCTCGCCCAACACTTTGGAGATAGCATAACTGGATTCTGGATAGAGCGGATGGGCTTCATCAATTGGGGCATAAGCGGGTTGCACTCGATCAAATGGCAGACCCAATGTCGTCTCGCTCGATGCCCACACAACCCTCTCTAGCCCCAATGTGGTTGCTGCACTAAAAATGTTATAGGTACTGGTGATGTTGGTTCGAAAAGTGACTTCCGGGGTGGACAAACCCGGCGCAGGGATTGCGGCCAGATGCACCACTGCATCGGTACCCTGCAATGCTTCAATGGTTTGGCCGAGATCGGTGAAATCAGTTCTTAGAAATGGGGCGACGGCATCGGTAGAAGGTAGCACATCTGCATTAAGCACTTCGTAGCCATGTTCGAGCAAATCGCGTACGACGGCACGACCTGCTTTGCCACTTCCACCTGTCACTACAACTTTTTTCATGTTCTGCACTCCTAATGGCTCACCCATCCCCTTATTGTAAGCGATGCTTGTAGAATGTAACAAATGCCTCCTATTTAACTGTTTTGGTCACAGGCTAGGAGGCATCATAAAAATCATTAGCGGACCCGCCAGCTACTTACCGAAACAAAGATTGCATTGAGAGTGGGCAGGGTTTGGTTGATATAAACACCACTGTTCCATTGCAAGTCGTCGCGGCGATAGAAGGTGTGGGTGTAATAGATCCCAAAACTGTCTTTGCCATTGCCATCCCAATCCCCGACTACAAAATCGCCTTCACTGCTGGTTTCAGGGGTACCCCAGTATTGAGCCAGATTAAAGGCAGCATCGCCGATGCCGGGGGTGATGTTGGTATAGGCGATAAAGGCACCCCGTCGAATCGCCACTGAGTCGAAACCATCGCTGTCGAAATCACCTGCTTCAAATTGATGCATGCCACTATACCCTTGCTCATCAGGCAAGATGATACTGAGCCATTGGAAGGATTTGGCGGGATTGCCACCTGTGAGATTGCAGGTGAAGTACAAGGCAAACGCCGTGCCATAGGGTGGGAAGTTGCCTGAATCGACTACCCCGATGCAGTCATGAGTCGAACCAGCAAAGCGTCCAGCGATAGCCGGTCGATTGAACATACCGAACCATGTGGCAACCCAATCGGCAGAACTGGTGGGGTTGAGGGTATTGGTGGTATAGAAAATGCCAGTTGAGCCGACATGATAGCCGGGGGTTTTCTGACCATCACCATTCCAATCACCCATCACGCCTGTTACCCCAGCGGAGGTGGTAACAGCTACAGGATGAATGTGAGTGGCAGTCGGTTGAGAATCCAGTGTATCCAGCAAATAAAGTGCTGGGTTTTGGAGATCAAAGATGGCGAGGGTATCGAAATTCTGAGGAGCAGCCATCCGCGTCGCTGTTGGCAGAGGTGAGGAAGTCCATGTTGCCGAGGGAGTGTTGCTTGGTGTTCGTGTGGGTGTAAAGCTGGCAGTGACGGTTGATGAGGGTGTGATACTGGGCGTGTGTGTCCATGTAGCGGTATAAGTAGGTGTATTAGTTGCTGATGGCGAGGCTGTTGCCGTCGCAGTTGGAGTATCGGTAGGCGTGCTTGATGGTGTGTCAGATGGGATGGCTGTTGGCGTTAGGGTTGCTGTGTTGGTTGCTGAGGGGGTATTGGTTGGTGATGGTGTGACTGTTGCTGTCGCAGTTGGAGTAGAGGTGGGGGTATTCGTCAACGTGCTTGACGGGGAGGGGGTGACGGTTGCTGTTGGCGTACTGGTTGGTGTTGGGGCTGGCAGATAGTTGCGATTAAAGATGAAGTAACTCCAACTGCTATTGGGAAGAACGCCGTAAGCATACCAGAGAGTAATCGAGCCGTCGTCCGAAATCGCACCCTTTGCAGCTCCTGATCCAATGCTAGAGATGTTCCCTTGATAATCTCGGTTCGCATTGTAGCTACTTTGGGTTTGACGATCATAAATATAGTTATCATAGACGTTAGATATGTGATCGGGGCCGTCATCCCCTAAATTAGTGGCTGCGGTTATGTAGAAAACAAAACGACCATCGGGAGTAATGACTGGATAATCAGAATACCGATCAGCAAATGAGCCATCCGGTGCTCGGGAAATAAGTTCAAACGCGCCTGTTTGAATGTCTCGAAGATAGATTTGTCCCTGTGGTTCAAGCGGGTCAGATGAGAGATGGTCATAGGCGCTAAAAACCACATAGCGCCCATTACCTGAAATCATGGCGTTTTGCGAATCCAAAAGGGTTGGGGTGCCGTCAATTCTCGTTGAGACCAGTGATGTCTGACCAGTCTGCCGATCATGAACAAATATATTTCGGTGTCTAGCTATATTAATAGATGTGAGATTAGTGGAATATGATTCAAAAGCAATATAACGCCCATCATCCGAAATGGTAGGATACCCCGAGCTATCATTGCCCGGATTACCATTGCTGTCGACTGATACACGGGTGATTTGATTAGTTTGATGATCGTAAACATAAATATCACTCACAGAAGGCACCGCATCGTTGGGAACTAGATTGGCTGCATTTGATTCAAAGGCAATGAAACGGCCATCCGATGAGATGCGCGGATTAAAGGACGAACTGTCTCCCGGTGTTCCGGTGGAAGTATGCGAAGTCAAAGTTGTTTGACCTGTTTGCTGATCATGCAAATAGATCTGATATATGGTATTAGAGGTTCCCATCGCAAAATTGGTAGCCTCGGACATGAATGTTATCCATCGCCCATCATCAGAAATAGATGATTTATATGAACTACTATTACCAACTTGCCCGTTATTATTTCTTGAAACGAGATTTGTCTGACAAGTTAGCCGGTCATGTATATAAACATCCCAAGTAGAATTAGTGTCTTCAGGTGAAGCTTGTGTAAGGGTATTAAACACGATATAACGACCATCCCCAGTCATATCTGCATAATCAGCACTGATAGGACGACCATTACTATCTATCGCAACCCGCTGCACGAGGGCATTGGGGGCACATGCTGGGTAGGTGGCTGCTCCCCTTATTTGACTGTAATCAGAAAACTCGCCATCTGAACCGCGATAGGCTCGCGCCCGATAGTAATAGTCGGTGGAAGGGGTCAATCCGGTGTCGGTAAAAGAATAGGTGGTAGCCACAGGGATAACAGCAATTTCTTGAAAACCCGTAGACCCATCTAGTGATCTTTCAACACGGTACTCAGTTTCAGTTGTGTTGCTATCACTCCATGTCAAAGTGATAGCAGTTCGACTTTGAGCGGTGGTGACGAAGTTGGTTGGGGCGATGAGCGCAATGGGAGACGGCGTGGCTGTTGCCGTCGATGTTGGGGTGCTCGACGGGGTATAAGTTGATGTAGCGGTAGGTGTTCTACTTGGCGTTGGGGTACGGGTAAAGGTAGGTGTCATAGTGAACGTCGGGGTAGGGGTGTAATCAGGAACCGGGGTCGTTCCGTCACCATCTCGGTCAAACAAGAAGATGTCACGGGTACCGTTCGTGTCATTCGGTACGAGATTGGAGGCTGTGCTTTCAAACACGATATAACGGCCATTGGTACTCATCGAAAAAGTCAGCGTTGGTCCATTCGCTTGTTCGCCCGTTGCCGATACGGACACCCGGCGCGTCACCCCTATTTGACGGTCATATAAGAAGAGGTCTTGGACGCCGTTGGTATCGTTGGGGACAAGATTAGAAGCTTCCGATAGGAAAGCCACAAACCGCCTATCAGTGGACATCATCGGTTGAGTAGATGGCCCATTGGCTTCTTCCCCGTTTATCCCAACTGAGACTCGTACCAATTGCAGAGGATCGCTATAGGGATTATAGAAGAACACATCGGTTATACCGTTTGTGTCATTGGGTACAAGGGTCGCCACGTTAGATTCAAATACTATCGGATAGCTACTATAGCCCTCAGCATTGATAGAGGGTCCGGGCCATCCAGTGCTGTCCCGGTTGACGGAAATCATACTGGTATACCCGGCACCGCCACTGTAGTAGTAAATATCGGCGGCGTTATTAGCGTCGTAGTTAACCAAATTGCTCGCCTCGGAAGTATACATTACTGATGGGATATAAAAGTTAAGAAAAACACGTGGGTGGGTAGAGGGGCCATTTGCAGTAGCCTGATATAGATTGTTTGATATAGGGTAAAGTCCATGACTCTCTACCGAAGCCGCAAAAACATCTACTACCCCGTTTGTGTCATATGAGCCATAACTTTCATTCCAGCTAGATGTTGTTGATTCGAATCCTATCCATGTTCCATACATACTGCTTTCTGCAGATAAATCGGGGTGGACCGACGGGCCGTTTCCCAGAGTTAGAATATTACCATTAGAGTTGGACTGGACGGAACTCAGTGTGGTTTGTTGTTTGATAGTGTTGTACACAAAGATATCTGTGAAACCATTGGTGTCGCCGGAGTCCAAATTGGTCGCATCTGATTGGTAGGCAATGTAGTGTCCGAGGCTCGAAATGGTTGGAAAGGTCGAATCCTCATTGCCTTGATCGCCATTGGTATTCCTCGAAACCAAGCGAATATCGCAGGTGGTCGCCTCACGCAAAAAGACATCACGGCGTCCATTGGTATCACCCGGTACGAGATTTTCGGCTGCCGAGTCAAAAACGATATACAACCCGTCGGGGGTGATATCGACACTAGATGATCCGGTGGCAAGGCTGTCATTGAGGGACTGGCTACCATCGGTTGCTACTGAGACACGTTGGATAATCGCACCAATAGTACACGAGCCTATCGTCGCATATGCCACATTGGAGTAGTTGGAAAACTGAAGTGTATCAGCACGCTGCATTCGTAGGCGATAATAATAGTAATTGCCAGCACTGACCGTCGTGTCGGTATAAGTACGTGTGGTTGAGTCAACCGTAGCAATTTCCATCCATCCGTTGAGGCCATCCAGCGATCGCTCAATGTGAAACGCACTTATATTGGATTGTTCGTAAAACCATGCTAAGTCAATGGAAGACGCTGCGTTGGATTTCACAGTCAGATAGCTCGGTGGGACGGGAAACTGACGATCAAATAGGTAGCTGTCCAAGTAATAATCGAAGGTATCTCCTGCGATCAGATTATTGGCTCGAGAGTCAAATCCAACAAAACGCCCATCATCAGAGACAAAGGCGCCATAGGTAGAAGAATCAAAATCACCAACATGCCCTTGTTCGTTCGTTGACACCCGGTTAGTTTGGCCTGTCTCCAAATCTTGGACATAGATCTGAGCGTTGTTCTGAAACGGCAGATAGGGTGGCATACTGGGACGATACATAAACGCTACATAGCGCCCGTTCGATGAAATTTTGAATTCTCCTGAAGCGCTACCGAATTGCGTTCTACCGGTGGCTAACGGCATGATTTCAAGAGTATTGGTAAGACGATTGTAGCGGAAAAAATTGGATGCCGGATCGGCGTCATTCGAAACAAGATTGTTGCGGGCAGAGTAGAAGAGAAGATAATGAGCATCGGCGGTCAGTTTTACCGTGCTGATATTGGTGCCGCCTTGAATTGGATTTGGGCCACGCGAAGCCCATATATAGGTATTGGTTTGGCGATCCCATAGATAGGCATCTGCAATTCCGTTAGTGTCATCTGCAACGAGGGCAGCCGTCGTCAGCAAGGAGAAATACCGACCATCTGTCGACATATTGACAATGCCACGTGGAAGCATGGTCGTTGTATTGGTACTCAAATCCCGTATAAACCAGTCAGTGCTATTGGCAGAATCGCCAGCGGAGAGATTCGATGCGCTTGATTGGAATAACGCTATGAGACCGTTTTCCGAGATTTGCATAGCATAAGAATCACTATTTCCCTGGGCACCTGAACTAGAAACAGATAGACGAATTGTGGTGTTATTTTGCCTGTCGCGCAGGAAGACATCAGTAGCGTTATTGGTATCATTGGCAATCAGATTTGTGGAAGCAGAATGGAAGAGCACCCACCGGCCATCTTCAGTGATATCTGGCACACTGCCGCCAATATAGCCAGCGACTCCATTATTAGTCGCCACAACAAGCGTGATCGTGCATAGCTGGCGATCTGCTACATAAAGGTCATCCCTAGCATTTGTGTCTTCTGGGGATAAGGTGGTCGAGTCTAGAATCAGCACATAGCGCCCATTCCCCGTAAAATCCATAATGGATGAATAACCAAAGGATTGGGTTCCATTGCTGTTCGTAGAGACTCGTTCCACAAGAGCACTTGGATTACAGGCGGTTCCCTGTATACCGCCCGTGCCGTCTGGCGATTCAGCCGTTGAAACATGGGTTGTTTCCGAGGTTAGAAACGCATCCACGCCAATGACCCCGCCGGATTGGGCATAGACCCGCAACGTGTGGATTTCATCGGTAAGATAGTTGATGGTGGTACGTTGGTTATAGAGAGTGCGATCATTCGCCGTGATAACGGTGCGTAAGACCGTGCCATCGACCTCGATTGCTAAAGTGCCTAAATTCGGACCACTGACGTAAACGACTTCGAG
>JACRBG010000007.1 GCA_016234595.1 Chloroflexota bacterium | reverse complement strand
TACCCAATTTGAATATCGGTTTATTCATTGCTGTCGCCGCTGCCATTCTGATTATGCTGTTGGTCAACCGCACCACCTTTGGTTTTGAGCTACGCATGGTCGGCCTAAACCCAACTGCGGCCCAATATGCTGGGGTCAACGTCAAACGCCTCACAATTTCAACAATGGCGATTGCGGGTTGCTTGGCCGGATTAGCTGGAGCAGTCCAAACACTCGGTATCAACGGCTATTACGAAGCAAATCAAAGTTTGGGGTTAGGATTCGACAGCATCACCGTTTCATTGTTGGCATCCAATAACCCGATTGGCATTATTTTCTCGGCCTTTATGTTCGGTTCGATGGATCAGGGCACCACCCGTATGCAGCGCAGCGGGGTTGCACCCGAACTCATCTTGGTGATTCAAGCCTTAATTTTGATGTTCATTGCCGCACCCCAGATTATCCGCTGGCTATACCGTGTGCGTGTAAGTGGTCAAGGTGGGCAAAAATTGAGTACAGGTTGGGGTCAGCGCTAGGGCACTTATTCAAGGAAACATTTTATGGATATTTTAGGCTTAACAATCACAACCGGGGCCGTCATTGCCACCCTTAACGCGACCATTCGGCAGGCTGTCCCGATTACATTGGGCTCCCAAAGCGGCATCCTGAGCGAACGATCAAGCGTCGTCAACATCGGCATTGAGGGCATGATGTTGATGGCGGCTTTTTCAGGCTATATGATGAATTCGTATCTCAGTGGGCCAAGCGTCTCCGCCAGCCTTGCCGAACCCAATGTCCGACTGGGCATCTGTGTGTTGGTCGGCATCCTAACGGGCGGCATGATGGGCCTCTTTCATGCCTTGCTGTGCATCCGCTATAAAGTTGATCACATCATCAGCGGAACCGTCGTCAATATTTTGGCAGCGGGTGTGACAGGCTATTTTTATAATGCCCAGACCGAGACCAAAGGCAAAATTCCCCCGCTAATTTCCAATCCGTGGAGCAAAGGCGACTTTCTTTACAATGTTGGCGCGGTACTGTTTGATAAAGACATCATCACCTATTTGACTTTTGTGATTGTCGGCATTATCGCGTTTGCGCTGTTCCGGACAGTTTGGGGATTACGCACCCGCTCGATTGGCGAAAATCCACGCGCCGCCGATACGCTTGGCATCAATGTCTATCGCTTGCAATACACCAACCTGTTTTTTAGTGGAGCATTAGCGGGCTTGGCTGGGGCATACCTGACACTAGCCGATGTGGGCGTTTTTGAACGCGGCATGACGGCTGGTAAAGGCTTTATTGCGTTGGCCGTGATGATTTTTGGCAAATGGCATCCCGTCGGGGCACTGATGGGGGCGTTATTATTTGGATTTTTGACCGCCCTGCAAAGTCAATTGCAATTTTTTGGCGTCGTGGTGCCCCATCAATTGGTGGCTCTCATCCCCTATGCGGTCACGGTGATCGTATTGGCAGGTTTTGTTGGTCGGGCACGGCCCCCAGCCCATGTTGGTCAGGCTTACGAGGTGGAGTAGAAATTACTCCGCTTTTTCCTCATGTTCATACAGCGGATGCCATTCATATTCGGGTCGCATCCGCCTATGTTTAATGGTATAAAAAATCTCCTCGCCCTTCGGATCCACTTTATCGATGATGTTCGTTTCAAAAACATCCAAGACACAATCCAAACGTATACGCACCATCTCCCCATCTGAATTGAGATAAGGTTCGCCATATTCAATGAATTTTTGTTGAAGGCGTTGTTCGGCATCATTAAAATCATAAGCCCTTACCAACAGCATCTGATCTTCCACCATTTGCATCCCTTGAGTTTGGTCTTCCACCTCCCATATAAAACGCGCCTGCACAATATACCATTCAAGGCGCTTACGTTCCCTTTGTTTGATGGGCTTGAGGCCCTCAATTTCAAGTATTGTGACCATCATAATGCCGTCTATAGCAACCAACTTTGGCAACTCGGCGGCATCCAATTCACAATTAAATGAATTGCATTTTCCCCGTTTCGATAATTTGATATTTCTAAGCGCCACCTCTGCCTGAATTTGCTCAAATTTTTCTTTGTACCATAAATCCTGTAACCGCCTTCGCTCGGCGGGCGGATAGCAAAACCACTGCTCTACCGATGAGGGATAGGTAAATATATGGGCAAACAAATTTCGCTGTCCCAATTTTTCGACATCTTCAGCCGTTTTTATACCTGCGTACCGATAACCAAAATTTCCAATGATGAGCATTTCTAAACCCGCCCGTTTTTCCACCCACTTAAGTTATTATAATATCTAAGTATAGATGAGAAAGTAGATTTCTAATGAATGAAACTGTGCAGAAGATAGTCGCGGATTACTGCCGTGCGGTAGACAGTAACGAAAACTTAGAGGAGAGATGGAAATTTGTACATCAGCTTGCCGAAATGGGCGATGCTGCGGTTGATCCCCTAGCTGCTATTTTGCTTATCGTCGAAAAGCCAATGGAGGAATTTACTTCCATTGATTGGAGAAAACGCCAATGTGCTGCTTATGCGCTTATTCTTATATACACTCCACGCTCAATTCAAGAGATCATAAAAGCGGTAGAGATTTACCCTGATTGGAGCGATGTGGATTGGGATGCGGAGTTCACTAGAATTGCTCAAAATGAGTTTTCGATTGATATGTTTACGACAGGCTTAGAAAATTCCCAAGATTGGTACGCAAGGATCACTTTTGTATTAGCCATAAATTTTGGGATTAACCATTACAAACACAAGCCAAGTGAAAGAACTTTGCAAACACTTGTCGATCACATGCAAAATCAATCAAGAGGGGAAGCCATTCGCATGCATGCCTTACATACACTGAAGCGTTATTTTTTGTGGTCAAATGATGCGGCTATATTGGGTATGATTAAAGGACAAGTTTCCGACCCAATAATCGGAGAAGAGGCAAAAAATTGCATTCGAGAGATTGAAAAAGCTAGGAAAACAAAAAAATCCGGCTAAAAACCGGATTGATTTATTTCAGTGCCGAAACTGGGAGTCGAACCCAGACTCCTGTAAAGGAACTACGCCCTGAACGTAGCGCGTCTGCCAATTCCGCCATTTCGGCTATTGAATTATTAAAATATTATAGCCTAATCCGCTCCTCGGTCAAGGGCATCTTTAATTTCAGGGGTGTCATGCGGAATCAGATCATGTTTTTCTAGCCAACGGGTTAACTCAGAATCGCTGGCCTCGGTAATCATCGAACCCCGGTCAATCCCGCGAGGGCTATGGCCGCGTGGCAAGTGGGCTGGCGGTTCATACGGCACAACCTCCCCTGCTTCGGCAACAACCAAAGTGGGCACGGACAAAAACCCCGTCCACTGAACTACTCTGTCACGCGCGGCGGTGTCGGCATCAATATCAATTTCCCGATACGGCGCACCCAATTCATCCAACACATGCCGTGCAATCCCCACATACGGGCAAAAATTGCGCCGCACATACATCACCAACTGTCTTGCAGAATCGCTCATACCGCCCTCGATTTTTTATGGAATAACAGTGGCCGGTGCTGGCGTTGGGGCAGCGGTGTTCAAACGGCTCTCCGGCTCTAGGAAACACATAAACCCTTGAAAAATCCCCTCGGCCAACAAATCGCGCTGATTTGTCACCACCTGACGATCCGCATACATGTAACCCAGTTCAATAATCGCCACCGGGGTATCCGACGACACTTCACGGAAATTATGGTAGGAGGTCATATCCACTGTCACCCCCGGATGAATGGGGAGTCCCGTCACACGGCCATATTCATCCACAATGCAATTCACAAAAGCCTCATCAATACCCCGCAATATTTCACGGGATTCTGGCCCAACCGCGTTATAGCCTGTCGCCCCAAAACCGTAATCACGGCAATCATTGGTGTGAATAGACAACAGTGCGTCAGCCCGATATTCATGCAGGCGGGGGTCAAATTCTTCCAGTAAATCTACGTCGTAGCCCTTCGCCAATAATTTACTGACTACCATCTTGGCAACATCGGTGTTGATGTCAAGTTCGCGCAGTTCAGGTGTCCCATCGTTATTATCATCGCAAATCGCGCCGGGGTCTTCAACAAAGCTAGCATCTTGGGGTGGGCCACTGTGCCCAGCGATAATCCCCACATGCACAACCTTTTGTTGGGTTGGCAATGGCGTGGCTTGGGGCAACACATCCCCGGCTTGCTGGGTAGTATTCACCACGCGCATCTTATCTCGAAACTCCGGGGACAGGAAATCATCGGGTGTCCAATACGAAAAAATCGTCGCCATCAATAAGGCCGCTACCCAAGTAAGGGCAAAAATACGGGTGGTCTGCCAAAGTACCTTCCCCATACTCTCCCGGGGTTCAGCTTCTTTTTGATGCCGTTTTTGCGCTTCCCGTTGAGCGCGGCGGGCACGACGGACTTCTTCAGCCGAAGGCGGTACACGCACATCCGGCGCACCCATCGGCACACGGCGGCGAGCGCGTGGAATTTCGTCCTCCATCACCAATTCAGGTTCCTCAGCTTGAGGGGGCGTAGAGGTCGGGCGCACCCCTGATGGATTGAGGGGGCGGTTCAGCGGGGCAGACTGATTCAGCCAATCCATACCGTCGGGGTCTTGGCTTGGGGGTGGTGGAGATGATGGTAAATCAGTCATACAATAAAGTATCCAAGTATAAAGGGCGGCAGTGCCACCGCCCTGTTACAATTAACTATTGGTCTCAACAATTTCGCCTTCAGATACCTGCTCTGGTTTATCTTCCTCCAGCGTAATCACCTTAAACGATTCGGCATAGGCCATTTCTTTGCCCTCGCCGCGTTCCGATGACCAATCCCGCACCCATTTGCCAATATCTTCCAATTTGCCCCGACCTTGACGAATCATCTCATCCATCTGGCTCTTGTGGGCAAAAAGCGACTCGATTTTTAGATCAATCGTGTCACTGATGTTGACATAGGTATCGGCTTCACGCCATGTCGAAACATACACCTTTTTCACCTTATGCGCTGCTAACCCTTCAGCTTCTAATTCCTGAAAAATGTGTGGTTGGCCTGCCGCCGGAAACACCGCATCCACTGCCGCCGCTGCTGCCGCCCGATGATCGGGGTGATTAATGTAGGTGTTGGAAACAAAAAAGGCCGTTGGGTCTTGGCACACCACCACATCTGGTTTATAGCGGCGGATTTCGCGCACCAAGCGTTTACGAAGATCAAGGGTGTTGACCAGCATCCCATCGGGTTCCCGCAAGAATACAACATCTTCGACCCCCACCTTTGCAGCAGCGGCCTTTTGCTCAACCTCACGAATATCGCGGGCCTGCTCACGGGTCAGGCTTAAATCGGCAATCCCAACATCCCCGCTAGTAACCAATACATAACAGATTTTTGCGCCCAATTTGGCCCAACGCGCCATAGTGCCGGCACAAGAAAACTCAATATCATCCGGGTGGGCCATAATTACCATCACCCGTTTTGGAACATAGAAACCGTTTGACTGCATGGATGGCTGACTTTCTATAGACTAGATTAGCGATGCAATGCTTCAAGAATAGCAAGCACCCTCGGCTTCGGTCAATGGAACGAGTTTAGGTTTGCCAGTTTCATCTTGACTTAAGCGGGCTGCCATAAGGGTGACATCATGCGGGAAAATTATAATCCCGTTGGTTTCCCATGCCCACTCCTGCCATTTACGTTTGGTCTCTAAAGTGACCAATGGCTCGACATCATAGGCCGTCATCCACCCCAATTTTTCAAAGTGCACCGCATAAGTCGCAAGATCACATGTAAACAATAAATGATCTCCGCCGCTGTCAATCACTACGCTCATATGACCGGGAGTATGGCCCGGTGTCACCACGCCCCAAATCCCCGGCAAAATTTCAGTATCTTCTTCCAACAACCGCATCTGCCCATTTTTAATCAATGGCTCAAAATTCGCGGCGATATAAGTCGCAGCCGTGCGTTCATTTGGGCGCAGGGCGTCTTCATATTCGCGGCGTTGAACCACGTGCTCCGCATTAGGAAAAGTCGGCAAAATCTGGTTATCCGGCCCCAAAATAGTATTGCCAGCAGCATGGTCAGCATGAAGATGGGTGTTAATCACCAAGTCAATATCTTCCGGCTTAAGCCCCAACCGTGCCAATCCCTCAATCAACGTGCCGTGCGGATGGGTGAGTTGCCACTGCGCCACCATCTTGGGGGTTAATTTACTCCCCAGCCCAACGTCCACCACAATATTTTTGCCATGCGCTTGAATCACCAGACAGTTAAGGCACATCGGCAGCATGTGGTTAGCATCAGGAGTCTGATAGCGACTCCACAAAACACGCGGCACCAGCCCAAACGGGCCACCACAATCCACTTTTACTTCCCCGTCACTTAACACATGCACGGTAAAAGCATCATGATCTAGTTTGAACATGCACGATCCTTGCCGGAAAATTTGAATCAATGCGGGGGATTATAACACTTGCCCACCAAACGCCGTCCGAAACTCAGCTTCAAGGGCGGCCTTTTCTGATGGCGTCAAGAATGCTCCTTGGATAGCATTCAAAATACATTGCTGCAAATACTCAATGGGGAAATGTAGCCCCTGTACTGCCAACGCATATTCATCCGTGAGGGTCGTATTGTTCACTGTTGGGTCGTCCGTATTCAGGGTGAGTTTAACATCTAAAAAACGCAGATCAATTAACGGGTGCTGGCTAACTGATGCAACCACCCCTGTTTGCAAATTGGACGTAGGGCACACCTCAAAATAGACGCCATAATCGCGGGCCAGTTGCAGTGCCACCGAATCTTCCACCGAACGTACCCCATGCCCAATACGACTGGCTTTAATGTGTTGGATGGCATAAATCACATTTTCGGGGCCAGCCCATTCGCCTGCATGAATCGTAACCCCTAAACCCGCCTGATGTGCCTCCAAAAACAATCGGGTAAAAGCATTGGCCGGATGCCCCGCCTCATTGCCACACAAATCTACGGCTGTTATCCCTCGTCCCAAAAAATCAACCGCTAGCCGCATCATCTGTTCGGCAAGTTCCACACTTTCATGCCGATTCACAGCGACAATCAAATTGACCTTGATACCCAATTGTGCAGCGGTCTCACTGACGGTCTCATTGACCCATGTCATGACATCCACCAATGGAAAGCCCATACATTTTGCCAATGCAATCGGCGTAAAACGCAATTCCATATAGCGGACATTATCGGCAGCAGCATCCTCAACCACTTCACGGGCTACTCGTCGAATCACGTCCTCTGCCACAAAAAATTGCCGCAGGATGCTGAATTTGCTTAAAAATTGCTGATGGGTCGGAGCATCTTCACGGGTAACTTGGACATAGGGGCGTAAAACATCCACATCATAAGTAGGCAGCGGAATATCATATTGCTGGGCCACCTCTACTAGGGTGGGCAGCCGAATGGATCCTTCTAAATGGCGATGCAGTTCGATCTTAGGCATTGCCTTCAATCCACGCCAAATATCCGAATCACGTTGAATGGCATCGGTCACTTCAAACGCCACAGCGATTGTTTACCCTTCTCGAAGCGGCAAGGTAAACCAAAAAGTGCTGCCTTTGCCCACTTCGCTTTCAACTTCAATATTGCCATCATGCGCCTCAATAATCTGCTTGACAATCGAGAGGCCAATGCCAACGCCGCTTTCTAATGGAGTACCTGACGGCGTATCTATTTGAAAAAATCGTTTGAATACATAGTTCAGCTTATCGCGTGGAATGCCTATGCCTTCATCTTGGATCAAAATCCGCCCGTAATGTTGATCTTCAGTGCGCTCACAAAAAACACGAATATGTCCACCGGGACGCGAAAACTTCACTGCATTTGCAATCAAATTCTCTAAAACTCGGTCAATTTTATCAACATCAATCCGGGCAATAAGCTCCTCTTGCGGGCTGGCGGGTTCAAAAATGAGACCACTGTCGGCATAGGTTAAGCGCGCTTGGTCAATATGCTGCTGAACGATTTCATATAAGTTGACATCAACAAATTCTAGGGTATCGGGGCGAATATCCTTCATTTTTAAAATCTCGTTGATGAGTCGCAACATCGCGTCGGATTTACGATCTATCACCTCCAGCGCATTCACCTGCTCTTCAGTCAAGGGGCCAAGCATTAGCTCACGCATTAACTCGATATACCCTTTGACAAACGTCATGGGGGCACGTAAATCGTGGCTAATGTTATGCACCAATTCTTCGCGAAATTCATTTAACGACTGCAACCGCCGATAGGCATTTTCCAATTCAACCGTCCGTTGACGGGCCTCTTGTAACAATCGAGCGTTTTCGATTGCCGCCCCAACTTGGGCCGCCACAATGGTCAAAACGCGCTCATGGTCAGCCGTAAACGCATGAGGAATATCGCTATCAATCGACAACACCCCAATCACCTGATCATTAACATTAAGCGGCACAGCCAAAATTGAGCGCAATGTCGGTTCTAAATAAACAAAATCAGGGATGGTCTGCGTATCCTGAATATAGACCGTTTGACCCGTTTCAACGACTTTGCCAGAGACTCCATCACCTATTTTCCAACGCACCATCGGGATATATTGGGGGGCAAGACCAGCGGATGCCTTAAGCACAACCTCATCCCCTTCAACCAATAAAAGAACACTGGCCTGACATTGAAAAATCGTATATAAGCTGTTGACCACTGTTTGAGTAATGGAATCTATGCTGTCGGTGCTAGTAACAGTACGGGCCAATTCATGCAGAGCCGAAACTTCGGTGAGACGCCGTTGGACATTTTCATAAAGTTGGGCGTTCCGAATAGCGATGGCTAGAGGGCTAGCGACCGATTGCAGCACCGCAATATCTTGATCAGTAAACCGATGGGGGATATAGCTTTGTACGGAAATAACCCCTACAAATTCCTCTTGTACCATCAGCGGCAAAATCACAATGCTGCGAGTATCTCCCCCGTAGGTAATCGGCGAAGTCGGGTAAACCTCCTGATTGTCGTCATGGATAATCAAGGGTTTTTTGTTGTGAAACACCCACCCCACCAACCCTGTTTCTTCTTCAATGGGCGTTACAAGGTCATCAATACGTCGCCCATCATCATAGGTTTGAGTTAGCCAAAACAGACGGGTTTCTGGATTATAGACGCCAATAAAGAAACTGCGTGTGTCCATCAAATGACTGAGTTTTTGAAAAGCGATTTCCAAAACACCCTGCAAATCTAACCGGCTCACGGCCCCACCCAAATCATTCAGGATTTCGAGCATTTGGGCACGGGATTGAGCCTCTTCATATAGCCGTGTATTGTGAATAGCAACCGCTGCTGCTTCGGCAAAGCTCATGGCAAGGGTAGCATCGTTTTGGGTAAAGGCATACGAGGCGCTGGAATAGAGATGCAGCATACCCAAAAAGGTATCGCGGAAGATCAGGGGAACCCCTAGCCAACTGGCAATGGTCGGTTCAGCCCCCAGCACTTCCCAACGGGGATCATGATGGCAATCATCAATAACAAGCGGGTGGCGGGTTTCTCGCAAAATTCGCGTGGTTTTGGCCTTCATCACCTCAGCCGAAGGATAACTCGACGAAACGCCTTTCCAGTTGTAATAACCTCGCTCGCTGACCAATTGCAAATTATCGTCAATTTCAACCACGATAACCGCACCCTCCGAGTCAATAAAATGCGTCACCTGTTCCAAGATGAGGTCTAAGATTTCGCGAATATCAAGCGTCGTGACGGCTGAAATTACTTTTTGGAGGGCAAGGATTTGGGCATGTTCAATATTTACCTGTTCGCCTTCAACCTGCACAACAAATTCATCTCGATGGGCTATGGATGTTAGTTTTAGGCGGACTTGCAGGGGATTTTCCAACCGTCCAATGAAGGTTGTTTGGAAATAGCTAGACTTTGAGGAATCTTGTTGAACTAATTGAGACCATTGATGACGGCTAGTCGCTCGATTTTCCTCTGGCATCAAGTCGAAAAGCGACGTGCCGATAATGTCATTTGCTGAAATATCCAGTAATGCGGCTAAGTCTTCCATAGCAAAATGGATAATACCATCTGCCTTCACAATCAAGACAATCTCGGCAGAAGTGCTTTTGCCACTATTGGAAACGAATTTGGGAATAACCATAGCTCTAAGTTACCAATAAGCCACTAAAAGCTTAACGAGTGATTATTTTGAAGCCCTATTGTGATGCTGGCGAGTCACCATCCCCCGCATACACTAGCCATCCCCAATAGCGCCACGCAGCCCATAAGGCGATAACTAATCCAGCCATCAGCGGCAACGTATAGCCATAGGCAGCGATTTCTGACCCATTTGAATATTCAAAATCGCGTTGAGAAAACTCAATGCTGAGTAACCGCACGACTGAACTGCCAAATGTCAGCACAGCGGCGACAAAAAACCAGCGATACAGCGGGGCTGTTTTGACCACTGCACCCAATCGGCGGCTTAATTCGGCAAAAATAACCAGCATAATAGTGATGGCAATGGGGGCAAGTGTACTGAGCAGGGTGAGGACTTTCATAGGGTTATGGCCGTCCACTGGTCATGCGATGATACAAATAATAACACAAGCCTAGTAAGACTGCCCCACCCATAAAAAGCAGTATATCGCCAAGCCAATCACCGCCCCATTGGTTTAAACTCGAATAGCGGGCTGTCGCTGCTCCAAATACAACAGGAGGCATCACAAAAAAGCGATAATAAGTTTTTTCGCCCGAATTGATTTCATAAAATCGTGCAATGAGAGCAAGGATATAAATTAGCCCGGTCGCGGCCAGCCATCCTACAAATAAAAAAACTTGGTTCAGGTTTAGAATCAACGCTCTACCTATTATTTTTCTAGTGGACGACGTTTGGGTGCAAAAAACGCTTTTTGAAACGCATCCCGCATACTCATCACAGGGCTGCCACTCATCACACCCTGCGCTCCCTCAAAGGGCTCCTGCACCACAATCCCCATTGGCCCGATTTGATATTGTCGGATGTCGCGGGCATGGTTGCTGCCACGCTGTTTAAGCACCAACACAGCTTTGGCAAGCGTACTTTCAATTTCTACATAGCGCAGCATCAGATAACTATCGGCAATAAAAGCGAGGTCTTCTTCATCTTCGGGTGTCTCACCCAACAAAGCTGGGTTTTCGCGGGTCAGAACAGCCGTCAACCCCAGACGCTTTAGGGCATTGATAAACTGATAAACCAACGTGCGTAGCATTACGGGGTCGCTACTGATGCGTTCAAAATGACTGATGCTATCAATTAAGATGCGGTGCGCCCCAATTTGGGAAGCATGGGCCTCTAAAATACCCCCTAACCGCTGAAAGTCATTGAGCGTCACTTCAGGGCTGGTCATCACCACCCGCAGGCGATTTTCTTTCTCGTACCGTTGAAAATCCCACCCAAAACCAAGTGCATCTCGATAATATTGATCGGGAAATTCCTCAAAAGTCAAAATCAAACCAGCCTCGCCCTGCGCTGTAATACCATGATGGATAAACTGCATCCCAAGCGTCGTTTTGCCTGTACCGGGAGCGCCTTCGATCAAATTAGCGGTGCGGGGTAAAAATCCCCCTCGCAGCATATCATCGAGGCCACTAATGCCCGTTGCCAAGCGCAATGAATAGGGGTCACTCATCAATGCAGCCCCTTAATGACATGGTAGATAGCTTTGAGGCGAAATTGGCGGTCCTCGCACGCCTGCATAAACCGAGCGATGCGTTCGCGCATATCATCATCAGGCGTCAACGTATAAATACGCATTCCCTGAAGCTCTTCTTCATGTAACACGCCTGAGGTAGCTAGTGCTTTGAGTTCTGGCCCAACAATGCGGGGGTCACGTCCAATATATTGCGCAATTTGGTTAGGCAGGTCGGTTGTGTGAGGATTACGATGAAAAAACTGCACCAAATCCCACTTGATAAATGTGTTCACCCGTAACTGTATAAACTCCAACAGTTCAGGATCAATATCATCCATCAACTGGGCTGACAATTCTTCTCGGTTACTCCCCATCACATTCCTATTTCCCAAGTTAAGGCGGCTATTACACTTTGGAATAACTTCAATTATAGCCGTTTTTTGGTGGTCGCCTATGGGCTAGGGAGTTTGAAAAACACAACCGTTTCCATATCAAAAAAGCGGGGAGGGCTGGTCTCTCCCTCCCCTAGTTTGGTTAACGGCGGCGGCTTGGGGGAGCCGGCTTAGCCTGTGCTTTTGCCGTTGGTTGACGTTCCAATTGGTCAGCTTCGTAGTGGCAGTGTTTATATTTCTTCCCACTACCACACCAGCATGGGTCATTCCGGCCCGGTTTATTCGTCACACGGACAGGTTCAGGAGCCGAAGTTGGAGCATTTGTCTTGGCCGATCCGAGGTCAACCTCTTGCTGGCTTTCCCGCACATTTGAGACCTTTTGTTCTTGACGACGGGCCATCTCGACGCGGAAGATGTTACGAACAAGAGTAGATTGAATTTCGTCTTGCAGGTCCTGCCACATGCGGAACCCTTCAATCTTATATTCCACCAGTGGGTCACGCTGACGAATGGCTTGTAAACCAATACCTTCGCGCAGCACGTCTAGGTCAGTCAAGTGACGCACCCACAAAGTATCCATTGATTGCAAAATAACCTGTCGTTCCACCTGAGCCATCATTTCTGGCCCACCCAGCTCCTCAGTTTTGCTGTCATAGGCTTGCAACGCCCCTTTGACAAGCAGAACTTCAATGTCTTCCACACTATGTTGGGCATCAAGAACTTCGGGGGTAATTTCTGGTGGGACGGGATAAATGGTCAGGGCTTGGCGATAGACCTCATCCAAATCCCATTCATTGCGCTCCCCAACCAGATAAGTCTTGCAGAATTCACCAATTTCGGTAGCAATCATCTGGTGGATTTTTTCGCGCAAATCGGCGGGTTCAGCCGTCAAAATTTCGTCACGCTGTTTATACATGGCGTGGCGCTGCTTATTGACCACATCGTCATATTCCAAGACCCGCTTCCGCATATCAAAATAATAGGCTTCCACTCGTTCTTGGGCTTGTTCAATAGATTTGCTAATCCAACTATGCTGAATCGGTTGGTCTTCGGGAATATCGGCCCACTGCATAAAGCCGCGTACCCGTTCCGCCCCAAACCGCTTCATCAAATTGTCTTCAAGGCTGAGATAGAAGCAGCTTTCGCCGGGATCGCCTTGGCGACCACCACGCCCACGCAACTGATTGTCAATACGGCGGGCATCATGGCGTTCTGTACCCAACACATATAAACCACCTGCCGCCAAGACGATCTCACGGTCAAGCGCGGCCTGTTGTTTGGCCTTAGCCAAGGCTTCTTCCCATACATTGGGTTCAAGCTCAGCCAACTCAAGGCCCTGTCGGTGCAACTCGGCCCGTGCCATACCTTCGGAATTACCCCCAAGCAAAATGTCGACACCACGCCCTGCCATGTTGGTCGCAATAGTAACGGCTCCGGGGCGACCCGCTTGGGCAATGATATTGGCCTCACGGAAGTGTTGCTTGGCATTGAGGACGGTATGTTCGATACCTGCTTTCTTCAGCAATTTACTAAGATGTTCGCTGGTTTCAATCGCTACCGTACCCACCAAGACGGGTTGACCGTTCTGTTGGCGTTCCCGAATATCTTCCACCACCGCGTTAAATTTAGCGGCCTCAGTCATATAGATGACATCTTGGTTATCGGCACGGACAACCGGGCGATGGGTTGGAATCGCCACGACATCCAAGTTGTAAATTTGGCGGAATTCGGCCAACGAGGTCATAGCCGTACCTGTCATACCCGCCAGTTTTTCATACATACGGAAATAATTCTGGAAGGTGATCGTACCGAGCGTGACGTTTTCGCGCTGGACTTCGACGTTTTCCTTCGCTTCAATCGCCTGATGCAACCCTTCCGAGAAACGCCGCCCGTGCATCAAACGCCCCGTAAACTCGTCCACGATGACAACTTGGCCTGTTTCATCCACAATGTAATCGCGGTCAATTTCGTAGGCGACATTGGCACGCAAGGCATTATCAAGATAGGGAATCACGTCGGCATTATCAGGACTATACAGATTATCCCCGACCATACGCCCTGTTGTTTTGAAGGCCTTCTCAACTTTTTCAACGCCTTGCTCGGTCAGATAAACGCTCTTGGTACGATGATCCAACACATAATCGCCATCGGGTTCTTCCTCTTCAACCGAATTATCCGAGGAAGCGATAAGAGGTTTCACGACTTTGGCAAACAATTGATAGAGGTCAGATGGCGCCGAGGCTGTACCAGAAATAATTAACGGAGTACGCGCTTAGTCAATCAAAATATTGTCGACTTCGTCTACGATGCCAAAGTAATGCCCGCGCTGCACTTTTTCACGCAGATCACGCACCATGTTGTCACGCAGATAGTCGAAGCCAAACTCGTTATTGGTTCCATAGGTAATATCGGCAGCATAGGCTTCTTTGCGCGTCAGGGGGCGCAAATTTTCATAACGCTCATCATTGCTATGAAATTCCGGGTCATACAGGAACGAGCCACGTTGTTGGGCACTGCTCTGAATAACCCCCGCCGAAACGCCGAGGAAGTGATAAATCGGCCCCATTTGCTGCAAACCAACTTTGGACAGGTAGTCATTCGGGGTGACAAGGTGTGAACCGCGCCCTGTCAACGAATTGAGATAGAGTGGCAGGGTCGCAACGAGCGTCTTCCCTTCCCCCGTTCGCATTTCAGCAATATTGCCTTCATGCAGCACCATTCCACCAATCAACTGCACATCAAAGTGGCGCAGGCCGGTTGTGCGGCGGCTGGCTTCACGTACCAATGCGAAGGCCTCAACCAATAAATCATCCAATGGGATGCCCTTTTGATGATTTTCCCGCAATTTGAATGACCGTTGACGTAACTCCTCGTCAGTTTCCTTCTGCAACTGGGGTTCCAGTGCGTTGATTTCTTCAACTTTTTGGCGGTAGCGCTTCAGCTTTCCCTCGTTTGGATCACCGAAGATTGATTTGATAATTTTCTTTACCATAGGTTTTCCGCGCTCACTTATTTTCGCTTACGGCGCTTATGTTTGATAAATACAACTGAGTTTGACAAAAAGCGCACCGAAAAATTATAACATAGCCCTTCCACTCACAAGACTTGAATCGTATTAGAAATTTTTCCACCCTATCTATCAGGCCAAATAAAAACACCGCTGGGTTGAATCCGGCGGTGTTATTGACCTTAGAAATCTAAATCCCTTATTGGCGAGCTTCCCACTCACGAATAACCGATTGAATGAATTCCCGTACATCCACATCTACCACTTCATCCACATGCAGATAGGTGTGTCCATCGGCTTCAATCCGAATGGTATTATCAGTATTGGCCCGCACATGAATGCTGCGGTGTTGGAACATCGGGTTTTGCATCAACCGATATTGCAGCAATTCCTCAATTTGCCCAGCGATCGTATTATTCGCAGGTGGGGCTTGTTCCAAACCTGTGACAATCAAGGGTGGCTCCAAGTTGCCATAATCTTGATTAATACGCGGGGTTGCGGGAACGGGTAATTTAGCTTGCGCCTTGGGTGCGGCCCATGCTCCTTGCTCCGAAACCACTGCCGAGCTGGAATCGAAATTCGGGATGGGTAAGCCAACAGCCTGTGCGCCCACTTTCGCCAATTGAGCCATATCTCGCACCAGCGTGATAAACCGCTTGGCAAGACCGCGATCTTGCATCTCCCCTACGGTTTGGAAAACCTTGCCATTCATTTGAATAATTAACGAACCATCGCTAACATCCCGCCACACCCGCATCACCTCAACCGCGTCCGCCGGAATTTCACCACTACCCGAGACATAAATGGTACTGGTGCTGCGACGGGGGTCTTTGCCGATAAATTCCTCGCCCGAAGATTGGTTGGTCATTTTAATTTCCTCAAATTCACCTTCATGGGTATCCGGTGTAGCAAATGAACTAGGTGGCGGTGCGACGGGTGGTGTTTTTTGAATTTGTTCGACTTGCGTCACAAAATTATCAAAATCAGGTTCTGGGAGGTCGCTAGTAAGCATATTGAGGTTGGGCAGTGGCACATTCGAAGGCTTGGTCCAACCATTGGCTGTTTCTGCCTCCAAAGGCCGAGCTGGATTCTGACTAATATGCCGCGCAATATTTGTCAACTGAACAAAGACGTTCGGCAACGGGGGTAAACCTTCCCGCTGGCGACGCTTACGTTCGGCACTACGCCGATTGACTAAAATAACTGTACTTAACCACAATAAGCCAAAAAAACAGGTGGTAATTGCCAGCCTGATAATTGGCCCCTGTGTTAAGAACTCATTGACTGAAGAATCACCTTGCATACTGTTTCAAGCCGCCTATTTTTGACAGTTCGGGCAAAAATGCGTGCCACGCTGCCCTACGACTATTTTTTCGATAACTGCTTGCTGACAGGTCTTGCACACCTGGCCTGTCTGACCATACACATACAAATTATCTTGGGCGCTCCCTTTGCTGCCATCTGGTTTACGATACCAATTGACACTCGCCCCTTCGCGTTCGAGGCCACTCGCAAGGGCTTGTCGAATGGCCTGCCATAAGGCTTTAACTTCCAATGGAGTCAACGATTCTGCTTTGCGTGTGGGCAAAATATGGGCGAGATGGAGCGACTCATCCGCATAAATATTCCCCACCCCGGCCACAAACGCCTGATTTAACAAGAGAGGTTTAATTGTCCCCTTGCGTTTAGCGAGTCGTTCGCTAAAAACATCCGCCGTAAACTCGTCGGATAACGGCTCTGGGCCAAGTTCTCCCGTCACATCTTCTGCGTTTTCGACCAGATAGACCCGCCCAAATTTGCGTGAATCCGAGAAACGGAGTTGGTGAGCATTATCCAACTGAAATCTAAAATGTACCCACTGGTCGGCTTTCTCTTGGAAATCATCTGGCACGACATACAAACGACCCGTCATTTTCAGATGAACGAGTAAATAATCTGCATCCAGCCGAATGACAATATATTTGGCGCGCCGATTAATGCTTTGGACACGTTGCCCCTTGAGGCGTTCTTTAAAAACCTCTGGGGCTGGCCCAACCAATCCACGCGGCCAATCCAGCCATACGTCCGTGATGATGCGTCCTACTAAACTCGGTCGGACGCCACGCACAACAGTTTCTACTTCTGGTAATTCTGGCATTTGACCACTATTATTTATTGTATCTGAATTTAGCCTAGATTTTGCTTAAATGTACAGGCCTTTTAACAACTCAGCAAGAGTATCACAAGACTATGCCAACGCTGCAATTGGATGATTTACCCCTCTATTATGAAGAACAATCCGGTGGCCCCGAAACCTTACTAGCCCTGCACGCCACCACCGCCAATGGTCGCCTCATGAGTTGGACTTTTCCCAAAAATGGACGCTATCGGGTTCTTGCCCCTGACCAGCGCGGGCATGGCAGCACCCCCAATCCTGCCCCTGATTTTCATATGCCCCGCCTGATTGCCGACATGCGCAAATTTATAGATGCCATGCAGTTAGAATCATTTCACGCCATTGGCTACAGCCTAGGGGCAGCGGTGTTATTAGGCCTCGCGGTTGAAGCGCCAGAACGCTTTAAATCATTGGTTATGATTGGAGCTAATCATCGTCGTCCTACCCCTGAACAAATCGCTATACTGGCCGGCCCACCCGCAACTCGTACAGGCATCGTCAAAGCTGTATTCGACCCAGTAAAAGGCAGTTCAGTTGGTTGGGAATATCAATTATCCGATTTTCAGCATCTCAATTTTCCGGTGCATCTCATTGGCGGGGATCGTGATCCAGTGGTGGCAGTCGAGGATTATTTGGAACTATATCGCGCCCTGCCACAGGGGAAATTATTTGTCGTGCCGGACTGTGATCATTATGGCTACTACCGCCTGTCGGTAGTCAAAAATTACCTTCAGGCGCTTTATGAAGGGTAGTTTTGACAAGCCTCCTCATAGACTTCCAGCAAACCCTCGGCCATATGCTTAACCGTGTACGTCGTCTCCACCAACAGGCGATAGCGTGCCCGCTGCAATTGAGCATTTTTGCGCGTCCGCCCAATCACGATTTCTTGCAATGCCGCCACATCTCCCACCGCCGCCGTCAGGCCAACTTCGGGTAGCACCCCTACCGCCGTCCCAATCACCCCCGCCCCGCACGCCAACGCCTCAATCGCTGCCATGCAAAAGGCTTCGTGGCGGGAGGTCATCAGCAAAAACCGTGCTTCTTGATAGTAGGCGGGTAGTTTTTCGTGCGACACCGCCCCATGAAACACCACCCGATTGGCAATGCCCAACTCATACGTCATGCCTTCCAATTGGGCATACAAGGGGCCATCCCCGACAATATCCAACGTCGCGTTCGGCAGCTTGGCAATCAACTGCAATAAGGTCGCTTGGTCTTTAATGGGGTTTAAGGAGCCAACATGTAAATATTCACGCGGTCGCCAATCCAATTCTTGGGCGGGGGGTTTGAATAAGTTGGTATCAACTCCCAATGGCACTTTACGCACCACTGCCCCGCGTTCAGGGGGTAATTTTTCCAGTGCCATTAGCACCGAATAATCGCACGGGGCCACAATCCGCGTTGCCCCCATTAACGCTTGATCCACCAAACGGCGCGTAATGCGGCCATTTTGTAACCCATAATCAATATCGGGGAAGCCTACCAATTCACCACCCGCGATACTGACCACCGTCGGTATACCTAATTTTTCACCTGCCCAATTGGCAACAACCCCTGTTTCGTCCGCCCATACCGCATGGAGGACATCAAAAGGGCGCGTGGCATGTTGGGATTCAATCAAAGCTAATGTACGTCGCAGCATCCGCCAACGGGCCAAGCCGCGCGTATACGACCCGCCACCTGTTGGCAAGACCAGTGCATTATAGACAGTGTAGGGAGTGTGGGTATAGGGATAGCGAATGGGAAAGACCCGTACTTGATGATGACGGGCCAATTCATGTACTAGATTGAGATAGACCGGAATACACCAGTCGCTTTCATCCGCCGAGAAGCCGGGGATGACAATGCCAATTTGCATGGGATGATTCTATGATGATTTCCAACGAGCGATGCGGTCATCGTTACGCTGAAGTTCCTCTAATACAGCAGGCGTCAGCGAACCATGAGTGTAATGGGCCATCAAAATCGCCCCGATGACAGGTGGGAAACGCACAGGTTCAATGGTTGCTTTGGGGGCCACCGCATGAACCCCGTCCGTAAACGGATTTAGCAAATGGGGGCCAGCCCGAAATGTCCCTCCGACCATGCCACACACAAATGAATCGTTTTGCATTCCTAGCCGCTTGATCACCGCCACGACCGACTGGGCTAATTCTTCACCGGCTTCGCGCAAAATGGCTTGGGCAATTTCATCTCCCGCCGCCGCACACGCCGCAATTTCACGGCCAAAGCTGGCAATTTCAGGTTTGCCAAATTGGGGGCTATAGGCCAAAACCAACATTTCTTCGGCGGATTTCAGTTGATAGTGGTCTAACATGGCTTGCAAAATTAGCGATTTTTCAATGCGCCCATCCCAAACCTTAATCGCCGCCTTCAACCCCGCAAGGCCAACTGAATAACCACTACCTTGATCGGCGAGGATATAGTCCCAACCGAGGGTTTTGTGACGCTCACCTTTAGCATTGACCCCAAACGCCGATGCCCCCGTGCCGGCAATCACCACTGCTCCCGGTTGGCAGGCTGTAGCTGCGGCCCATGCAATCACAATGTCATTTTCCATGATGACTTCGCCGCCGAGACCAAGCGGGTGCATCATATCCTGATACATCACCGTATCAGCGGCATTATTGAGACCTGCAATACCAAAAACAGCCACCTTGCAGTCGCTTAATGATTTACCTGCGCCCTTAAGCAAGCCTTTAACAACTTGGTGCAGGGCCGCTTGGGCACTTTCCGTCCCCACCGCATGATAATTTGAGGCTGGCCCCGTGACTGAGTGGATAATCGTACCATCTTCTTCGGTTAACACGGCGACCGTCCCTGTGCCGCCGCCGTCAACCCCAATCATATAACCCATAACACTTTTCCTAGAATTCGATAGGATATGGGCAAAGATTATACCGCTTTACACCCGCTGCCGCACTATGAACGACCAAGCCCCAACAAACCTGCCAAACGGGTTCGCACTGGGAGCAGCAGGGTAAGTGGCTTTTGCGTTTTTGCCACCACAATGCCGCACAAAATCAACCCTGCCCCAACAATCAAACGCCAATCAATGTCTTCGCCTAACACCACAAAGCCTAACGTAACCCCAATTGGCGGCATCGCATAAGTCACCAGTGAGGCCCGCACCCCCCATTCCCGAATGAGCCGATAGAACAGGAAATAGGCCACGACGGTATTCACTACCCCAAGCGTCAGCATCGCCAAAATCGCTACAGCACTGATGTCGGCAGGATCAGGCAGTGGATGAACTGTTAGCAAAGTCATTGCCACAATGGCAACCGCCCCAATCACCACGCTCCAACCCGCCACAGCATATTGATCCATATGCCGTAACCGTAGCCGCAAAACATTGACTGCTACTGCATACGAAGCACTCCCCAGTAAAACCGCCCCTTGCCCCAGCAGTGAGCCGCTGCTTTCACCAATACTGCGTGAGGTCAGCACAAATACGCCCAAGAACCCCACTGCCAAGCCTGTAATCTTGGCGCGATTCAGTTTTTCATCCGCCAGAGCAAAATGGGCAATAATCAAGGTCGAAAGTGGCACAGTCGAATTCAACACTGTCGCCAAACCACTGTCAATCTGAGTTTCGCCCCATGAAATCAGGAAAAAAGGCACCGCTGTATTAAAAATACCCACAAACAACAGCGCGAGTTGGTCTTTACGGGCTGATGGGAATTTGCGTCCAGTCGCCATCATATAAACCAAAAAAATGATTGCCGCCACGCCCAAACGCACCGTGACTAGCGGAAATGCGCCGACCTCATCAACAGCAACTTTGATAAGCAGAAACGATGATCCCCAAATCATGGCTAAGGCCCAAAACTGCGCCCATTGCTTCATACTGAGATGCCTTTCGGTTGTACGGTAATCAAGAATGCGTGGATAGGTAAACGGCTATGATGTCCATTCTAAATGAGCAATCGAGGGGCGTCTATCCGTTTTAGCGATCCTATTTTGAAAAGGAACTAGCTCCACCCATATTACACCTTAGACGTTCTGAGTAAGTTGGCATCTTATCTAAAATCTCATTTTTCATATTTCATGCGGCGGTTTATCTCTTGCCATCAGGCCGACTCAATGATAAAATGCTATTTATCATCAATGATTATGTATGGGTGCCTAGCTCAGCTGGTTAGAGCGCACGGTTCACATCCGTGAGGTCGTGGGTTCGAGTCCCTCGGCACCCACCACTTTTTCAACCCTTAGCGCAGTTTTGGGTATGTCATTATTTAATTTTTAAGGTGCTTGTCTGCTTATTGATCTCACACAACCGTTCTAATTATAACGTAATCGATAGTAAAACTTTGGAACTACCCTATACCTCAAGACATCCATCCTGAATTTTCATCACGCTGTATCCGGGTATTCCTGCCAAATACCAATCTTGAAATCGAGCCTGCTTTACAGCGAATTAACAGGTGTTTGGAGTTATCCATACTCCACAAGACGCTTGATCTTAAATTAGAGTGGCATAGTGACAGTGACCTTTGTCCCAACTCCGATTTGACTTTCTAAGCGAATGGAGCCCCCTAAGAAATCAACCGCTTGTTTGACAATTGCTAGCCCTAAACCAGTCCCTCCAATATCGCCCACATTGGACCCGCGCTTAAAAACTTCAAATAGGTGCATTTGGTCGTTTTCGGCAATACCAATCCCTTGATCTTGGACGGTTAACAGGCACTCCTGCCCTTCATGGTTGTCTAAGGTAATGTATATTTCAGTTACCGGAAGCGAATACTTGATGGCATTTGAGATAAGGTTCGCTGCAATCTGGCGAAGCAGACGTGGATCAAGTGTTATTTCACCTGAAAAACGGTCTTCGAATAAAAGATGATGTGTCTCGCTATGGATGGCTTGAAACTCATCGATGATTTTCGCCAAAAAATCCCCAATGGAGAGCGACTCTGGTTTGAAGTCAAGGTTACCACTTTCCATTTGTGAGATAAAAAGTAGATCATCTAGCATCTGCATCAATTGCTGCGCGGCTGCTTCAATCCGGTTGATATTGGCGAGACGACGCTCCTTATCTAGACGGTCCTCATAGTGGCGCAAAATATTATTTGACCACAGAATGGTTGTAATGGGATTCCGAAAATCGTGCGAAAATATGGCGACCATTTTAGCTTTAAGCAGGCGTTGCTCATCAGCCTGAATCAAGGCGTGCTGCAATTGATCCACTTGGCGCTGATAGCTGACAAGTTGAGTAGCTTGTTTGTCTAAACGCGCTTGAATGGTTTGCAAAAGCTCCAAGCGTGTAAATGGCTTGGTGATATAATCGTCGGCTCCAGAAGTCATTCCTTGACGGATATCTTCATAACCGGCGCGAGCGGTCAGAAAAATAAAGGGGATATGGGTGGTGGTTTGATTAGCACGGATTTCTTGGAGTACTTCGTAACCGTTGAGTTGAGGCATGGTAATATCACAGGCAATCAAATCTGGTAAATAACGGAAGGCAAGATTTAGACCTTCCATACCATTTTCAGCGCTTAATGTCTCATAGCCTTCTAGCGTCAACCATTCTACAATCTCATCCCGCAACATCGTTTCGTCATCAATTACCAAGATTTTCGTCATGTTCATCCACTCCTTGCTCCATCAAAGGGATATGCACAATAAAGGTGGTGCCAACCGCCACTTGGCTCTCTGCCCTGATGGTACCGCCGTGTAGCTCAATAAATTCTTTGGCGATGTTGAGGCCCAGTCCAGTGCCAGAAATCGTGCCTACATTTGTAGCCCGATGGAAGGGTTCAAACAAATGAACCAAGTCCGCTTCTGGGATACCTATGCCTTCATCCCGCACTGTTAAAACCAGCACCTCACCAGTACGTTCCAGAGTGATAAAGATGGGTTTATGGGGAGGAGAATACTTAATCGCATTCGAGAGTAGATTATCAATTACCTGTCGTATGAGTTTTTTATCTAGCCGGACTGCCCGTAAGGTTTCGTCACAAGCATAAACCAGCTGATGAGTAATATCGGGGCGACTCTGGAATTCGTCAAGGACACTTCGACACACGGCATCAAGATCGAGCATTACGGGGTTAAACTCAATCCTTCGAGCTTGCATCCGCGCCAGTATGAGCACGTCTTCCATAATATCTTTGAGGTGGTCGACTTGCATAATAATTTTGCCAAGCCGCTGCTCGATCTGCTCATCCGATAGTTTATGGCGGTAGGCAGTCAGTGTTTCGGTCAGGGCAAGAATGGTTGCTAGGGGCGTGCGGAATTCATGTGAGGCCATCGAAACAAAGCGGGATTTTAGTTCGCCCAGTTCTTTCTCTTTCTCCAATGCCTGCCATAGCTTTTGTTCAGCCTGTTTTTGCATAGTGATATCAGTCATCACCGCAAAACTGCCTTTAAAGTCCCTGTTTTTACCAAGCAAAGGTGAACCGGATACCAGCAGATAGACGGGACTCCCGTTCTTATGTCTGAAGAGAAGCTCATAGGTAGTGCTTTCAAAGTGTTGTCTTCGTTCGAGGTGAGTCGCTAATATAGATAGGTTATCAGCGTCAACATAATCAGCGGCTCGGGTTCCCATAATTTCGTCGCGCGAATACCCCAGAAGCTCACAGAAACGGTCGTTGATATAGGTGATTCGGTTGTCTAGATCGAATATTGCGAGACCGCCACGCATAGTTTCGATGAGCGAACGATACTTATCTTCACTTTCTTTCAGGGCTGCTTCAGATCGTTTACGTTCGGTGATGTCGGTTGCTACACCTAAGACATATTTCGATTTGCCATCAGGGCTGATAATGGGAACTTTGGTGGTTTGGAGCCAATGTGTTTCACCTTCAAAGTTGGTGATGGGTTCCTCAAAGTAAAGTCGCTCGCCTGAAGTGATGACCTGTCGATCTGCTTCTAGGAAATTGTTAATCTCCTGAGTCGAGGGATTAAAATCAGCATCTGTCTTGCCGATGAGATCTTCTACAGTGGTGTTATACATCGCAGCGACCACCGGATTGGCAAGCACAAAGCGGGCGTCATAATCCTTGACAAAAATCATACTTGGGCTGACATCAATGACACTTCGTAGAAAAGAGCGCTGCTTTTCCAGCTCATCTGCAGCTTGCTTGCGTTCCGTGATATCAAGCACAAAACTCATCACCAGTAATCCCACATTGGTTTCAATATGACTCAGTTCAATCTCAACAGGAAATTCACTAGCGTCTTTTCGGCGGGCGAATAGCTCCAGCCCCAAACCCATCGGGCGCACACACGGCGCTGCCATATAGGTGGCACGGTTGCGAATGTGTCTTTCATGGGCGTGACTGGGCACAAGCACCTCCACCATCTTCCCGACTAGCTCATTGCGCTCGTAGCCAAATAGCTTCTCGGCCTGTAGGTTGACCAGACTAATTCGCCCTGTCTGATCGCTGATAATGGTTGCTACTGGGGCTGCATCCAGTAGCAAGCGAAATTTCTCCTCGCTTTCGCGCAATGCCACTTCTGATTGCTTACGCTCCGTGATATCTTCGATGATACCCGCACGGCGGACTATTACGTTGATATCATTTTTAATGGGAAATGTGCGAACCCTAACCCAGCGGGTACGATTCTGGGACAAGATAATACGATATTCGTAGTCAGCAAACCCTTCCTCAATATAATGCTTTGTCAGGCGTTGTTGGCGAACTTGTTCAAGGTCATCAGGATGCACAGAATCCATATACGACTGGGGGTCTTTGTAGATGCTCTCAACCGACTTTTCCCACATTTGCTCGTAACGCGGGCTAATATACAGCATCCTCTGGTCATCATGGGAACGCATGAACAGGATTTGGTCAACATTTTCAGCAATCTGGCGAAAGCGTTCTTCGCTCTCGCGTAGCGCTTCTTCGGATTGTCTCCGCCTGGTAATATCACGTGATGAAGTAATTACGCCCGTTATCTCGTTTGATGCATCATTGAAGAGTGGCTTTCCAACCGTTTCTAACCAAATGTAATGACCATCTTTATGCTTGGCCCGATACTGGTGCGGCATAATGAAATCATTTCGTTCCAAGGCAGAAGTATACGCCTCCCAGATCGTTGTTTGGTCGTCGGGATGAACAAGGTCAGAAGTCTGCTGACCCATAAGTTCTTCAGGTGTATAGCCCAGAATCGTTTGTACAGATGGTGATATGTAGAGACATTCGCTCGTAAGCGTCGAACGCATGACCAGATCACTAATGTTCTCAGCCAGTAACCGATAACGAGCCTCACTCGCGTGCAGGGCTTCTTCGGCGGCTTTGCGATCCGTAATGTCTTGCATCAGTCCGACAAAATAGTTGCAACGGCCATCAGCGTGACGGATTGCCCGAATGGTGATGGTAGTGAAAATAACCCGACCATCTTTGCGAATAAATCGCTTGTCCAAGGAATAGCCGTCGATTTGTCCCGCCATTGTCTGTTCAAACGGCTCTATATCCGATGCTCGATCATCAGGATAGGTAATCTCTTCCCATGTCTTTTGCGCCAGTTCCTCACGGCTGTAGCCAAGCATGTCACACAGTTTATCATTGACCTGTATCCAGCCTTTGTCGGGCGAAGTCAGCGCCATACCAATGAGAGGTAATTCAAAATATTGGCGAAAACGCTCTTCCCGGTCACTCAAGGCAAGCTGAGTTCGTTTCTGCGCCAAGAGCGTTCCGACCGTCAGTGCATAAAGACCGAGGATGTCTAGGAGCTGTTTTGAAGCTGGGGTTTGGCTCAGGAAACTATCGGCGACGAACCAGCCCAAACTCTGGGTTCCGTTCCAAAGAACTGCCGCGGCATTCCAGCCAAATCCGATGGGGTTAACATTGTCATAAAGTGGTACATGCTCCTCAAAGTAAAAGCGCTCGGCTCGATTAAAGGCACCCAGCATAATACCGTTTGGATCAGGAATAAATTGAACATGACGTTCGTCCGCGATTTTTCCCTGAGCATCTGTGCCATAAGTTCCCAGCGCAGTACCTGATTCCTCATCGTATAAGAACATCCCCAGCCGTTCGAAACCCAGCCGCGCAAGACCCAATTCAACAACGGATTTATAGAACTTGTCTAAATCATCAATTTGGGTCAGCTCAATGGTGATTTCATGGAGGGTCTTTAGATAACGCTGGAATTCCTGCTCGTCCTCTACTTTTGCCTTGAGCGCTTCTTCGGCACGCTTGCGCTCGGTGATGTCCATTGCCATACTGGAAACCATCCGCCGCCCATCTGGCATTAAGGCTAATGGGGCTGACATGAAGTCCCAGATGCGTTCTTCACCAGATTTCGTCTGTATCCGAAACTCACCCCCACGTTGTGGTTTGGTCAGAGAATAAACACTATTAATTAAATTACTAACTATCTGACTATCTTCTCCGTGGGCTTTCTCAGTCCAGTCAGCCATCGTGGGAATCTCAGCATGGATGTAACCGGAGATTTCCGTCCAGACGTTGCTGATATGCAACACTTCTCCATCATCGGCATGGATCATAACGGGGAAGGGGGCATCAATAATGGCACGCCGGAAACGGTCTTCACTTTCACGCAATACATCATCCGCCCGCTTACGTTCAGTAATATCTCGCAATACCGAAATAAATTGCACGACCTCTCCGGTCTTTGGATCGAATACGATCCTAGTGCGAACCTCATACCATATGTAATGACCCTCTTTATGCCGAAGCCGAAACTGGTTGGTATAAAAATGCTCTCTGGAAGCTACTGCTTGGCGTGTCCTATCGATCACCTGTGGATAATCCTCTGGGTGGATGAACTCGCTGTGGGATTTGCCTTCAATTTCTTCTGGCACATACGCCAGAAGCCTCTCACAAGATGGACTCATATAAGTAATCCGCCGATCAAGGGAAAAGGTCATAATCACATCGGCGATGTTTTCAGCAAGCAATCGGTAACGCGTTTCGCTCTCCCGAAGGGTTACCTCTGCCCGTTTCCGCTCAGTGATATCTCGAACAATGCTCTGGATATGCAGCGGGTTGCCGTCTAGATCACGCACAATCTCAACGCTAATTTCGACTGAAATGCGACTCCCATCTTTCTTACGCATAACGCGCTCATACACCAGAACCTTTTCGCCAGCCTGCAGTTGCCTAATCGTTGCTTCGCTCTGCGGTATTTCATCCGACAATTCTCGATAGCTCATCGCCCGTAGCTCTTCGACGCTATATCCCAGCATCTCAGTAGCACGATGGTTGACCTCCAGTGGATTCCCTTGCATATCAACCAGAAAAACAGCGTCGTGGGATTGCTCAAAGAGCGCATGATAGCGATGTTCGGCCTCGCGCAATTTCGCTTCTGCCTTTTTGCGCTCCGTAATGTCCCGTAAAACGCCAATGATTTCTAATAGCTTGCCACTATCTTGGTCATAGATCAGGTTGTTGGTAACTTCAACCCAAACGTCGTGTCCAACTTTGTGTCGGAAGCGTTGTATGAATAAGAAAAAGGTCCTTCCTTCGTTAATGGCTTGCATCATAGTTGCAAGAACATTGGGGCGATCCTCAGGATGAACAATCTCAAGACTGGGTTGACCAATCAATTCATCCGGGGTGTAACCGAGCAACGCATAACACGACGGTGTTATAAAAGTTCGAATACCATCCGGGTTGGTTTTGGCAATGACATCACTGATATTTTCTGCCAATAGGCGGTAGCGCGATTCTCGTTCCACGATAGTTTGCTGGGCTTGCTGGAGTTCGGTAATGTCAAAGAGGGTGGTTCGACTTCTCAGGTATTGACCATCCTCATCGAAGATGGCAGTTCCATTCAGCAAAATATGCATGATGCTGCCATCTTTGCGAACAACATCGAATTCTAGGTCATTTACCCATCCACGCTCCATAAAAGTGGGAAATGTTTTCTCAAACCTCGCGACACTTTCCGGGGTAAATATGTCAGCTATTTTGAGCTTGTTAACAACTTCATCGCGACTATAACCCAGCCAGCGCAGTTCAGTATCATTGATTTGAACGATCAGGCCGCGCTTATCAATCGAGTGATACCCGCAGGGGGCATTGTTGTAGAGGTCACGTATTTCTGCCGCTGATTTTTGCAGTGATTCCTCCGCCTGCTTGCGTTCAGTGATGTCATGGTTGACAGCTACAAAACTAAATAGATTACCGTGTTCATCTTTAAACAAGGTAATAGAACTCCAGATATGGATAGGGTGCCCATCTTTGTGGAATTGTTTAGTTTCTCCGCGCAGCCACCCATATTCTTGAACGTGTCGTATATCACGCTGGTACTGTTCAGGAGAAACCTCATAATGTAAAAACTTTGAAGCTTGCTGCCCAACAGCTTCTTGGGCAGTCCATCCATAAATGCCTTCTGCTGCCTTATTCCAGCTTTGAACATTGTTTGCCGCGTCGATAACAATGACTGCATCACTCACACTTTCCTGCAAACTGGCATGATAGCGAAGTTGGCGTTCCTGAGTCTTACGTTCGGTGATATCGCGAATAACACATACCAGACCGTAGCCCTCAATGTCACCAATACTTAGTTCAGCATCGAAAGTGGTGCTATCTTTACGTATGGCACGCACTTCGATATGGTTTACATTTTTTTGATTAGCAACAATTTGGGCTAAGTCACTTATGCTGCTGACATCATCAGGATGAAGCAGGGTGAGTAAGGATTTGCCAAAATATTCATCCCCTTCAGAGCCAAAAAGGCTATCGAATGCCAAATTAGCCTGTTGGATACTAAGATCGGAATAGATCAGCAGGATCGCGTCGGGGCTGTTATTCAATATCGCTTCGACGCGTACCAACGCAGCTTGCAAGTCGGCAGTGCGTTCGACAACCTTCTGTTCTAGGTTGTCCCTCTCGCTTCGCAAGACAGCTTCCGCCTCTTTAAGGCGGGTGATATCCACAGTATTGACTAAGGCAGACGTAACCTGACCCGATTCACCTCGGATAGGCTGAATGCTGGATCGATACCATCGCTCTTGTTCCAGCACAACACTAACCGCTTCAATAATAGTGCCTTCCCCGGTCTGGATAACCTGCTGGATTCGACTAAGCTGCGCTTGGGCAGATGGAGGGGGAAACACATCCACTATATTGCGTCCGGTCAGGGTTTCTGGTGTCAGACCAAGCTCAGCTGCCGCAACCCGGTTGGCAAAGAGAAAGGTTCCTTTTACATCAAAAACCGCAATAACAGACTCAGAACTTTCGATTAAACTGCGGTATTTTTCCTCGCTGGTGCGGAGATATCCTTCAGTTTTCAGCCGCTCCTCATCTTGTTCAGCAACTTCGATGGCAAAGGCTATATCCCCTGCCATCTCGTCCATGAGCCGCATTTCCTGCTCATCAAAGAAATCCGTTTCGCCAGCGTATAGATTAAAGATGCCTCGTACTTCACCAGCCACAATCAAGGGTAGAACCACAGTAGCATTACATTTCAGATGCGAAGCCTCCTCACACCACGATTGCCACAGGCGATCATGTTGAATGTCATTAAAGATCAGGCGTTCTCCAGCACGAAGCGCATTGATAAAAGGCTCTGTGTTGAGTGTGAGAGTCAAGACTTCGAGATTATCCACCAATATGCCAGCGAGCGAGACTGGATTGATTTGCCCTGTCTTGGGATCGAATAATCCGATCCATGCCATGCGAAAATCGCCTTTTTCAACAGCGATTTCGCAGGCTTTTTCAAATAGTGACGGCAGATGCCGGGTACGTACAATAGCTTGATTAATATCACTCAGAACACTCAGTGTACGGTGCAGTTTGCGGATGTTTTCTTCAGCGTACTTACGCTGAGTCAGGTCACGGGTAATTTTGGAGAATCCATAGAGGGAGCCGTCGGGGTTTCGTAGCGCCGTAATGACCACATTCGCCCAAAAGCGCGAACCGTCTTTACGCACACGCCAGCCTTCATCTTCGATTCGACCTTCGGCTTCTGCAGTGGTGAGAAGATAATGTGGTTTACCCGCTTGCTGATCGTGTGAGGTGAAAAAGCACGAAAAATGTTGACCCATTATCTCGTCGCTTTGATAACCGTTCAGGCGCTCGGCTCCAGTGTTCCAGCTTGCGACATAACCACCTGTATCCAGAAGGTAAATTGCGTAGTCTTCGACGGCCTCAACCAATGATCGAAAACGCGCTTCACTTCTTCGCAGCGTTTCTTCGACCTGCTTACGTTCAGTGATGTCTAGCGAAAGGATGAAAATTCCTTCCGGAACCGGTTGTACTCTCAGTTCAAACCATGCTGAGGTACCATCGGGATAGGCAAATGGATTCTCGATGCGCTCAATACTGCGTTCCTCCATACAACGTTGCAGTATATTGAACATCTGTGTTTTTTCGATGCCCGGATATCGTTCCATCATCGTATAGCCGAGTAATTCATCCTTTGTGTGTCGGCCATGACGCGCAGCCATATCATTGACATAGAGATAGCGCCAGTCAAATCCAATAATCTGGCAACCTTCCAGCATGATATCCAGCGTTCGGTGGTAACGATCTTCACTAATCAGGTGATTGGCAAGGGTTGGCTGATTCTCAAATAGTTGCCCTTCTAATTCAGCCACACGGATTTGAGCTTTTTGAAGTTGTTGGTGGGCTTTCGCCAGTTTTGAGGGTAAATCTTGCCTATTCGACATATAGCCCTATCCTTACCAAGCCGAGCTTTAGGCACATGCTGAAAAACATAGTGGTTCTTGAATTATAGTCTTAAAACTTACTGACATGTACCAACTGTCTAGCATCTATAGTAGTGACGATTGCCATAATTTTTTCGTGGCACTCATTAATTTTATGGGTTTAAAGATGCATAGTTCAGGGATCTGCGGAAAGACGGTAGAAATCGCTTACGTCTTTTGAGGAACGCCCCCTACGACGCTGAGTTTTGTAGCCCAACGTAAATATCGAGGACGACAACTAAGCGTAGCGTTTCAGAGCTGTGAGACCCAAAAGCGTGTATTATTTTCTGTCTTTGTCCGTGCAAAACGACGTTAACATCGTGCCGAGTTCTGGTATCCTGAGAAAAAACAAAGGCGAGTTTTGAGGCAAGAAGGATGGATACCGAAAGCCAGAGGATTTACGACCGACCGGATGAGCTTGCACCAACTCATGCAGGGGCAAACGCATTGGACAGTCGCGTAATTAGCGGCGGCAGTGGGACGGAGTGAACGCTGGGCATGCAAATGGGTGAAACGCTTTCAATCAGCGAAAATAGGCGACTTTAGAATGTATTTGAGCCACTCCCGCGCACCCCAAACCCGCCCGCGCCGAACCAGCGAGGTGGTCAAGGATGTGATCTGTGAATTGCGTGAAACGCTCAGCGAAAGCTATCATCGCCCAGACGGAGCCAAGCTGATCGGCCACTATTTGCGTCAGGAGGCCAAACTCAACCCTGCTGACCACTTCATCCCCACTTCCAGCCGCACCATCAGCCGAATTCTACGCGAACAGGGCTACATTCAGAACTCACACAAAGTCGAGTACAACCCGCTCCCCCCATGTGAACCAATGAAGAATGGGAGATGGATTTCTGTGAAATTCGGTTGCAGGACGGACATTTTGAGTTCTTTTTGGTGGTGGGTCGGGGCACCTCGCGGGTGGTGCATCTAGAGGGCTGTGAAGGCTATCGGGCCGAGACTGCTTTACAGGCGGTCTATCGCCTGTTGGTACGCAATGGTTTCCCGGCCCCGCGGGTACGTTTCTTGCAAATGGTGGGGGTTGAACCCGTCATTTGCCCGCCGCGTCGCCCCGATAAAAAACCCTATGTGGAACGGTGTGTACGGACTTTTAAGCAGGAATGGTTGGATCGTTTTTCCTTGGATACGCTGGCCGATTGTTATGAAGCACTCGAGGTTTTTCTGCAGTACCACAATGCCCAGCGGTTACATATGGGACGTGCCTGCCAAGGGCGTACCCCCGATGAAGCTTTTCCCCAACTGCCCACCCTGCCGCGCCTACCCGAGGTCGTGAACCCCAATGCCTGGCTCAAAACCCAACAAGCGGTGTTGGTTCAGCTGGATGCCCAACAGCGAGGTTTGCAGATCATGCTTGATGGCAAGCCTTTCCCCAAAGTGCTGCCGCTCAAGGAGTTACCTTCCGATCAACTCGACCTGCACAATTATCTCCAAGTCCTGCTGCAAGAAGCCATCAGCATTGCCTTTCACCGTCACCGCCTCTGGATGCAGTCGGGCGATACGCCTTGAGAACGACAGGGCGGCGGATCCTAAATAGGTCGTGACTGAAGCGTCGTCGCACGCTTCAGTGCTTCAGGTTGCCGCTTGACCTCTTTTTTTCCACTTTTTCGATCCACTCCTCTCCAAAAAACTATCCCCCAGACCCTTCTACTTGATTGGGATACTTTCTGACCGATCCTTCGACCGCGATTCCCCGCTGCGGCACGGACAAAGACAGAAAACCATACACTACCTCCCACCCCGCCGGAATATCCCCCATTCGGGCGGCACAAACGCAACGCATTCATAGCCCGGAAAGCGAAACTCGACAAACCATTCGCGGTAGAGGGCCGCGCCGCCGCTTCTAATGCCTTTATTCGTTGGGTGTTGTTTATGTGTTCTCGGCGACACGGAAGCCATATGCACCCCTCACACCACGTGCCGTCTCTGATATGATAGAGCGAGCTGCGATTCGTGCCGGCATTGAGCGCACAATTCATTCACACCATCTGCGGCACTCGTGAGCCACCAACCTTGTTCAACAGAACGTTGATGTGCCGACCGCTGCTGCCGCTTTAGGGGATAGTATTCCTGTTTTTGAGGCGCACTATCTCCATACCAACCGTGATCGAGTGCAGGATGCGGTGCGGCGCACGACCTACCAATCAAAGCCGTCGTCACGCAAGAACATCATCCGGATTGACGATGTGGTTTAACATACTTTTTGGGTTGGCTTGTCTAGTTCACATCCGTGAGGTCGTGGGTTCGAGTCCCTCGGCACCCACCAATGTCAACAAGTCAACCTGAATAATATAGGTTGGCTTGTTTGTTTTATGTCCAAAATATCTTTTATCTGATTTATAGGCGAGGATCACATGGAACTATTGGTTATCAATGCAGCCCAAGTCCGTCAGCTTTTACCAATGGCAGCATGCATGGACGAAATGGCCTCGGCTCTACGGGCATTGGGGCGTGGCGAGATGCAAAATCCCCTGCGAACCTTCACATGGCTACCCGATAGACGGGGATTGTTGGCGGCTATGCCAGCCATTGCACCAGAAGTCATGGGGATTAAGGTCATTAGCGTGATGCCGGACAACATGGCGACCGAATATGAATCGCACATGGGGGCGGTCATGCTTTTTGAAACCACCCATGGGCAACCACTAGCCTTGATTGATGCTGGTGAAATCACCACGATTCGCACTGCTGCTGTCAGTGGGGTTGCCACCCGCCTGTTGGCCCGTGAAGATGCCAACGACTTGGCAATTTTGGGCACTGGAGCGCAGGCCGTTAGCCATTTGGAAGCCATGTTGGTGGCCCGCCCGATTAAACGAGTGCGAGTTTGGAGCCGTCACGCTGATAATCGAGCAAAGTTTGCGACCCATGTCCAGACACGTTTTGGTGTCACCGTCGAATTAACAGAAACCGCCCAACAAGCCGTGACAGGGGCGGATATTATCTGCACGACCACTTCATCAACCCAACCCATTTTAAAAGGAGAGTGGCTGTCCGCTGGGGCACACTTAAATGTCGTAGGGGCCTCTACCGCGCAAGCTCGGGAAGTAGATACTGCTACGATGCTTAAAGCAAGCCTATTTGCAGATCGGCGTGAATCCGTGTTGAATGAAGCAGGGGATTTTCTAATCCCCAAACAAGAGGGGGTCATTGATAATTCCCATATTCGGGGGGAGCTGGGTGAAATTATGTTAGGACAAATCAAAGGTCGCCAAAGCCCTACGGAAATTACCCTGTTTAAATCACTAGGGCTGGCTGTCGAAGACCTTGTCTCCGCCCATTACATCTATCAACAAGCCATCCAGCACAAGATGGGCACAGCCGTCGAATTTGGCTCAACACGACATTAAAGCCCCAAAAATTCGTGAAAACCGAATTGAAACGGTAACGGCACTTGTGGTCTGCTACATTATCGGGTTATGCTTAATGACGGTGATCGTGTGGAGTCAATAAAGGCCATAATAGTTTAAGCAGCATGACAGATAAAAATTCCCCCTCGTCTAACTTGGCCTCTCTCGCCAAAAAGGACCCAAATCGTCCCCTTTGGATTGTGACAGGGGTAGGTTTTGGCATCTTATTGATGCTTGGATTAAGTAATGGGAATGGCCTAATCGCCGCCATCGCGGGACTAGGCATTATCCTCAGTCTCGGTGGACTATTCTGGGGTGCCCAAAAATCCCGGTTGTCGGTGCAAGCGGCTCAACAGCTAGAAGTCGAAACCCACCGACTGAAAAATGCCCAACAGCGCGCCAAAGCCATTTATGAACTTTCCACCACGCTCAGTTCCACGCTCGATTACCACCGTGTGTTAGAGGCTGCTCTCGAAATTGGCGCTCTTGGTTTGCGGGAACTTGGTGCATCCGACAACGCCCGTTTGATTAGCACTATTCTCCTCTTCCGCAAAGATGACAATTTAATGCATGTCGCCGCCGCACGACGTTTGACCCGTGTGGATGAAAAAGTTCGGATTCAGGGACGGGACGGTATCTTAGGTGAGGCGTTGAAAAAAGCCGAGCCTGTCATTGGCAAAAACGCAACCCAAGACCCCGAACTGCGTTTTTTTGTAGCGTTTCAGGGGACAAATTCCGTTATGGCTGTACCTTTGCGGGCTGGGTTTGAAAATTTTGGGGTCATGGTTTTTGGTAGTGAACAAGCCAACGTTTTTTCGGCTGGCTCAATTGCCCTGTTAACAGCCATAGCCACCCAAGCCACTATTGCCCTGCAAAATGCCGTCCTCTATCAAAACCTGCTCGATGAAAAAGAACGCATCGTCTCGATTGAAGAAGATGCCCGTAAAAAATTGGCCCGTGACTTACATGACGGCCCGACCCAAACGGTTGCCATGATTGCGACCCGTGTTGATCTCATCCAAAAAATGCTCAAAAATAAGCAGTTCCCAGCCGTTTTTGATGAACTGCAAAAAGTGGGCGATATGGCAACCAAGACCACCAAAGAAATCCGCCATATGCTCTTTACCCTGCGGCCACTGGTCTTAGAAACACAGGGATTGGTCGCGGCTCTTCAAGAATTAGCGAAAAAACTAGAGGAACAACACCCCACCCAATTTACGGTCGAAGCTGACAGCGACCTAGAAACATGGTTAGAAACCAATGTACAAGGGGTATTATTTTATGTAGTCGAAGAAGCGGCCAATAACGCCCTCAAACATGCCAAGGCCAAAAATATTTGGATTCGCCTCTACCAACGCGGCCAAGAATATATCATCATCGAAATTGAGGATGACGGGGCTGGGTTTGATGTCGAGGCCGTTGTCAATGCCAACTACTATCAACGGGGTAGCCTCGGCATGGTCAATATGCGCGAACGAGCCGAATTGATTGACGCCGCCCTGCATATTGAAAGCACTAAAGGCAAGGGCACTAAAATCAGCATTTTGATCCCTATGCACGAAGAAGCCCATTCGATCATTTCAGAGCAGCATCAAGAAACCGCCCGGGCTACCATTCGTCGCCTTGCCCCCTTGCCCAGCGAAACACGCTTTGCAGCTCGATTAGCAACCCAACAAGAAGAAGCCCAACAACCCAAGAAATCAGCCTCGACGTGGAGCGATTTAATGGAATAGGCGTTAAAAAAACTTCACCTTACCGCAACTTGTCTTTTTCCCCTGTGTTTTTACTCAATTGGGATATATAGTTCCTGCGTAAGAAATTGTTCGTAAGGAGATTTTGTTAACCATGCGCGTATTGATTCTTGGCGGTGACGGCTATCTCGGTTGGCCTACCGCAATGTATTTTTCCAATAGAGGCCACGAGGTTGCAGTTGTAGACAACTTTTTGCGCCGACAGATGCACATGGAACGCGGCACCGACAGTTTAACGCCGATTGCTTCACTGCATCAACGTATTCAGGCGTGGAAAGAAGTCAGCGGCAAAACGATTACCCCTTATGTTGGCGACTTAAGCCAGTGGGAATTTACTAATCATGTTTTTGCCGAATTCCGCCCTGATGCGATTGTCCATTATGGCGAAATCCCCAGTGCCCCTTATTCAATGATTAGTGTTAAACACGCCGTGCAGACCCATCAAAATAATGTTATTGGGACGCTGCATGTTTTGTTTGCCATCCGCGATCATGTTCCCCATGCTCACCTCATTAAATTAGGCACGATGGGCGAATACGGCACACCTAATATTGATATTGAAGAGGGCTGGCTTGAAATTGAACATAATGGGCGTAAAGATTTGCTGCCCTTCCCCAAACAACCGGGGTCGTTCTATCACTTGACCAAAGTCCATGACAGTCACAACATCATGTTTGCCTGTCGTATCTGGGGACTTAAAGCAACCGACCTCAATCAGGGCGTGGTCTATGGCATCGAAACCGATGAAGTTAACATGGATGACCGCCTGCTGACCCGCTTCGATTATGATGAATCGTTCGGTACGGCCCTCAATCGCTTCTGTGTACAAGCCGTCACAGGTATCCCATTGACCGTTTTTGGCAAGGGCGACCAGACGCGCGGCTACCTCAACATCCGCGACACCCTACAATGCGTGGAATTGGCGATGTTGAACCCACCCAAAGATAATCGGATGCGTGTATTTAACCAATTCACCGAATCCTTCTCGGTGCGCGACTTAGCCTATATTGTGCGCGACGCGGCTGCCAAAGTGGGCATTGATGTCGAAATCGCCCATTATGAAAACCCGCGTGTTGAATTGGAAGAGCATTACTACAACCCTGTCCACACCAATCTGCTTGATCTCGGCCTGAAACCGCGCTATCTGCAAGAATCGCTGGTTGAGAGCGTCATCCAACGGGTGGTGCAGTTCAAAGACCGCATCATCCCCGACGCGATTGTGCCCCGTATCCGCTGGAAGAGTGGCGAACAGGAAAACAAGGTCGGTATCATCGAGATGGAGCCACCCACCTCCGAACCCGCTCCCGCTGGCGACTAACAACAAAGCCCCTCTCGTGTGAGAAGGGCTTTTTAATTGTCTTTTCTGCAGAACGTATATTCTATAGCTTTAGCTTATATGAATCCTGCGTGTAAATCCGTTACCGTGGTAACGGATTCAACTTCGGCGCATATAATTCATAATTATAGAACCTGTGTTCTGATAATTTCAAGAGACTGGATTACCACCCACTGGCCGCGAAGATGGTAGTCAGGAAATCAACTCGCTCATCCGCAGTCATCGGGCGTGGGCAGCAGTAATCCTCCAGCATCCCCGTGAACAAATCTACACTAATCAACCGCCCATCATAGATAATCAATTTATCCATGAACATCTGGCGCGTGCCGATGGACTGCATTTGGTCAAAAAACAGATTGCCCAAGCCATGATGCAAAAACGAGGGTGGTTGACCGGGGCGCGTCACAAATGTAAAACCTTGCGGTTGATGGGCCTGTGTGCCAATCACCACATCCGCCCCCAAATTAGCGAAATTGGTAAACTGCCCAATTTGCTCTAAACCAGCCTCATAGCGATAAAACTCCCATTGCTGAACCGACATAATCACAATGTCGTTTTCAGCCGCCAATTTCGGCAGTTCTTCAGCGAGATAGGCTTCGTCGCACTGCGAGGAACCGGGGTCTTCGGTAGTCGCCCATGATTTAAACGGCCCCGGCACATTACAGCCGATAAAAGCAATCGTGTTGCCATTGTTTTCAACCAGATAGGGCAGGCGGGCGTCTTCAAAGTTACGTCCGCCGCCAAAATGAGCAATACCATTGGCGTCATACAAATCGAGGCTATGGCGCAACGCCCCTACCCCATAATCATTAACATGGTTACCCGTCAACTCGACCACATCTAAACCGATGTAGGTCAGCAATTCCATATATTTATCTGCCGCACAGAAAACCGTGCTGTCAATATAGGGGTCAGGCGTGGGACAGTTTTCCGAGAAGGCCACTTCATTGCTGGTATGGAGAATGTTGGCGTCTTGTACAAACGGCAAAATCAGTTCACCCGGTTTGGTAACGCCTAGTGTCTCCATCTTATATGCGGTGGCACGGGACATCGCTGTTACACCCGTCAAGACAATCCGGGTCATCTTAGTGATGTCGCGGTTGGTGGGTTGCCACGTTTGCGCCGCCATCAAATCATCAATTGCCTGCCCAACGGCGGCCTCGTGCCCCGTTAGGGCTACTCGCACTTTAAGAGGATAGCTGGTTAATTGGAAGTCGTCAGCAAAGATATTGACCCCATCCAGTTTTAGCACTTTTAGGTCGGGCGAAAGTAAATGGAAAGGCACAATTGACCACGCATTGGGCCGCTCTTCCCATAATTTACCAGAGATTTCAGGGGTATCCCCAGTGACCAGTTCAATCGTCGCTGCCGAATTAGGTTCACCCCACGCTGTCCGCAGCGCATCATAAACGGCCCCTGTCACAACCAAGCGCGGCGCAGTTACTCGATCTGAGGAAATATAGGCCAGTGGCGCGGCATCGCCTGTCGTCCAAAAATGCTCAATGTCAGCATAAGTAATCGTTTCGGCAGTGCTGGCGAACGGCACTACGGGTACATAGACCCAATCACTGCTAATCGCGCCGCCCTCGGCATTAATTGAAACTTCCAAGCGGGCATTGTCAGGCGTATTGGCCCACAAATATTTACCCGAACTAAACAGCGGAGCCAGCATAATCGGAAATTCAATTGGCACGGCTGGGTCAATCCAAACTTCAATCGGGCTATTGTTAGCGTCGGACTGAGCCTTTGTTTCCGCAAAGGGTTGGGTGCTCCATATAGCAAGTATCACAACTGCCATGAACCCCACTATCGCCAGAACTTTTTGTACCCGTTTCATGAATCGTTCCTCTAAGTGATGTTATTCCCCGATGGTTACTAACCATTGATCATAGGCAAACGACACCGGGCCAAGATCGGGCTGCTCGGTGGCTAGTTTTTGGCTGAGGCGCCCATAATCGTCATAGTCAAACCCAAAAGGCTCTTCAATGTGCGACAAAATGGTTTGTTTCGGCTTGAGTTGCCGAATAAAATCCAGTGAATCGGTAAAGGTGGATTCGACCTCCAATACCGGATGGTTGGCTGGAATAATGCGCTCACCAGTGAATGGGTCAAATTCAAATAGGCTGGCAGGCAGAATCAGCAAATCAATGGGCGGCAAATTGGGCGGAGGTATCCATTCAAAAAGCTCATCTACGACCAGCAAGACATTAGTTTGATCTTCCGTCAACAAAAAGGCATAGACATAGCCCACCGCCATTTTGATAGGGGTCACGGTCAAGCCATTAATCGTAAAGTTTTCGCCGTCAGCCAAACGAATTTGCCGAATCACCTGCTGGTGGTTTTCCAAATAATCGGCGCGTTCCTTAAGGGCTAACCACTGTTCAAAATCTTGAGCAACTTGGGCAGCGAGATACACTGTCGTGATTGGGTTTTGGCGAGGCCAATCCCATAATACTTGTTGGGCTTCAAAAACCCGTAAACCCGCCGTATGGTCAGGATGCCAATGGCTATAGGTAGCAGCTTCGACGTGCATAATATTGGAGCGATTGAGCATCACCCCAATTTCTTCGGGGGTATCCACCAGCAAATTTGGCCCGTGAATAAAATACGAGGGCCCCATGCGGCTATAGGGCAGACCTTTGGCTCGTGCTTGTTGGCACACCCTGCACTCACAAAAAGGGCGCGGTGTGGTGGTCGCGCCGCCTGAGCCTAAAATTTCAATCTTCATTCGTTTATTATCCGTTTGGTCAAAAAATGCTGGGGCAATTATAACCCGTTGCATCAGAATGGGCAGGGTGCGTGGGGCTAAAGCCATGTTATAATGCTCAAATCATCGGATAAATAGATTATCGGTATAATTTCTTATGGACGCACCTATACCTCTTGAGCCTGATTTAAATCATCCCTCTTTTTACATCAATCGAGAACTCAGTTGGCTTGAATTTAATCGCCGGGTTTTAGAAGAAGCCCTTGACCCGACCCTGCCTTTATTGGAACGGGTCAAATTCTTAGCGATTTTTTCCAACAATCTTGATGAATTCTATATGATTCGGGTGGCAGGACTACGTCAACAAGTCTTAGCAGGCATTAGCGAGACCCCGGCTGACGGCATGACTCCACTGGAACAGATGTTAGCCATCCGCAACATTGTGGTCGAAACCCAAAGCATCGAGCGTCAATGTTGGAAAAATGAGATCTTGCCAGCCTTAGGTCAACATAATATCCAAATCATCTCTCCCGCTGATCTTAGTACTGACCAACGTGATGCGGTACGTGAGTATTTTCGCCAAGAGATTTTCCCCGTCTTAACTCCCTTGGCGGTTGACCCCGGACGGCCCTTCCCTCATATTTCTAACCTCAGCCTCAATCTGGCGGTGGTCTTGCGCGACGAGCAGGGCAATTCGCGTTTTGCACGGCTCAAAATTCCAGTCAGCAGCAATTTAAGACGTTTTATTTCCGTGACCGAGGTGATGGCCCATTACGACGACCAGCCCTATCACAATCACCATACCTATCTGTTTTTGGAAGATATTGTCCAAGCCAGCCTCGACTTATTATTTCCCGGCATGAAGATTGAAGAAGTGCATCCCTTCCGGGTCATCCGCGATGCCGATGTGGAAATCGCCGAAGATGAGGCTTCGGACTTACTTGAAACGATTGAACGTGGGATTCGCCAGCGACGCTTCGGGGAAGTGATTCTGTTGATGGTCACACCCGCTATGCCTCAAACCATGCGCCGCGTCTTGATGGAGCATTTAGATTTAGGCCCCGCCGACGTCTATGAGATCGAAGGGCCGTTGGGCATGGCTGATTTTTTCCAATTGACCGATATTGACATACCTGAACTCAAATATCCCAATTTTGTTCCAGCTTATCATCCAGCTTTTGAGACCGATCAAGGCATTTTTGAAGAAATTCGCCGCAAGGATATTCTTTTACAACACCCCTACGATTCTTTTACCCCGATTGTGGATTTGATTAAACAAGCAGCCCATGACCCCGATGTTATGGCAATCAAAACCACTCTCTATCGGGTTGGCAGCAACTCCCCGATTGTCAAGGCACTTTTGGAGGCGCGTGAGGCGGGTAAACAGGTAGCCGTATTAGTCGAGCTAAAAGCCCGCTTTGATGAAGAAAATAATATCGTGTGGGCGCGCCGCTTGGAAGCTGAAGGGGTGCATGTGGTCTATGGCTTGGTGGGTCTCAAAACCCATGCCAAAGTTGCGCTGATTATCCGCCGTGAACAAAACCGCCTGCGCCGTTATGTGCATATGAGTACAGGGAACTATAACGCCAGCACCGCTCGTCTTTATACGGATATGGGTTGGTTAACCAGCCGCGAAGATATTGCCGACGACGTGACGGAGTTGTTTAATCGCCTGACAGGATATGCACCTAAAGCAACCTATCACAAAATATTGGTCGCTCCCGAACATCTGCGCCCCCGCATGATTGCCATGATTGAACGCGAAAGTGCTCATGCCCAAGCTGGACGCCCCGCCCATATTATTTTTAAAGCCAATAGCCTGACCGACCCTACCATTATTCGCAAGCTATATGAGGCGTCACGGGCAGGGGTGAATATTGATATTATTGCGCGGGGAATTTGCTGTTTGCGACCCGGCGTGGCGGGTGTTAGTGAAAACATTCATGTTCGCAGCATTGTGGGACGGTTTCTGGAACACAGTCGGGTTTATTGGTTTACCAATGGCGGTCAACCGGAGGTGTATCTGGGCAGTGCCGATATGATGAATCGCAACCTAAGCCGCCGTGTCGAAACCGTTTTTCCCGTGGAAGATGAGGAGCTAAAAACCGTTATCTGGGAGGAGATTTTGCAAGTTCAATTGGCTGATAACACACGAGCGCGTGTCTTGCAACCAGATGGTTCATGGATACGTCTACATCCTAATGAAGGGGATCAGGCCCTCGACAGTCAACAATGGGCGATGGAGCGTAGTCGTTCGCGGGTGGCATGGGGCGAGGACTAGTTCAAATTATCAAAGGTTAGTGGGCAGAAAGAGTCCGCCCACTAGTCCTTATAAAACGCCTGTAACCAGCGCCAATAAAATGCCGCCAGCCATCACACTCCCTAGCTGTCCAGCCGTATTCGCCCCCATCGCGTGCATCAGAATATAGTTATCATAATCTTCTTCTTGGGCGATTTGGGCCGCCAGTCGTCCGGCCATCGGAAAGGCACTAATCCCCGCCGCGCCGATGATGGGGTTAATTTTGCCCCCGGTCAGGCGGGACAGCGCTTTGCCAAACAATAGGCCCGCAACAGTATCGAGGATGAAAGCAATCAACCCTAAGACCAAAATCAACAGGGTATCCACTTCCAAAAATTTCGAGGCCACCATCGTCGAGCCAATGGTCAACCCTAAAAATAGGGTAGCGATGTTAATCAGTTCGTTTTGGGCAGCTTTGCTAAGGCGGTCAACCACATGGCTTTCGCGCAGCAGATTCCCCAACATCAACATGCTGATTAGGGGAGTCGCATCTGGAACCAACAAACCAACCACAACCGTAACACACACAGGGAACAATACCAGCGTGCGTGGCGAAACAGGACGTGGAGTATAGTCCATGTGGATACGACGCTCGGCAGGCGTGGTGAGCCAGCGAATCAGCGGGGGTTGGATAATCGGAATCAGACTCATATACGAATAAGCGGCGACGGCAATGGGGGCGAGTAAATTAGGGGCTAATTTGGTCGCCACAAAAATCGAGGTCGGGCCATCAATGGCGCCAATCACGCCAATCGAAGCCGCTTCATTAATGGAAAAACCCAACGTGGTTGCCAAAATCAGCGTGCCAAATATGCCAAATTGACCCGCCGCTCCCAGCAAGACCATCCTCGGCATTGCCAACAATGGGCTAAAATCAATCATCGCCCCCACCCCTACAAAAATAAGCAGGGGGAACAATTCAGTTTTGATGCCAGCGGCATACAGCACCCCAAACAAACCACCTGCGTCATTCATGCCAGTTAGGGGCATATTGGCTAAAATGCAGCCAAAACCAATTGGCAGCAGCAACACTGGTTCATATTCTTTGAGCACGGCCAGTGCGATTAAGATCGCCCCGACGCCCATCATCAAGACATTGCCCGCCGTGAAATGAGTGATACCTTTGCTCAGTTCGTCCCATAACTCGGCATAGTTCATAGGGCCACCTCTGTCTCAAACGTCATGAGGACATCGTGGTGTTTGACCTGCTGACCTGCGCTGATCTTGATGTCTTCAATTCGTCCGGCACGGCTGGCCCGAATGATGTTTTTCATCTTCATAGCTTCAAGGACACAGACTTCTTGCCCAGTGTTGACTACCTCGCCCGCCTTGACCAGCACAGAATCTATAACCCCCGGAATGGGCGCAGCAATGACATTAGGATTGCGTCGAATGGAAGCATTTCCATTGGAAGCCGCAACTGGTTTGTGATTATTGGAGGGCTTGGGCGCAGGCTTAACAATCTCCACCACAAGGGCTTCGGGCAGCACTTCAAAACGTTCGCCATCTACCATGACAATAGCAGGGGAGGCATGTAAATCTACAATTTCAACTTCATAGGTTTGGTTATTCACCGTCATTCGATACTTCATCGCGTACCTCGGCGTTTTAGCTGATTCGTCCGCATGACTGCCTGCCATGCGCTGACTATTGCAGTGGGAGGCATGGGGAAAGCTTGGGGCTTTTGCTGATCGCGCTCTTGGGCCAATGCCAGAGCGACGGCCAGCGCAGCCACTTGTTGCTTTCGCGCATAGGCCTCATTCGGTTCACTCGTTTTGCTGGGGGTAACGACCGCTGCTTCCTTGTTTTTAGGCGTGGTCAGGCTCAACAGCACGGTCATAAGACCCCACAAAATCAAAATCCCGCCAAAGACCAGACTCATGCCAATCGCTGTGATTTGCAGAGCGGTCGAAAGGTTCTCAGCCATTTTTTCTTACCCTCATACTGGCATATTGCCATGTTTGCGTGGCGGATTAGGGGCATATTTATCGCGTAGGGCAGCAAGGGCAGCGATAATCTTGGGGCGGGTTTCGGAGGGTTCAATCACATCATCCACATGACCGGCTCCTGCCGCTTGATAGGGGTTGTTCCATTTACGGCGATAGTCATCCAAGAGGCGTTGACGTTCGGCCACAGGGTCTGCCGCTTTTTCAATCTGGGCTTTGTGAATGATGCTCACGGCGCCCTCTGGCCCCATCACGGCAACCTCGGCACTCGGCCATGCATAGGTGATGTCGGTGCCCAGATACTTGCTGCTCATGACAATATAGGCCCCACCATAGGCTTTGCGGGTAATGACACAGATTTTGGGAACAGTTGCTTCAGAGTAGGCGTAGAGCAGTTTCGCGCCGTGTCGGATGATGCCACGATGTTCCTGATCCACCCCCGGTAAGAATCCGGGTGAATCCACAAAGGTGACAATCGGGACATTAAAGCAGTCACACATCCGCACAAAACGGGTCATCTTGTCGGAAGCATCAATATCAATCACTCCCGCCATTGTGGTCGGTTCTTGCGCCACAATCCCCACGCTATGACCACCAATACGCGCAAGGCCTGTAATGGTATTTTGACCCCAATAGGGTTGCAGTTCTAGGAACGACCCCGCATCCACGATTAAATCAATAACTTCGTGCATGTGATAGGGCGTGGTGGAATCTAACGGCACAATTTCGTTGAGGCGTTCATCCATCCGCAGGGGGTCATCTTGGGGTGGAAAATAGGGAGGATTCTCCACGTTGTTGGAGGGCAAATAACTCATGACCTGACGGCACAATTTTAGTGCATCGGCTTCGGATGGGGCTGCCAAATGTGCTACCCCACTGACCGCCGTATGGACATAGGCCCCACCCAATTGTTCAGCATCCACCACTTCGCTCGTGACTGTTTTGATGACCTCTGGTCCGGTCAAAAACATAAACGAGGAGTTTTCGACCATAATGAGGATGTCGGTCAAAGCTGGGGAATAAGCTGCCCCACCAGCACATGGGCCAAGCATGAGGCTAATTTGGGGAATCACCCCTGAATATTGGGCATTGCGGCGGAAAATCTCGGCATAGCCCACCAGACTGCTCACACCGTCTTGAATCCGTGCCCCGCCTGAATCAATCAAGCCAATAATCGGCACGCCATTGCGCAGGGCTAAATCCATAACGCGGCAAATTTTGTGGCTCTGCATCTCGCTGAGCGTACCGCCGAGGATAGTAAAATCTTGGGCATAAAGATACACCGTCCGACCTTCGATTTGACCATAACCCGTGACCACGCCTTCGCCCAGATATTTTTCATCCTGTGGCGATAATTGGTCACCTTGGTGGGTAATGAAGGGTTCAAGTTCATTGAATGTGCCGGGGTCAAGCAGTAAACTGAGGCGCTCACGGGCCGTCAATTTGCCTTTTTGATGTTGTTTTTCGATGCGCTGGACACCGCCACCCTGTCTAGATTTTTCGCGTAATGCACGAAGTTCAAGAATACGCGGATCATTACGGGGCATTAGAGTTCCTTTTATTGATGATCTACAATTGCTTTTTCATCTCCCTGTCTAATGATTATGTTTACCCAACCTAGCGACCTGCCAACAGTACAAAAAGTCACTGTCCAGCTAGTCAAGTGGACTATGATTGTATGGGTAGCTCAATCAACACTTGGGTTCCGTTGCCAAGAGCCGACTTGATGGCTAGGCTGCCCCCATGCGCTTCAATGATGTTGATTGCCAAAGGCAAACCCAACCCAACGCCCTGCTGTTCTTGGGATTCCCGGTTAATCTGTTGGAATTTCTGCATGGCCCGACTGACTTGGTCGGATGACATACCGATACCGTGATCGGTAACACTCACCCATGTACGCCCATTCGATTGCCATTGATTTACTTCGACCGATCCATCTGAGGGGGAAAACACCATCGCATTCGAAATGACCTCGGCAAAAGCATGTTCTAAAGCACGCTTGTCACAGGTGACTTTGATTTGACGGTCACGTTCGTTTAGTTGCACTGGAATATCGGGCTGACGATAGGCAAATAATCGAGCACGTTTAATAGCCGCTGCCACAATGTCCGATAAATTCGTTGGAAAACCTGACTCCAAAATGCCCTCTTGGGTCAGCGCCCCCGCCTCAAGCTGGGTCAGGAAAACCATTTGGTCGGTTAGGCGATTTAGGCGGTTGCTGCCCGCACTCATCGTATCCAATAATTCATGAAGTTGGGCTTCGGAAAGTTGACCCATTTGACGCGAGATGATTTGAAGCACCAAGTTAATGGATACCAAGGGGGTACGCAACTCGTGGGCGACCATTTGGGTAAGGTCTTTTTTCACCCGTTCTAGGGCCGTGCGTTGGTCTTCTAATGAGGCTTGTAACATCTGGCGACGTTTAAGTTTAGCGGTAATTACCCGCAGTAAATGTTCAGTTTGAAAAGGCTTGACAATATAATCATCTACCCCCAACCCATAACCTAAATCTTTATCAGCGTCACTATCACGGGCAGTCAAAAGGATGAATGGAATATCAAGCCATGCCGGGTTGTTGCGTACAGCCCTGTAAAACTCAAATCCATCCATGCGAGGCATACTAACATCGCTGATAATCAAGTCGGGCGTAGGTTGGTTTTTAAGGTGTTCTAAGGCCTCTAGTCCATCCAGAGCGCAACTGACTTCATAGCCTTGCATGGTAAGTTCAATTTGAAGCTGGTAAATCAAATTTTGGTTATCTTCGGCAACGAGGATGCGTACCATACTTAACTTGAACCTTGCTACTTAGTAATCAACGGGAATTGTAAGGCTAGAGTAGTGCCTTTATTGAGTTCGCTATATAACTTACAATTGCCTCCATGCAGTTGTACTCCTTCTCGAATGAGCGTCAATCCCAATCCCATGCCTTGCTGTTCATGGATTTGGCGGTCAGATTGTACGAATGGTTCCCAGACTTTTTCGATATTTTCAGGGGCAATGCCGCTGCCATAATCCGTTAGTTCTATCAAGACTTGATCTCCCTCTACTTGGAAAACCAAATCAATTGGGGTATTGCTTTTGGAAAAACGCAGGGCATTATGAAAGGCTTCCATAAAAATCATTACCAAAACGTCGCGCAGGCCTCTAACCCATAGACCCGTGTCTTCTGGATTTTGATATAACACAATGCGTTCAGTCGGCCATTCGACACTAAGCACCTCCTGAGCAACCTGCATCATTTGGCGAAGGTCGTGGGGTTGAGCCAACATATCCAAGGTTTGTTGAAGGTGGCCGCTGTCAAATTGCACCAACCACAATACTTCATTCACCAGCCGATTGAGGCGCCTTGCACCAGATTGAATGAGGTCAACCGCCTGTTTTGAAATATCGCCGTTGTCAACCGCAAAATCATCACCTAACAATTCAGCCCCACCATAGATCGCGGTCAAGGGTGTACGCAATTCATGCGAAATCATGGACATTAATTGCTGGCGTACAACATCCAACTTGCGCTCGTTCGTCGCACGCAGTTGTTCAAACCGCCGCTTCTTATTTTCGATGGCAATAACCAATTCTTCGGGCTTAAAGGGCTTAACCAAATAATCATCCACCCCAAGCCGCTTGCCTTGTTGAATATCTTTTTCTGAAGCCAAAGCCGTCAAAAAAATAAAAGGAATCGCCTGCCAATCATCGTTCGCTTGGACACGTTCAAATAATTGATAACCGTCCATATTTGGCATTGCGATATCGCTGACAATGACATCGGGCAGTTGGGCTTTATTTAACTTTTCCAGTACACCTAAGGCGACTAGACCGTCGGTAGCTGTTAAGACTTCATAACCTCGCATTTCTAGCTCAAAGGCGATGCCCTCTAACAACGGTCGAGTATCTTCAACGATCATCACTCTAGTCATAATGGTTGTTCCTCCGTGTCCGCGGGAAGCCAAAACGTAAACGTACTGCCCTGCCCGGGTTCACTTTTTACATCTATTTTACCCCTGTAATACGTCAAAATTTCCTTCACCAACGACAACCCCAACCCACTGCCGGGAATATTACTTTGGGCGGCATTACCGCGATAAAATCTTGTAAACAAATGGACTAAATCCTCCGCCGGAATGCCCCGTCCGCTATCGGATACTCGGCCTACCACGTAAACCCCCACTGGGAGATCCGGTGGTGTTAGTTCATCCAGATGCGATGAATCAGTGGTATCAATCATGGTTAGCACCACCGATACTTTTTTCCCCTCGTCCGTATATTTGATGGCATTATCAATCAGATTGCGCCATATCCGCGAAAAATCTAGGCGAGACCCCCGCGTTAAAATGGGCTTACTGGGGGTATCCAATTCAAAAACCAAGTGCTTATTTTGTATGGCAGGGCGGAATTCCTCCACAATCGCTTCGACAGTCTGCAACATATCCACCCGCATGACTTCGGTTCGATGACGTTGAAGGTCGAATCGAGATAGTGAAAGGATGCCCTCAATAAGCTCGGCGAGTGAGGTAGATTGATCCAAAATACGGCGGATAATTTCGAGGCGTTGGGTATCACTTAGGCGGGCGTAGTGCTGATGTAGGCTATTGGCTCCTAATAAAATGCCCGTGATAGGTGTCCGCAATTCGTGGCTAACGGTCGAAACAAAACGATCCTTAAGGCGTTCTACTTCTTTCAATTGGGTAATATCACGCAAACTACAAACTGTTCCACCTGAAACATTTTGGGTGACGGGCACAGGGGCAAGGGCAACATCGGCATCAAAAGTGGTACCATCTTTACGCCGCGCCATTATAGTAAGGCGTTGAGCCTCCCCCGTTTGAACCGCCGTTCTAAGGGTGTCAATCAACAGTTGGTCAAAGGGTGGCTCTGCCAAATTCTCAATAGGCGAACTGAAGGCTTCATCTGGGGCATAACGAAATAAAAGGTCAAAGGCTTCATTGGCATTGCGAATTGTCCCGTCATTGTGGGTAAAAATAATCGCATCGCTACTGCCATTCAAAATGGCCGTCATACGTTCATTAACCCGCTGCAATTCGGCAGTACGATTTTCGACCAACGAGGCGAGACGTTCGTTTTGTGACTCTAATTGTTGGTGTAACAGGCTGTTGTCTAAAGCCTGCGAGACGGATAGGGCTACCGCTGCGGCCAATTCAATTTCATCTTGGAGAAAGTCGCGTGGGGTGTGGCTATCAATTCCGATTGACCCCACAACTTCACCGCGCACGGTTAAGGGGACAATCAAAATAGAGACCGTTTTGCGCTCATGCAAAATGGATTGCACATCTTGCACAGTTATTTCTTTGGACACATCTTTTACAAAAACGGGATTTTTTGATCGAATTAGCTCTTCATTCAGCGGATTATCGCGTAAAGGGATTTTCATCCCCAGTGCCGAAACACAGCCCGGGGCTAAATATTCAGCGACAACCTCCCCTTCAAAGCGGTTTTTATCGAAAAGAGCAGCAGCGACTTGGGGCACGCCAAAAGTCTGCGCTAATTCTTGACAGGCCACTTCCAAAACCTTATGCACATTGAGGCTTGAACTTGCCAGTGAAATGACCCGATTGAGCAGAATCATTCGGTCAGAGATATAGGCCAGCGCACGTTCCGCTTCTTTTTGATTGGTAATGTCTATGGCAAAGGCTACACAGCCAATAATTTGACCTTGTTCGTCCAACAATGATTGAACCGTTACTTCAAGCTCACGGCGATCTACCGCCAGTTCATAATGGCCTATTTTGCCATCGAGGGCTTTTAAATGCTCTGTAATCCCTATTGATGACAGGTTTTGAGATTCAGTAATTTCAGCTAAATGGCGGCCAATATATTCTTGAGGGGTACGATTGAGCAGATTCAAACCTGCGCCACTCATGTGGGTAATAATTAAATCTTTATCGGTTGTCCACATGATACCCGGTAGGCGGGACATAATAAGCGAGAGTTGGGAAGTAGCCAAATCTACTGGATTCTTGGAGGATGGAACACCAGAAGATGAGTTAGGGTCCGATTCTAGGCCGATGGGTAATAGCATATTTTTTTGACCAGTGGATTCTTGATTTGTTAGAATTATCAGTTTTTCTCGGAAAACTTACAATTTTTTTCGGATAGGGAACTGTTAATTTTTGAATCCAGAGGCTCACACAGCGAACAGTATAATTAAGTGTAAATCAGGACTTGCGGTAAAATCAATCACTAATCCATGTTACATTTATCAGTTCACTCCGGCCCAATTCCCCTACCCTTATCCTCCCGATTGTTTTTATGCCCATACAACGTTAAAATTCTGCGATTGACAGCAGATTCTAAGCAAAGGATGCTGGTTTCGTGGCCCATTCCGTCAAAATTGCTCCCTCAGTGCTTTCGGCAGATTTTACGCGGCTTGGCGAACAAGTTCAAATTGCCGCAGAGCATGGCGCGTCCCAAATCCATATTGATGTAATGGACGGCGTCTTCGTGCCCAATATTACGATGGGGCCATTGGTGGTGAAGGCTATTCGGCGGGTAACTCGTTTACCGCTGGATGTGCATTTGATGATTATTGAGCCAGACCGCCATGTACAAGCCTTTGCGGATGCTGGGGCCTCGGCTTTGACGGTACACTTTGAAGCCTGCCCTCATTTGCATCGCACACTACAATATATCAAATCACTTGGTGTGCGGGCAGGGGTGGCAATTAATCCTCATACACCCGCCACGCTGCTGAGCGAGATTGCCCATCTAGTCGACATCGTGCTAGTGATGACGGTCAATCCGGGGTTTGGTGGACAGGCTTTTTTACCAGAAACATTACCTAAAATTCGACAAATTCGGCAGATGCTAGGGGAACGTCCGGTAGACATTGGGGTAGATGGTGGTATTGATGCGCAGACTACACCACAAGTTTTAGAGGCTGGGGCGAATGTTTTGATCGCTGGCAATGCTATTTTTGCGGCGGCGGGTGGTATCGCAAGTGGCATGAAAGCTATTAAGCAAGCAGCCGGAAAATAAATTAGTCTTGTCGGGAACCAAAAAGCCAGCAGTGGCTGGCTTTCCGGAGTATCGAGGTTTAAACAACCTGAACTAGGCGGTTGCTTTTTTCGCTACTGGTCGGGCGCGGTGTTTCCCGATGTTTTTGACGCATTTGGTGCAGAGTGTACGCGAAATTACGCGGCCCTCTTCCACAACCTGAACTTTTTGGAGGTTGGGTTTAAAGGTGCGTTTTGTTTTCTTTTGCGAAAAAGGATTATTCTGACCAAACTGCGTATGTTTGCCGCAGTATTCACATTTCGCCATGAGAGTGTCCCGTCTGCTAAACTTGTTGATTCATCGCTGGAAATCGGGGCAATACCATACCACAATGCCCGCCTAACTGCAAGGGTAGCCACCAGAGGCAGGAAAGAAAACTGCATGACGACAAAAGAGAATGTTCATGGAATAATTGAAATTTCGCCAGCGGCTATTGCCAGCTTGGTGAGCCATACGGTCACGCAGACCTATGGAGTGGTGAGTATGGCAACCCCGAACCGTACTTCGGGTGTCGCTGCCACATTGACTCGTGATCCACATCGAGGCGTGGTCATCCAAATTGAAGATAACGAAATCGCTATTGATATTTATGTGGTGTTGGAGCATGGCATTCGGATTGCCAGTGTTTCGACCAGCATTATCAACAGCGTACGTTATGTGATTGAACAAAACACGACCATGCCTGTAAAAAGCGTTAATGTCCATGTGCAGGGTCTTCGTCTTAGCCAACAACCGAAGGCCAGCAAATCATCGTAGGATTTATCGGAAGTGTTATGACTGAACAAACAGAGCAAATTCATCTGACGTGTGATGGTCGCCACCTCAAAACATTGGCAAATGCTGGGTTGCACTGGCTGGAAAGCCATTACCGTCATGTCAACGAACTCAATGTTTTCCCCGTTCCCGACGGTGACACTGGCACCAATATGCTTTTGACCATGCGTAATGCGTGTAATGAAGTCGCCAATGAAACCTCTGATGATGCTGGCAAGGTCGCCCAAAAAATTGCCTACGGGGCGATGATGGGGTCGCGCGGGAATTCGGGGACAATCATGTCGCAATTATGGAAAGGTTTTGCCCAATCGTTGGGGGATACCAAAGCCTTTGATGCGGCGCAAATGGTTACAGCCTTACGGGTAGCAACCGACATGGCCTATCGCGGCGTCCAACGTCCGGTCGAGGGCACCATCTTGACTGTCGCCAGAGAAATGACCGAAGAAGCCGAAGCCCAAGTCGACACTACCCCCAATTTACATCAACTGCTGGAAAAAATGGTGGCACGCGGTTGGGAGTCGGTAGCCAATACCCCCAATCTGTTGCCCAAATTGAAAGAAGCAGGTGTGGTGGATTCGGGTGGGACGGGGTTGGTTTATATCCTAGAAGGGATGCTGCGCCAATTGAAAGGCCAAACCGTCTCGATTGAAGGCCAAGCTATTCCCACCGATGCCGAACTGGATCAGGAAGAACAACATGATCTGGCCGAAGTGCTTGACCCCGGTGAACTGGGGTATGGCTACGATGTGCAGTTTGTGATTAAAGGCGAAGGCCTAAATCCGGATGTGGTGAAGTCCGTGATGGAAAGCATGGGAGACTCCGTCGTCGTTGTTGGCAACGATACGGCGGTCAAAGTCCATGTGCATGTGCATAACCCCGGCCACCCCTTGCATTATGGCGCTAATCTGGGCATTTTGCTGGATGTAGTCGTCGAAAATATGCAGGTGCAATACGAGGAATATCTCAAAAAACACACCAAACAAGACAAGCCTTTTAACGTTGAAGAATTGGAACTGGTCGAAGTTGAACCGGGTCAAATTGGGGTGGTTGCCGTCATCGCTGGCGATGGATTGGCAGGGGTATTCCAACAACTGGGTGTCGCTGGATTAATTAATGGTGGACAGACCAACAACCCGAGTACCGAAGAAATCCTCAAGGCCATCCAAAAAATTAACACCGATAAAATCATCATCCTGCCCAACAATAAAAATATTATCCTCGCGGCTGAACAAGCGGCCAAACTCGTGACGAATAAACACTGTATCGTCGTACCAACCCGCTCATTTACAGAAGGGGTCAGCGCCATGCTGCCCTATCAGCCCGATGGCGATTTAAGCGATATTGCGGCGGCGATGTCTAAGGCCAAAGACAATGTGTTTACGGGCGAAGTGACCACGGCTACCCGCACGGTTGAATTGGACGGTGTGAAGGTCAAAGAGGGCCAAATTATTGGCCTGTTGAATGGCAAACTTAAATTCTCTGGCAGTTCAGTGGATGAAGCAGTGCGTGGATTACTGGCTGCGATTGACGACTTGGATGACATGGAACTAGTGACGCTCTATTATGGAGACTCGCTACACGAAAGTGAAATTCAAATTTTGACGGATGCCCTCGCCGAAGACTACCCCAATTTGGAATTTGAAACTGTCTATGGGGGCCAGCCGCATTATCAGGTAATATTCAGTGTTGAATAGCGGCACTCTCAGGAAAAAACAACCTTGAACAAGGTACGTATCGTCACCGACAGTTCAGCCCTTTTCATTGATCCCACCATCGTCCGGCGTTATGAAGTAACGGTAGTGCCAGTGCGTCTGCAAATGGGTGAAAACACCTATCGGCTAGGGGTGGATATTGGGGCCGAAGAATTTTTGCGGCGTATCCAACGCGAAGATGTCATTCCCAAGTTGATTCCCCCAACCCCAGAAGATTTTCTGGACGTTTATAAGCGGCTCAATCGGGATGTCAGCCAAATTATCTCCTTACATCTATCAGCACGATTGGGGCAGGTCTGCCATAATGCCAAAATCGCCAGCCAAATGCTCTTAGGCCGATGTGATATTGAGGTGGTTGATTCGCAGACCATTTCAGCGGGCTTAGGAATGCTAGTAGATAAAACAGGCCAAATCACCAGCGAGACGGATGATTTAGAGGACATTGTACGGCTTGTCCGACGCACCATCCCGCGTATTTATGCCGTTTTTTATGTCGAAAAAATGAATGTGATTCGCGAACAGGGCCTTATTGGGGCCGCCCAAACCATTCTTGGGACAATGTTAGGCATCATGCCATTTCTCACCATTGAGGAAGGGCAGTTGATGATTATGGAAAAAGCGCGGACACATGCCCAAGCGATTGAAAAATTGGCCGAATTTGCGATGGAGTTTGCCAGTATTGACCAAATGGCCTTGCTGACTCACACCACCTCGCTCACTGAGCCGATTCGCCTGTTGCAAGACCGTCTCGCATTGGAATTGCAGGGGCAAGATTTCCCCACCATGTTGTATGATCCTTCAATTGGCAGCTTTTTGGGGGCCGACGCCACCGGGCTGGTCATTTTGGAAGGTGAAGAAGAGGATATTATCGCGTGAGCAGAATCAAAATCGTTGTAGACAGCGCCGCCGACATCTCATCTGATCTTGCTAAACGGCATGATATTCGGATTGTGCCCGACTTCATCAATTTTGGGCAACAGAGTTTTGCTGATGATGGGGTAGCGCTGACCCGCCAGCAATTTTATGAACGACTGCAACAGGCCACGGAACTGCCCACGACGGCAGCCCCACCCCCCGGCGCGGGTGCTAAGATTTTTCAAGAAGGCCTTGCCGAGGCCGATCACGTCATCGCGTTTTCCGTCGCCAGCAAACTCAGCAGTATCTATGATGGCATGGTTGTTGCTGCCAATGTGGTGTCCCCCGAAAAAATCACGGTGATTGATAGTGGCACTTTGACGATGGCGCAAGGTTGGATGGCGATTGCTGCCGCCGAAGCCGCCGAAAAAGGGGCGTCCGTCGAGGATATTAAAGCCCTGATTGCTGAAATGCGCGCGCGTGTCCGGCTTTATGCGGTGCTGGATACCCTCGAATATTTGCGGCGCAGTGGTCGGGTGGGTTGGGCACAAGCTAACGTAGGAGCACTCCTACAGATTAAGCCGATTATTGATGTGCGCGAAGGCGAGGTCAACACGGCTGGACGGGTACGAACATTTGAAAAAGCCATCAAAGAGATGGCGGATATTGCCCATCGTGAAGCGCCGCTGGAACGGCTAACGGTGCTGCATTCTTTTAACCCAGAGCGTGGTCAAAAACTGTTGGATTTAGTCCAAGATATCGCCCCTAAAGACTATATCAATATGGTGGATGTAACCCCCGCCATTGGCACACACGTTGGCCCCAATGCGGTTGGACTGGCTTTAATTAAGGCCAAAGCGTAATGGTTATGGAGACTTTTGAAACTTAAGATGGCTTCAGCACTTGAAACATTGATCAAAATTTTGCGGCTGGAACAAGATACCGGCTATAAAAACACGGCGGTCATTGGCGGCCTACACTCGTATATCCCCAATTGGTCGCGGGAGGCCCATCAACAGGCCAAAACTCCGGTTCAACATAATCTGATTGAAGAACTCGGCAAAGTGATGACCGAGTATAGTACGCTGGAAGATCGGGATAAACGTCAACAATCGGTGAAATACATGATGGGGCGCATCACAGGACGGGTACAACCTGATCCTGCCTATGCTGCCGAGTGGGTCGCACCCAATGCGCCGGAAACACCCCCGCCAGCCAAAACAGCACCCGCCGCAAGGATCGAGCCAGCGGCAAGTCCACCACCTAAACCCCCTACGCCTCGACCAGCCCCACCACCCCGACAACCCCAGCGTCCTCCCCCTAAACCCAAATTTGATGACGGGGATGACGATGACGACGACGGTGACACGGGTGGAGGCCGATTTAGGGACGACATCATCAAGAGTTCGCTGGAGGTGATGGAATTTGTCGCGCCCAATATCCTAGACCGCAAAAGCCAAACCCGCGCCCCCAAGCCACGTCGCACACCGCGCAAATCTACCGAGATTGAAGCGGCCCGTGAAGTCATGGGGCACTTAAATGACCGTGTGCAAAACTTAAAGGGGGTCGGGGATAAACGCGCCGAACAATTGGCTCGGCTTGGCGTTGCGACCCTCGGCGATATGCTGTTTTTCATGCCACGCCGCTATGACGATTACACCCGCCTGCTGCCACTCAGTCACCTGAAACCTTATCAACAAACCGCCGCGATTGGCACGATTCAGCGCGTCACCGAATTAAAATCACGCGAGGGGCGGCCTTTCCTGAGTGTGTCGGTTGAAGATGGAGCCGGCAAAATCAATGTCACCTTTTTCAATCAGCCCTTTCTGAAGCGGATGCTCAAGGTTGGGATGCAAATTGCCCTGTACGGCAAAACCGACCTGTTCCGGGGTGATCTCAGTATGTCCAACCCCGAATGGGAATTGGTGGATCAGCGCAGTTTACAACAAGGTGGGATTGTTCCAGTCTATCCACTCACTCAAGGGCTATCGTCCAAAATCGTACGCAAGCTGATGCGCGAAGTGTTGGATACATGGTCAAATAAACTACCTGACTATATGCCTGAAAGCGTCCTAGAACGCACCGAGATGGTTGATCTTGGGTGGGCGTTACGTCAAATCCATATGCCCCAGAAATGGGAATTTTTGGAATATGCCCAAGAGCGGCTTGCCTTTGATGAGTTGATGCTGCTGCAACTAGGGATTTTGGCAAAACGGCAGCTTTGGCAATCTGTCCCCGGTATCCCACTGACGGTCACAGATGAATGGGCCCAAGCGTTTGTCAGCGGCCTGCCCTATCAATTGACTGGGGCACAGCAAAAAGCGATTGAGGCCATCCGTCAAGATTTGACCCAAGCCATTCCTATGAATCGTTTGTTACAAGGGGATGTGGGGTCGGGCAAGACCGTAGTGGCAGCGATGGCGCTCGGTATGGCGATTGCCAATGGTAAACAATCAGCCCTGATGGCCCCTACCAGTATTCTGGCGGAACAACACTATCAAGGCATTCGCAAATTATTTGCGGGGGTGTCGGGTGGTGAAAAGGTCAATATCCAATTATTGACAGGCAGTACACCTGAACCCCAACGCCGTGAAATTTATGAGGGGTTAGCCAATGGCAGTGTTCAAGTGGTTATTGGAACCCACGCCCTCATTCAACAAGGCATCGAGTTCAATGACCTCGCCCTTGCAATCATTGATGAACAACATCGTTTTGGGGTGGATGAACGTGGGGCATTACGTGGTAAGGGCGTCAACCCGCATGTCTTGGTCATGACTGCCACGCCAATCCCGCGCACGCTGGCCCTAACGATGTATGCCGACCTTGATTTGACAGTGTTGGATGAAATGCCGCCGGGTCGCCAGCCGATTGAGACCAAATTGCTGTTTGCCCCCGAACGTGAACGGGCCTATAGCTTTATCAAACATCAATTGGAAGAAGGCCGCCAAGCCTTTATCATCTATCCGCTGGTCGAGGCGGCTGAGGATAATGAAGGGCGTTCCGCAGTCGAGGCCTTTGAGGAACTGAGCACCACCATTTTCCGACACTATCGCTGTGGCTTGATGCACGGACGCTTGAAACCTGCTGAAAAAGATGAGGTCATGGCGGCGGTAGCGAATGGCGAAATTCAGGTCTTGATTTCGACTTCGGTTATCGAAGTAGGCATTGATGTGCCGAATGCGACGGTTATCTTGATTGAAGGGGCTAATCGTTTTGGCTTGGCACAACTACACCAATTCCGAGGGCGGGTTGGGCGTGGGCAATATCAATCCTATTGCTTGCTCATTAGCGATTCCGATAATCCCGAAGCAGTGGAGCGTCTCCGCAAATTTGAGGCCCTAACCGATGGTTTTGAGCTTGCTGAACTTGATTGGCAACTACGCGGGCCGGGGGATTTGTTAGGTACCCGTCAAGCAGGCTATGGGGCTGTACGATTTGACCAATCCATGGATGTGCGGTTGGTAGAGTTGGCCCAGAAAGAAAGCAAGGCCATCTATGCCGAAGACCCATTGTTAACAATGCCAGAACATCAATTGCTGGCGCGGCGCGTTCGGTTGTTGCAAGAACGCCAAACCGATTTAAGTTAGAGTTTTCATACTTCTTAACGCTCAGGAGTCAATTTTATGGCAGGTTTCCGCCGTGCCGTTTTTCCGGGTTCGTTTAACCCCGTTCATCATGGGCATATTGATATTGCCCGTCGGGCCGCGCATGTATTTGATGAAGTCATTGTTGCGGTCTACGAAAATCCGCCTAACAAGCCAATGTTGTTTACGGTTGAGGAGCGTTTGGGCTTTTTACGCGAGGCGGTGGAAGGACTCTCTAACATAAAAGTTGCATCTTACACCGGATTGACTGTAGACTATTTAAAAGTCGCCGAAGCACATATCCTTGTGCGAGGGTTACGTGTTTTTTCGGACTTTGAGTTTGAATTTCGCATGGCGTTGGCAAATCAACGGCTATCGCCACATATTGAACAAGTCAATTTCATCACGGGGGAGCAATTTATTCATATTAGCTCTAGCACCGTGCGTGAAATTGCTTCGTTGGGTGGTGATGTCAGTTCGATGGTGCCACACCGTGTCGCCGAAGCCCTGCGGCAACGATATGCTGAACTAGGGTGATTGAAATTACTGGTAAAATTTACGTTTGCCCGGTCAACCACATGAACCTGACCGAGGAGGGGCATTAATGGATATACAACATTTAGTTGACCGCCTAGAAGACCTCATTGATGAGGGTCGGCATCTGCCCATGAGCAAGTTCACCGTCATTGACGAGGAACGGGCACTTGAAATTATTGACCAGATGCGTATTTCGATTCCAGAACAAATCGAAAAAGCGACCCGTGTTGTCAATCAGCGCGACCGCCTGATTGCACAGGCCAATGAAGAAGCGACTCGGATGCTGGATTTATCCCGTCAAAAATCCGACGAACTTGTCCAACGGGATGCCATTGTGCAGACAGCCCAGCATCGCGCCGAGAACATTCTGATTCAGGCCCGCCAAGAGGCCGCCGCCATTCGGGACGAAGCCGATTCGTATGTTATGGATGTACTTAAAGAATTGGAAAGTCATCTGCTGCGCACTTTGACGATCGTACGAAATGGCGTCACCAAAATTGCCCAAGACCGGGATATTCGCGCCCAAGCAGCAGCACAGGCCCAAGTGGTTCAAAGCGCACCACCACCGCCCCCAGTAATGCCCGCCCAGCCCCCGGCTCCCCCCACGCCCAAAGCGGTCAAGGTGGAGAAGCAGGAACTGGTGGATGCAGGCGGCTCGGACTAAGACAGCGAATACCCTTGTTTTTAGCGGCGGTTAATGCTATCATGCCGTGCGCTGTTTGACGGTAAAATTACAGCGTTAATCGTTAGCTTTTTGGAATTGAAACAGAGGCGGAAGAACTCATGGGTCCTCTACCCAAACGTAAATTGTCCCGTCGCAAGCGCGGAAATCGTCGTTCACACGACGCTTTGACGCTGGCGCATCTGGTACGTTGCGATAACTGCAATGAATATAAAGTGGCCCACCGCGTATGCCCCAACTGCGGCACCTATAAAGGCCGTGAAGTCATTGTTATCGAGGAAGAATCTTAGTCCTCGTTATAGGCCAATGCAGGTTTCGTCACCCAATACCCAGCAGGCATAGCCGTTTCCCACACGATGCGAGAACGGCTTTTCTGCATTTATAATGCAGGGAGATTTTGCCACGCATGACCCCTGAAATCACTTTCCGCGAACTTCAACGAACCGATGTGCGCTGGCTGCATGAAGCCTGTTGGTCAGACCAAAATCGCGCTTATGTGGAAATGATGTTCCGGCGAGCTTTCACCCTCCAAAATCGTAATCGAGGGGGGGCGCGGGTAGCGGTGGTCAATAATCGGGCCTGTGCTTTTGGCTTGGTCACTATTTGGTCACACGTTGCCGAAATCAGTGATTTAGTCGTTAGCGGCGAACTACGGGGTCTAGGTATTGGCACAGCCCTGCTTGGTGAACTCACTCGTCTAGCGCAACAACTCGGCAGTAAAACGCTTGAAATTGGCGCACGGGTCAACAATACTCGCGCTATCGCCCTCTATGAACGGGTTGGTTTTGTCCCCAACCGCACCATTAATCTGCGCCTCACTACCGGGGTCGAAGATATTGTGTATCTCCAAAAATCCATCGAATAAACTGAACCTTAGCCCGACGGGGGAATGCAAAACCATCGCCTTGCTAATCGGGTATTTTGCATAGCACAGCAGTTCAAAAAGGGACCGACCATGCCACGACCACCGCGCAAATTTGGCTATTTGCTGGAAACATGGGATCAGATCAAACAAGAAGCGTTTGACATCCTTGTGGATCATGCCCGCCAGCGCAAAACCATTACCTATGGTGAATTGGCTGGGATGATTCAGGCCGCCGAGGTGAACCCCTATAGTTATGCCATGTCAGGTCTGCTGCGCGACATCAGCCTTGAGGATGAAAAAGCCGGACGGGGCTATCTGGCAACGTTGGTCGTGCGAAAATCCGATGGTCGTCCCGGGCCGGGGTATTTTAAGGGGGTCGTCAGCGTCGCCGAAGAAGATTATGAATCCTATTGGCAAGCCGAATTTGAACGCACCTGCAACAGTTGGAAAGATAAATAAAAAGGCGAGTCGGTGACCCGCCCAATTTTTAGAACAGCGACAACTGCTGTGGTTTTTCTGGTGGGGGTGGCGGCGGTGGGGCGTCATCGTCATTATCAGGCTCAGACGCTTTCAATTCCTCTAGTAGCTTCTTCATGCGCTTAAAATCTTCTTCCATCGGCTCACGCAGGGCCGGATTTCGCAAGACTGCCGCTGGATGGAACAGGGGATAATAAATTCGCCCCTCTTCTTTTTTGGGTACACCATGAATTTTGGAAATCTTGCCGTCGGGGAAGAATTTTGCCATGCTGTAGCGCCCTAGCGTAGCAATAATCTTAGGTCGAATGATGGCAATTTGGCGGTCAAGGTAGGGTTCACAGGCTTCAATTTCGATGCGTTCGGGGTCACGATTTTGGGGTGGACGGCAACGCACAATATTGGTGATAAACACATCCTTGCGCGTTAGGCCAATGAGTTCTAACAACTGTTCCAAATATTTTCCAGAGGCCCCCACAAAAGGCAGGCCTTGTTGGTCTTCATGAAAACCCGGCCCCTCACCCACAAATAGTATTTCGGCGTTCACACGCCCATCCCCCGGCACTGCTTTAGTACGCCCTTTATGCAACTGGCATTTTTCGCAGGCGCGAATTTCGGCGGCGATTTTTTCCATCGCTGCTTGACGTTCTTGCAAACTCTCAGCCATGTACTGCTACTCCTTTGAACTAGTCGTAAGGGCCTGCTCTAAATGCAAGCCGGAAAATTCATCGGTAAAGGGCGTTTGTGCCGCCAATAAAGTCGCCCGACCACGTAATCGAGTTTGATAGGCTTCATCCAAAGGACGGGCCACCATATACAAGGCGTCTTCGTTGTTATCATGATAATAACGCGGATAAAAGCCTATCGCGCTAAATTCATATTTTCGATACAAATTTTGGGCAGTGAGGTTGCCGATCCGTACTTCCAACACCACGTGATCCGCCCCTAAACAAATACCGCGTCCAATCATGCCGAGTAACATCAATTCACCGAAGCCCTGCCGCCGAAATTGGGGGTGCGAGGCAATCGTGCTAATGTGGGCTTCGCGGCCATGAATCCACATACCCGCATAGGCAACCACCGTATCAATACTTTTAGGGTGCAATAAGCGACGGATGATGCCAAGCCCAGAATTGTCCTCAGGAACAGGCTCCGATTTCAGCACGACTCCCATATAGGCGTTGGGGTTTTCATTCATTTCATGCAGGAACGTCACCTTTGACCATGACACCGGAAACGATAGCTGGTCAATCTGCAATACTTGGTCAACATCAGCTGGCATCATGGATCGTAAAAGGTGGGGTTCGGTCGTCATGTCGCTGCACCTCCTGCCGTCTGCAAATAAATGGGCATGACTTCAGCCGCGGGAATTGAGTGCCCCGCCTGAACTTGCCCCCATGCTTTTTGGGCCAGAAAGCCCGCCCGACGTAACCGATAGGCTGGGGGTAGCAGCGTGACAGCTTTGCCACTGGCAATCAACAACGCCTCACCAGCAGGGTCTAGTTCACCGTTAATGAGAGTGGCAGGTGCATCAAGCCGCGCAATCATCTCGGCCCATGCCGCATTGTGCAACTCACCGACCTGCCGCCATTCACCAGTCTGCCAATGATACTGCCCATAATTGATACGCCCTCGCCCAGCCTGCACAATCGCCACTAGCGGCCCTTCAAAATAGGAGGTTCCAGCCGCGACAATATCTAGGGTCATGACGGGGATAAGGGGAATATTCTGCGCCATTGCCAAGCCCTTCGCCACCCCAATGCCAATACGCAAACCTGTAAATGACCCCGGCCCCTGTGCAACAGCCAAGGCCGTAAGTTGGCGGGGCTGAACGCCTGCACGATTTAGCACATGATGGATGGCAGGCGGTAGTTCAACGCTGTGTTGATTGGCCGTATACCATGTTTGTTCAGCCAATAGCTGCTGTCCATCATAGAGCGCCAAGCTTAATGACCGAGAGGCCGTGTCTATCGCCAGCAGCACCTTTGCCTACTTTCCGACTGCTTCAAAATCTGCCAACAAGTGTTCAAAGCGATGCCCCTGTGCCCAAAAACGCAGGGTACGTTGACTTTCATCCAATTCAGATTCAGCCTCAATTTCAATCCAAAGGCGCTCGCTAGGCAGCATGTCGCCCAAGCGTTCGGGCCACTCAATCAAAATAGGGCCATTGCCCGCCCAGATGTCGCCAAAACCAACCGATTCAAGGGCATCGGCGGTTTCTAAACGATAAGCATCCATATGATAGAGCGTTTGTGAATCGGCTGGGCGACGATGTTCATGTACCAGCGTATAGGTGGGACTGGTTAAGCGGCTGGTACTGCCCCAACCTTGCCCAATGCCAGCCGCAAAGGTGGTCTTGCCTGCGCCTAAACCACCCACCAAACACACCACATCCCCCGGCAGCAATAATTGGCCTAACTGCTGACCTAGTTGGCGAGTGGATTGGGCATTTGGGCTAATAATTTGAAGTGCGGGCTGGGGCATTCCTTGAATTTTTACTTTCGACTGGATAGATTGTACAGGTTTAATTACAATTAGGTGTTTAGGATAGATTATAACCGCAACAACTTCACCTTACAGTCTTTTCAAAGACTCAATTGTGATTGAAAGTTAGCCAGAATTACAACTGGGTCGAACTTTGCTTAAAGTGAGCGAGTAAATCTTGTGAATTTAGCAGCGAACTAAATTTGCGAACATCCTAAAAGTTAGGAATTGTTGCAGTCGCTTGCAACATCGCGTAAAATCGCCGTTCAATTTTAATATAAACATTCTCGTTCTTGCGTGGATTATGGTTTTAACGAGAAGGAGTTAAACTTTTGGCCCTGTTAATGGAGGTTAAAGACCTCAAAACCCGCTTTAGTACCCAAGAAGGTTTGGTTTACGCCGTTAATGGCGTCTCGTATACCCTGCATGAAGGGGAAACGCTCGGCGTTGTGGGCGAAAGCGGCAGCGGCAAAAGCGTTCATGCCCTCTCCATCATGGGACTAGTTCCCTCCCCCCCTGCCACCATTGAAGGCAATGTTAACTTTCGTGGACGCGAACTGCTTTCATTATCGCGTGACCAAATGCGTCTTGTGCGTGGGGCCGAAATTGCAATGGTATTCCAAGACCCAATGACCTCGCTCAACCCTGTGTTGACCATTGGTCGCCAAATTACGGAAGCCTTAAAATTGCACCTCGGGATGGACAATGAACAAGCCCGCCGTCGCGCGACCGAACTATTACAAATGGTGGGTATCCCAATGGCTGATCGTCGCCTTGGAGACTATCCACACCAATTTTCGGGTGGGATGCGCCAACGTGCCATGATTGCGATGGCTCTTTCCTGTAACCCCCAACTGCTGATTGCCGACGAACCAACCACCGCCCTCGACGTAACCATTCAAGCTCAAATTCTCGATTTGGTGCGCCGCCTGCGTGATAAGATTGGCATGGCGATGATTTGGATCACCCATGACCTTGGTGTCGTCGCTGGTCTGGCAGATACTTTGCAAGTGATGTATGCAGGCTTAATTGTCGAACGTGGCCCGGTGAAGGAACTCTTCAAAGATACACGTCACCCCTATACACTTGGCCTCATTAGTTCACTGCCCCGCCTCGACCAAAAGAATCAACACCTCGTTTCAATTACAGGGTCGCCACCCGACATGCGCAAAGCCCCGACTGGTTGCCCCTTTGCGCCGCGATGTCCTTATGTTATCAATAAATGCCTCGACCAAATGCCTCCGTTGGTTTCAGTCGAGGGTGGACATCCTGAACATTTGGCGTCGTGCTGGGTCGATGTGCGCACTGCCGAACAAACTCGGCCTGAGATGGTAATGCAAGGTTAGGTATATGACGAACGTAGCAAAAAGTGAAAAAGTGAATACGGCCCCGGCCCAAACAAAATCAACGCGGGATGCCATTATCTCGGTGCGGGGTCTGAAAAAACATTTTCCTATCAAAAGTGGTTTAATCTTCCAGCGTGAAACTGCCGCTGTTAAAGCCGTTGATGGCCTCGACTTCGATATTTTCCGAGGTGAGACCCTTGGGTTGGTGGGAGAAAGCGGTTGTGGCAAATCCACCACGGGCCGTACCATTCTACAACTGCATCGGGCGACGGCTGGTTCGGTGAATTTTGAAGGTACCGAACTGACAACTTTGAAGGGAAGTGGATTACGCGAACTGCGCCGCAAGATGCAGATTATCTTCCAAGACCCCTATGCCTCGCTCAACCCGCGTATGAGCATCAGCCGCATTATCAGTGAACCGCTGGTGGTACATGGCATTGGCAGTGAGAGAGATCGCCAAAAGCGTGTCGAAGAGCTGTTGGAAAGGGTGGGTCTGAATCCCTTCTTTGCCAATCGCTATCCGCATGAGTTTTCCGGTGGTCAGCGTCAACGCATCGGGGTTGCCCGCGCCTTGGCCCTTGAGCCATCGTTTATCGTCTGCGATGAACCTATTTCGGCGCTGGATGTATCTATTCAAGCACAGGTAGTGAATTTACTACAAGACTTGCAGCGTGATATGGGGCTGACCTATCTCTTTATCGCCCACGACCTAAGCATGGTACGCCACATTTGCGACCGTGTAGCCGTGATGTATCTCGGCAAGATCGTGGAGATGGCTGAGAGTGAAGAACTCTATACCAACCCGCTGCATCCTTACACTCAGGCCCTTTTGTCGGCGGTTCCCGTACCCGACCCTGAGGTGGAAGAGAGTCGTCAGCGCATTATTTTGAAGGGTGACTTACCAAGCCCTGCCAACCCACCTGTCGGCTGCAACTTCAATACGCGCTGTCCAGTAGCGATTGACGTATGTTATGACTGGGACCCTGAATTGATTGAAGTATTACCGGGTCACTGGGTAGCCTGCCACCGAGTTACTTAGTGCAGAATGTCGAAACCGTGACTATGCCAACAGTCCGTTTCCATTCATCGTTTTTGAGGAGCATTTTTCATGACAGCAGCATCTAAACCGATTACGTTGAAAGAAGACAGCGTAAATCCAAAGCGCTCGACTCCATTGGGAGATGCGCTGCGCCAATTCCGTCGCAATAAAATGGCGGTGATTGCGTTTTTTATCATATCGTTTTTCATTTTTATGGCACTTACGGCCAGTCAGTGGACCAGCATTGGTTTTCTGGACGCACCCAAAGGCTTTAAGGCTCGCCATACCATTAACCCAGCCGGGTTGACTCGCGTTGACCCCTATGCCGAACCGGGCCAATGTGCCCGCGACAATCTGGATCAAGGTAAAGCATGGTGCTCGCTTTTGAGCGAAGAGCAACGTGCGCGTTTCCCCGGCTCATGCCGTGTTGAAATCCCCGACCCCAATCAGCGCCAGTGGTGCTATATCTTGGGGAGCGATGGCGGTGGCAAGGACTGGATGACCCAAACTGTGTATGGCGCCCAAGTATCACTTGCGGTGGCCTTTGTTGGATCATCGGTCAGTCTGCTACTCGGTCTGGTTTATGGCATGATTTCTGGCTTCTATGGCGGTCGTATTGACAACATCATGATGCGTTTTGTGGACTTCCTCTACGGAATTCCCGGCTTGGTCATTATCATCATCATGCAGGTCTACTTCCGCGAAATTTCTAGCAAATATGAAGATGCCAGCGGGTTAGTCGGGTTCATCATAGAGATGAATAAAAATCTCGGCGGCCTGCTATTCCTCTTTATTGCGCTGGGTTTGTTAAGCTGGATCGGCACCGCCCGTTTGGCGCGTGGTCAGGTCTTGTCCTATCGTGAAAAAGAATTTGTAGAAGCTGCCCGTGCGGTAGGTGCACGTGACCGTCGCATTATCTTCGTTCACTTGCTGCCCAACATCATTGGCCCACTATTGGTTGCCGAAACATTGGCAATTCCCGGTTACATCTTCGCCGAAGCCTTTTTGAGCTATATCGGTTTGGGGGTGCAGCCCGGTACACCAAGCTGGGGTGAAATGATCAGCCGTGCCAGCCAAGAAGGTGGCTTCTATTCAAATCGGCATATGATCTATGTGCCCTCGGCGGCTTTGGTGCTGCTCACGCTTGCGTTCAACTTCTTTGGTGACGGCTTGCGTGACGCCCTTGACCCCCGGTTGCGCGGCAAATAATTTCGTCTTACCACAGTTCGAGTAGGGGTATGTTTTGCCCCTACCTACTGATTCAACCTTGAACTGTGGGATTTTGGAATATACCTTTTGAAGTTCACCTAGGAGATTACAGGTGTTGAGAAAGTCGCAGTTATCCAGACCCTTGCTGGTGATTATCGCCCTGTTGATGGCTGCATTGGCTTGTTATTCAGATGATCCTGATCCATTAGGCATTTTTGAATTCACGCCCGTGCCCCCAACTGGCACACCATTGCCCGCACCGAGCGCCAGCGATCCTGCCAAGTATGTACTATCGGATTTGTTGCTTTGTCCACGTCCTACGGGGGGTGGTGCAAGCCAATGTTTCGTGACGAATAATCCCGAAGATCTTTCAGCAGGGGTTATTAATGCAAGTGGTTCGTGCGAATATGATACCGAACTAGAAGTCCTCTATATTGGCCGCCTAAATCCTGAGACCATCTATTATCTCATTGCTTGCGGCGGTACAGTTGGATGGGTTAATGAAAATCGGCTAATGGGACCCGTTCGTTTCCCACGCGGCGAAAGCGCATTAACGACCGCTGAAGGCGCTGAGGGTGATCTCTTCCCGATTTCTAGTCAAAAGCCGCCTACCCCGGGGCCAAAAATAAACTGCCAAGTCAACGAAGTCGTTGAAGTCCTCGAATCCGCTGGCGATCCGCAGACAGGTCAGATTTGGAATCTGATTCGCTGTTCAGGCGGGGCTGGCTGGGTGGAGCAGGAACGTTTGTTTGGGCCACTTCCTCTGCCCGGTACAGGTGGTTTGGGTATGATTCGCCCCGATGGTGAAACTGCGCCTGTGACCAATGCCCCGGAAGCACCTACCACCGACAATACGATTGGTGAATGTGCCCCCAATACCGTGATTACCACCAACAATATTCAACGACTTGGTGACACCGCCTTCTATAACCTCACCTGTGGTGACTTACAGGGCTGGGTAGAAGATACCTACCTAATCGAAATTCTTTATCGCCCCGACTCATTGGTGCTGATTGAAGTTCCTAAACCCGCCACCCCGGCACCCGCTGTTGGGGCCGAGAGTTCGGATACTGGCGACACAGGTACCACTGATGGTACAGACGCTACAGATGCTACCGCTACAGCCGAGGCAGTTGTCCCATTGACTGCTCCAATGACAGAAAACCCCGAATTTGCTACTGACAGCAATGTGATTGGCGAATGCCCCACTGACACGATTGTGCAACTCAAACAGACCACCCTCGTGACTGGTGAATTTTTCTATCAGATTGAATGCGCTGATAAAACCGGCTGGGTCTACAACGATTATGTGCTGACAGGTGTCAAGTTCTTTGTAGGGACGGATGTCCAAATTTCCGAAAAAGGTTTTATTGGTGACGGCCCCAATGCTGGCTTCTATATCAAAGATGAAGCCGGTTATCTGGGAAGCAATCGTGGCAGTAGTGGGGCTTGTAAAGTGGATACCACAGCCCACATTTTAACGATTGAGGTTAACCCCGATGCTACAGGTGGTGGAGTAACAGTTTACTATCAACTCACTTGCGAAAATGCCGATGAAGCCAGCGACACCCCCGAACTAACGGGTTGGGTGTCTCAGGAACGCCTATTTACGACCGAAGAACTCCAATCAGAACCCGCCACCAACGGTCTGATTGGGGGTTAATCCTATGCCCATCATTAAACAGGCTTAGTCTGAAAGGGCACTGAGAATAAAACTATGAAAGCCATTACCGATGTTCTAAATACAATCGTTGGGGCGCTAGGGGGAGCCAGTATGCTGAAATTCCTATTTCGGCGTTTGCTGGCTGCTATCCCCGTGCTATTTGCGATTATGGTCTTCACCTTTGGTATGTCACACTCACTGCCGGGTGGCCCATTTGATGCGGTTAATCAACGCCCCATGCCTCAGCATGTGCGGGAACAACTGAATCAGCGTTATGGTTTGCACAAGGCGCTGTTCTTCGACTCCCCCACGGATGGAAAAGGCGCTGATACCTCTTGGGGTCAAACCATCTATCTCAAGGGTGGTTTTGGAACGCCTGAGGCAGGCAGTTATCCTGAACTAAAAGATTCGGGGATTTCCTTCTCAAGTGAGTACACCTTGCATCGTTGGGATGATCAAAAACAAGAATACGTTGAATACGTACAGTACCCCTACCGTGAGTGGTCGAACAAGACCGGTCAGGCCATCCAAACCACCAATGCGGTGACCACAATGATGGCATCACTCTCCGGTGTCCCATCAGCAGGTAGTGTTTTCTCCTCATATACAGGGAATTACACGACCATTCACTATGAATCGGAATATTTGACCGGTTATGTTGAAAACTGCCGCCGCTATTTCCAAATGCCCGGTTGGTCAATCTTTGCTAAACGCCACAACTGCATCACCACAGGGGGTACAGTCAACGCGATTTTCAATGAAGAGCGAACTGCTTGGACAAGTGACCCATTCGATTCACAATTTTGGAATTACATTTGGGGCGTCCTGCGCCTCGACTTTGGCCCCTCCTTGAATATCGCCCAGTTGCAGGAAAACACACAGGTGATTGACGAAATCAAAAATCGTCTGCCTGTTTCGATGCAGATTGGTCTCTATTCAGTAGTTTTTGGCTTCTTGATGGGAATTCCGTTGGGGGTGTTGGCTGCTATCTATCACAACTCGGCAATAGACTATGCGGCCAGCTTCTCGGCCATCCTACTGCAATCTGTCCCCGCGATTGTGTTAGCACCTATCATGATTATCGTTTTTGCGGTCGAGCTAAAATGGCTACCCACCCCAACACCTAAGGTCTGGCGCGAAGACATCTTTAGCACAGCTTATCTCAAAGGTTTGATCTTGCCGATGGTCGCCTTAGGAACAGGCATGAGCGCGGGGATCGCCCGTTTGACCCGTGCCAGTTTGTTGCAGGTCTTGGGTGAAGACTATATCCGCACTGCCCGCGCCAAAGGGTTACGGGAACGTTCGGTTATTTACATCCATGCCCTCAAGAACTCACTGATTCCAGTAGCAACCATTTTAGGGCCACTATTGGCGGCGGTGTTGACCGGAACATTCGTCGTAGAGCGTATTTTCGTCATCCCCGGCCTCGGCCAATCGTTTGTGACCAGTGTGTCGGCCCGCGACTATACTACGATTATGGCATTGACCACCCTCTACTCAGTGTTCTTGATTATCGGGAACATTATGGTGGACATCATTTACACATGGCTAGACCCGCGCATCCGCTTTGACTAAGCCGACGTTCTAGCACCTGCTTGACGCTCCATACAGCCGGACAATTTTCGTTCGGCTGTATTTGCTTTATAGGGCGGAAATGGCCTATAGTGGAGAGAGAAAACAAAGTGGGTATAATTTGAAATATCTATCTGCTTGCTGGCGCTTGAGGGACAGGGCATGGCGTTCGGACGACTCGAAATTTTCAGCACGGATGACCCGGTTGAAAATTTCATCCTAGAAAAAGAAACCACAGCGATTGGGCGTTCTATTGGCAATGATCTTGTCTTAGACCGCAATGGCGTCTCGCGCTATCATGTCGCGATTGTCAGCAAAGACCAACAAACCACCATTGAAGACCTTGAATCGGTCAATGGGACTTATATTGACGGGGTACGGGTCAATCCCCATGAACCCCGCGTACTGCGTGGTGGCGAAGAAATTCAAATTGGTGATCTCCGCGTAGTATTCCATCCCTCGACTGACTTTGATACGACCATCGCCAACCGTGCCGTCACCACCCAACAGATTGAAGCCGAGGGTTTCCGGTTAGAGCTTGAAGGCCCTTATATCGCAGTGGCCCCCGGCGCACATGGCCCAGCGACCCTGCGCATCATCAATACGAGCGCACGGCCCGAACATTTTTCCATCCAAGTAGAGGGCATCCCTAAAGAATGGGTACGCTTAGACCGTTCTGAGCTTGATTTGCCAGCAGGAGAATCCATTGAAATAGGGGCAAGTTTTCGGCCTCTTCGCCGCAGCGACACTGCCCCCGGCGAATATAAAGTGATCTTTAAAGTGCGCACCCCGGCTCATCCTGAGCGACCTACCGAGGTTGCTACGAAGCTGCAAATTTTGCAATATAACGGTTTTGGAGCCGCACTCGGCAACCCATTGGTTGAATCGCAGCAGAGTTTTCAGCTTTATGTGCACAATCAAGGCAATGGCTCACTGGCCCTCAATTTTTATAGCCATACACCAGCCCTCCAAATTGATATTAAACCACCACATATCACCCTAAAAGCAGGTGAACGGCAGACGATCGCTGGCGAAATCCGTCCCAAACGTCCGCACTGGTTTGGTAAACCCCGTCACCATAAATATGTCGTCATCAGTCGCTCATTAGACGCGGCAGGGTTTCAAGTGCCCTTAGAAGGGGTCTACCATGAAAAGCCCGCCCTACCTCCATGGGCACCCTTTATAGGGTTGGCCGGATTTTTCCTCGCCGCCGCTGTCATTTTAGGAATCGTACTGATAGTTCTGGCTAGTGGCGACAACGATAAATCAAATGGCAACTCATCAGGCCAAGCCGCACCAGTTGTCCAGTCCTTCAACGTTGCCAGTAGCGAGGTCATTTGGAATGAACCATTTCGGGTAACGTGGCTTACGGAAAACACTTCGGATGTGACCTTAACAGTCGAACATGGTGGCGTGGTTGTGGCTGAATATCCACAATTAGATCCGTCGGGGGAGACCAGTATCGTCCTTGAGGAAGCCGGACGTTATAACCTAACTTTGATCGCTGAAAAAGGCGATCAATCGGTGCGGCAACCGACTTCGGTAGTGGTGCGGCCTGCCCTCACGCTATCCATCGTCTACCCCTCCGGCCAGACGGAGTTGTATCGGAATGTTGAGCAGCAAATTACACTGAATTGGTCAGTGGCATGGACAAATAATCCAACTACGGCTGATCCTAGCCGCCTGCCCCCCCAAGTCATTCTCAATAGTGGGCCCTTGGGTTACGAAAATACCAATGTCGCGGCGATTGGGACGAACCAAGTCATTACTGTTCGACCTGAAAGCGCCGATGCCATTGTGATTTCGCTACAAAGCATTGGCCCCGATGATATTCAGGCCCAAAATGAAGAACGCATCACAGTGGTCTACCCCGCATGCACTTTGCAATTGCCTGCCACTGACGTTTTTGGTGGCCCAGCCAAACAAGGTTATCCCTTGCTTCTCTCATTAGCCCCCAATGTAGTAGTCGAGGTGGACGCACGTAACAGCGGTGGTGATTGGCTACGTATTCGGCTCGATGGGCAAAACTTTATCCAACAACCCTTTGGATGGATTCAATCACAAGGCACAGCCTGTGATTTCCCAATGGATGCGCTGTTGGTGACAACTGATTACGCCCCACCAGCTACCTCCACCACCCCTATTGCAACGCCGCGTCCGAATATCACCCCATCGGTTAATCCTCAGACGCCAGCGGGTGATGCGCAAGGTGCAAATGGATAAAACGTATTGGTGGCGTTGTGTGTGTATAGTAATAATGGAATAGAATCAAGTTCACTCGTTTGTCTTATTGGGAGAAATAATGTTGGAACAGAAGCGGCGACTCCTTTTTGCCTTAGCTTTTGTACTGTGCCTCACCAGCCTTGCATTTGGCCCCCCACGCCAAAATAACGACCTTCAACTCGATATTAAAGCGGGTTTTCAGTCCTATTATCGAGACGGCGAGTGGATTCCCCTTGAAGTGACCCTAATCAATAATGGGCGCGATTTACGGGGGAATGTTCAGGTTCATGCCCAAAACGCGGGCCAAGCCACTGAGACACTTTACCAAACCCCTATTACAGTTGCTCGCAATTCTTCCAAGACTATTTTTTTCTATGTTTCCTTAAGTGACCGTGCCTCTGAAATTGAAGTTGAGATAGCCGACAATAATGGCCGCATCCTAAAAGTCCAATCTGAACAAATTAAGCAGCTTGCCGCGCGGGATGTTTTATACGGGGTCGTGACAGAATCGCCCATTGGCGCAGTGGATATGACCAATCAGCCAGTAGGACGTGGCAGTTCCTATCAAGCTACTTTGACATTGGATGATATTCCGTTTGACGCCGATGCTCTCCGGGCCTTAGATGTGCTACTGTTTTTTGATGTGGATACAGGCACACTATCGGCTGAACAGCGTGATGCTATCAAAAATTGGGTGGTGGGTGGTGGACACTTAATTATTCATGGTGGCCCCAATTGGCAACGCACCACCGCTGGCTTAATGGATGTGATGCCCACTCAACCGAACGGCACACGAAATTTTGAGACACTGACCGCGCTGGGTGATTATTTGAGCCACCCCTCCGACGCGCTTAACAAGCCCACTATCGTTACAGCCAATACACCCAAAGAAAATGCCAAAGTATTGCTGAGTATTGAAGATACTCCGATCATTGTGCGGCAAACACTTGGCGCAGGTGCGGTAGATTTTGTGGCACTTGACCCCCAAACCGAACCCCTGCGTTCTTATACCGACACGGATGTTATTTGGTACAGCCTTTTAGTCAATGGCCCGGTACGACCCAGTTGGTCCTATGGGTTTGCCGATTGGGACATCGCCAACGATGCTTCCCGCATCATTACTGGCTTCGATCTGCCCTCGGTATTCCAACTGATCGGCTTTTTGATTTTATACATTGCTCTCATCGGCCCAATTAACTACTACCTGCTGCGCTGGATCGGGCGGCGTGAACTGGCATGGTTTACTATTCCCGCGCTGATTATCGTCTTTACTTTGCTGGCCTATTTCACGGGGTTCAGCCTACGAGGTAATTCAGCTACCGTCAGTCATCTTGCCATTGTGCAGGTATTCCCCGATAGTGACACCGCGCGAGTAGATGGTTTGGTTGGGGTATTTTCGCCACGCCGCACCAGCTATAACCTTGAAGCGCCTACGGGGATTACCCTCCGCACTCTACCCGGCTATCATGATTCTAATTTAGGTATTGAGCAGATCAAACTGGTCGAAAGCAATGCCTATCGGGTTGAAGATTTGCCAGTGGATGCAGGTATTATCACCAGCTTCACCACCAGCGGGTATATCCCAGCCCAACATATTGAGAGTGAAGCCATTTGGCAAATTGGCAACAGTCAAGATGCCCATTTAACAGGCAATGTGACGAACTCCCTCGCATTTGATTTTGAAGATACAGTGATACTCGCCAAAGACGCCTTCTTTCCCTTGGGAGACTTGCTGGCGGGCGAAACCCGGAGTTTTGACTTCTCCGTCAATTTTGAAGGGCCAACATGGCTACCATTGGGTAACAGCACCGACTATAATGCGCCTTTTTCTTATTATGGCTATAGTGGATTTTCAAGCTATTCGAGCTATGGTTGCACCAACCGCCCACTCAATACCACAGCCACTCAAATCATGACCGACAAACAATATGATTGTTTTGGCTCGACCACCGACGATAATGAGCGACGGTTACGGCGACGGGCACTGTTAGCCTCAGCCATCAACAACGAAATTGACCTCAGTGGTGGACGGGCTGGTTCGGTCTATTTGGTGGGGTGGGCTAATCAACCCGCTTTCCAAATCGCCGTAGAGGGCACCGAGCAAACCAACAAATACGAGACGCTCTATATCTTCAAACTCAACTCGCGTTATGAAGCTGCCAATCAAAGTGCTGTAATCATTCCACCCGGCTTGCAAACATGGACAGTCGCCGACCAAGATAATCCAGCTACCCGCCTAGATAATTCACCCTATCAAGTTGATCTGCTGAATCCTAACGAACAGGCCGTTTTCCGCTTTGCCCCATTGAATGATCTGCCCCTCACGGCCATTAGCCAATTGGACTTTTATACGAGCCTCCAGACATCGGAGAGTGAAGTGGAATTTGCCTTGTGGGATTGGCAAGCACAAGAATGGTCAGTCATTGAAAATTTGGAGAATCTCTCTGGCACACCTACGGGCGGCACCTCCTATCAAAGTAGACTCGCAGGACAAGCCGTCCACCGATTTATTGGGCCAGACTTCGCGGTACAAGTGAGAGTGCGAATGCCCAATGGTGGTTCTACTCAAACCTCCGGCTATAGTGGAAACATTGAAGCTGTCGAAATCACCTTGCATGGACAATTTAAGAATTAAAATTTTGGAAGAGGACACCAGCTATGTCGATTGATACGCCTGAAGAAAAGGTCATCGAAACCCCTAGTGGCGAAGCAGCCACCGAAACGCCCGTTCTCACCGAGGTTTTGCCCGAACTACCCACTGTTATAGATGAGCAAGACCTGATTATCGAGACACGCAATTTGAGCAAACGGTATGGTCGCCTTCAAGCGATCAATAACCTCACATTGCAAGTGCCACGTGGCGCGATTTATGGCTTTGTAGGGCCAAACGGGGCGGGTAAAACTAGTACCATGCGGATTTTGACCACCTTGATGAAACCTTCCAGTGGGGAAGCCTATATCAATGGGCATTCGGTAGTCTCGGCCCCGCGTGAAGTCCGTCGTTCAATTGGCTATATGCCTGACTTTTTTGGCGTCTATGAAGATATGAAAGTCTGGGAATATCTCGACTTTTTTGCGGCCTGTTATGAGATTCCTGAAGCGCAACGCCCCGGCCTTATCAACGACCTATTAGAATTAGTTGATCTCGCCCACCGCCGCGATGATATGGTAGATAAATTGAGTCGCGGTATGAAGCAGCGTCTGTGTTTGGCCCGCACCCTCGCCCACGATCCCCAAGTGCTGATTTTGGACGAACCGGCCTCGGGTCTTGACCCACGAGCGCGTATCGAAATCCGCGAACTGCTGATTGAATTAGCCAAGATGGGCAAAACCATCTTTTTCTCGTCGCACATCCTCGCCGACGTGAATGAAATCTGCACCCATATCGGCATCATCGAGGCAGGGCAAATGGTGGCGCAAGGCCCAATTAAAGCAATGCGTCAACAATTGATGCCCCATCGAGTTTTGATTATTACCTTGTTGGGACGCCTAGATGACGCCAAAGAAGCCCTGCTGCACGTTGAAGGGGTACAAGGGATTGTGGATTTGCCGCCAGAAGAGGGCAAGACCCGTATCAAGGTCGAATTTACAGGTGAAGATTTGCGCATGAGTGAGATGTTACAGGCCTTAACCAGCAAGGGGATTCCAGTGGTTAATTTTGCTGAGGAATCATCTGATCTCGAAGCCGTCTTTATGAAAGCCACTAAAGGCATTGTATCGTAATCTATTTTTGGTAAGGATGGCCTGATGGAAACCCCAGCCAGTCGTTCCCGTATTCAACTTAACCCACTGCGGCCTTTGCTGCGTAATCCGGTCGCCCTTAAAGAGCTACGGGGGCGAATGCGAGGGCCTCGCGCCTTTGTCGTTTTGACCTGCTATCTAATGGTAGTAGGTGGTTTCACTACCCTGCTGTATATCGCAGGGACAGCCGCAACCTATAGCACATCGGGCGAGGTAGACGGCGGGACACTCGGACGTGTGTTGTTTGGCAGTGTAGTTGCCATCGAGTTATTTTTGGTCACGTTCATTACCCCGGCGTTTACAGCTGGTTCTATCAGTGGTGAACACGAAAGCCAGACCTATGATTTATTGCGAACCACGCTTTTGCCGGAGCGCCAATTGGTTTTTGGCAAGTTGTTTTCAGCGTTGGCCTATGTACTGTTACTTCTGTTGGCGGCCATCCCTCTACAAAGTATCGCGTTTTTGTTCGGCGGGGTAGATATCGAGGAAGTGCTTATTTCGCTGCTGGTGCTGCTGGCAACCGCCATTTTTTTGGGCACAGTCGGGGTGTATTATTCAGCCCTGACCCATCGCACCCTACGTGCCAACATCATGACCTACGTAACGATTTTGACAGTCATTTTGATTACCACCGCCGGGGCTGTTATCGCCCTAGCTGTTGCTGAGGGGCTTAATCCTTCAACTAGTTCGACTGGCTCGGAATGGTTTCTGTTGATTGTGCGGGGCATTTTTGTCTGCCTCAATCCGCTGACGACCTTATTGGCAACCCAGCAATATTTGGTTAATCAGCAAACACTTTTCACGTTTCAATATACCTTTTCCAACGGGACAACTACAACACTGCCGTCCCCTTGGATTGTTTTTACCATCCTCTATCTGGTGTTGTCGGTAGTGGTGTTCTTTTTGACCACCCGCCATCTAAAACGGATTGAAGGGTAAAGATTTGGGAACATTTCTTTAGGACAAGGCGTAGTATTATCAGAACTAGTCACCACCTATCTCTATTTTTTGAGTGAATAGGGTATTGTAATGCAGAATGTTTCTTCCCTTCCCCAAGCCAGTGAACCGCAACGAGCCGCTGGTAATGCGCCGTTGACGGAAATGCAAACATTTCTTCAGTGGCATTTGCGCCGCTGGAACAATCGCCTGCGCCTGACCCGTCTATTCGTTTGGGTGCCGCGTGGGTTGATTTTAGGCGTCATCATCAGCTTAGGCATCGCCACCGCCTCGCGCCTCTATCCATGGTTGGTGAAGGATGAACTGATTCGCGTGTCACTCATTATTGGTGCTGCCAGTGCCATTTTAAGCGTGGTCGGGGTATGGTTTTGGCCGCGTTCGCTTGCAAAATCGGCCCGCCATTTTGATCACCATTTTGGCCTACAAGAACGACTGAGTACAGCGGTCGAACTGACTAGCGGTCAAATTGATGCCCCCCAAATGATGCTTGAGTATCAGATGGAAGATACTCGGCGCATGGCTAACAGTGTGCAGGCCAAGCGCTATTTGCCCTTGGAGATTAACTGGCCGGAAATCGCCATGTTGCTATTGGGGATTATTGGCCTTATTCTGGCAATTCTATTAAAAAACCCGCTTTACGATGAAGTCCGTGAACGGCAGCAACTTGACGCTACGATTGCCCAGCAAATTGACGCTCTGCAAGAAACCAAGAACGAAATTGAGAGCAATCCCAATTTAACGGAAGAGGAAAAAGATACCCTCACCCAGCCGCTTGATGAGGCCATGGATACCCTTAATCAGGATGGGATTTCGCAAGAAGAAGCTGTCGCTGCCCTTGCCGAAGCTCAAAAAGAACTTAAAGATTTGAGCAGTGGCATGACCCAGCAAGAACAACAAGCCAATCAACAGGCAGGTCAACAACTCAGTGATAATTCGTTAACCGACCAAGTAGGCCAGCAATTGGCTGATAATAACTTGGACGCCACGGCTAATGAATTGGACAAATTGTCTGATCAGTTAGACGATATGACGCCGCAAGAACAGCAAGAAACCGCTGATCAATTGGAACAAGCAGCTGATGCCCTAAAAGACACCAACCCTGCCGTATCTCAGCAATTGCAACAAGCTGCCGATTCGCTACGGAATGGTGAGGTCGGGCAGGCCCAAGAAGCTCTCAATCAAGCTGCGGACACCCTGCGTCAGCAAAATCAGGCCAATCAAAATAGTGCCCAAGCCCAAGCCGCCAATGATGCCGCTAATCAGGTAGAAGACAGTCGCCAAGAGGTAACCCAGCAGGGCCAACAAGGTCAGCAAAATCAAGAGGCCCAGAGCGGACAACAAGGCCAAAGCCAGCAAGGGTCGCAGAGCCAAGAAAATCAAGACGGTCAGACTGGTCAGCAAGGCCAAGAGGGCCAGCAGGGTCAAACTGGACAACAAGGTCAGGAAGGTCAACAGGGTACTCAAGGCCAAGAGGGTCAGCAAGGTCAACAAGATCAGCAAGGTCAAGAGGGCCAGCAGGGTCAAACTGGACAACAAGGTCAGGAAGGTCAACAAGGTACTCAAGGCCAAGAGGGTCAGCAAGGCCAACAAGGGTCGCAGGCAGGTCAGCAACCCGGTCAGGGTCAACAATCATCCTCGCAAGGGGGTCAAGGCCAGCAAGGGCAGCAACCCGGTAACGGCCAAAGCGACGGACAATCCTCACAACAAGGCACGGGTGGGCAATCCGGGCAATCGGGCGGCTCCGGCGCAGGTACAGGCTCCGGCGGTGAAGGTACGGATACCCAAACTGGACAAAGTGGGACACAACCGGGCAATATTGATAATGGCCCCGGTAATGATGACACTCGTGATTATGACTCAGTCTTTGCGCCCACCCGCATTGGCGACAATGGTCAAGGCGAACAGGTCGGGGTGAATGGTACGCCCAATAACGATGATGGCGAACCACTGCAACCGGGTGACTTTAACAACAACTTTGACGGCAATTCGACCGTGCCCTATCAAGAGGTTTACCGTCAATATGAAGAGGCCATGCAGCAAGCTCTTGAAAGCGGCTACATTCCGATGTCCATGCGCGACATCATTCAGGCCTATTTCTCCTCCCTAGAGCCATAAACTCGACTTTACACCACACAGACGAGGGTGGACGTATTAAATCCACCCTCACCATGCTGACGCTGCGATTCGGCTAAAAAAACGGTTTCGGGTAAAATGATGGGGGTGTATTGTCAATTACCCATCCAACGTGCCGAGGAGAAAACCGGGTGCGCCGTATTAGCGTTATACAACCTGATCGTCGCAGGGGTCTTTCTTTTGCCCGAATCGCTGCGCCGGGAATATTCATAGGACTGATGCTGTTGATGTCTGGCTGTATCCGTCCATCTTCTTCTAGCCCGACGGCTACGCCGGGTGGAATTATCGTGATGACACCCCCTATATCCAACCAAACCACCCCGGGTGTCGTTGCTACCAATCCAAGCAATAACCTCATTCGCATGGAAGCCTTTGTGCAATCCTATGGCGCGCAAACTGTGCCGGGGAGTACGCGCGTTTGGGCTGAAACCACCTATTTACAGGATTTAATCGTCGGCATCGCATTCGTCACACCAAGTAATGCGCGGTGTATCGGTGTAGGCATAGGTAATCACGATGGTGGACAAAATGCGACGGGGGCCATCAATTTGATTAATGTGTTTAATGGCGGCTTTCACTGCGACGCAAACCCAACGGCACTAGGTGTGGCAGGTCAATGGCTGGTCACCGACAGCCGAGGCACACCCCTGATTATTCTTGCAGGACAGGTCTTCGCGCCTAATGCTCAAAGTGTGGTGCTGCTCTATCCAACTGGGACGCCCTATCAGACGCCTCTCACCAGCGGTAATTTTATCGTCTTGGATGACTCGCTGAATTTCCCCACCGAGGTCTCGATTCATGATGCAACTGATGTCGAAATCGGGCGCATTGCCATTCCGGTCAGTCCGCAAGGATAGCGTAGAACCAGAGTCGGGGTTAATTAGTACATTTGGTACATAATGGTCGGGCAAACGAATTTGTCCAAAAATAATGGGTAAAGGAATTTTGGGATGTCAGACGCACCACTGATTGGCGAAATTACGGCTGAAGAATTTTCATCCAATGCACGGGCCATCTATGACGAAGTCCGCAAGGTCATCGTCGGGCAAGGCGATTTGATTCGCAGTGTATTGATTTGCGTGATTACCGGACGTCATGCCTTGCTCGAAGGTGTGCCGGGTTTGGGTAAAACCATGCTCATTCGCACCCTAGCCGACACCATGAGCCTCAAATTTGCCCGCATCCAATTTACCCCAGACCTGATGCCGGCGGATATTGTGGGAACCGATATTTTGGAAGAGCGTGAAGATGGTCGGCGCGAATTCCGTTTCCAACCCGGCCCGGTATTTGCCAATTTGGTGCTGGCCGACGAAATTAACCGTGCCACCCCCAAAACACAATCTGCTCTGCTAGAAGCTATGCAAGAAAAAATGGTGACGGTCGCTAATACGACCTATCGTTTGAAACCGCCTTTCTTTGTGCTGGCAACCCAAAATCCATTGGAGATGGAAGGAACCTATCCCTTACCAGAAGCCCAATTGGATCGTTTTATGTTCAAAATCAATGTGCCCTTCCCTACCGCTGACGACCTCATGGAAATTTTCCGACGTACCACCAGTAGTGAACATGTCGAGTTACAGTCTGTTGTCACGGGTGATCAAATTATTGCAATGGGCAATCTCGCTCTGCAAGTACCCATTGCCTCGCATGTCAATGAATATGTGGCCCGGTTGATTGTGGCAACCCATCCTGAGGGCCCCTCAGCCCCAGATAAAGTGCGCCGTTATGTACGTTACGGCTCCAGCCCGCGTGGGGGTCAGGCGATTATCTTAGGGGCCAAAACCAATGCCTTGCTTGAAGGCCGCTATAATGTCTCGTTTGATGACATCCGCATGATTGCCACCTCAGCCCTACGCCACCGCCTGCTCTTAAACTTTGAAGGCCAAGCCGAAGGCGTTACCACCGATCAGGTCATTGAGGAATTGTTGGATCAAGTTTCGACTGGAAGCTGAACCAATCTTTAACGACCTCATGGCAACGGAACATTAGGTAAGGAGGGTGTGTTGGCGACTCCCGTGATTGAAACTGAAGGGCTAACCAAAGTTTTTGGTCGCCTGCGTAACCCCAAACTGGCGGTTGACCATATTCATTTTCGGGTCGAGCCGGGGCAGGTCTATGGTTTTTTGGGGCCAAATGGCGCAGGCAAAAGCACTACCATTCGCATGATCTTGAATCTGATGTATGCCAGTGAAGGCAAAGCGCTCGTTTTTGGCGAAGACCCCCGTAAAAAACCTGAGGTTCTTTATCGGGTGGGCTCACTCGTCGAGGGCGCAACCTTTTATCCCTATCTGCGCGGCTGGGACAATCTGAAAGTAGTGGGCAATAGTCGTGGTGGGTTTGATGAAGCACGGGCCAAACAACTGCTGCAATTTGTCGGGTTGGTCGGCAGCGAACGGGTGCGCGTCAAAGCCTATTCAACAGGCATGAAACAGCGTCTGGGTATTGCCGCCGCCCTGCTCAATAATCCCGATTTGGTCATCTTGGATGAGCCGACGAACGGCATGGACCCGTCCGGTATCCGCGAAATGCGCCAATTTATCCGCGACCTTGCCTATAAATATGGCAAAACCGTCTTTTTGACCAGCCATCTCCTGAGCGAAGTACAACAAACCAGTGATCGCGTTGCTATCGTCAACAAGGGCAAAATTGTGGTCGAAGGTCGGATTGATGAATTGCTCAATCAAGAGGAGGAGCTAGAAGTCGAAGTTGGCTCGCTGGAAAAAGCCAAAACTGCCCTGCAAGAACGATGGTTAGTGATACCCTCCACCGTGCCCAATGAGCCCAATAGATTTCGTATCAAGGCCACCCGCAACGATACACCGAGTATTGTGCGGCGGTTGGTAGACCAAAATGTGGACGTTTTTGGCATTGCCCCAGTTCGGCAATCCCTTGAAGACTATTTCTTGGAGGTCACGGGCGATGCCCCTCTGCCACTCGATCCATCGTCTTTGCCAGTAGGAGCAAAACCTCATGCTTGATTTGTTCCGTGCTGAATGGAAAAAAGCCACTGGCAACCGGCTGCTGGTGGGTTGCACCGTCTGGATTTTCCCAATTTTGGGCTGCGGCGCCCTATCGCTATTTACCATCATTTTGCTGGCAAGCAGTGGTTCACGCCAAGACTTTATCAATGAGCCACCCCGGTGGGATGACATTGGGGTCGGAGTTTGGGGTATCGCTAATTTTCCGATCAGCCGCCTTTTCCTGATCAGCTTTGCAGCCACGCTGTTTGCAGGAGAATATCAATATCAGACTCTGAAATCGGTACTACCGGGTAATCGTCGTTTAGAACTCATCGTCACTAAATTTATGGCAATGACGGCCTTTATCGTGATTACCTTTGTCGCCACCATCTTCATTTTAGTGATCGGGTTTGGGCTCATTTGTTTGCTCTTTGGGGCTGATTATCCACCCGCCGTCACGGGCAGTACCGTCGCCGAATTTTTAAAAGACCTCTTACTGAATGCCTCTATCACGTTTGCCTCAACCCTCATTTTTGCAGGCATTGCGGCGTTGGTGTCCATTCTGACTCGTTCCATTTTATTTGGGGTGATGGCAAGTGTTTTTTTAACCCTCATTGAGAGCTTTGGGTTAATTCTCGTGTTGGCCTTGATTGCGGCGATTACCCATCTCGATGTAATCACCGATCTCTATTTACTCACCCCCACCTATAATTCTGGCAACATTTTGCAGTGGGTCAACGACAACAGTGCTGCGCCACCAATTCTTGAGGGTCGTGCCACTCTATCCCTTTCAGAATCCGTGATTATTTTGGGATTTTGGATCATCTCGATGGTTGGGCTTTCCATCTTGGCCTTTCAGCGACAAGACATTCAATAGCGTGTTGATTAAGGAATTTTGATGTATGGGTGCAAGAAATCCAAGTAAAATTTTCGATCCCGCCACTCTTCGCAAATTTGAGCAGTTGTCGCTGGTCGCCAGCCAAGTGCGGGCCGGGGTCATGAAAGGCGAACGCCGTTCCAGTAAACGCGGGACGAGTATCGAGTTTGCTGACTATCGAGATTATGTCAAAGGCGATGACCTGCGTCGCGTGGATTGGAACATTTACGCCCGATTGGAACGTCCTTTTATCAAGCTACTAGAGGAAGAAGAAGACCTTTCGGTTCACTTCCTGATTGATTCATCGGGCAGCATGGACTGGCCGCGCGGTGGAGCCAATCGCGATCATCACAAATTCATTTGGGCATTGCGTGGATTGGCGGGTCTGGCCTATCTCTCCTTAGCAACGGGTGACAATGTGCAAATTACGGCACTGCGCCAAGAAAAAGTTCAAAAGTGGGGGCCACATCGTGGAAGACCCTATGCCTTGCCCATGCTGGCGACACTTGAAAAATTCTATACACGCGGCGATACCCCTTTCGATGCCCTATTGAAAGACTATGCCCTACGCACCACCCGTGCGGGCCTGTGTATTATTTTCAGCGATATGATGATATCCAGTTATCGGGATGGTCTCAGCGCCTTACAAGCGCGTGGCTTCGAGGTAGCCCTGATTCACGTCCTTTCACCTGATGAAGTCAATCCAGTGGTCAGTGGCGATTTACGACTGATGGACGTTGAAACGGGCATTCCTCAAGAAGTGACCATTGATGCTGGCATGATTCAGCTTTATCAAGAACGACTGATGGCATGGCGCGACGAAATCGGGGAATTTTGCTTACGTCGGGGGGTGCATTATGCCCCGATTGAAACCAGCACCCCATGGGAAGAACTGATTTTGTACAACCTTCGACGGCTTGGAGTGGTGAAGTGAGTGATACCCGGCTGCACAGCTTGTCCTTCGGTGCATTTCAAAACAAGGGTAGGGTCAAAACCGCCTCGACTTTTAATGCAACGAGTTTGCTTTGGGCAGGCTGTGTACTGGTGATTTTGCTAGGCGCTTTCAGCCTCAATTTGTGGCGACTGGATGCGGAAAGCATCTGGCATGATGAGGGTTGGTCAATTCGGGCAATGCGCGGCCCATTCACTACCCCCGATGACAACACCCCCTATCTGTATTACACCTATCTGCATCTGCTGTGGCGATTGGGCGTTGGGGAAACCCCTTTTGCCATGCGCTATGGTTCGGTGCTGCTGGGTTTATTGACAACGGCGGTGACGATGCGTGTGGCAGGTCAGTGGTTTGGCCGACCAGCTAGCCTCACAGGTGGCATTTTAGTGGCTGTTTCCCCTCTCCTATGGGAATATGCCCAAGAAATCCGCGCTTACGTCGCCGTGCCTTTGGTTGGATTAGTGTTGCTGTGGGTCGTTGACCGCGTCTTAAAATATCAGCCAACCCAATCTATTCCAATTTCCATTTGGCTGACCGTGTGGTTGGCCGAAATAGTGGGACTATATACCCACAATCTGGTTGTGCCACTGGTCATTTGGCTGAATGTGGCAGTGGGAGTGGTATGGCTATGGCGACGCGATTGGCGGCATATGGTCACATGGGCAGGGCTACAAAGCGTTCTTATTTTAGCCTATATCCCGTGGCTGCTGACCCAAGCCCCTTCCGGTACGCCTCTCAATTCACCACCTGAAATTGGTTTTGCCTTGGTGCGCGACATCTGGCACAGCTATTTTCTGCCATCCCTGCCCCAATTGCGTGGCGCAACGAACACAACATGGCTCGACATAGCAGGGTTAATGGCGATGGGGTTGGGCGGAGCATGGATTGTTTTGCAGCGCACCCACCGCGCATGGCTGCTGATTTCCCAAGCTCTCCTCGTACCACTGTTCAGTACCGCTTTGATTTTAAGGGCGCATATTGATTTCCACCCACGCTATTATATTGCAGTGATTCCAGCCGCATTACTCATCATGGTGGCAGGCGTCAAATCGCTTGGCAAAATACACCCCCAATTTGCTACCGCTGGATATGGCCTGTTGGTGGTCGGTTTTTTAGCGATCACCCAAACCAATCTCCGTGATATTGCCGCCACGCGCACGTTTCAGCATGACGACTATGCTGGATTAGCCCATTATTATGCTACCTTGCCCGACGATGCCGTCATTCTGATTCCCTATAAACGTGAAGCCGCCCTGCAAGATTATTACGCCCAAAAATTCGATATTCGGGCCAAGTTCATCAATATCCCATTGTATTCTGATGCGGACACAGTCATTCGCCGCCTTAATGAGTTAGCTACAGATCGCCATGTTGAGTTTTTGACGTGGTTTCAACTGCCTGCCGATGTGCGGGGCATGTATCCGTGTCTACTGACAGTTGCCAGCAACGAAATTTTTGCCCCCCAAACATTTTTTGGCTTAGAGACGAGCGGCTATCAATTGACCACACCGCTTGAATTTTCGGCGCTTGATGCCACTCCCCATTACCAAGAAATGGATTTGCGACAGACTCGTTTTGTAACTTCGCCACGCGGGACATGTGTGGAGACAACATGGGGCTTAAGTCAACCAACCACCGCTGATTGGCAGGTCGCCATGCAGTTGCACAATCCGCTTGGGGTGGTACTAGATACTGCTGACGCCCCGATTACGCGCCGCGATCAAACCCCGACCAGCGAATGGTCAAATAATGAGATAGGGGCAGCCTATCATCTATTGCAACTACCTGAGATGGCCCCCTTGGAGAATTACCCCATCAGCCTGACGGTCTATGCCGATAACAATCTTAGCGGTCTAGATGTGTTGTCGGATAGTGGCTCACCCATCGGTAAATCCTATACCCTGTCGGAAACTGTGCCGACCGAAGGCTTATCCAACGAAAATGCTGCCCAAACAACCCGCGTCCTTACCGCCAATGCCACAGCGGACGGGGTAGTTGAGAGTAATCAACCATTTGAGGTCACATTAGTACTAGCGGATAATCCCGCTCCGTTACCCAAGCAGGTTCCTATTGAGCTACGCGGCGACGGTTGGGCCTTGCAACAAACCATCGCTTATCCCGGTCATCCTGTTTTAGCTTGGCTACGCTTTGATTTCCCAGCCGAGGCTACCAGCGGTGCAGTTAGTTTGTGGGTTGGGGATGTCGAAATCGCTCACTATACCTTGCAAGTTACTACGCATGATTTTGAAGCACCCCCATTTTCGATCGAGGTGGGAACTGAAATCCCCAATATTGGCACGCTAATAGGGGTAACAGCGACTCGGACAGTGTTTTCGACCGCGACGCCACCGCAAATCACATTGATTTGGCAGGCCACTCACACGACCGCTACAGCCTATACCGTGTTTGTCCAGCTACTCGACCCCAACGGCGTGTTATTGGCTCAAAGTGATAGTATACCCGCTGAAAACACACGACCTACCACCGGATGGGTGACAGGTGAGTACATCTCGGACAACCATACACTGAACTTCCGAGTAGATGAGTATGTAGAAAATTACACTGGGCCAGCCTATTTCATTGTGGGTTTGTATAACCCAGCGACATTTGAGCGCGTGACCCTAGCCGACGGTCAAAATTTCATCCGGTTGCCATTGGAAATTACGATTATTAGGGAATGAGGCGTAAAAATTGAGTGGTCTAGGTTTTATTACTCCAGCACTTTTGGGATTAAGCGCCCTCGCCATCCCCGTCTTTTTGCTCTATATGCTGCGGCTGCGGCGCACCGATATGCCGATTTCGAGCACCTTTCTGTGGCAGCAGTTGATCCGTGACCGCGAAGCCAATGCCCCATGGCAGCGTCTCCGCCCTAATTTGTTGATGCTGCTACAACTGCTCATTTTGGCGGCATTGGTATTGGCCTTGGCCCGCCCCTTTGCCGAAGTCAATACACTGACTACCGGACGCATTGTCTTGTTATTAGATGCCTCGGCCAGCATGACCGCCACCGACATGGATGGGGGACAAACACGCTTCGAGGCTGCTCAAAAAATCGCCTTAGATACCGTGAATAAGCTGGGCAGTGACGATACCATGACGGTAATTCGTGTCAGTGAAGTGCCCGAAGTCTTAGCCGCTGCTACCCGTGACCGAAGTGTGCTCAAAAGGGCCATCCGTGATGCTCGCCCCAGCACTGTTAGTGCCGATTGGCAAAGCGCCCTCACCTTAGCTGCCGCTGGGGGACGTGGCGTAGATAATTTGCGAGTGGTTGTTCTGAGCGATGGCGGCCTTCCGCCGAATTTGCCCGAAATCCCCGGCAAGGTCATTTATGAAGAAGTGGGGCGCGAGGATGACAATTTTGCACTGACGGCCCTTTCGGTTCGGGCACTGCCGGATGATTCACCCCAATTATTTGCCCAAATCAGTAACTATGGCAGCAGTGATGTTGAAGTGATTTTCGCGGTTGATCTTGATGACGAGCTATTTAATGCCCTACGCTATACCGTGCCCGCGCAAAGCAGCATTGATGTCAACATGGACGACCTGCCCGCCAATTTTACCCGCGTCAAGGCCTCGATCAGCCGCCCAACTGGGTCAAATGTACCAGATTATGTCGAAAGCGATAATGTAGGCTACGCCGTTTTCAGCCCCGGTGGTACAGGCAAGGCCCTATTGGTAACCAATGGCAACCGCTTCCTAGATCAGATTTACTCGCTGCAATCGGGGATTGAATTGACCACCGTAACTCCCGATCAAGGTCTGCCTGTTGGCGATTATGACTTGACGATTTTGGATAGCTGGCTACCCACTGGTGACCTGCCCAAAGGCGATTTGCTGGTGATTGACCCACCAACCAGCAGCCCCCTATTTGATGTGACAGGCGAAGGGGCTACGCCCGAAATTGATGCGGCATCAGGTGGCTTGACCGATAGTGACAATCCGATTACTCGTTATGTTGATTTCCGCACCGTCAACATCCGTAATTTCCGTACCATTGCGCGGGCCGATTGGGCCAAAACCATTATTCAAGCAGCGGATGGCTCGCCCCTTTTGTTGGCGGGTGAATTTGAAGGCCAACAGGTCGCCGTCTTGACCTTTGCCTTGCAAAATTCCGATCTGCCACTGCAATTGGCATGGCCGATTCTGGTATCGAATTTATCCGAATGGTATCGGCCTCAACGCGCCATCAGCACTGCGGGGGATAGCCTCCCACCCGGCTCACCCATCACCATCCGCCCCACCGTCGAAGCGGATGCGATTGAGGTTGAACGCCCCGATGGAGAAAAAGCAACGCTCGAATTAAAAGATTCGGCCCAAGTCATTTATGCCGACACCAGCGAGACAGGTTTATATAAAGTCGAGGTCAAACTAGGCGACGATGTGGTGCAAAAAGATGCTTTTGCCATCAATTTGTTCGACCCCACCGAAAGCGCCATTGCCCCACGCGAAGAATTGACGATTGGCACCGCCCAAGGTGAGACTCGCATCACCAGCACAGCCCCCGAAGAAAAAGGGCGGCGCGAATTGTGGATGATTATCGCCAGCGTGGGTCTGCTCATTTTGGGAATCGAATGGTGGTATTATCATAGAAACTTGAGCCGTAAACCCAAGATGTTGATTGGGCAATCATTTCGCACAAATACAAAAGCTGCTGCCCCACGTTGGAAAATTTGGGCAGGACGGACCCGTTAAAAATGGTAAGTTGTGGTATTGGTAAGAACGGTAGAATCCAATGAGCATTACAAATCCGAGCGCCCTATTTTTACTACTGCTCATCCCCATTTTCATCCGTATGGGCTGGCCGCGCCTTGCCTATCGCCGCCGCCGGGATACCCTTGCACTGGGGATTCGGGTGCTGTTGGTGCTGTTGATTATTTTGGGATTGGCAGGCCTTGAAGTTCGTCGTACTGCTGATAAGCTGGCGGTCGTTTTTCTGGTGGATGTGTCCGACAGTATGGATGCCGCCGCCCAAAAATCAGCGATGGACTTTGTACGCGAATCTATTAAGGATATGCACCAAAACGACCAAGCGGCTGTAGTGCTGTTCGGCGCAAATGCTCAAGTCGAACAACCGATGGACGAATTGGTCAACCTATCGCCCCAACCCGGCACCTTGCCCACCACCGTGACCCTCAACACCGACCTTGCTGAAGCCATTCGCTTAGGAATTGCACTTTTCCCTGCTGATACCGCTAAACGCATGGTTATTTTGAGCGATGGTATTGAAACGATAGGCGATGCCGAACAAGCTGCCCAATTAGCCGAAGCGACGGGCATCCAAATTGATTTTGTACCCTTTGCCCGTCAGCAAGCGCCGGAAATTCTGGTCAGCAATGTGCGCGCCCCTTCCCAAGTTAGCCAAGACGAACCTTTTGACCTAATTGTGACCATTGAAAGCGAAACCGCTACCCGAGCGGAATTGCGTGTACTTTCTGGCGGAACGGTCATCTATAACACCCAAGTAGATTTAGAAGCGGGGACAAAACGCTATTCGATTGGCCCCATTCAATCGCCCCGCACGGGCTTTGTGGATTTCCGTGTTCAAATTGAACCGTTAAGTGTGGATGGCTTCTATAAAAACAATGAACTTTCGGCTTTTACCCGTGTTACTGGACAACCACGCATATTAATCGTCGCTAGCGACCCCGCCGAAATCCAATATTTACAGCCAGCCCTAGCGGGTACAGGTTTTGAAATTGATGTCATCACCCCGGATGATTTGCCGATGGGTTTGGCGGCCCTCAGTCAATATAGCAGCATCATCATGGCAAACGTCTCCGCGACGGAACTTCTGCCTGATCAAATGGACTTGCTGGAAATTTATGTGCGCGACTTGGGTGGCGGATTAGTGGTCATTGGTGGCCCCAATAGCTATGGCGTTGGTGGTTATTTTGAGACACCCTTAGAAGATGTGTTACCAGTGGAAATGCGGATTCGTGACCAGACCCGTATCCCTCAATTGACCATGTTGTTTGTCATAGACCGTTCTGGCTCGATGGAAATTGCTGGGCCAAGTGGGGTATCCAATCTCGAACTTGCCAAAGAAGCCATCATTCGCTCGTTTAATTTCTTGAACGACTATGACCGTGCTGGTGTTGTTTCATTTGATAGCCAAGCCTTCTGGGTCTTGGATATTCAGGAAATGGGGGATGCCAATCACCGTCAAACAATGGCCGATGAAGTAGGCCGCTTGCGCCCCGGTGGGGGTACAGATATTTTTGGAGGCCTGACTGCTGCCAGCCGTATTCTGCCCGATGATCCCTCGACGCTTAAGCACATCATTTTATTGACTGATGGTGGGGCCAGCGAAGTCGGCATTACCGAACTCGTCGGGCGCATGTTTGATAATTATGATATTACGACCTCAGTGATCGCTGTAGGCAATGATTACGCCCGTTGGTTGGAACGTCTGCCCCCACGTGGCGGCGGGAATTTCCACCTGACCACCACCATTGAAAACATCCCAGCGATTTTTGCGGCTGAGACGGTATTGGCGACCCGTTCCTATATTTTTGAAGACCCGTTCTATCCCACATTGACAGCCCGTAGTCCGATTATGGATGGCATTAGCAGCACACCGCAATTACAGGGGTATATCGCCACCACCGAGAAAGATACGGCCACCGTTGTGCTGCGTGGGCCAGAAGATGACCCGCTGTTAGCCCAATGGCAATATGGCCTCGGTCGCTCGGTCGCATTTACATCAGATGCTACCGCCCGTTGGGGGCGTGATTGGGTTAGTTGGGATCAATATACCCGCTTCTGGAATCAGGTGGTGCGCTGGACGATCACCGAAAGCAATAATAGTAAATTGGAAGCCTATGTCGAACAGCGCGGCGAACAAGCAGTTCTGGTGGTAGATGCACGGGATGATTTGGGTAACTATCTCAATGAATTAGACCTCAACGCCAACGTCGTCACGCCTGACCGGACGACTATCAATACCCAACTGCAACAGGTCGCACCGGGCCGTTATGAAGCGGTCTTCACCCCGACCGAAGAAGGCACGTATATTCTAACGGTGGCGGGGTCAACTCGTGAGGGCGCTCCCATCGAAGCGACAGTTGCCCAAAGTACTGGATGGGTATTGAGCTATTCGCCAGAATATAACCTTTCTCAGCCCGACGAACTCTTTTTAGCGAAAATCTCAAATGGCTCATCACTGGCTGGAAATCCTGCCGCCGCCTTTTTACATAATCTTGACCATGAAGAGGCCGCCCGCCCATTATGGCCCTATTTCTTGGGGGTCGCTGCCTTTGTCCTGATTGGCGATATTGCGGTGCGCCGTTTGGTCATCAATCGCAGCGATGTTGAACGGGCACGCGAAGGCCTGCGTCATCGTTTTGGCCTCAATCAACGGGCTTATCAAGAGACCGAAACCGCCGGGGTGATGGTTGGCCTCAAACAAGCCAAACAACGGGCGAGTACTCATGAGGAGCAAGAAGGCAAGGGTCGTCAGTCCCCTGCCCCAGAGGAACGTAAAGAACGGCCTACTGCTGGGCCGCCGGTTGTGGCTAGTCCAGCAGCAACCGCGAGTGCCCTCGCCAAGCGTAAAGCCGCCACGCCACCAACAACGCCAAGTTCGGCCCCAACGGTATCAGCAACACCAGCGTCATCGGGGAAAGCAACACCAGCGGCTCCTGCTGCGCCAAGGCCAGCCCCAACCGCGACAGTTGTCCCACCTCCACCTAAACCGCAACCGCCCAAACCCCAACCGACGCCCGCTAAGGCCAGTGGGGAACACTCAGCCTCACAACTGCTCAAGAAAAAACGCAGTGGGGATGAATAAAGCTAGTCTATGGATGGGGTGGGTCGCATTGGCCTGCCCCATCTCACAATAGGTATAAGATTTGATGAAATTACGATCAACCTTATTGATCCTCACCCTTTTGTGGATGGTTACAGCCTGCTCCCTATCCTCCACACCTCAAAAAACACCCAGTCCAGTAACCAACACAGCGCTTCCGCAAACATGGACGACAACCCACCCCGGCGTCGAATATCGAACAATCACGGTCAACAATAAGTTCGATATGGTGGTCGTGCGGCTAGACCCCGCCCAAGTTTATTTTCGCGTGCATTATTATGCTGGCGATCCACCTGATTTTTCCCAGTGGCGCACTGAATTGGCAAATGCCGTCGTTTTTGTGAATGGCAATTTTTTTGATGAGAATAATCAAGCCATTGGCCTAGTCGTCAGTGATGGCAATCAATATGGCTATTCGCTGGTGGATTTTGGTGGCATGTTCGAAATTGATACCAATGGGATGGTCCGGATGCGCTCGTTGGTGCAAGAACCCTATCAAGGCGAATTTTTGCAGCAGGCCGTCCAAGGCTTTCCTATGTTGGTCAAAGTCGGTGGGGTGCGTGCGCCAACGGGTGAAGGCTTTGATGTGCCCTCACGCCGCACTATCATCGCTCAAGATATGCAGGGGCGCATTTTGCTGATGTCAACAGGAATATCCGGTACAATCAGCTTAAATGATTTACAGGTCTGGTTGCTCGGTAGCGACCTTGAAATTAATGTAGCCTTCAATTTGGATGGGGGGCGCTCAACCGCACTGGTTCTGACCCGCCCCGGTCAGGACCCTTTGTTTATTCCCCCGGCCAGTGACCTGCCGATTATGCTGGCTGTCTATGCGTATCAATAAGGGAGGATACCCATGCCCGCTATAATTAAAATTTTGACCCCTAATGGCTTGCAAGAAGCCAACTATACAGCCGATTCGCTGGCAGATGCAGGCCATCATGAACCGGATGGCATCTATACCATTACCCGTACCTATAAGCAAAATTATGCCCTGCTGTTCGATTCTCATCTTGATCGCATGGAAGAGTCAGCCCGCCTTGAAAATATCCCTCTACAACTTGACCGAGCGGTATTACGGACAGCCCTGCGCACCATGCTCAATCAAGCAGGGTATGAAAATGTGCGTTTTCGTGTGACCGTCCCTCGCCATCAACCTGATCATCTCATTCTGACGATTGAACCATTCGCAGGATGGTCGCCGGAAATGTATGAAAAAGGGGTGATGGTCGCTACCGTGCATATCGCCCGCCACAACCCCGGCTCTAAAACGAATGATTGGGTGACCCAACGCGAAGCCGCCAGCGCCAGTATTCCTGCTACAGCCTTTCAAGGAATTATCGTAAATGACGAAGGAGAATTACTGGAGGGGTTCAGTACCAATTTTTACACCATCAAGGGTGGCAAACTGTACACCGCAGGCGAAGGAGTTTTAGGGGGCATCTCACGCAAAATCGTCTTACAAGTCGCTCCAACCATCCTCCCATTAGAATTGCATCCCATCAAAATTGATGAAATCCCAACCATCACGGAGTCCTTTGTCACCAGCGCCAGCCGCGGGATTGTGCCCGTCGTGCAAATTGATGAGCATATCATCAGCGATGGCAAACCCGGTGCGTTGACCCAACAATTGCGGGCGGCATATCTGGCATGGGAAGAAAGCCACCTTGAGCCAATTTGAGCGATGGAGGGGTAGGTAAATCACCCTTTCTATTTTCGATCCTTAACCCGATAGACCAATTTTAGCCCCGACCAAACTTCATCCACTGCTGCAACTTTGACATCAACCAAGCCATTTTCCAGCGCGATGTCACGTATTACACTTTCATCAAGATCAGTTGGCACTTTGGCGGCTTTCTTGGGCCACGATACCCAGACCATGCCATTTTGTTTGATAGCGGCTTTAAGAGTATCAAATTGCGCCAAAAATTCGACACGGGAGGCTGTAAAAAACTGGATAAAGTCCAATTCGGCCTCGGCTTGAAGTTGTTCAATACGTTCAACCCCATCTGGTAAAGGGCCAAGCGTGGTATCGTAATTGGCAGGCGCATTTAAAATGGCAATTTTAGCCCCCGGTTTAATGCCTAGTTTCTCCACCAGTGATTTTTTGGAATAGCCCGCCATATGTTTTATCCTCGATTGCTGCCTAGAAAATCACGTACGGCTTTCAAATAATGCTCATTTTCTTCGACATAGGTCATGTGCCCGCTGTTTTCGAAAACCATCAGTTTAGCGTTAGGGATGCCAGCCGCGATTGCTTGTGCTGCTGGAACGGAACAGGCCCGATCATGGCGCCCCGCCAAAACCAACACCGGATGGGTGACATGGGGCAGTTGATCTTCGACCTCAATCCCACCATAGGCTTGGGTAGCAAAATGGCGCAGCACATGGGGTGAATAAACCGCCCCGGCTGTCCTTTGCCACATTTCATCAATGAGTGGGCTAAAAGGGTCACGAAAGTGGTAGGGGAATTGGTCAGTCAACAGCGAGGCGACATCTTCTTGGGTTTGGGCAATTGTCTCGCGTTCCCATGAAGCCGCCACCTTCTCGCGTAGCTCAATCGGCTCAAAATTTTCGATGTGAAATTGGACATGCGGCCCTAAATATTTTGAGGCTGACGGCACACCCGATGAAATAATCGTTTGCGCCGCCGCACCGGGAAAATCCACCGCGTTTTGCAAGGCCACCATAGCCCCAAACGAATGTCCCAGCACCGCATATTGGCCTAATTCCAATGCCTGTGCCAATGACACCACATCTTGGGCCATCTGGGGGATCGTCCATGTACTAGGCGGGCACATCGCCGAAAGACCCTGCGCTCGCTGGTCTACCAAAATCAGACGATAGTGGTCGGTTAGTGGGTCAAGGTAATCCCCAAACATATGATGGTCAAGGCCGGGGCCACCATGCAAAACAATCAATGGGTAGCCATGCCCTCGTTCCACGATATTAAGTTGTGTATCGCCAATATTCACTAACCGACCGTCAGCCATGATGATTGCTCCTGAGTGCCTAGTGGATGATGCGCCACAATTGCAGAATGCCAAATGCGGCAATGATAACACCAGAGGCACGATTGACCCACAGTAGCCAGTTGGGGTTAAATTTCGTTCGCATCACACCCACTCCGCCACTTAAGATAAACCACCATGTCGCCGACCCACAGAACACCCCGATCACTAAAATCAGCGCTGCACTAAATTCAGGATGGTCTTCGGCCAAGCCTACCCCTGCGAAAATACCTGCAAACGACAGAATAGTCATGGGATTGGTCAGGGTATATAAAAAAGTCGAGAAATAAGCCCGTCCTAAGCTACGCGATTCAAGCTTCGCCTCTTCCGTCGCAGGCCGTGATCGAATCGTTTTGATGCCGAGGTAGAGCAAAAAACTGCCCCCTACGAGTTGAATCAGGTCAATACGATCAATCAGCAAGTTGGCAATAAACGTCACCCCGAACGCTGCCATACAGCCATAAAACATATCGGCGGTGGCGGCCCCCAAACCCGAAATTAAGCCAGCAACACGCCCCTCCATCAAAGTGCGCCGAATACACAGCACCCCGATTGGGCCCACGGGGGCGGCGATTGAAAATCCAATGAGCATTCCCTTAAGCAGGAGTCCAATATCCATAGTTATGCCTCTTCCAGATATGCCAAATTTCAAAAGTTAATGAACCAGCTTGTTGAGGCTGATTACGCGGTACGATGGGTTGTGTGAAAAGTGGGTGTTGGTCGGGTGAGTCGCTGCTCACTGTGCGACGTGAGGTTATTTCCGGCTGGTTGGGCCGGATTGGTTTTGGTTATTCTGGATGAAGAGGCCGTGCTCCAGAAACATGCTTATCCAATACCGATTGAAAAAGAGGTCGTGATTACAAAAAGTCAGTATAGGATTTTTCGGGGTGATGTGTCAAGAGGGGTATCTATGATAATCGTACCCCTCTATCGTTGGAATTATTGTGTTTCTTGAGTCGCGGGTGCAGGCGAAATTATATGATAAAACACGGGAATACCTCTGGCGACCAAAGAATTCCAAATATTGGCCTCTCGTGGAGTTACAGCCAAAACCATAACCATATCTGTATGAGAGTCATCCGCGAAATCGAGGCTTAGGATTTCTGCATAGGTGATTGCCTCTTCAATAAACATTTGCGGATTCGTAATCTCAGGGCTTGTTTCGCTTGTTTCAATAGACGGGGGGTATATTGTCGGAGTTGCTAGCGATTGAAAACACGGAACCCGACACTCACTTCTGTCGTCCATGGGTACAAATTTGTAAATTGCAGTGATATTGATCCTATCGCCCACTTGAAATCCGTAAAAATAAACATTCTCACGTAAAGGAACTGAAATTTCTACCAGCAGGGTATCTTCCTTTAGCTCTCGTGTAACTTCAGAATGTGATTCTAAATTTGTAGCTAAAATTGGAGAATAAGGACGTAAATCTGCTGAAGCAATTTGGCCCACTAACGCTTCAACGCTGTCATATGTCTCGGTGGCCGCAATCTCATTAGGCCAATACACAACAGTCAACATTTCTTCAGTGATGACCGTCCCCCGCTGAATCGCTTGGGCGGTAATGACAACCGGGCGCAAGATTGATCCAGCCATAGTCCCCATCGAAGAAACATTCCCCTGAATAGATACAAAACTTTGGAGCACCCAACCTTGTTCAGTGGATGTGTATTGAATTTGATACCATGCCTCGTTGTAGCCCACTACAATATAACCTGTGCCGCTTTCCATCTGACCCAAAATTTCCGAATTTACGTCGGGGGAGACCCTCACATTGGCAACCAACGAGCCTTTGGGATAAGCAACAGTCGCGGATTCGCGCATGCGCGACGGCGTGTTGAAATCCGTGAGTATGCGATTAGAAGAAACCATACTTTTTAAGATAGGCCTGCCTCCAACCACGTTATTTAACAGTTGTGCCCCAACAACCTGATTAGCATCTGAAAATGAGTCAGCAGGGACTTGATCTGCTGGATAATCTTGAATTCGTACGGAGGAAAACATAATTATCTGGTTAGCCCTAAGATATTGACTAGCCACAACCACTGACACCGTTGCTATCGGAGTTGGGCTTGGAGTAGCCGTTACCGTTATAATACGCGGTGCCCCTGAATAACCCGCTTGCCGATTATCCCCAATTGAGATCAGTATGAATCCAAACAACAATGCCATCAGCAACGTCGCCGCCAGCGTGATAGACCATCGGCGATTAAGATTTCCCACGCCCCTCTGAGGCGCAAAATCCGTATACGTCACCAAATGACCATTGGCTTTCACTTTGTCACGCTCCTTTTTTTGCAGATAGGCCACCAACAAGTGACCCTCTAATTTTTCCTGAAAATGGGTATCCGCTTGGGGTATCACCTCGGTTAACAATTTTTCGATGTCTTGGCCTGATTCCGATTGATGTTTATTCATGGTTGGCCTTCTCTTCCTCAAATTTCCGCTGCAAATCTTCCAACCCCCGGCTCAAATGTGATGCGATGGTGCGCTCATCCAAGCCTAACAATTCCGCAATTTCCTGATTACGCAGACCGCCAAAAAATTTCAAGGTAATCACCTCTTGGCGACGCGGGGCAAGGGTGGTAATCAAGTGGTGCAGTCGGGCAAAAAGCTCTTTTTGTAGGATGGCGCTATCGGGTGACAGGGTGTCGGATTGAATATCGGGCAATTCCTCCAACGGCACAGGCTGTTGGGGGCTATGAATGCGATGAAAATTGACAACTTGGGTATACGCAATTTTGAATAACCATGCCGCAAATGACCCTTCACCCCGATATTCAAAATGGCCCAAGTACTCAATCGCCCGCAGAAAAATGTCCGACACAATATCCTCAGCATCCTGTTTACGCCCCACCCGATAGGCGACATAGGCGAACACACGCGGGAAATACTGCCGATACAAAGTCTGTATCGCCGCTGGGTCTGTCCCAAGCTGGGCCTGTTGAATTAAGTGCCGTTCGTGTTCCGTATCCACCCGTAAGTTGCCCCTCAAGGTTGACTGTTCTATCACTTAAAACGGGTTTATCTCCAAAATACTGCATCAGAAAACAAATTTGGCTGTGGTTATAATTCTGCTGCCTAAAGAAGTTTTATCATCAGAAACACCTAAAGGAGGACAAAATGACCGCGTTACAGTTGTATAAAAACCTGATTGATGGTCTAGTACAAAGGCGAAAATCTGTTTCGATACGCAACATTTTGCAAGGATCTTTTCCAGAAGAATCAGGTCATGCCTATGCAAACGAAATCTTGGGGCAATTATCACTGGAACAACGTGAAATTGTCGCAAAGTTAGTGCAGGACGGTAAAGATGAGGGAACTCACGATACATTAGCTTACTTCAACGAGCAAATTGACTTAGATGGTTTAAGATTCATTCAACATGGAATTGAATTACCCATCGCCCCATTTGGTACTGAACTCTTTTGGGATTGGGGTGAAAGATGTGATGGCAAAACATGGCCTGATGAACGATAGCCCAAAGCATGACACGGGCAAAAAGTCGGTTAAATAATCCACCGCGATTATCGAACAGGTGTATAATGTCCCTCTATTCATCGCGCTGTTGGGAGGTATAGGAATGGCTTATCCGATCAAAAATATCTGTGTGTATTGTGGCTCAAATATGGGGACTAATCCGGTCTATGCCGAAAATGCGGTGGCGCTTGGTCAATTGATGGCCTCGCAAGGGATTGGCTTAGTATATGGCGGGGGCATGGTTGGCCTTATGGGGACAATCGCCAATGCCGTTTTGGAAAATGGCGGACAGGTGGTTGGTATCATTCCCCATTCACTGAACACCGTCGAGCGCCGCCACACTGGATTAACCGAATCCATTGAAGTGGACACCATGCACGACAGAAAAGCATTGATGGCGGATCGGGCCGATGCGTTTATCGCACTGCCGGGTGGGTATGGCACATTCGATGAATTTTTTGAGATTGTTACATGGTCGCAGTTGGGAATTCATCCCAAGCCCATCGTGCTGTTCAACATGGCAGGGTATTATGATGCCCTCATCGCCTTTGTTGATCAATGTGTCACCGAGGGGTTTATCCGTTCGAACAATCGTAATCTTTTTCGGGTAGGCACGACCCCCGAAGAAGTGTTGGATTTAATCTTAAATTTCCAGACCGTCCAACCCATCCTGCCTGTCGGGGAAGCAAAACCATAGGGAGTATTAGGATTCCAAAGTATGTTTGAGGGTATCTATCAAGAATAATGCCCTTTTTCGTCGTGACAGATTAAAGTAAAAAGCGATTGGCACGATAATCAATCCGAACAATAAGCTAATTAAACTGCCAGTACACGACGCCGCAACCATAAAAGAGCCAACAACAACGATCATAAACGTCACGAAACAAAAGGCCCATGACCGTACTTCCCCGAATACGAGGGTTCGTTGTGGGTCAAGTACAGAAAATCTCCCTATAATAACCATTGACCCAATCACACTTGGGTCAATTCTTCTAACCAGAATTTCAAATTGCGGGTCGCCGTCCTTGTCGGGAGTAATTCTGAAAAACTGATTCTGTTCCAAGGAACGCTGGGAATAGGCTTCTTTCGATTTTAGAGGCAACCCGCTTTGAATTTTCCGCAGGCAATCTTCCAGCGACTCCGCCACAACAAAGCTATATTGAATGGCTGGGCTAAAAAATTGCCTGACTAATTGCAGGGATTTACGGATGGAGTGCATCTTTTTCCAGTCGAATCATTCTTGAAAAATCTAAGACTCCAAAATATATAGAAGCGTGCTGGTTAGCCAGAGATATGCGTGTTTCCGATATATGAAATTGCTATAAACGCCAAAGAGGATACCGATTAACGCAAATAACACGGCTAGTAACTCCCCATTGGCTATTCCAACAACAAAGGTTATCAAGCAAACAGCCGCAAGCATAAACATAGAAAACCCCAAAACCCATGAACATATAGCCCCCGATACAAGCGTTTTTTGAGGATCGAGGGTTTCAACTTTACCCGTAACAATCATGGCTGGAAGTGTCTCTGGGTCGGTTCGCATGACGTGTATTTTGAAATACAGATTACCCTGTTTATCCGAAGTAATTTCCTTAGAGAGAATGGGGAATTTGGGTTCAATTTTACGCAGGCAATTTTCCGGCGACTCTGCAACCACCAAGCGAAAGGGGATGCTGGGTGCGAAAAATTGCCTGATCCATTGCAAAGATTTACGGACGTGGTGCATCTTTGCCCAATCGAATCACCTCTAACATCTGGTCATGAATGATGCCATTGGAAGAGACAAGGAAAGGCCGTTTAACGCCATAGAAATCCGTGCCACCTTGATAATCGGTGACTTGACCCCCTGCCTCCAAAACCAGCAGCACTCCTGCCATCATATCCCATTGGTGCAGTTTGCCTTCCCAATAGCCATCCGCCCGCCCCGCCGCGACATAACACAAATCCAATGCTGCCGAGCCAAGCCGCCGTTCGCCTTGTGTCCGCACGACAAAGTTACCCCAATTGTCCACATTATTTTCCTCGGTTGTCCATTTGTCATAGGGGAAACCGCTAATCACCAACGCTGCGCCGAGGCTTTCTGTTGCCGAAACTTGCAAGGGTTCACCATTTAAAGTCGCCCCATGTCCTTTTGCTGCCGCAAATGTCTCCCGCCGGGTGGGGTCATACACAACCGCGACAATGGTACGACCATCCGGGCCAGTCAGCGCCATCGAGACCGAAAAAATAGGCAGGCCGTGTGCAAAATTGGTCGTGCCGTCAAGGGGGTCAACAAACCAGCGATAATCGCCGTTTGTACCTTCATGGTCATACGCGCCGCCTTCCTCGCCCACAATCTGATGGGTTGGGAAAAATTCACGTAATCTACTGACAATCAGGGCCTCACTTTGTTTATCGGCTTCCGTCACCAGATCAATTACTGAACTTTTATTGAGGGCCTTGCGCGGACGGGCAAAATGTTCCCGCAGCAGTGCCCCGGCTTCTTCCGCAATTTGGATGGTTTTTTGGAGGGTGTCTACAAGGTTGAGTTCTTGTGTTGAGGTCATTCGCTTCCACTTTCAGGATGTTGTAACAGGGCCACACTCTGGATATTGGCGGTCTGTGGCGCAAAGTCAATCGGTTGGACTTCAATCAGTTGATAGCCATATTTACGGGTCAACACCTTGACATCCCGCGCCAATGTCACAGGGTCGAGGCTGACATATACCAGACGAGTAAATTTTAATTCGCCCACTGCTTCAAGGGCATCGTCAGTTAAACCAGTATGGGGTGGATCAAGAATCACCGCGTCATAGGTCTGCCCATTTTCCAACAGTTCCCCTAAAAATGATTCGACACTCCCTTCGATAATGTCCACATTTTCAAGGTCAGCTAGATTTGCTTCGGCGTCGGTGGCAGCGGGCGGGTAGCTATCCACATAAGTGACAAAATCGGCTTTGTCCGCGACCATCGCCGCAAAAATTCCCACCCCGCCATACAAATCCAAGATGCTTTCGCCGCCTTGCAGCGCCAGATAATCAAGGACAACCTTCGCCAACGTTTCAATTTGAGGGACATTCGAGCGGAATGACACCCCTGCCGTGATGCGAAACCATCGTCCACCCACCTGATGGACGACATGGGTTGAGCCAACCATATTAAACGGCTCGTTATCACTCAATAGAAAATTGACCGACACAGGCAAGGTGATTTCCAATTCTGGCGGGGTATCATCTTTGCTGCGCAGCACCAACAGATGCTGATGGTCTTCGCTCAGATTCAACCGTACTTCACGCAGATTTTCGATGTCGAGGTCAAGTTCATCAAACAACGCCATCAATTCTGGTTGGGCCACATGGCATTCTTCAATCGGGGTCACATTACGCGGGTCAGTCGCCCGAAAACCTAATTGTCCATCTCGTATCGGAAAAAAGGTGGCTTGCGATGAATAACCCCATTGCGCGGAACAGCCAATCGCAAATTGAACCGGCGGGTCTTCAAAACCCCCAAAACGAGTCAATTGGTCAATGACAATATCGGTTTTGAGAGCAATCTGGGCTTGATAGGTCATGTGCTGCCATTGACAGCCGCCACAGCGCCCCGGCCCAAAATGAGGACAGCGCGGTTTGATCCGGTCAGCCGAGATTTCGGCCAATTGCACGCCTTCAGCCAGCCATTCACGCTCGCTGGTATTGACTAAACGCACCGTCACCCGTTCGCCGGGGATAGCATAGGGCACAAGGACACGATGGCCTTTAAAATGCCCAACCGCAAAGCCACCGGGGGCAATGTCGGTTAAGCTGATTTCGATATTCGGGTTGTTTTTACGTTGTGAGGTCACACATTTACTCGTATAATTCTGCCGCTTGAAAATTCAACAAGTTATGCAGGATACCCTAATTTGAGCATTCTTTCCAATCACCCCCATCCTCAACCTCTATTGCGGCGGTTGGTCGGATGGTTGGCCTTAGTGGGCATTGTTGGCATTCTTTTCGGTGCAGGTGGCCTTTTGATTGTAGGCCTAGCCGATGGTTTGCTCTTGATGATTTTAATGATCCCCTTCCTTATGGGCATGATTTTCCCCCTTATCATTCTGACCGCTGCCCACCCCGAAATCACCTTGCAAGATGAGGGTGTCTATGTCAAGCCACTCATTTGGAAAAGCCGCCTAGTGGCATGGGAAAACTTGGTGGCGTTAGTTGACCATTCGCTGATGAAACCCCCGCCACCCTCACGTCAGCCCAGATTTAATAAAAAGCCAGCGGCAAAAGGACAGATGATCATAGTTCAAAAAGGCGCATTGGGTTGGCCTTTCCGCGTCGTTGGTTTTGCCGCTGGACATGGGACAACCCCTGTTTTTGCGATTTCTAATAAGTCGCATCAGGATTACGAAAAACTCTATCAAACCCTCAAGCGCCGTATCCAGAAAGAACAGGCATGACCGAACGAGTTGCCCTTATTGCTACCGTGCTAAATGAAGCAAAGTCGGCCCAAGCGTGGCTAGACAGTATTGTCCAGCAAACTCACCAACCCGATGAGGTTATCATTGTGGATGGTGGCAGTCGGGATAACACCCTTGAAATTCTCCATGCCTATCATGACCGCCTAGCGCTAAAAGTTATCTCGTTACCGGGGGCCAATATCAGTCAGGGGCGCAATCGGGCCATTGCAGAATCTACCTGCGCGATTATTGCCAGCACTGATGCCGGGGTGCGGCTTGAATCCGATTGGCTGGCTCAATTGGCCGCGCCGTTTGCGCAAGACCCAACAATCCAAGCCGTTGCAGGTTTTTTTCAGGCTGATCCTGATCTTACCTCGCCTTTCCAAGTGGCGATGAGCGCGACGGTTTTGCCTGTGGTCGAGGACATCAACCCCGTCACGTTTTTGCCATCCAGCCGTAGCGTGGCTTTTCGCAAAACACTGTGGGCAAGCACGGGCGGTTATCCCGAATGGCTAGACTATTGTGAGGATTTGATTTTCGATTTTCGGCTAAAGGCTAAAATCGGTAGCTTTACATGGCAACCTAAAGCGATTGCCCATTTTAAACCGCGTCCCACGCTCAAAAGCTATTATCGCCAATACTATTTATATGCACGGGGCGACGGTAAAGCCGATTTATGGCGTAAACGTCATGCCGCCCGCTACATCACCTATCTCGTCCTCACTCCGTTGCTTTGGGCACTGATATTTTTCGCCCATCCCCTTTTTTTAATTTTGTTGGGTCTAGGTGCAGCCATCTATCTTAAACAGCCCTATCAGCGCTTGCCGCATTTCTGGCAAAAGTTGGGCGTAATAGGCAAGGTACAAAGCATCGTCTGGATAGTAATCATTCGCGTGACTGGGGATGTCGCCAAAATGCTTGGCTATCCAGTAGGCTGGCGCTGGCGCTGGCAACATCATCCTCCAAACTGGCATGAGAACTAGGGATTGAGATTATCAGAAACACATAAAAAATGTTTGATTTTCAAAATATTTCTATGGTATGATGTTCGTGCAAGAAATTGGGAAAAATAGCGGCAATCAATGTTTTGTAACAGACCCGATACGGGCCTTTTTTGTTGATAGGCTTGGAATCAGCATCTCGCCAAGATGCTGTTGATATTTTTAGCGACGGATTTGAGGATAAGCGAATGACCGATGATATTCATTATCTGACTCTGGAAGGACTTCAAGAGTTAGAAGAAAAACTCAATTTTCTACGCACTGTCCGCCGTCAAGAGATTGCCCAACGTCTGCATCAGGCGATGGAAGAAGGTGGCGAACTAGCAGAAAACGCCGAATATGAGGACGCCAAGAATGATCAAGCCTTCCTAGAGGGTGAAATCATCCGCCTTGAAACCATTCTTCGCAATGCCCGTGTCATCCAACAGGATGGCCGTCGGGATATTGTAGGTTTGGGCGATAAAGTTACTGTGCGTGAAAAAGGCCAAAAAGAAACGGAAATCTACCTGTTGGTTGGTGCTGCCGAAGCCAACCCCAAAGTAGGTAAAATTTCCTATAAAAGCCCCTTGGGGCAGGCGCTCATGAACAAAAAAGTGGGCGACAAAGTGAAAGTTAACGCGCCAGACGGGGAAATTGTCTTCGAAGTAGTGTCGATCAACTAAATCGCCGCTGATTTCTAAAACCAACGAATGCCCGTGTCTGGTCTGACCAGCGCGGGCGTTTTTATATCACCATGACATTCAGAATGAGGTAATTTTCATGACGTGGCAACCCACCAATAACGTCGAACAAGATCGGTTTGAGAAGCTCCAACGGCTACGTGATACGGGCGTTGACCCCTATCCGGCGCGTGTGCAGCGTACCCACACCACCCAAACTGCTATCACCGCTTTTGAGAAAGCCGAGTCCCACAATCCCGAATCCCCCGAAATTGTTGAGGTCATTGTTTGCGGACGTATCGTGCGCCAAAACTTAAAAGGCAAGATTTATTTCGCCCATATCGAGGACGGCACAGGTCGGGTGCAGTTGTTTGTGCGGATTGATGCCGTTGGTGAAGCCATGTTCGAGCACATCCGCAAGGACTTGGATTTAGGTGACTTTTTGCAGGCCAATGGCAAAATGATGCGAACCAAGGCGGGCGAGGTCAGTGTTGAGGTTAGTGAACTGCGCCTATTATCAAAAGCCCTCAGCCCTCTGCCGGTGATTAAGGAACAACGCCTTGATGACGGTACTATTGAACGACATGGCGAATTTAGCGATGTGGAAGAACGCTTCCGCCAGCGTTATGCCGACCTTGCCGTCAATCCAGAGGTGCGTGATGTCTTTCGTAAGCGTTCCAAGATTATTCGGGCCGTGCAAAATTTCTTGGATAATGAAGGCTTCTTAGAGGTCGAGACCCCTATTTTGCAGCCGATTTATGGAGGGGCCGCTGCCAAGCCATTTACGACCCATCACAACCAGCTTCATCAAGATTTATATCTGCGTATCAGCTTTGAACTCTATCTCAAGCGCCTCCTTGTTGGTGGTTATGATGGCGTCTATGAAATCGGGCGCGATTTCCGTAATGAGGGCGTTAGCTTTAAGCACAACCCTGAATTCACCCAACTTGAATTTTATAAGGCCTACATTGACTATGCCGGGGCAATGGACATTACCGAACGTCTAGTAGCCACTGCCGCGCAACAGGTCAATGGCACCACTGTCGCTGAATTTGACGGGCACACCATTGATTTTGCTCCCCCATGGCGTCGGGTCAGTGTACGTGAACTGATACGCCAGCACCTTGAAATTGATTATGTTGAATACCCCACTGCCGAGGGCTTAGAACAAGCCATGCGGCAGGCGAGTCTACAATTCCGTCCGGGCCAAACGCGCGGCAAGCTGATTGAACATCTATTGGGTGAAGTTGAGCAGTATCTCATTCAGCCGACGTTTGTCACCGATTACCCCGAAGATATTTCGCCCTTTGCCAAAAAGATACACGGCGATCCGACCCACGTCGAACGCTTTGAGTATTACATCGCGGGTATGGAACTGGGGAACGCCTTCACTGAACTGAACGACCCGCTTGACCAAGAAGAACGTTTTTTGGAAATGGGCCGTCTCTACACCGACGAAGATGAAGATGCCGCCCCAGTGGATGAAGATTATTTGCGGGCCATGCGTTATGGAATGCCGCCATGTGGGGGTGTTGGGTTGGGCATTGACCGTTTGGTCATGCTTTTGACCAATCGCAACACCATCCGTGAAGTGCTGCTATTTCCGCATCTACGTGCCCGCGAATAGCATGTCCAAACAAATCTCTAACAAGTTTGGCGATTCGAATGAAATGCAATTCCACCGGAATCTGGGGAAAGTGGTATTATCATAGGGAATATTTAAACCCTTTTAAATGAACTTTTCATCGGCGGAGGCTCTCATCGGCATGGGCGGCGTAAAACCCACACTCAAAAACCTTGACTACCGAGCCATTGTAGACAGTATGGGTGAGGGCATAGTCGTTTTCGACTCAGAGGGGCATTTGGTTTTAGATAACCACGCCGCCCGCCAAATCCTCGGTAAAAATCTCCCCGTGTTACGTGCCCAAGGCTGGCCTGCCTGTGCCATGCTGATTGATGCGGGGCGTACCGGGGATAGCCCCACCGCCAGCGAAATCCGTTCTAGGGCCTTACGCCAATCCGAACCCATTCGCTTCAATATGCTGCTTTCTGGGGCTTCCATGCCATGTTGGGCATCAGCCGTTTATGGCGAAGATGGCAAGATCATGACCATGATTACCATCGAGCGCCCCGATTGGACAGTACTCACTGAATTGATGAATACCTTCCGCTCCGAAGCTCGCATGGCAATCACCAGCACCAAAGGCCATGCCGATCTCATCACACAAATCACTAGAAAACGTACCGCCAATATGACGGTGGATCAGCTTTCTCAGCGGGTCATCGGTTTTGCCGAATTGATGTCCACCCAAATGTTTCGGTTGCAACGCCTGATTGATCAACTACACCGTCTAGAAATTATGCGTACGGGCGATTTGAATGATACGGTGAAGAAATCGGCTAAGAAGATCAATCTCGCCGACTTTTTTGAAGACTTCCTCGAAGAAATCAATGAAGAGCCGCTGCACGATCCCGAAAAAGGCCCACAGGACTATCGAGATCGGCTGCAAATGGACATCCCTGAAAAATTGAACATCTATGCCGCCTCTAACTATCTCAGTTTCATTTTGCGGGATGTACTGCAAAACGCCATTATGTATAGTGATCCCTCAACTCCCATCACCATCCGCGCCTTTTCAACCTCCCAAGATCGTTATGTGCAGGTTGATGTCATAGATCAAGGCTATGGGATTCGCGCCAAAGAAACAGACCGGGTATTCGCCCCATTCCAGCGCGCCCGCCAACCCCAAATTATTGCCGAATTTGGTTATGGTCTCAGCCTTTATCTGACCAAAGCCAATATTGAAGCGATGGGTGGACGCATTTGGTTTGATAGCGAAGAGGGGGTCGGCACAACCTTTAGCATGAAATTCCCAACCTTCCAAGAAGTCGCTGAAAAACCCGATACCGACTAAGCGCGATTTCTCTTTTCCATTCTCTCATAGCCCCTTATCTGATTGAACCTTCTCCATTCGGCACTAGTAGTTTCTGCGAAGCCGCAATCATCCAATCCCATCCTTTATCGTCGAGTCAGCTGGGGAGACCAACATCTTGAACCTCATCCATCAACGACCCCTGATCGGAATTTTGTGTTTGATGATCGCGCTTTTGGCAATCTCGGCGTGCAGCGACAAGGCCAGCGAAGCCAATGACTCCCTGCCGACCCAGATTCCTTCCACCACTCCTCGTCCCCATGCCACTAGCACTCCAGTTGCCGTTGCCATGCTGCCCGAACCCGTCCAAGTGGACTGGAGCAAAACGGATCAATTTGCTAGCGCGATGCGCCCTGAATTCGTCGGGGATATTCAACAGGGTAGCAGTCGCCGCCATTATATCGAGGCTACTTTTGAAATGACGCCTCTCGCCTCCATTGTCAATGGTGTCCAGCGGGTCTATTACACCAATACCTCACCTGACACTTTGAATGAAATTGTTTTCCGTCTGGCTCCCAATACGCCCTCCGTCGGTTGGCGACTGGCAGTGAGTGACGTCATGGTCAATGGTCAACCCGTCCCGCCCAACTACGAATTATCTGATTCGGTTATGCAAATTCCGCTGGCCCAGCCACTGGCTCCCGGTGAAGGGGTCGAATTGTTCATGCGCTTTAATTTGGTGGCCGAGCGCGGCTTGAGCAATGGGATTTTTGCCAACGCCAATAATATTTTTGCCAGCACCTTGTGGTATCCAGCCTTGAGTGTTTATGAAGCAGGCACTGGTTGGTGGAAGGGCTTATTTGCGGGCGACCCCTTCTATAACGAAATGGGCCTATTTGAAATTAAATTGACTCATGCCGACAATATGAATATTGTCATCAGCGGGGTTACGGTCGATACCCAACCCAGTGCTGACAGCACCGTAACCGATCATATTGTCAGTGGCCCCATGCGCGATATTGCCTTGTTCGCCAGCCCTATCATCGGCAAAATTTCTGGTCAAACCGATGGAACAACTATCAATGTCTATTATCTACCTGAGGGGGAACGGGCCGCTGAATATGCCTTGCAATCTACCCAACGTGCCCTCGAAATCGAGAATCGTATTTTTGGCGAGTACCCCTATGCTGAATTGGATGTGCTCGAAATTGACTTACGGGGTCAAGCCGCAGGGGTAGAATATTCTGGGGTGATTACCGCCTCGGAAAACGACTGGCTCAATGGCAACCCCTCGCTCGAAATCACCCTAGCGCATGAGGTCGGGCATCAATACTGGTATGGCTTGGTGGGCAATAACGCGATTGAGGAAACGTGGCTTGACGAGGCGTTGGCGTCTTATACCGAATATGTTTACCTGCGCGAGGCTTATCCTGATGACCGCCAGCGGGTCAGTGACATCATAGACTTTGACCGAGGGGCCTATAACTTCTTCCGGAGCAACGGCGGCGATTTCCCTCTCATCACCATTGATTGGGCTACCTGTCCACAACTGAATAATTGTCTTATCCCCTATACCAAAGGCCCCTTGTTTTATACTGGTTTAGAGGAAATGCTTGGGCAAGAAATGGTCTACCAAGCTTTGCAAACCTATGTTGCCGAGATGAAATATAAATTAGCGACGACTGCCGACCTTCTCCGTGTGTTTGAGCAAGTAGCGGGGCAAGACTTGGATGAATATTTCTATCGGTGGATTGGCGACTTCCCCAGCCTTGATCCTGCTGCCAAAGCCGCTGTAGATCGTGAGAATGCCAATTGACCTAGTATGTCAATTCGGCCCTGACTATGGTATTTTTGAGAGGCAAAATCGAGGCCTCTCTTTGATTTTTTTACATCTTAGTTTGGAAGGATGAGGGGACGTGTTCAAGACCCTACACCAACGTTTAATTGGACTCACGCTTTTGTTTATTTTATTGGCGATGGTCGCCACCGCGTGCAGTGGGGATGAAAGCAGTGCCAATAGTGGACTGCCCACTGAAATTTCCACCAGTACAGCCCTCCCCCATGCTACCATTACCCCGGTAGCGGTTGCCGCAATGAGCGAGCCTGCTCCGGTGGATTGGAGCAACGTGGATGTTTTTAAATCGGCGATGCGTCCGGACTATGCGGATGATGTTGAGCAATTTGCTAACAGCCGCCGCCATTACATCGAAGCCACGATTGAAATGAATCCAGTTGCCACCGTCATCAACGGCGTCCAATTGGCACGCTACACCAATACTTATGACTTCCCGCTCAATTCCATTGTGTTCCGCCTTGTCCCCAATACCCCCCTTACCGGTTGGCGGATGCAGGTCAGCGATTTAACTATGGAAGGTCAATCTGTTCAACCTAATTACGAAGTCTACGACTCCGTGATGGAAATCCCACTTGAACAACCATTGCAACCCGGTGAATCGCTTGAATTCTCCATGCGTTTTAATCTGGTCGCCGAGCGTGGTTTTAGTAACGGGATTTTCGCCAACACAGGTGATATTTTTGCCTCCCCTGTTTGGTATCCCTGCTTCGGCGTCTACGATCAAGACAAGGGTTGGTGGAAAGGGGTTTATGCCAACGCCGATCCCTATTACAACGAAACAGGCCTATTTGAAATCAAACTGACCCATAGCCCTGATTTGAATGTCACCATCAGTGGCACCAATATTGGTAATGAGCAAAATTCTGACGGCACACTTACCGAATATATCGTCAGCGGCCCCATGCGGGATAACATGATTTTCGCCAGCCCTAAATCTGGCATGATTACCGATACATCCGACGGAACGACCATCAATGTCGTCTATATGCCCGGGGGCGAACGAGCCTCCGAATGGGCGATGGAAGTGGCTAAACGGTCGCTCGATATTTTTAATCGTACGTATGGTGACTTCCCCTACAACGAATTGGACATCATTGAAATTGACCTGCGGGGTCAAGCGGGCGGGGTCGAATTTTCGGGTGCGGTGACCATCGCCGATGATGTATGGGAAAATGGCAGCCCCCAATTGGAAGGTGTTATCGCCCATGAAATTGGTCATCAATATTGGTATGGCCTTGTGGGTAACAACGCCATTACCAAAACATGGCTGGACGAAGCCCTTGCTTCCTATTCCGAGTTTGTTTATTGGCGTGCCGCTTATGACGATAATGAAAAACGCGCTAACGATAGCATTGATGGCGACCGAAATTTCTATAATTTTGCCCGCAGCAGCGGCGGTGATTTTCCGCTGACGACTATCTCATGGAATACATGCGACGAGCTAAAGAATTGTTTCCTGCCCTATACTAAAGGCCCGTTGTTCTATGTGGAGCTGGAAAAAACCTATGGTCGTGAGTTAGTCTACCAAGCCCTCCACGTCTATTTTGAGGACATGCACTACAAAATCGCTACCGAGGCCGATCTGCTACGAAATTTTGAGGCGGTCATCGGGGAAGATTTGGACGCCTATTTCTATGAATGGATTGGCGATTTCCCCGGTCTCGACCCTGCTGCCAAAGCACAGGTAGACAAAGAACGCTCGCAATAAGGCCATGCTTCGAGAGCAATTTATTAAGGGCGGGTCGCGGACTCGCCCTTGTTGTTAGAAAGGGCGACATGATGCATCGTATATTATTGGTAAGCTTCATTTTGTTCAGTCTGCTAGGAACTGCCCATGCCCAAGATGGGGGTCATTTTAGCCCTGCCATGCAACCAGAATTCCAACAAGATATAGCCGCCTTGCCCAATATTCCCCAAATTACCCTAGCTGCCACGTTAGTGATTACTGAGCAACAGGCCAGTATCTCAGGGAATCTGGAAGTAATCTACACCAACACATCCACCGATACCCTAAACGAGATGGTGTTTCGCCTCTATCCCAATTACCCTTCTTATGGCGGACAAGCGGCGATTAGTAATGCCCAGATCAATGGCACAGCGGTCACACCTGCACTTGACTCAACAGCCAGCATCGTCAGCCTCCCACTAACCACCCCCCTTGCCCCTACCGAGCAAGTCGCTGTTTCAATGGATTTTACATCCACTGTTTTTGCCGAGCGGGCCGTCTTATATGCTCAATATAGCTATCTTGGCGGGAATTTGGCTCTACCCAATTTCTTCCCCTTGCTCTCGGTTTATGAAACGGGCCTTGGGTGGTGGCGCAATATTGCCCATCCCCAAGGCGATGCTGTCTACAGTGCGACGGCGGATTTTGATGTCACACTGACCGCTCCCGCCAATTGGGTACTTATCACCAGTGGTACGCAAATCGAATCCACCGATAATGCTGACCAAACGCGCACTGCTCATTATGTTGCACCACTCATGCGCGACTTCGCATTGATAGCTAGTCCGAATTATCAAACCGTGAACGGCGAACAAGATGGTATTAGTATTGATGTGCATTATTTTAGTGGCGGTGATGATGCGGCCAATACGACCCTCCGTTTTGCTGAAGAGGCCGTTCGAATCTATAACGCTAATTTTGGGGAATACCCGTTTGCTGAATTGGATATTGTCGAAACCCGCACAACGGCAGGCGGTATCGAATACCCCGGATTAGTTGTGGTGCAATCCGAATCATGGAATTCTCAAGAACTCTATCTTGAAATCGTGACGGCCCATGAGGTCGCTCATCAGTGGTGGTATTCGCTCGTTGGCAATGACCAAACCCGCGATCCTTGGCTAGATGAATCATTGGCCCAATATTCAACGGCGCTCTATTTTGGCGAAGTGCATGGTGCGGATTTTGAGCAGGGATTTTTTGATAGCTATACGGATTCTTGGCAAAATTTCCGTAATGAACATGGCGACATGGTGATTGGTCTATCGCCAAGTGACTACCCCGACGGGGCTTATTTCTCATTTGTCTATGCCAAAGGCCCGCTGTTTTTCAAATTACTGGCCGATACCTATGGGCAAGACGCTTTAATCCAAGCTCTACACGCCTATTTTGCGGCCTATCGCTATCAGATCGCCACCCCTGCCGCTTTGCAAACGGTTTTAGAGCAGTCGCTGAGCCAAGACCTCGATAGTTTATTCTTGGAGTGGGTGGGGCAAACCAATTAGCCCAATTTTCAGTCTTGCCAACCCCTGCCAATTTTCGCTAGACTGTTGTTAGGTCTCCTGCCCTCGTAGCTCAGAGGCCAGAGCAGCGGTTTCCTAAACTGTGTGTCGTGGGTTCGAATCCCGCCGGGGGCAAAACCATGCGGTAATACTGAACCAGCCATCGCGCTGGTTTTTGCTTGATTGCCCACAACTTTTTCTGCGATACCCCGCGACCCGTTATTCGATGGCGACGATTCGTCACCGCTCAATAATGAACGCAGGTAGGTAAATGGGGTTCGCAGTTCCACTTCTATAATCTTGCCTTCCACATTAATGACCACTCGTTTAATGATATGCCGGAGCAAATCGCGCTGGCTTAGTTTATCTACCTTGTTATAAAGTATACCCAGTTTTGTGATGACTGAGAGTGCAGCGTCCAAATTTGTCAGATGCAAATGCCGACTTTTATCCAAATCCGTCAGCGTTCGGCGGATGGTTTCGCGCCGATCTTGCCATTCAGCCCACAACATATTCCAAACATCGTCCGTAATACGGCCCGACGCATACAAACGGGCCGTGCGTGATTCTTCCTCTTCAATCCCGCGCAAAGCCTCTTGGAGCGCCGGACGCTGATCGCCATAATTCGGCCCCAACAACTGGTCAACGTCATCCTCGAAAGCCCGACGCAGTTTAGGGATCCAACGCCCGTCAATTTGCACGGCTTGGAGATAATCTATAAGTTGTTCATCCACCCGACGGCAAAGGAAATAATAGTGACCGTGATCGAGGCAATAATATTTCACCCCACCACGAGCGCGATTGGCATTGGGCATGGCGCAGCTTAATTTGGCAAGTCGTCCGTTCGGCATCCGTAGATAAATCAAGCCTTGCAGCAAATAGAAATGCTTGCGTTGATGAACCCGCTGCTGGTTGCGACGCTGCAAAATAGCCAGCCCAACCTCAAATTCTTCAGTGCTGACAATTGGCTCCCAATGTCCGCGAATGGTTTTGGGCGGAATAGCCCCCAATTCACTATCAGACACCACCCATCCGGCGTAAAACCAATTGTGAAATATCCGGGATACCGACCCGGCATTACAGCGCCGTAGCCCATTCGACCCTACGGTGACAAAGGCCGCCCCACTGCGGAGTTTATAACCTTTGGAATGCAGAATTTCGCAGATTTCTTCGAGCGAGTACCGATCTTCAAGCAATAAATCCCACGCATAACGCCAGACCGGGGCTTGCTGTGGGTCAATTTCAATCCAGCGTTTATAGCGGGCGTTTTTGAGTTTATCGGCGGCACTTACCATATTGGTTTTCATCTCACAATTGAGATAGCCGTCGGGCGCTCGCCCACTCCATCCACCTTCAAGCAGTTTGGTATACATGCCCTCGCGTGACCGCTGACCAATCCGCAAAGACTCATAACGGGCAACAGAGAACAATACACCGACAATCATGCGGCCATCAGGGGTGGCGGGGTCTAGGCTGGGATAGGTGGCAATACGAACGACAATGCCGAGGTCAATCAGTTCATCAAACGCCCGAATCCCCTCGACATCGTTCCGACCAAACCGATCTACGAAAGCCACGCCGACATGCGAAAATTTACCCAAACGGGCATCCGCCATTAAATGTTGATAGCTCCGTCGGTCAGTTGCCCGCCCACTGAAAGTATCGGCGTATTCCGCCACAATCGGCACATCCGAATTGGTGCATAACTGCTCATGAATCATGCGTCGCTGGCTGGCTTGGGATCGTTCAGGGGCTTGCGCTTCCTCGTCACTGGTGCGGAGGTATAAAGCCCAACCGGGGGTAAGGGTAAGACGCATTTTCTTCTTATGTGCCATCGTGACCTCATTACGATATATGCCGGACGTGGACAAGATACTAACGCATTTTTGGGAGGGTCAGTTTTTGAAGAACTTAACCTATTTGAACCGCCCGTTGCAGGGCATCCCATATATCTATAATGGCTTCGCGTGTAGCCGCTGGAATGTCTCGATCTTGGTCAAACCACGTCAGGTAATACAACTTATCTAATCCGCGTGGTAGGTCTTTGCGTGGCAGCAAAACACTCATGATTGCCATTGCCACTGGATGGTTAGCAATTTTCTGGATGCCATCATGCGTAAAGGCCTCAGTTGGAAATAAATCTTGCAGGCGGCGCTGAATTCCATT
>JACRBG010000006.1 GCA_016234595.1 Chloroflexota bacterium | reverse complement strand
GTTCGCAAACCTGCACGGGCACTTATACCCTTGTGGCAGCCGACATCACGGCAGGTCAGGTACTCAATACCGCTATGGTTGACAGTGACCAAACCCCACCCGTCACGGATAATGAAACCGTGAGCCTTGTAGCATCTGGCTTGGCCCTAATCAAGACGGGCGCCTTCGTAGATAGTAATGGCGATAACAGAGCGCAAGTGGGCGAGACCATTGCCTACACCTTCATGGTGACGAATACAGGCAACATCGCCTTGACCAATATCAGTGTGACTGATCCGCTCATTTCAGTGATCAACTGCACAACCGGAAATCCTATCCCCACCTTGGCAGTGGGTGCGTCCCAGTTCTGTACGGGCAGCCACACACTGGGACTTGCCGATATTGATGCCGGGCAGGTTATTAACACAGCGACGGCCGACAGTGACCAAACACCTCCTGTCAGTGACACCGTAACGGTCGTGATACCGATTGGTCAACCTCCGAACATCCTTTACTTCGATCCATCCATTAGCAAGATTGGTCGGCTTGGGCCGGGTCAGTTGGGGTTAGTTGGCGAGGATTTGACTTGGTTTGTGACGATCACCAATATTGGTAACGCACCCGGTACGAACGTCGTAATTTGTGATGTGCTGGTGTCAGAGCTACAGGTGAATAGCGCCACCATTGATGTTGGAACGGTCACGGTGCAGGGTCAGGAAGTTTGCTTCTTCGTTGATACGTTGGCGCCGGGACAGGTCATCAATGGTCAAATCAATTCGACGGTGCTGGACACCCCTGCAAGTGGGGTGATTCAGAATACTGTTACTTTGACTGGTACTGGAACAGATGGGGTGGTGCAAGTGGAGAGCGCAACTGCGGTTGTTCCCGTACCAACCGGACTTCCGGCAACGGGGTATCCACCTATTCCCGACAAATCTGCTTCGAAAGCGCCGTTCATTTGGATAGTGATTAGTGCCACCTTGATGACACTCGTAGCCGGTGGATGGTACTTGCGAAAGCAAAAGGTAATCTAACACCACCTTCTTTGGCATCTACACGTGGCCTGTGAGGTATGGTATCTGGCAGGCCACTTTTGTTGTAATCGTCTTGGTATTAAAAGAGGGAAACCCAGCGGCCTCGAGCGCGAATTGAAGTGTGATTCCTCGACCTTAAGCTACATCATGACTATTGGGTTTGAGCATTAACGCTACTCTGATGAGACCACCTCAACTCCATAATTAGGGTGTGGGTTTCCTAAAATTTCTGTGATTACGTGAAGATAAGTTCTCGGCCCTCAGCTTTTCACCTGCCTGAGCTTTGCGGGTCATAGCGATACATTCTTCAGCGTATTGGGTATGATGCTCATCATCCAGATGAGGTTCGACTAGGGCAGATGTTGAATGTCCTCAATGAGTCCCATGAAACAGATACAAGCAACTGTCAAAACTTCCATCTACAGTGGGCAAGCGGTAGGCTCTACTTTTCATTTCGTCACAGGCTATGTTATAATTAGAACGGTTGTCTGATAAATTGTAGTTTTGCCTTCCCCAACCTCTCAGATTCCCCATCCATGAGCCGCTGCTGAGAGTCACGGCTCAGTCCATAAGGCAGATGTTTTGGACGGCGCATCTTGCGCCGTTTTGTTTTTTCTAAAAAGTCTTGTATAATCCAGTTAACCTAAAAACGCACTCACATAACCCGTCGCGGGATTTTTTTGTCCCCCGGCGGGTTGTTTTGCGTTTAGGGGGCGAGCGGATCTAGCTCATCGCTGCGCTGCGGAGCCAAGATGCAGGACGTTTCCATGACCACTCTTACCATTCAATCGGCTGAGCGGTAAACCTATGCCAAAAATCAATGCACATAGTGTGCAAGCTTTCTGCGATTATTTTGGTGTGGGGCCTTGGGATGTAGTGGTTTTAGAGCGCGAAAATATCTCTGAAAGAGATGAAAGCCCTGAAACAAAAACCTACTCCACCCCGATCGCCATTCCAGCATAAGTGGGTAGAGTAGGTCAACCAAATAGTATTTATCGGTGAAGGGGGCATCCGGACACCGAAAATGCACTTTAACAATTGAGCATTACATGCCCATAAACGGGCAAAACCTGTGGGCACTGAGGGGCTCGAACCCCCGACCTCCCGGGTGTAAGCCGAGCGCTCTGACCAACTGAGCTAAGTGCCCTACACTATCAAGGGGCATTATACGGCCTTTGCAGGGGTCACGTCAAGAGGGCGAGTTAGGCATCTGAAGTAGCTAGGTAACCCGACCTCACCCTCATATTTGCGTGAAATCAATTAGCCCCAAATTCCTTTAATAGGTCAACCACTGTGGTATTTTCTTGCTCACTAGCTGCCTCCAGTGGGGTCTTACCTCTATAATCCCTCGTCTGCACATCAGCCCCATGCTCTAACAACCATCGCAACATCGCCTCATTCTTTTGCCAAATGGCGGCATGTAAGGCCGACCCAAGCCCTTCTGTGCTGCCCGCATCATACAGAATCTGTGCGATTTCAACATTCCCACTCAAAGCCGCATGGAACATATTGGTGAACCCATGTGCCCCTCTTACTTGGGCCTGCGATGGGTCGTCCTGCAAAAACTTTTGCACGTGCTCTTTCATGCCCATCATCGCCGCCGTATAAATGGTGAGAGGTGCGCCCTGATCAAGCAGGTATTGAGCAATATCAGACCGCCCTACATGTGAAGCCGCCCCTACTGTCAGTGCCGAGATTAAAATCCCCAGAAATAGCGATTTAAAAATCCCCAGCTTATAGAAAAGCGGGCAGACTTAGAGGCCAAACAGGATAGTCCCCTGCAAGGCAACCAAGGAGGCCCGCGATGTTACAAGTGGAG
>JACRBG010000058.1 GCA_016234595.1 Chloroflexota bacterium | reverse complement strand
GGGTCCACCCGGTCCCATCCCGAACCCGGCAGTTAAGCCCGTCAGCGCCGATGGTACTGGGGGAGTCGTCCTCTGGGAGAGTAGGTCACTGCCAACTCAATGCACATTTCTTGGATTGTTGGAACTTCGACCACCTTTCCAGCCCCGCCTCCTTCCTCCTCCCTACCCGTTTTGCGTTCCTATTGACCCCCATTATAAAAACATAAAAACCCGCCGATTTAATAATCCAGCGGGCTGTATCTGCAGCTACGATTTTCTAAGCCTATTCGCTTATTTCATGCGCAGCAGCACTTTACCTTTGTTCCAAAGACCCTCAAGATCATAATAATCCCGCTGCTCCTCGGAAAAAGCGTGGACAACAATATCCCCATAGTCCACCAATACCCAACCACCTTGAGCATTGCCTTCGATACGTGCGCCCCGTAGGTCGTACTTTTCCTTCATGCCCATGCTAATTTTCTCGAGAATGGCTTTTAGCTGGCGGTCACTATTGCCGGTGCAGATGATAAAAAAATCGGTGATTACGGTTACATCGCGCAAATCCAGCAGTACCACATCCTCACCTTTGACATCGGAAATGATGTCTACGATGGCGCGGGCGTAATCCAAGGTTGTCAACTGCACATTTTCTTGATTATCAGTCATCTAACTTTTGAGCCTCTTTTCTGCAATACATGTATAAAGCGGGCCTTCAGGGCGTAAGTCGCTACGCATTAACCGGATGGATTCACAGGGCCAATCCCCTAATTTGCCAACATGGACGGACTGTGCAGCCTCACCGATTTTGCCGATGATGGGCTTGGCTAGATCGCGTTTGACCCGCCCAAGCGTCAGGTGCGGGCTAAAGGCACGATCTTCCGTTGGATAGCCCAGCGGGGCGATGTAATGCTCAACACTGTCCCGTAGGCGGCGCAAACTATGGCTGGAGGAATTTAGGCCGATCCAGATCACATTTGGCCGCGAGAAATTAGGAAAACAGCCTAGATTCGCCACTTCAAGCGAAAATGGCGCATGTCCTTCAATGGCGTTTTGGAGTCCACTTTCAAGCACACTGATTTGATGGGTGGGCACATCCCCTAAAAACTTCAGGGTTAGGTGCATATTGTCTGGCTGAACCCATTTGACAGTATTGACGGGAACGGCTTGTTGCAGGGCTTTAAGCGTACTCTGCAAGGTAGGATGGAGAGAGTGGGGGAGTTCAATGGCAATGAACAGCCGATAGGTTTCCGACACAATTTCTCCTCACCAGACAACGATAGGCTTATTATACTGCGATTAGGGTGTGAAGTGAAGCGGGGGTATCGCGTAAAAAATAATACTAATAAGGGCTTATTGGATATAATAAAACGGTAGGGGATTGTCAAGTGGTGCTATTTATTATGTGGGAGAACCATGATTGACCATTCGGAAACGGGACGAATATAACGGCCAAACTTTCCAATAGATTTTTTATGAATGTCTGCTATACTGATTTTACACAAGGGAGCGAAATAGAATCGATGTGAGAGGCTAGTTCTTGTGTTGCAAGTCGCGGAGCCTAGTGCCGCGTTAACAATGGGCAAAAAATTAGGTGCCAATAACACCAACACTGCTTACGCTCTCGCCGCCTAATCCGGCTTGACCTAAGCAGCTAACCCATAGAAGGTTAGCCGTCTGCCCCATCCGTCTCTATCCGGGTGGATTGGCGGGCGACACCAAAGATAGCGTGCGGCAGGCTCCACACCGATAAGAGCCGCCAAAGAAAGCATCGGTTAGTTGTCGGCATACCGCGTTGGCTCGGGCTACTGACAGCGAATGTAATAGGTCAACTAAACTTGTAGATATGCTTGGGCAGTCCTTGCAGACTCGGGCGCGATACCCGACGCTTCCACTTTTGTAATAGCTCTGCTAAGAACTCTTGGCAGGGCTATTTGCTTTTTGGACATAAGGTGGTCTTTTGGACACGCGGGGATAAATCCGCCGCGCTGAATTTAGTGGGAAGGTGTTGCCCGATTCAAAGGATTGGAATTTATGTTTTGATTGACAAAGGGGAAAAGCGGGATAGGCTCAATTATCAGATTTTGAAAAGGGCACTCTGAGTGCTGTGAACACCCAGAGCGCAGAAACCAATCGCGGAAGCAATTAGTTCTGGAAGGGATTATATATCATGTCTGGTGGGCCAAGAATATTGGATTCCAAAGATTTGTATTGGCTGGCAGGGTTGCTGGAAGGAGAAGGGTCGTTTTTGAAGCCGAGACCGAGTACCCCAACTATTCCTAAAATCACTGTAGAGATGTGCGATAGGGATGTGATTGAAAGAGTTGCTTATATTTTCGGTGTGAACTACATCTACCATCGAAAACCTAGAAATGAGCGCCGAAAGGATGGTTATGGTGTGGCGAGTGCTGCCAAAAACGCAGTGAAAATCATGACGGCTGTTTACCCAATTATGGGAGAGCGGCGAAAACAGCAAATCACCGAGGCTACCAAAGGCAAGGCTGTAAATAATAATGCAGTTGACCCTGAATTCAGACTCTATTGGTTAGCAGGATTACTTGAAGCCGAAGGTTCTTTTTTGAAGGGCATTCCTTCAGCCCCCAATAAGCCTCACATCAAAATACAAACCACTGACCAAGATATTGCTCAACGGGTAGGGGATATTTTCCAAGTCAAGGTTATGGGGCCATATACAAGAAAAGAATGGGAAGTTGAATATAAACCTTTTTATATAGTTACAAAATGTAGCCAACCCGCTATCAAATTAATGCAACAATTAAGGCCTATGATGGGGCAGCGGCGACAAGGGCAAATTGATGAGGCGATTGCATCGTATGTGGGTAAGAGCGGGCCGAATCACCCAAATGTGAAATTGACGGTTGAGCAGGTGCGGGAAATTCGACGGCGATTGGCGGATGGGGAGAAGTTGAGGGCGTTGGCAGAAGCATATGGGGTGGATATTAGCCTGATTTGGCAGATTAAAGCGCGGCGGGCATGGAAAGATATTGAATAGAAAATAAAACCCTCCCAATAAATCTGAACAGGAGGGTTTTTATTAGAAGGGTCTCGAATTATGAAGTAGCCGTATCCTCAAGCTGATTGCGCAGGGTGACGGCGGCACGTTCGGCGTCGTTACCAAAGGGATACTCATAAAATTGATTCCAGTAGACGATCCACGAATAGGCTTCAAGGGCTTGCTCGGGTTCTTCTAATTCGGTGAGCACCCGCGCCAGCAAATAATAATCCTCGGCGCTTTCACGCACGGCGAGGGCGTTTTGCACGGTTTGACGGATGGCTTGGAGGGCCGTCCGACGGTTCGACGCACTGATGGTAGTGTTTTCTAGCAACTGGGCAAAGTTGGCTTCGGCTTGATAGACACTCGCGTTGGCGCGTTGGTCGGGGGTGAGAGCCGACACAAAGTCAGGGGTCAATAAGTCGTTCAAGACGGCCTGATAGTCGCACTGAATGTCGGCCTGTTCATATTGGCAAGTTTGGCTGAGGATTTGGGCTTTTTCCAAAATTAAATCGCCACGAGTTGGGTTATCGGTCAACAGGGTATCCAGATCACTGAGCAGGACAGGATAGCGACGCAGTTCACGGGCGGCTTGGGCATGGAGTTCGACCCATGTCAGGTTGTCGGGTTCAAGGGAAATAAGGGTGTCTAAATCTTTGATGGCGTCAGGCCAATTGAGGCGTTGTTGATAGATACGAACGCGCAGAGAATAGGCCTCGATAATGGCAGGTTGGGCCGTTTCGGGTAGGGTGTCGGCGTTATCAATCACACGGTTCAAGGTGAAGATGGCACGGTCAACATTGCCTTCTTGGAGACGGGCCTCCGCCAATAAGATATAACCATTGGGGTCGCCGGAGTAGTAAAGCAAATATTCTTCGGCAGCGATGGCAGCGCGACCATAGCGGATAATGCGTTCTTGACCGCTGGCGAGGCTAGCAAGATTGAGATAGGCCTGCGCACGGAGCCGTAAAACTTTTTCGGAGGCAGGGTCAACAGTTTGGGCGCGAGCGAGGTAAATGAGGGCTTCTTCGGGGTTGCCCCGTGACAACTCGACTTCGGAACGGGTCAGCAGCAAATTGACACTGGCCGGGTAAATTTCTAGCCCTTGATTGAGGACACTGATGGCGCGATTGTAGGACTGGGTCAGGCCCATCTGCGAGGCTTGGACGAGGTAAATCTGGGCAAGGGTGTCATAGGCTTTTTCGATACGATTGTCGGTTTCAATCGCTTGACTGCACTGCTGGGCCCCATCTTCAAGTAGTCCGGCATCGGGGGAACTAGGATCGGCCAAGGCTTGATAGTAGTCCACCACGCAGAGGCCCACACTGAGCAGCGGGGAATCTTCGCAGGTTGAGAAGTTGGGGACACGCTCACGACGAAGGGCGGTCTCAAGCAAATCGTTGGCTTGTTGCAAATTGAATCGCCCGCCTTGTTCGGCTAGGGCAATGGCTTCGTAATAATATGTTTCGGGGAAGCAGGCGCTGGGTTGGGCAGTGCGCTCATTAGCCGAAATGGTGCTTAGGCCGTCATAATTGCCAATGGAATAATAGGCGACGGCAGTTTGCATCTGGAAATTGATCGAGTTATTAAAGGGCGGATAGATGGCAGTGGGTGTGCCGCCATAAATATTGCCCACAGGTAAATCTTGGGGCACAGGGACAGGGGTTTCGGGGCTGATTGAATCGGGGGTGGGCGTATTGGGAATGCCGGGGGTAGCCGTCGGTGTATTGGTGGGGGTATGACTGGGCGTGACCGAGGCGCGGACATTGGCCTGTTTTTCACCAGTCAAATCAATCGTCAGGGCAATGGCGACGATGGCGATAACCAATAGGGCGGCGACACCAGCCGCGATGACATAGGCTGATCGGCGAACCGTGCGGGCGGCGCTCTCACCATAACGGCGTTTATTCTTTTGCACCCACTCGATTTCTAAAATGGTGCTGGGTTCAGGGTTATAGGTGCGTAGAAATTCATCCACCGAGGCTTGAATTTTGTTCAATTTTTCGGCGGGAAGTACCGGGACAGCGGGTGGTTGGGCAGCTTGTTGTTCGGGTGCTACCCCCAGTGCTTGTAACCCTTTAATCGCCAGTTCACTTTGGGGATTGAGGGCCAAAATTTGTTTGAGACAAAAGATGCGTTCCTTATCATCTTTCGCCACACTGCTCAACCAGAGCCAGATGGTTTCGTTGCGCGGGTCAATTTTGACGGCCTGTTGCAAAATTTGGCGGGCCTGATCTTTTTGACCTGCTTTAGCAGCGGCGATGCCCTGCTGCAGAAGTTGTTTTACGCGATCTTGAGCCATAGCGCCCCTACCCGTGTATTTTTTATGTATAAATTTTACCCCATTGTACAACACCCCCTATGAGACAACAATTTTAAGCGGGTATACTCACCTATTGGGATTATTTTCCGTAAGAAAGACTATTTTAAGAGGATCATGGCATTGACCATACGCGAGATGAGACGAGACGGGATTCAGCGGCAAGTGCGGCGGCTGGATGGCACGTTAAAAGAGTTAAATGCGACGGTGGATCAGTTGGCAACCCTGCGATTGTTGAGTATCGCAGTGGGATTTGGGCTAACGGTGGTGTTATATTTTGTGATGGGCCTGTTGGTTTTTTGGATTAGTCTTGCCCTGACCATTAGTGTGTTTAGCGGATTGGTGGTTTTCCATGCGCGAATTCGTCGTGCCGCTGAACGTACCTTGGCATGGCGAAAATGGAAAGCGGCCCAAATCGCCCGAATGGATTTGGATTGGGAAAAGCTACCCGCAGCATTACAGACCACGCATCCCCTCGAAATTGACCTCGATTTATTACAGGTGCATCGGCTCCTTAACACCGCAGCGTCGCATGGTGGGGGGCAGCGGCTGCATGAATGGCTGTTGAATGAGCGACCCGATTTATCCGCGATTGAACGGCGGCAGGCGCTGGTGCGAGAACTTGGCCCGATGACCATTTTTCGAGGAAAATTGATTTTGCAGGCGGTTCTGGCGGCACGTGATCTACGGGAACAGCGCGAGGGGCAGCGCATTTTAGAATGGTTGAATGAGCAATCCGGCGATAAATCGCTCCGCACGATTTTGCTGATTTTAGCGGCACTGGTTCCGGTGAATATTATTTTGTTCGCACTGTCATCGTTTGGCCTGTTGCCGCCGATTTGGGTGGTGTCTTGGTTTATTTATGCCGCCATTTTCCTGAATCAAATGGGGGAAATTGGAGTGCTGTTTCAACGGGCACTGACATTGGAAGATTCGCTACGGAAATTGGGGGCGGTACTGCATTATGTCGAGCAATATCCGTATGGAGATAAACAGCATTTACGCGAATTGTGCCGTCCGGTGATTGAGGCCGAACCCTCGCACCAATTACGGCGGGTGACATGGGTGGTGTCAGCGGCGGGATTGCGCCAAAATCCGATTTTGTGGACGATGTTGAATGCCGTTATTCCGTGGGATGTCTATTTCGCCCATCGGCTGAATCTGCAAAAGGCGGAGCTGGCTGAAAAATTACCCGCATGGCTGGAAGTGTGGTTTGAATTAGAGGCGGTTTGTTCGCTGGCAAATTTCGCCTACCTAAATCCTGATTATGCCTTCCCACAGATCAGCGAAAACGCTGTTTTTAAGGCGCAAGCGATAGGGCATCCTTTAATTCCTCATGCCAGTCGGGTTGCAAATGATTTTGTATTGGGGCAGGTGGGCGAGGTGGTCGTAATTACGGGGTCGAATATGGCGGGGAAAAGCTCGTTTCTGCGGACACTGGGGGTAAACTTATGCCTCGCTTATGCGGGTGGGGTGGTGTGTGCGGGGGCGCTGGAAATTGGATTATTCCGGTTGTTTAGCTGCATTCGTGTGACGGATTCATTGAACGATGGCATCTCGTATTTTTATGCGGAGGTTAAGCGGCTGAAGGCGTTGGTGGATTCACTGCGTGTGGATGACCCGCTGCCCTTGTTTTTCTTGATTGATGAGATATTCCGAGGGACAAATAACCGCGAACGATTAATTGGGAGTCGGTCGTACATTCAGGCGCTGGCGAACGGGCATGGGTTGGGGTTGATTGCGACGCATGACCTTGAATTGGTCAAGCTGGCAGACGAAAACCCGTGCATCTCGAATTATCATTTCCGCGAAGAAGTGCTAGAGGGGCGGATGGTGTTTGATTATCATCTGCGACCCGGCCCTTGCCCAACGACAAACGCGCTCAGGATTATGGCGATGGAGGGGTTGCCCGTCGAAAAAGAGGCTCTAGAAAAATGACATTATTTTTCTATGGGGCGATTGAATTGAAGGATGATAGGGCCGAGGCGATTCAGCAGCTTGTTGAATTGGGGCAAAAGCGAGGCTGGATTTTGAGTATTGAGGAGATATTGGAGAGGCATTCCTTTAATACCCTTTTCAATTTACCCAAAAGCCGCCAGCACGAGTTTTTGGTGTTCGAGATTGACCCCAGTAACGACATCTATGACGATTATGGCGGGATGCTGATGGAACAGCAGTATCGCAAGATAGCCCATGATATAGGCCTGCCCTATTGGGACTCGATTGGATTTGGTAGCAGTGACCTTGTGGATCAGATTTATAAAACTAATCCGCCAGATATAACGTTGGTTCGTTTTCTGAGAGGGCTATTCGAGATATTTCCAGCGAGAGAAATCCTCATTTGTTTTGACCAGAATTATGATAATTCCTACGGATGCCCAGAAGTAGTTGGTGATCAATCGAGGCTTGTGCGGGAGGCATGGTTGACCATCGCCTATGGCTATTCGTGGCCGAACCTGCGGCTTAAGCTGAGCCTCTAAAAACGCTCATGGGCATAGGGCAGTATGGGTGGAAAGAGTTGGTGCATGGTAGCGATGGTCGCAGGCGATGGATTACCCCACCCCCGTAAAGCAAAATCAGCCGGGGTATGCGTCCCAAAGACAAGGGCTGAGATGGCCTGAATAGTTAGCTCACAATCGGCACGGTCAGTGGGGGTGACTTTTAACAAGCCATCCACTGACTCAAATTGATATAGCCCTTCGTTCCAGTTGCAAAAAGGGTCGCGGATGTGCGCTGAAAACTGCCCTGACCCGACTTGCATTCCCCCAATTTGTTGAATGTTTAAAATCCGACCCATCGGTGGATCAAATGGTTCAAGTTTGGGGTGGAGGTCAGCTAACCATGTTTCGGGTTGTTCATAGGGCGGAAGTTGTAGCTCAACTTCGGCGACTTGATCGGCATGACGTGCCAGCCATTCGAGTAATAAATATTTGGCGACGCTGTGGTCATAATAAAAACGAATGACAGGCATTGGCCCACCCAATTTTTCAATAAAGTAGAGCATGGCCCCAACCATCTGCCCATCCACTTTGGCAAGGGCTACCCAGCGATTGTTCATTTCTTTGAGATAGGCTTCACTCCATTGACCAAATAAACCCATCCCGTGGATGTGGGCCTGTCGCCTTTGCAGATAGGCGCGATATTCGGCAATGCCCTCCGCCAGCGTATAGAGTTCGACCTTGCCGGGAAAATCGTATTTTAGGAGGGGGGCAAGGGTGGCGGGGTTAAATTTGGCGATACGGGGCTGGGGAAAGGTGGTATAGCCCAGCCGCTCATAAAATGATTCACGGAAGGGATAGAGTAGGGAAAATGCTACATCCGCTTCCCGCATAGTATTCAATAGGGCAGACATGATTTGACGTGCATAGCCTTGGCGGCGGGCCTGCGGGAGGGTGCTAACCCCCCAAACGCCACCAGTTGAATAGATGTGGCCTCGCACATTTTGGGTCATGGGGTGGTAGGCAGCACTGACAACGGGTTTGTCGTCCTCGAAAAGGACTAAAAAGGTTGCTTCGTAGCTGTTTTTTTGAAGCGGTAGCCAATTTTCACGACTTTGGAGCGGCGGGGATGCACGAAAGGCATAACCGAGCAGTAGATAAAACATCTCCATCATTTCGTCGCCTTCGACGCGGCGAATCGTGATATTGGTCATGGGCGTGAAAAGGTGAGTTGGATGGCACAATAGGACAATTCATAACCCTGATCACTATAGATCATCAGACGTATCCAATAGTTACCGGGGGTATAGCGGCTGGGGTCGACTTGACCCAACACACCCTCAAAGGGGGCGGGTGAAGTGTTTTGCGACAGGGTGGTAAAAACATCAGTTGCCAAATCCGCGGGCCGTATTTGTAATTCATAGCGCCCAAAATTGGGGAAATCGGCAATGCCCCGAATATCGAAAGTGCGAATGAATAGCTGGCCGGGACGCGGTTCGGTAATCAGTACGGTGGGGAAGTCGCAGCCAATGGATTCCGGGACGCCGGGGGTGGTATTCATAAGACCCGTATTGGGCGGAATGTAGAGCGTTTGTCCGGCTTGGATATTTGACCCGGTAAGGCAATTGGCTTGGCGCAGGGCATCGGTACGCAGACCGACACTTTGGGCAATTTCAAACAGGGTATCCCCAATCTCCACAATATAAGGCACCCAATCTTTAGGCGGTACGCAGGCGGTTGGCGTAGCGGTCAAGACCGTTGGCGTAATGGTCGCGGACGGGAAGGGCGTAATTGTCAAAGTCTGAGTTGATGTGGGTCGCCGCGTAGCGGGTGGCGGTACAGGTGGCCGCGGGGTGCGCGTCGGACTTGGGGTAACGGTCACGGTAGGGGTACGCGAGGGTGCTGTAGTGCGGGTCGGGCGCAGGGTCGCGGTAGATGTTGAAGTGGCGGTTGGAGTCAAAGTTCGTGTGTTGGTCGCCGTGAGTGTAAATGTTGGACTAGCCGCCAGCACCTTAGTCGAGTTAGCGGCGCGAGTGGCAGTGGTGCGTGTATTGGTGGGTTCGCGGGATGGCTCTAACGTAGCTGAGGCCGTGATTGAAGGTGTTTCTGCAATTTCCGAAGCCGTTGCTGTACTCGATGCGCGGATGGTAGGCGCATCCGAGGGTGTGGAGGTCGGTGTTTGGCTAGCGACTTGGGACGGTTCGGGTGATTCAGTAGCAGATGGCGTCGCGCTGGGTTCGGGCGATTCAGCCTGTGTTACAACGGTGGGGGCAGGCGTAGTGCCAGTCAAGTTGCTTGAGACAGCCGTTAGGGTAATGGCAAGGGCGGTTTCGGTTTGATTGATAACCGAGATGGTATCGGTGGTGGGCACATTCATGGGGACGCGGGTATTGGCTATGGTGGCAGTGTGGGTGGATGAACCGGTTTGTTTATCTTCGTTTTGGCTACCCAACGTCAAGATAATGCCAAAGGCCAGCGCCATTGCCATTGCGCCAACCACGACCACCGCTACGACCAATTCGTTTTGTCTGTCTCTGCGCCGCATCACGTGTGCCAGAAACTCCTCGATAATTTTTTATTACCCTATGTGAAGCGTAGCACAAATTTTCGGTGGATGAAAGTATTTGCATAAGGGCAGAGGGGAAAGGTATGAACGACGTTAAGCAAGCCCTTCTCTATCTTTGTGAATCTTGGCGAGAAGGGCTTTGATATAGAGCGAAGACTTATTGATTGTCAGGTGTGATGATAGAACGGATGGTATATGGCCCTTTGCCTTGCGACTCATAGTAGGTACGCATCAGCATTTCGATAATGAGGCCAAGCAGCACACATTGGATGCTGGCAACCAAGAGCACAATGCCGAAAAATGGCAGCGGGGTTGAGACGAGCGCGTCGCCTGTGATGATGGTGTCAAGTAGCATCGCCAAGAAAGAGAGCGTGCCGAGTCCACCAAAAACGAACCCGGCGCCACCAAAAATATACATGGGGCGGGTGTTATATTTGATGAGAAAAGTCACGGTCATGAGGTCGAGGGCGACTTTGGCGGTGCGCCACAGGCCATATTTGCTTTTGCCATGTAGACGGGCGCGGTGATTGACGACCATTTCATCAATTTTAGCACCTGCCCCGAAGGCCAAGACGGGAATAAAGCGGTGCATCTCACCATAGAGCCGGACGTGATCTAGGACTTCGCGGCGGTACATCTTGAGGGTGCAGCCGTAGTCATGCAAATGGACTTTAGTGACTTTAGAAATCAGCCAATTGGCCGCTATGGAAGGCAGACGGCGAGAGACCATTTTATCTTTGCGGTTTTTGCGCCAACCACTGACTAGATCAAACCCCTCTTCCATGCGGGCTTTCATCTTGGGGATTTCATGGGGGTCGTTTTGCATATCCGAATCCATCAGGGTGATAATCGCACCAGTGGCTTGGTCAATCCCGGCTTGAATGGCAGCGGTTTGACCAAAATTGCGACGTAGATAGACCACTTTGACATGGGATGATTTTGCAGCGATTTCAGCGAGTCGTTCAGCACTTTTGTCGCGGCTACCATCGTCCACATAGATAATTTCATAACGAACATTCATCTCGGTTAACACACCAGCGAGTTCGTCATGCACTAGATGAATGTTGTCTTCTTCGTTATAGACGGGTAGTACGACGGATAGGTCGTAAGGGTATTGTTTTGTGGGCATTCGTTAGAATTCCTTTCGGGCGAATCGGCGAAATTATAGCATGGAAAACAAGGGCTGACTAAGGCTGAGATTGGCTATGAATCGGATAGACCGACTTTTTAATATTTTGTTATTGCTTCAAACACGGCGGCACGTACAGGCGATTGAGCTGGCGCGGGCATTTGAAATTAGCGAACGCACCATTTACCGCGATATGGCGGCGCTGATGCAAATGGGTATTCCAATTATATCGTTGCCGGGGCAGGGGTATGAATTGATGGAGGGGTTTTATTTACCCCCGCTGGTGTTCACCCCCGATGAAGCCAGCGCATTGTTTTTGGGTGCTTCAATGTTGGCGGCGTCGGGTAATTATGCCGAGGAAACACAACGGGCGATTGAAAAAATTACAGCGGCACTGCCCCTGCGTCAAAGTCAATTGGCACGCCAACGGGCCGACATCATCCGGTTTGTGATGCCACGTGGGAACTTTGATCTTGAGAATCCCTATTTGATGCAACTGCAGCAGGCCATATTGGACAAGCGGGTGGTGTTTATTCGATATTATGGCTTCAATCGGCAAGAAGTGACGGAACGGGAAGTGGAGCCACATTTCCTAACGTTTGGCGAAGGGGTGTGGTATTTTGATGGTTATTGTCGGCTACGGCAAGATCAAAGGGCTTTTCGGTTGGATCGTGTTGAATCGCTGCAAGTGCTGAATGAGGTTTTTGCAGAACGCCGTCCCGAACCTGACCCAGAAAAACCTGTCATTCAAGTGCGGGTACGCTGTAGTCAGGCAGTGGCACGGTGGATGGGCGAAAGGCAACATTATGGGTTCCAGATGGAAGAAATGCAGGGGGAATTTGTTATCATGACCTATCAGGTTGAGCGATTGACAGAAATCAAAAACTGGTTGATGGGTTGGGGAATTGCCATTGAGGTTCTAGCGCCATATGAATTGCGGCGGCAAATTCGAGAAGAAGCGCTACAACTTGCAAACCTCCTGACATAGGGTTGTCAGGTGTAGCCCATAAGATGGAGATATACATACAAGCGATCTTATGGAGGCAAAATCGAATGAATAACATGCCAGTCATTGAGTTGGTTCTGTTTCGTACCAAGCCGGGGGTTGACGAACAGGCGATGATAGAGGCGACCCATATGATCCAAGCATGGTTGGCGGAACAACCGGGCTACATTCGACGCGAACTACTGATGACGAATGAGGGGCAATGGGCGGATGTGGTTTATTGGAACAGTCATGAAGAGGCCATGGCGGCAGGGGCTAAGTTTATGAGCCTGCCAGAAGCAGGGTCACTTGGAAATGTGATGGATGAGACCACCATTCAGATGTTTCATTTTCAACAGGTGGTCATGTTTGAAACAATGCCTGTGAAATAAGCGATTCAGCGGGGGTAGCCGAAAATAGTTATCCCCGTTGACTTTGGTCAAAATCACCTGTTGCGTCCGCTTGGCCCTATTGTAGAATTACAGCGTTTGCCGACCACCCATTTCATTATAGCGAGATAACATCATGCTGCGTTGGACAACCACTGACCTCGTGTTTTTCGATTGCGACAGCACCCTCACCACTATTGAAGGTATTGACGAATTGGCCCGCATGAAGGGTAAAGAGATGCGGGTGGGTGTGTTGACCGAAAAAGCGATGAATGGTGAACTCGATCTGGCGGAAGTATATGGCAAGCGATTGAAGGCCATTAATCCCACACGGGGGCAACTGGCCGTAGTTGAGCAATTGTATTGGGAAAACCTTGTCCCCGATGCCCAAGAAGTTATCAATGCCTTACAATTTTTAGCGAAGCATGTGTTTATCATCAGTGGTGGTTTAGCTGACGCGGTTAATGGATTTGGCACACGCTTAGGGGTTAAATCCGAGCATATCCGGGCCGTATCGTTGGAATATAACGAGTTGTCGGGGGAATGGTGGCGATATTATGACCAAGCCTCACAGCAAAAACAGCGGTATATGGCCTATGAAGAAGGGCCATTGACGGTTTCGGCGGGTAAACCTGATATTGTGCGTCAATTGGCCGGGGATTTGTTTGGACGGCGGTTGCTGGTGGGGGACGGGGCCAGTGATTTGGCGACACGCGGCAATGGTGTGGATTTATTTGTTGGGTTTGGCGGTGTGGTGGTGCGCGAAAAAGTGGAACGTGATGCGGACGTGTTTATTTACCCCAACACACTCGCACCGGTTTTGCCATTGGTGGCCGGGGTAGCCGGATTGCAGGCGGTAATCGGGACAGCGCATGAAGAAGCCTATACACGGGGACTGCGGTTGTGCCAAACCAGCAGCGTCAAATTCCGTGATGCAGAGTTAAAAGCGGCATTTCATAAAGAATTTGAGGTTTTGACCGCTTAGTTTACGCTAGTTTCTCAGACTTGCCAGTGCAGTTTCAGCAGCGGCATCGGGTCGGGTGCCCTGTAAAACCGATTCAAAAGCGGCTTGGAGCGCAAGGGCCGCAGCATTTTGGCGCTGATCGGGTGGCAGGAAATAGGCGACGCTGACTAAATTGCTTAAGAGGGTGAGGTTGTTATCCTCGGCAATCACCCGTAAGGCCCGTTGCTGACTGGGAAGCATATCAAGGGCAAGGGCTGTATCGGTTAAATTGTCGGAATTCATCATCCACGTCAAAAAATTCCGGGCCTGAATTTGACGGGCCGGATCATTGGTTAGTAATACCCACATCCATCCATCTAACAAGGTAAACGGTTGACCATCCGCAGTGAGGGGTGGGGTGATTTGGGCTTCTTTAGGTAGGCGATTACGGTTACGTAGGTAATCACTGGAATCTATCAGAGCCAAGACCGGGCTATCGGCTGAGACTTGCAATTCATAATCGGTAGGCGTTTGAAACTGCAAGGCTTCTTGGAGGGTTGGGCTGAATGAATCGCGCTGGTTGGCCGCATTATAAAAATCTAGCACCGTTAACATTGCTTCTTCGTTGAGGGCCGGATTGTTTTGCTGATCTACGAAATAGCCCCCTTCAGCGAGGTACTGAATTAGCAGCATGTCGTTGATGGTTTGGCCGCTGGTAGGTCGCGCTGCAAACAAAAGGGGCGTATCTTGCCCTAGAAAATCAGTAAAATCGCGGGGTGGGGTAGGCACAGCGCCCGTGTAGAGCATGTGATCGACTGAAAGTAGATAGGGGATGCCGTAAAACTCATTCCCGATTTGACCCAAAGCCAAGATATTGTCGGCCAGATCATTGAATACAGATGGGGGTAGCAGTCCTTCAACGGGTTGGAGCAACCCACGGTTGACGGCGGTGACAATTTCTTCATAACGCATCAGGGTGAGATCGGGTAGGGCCCCGGGGGCGACATCACGGGTCAAGGTGAGGCGGTGCATGGTGTCAATTGGCTGATATTCGTGATAACGCAGGTCAAGGCTGACGGTGACATAGGCACTGCGGAAGCTATCGAACTGGTTTTCAAGCGTGGTTGCGGCATTTTCTGAATAGAGAATATCCGGCCACCAAACCCGCAGATTGATTGTTTCGGATTGACGGGCGGGGGATGGGAGCGACGAGAGCGATGGGAAATCGTCATCTTGTCGTGCAGAAACGGTACTCTCAGTTGCGAAGACCGCCAGCATCAAGCCAGAAACCGCTGCTATCACCAACCGACGCAAAGGCATACTTCGTCCTCCAAAATTGCAAAACAGCGCCGATTATCCTCTGTTTGGATAGAAACACAAGGGTAGTTTGGCTTGCCGGATTTTTTGTGGACGGTACTATTAAGCGCATGATATAAGGAAATGCCGTTCGGAGAATGTACGATGCTCTCCTTGAAAAAAATTGCTATACCGATGCTGACCCTGCTGTTGGTGGTCAGTGCAATAGGATTAACCAACGCTGCCCCCTCGACACAGGCGATTGAAACACTGAATATTGGTTTTATGCAAGCCCCTAGCTCAACAGGTGATTTTGGAGTGCGGCTGGCGATTGATCAAATTAATCGGGAGGGCGGCATTGTTGGGCCAGATGGCGCGTTGTATCGGTTGCAAGTCGTGTATCCCAATCGGCCACCTTTTGCACCCGATGGTGTGCCAGATGCGGTTACTTCACTGGTTGCCCAAAAAGCGATTGCTATTATTGGGCCGGTGGATAATCGGCTGGCTTTTCCAAATTTAGAGGTATTGGCCCAAGCTGAAGTACCGGTGCTGACACTGGCGACGACCGACGCCCTGACTGAACTTGACCCTAGTGACAATATTATGCGCATCCGAGCCGCAGATCGGTTTTATAACGAGGGCTTGGCGACAGTATTGATTGATGAACGTGCTATCACCAGTTTTGCCCTGATTCAAACAGATGTGGATTCAACCGAGGCCTTGCTGGGCTTTGAAGGAATTTTGGTGAATCGAAGCCTGACCCCGACCGTCAAAATTCAAGAAATTGATAACAGTAACCTACAGGCCGATGCCGAAAGAATTTTGCAAGGTGCGCCTGCCGCAGTGGTGATGTGGGGGCCACCCGAAGATGCGGAGACACTGCTGCTGAGATTGCGCGAGAATGGGTTTACGGGCTTGTTTGTTTACCGGGATGCTCAAGAAGCAGTACGATCCGGCGCGATTCCGATTTCATTGGCGCGGGGCATGATGGGGGCGACTTCGTGGTCGTACACCACTCCAACGGAACTGGGACGGGCTTTTTTAGTGGATTATGTCACGAGCTTTAACAGCATCCCAACGGGGGTAGAAGCCGCCGCCTATGATGCGGTGTGGATTTTACGCCGCCAGATTGAGCAAACCGGGGGGGACATTACCAAATTGCGCGAGGGACTGCTGCAAACCCCCACGATTTATGCTGTGCAAGGGCGCTTGGAGCCAAGTACGTATGGCGGTGGGGATTTTTCGCGGGCAGTCACGGTTTACACGATGGGTGATTTGGGCGGGCCGCAATTGGTAGCACGCTTCGCCAATAATGTTCGTCTGGGCGATGATGATCTGGTGGCAACCGATGTGCGGGTAGTGGGATTGGCGGGAACTCTGACCTATACCCCGTCACCATCCCCGACCCCAACTTTAACCCCTATCCCTTCGGCGACACCCAGCGAAGTGACTTTGACCGTGCCACAGGAAAGTGTCAATCTGCGGGCTGGGCCGGGTACAGAATATGAGATTGTGGGCCAACTGCAATTGGGTGATACCGCGACGGTGATTGGGTCGAACGCCGATTTTACATGGCTTGTGATCAATCATGAGGGGCAGACGGTGTGGGTCGCGGCGGATATTGTGGATGTGTTTGACCCCGGCAATTTGCTAAGTCAACTCCCGATCGTCCAACCCGGTACCAATAATCCGGGTATAGAGCCGGGGCAGTTGAGTGAGGGGATTGATTTGACAATTGAGGGGGTTGTTTTGAGCCCGCCCCAGATTTCTCCCGGTCAACCTTTTACCGTGCAAGTGACGGTTCGGAATTTGGGTGTCAACGCGGCGGGGTCATTTTCGGTGTCCGCGATTTTGCAACCGGGCAATCTTACCATTACGGCGGGTTCGACAGGCTTGGGGGCAGGGCAATCGGCGATTGTGACCTTGAATGGCACAGTGGATGGAACAGGATCGTATACCAGCAGCATTACGGTTGATGCGACGAATGCAGTGCTGGAGAGTAACGAGAACAATAATGTTTTCCCCTTGACCTATGTATCGGATCGCCCAATTTTGAGCCGGATTGACTTCGTGCAAATTCCAGTAGGTACAGCCTTTGATTTTGCAGGTGGTACGGCTGATATGATCTGGACAGGCACACAAATTGAAGGCCAAAACAATGCGCGGTTTGGCATTGTGTATGCTGGGGCATTTGAGGCGGTTGATTACAATGCAATTGATCCAAGTGTGGTGATAAACTTTATCCTACCCGGCAGCAACATTGGCACAGGATCACTGATTGGGTTTATTACCGCCGAGGGGCGACGTGGGGTGATGCGAGTCGACAGCCTAGTAGGGACAGCCCTGACGGTTTCCTATCGGGTGTATAGCAATTGATTAAGCATATTGCAATTAATGCCCATCTGTTAGGGCGCGGGTCGGGTTATCGCTCGGCGGGTATCCATCGGTATATTTATGGTGTGCTGTCGAATTTACCCGCATTAGATGAATCGTTGCGCTATACGGTGATGCTGAATCATCCTTTGCAGGGGGATTTTCCACGTATGGAACAGCGACAAGGGATGTTTAATACGGATGACCCCAAGCGTCGCATTGTCTGGGAACAAGTTATCCAACCGTTGGCGTTGCGACAGATTCGCCCGGACTTATATCATGCGATGGCGTTTGTGGGGCCACGGTTGGTGCCATGCCCGTCAGTGGTCACGGTGTATGATTTGAGTTTTATCCGCTATCCAGAAGTGCTTTCGGGGGCGCGGCGCCAATATTTGCAGGCGTTTACGCAAGCCACTTGTCAACGAGCTACGCGGGTGATTGCGATTTCGGAAAGTACAGCGGATGATGTGGTCAAATTGATGGGCATTCCCCGCGAAAAAATTGATGTGGCTGTGCCGGGAGTATCCGATGAATTTTGCCCACTGCCGCCAGATGAAATTGAGGCTTTTCGACGGGAAAAGAATCTACCGGAGCGCTTTTTCTTTTTCTTAGGCACGCTCGAACCTCGCAAAAATTTACCGATGCTGCTGCGGGCGTATGCTCAATTGCCTAAAAGTGATCGGGAAGCGGTTCACTTGATTTTGGGGGGCGGTAAGGGCTGGATGTATGACGAGATTTTTGCGACAATAGAGCACTATCAATTGGCGGATACGGTGCATGTGCCGGGTTTTGTAGATTCGCTGGTGGGGTGGTATAACGCAGCAGAGGCTTTGGTCTATCCAACCCTGTTTGAAGGTTTTGGGATGCCTATTGTTGAAGCAATGGCCTGTGGGACACCCGTGATTGCATCGAACACCTCATCTTTGCCAGAAGCAGCAGGGGAGGCGGGGGTACTTTTGCCACCAGATGATGAAAGTGCATGGACACAGGCCCTGGCGCGTATGATTCATGATAGTGCATGGCGGGCTGAACGAAGTCAGCGGGGCCGAGCATGGGCCGCGAATTTTACATGGGAACGCACGGCTCTAGAAACAGTATTAAGTTATCAACGAGTTTTAAAGTAAGTCGGTAAAAAAATGGCAACGTCGAAAACAGACGCCCCTATTGAATCTTCTTTAAATCTGCCCCCCAAAGTAGCACAGGAATCAATTGTGACTCGTCGTGACCGCCGCTTGACCAGCTATTATCGCTGGACGGGATGGCGGCTTTTGCTGATGGATGCAGGATTGATTGTGGTTTCGTTTTTCTTGTCCTACTATATGCGCTACACCTTGCAACTTTTTCAGCCGGTAGATGAGGCCAACACCGCGCCGTTTGCTCCATACATCCCCTATGCCTTGATTTTTATGGTATGGGTGTTGATTGCCGATCAAGGGGCAGGGCTGTACGAAAATCGGCGGGGGCGGACTTGGACAAATGAATTATTTTCGATTGGTAACGCCGCCACCAATGGAGCGGTAGTGATTATGGCCTTGAGCTTTTTGCTTCGCCCATTGGTTTTCTCGCGTTTGATGATTGTGCAAGCGGTTATTTTGACCATTATCCTGCTTGGTTTTTCGCGGTTGTTGTTGCGGAACGTCATCCGGCGGTTGCAAAAACGTGGTATCGGGGTCGAACGGGTGCTGATTGTGGGGGCTGGTGATTTGGGGTTGGCAGTGCTGCGAACCTTAGTGGCACGGCCTGACCTCGGCTATCGTGCAATGGGGTTTGTAGATGAAGACCCTCATCGTGGCGATTTGGGTCGAGTGGCCTCATTCGGGGCGATTAGCAATCTGCCAACGGTATTGGATCAAGAAGAGGTTGATTTTGTGATTGTGACGCTGCCGTGGGAGCAGCATCGCCAAATTGTCAGCATTGTCAAAGAATGCGAACGGCGCAAAATCGAGGTGCGAACCGTACCTGACCTATATCAGCTTAATTTGTCGCAGGTGCAGGTAGAAAATTTGGGCGGGATTCCCCTATTGGGATTGCACCGTGAGGTGAAATTCCACCCAGCCAATCGAATTATTAAACGGGTATTGGATGTCACCGTCGTGGTATTGGCGCTACCTTTTGTACTGCCGATTATTGGACTGATCGCGCTGGCGATTCGTTTAGATACCCCCGGCGTGCCATTTTTTACCCAAGAACGCATCGGCTTGAACGGGAAACCTTTCCGCATGATTAAATTCCGCTCGATGGTGGATGGGGCGGATGCGCTGTGGGAAAAACTGATGCGGGAAACCAATGAAGACCTGCGTCGCCCCAAATTGGTGAACGACCCACGCATCACCCGTGTGGGTAAATTTTTGCGGAAGGCCAGTCTGGATGAACTGCCGAATATTTTTAATGTGCTCAAGGGCCAAATGAGCTTGGTGGGGCCACGTCCGCAACTGGCACGGGAAGTGGCTTTGTATGAGACATGGCAGCATCAGCGGCTCAAAGTGCAACCGGGGATGACGGGTCTGTGGCAAATTAGTGGTCGCAGCGAAGTGCCGTTTGATGAGATGTGCCTGCTGGATATTTATTATATTGAGAATTGGTCGTTGGCGCTCGATTTACAGATTTTGCTGCAAACGGCCCCGAAGGTGTTGTTTAGGATTGGCGCATATTAACAAAATATGATCTGCCTGATCCCCCGAAGGAGATTATGTGTCCTCCCTTTCATCTAAGAAAATCCAAAAAGTAAAACGCGCTATGCTGGCGATGCAGCGTCGCCCGTGGGAGCAGGGGGTGGCGGCGCAGGCCCTTTTGGAAGTGGGCGATTTCGAAACCATGATTTTGCTGGCAAAGGATTCGGCCTATCTGCAAATTCCTGATGGACGCCTTGCCATGCCGGATGTTGCCCATGCTGTCACTGACCCCGCCGTCAATGGGACAGCCGTATTAAAAGCAGCCGAATTGACGGGGGATGCAGGACTACGGCATTCAGCCCAGCGTATGGCGGATTATTTGCTGTACACTGCGCCGCGTACTGCTGATGGGATATTGCATCACATTACCACCGCGCCCCAACTGTGGATTGACTCGGCATACATGGCTCCACCGTTCCTTGCCATAGCGGGTTATCCAGCGGAGGCCGTGCGCCAATTGGAAGGATTAAAACACTATCTGTGGAATCTCGATAAGAAGCTTTTTTCGCATATTTGGGATGATGGCAAAAAAGCCTTTGAGCGCCAAGATTATTGGGGAGTCGGGAATGGTTGGGCTGCGGCTGGCATGATGCGGGTTATTATGGCACTGCCTGATTCGATGAATACCCAGCGCCAATGGTTAATTGAAAGCCTGAAGGAAGTCATTGATGGGTGTTTAGTTTATCAGCGTACAGATGGCCTGTTTCATAATGTGGTTGACCAGCCCGCCACATTTGTCGAAACGAATTTGGCCCAAATGCTGGCCTATTCCATTTATCGGGGACTTCAATTCGGTATACTCGATACCAGCTATCAATCTCATGCCGATGTTATGCGTGCTGCCGTCCATCAGCAAGTGGATGCCTATGGCTTTGTACAATCCGTCTGTGGAGCGCCCAATTTTGACCGTCCGGGTATCGCCACCGAAGGCCAAGCCTTTTTCTTGTTGATGGAAGCTGCTTACGCCGACTTCGCCAAATAAAGGAGTTCATCATGCCTGTGTCTGGTATCGAGCAAAAAACCGTGATCCAAATCGGCGTTATCGTCCGCGATATTGAACGCACCGCCGCCCACTACACTGAAATTTTAGGGCTACCCAATCCCGCGACTGTTCTGTTACATGATGATCCCCATGCCAATTATCACGGTCAAGAGACCCATGTCCGCACCAAAATTTGTTGTATCCAAATGGGTCAGGTGCAATTTGAAATGCTGCAACCACTGAATGCACCCAACGCATGGCATGATTTTTTGGATCAGCATGGCGAGGGCATTCACCATATCGCATTTTCCCCTTCGCCCACCGAAAAAGCCGCTGCGTCGTTGGTCGAACATGGCTATGAGATCATCCAGCAAAGCTATTTTGGCGAACGGGCAGGAATGTATACCTATCTCAATACCGATAAAGACATGGCAATCGTGATTGAATTATTGGAGCATTTCAGCAGCAACCGGACTTTTAGCTCACCACCCATTAACCCCGATCAAGGCATTGGAACAGATACGGTGTGTCAGGTCGGCATTATGGTGCGAGATATTGAAAAGACGGCCCAACGCATCTCGGATGTTTTGGGTCTGCCTAAACCGCCAATTTTCAGCACCCCCGGTTATGATGTCGTGAAAACTACTTATAACGGTCAACCCTGTGATGCCATCGCTAAACTCTGCTTTTTTAATGTCGGTCAGCTTCAAATCGAACTAATTGAACCCGACGAGAAGCCGAGTGTGTGGCGTGATTTCCTCAATCAATATGGGGAACGAGCACATCACATCGCGTTTCCTGTTCAGAATACCCAGCGTGTCACCGATTATCTGGCCCAACATGGTATTCCGATTTCACAGCAAGGGTTGTACGGCGATCTCAGCGGTATCTATACCTATGTCGCCAGTGAGAATCAGTTGGGTACGGCGGTTGAGCTATTAGAGAACTTTCCCAAGTAATTGATGCCATCGTATCATTTCAGTAAAGAGCCGACCTTAGGCTCTTTTTATTTGCGCTAAAATAGATTGGTCTTTGATTTTATCGTCGGCAACTAGTAATAAAATTTTGCTGATGACTTCACTCGCTTTTGTGTCGTATCCATCGGCAAAAGGCAAAAATAGCTTTTCATGGGTCTTTCCCCACCGGTCGGGCACGATGCACAGATAGTTGCCCGGCTCGATATGGATAACCGCACTCCCCAAATGCACTCGATATTTTGCCAATTTCCCGGTGACATAGGCGAAATGCCCCTCTACTGTGACCCCCGGCAACCCTAGCTCATCCAACAAAGTGGTGATTAACTCACCCCGCCGTTGGTAACTTTCGGGTGATAATGCCCCTGCATTGTCGCGTTCCCACTGCGCCACTGAGACAATCAAATCGGCATCCCGCATCACTTCCGAGAAAACCAGCGGCGGCACATTTTCAATTGGTATCATAGATTCTTCATCGCGTTGCCAATTACGCAGCGAAAGCCGCTCAGACGATTGAAAATAAATACGATCAGTCGTAATTGGTGTGTCCCCACCTAGATAGTGGTAGGCATCTGGTAACTCAAAAACGGCCCGCATTCCACGAAACACCTTATAAGGCACAACCACATCGCCGGATGTAACCCGCCACCCTCTAGTTCCAAACAACTTTCCAGCGATGCGTGCATCCAAAACATGACCCGCAAAACGATTTGAAAAGATATGGGTTTCTCGTTCAGCCGGGGTGAGCAGATACAATTCCCGAAACGCCTGCTTAAAAGGTTGTGTGATGCGACGATGCACAATTTCGCGCTGCCAAGCAGCAAGACTTTCTGCCTGATAAAGATGATAGGGATGGGCCAACATTACACGCATATCAATGGGAAAAAGCTGGCCGTGCAAATCCCGAACTGCGAATTCTTCGGGTTCTAGCAAGCCAATAGCCCCATTTTCAAATCTCAACAAGAGTTTTCCTAAGAAAGCACGTCCTATTGAAAGATTTAGAAAGTTTTGAAGTTGGTCTGGCTCACTCCATTCCCCGCTTGCCAATAATGTCTCTAATTCACTCCGCAAACGACCGGCCTGAGCGCGAATTTGACTGATGGCCTCCTTAACTTCGAGATACTCCACTGTGCCCCGCACTGCCAAGGGCACGGATTTTAGAGTGCGTTCCCCCTTGCGAACAACAACGCTCACATCGGCGTCATCTAGACTAAGCGTCACACAATATTCGCCAATTTGCCATGTGCGGCCTGCCGGGGCAATCTCCTGACCAATTTTGGCTTCCATAGCCCACTCTAGCCGATGCGCGTTCTCATAACCGGCCACCTGAGCCAGATTTGCCAACCCAGCCTGTGCTGCGGCGGCATGGGTAAGGCGGCGACGCTGCCCAAATTGTTTGGCACTCGCGGCAGATGTTTTTAGGGCCACATATCGCTCCATTATTTCTGCATCACCACGTTCCAGCGGCAGCAATCCATAAGCCTTTATCGCAATTTGGCTATCATGCTTCATGCCTTTTTCAACTTTTTCCCCGTTCAGCCCGACGACCGCTTCCAACAGCGTTAGAGTGTTTTTAATACCCGCCCCGGATTGCCGCAAGAATTTAAAGATTTCGGCCAAACGCTTGTTTGTGAATTTCGCGAACACGGCCTGTACTGCCCAAAAATCCAACACTCCACTTGCTGGATCAATCGAATTGGGAATATCTCGATACGCATAGCCCTCTGTCTCAAATTCCTGCTCGGCAATCTGAAAGACCAACTCGATCACGGGTATCGCATCTTGCCACCCAAGCGCCTCGACTAACAGATTGCGCGAATGAGTTGCTACTGGAAATAGAGCCATCAGGGTTTCGCGCGGGAATTGTTTTAGGGTCTGGATTAATTCGGCGCGTTCGGCTTCGGTTGTGGGTTCAACTGCCTCTGCCCCTGCCAAATGCCGAACCGCTTGTTCGGGGGTAGTCCAGCCATAAACATCGGTTAGCTTACCCAGTTGATATTCCACATGATATTGTGCGGCTAGGAGTAAATAGCGACTCCCATAGAGATGGGCAATACAAATAAGCCTTTGTTGTTTGTCCGTAGTCGAAATATTCTGCGCCCATTCCCATGCCAGTCGGTCAGTATATTGGAGAAATTTGGGCCGATATTCCGGCACAATCTCATCTTTGGATGTATGATAGGATATTTGCAGGCCAATGTTGTATTGATCGCGTCGTATGCCTAATGCGACTAGGATATGCGGCATCTGGTCAACCGCCGCGCAAAAAAGCTCATAGCTCAATTGCCCATGCCGTTCCAAATGATTCAAAAGTTGAATCCAATGACCAACGTCGTACACCGATGGCTGACTAATGGAGAAATAAATTTTGCCGGGTGGATTAAGTTCACCTTTGATAAAACGAGTGATCAAATCCAGTTGTTCTGTTGAAGTGGGTAAAACAAGCAATGATTCAAGGCATTCCCCGACAAAGGAATACGCCCTGTAAGCATGCTTTTGTCCTTCCACCAGCCCTTTTCGCAAGCACTTTTCAATTTCAACAATGGACATGCTTCAACCTCCACGCAGGGGGGTCAAACGCAAAAAGGTAATTTTGCTGGTTGGTTGAAGTTTCAATACTTCATCCAGCCCTTCTACCTGTCGCCCATCTACCACAATCATGTAGGTTTGGTTTTCAAATGCGGTGATGGCTTTGTCAATTTCCACCGCCAAATCAATTTCAGGCAAGTCAGAGATTTTTTTTGACGGATACCGAATGGCTCCTGTTTGGGCTTGTTGTTTTACTTGAGTGTCGGTGAGATAGTGTCTATCGAATGCCTGCCGCGCCTGCTCGACATCTAACTGGTGGTGTAGGATAAGATCACGAATTTGTTCCTCAACGCCGCGCTGGATCAGTTCTGCTGTTGTGATTTCTTCGTTTAGCAACTCTAAGACCACATCGGGTAGTTCATTGGTTTTCCCACCAATAACCCGATGCCGAATCTCCACACTCAACATATAATTCTCCTTTCAATCTTTTATCTCTAAAAATAGCACAAAAGTTCTTTTTATTAAAGTCGTCAACAAAAAAACACCCCTGTTTCGAGGGGTATTTTCCAAGCGCGGGGTTGATCGGTTTTTACAGTGGGATGTTGCCGTGTTTTTTGAGCGGATTGGTATCGCGTTTATTGGAGAGCATTTCCAACGCATTGATGATACGAGGACGGGTCTCGCTGGGCATGATGACATCATCCACAAAACCGCGCGAGGCCGCCACATAGGGATTGGCAAATTTCTCGCGGTAGTCATTGACCAAGCGTGTTTTGACCGCCAGCATTTCTTCTTCGCCGCCGCGTTCCATCGCTTCTTGCAATTCGCGCCGGAAGATGATGTTGACCGCGCCGTCGGGCCCCATTACGGCAATTTCGGCGGTCGGCCATGCTAGATTCAGATCGCCGCGAATGTGCTTGGAGGACATGACACAATAGGCCCCACCGTAGGCTTTGCGCGTGACCACCGTAATTTTAGGCACAGTCGCTTCGCAATAGGCATAGAGTAATTTCGCGCCAGAGCGGATAATCCCGCCATACTCTTGTTTTGTACCGGGCATGAAACCGGGCACATCTTCGAGTGTCAGAATCGGGATATTGAAGCAGTCGCAGAAACGGATAAAGCGGGCCGCTTTTTCACTGGCATCAATATCGAGTACACCAGCGAGGACGGCAGGCTGATTGGCGATAATCCCAATGCTGTGACCCCCCATCCGCGCAAAACCAACGACGATATTGGCGGCGAAGTGCGGTTGAATTTCGAAGAAGCGGGCGTCATCTACCAAGAAATGAATCACTTCTTTGATGTCGTAAGGCTTGTTGGGGTTATCAGGGATAAGCGTGTCGAGGGCTTCCTCGGTTCGCAGTGGGTCATCTTTGGAAGGCCGGAAGAGGGGGTCTTCCATATTGTTTTGGGGTAGGTAGCTAAGAAGTTCTTGCACCAAGAACAAAGCGTCATCTTCATTTTCGGCTACGAGATGGGCCACCCCGGAAATGCTGGCATGGGTCTCGGCCCCACCGAGTTCTTCTTTGGTCACATCTTCTTTGGTGACGGCCTTCACCACATCTGGCCCAGTTACAAACATATAGGAGGTGTTCTTGACCATGATAATAAAGTCGGTGAGGGCAGGGCTATAGACAGCACCGCCTGCACATGGCCCCATGATGACACTGATTTGGGGGATTACCCCACTTGCCATCGTGTTGCGCAAGAAAATATCGGCATAGCCGCCGAGGCTAATGACCCCTTCTTGGATACGTGCCCCGCCAGAATCGTTTAGGCCAATGACGGGGGCACCTGTTTTCATTGCCATTTCCATCATTTTGCAGATTTTTTCGGCATGGACTTCACTGAGACTGCCGCCCATAACCGTAAAATCTTGCGAGAAAACATATGCCAGCCGTCCATTGATGGTTCCCCAGCCCGTGACTACGCTATCCCCCACAAATTCTTTATCGGGCTCATCCATGCCGAAGTTACGTTCCCGATGAATGACAAAGGGGTCAAGTTCACGGAATGAACCGGGGTCAAGCAATAATTCTAGTCGTTCGCGGGCAGTCAATTTGCCAGCTTCGTGTTGGGCAGCAATACGTTTTTTGCCGCCCCCCTGCAAACTACGGGCACGCATGGTGTTTAGCGGGTCGAGCGCCTCATTGCCCGAACTTTCTGCAATCACAGGGGGTTTAGTAGTATTCGTCATAAGTCTATTTCTCCAACATCGGTTGATTTTTGAAAAGCACGGCGAACTTTTGGACGACGCAGCAATACAAGGTTCAATATTAAACCCAACACCACTAAAACGACCAAAAATGGCAACCGCTTATGGTCATAGGGATTGACCGCGAACATCACAAACCAGCCCATACTTAACAAGATGTATGCAAGCAGCACGGGCCAAAACACCTGCCATGACCAGAAGTAACGCCGCCATAGTGCAATTGATAAAAGTGAAAAAATGATACCCCAAATAGCGTTGATACTCACATATAACCATAGAGGGGGTGTTGTGTGCAAATCGTGGTAAAGCTGGGGGTTATTGGCTACGACGCCGATACGTCCCCAGCTACGCCCTGCCAAAATCAGTGTTTCTAGGATGAGCAATCGTAGAGCTACTGGGCGTTTGTTCATTGCGGCCTGCCTTAAACGAGCAGGGCAATTTCATTAGCGGTTGGATCCCCCAACATCTTGTAGAGACGGTGGGCCTCTTCATAATAATGTTTGGCCTGCTCAAGGTCTTCCTTGCGTGTGTAAATATCACCCAGTGCACGCATTACATCGGCTTGGCCGCGCCGGAAACCCATTTTCTTGGTGCTGGATTCGGCTTCTTTGGCAAGGGCCTCGGCCTCAGTCAATTGATTTTGTTTCATCAACAAGGCGGCCCGGCGTATTTGGGTACGGATGATATTTTCGGGGTCTTGGGCAGCTTGGCTTTCGGTAAGGGCTTCGTTCAACAATTCTTCGGCGCGTGCCAAGTCCTCTTGGGCAAGGTAAACAGCGGCCCAATTGCTCTTGATTAAAGCCTGCCAGCGTTGAGATTTTGCCACTTCAACCGAGGTCAGGGCTTGCTTAAACAGGCTGTTGGCTGTGCCCCGATCATGTTTGACAAAATAGGCCCATGCCAGATTGTTCGTTTGGATGGCTACCAATAAAGGATCATTGATTTCACGGCTGATTTGCAGGGCTTTTTCAAGCGTCTCGATGGCAATTGAGACTTTGCCCGTTAATACATAGAACCAGCCCAAATTTCCCAAGCGCAACCCCTCAGCTTGGCGATCACGACGATCCCGCGCAATTTGGATGGATTCCTCATAAAACGACCGGGCTGTTTCCACATCGCCCAAGTCGGTATAGAGGTTGGCAGCATTAGAGAGGACTAGCCCACGTGTCACACGGTCATCTACATTACTTAAAAGTTTGAGGGCATTTTCAAAATCGGTCAATGCGCCGTTAAACTCGCCATTCATACGGCGAAGATTCCCAATGTCGCACAGCACCCGTGCCGCACTGGCTGGTTCGCCTGAATTTTCAAAGAGGGCAAGCGCCTCTTGATAGGTTTTAAGGGCGGCATCGCGTTCTAAATGGCCCGCATAGACGGAGGCTAACATCTGCAAAGCCTCGGCACGTTTAACCGGATTTTTGAGGTTGTCGGTGAGAGTCAAGACCTTTTGGAAGGTAATGATGGCTTCTTCAATTGCCCCGCTGCGTTGCTGGGCACGGCCTAATGCTAATAACAAGCCTGCTTTTTCGGTCTCATCTGATAGCACTTTGTCTTCATAATATTGCAGGCCCTCTTGTAATTTGACGGCTGCTTCTTCATTGCGTTTTAAGCCTTGCAAGGCTAAGCCTTGACGCCCAACCGCTACTGCCGCACTTTTAGTATCTTGCAATTGGGTGGCGTGAAGATAGGCGCGTTCAGCTTGGGTCAGCGCTTGGGTATAGTCGCCTAGCTTTTGATAGACCTGCCCTAAATTGAGAGCCATCTGCAAGAAGAATTCAGGTGGTTGCTGTCCGGTGCGGTGTGCTAAGTCTTCGGCTTTTTGAAAACGCTGCATCGCGTCTACAAAATGACCATCTTGGACATCGGCCCCAGCCAAATCCATCATCCAGCGCAAGGCTAAACGGTTTCGCCCCGTTTGATAGCTCATGTGCAAAGCTTGTTCCAACCATTTTCGACCGCCAGTCCGATCACCCATCGCCAGCATAGTTTCACCCATTCGTCCTAATACTCCAGCGACAAGGGCCGGGTTTTGGGTTTTTTGGGCAATTTGGACGGCCTCTTTGAGCAGATGGCTGGCGTATGAGGGATTGCTCTGTTCAACATAATCACGGGCTAAATTTTCCATCGCCAGTACAATCGTAGCGGCATCCCCGGTCGGTCGGGCTATTTCGAGGGCTTGTTGATGATAGGCCTGCGCCTGTACCCAATCTTTTTGGGCGGCATATAACTCACCCAGATTGCTGAGACTGCGGGCAATCAGCACGGATTGGTGTTGCTTTCGAGCGGCTTCTAGGGCATCCTTCAAAAACTGCTCACCCTGTTCATATTGGTGAGTTTGTACCAGCAATGCACCAATCCCGCTTAGGAAGAATTGCTCGGCCCGAACATCGTTGTGCTGCCGAGCTAATGCCAGCCCTTGTTGATAATATTGCATCGCTTGTTCGGTCGCCCCTTGCTCTTGGGCCACTGTCCCAGCCTCGGATAGACGATTCATCTCTTGCTCATGGGGATGAAAATAGGGCTGTGGCTTTTGTTCAGGGCCGCCCCGGAAGCGCGACGTGAATTTTTGCATCAGTTGTACTTTCTATTCGCTTGCTTGATTTCCTGTTTTCAATTATACGGGCCGATTAGCATTATGTCGCTAATGATTCTCACTGGGTCAAATGACCTTCCACATCAACGGCACCATCATTTCCCACTCGGAAAGACCCCCGTGCAAACTCTGGGCTACCAATGGACGGAGATGATCACCGAGCCGATAGTTTAGACGCGGCACAAGGATTAAATCTCCCAAACGGTGAATGGATTCGATGTAAGGTGTCTCTGGGCCAAATAGTCCACTTTGAATGGCTGCTTCTGGTTCAATCCATGTCAGACAATCACTAAAATTACGCTCAACAGTATCAATCACTTGCTGTTTATAACCGTCGCGGAGATAGAGATAGCCTAGTCGGGTCTCACCCCCAAGACCGCCGCGACTGGCATTCCAAATGGGTGCGGCGCGTTCATCTTGGTGCAGCATAATATTTTCCGAGACGTTATGATGCCCGTGATCAGCCACAATCATGACGAGTGTTTGGCCGTCTTGGACGCTGGGGCTATTGAGAACAACATGGATGTCGGACAGTTGGCGCTTAATTTCGCGGGTCAGCCATTCGTGATGCGAGCCATGTAAATGCGAAAGTGTATCTACGGCTTCCCAATAGATATGGACATAACACTTCTGACCAGCCGTTGCTTCGAGGACTTGATGAATCCGCGACCATGTATCACTATAACCCCCATGCACGATCCGTTCGCCCACCCCACGATAAATAATTTGGGAGAGATTAGAACCTTGAATGCCGTCGGTGACGACCACTCGACTAGGGATATGGGCGTGGCCTAAAATCTCGCCAAGGGTCGCACCCGGAATAAAGGTTTCGGGTTGAAGCCCCCATTCCAAAAGGGTGTCTTTGCGTTTGGAGGCGACAGGGCGATAGTGCAAAATATGCGACAGTGCCCCGACTTCGCGCAGGTAGAGACGGGTAGCAACCAATCCATGCGAAATGGGGCCGCGTCCTGTCCATAGAGTGGGGAGAGCGGTACAAGTGGTTGAGGGGGCGGTTGAGGTCAGGGGTACAGGCCCCCGGCCATCAGTCAGGCGGGCGACGGTTTCTTGGAGCTCGGTATCTTGTTCAATAGCTTGTTTAAGGCGTAGATAGCCTAAACCATCCGACAAAAACACGACCACACGCTGAATATTGCCTTCAAGCGGATGACTATCCCAAACCATGCCGTCAAGAGGGGCGTTACCGGGCAAGGGGACACCTAATAACTGGGCAATGGTGTGGGGAACATTGCGGATGGACAGGCCATTATAATAGGGAAATAACACTTCATTGGCCCATGCTGCGGGTAGTTCGAGCGGGCGATGTTGGCGGATGCGGGATTCTAATTGATCGGCAGTGGGGCCGAGACTATAAGATACCACAGTCATTTTCTCCTTGTGGTGCAGGATAATTATAGCGGCAGTTGTCCGGCAACAGGGTACGCTTTTTTTGCGCCATCAGTGTATCAATGAAGTGAAAGGGAGATAAGGTAGTGTTTGACAAGCGTCCCCGAATCAGCAACAATCTAGCATGTTCAGCCTTAAACTTAAAATTTACCGCTTGGAGTGATGGGTTATGATGAACGATGTCCTAAAAGACGCTGAAGACCGTATGAAATCCACCCTTCATGTCTTGGAACATGATCTTGCTTCCATGCGTACAGGGCGGGCCTCAACGGCACTGGTTGAAAAGCTCGAAGTTGAATATTACGGTACCCCTACCCCCCTTTATCAGCTTGCTAGTTTGAGCGTTCCAGAGCCACAGACGATTTCCATTCGCCCGTTTGATCGTACCTCGACGAATATCATTGAAAAAGCTATTCTTGCCTCGGACTTAGGCTTGACACCCAATAACGACGGCACTAATATTCGGCTCAACATCCCCGCGCTGACTCAAGAGCGTCGTAAAGACCTTGTCAAGATTATGCACAAACGGCTTGAAGAAGCGAAGGTATCGGTGCGCAATATTCGACGTGGGGCGATGGAAGACCTCAAAGAACTTGAAAAAGAGAAAATGATTTCCGAGGATGATTTGCATCAGGGCCAAGACCGCCTTGAAAAATTGACCACGCGGCATATTGAACAGATTGATGAAACAGGCAAACGCAAAGAAGCCGAAATTATGCAGGTTTAGTTGATCTTTGCCCCGTCTTTTTTATCCCATGAAGGTAGCGAACATTATGAATTTTGAGCCAGAACTCCCCGAAAACCCCCCCTATCATGTTGGGATCATCATGGACGGCAACGGACGCTGGGCCAAACAACGCGGCCTGCCACGCTCTGAAGGGCATCGGCATGGCGTCGAAAATTTGCGGGGTGTCCTTGAGGCGTGTGGCGACTTTGGGATAAAAATTCTCACTATCTATGCGTTTTCGACCGAAAATTGGGGCCGCCCCCCGGCTGAGGTGCGTTTTTTACTCAGTATCATTGACTACTTCATTGACCGTGAACTGAATGCGCTGCACGAAAAAGGTGTCAAGCTACGGCATATTGGCAAACTGGATGGCCTCAATCCACGCTTGAAAAAACGGATTCAAGAGGCGTTGGAGTTGACCCGTAATAATGAGGTTCTGACCCTCAATATCGCCTTTAACTATGGCGGACGGGATGAGATTGTCCAAGCAGTACGCCAGATTATGCGCGAAGGCACCGCGCCAGAAGCAGTCACGGAAGACCTTATCAGTCAGCACCTCTATACAGGGGGGCAACCCGATCCTGATTTGATTATTCGCACGGGCGGGGATATGCGTCTCAGCAATTTCCTGATGTGGCAGGCCGCCTATTCGGAGTTTTATTCAACGCCGACCTATTGGCCCGACTTTAACCGCACCGAATTACTGCGGGCCATTGAATATTACGGTGCGCGTGATCGCCGTTTTGGATTGGTCAAAGAACCCTAAATTAAATCTTTAGCAGGCCGATTTTTCGGCCTTTTTATTTATTTCTGAGCAAAGTAACAGGAGTTTTCCCCCATGCCTTCTGCTGCTTTAATGACGATTGAACGCCACATCCTTGAGGCCCAACGAGAAGCTGCGCCCCAAGCGACGGGCGTTTTGACTCAATTGCTATATGATATTGCGCTTGCCGCCAAAATCATTGCACGGGAAACCACCCGGGCGGGCTTGGTCAATATTCTTGGCTCGGCAGATACTAAAAATGTCTATGGTGAGCAACAGCAAAAGCTCGATATTTTTGCCAATGATGTCATCTTCAAAATGAATGACCACACAGGACGATTGTGCGTGATGGCGTCGGAAGAGAATGAAGACATCGTCCCTATCCCAGAACGTTTTGAATGTGGCAAATATGTGTTGGTTTATGACCCCCTTGATGGATCATCGAATGTAGATGTCAACGTCAGCGTCGGGACGATTTTTGGCATTTTCCGCAAAATTTCCGATGCGCCACGCGGCACACTGGAAGATGTTTTGCAGCCGGGGCGAGCTATCGCGGCGGCGGGGTATGTGGTCTATGGCCCCAGTACCATGATGGTGTATACGGTGGGCGATGGGGTGCATGGTTTTACGCTTGACCCCAGTGTTGGTGAATTTATCCTCAGCAATGAGCGCATCACCATCCCCAGCAAATCCAAATATTACAGTGTTAATCAGGGTAACGAGAAATATTGGACGCCGGGTGTGCGGCATTATGTCAAGTGGTTGCAAGGCATTTATGGCGAGGGCAGTAAACCGCTGTCGCAACGCTATATTGGGTCACTCGTGGCTGATTTTCATCGGAATTTGCTGAATGGGGGGGTCTATGTCTACCCCGGTGATTTGAATGACCCCAACGACCCCAGTGGTAAATTACGGCTGCTGTTTGAGGCTATCCCGTTGGCTTTTATTGCCGAGCAAGCGGGGGCGGCGGCTTCGGATGGCGATATACCTATTTTGGACATCGTGCCGCATAAATTGCAGCAGCGTGTTCCCTTGTTTATTGGCAATCCTGAGTTGGTCAAAAAAGCGAATAACTTCATCCGCGATTATGACAGGGAATGGTTAGAAGTTTACCGCGCTCATCGGGATGCAAAAAAATAGACAAATCAGGATGATTTCAAATCAAATCGCTTGAAAAAGTCTTGCCCTGTAAAACAGAGTGTGATATATTGTGAATCACGGGTGGTTTTGTAGTGTAACCCTATCCCCACTAAGATTGTGCAATTATTGTTTCAACACTGCTTGTGGTCTAATTGAAACTTACAAATCTGACCAACACTAAATGGTCATATTTTTGGCATTTATCAACAATCACCCACTGTGTCCTTTACCATTCACCCTATAACAGGTAATTGCATGGATATAGCAGATTTAGAACGGATGACCCTTGTCGAACTGCGAGCAATTGCGCGTGAAGCAGAAATCGCCGGGTACAGCCGCTTAAAGAAAGAAGAATTAATCCTCCGCATCCTTCGTGATAAGGCCGAAAAACAAGGCCATCAGTTGCGCGGCGGGATTTTGGAAATAATTGAAGATGGCATCGGCTTTTTGCGCTCTTCTAGCTATCTTCCCGGCTCGGATGACATTTATGTCAGCCAAACGCAAATTCGGCGCTTTAATTTGCGAACAGGCGACATGGTCATCGGACAAATTCGACCCCCCAAAGACTCTGAGAAATATTATGGGTTGCTGCGGGTTGAAGCGGTCAACGGGATGGATCCAGAACTCATCAAGAATCGCCCTAATTTTGAGAATCTGACCCCTATTTTCCCCCTTGAACGCTTTAATTTGGAAACCAACGGACGTATTCTTTCCACCCGTTTGCTCAACCTCATCTCCCCCATCGGCAAGGGCCAACGTGGTTTATTTGTTAGCCCACCCAAAGCGGGTAAAACGACTGTGCTTAAAGAAGTGGCGAATGCCATTAGCACCAACTATCCGGGTGTCCATTTGATGGTTGTTCTGATTGGGGAGCGGCCTGAAGAAGTAACCGACATGGATCGTTCGGTAGATGCTGAAGTAGTCAGTAGTACGTTTGACGATTTGGCACAGAGCCACGTACGGGTGGCCGAAATGGCCCTTGCACGTGCTAAACGTTTGGTCGAAAGTGGACGGGATGTGGCGATTTTGCTGGACAGCATCACTCGTCTAGCACGGGCCTATAATCTCGTCGTTCCACCAAGTGGACGTACCCTGACGGGTGGTCTTGACCCCTCGGCACTTTATCCGCCTAAACGTTTCTTTGGGGCGGCCCGTAATGTTGAAGAGGGCGGCAGTTTGACGATTGTGGCGACCTGTTTGGTTAAGACGGGTAGCCGCATGGACGATGTGATTTATGAAGAATTCAAGGGTACGGGTAACATGGAATTGCATCTTGCGCGTGAATTGCAAGAACGCCGTGTGTTCCCCGCCTTCGATATTACCCAGTCCTCAACTCGTCGTGAGGAATTACTACTTGGGCCAGACATCACTCAACGTGTTTGGACCATGCGCCGCATGTTTGACATGATGGTTAAGGAAGATGGCGACGAAATTGTGGAAGCCACCGAACGCTTACTCAGCCAACTGCGCCGTACCGAAAACAACGAAGAATTCTTGGAAGGTTTGATGGTTGGCAACTAGGTTTTGCCACTAATTTTGGGGTGGCGTCCATATACATTGATTGTATGGGCGCTGCTCAATTCAAATCTACTCCTCTTGCCTCATCAATTTTTAAACCCCTACGACTATGATAAAAACTGCGGTCATCACCGGTGGACACCATTTTAGTGTAATCGCATTCCAGCATTTGTTTCGGCAAATGGCGGGGATTGATGCTTATGTTCAGCATATGGCTGATTTTGTGACGTCTTCATCAGAGGCCCGCGCTGAGTACAATGTTTTGGTTTTTTATACTCATCTCAAGCACGAATTGGTGGATATGGGGCCGCCGCCGGGGCAAAATGATACGGTGCAGTCGGTGGTGGAAGCACTAGGGAAGACACCACAGGGTATTGTGATGCTCCATCATAGCCTCTTGGCCTTTCCAACGTGGCAAGCGTGGGATCAGATTGTCGGTATCACCAATCGGCAATTGACACATTATGCCCATCACGAAGCCATACCGCTGAATATTGTTGACCCCCAACACCCCATTATGGACGGGCTAAAGGATTGGACGATTACGGACGAAACGTATAGGATGCCGGACGCGATACAAGGCGATAATCATATTTTGATGACCACCACGCACCCCAAGAGTGTGAAGACGATCGCATGGACGCGGCAATACAAGGCTAGTCGAGTATTTTGTTTGCAACTGGGGGACAATGCTGTGGCTTGGGAAGATGCCAATTTTGCTCAATTGCTGAGGCAAGGTATCCAGTGGAGTTCGGGTGATTAACAACAAAAAAACTGCCGAGGGCAGTTTATCGAAGATTCTGATTTGGACCTGAGGGGATTCGAACCCCTGACCTCTACAGTGCGATTGTAGCGCTCTCCCAGCTGAGCTACAGGCCCGCTTAATTCAATTAGGATTGTATCAGTCTGCCGCGTTGCCTGTCAAGACTGATAGGCACTAGGATTTACGGGGTGGGCCGGGAAAAAAGGCATTGGTCGCCTGCACATAATCGCGGTATTGCGGTTTGGTTTCGACCAGTGTTTTTTCGAGCATTGCCACGCCGGAAACTTTCATGAGCAGAAAGGTCATAAAGGCCGGGGCGTAGATCGTCAAAAATCCGTTGTGGGTGGTAAGGGCGATCAAAAAATAGCCCCACCACAGAGTGGCATCGCCAAAATAATTGGGATGGCGGGTATAGCGCCACAAACCCGTATTTAAAACTTTGCCTTTATTGGCAGGGTTAGCTTTAAAAACCATCAATTGCCAATCACCCACTGCCTCGAAGAAAAATCCAATTCCCCAAACCAACAACCCCAGAATATCCAAAACCGTGAAGTGGTCAGGAGTGGCATGATATTGGGCGGTCAGCAGGGGGGTCGAAATCAGCCACAAAATCAGTCCTTGTAATAGAAAGACTTGCAAATAGCTGCGCCACCACCATTTTTCGGCATATTGACGTCGCCAATTGGCATAACGAAAATCTTCACCTTTGCCAATGTTACGCCGCCCGATATGCACCGAAAGCCGGATGCCCCAGATGGCTACAAGCGCCAACATCAATAATTGACGACCCTGATAACCATCATTACTCAGCATAAAATAGACTCCGGTGGCAAGGACAAAGCCTAAGCCCCAAAAAATATCGACAATACTAGAATTTTTGAGGGCAAGGCTGATGAACCACAGCAAGGTAACGTAGACAAAAACGACAAAGCCACCCAGTGCAAAAATCTCAAAAAAGGACATAGGCTTAATCTCCTTTAATTTCTAATAGAAGCAAAAAGCGCCGCATCGGGTAGACACGGCGCTTTGTTTTATTGCAAAGGAATTAAATCCCTTATTGAGGAGGCAGCAGCACACCATCAATGATGTGGATGACGCCATTGCCCGCCACGATGTCGGTGGTGGTGACTTTGATAGTGCCGTTCAAAATGACGGAATCGCCATCAACGGTGACGGTGATTACCGCGCCATTGAGGGTGGTCAGTTCGGTTGAAGCGGCCACGTCAGAAGCCATCAACAGGCCGGGGACAACATGGTAGGTCAGAATGCCAACCAACACAGACGGATCGGTAGTTGCCTGAGCAACAAGATCGGGGTTGCTGGTCATCATTGCGGTGAAAGCATCATTGCTGGGAGCGAAGATGGTGAAGGGGCCTTCACCAGCCAGAGCCGCAACGGTGTCGGGGGAAAGGCTGGCAACCTGCAAGAAGGTGGCGAGGTCGGGATTAGCGGTCGCGGCGTCAACGACGGTCGCGGGCACATCACCAGTGGTCGTACCTTCAGTGGGTGGGGCCAGTTTTTCCAAAATGGTCGCTTCGGCGGCGGCGGCAGCAGCAGCAGGATCTTCCCCGCCCTGAGTCACGGCGGTGATCGCGTTACCCAGTGGTTCCCAATAGGCACCCATCGCGGGTGAGGTGGGGAGGGCGACGCCACGAGCAAATTGTTGGGCGAAGACCGCAATATTGGGATCTTCAACCGTAACGGAATCGCTTGGTGGAACGTGACCCGCAATTTGTGAACCGAGGGACAGACCGTCGGCGCTGGTAACATAGGTCAAGAAAGCGAGTGAGGCTTCAACGTTGTCGCTGGTGCTGTTGACATAGAAGCCCTTGCCACCGAAGAATGGCATCCACGGTTGGCCTTCGGCAACGTCGGGCAGGAGCGCGACACCGAGGCTGTCACCGAGGTCGCCAACATAGGTGTTTAGATTCCACACACCGTCAATAAAGAGAGCAACTTTGCCTTCGCGGAAGAGGGCATTGTCGCCGCCGATTTGACCAGTGGCGTTTAAGGCATTGAAGATGTCTTGGTGACCCTTGAGGTAACTGGTGGCAATGTCATCCGTGTTCCACAGGTTGTTGCCATCAGCATCAAACAGTTGACCACCCAAACCGAAGTAGATACCAGCGGTTTGATAGAAGCCATTGTTGAAGATGAGGCCCTTGTCGTCGCCATTGTTCAGTTCCAAGCCCTTCATCACGAGGCCCATCAGGTCGGTAGGAACGTCGGCATCGTCAATGAGGTCACGGTTGAAGTAGAGCGCCACGCCGTCGAGGGTGACTGGAATACCATAGCGTTCGCCATCGTAACCCATCAAATCCCACGCAGCGGTGGTGAGGTTGGCTTCTAGGTCGGTTCCAGCAACGGTTTCGCTGAGAGGCAGAACCAAGCCAGCAGTCGCCAATGGGCCAGCCCAGTCGGCAGCGCCGATCAAGAGGTCGGGGCCTTCGCCTGTGGCAGCGGCAGATTCATAGGTGGAACGCAAATCGTCGAATGGAACATAACGGGTTTCAAACGTCACATCGGACATCATGCCAGTGTAGTTTTCGATCCATGTATTAAGTAGATCAAGTTCAGCGTCCTGCCAAGCGTGCCAGATAACAATAGTGGTACCCTGCGCTTTGGCTTCTTTGTGCGGTGTAAGGCCAAGGCCAGCAACCGCAATCACAGCAACGAGCAACAAAATGCTCAGTCTACGAAACATAATTTTTTAACCTCCGCAAAATGCGATAGTTATGATTTGGACTCAAGGCTCGGCTTCGTTGAAACTCGTTAGTACTGGACTATTGAGCTACCTCCTCTCGGAAGCCGATAGGCATTATAACATGCTTCAAGACACGGGGAAAGATTCTATTGAATCTCATATGTGGTTAATCTAGGCCGTTCTGCTCAATCTTGCATGGGTACGATACAATAAAGCATCTCCAATTGATGACTTTATATACCTGATGATTGTGTTGTTTTGGCAGGTCGCAGGTGAGGAGAAAACGCCACTATTTGAACCGCAGTGTAACCGTGCGGGCGAGATAACGTTTTGGAGCGTAGTTTAAATATGTCAGATTTCATTTATGGACGTTGGCCTGTATTGGAGACATTACGGGCTGGACGGCGGCAGTTTCAGCAGTTGCTGATTGCCGAAGGTACTGAAGAGAAAAATATCATCACCGACATTATCAACACAGCCCAAGCCAGAGGCGTAGAGATTCGCCGCGTGCCCCGGCGGATTGTAGATGATTTGGCGACGAGCGAGGGAAATCATCAAGGGATAGTGTTGCGGACGGCGGGCTATCCCTATGTAGAAATTGAAGACATTTTGGCGGTTGCCAATGAACGTGATGAAAAGCCGTTTATCCTGCTGCTGGATTTGCTGAAAGACCCCCAAAATGTGGGGGTGCTGCTGCGAGTGGCTGATTCAGTGGGGGTGCATGGCGTTATCATGCAAGTGAAGCGCAGCGTAGCCGTCACATCCTCGGTGGTAGCGGCTTCGTCAGGGGCTGTCGAGCATTTACATGTGGCGCAGGTGACTAATCTGGTGAATGCCATGAAAAAATTGCAGGAAGAAAATGTCTGGCTGGTTGGACTAGATATTGGCCCTAGTGTCAAACCACTCGATAAAGTTGATCTCAATATGAGCATTGGGCTGGTGTTGGGCAGCGAGGGCGAGGGGATGCGCCGCTTGGTGCGGGAAACCTGTGATTTATTGGTGACATTGCCCATGCGTGGGGCGGTCGAGAGCCTGAATGTGGCAACAGTTGGCGCAGTGGCCGTCTATGCGGCATGGCAGGCACGCGGCTGGCAAGGTTGGAAACCCCCTCAACCCACCGAGTAAATTCTCGCTATAGTGTTTGGAACTTTTTGGCTAAGAATGACATCCTAATAGCGCTTAGGAATGCCATACTTTGCTTTCTCTAGGAGGGGAGCTATGATACGTTCTCTATTGCTAATGTTAGCCACGCTGTGTGGCTTGAATAATCTAATCTCGATACCAAATGACACACCAGCCTCATTACCCAGCCAAGTCAATACTCCACCTATCTTGGAATTTGTGGACTATCAAAGACTGGATGGGGTGGGTGATACGCGCGATATGACCATTTCACCAGATGCCTCGATGTTGGTATGGCCTCAGGACACAGATTTTTGTATTTACCAAATTCCCACAGAAACGACAGACTGTGTTGAAACTGGCGACATGCCATTGCGGGGCATGACGGGTTTTAGATGGTCATTGGACAGCCGCTATATCGCTTTTCATGAAGACGTATTTGTGCGGATGGTTGAAAGTGATCTGTGGGTTTTCGATGTTGAAGCGCGTCAATTAGTTAATCTAACTGATGATGACATTGATGGGCAGTTTATTACATCGGAAGGTATCACCGCGAATGTGGACTATTCTCCTGTTTGGGGGCCGGACGATACGCTCTATTTTTTCCGTACCGTCTATGACCAGAACTTAGTGCCTGTACCACTCAGCTTGGAGCGAATTGCGCTTGGGAATGGTCTTGAACATGCTGGCACACCGGAATTGGTGACTGATTTAACGAGTTGGGCACAGGGTGAAAAGTTCCCAGTCTATAGATCGCGGTCGGATGTGCTGAATAGCACGGCCAGTCTATCGCCTGACGGTCAGTTAATGGCTTTGATAGTACGACCAAGCGAACTGGATTTGGGGCAGAGTATTTGGATATTGGATATTGCCAGTGGGGATCTCCGCCAAATTGCAACCTTGCCGGAGTTACTACAAACCGGAGTTCCAACATGGGAAGAGGGTGAAGAAATTGGACTCAGTGGCCTTGGCTGGAGCGGTGATGGTCAAACCTTGACGGTTGGAACCTATAATGGCTCCTATGCAGGTTCTGTTGTGCCGGTCTACGCCGTCAACGTGAATACTGGTGAATCCATCCCCTTGTTGGATTTCAGTGGCCTGCCAAATCGAGCGAGTCTTTACCAGCTTACACCTTCGGATGGATTTGCGGGTGCTTATGATTTTATGCGTATTGGCTTGGTGACTCCCGATGGTAGCTATGTTGTGTATTTCAATTTTGGCGGTGATGTTCCTGGGGTATCAGCCCTGCCGCTGCTGCCACCTGCTACCAATACACCGATTCGCTTGTTTAGCTTGCCAGCAGGTGAATATGGAAGTGATCCAATGCCGATGATCCAACCTTCGGTGGGAGATGATGGCGAGTATGTGCGGGTGTTGATGAATGGCTATATGTTAACCTTTGCTAAACGCTGACAGCAAGGGTGGTTTGGGAAGCGAACTGTTGCCCTGTTCAAATCCGATTGTAATGGTACCCGGGTGATGGAGTTACAAATACCGCAAGCCGCCTAATGAACCATTGGAACATTTTCTCATAAAGTGGCATTCTAATATAGGAGTGCCATTTTTGTTTTTGAGGAAGGAAGGCAAAAACGATGCTACGATCACTTGTATTGATGTTAGCCAGTCTATGCGGTCTGACCACCCTAGCGCCTACGTTGTTACCCCATAACCCGTCGGCCCCTAGCCAAATTACCACTCCGCCCATCTTGGAATTTGTGGATTATCAAAGGCTGGATGAACTGGGGGACACTCGTAATATGACGATCTCGCCAGATGGGACGAAATTGGTGTGGCCCCATGATACTGCTTTTTGCGTTTATGAAATTGCTTCGGGAGCAACCGAGTGTATCTCAACTGGTGACGTGACAGTGCGTGTGATGACGGGTTTTGTTTGGTCGCCAAACAGCCGTTATCTGGCCTTTCACGAGGATCTATTTCTACGGTTTTATGAAAGTGACCTCTGGGTCTTTGATTTTGAAACGCGGCAGTTGGTCAACCTAACGGATGATGGTGTAATTGGTGATGCTCTTCCAGATGACGGTATTACCTTGGAATTGGACTATGCGCCTGTTTGGGGGGCAAACGATATTCTCTACTTCTTCCGTACCGCCTATGGGCAAGATGTCCCTGTACCCTTTAATCTCTATCGGTTCACTTGGGCGAATGGGCTGGAAAACACCAATGATCCCGAATGGGTGGCTGATTTGACTTCTGTAAAAGATGAACCCTTTGCTGTCTACAACGCTCGGTTGGATGTCTTGGACGGCAGTGTGGTTTTATCCCCCGATGCTCAAAAGCTGGCTTTTTTGGTGCGCCCATCTGACCTGAGCAAAGACCAAAGTATTTGGGTTGTGGATATTTCGAGTGGTGAGGCACGCCAAGTCGCTGCTTTGTCGGATTTAGTTCAGTTCGGTATTCCATCTTGGAGTGAGACTGATCTTTGGCTAAACGGGCTTGGTTGGAGTGGGGATGGTCAATATTTGGTGGCAACCACCATTTCTTCCCAAGTTGCGGCGGCTGAACCGACCTATGCTATTGAGGTAAATAGCGGTGAATCCATGCCCTTGATTGATTTTAGCGGGGTGCCAGATCAACAGAGTTTTGTAGAGAGCTCTGTAATAACCGATCAGGTTGCAGGCCGATACGATACCATTCGGGCTGGGGTGGTAACACTAGATGGTAGTTATGTGATCTATTTCAATTTCAACGGCCAAGATGCTGGCGTCTCGGCGTTGCCATTGCTGTCACCTAATGATTCAAATACTCCACTGAGATTGTTTAATTTTCCGGAGGGTGAATATGCGGGGCCTATGCCGATGTATCAATTCACGGCAGGGGATGATGGTGAATATTTGCGCGTACTGTTGTGGGGGTATATGTTCACCTTTGCTAAACGCTAAGGGAAAGGTCAATTTGTGAAGAAGATCGTTTCGCTATTTAAACGCGATTATGAAGGCACGCGGCTGGTTTATGATGAAGTAGTGGAGGGCGCTGAGTGGGTGATTGCGGGCGAGGGCCATCCGACACCTAAATGGGATGGGACTTCCTGCCTGATTCAGGATGGGGTGTTGTACAAACGCTATGATGCCAAGAAGGGCAAAAATCCGCCGGAAGGGTTTATGGCGGCGCAAGACCCTGATCCTATTACGGGTCATTGGCCGGGTTGGTTGACCGTTGACCCTAACAAGCCCGATGATAAATGGCATTGCGAGGCATGGAATCATCTGCTGGCAACCACATCGCCTGATGACCTTGAGGGAACCTATGAATTGATTGGGCCAAAGGTGCAAGGGAATCCTTATAAACTGGATCAGCATCAATTAGTGCGACATGGCGACCCGTTGTTTGTGGTGTGGGACACCGAGCCACCCCGCGATTTTGAGGGATTGAAAGGGTGGTTGGCCGAACACAAGCTAGAAGGAATTGTGTGGCATCACCCCGATGGGCGTATGGTCAAAATTAAGCGCCGCGATTTTGGCTATAAATGGCCGGAGTAATTGCTAAGAGGGCAGATTGTGCCGATCTGCCCTCCTCAAAAATGCTCATTTAGTCGGAATGACGACCAGTGGCGGCTTCCATGAGAGCCTGAATGCGGCTGACCATTTCGGCAGGATTAGGGTGAAGACCGTCAAGCAGTAGGGCATTTTCGTAAATCTGTTCAACCGTGACCTCGACCAACGGATTTTGGGCATCGGCTTCGATTAAGTTCGCCAAGTTGTGCATCAAAGTATGGCGAGGATTGAGTTCCAAAATCTTGCGCGGAACCTCATAATCCCGATCCAACATGCGATAGACACGCTGGGTGTGGCGATCAATAGCACCTTCAGGCGATACCAGACGGGCTGGGTTGCTGCCGGACAGCACCTTGCTGATGCGGACAGATTGGACACGTTCACCTAAGATTTCGGCAAAGTGGGTGCGGACATTTTCCAGTGAATCACTTTCAAGCGCTTCATTAGTATCTTCGGGTGTTTGAGCCGACCCAATTTCAGATAGGTCAAGGCTTTCATCATCCACGTTCCGCAATTTGTGACCGTTAAACTCGAACAGCGAGTTAATCAAAAAGCTATCTACCGTCTCGGTGAAGTAGAGCACCTCAATGCCACGTTCACGAAAGGGGTCAAGGTGGGGACTGTGGGAGGCCACTGATTTGCTATCGCCGAGGACATAATAAACCTCTTGCTGATTTTCGACCTCTTGCATCCGTTCGACCACCTCTTGCAAGCTGGTCAAGGTATCTTCGCTGCGGGTGCTGTAGAAACGCAGAAGGCCCTGTAAACGGTCGCGGTTATCGGGGTCGGCAATCATGCCCTGTTTGATAAATGGCCCAAATTCCGCCCAAAAAGCGGCATATTTTTCGGCGTCGTTTTTGGCAAGGTCACTTAGATGGCGCAAGATGCGACCAGTGATGGCCTTTTTCAGCCCCATCATAATCTTATTGGCCTGCACGGTCTCACGCGAGACATTGAGGGGCAGGTCTTCACTATCTACTGCGCCGTGCACAAAGTAGAGATATTCAGGTAGCAAATCGGTGCAGTAATCTTGGATCAGCACCTTACGCGCATACAATTGCAACCCCGGCTCTTTGCGGAGGGTAAACATGCTGCGCTCGGCTTTGGCAGGCAGATAGAGCAAGGCATAATATTGTACGGGGGCGTCGGCGGAAGTGTGGATGTGGGCTAGGGGTTCTTCAAATTCCATCGTCAAAGCACGATAGAAATTGTTGTAGTCCTCGTCGGTGACTTCGCTGGCAGGGCGACGCCAAATGGCTTGACGGGCATTGGCGGGTTCTTCGCTCTCGCCAATGTAGATGGGGAAGGCGATGTAGTTGGAATGGGTTTGGATGATTTTGCGGAGGGTGTAGTCTTTCAAAAACTCTTTGGCGTCGTCCTTGAGTTTGAGAATGACCTCCGTGCCGCGAACTTCCTTATCTCCCGGCTCGATTTCATAGGATTCTTCGCCACGCGAAATCCAGCGATAGGGTTCAGAATCGGGTTGGTAGGCCAGTGTATGCACAATGACCTCGTCAGCGACCATGAAGATGCTATAAAAACCGACGCCGAACTGCCCGATTAAATCCGTGCTGATGTGCCCATCATTACTAGACTTGGCTTTTTCCAAAAATGCACGCACCCCGCTTTTGGAAATGGTGCCGAGGTTTTCGATGAGTTCTTGACGGTTCATGCCCACGCCCGTATCTCGAATGGTCAGTGTGCCCGCTTCTTCATCAGCTTCAATTTCAATGGCTAATTGGGCATCCACATCGCGCACATCCCGATTGGTCAGCAATTCAAACTGCATCCGATTGAGCGCGTCGGAAGCATTCGAGATTAATTCGCGCAGGAAGATTTCGCGTTCGGTGTAGAGGGAATGAACAAGGGTATACAGTAATTGGCGGATTTCCGCCTGAAAGGTAAATGACTCTGCCATAAAAACCCTACCTCTTGAATGGACATTCAAATTTTCAGCCCAACACTTTACCGCATCTGTGTAGGAATTACGTTGGAGGTGGGCAAAATTTATAGCAGATTTTTTAACGACGCAGCATTCGCCAACCCATACCTCCTAAGACGAGCAGGCTTAAACCAGCAAAAAATAGACCCAATATCCAGAACGGCAATGGTAAGGGCGATTTTTCGGTAGGCGGTTTCATCTGTTCGGTTTCAAGGGCGAGAGGGGTATTGGCCCAACCCTTGAGCGGGGCATAGACGTGCCAGATGGGGCCGGGGGTGCGGTTGCCCTGTGCATCCAACGCAATAATCTGCCATTGAATATCGTGGGTCAAGGGGGCCGGAAGCAGCCAACGGGACTCGCTGGTTTGGCCCATCAACTTACCATCAACCCACACTTCAAAATCAAGCTGCTGGCAAGGGTCGGGATTGGGGAGCCATGTCAAAGTTTGGATGGGCATCGTGGATTCGGTGGCGTTAGAAGGGGAAGGGCGATGGGGCATGGGTGGGGGCATGGGTGGGGCGGTTGGATTGAGTTGATAGAGTGTTGGGACACCCCCTACAAGTGCCATGAGATGATTGTTGACAAATTGAACATCGGTCACTGAGCCACCATGCCATTCGGCCAGTGGTCGCAAACCTAAGTCGCGCTGACTGGCATCTAGAACTTGGATGCCACAAGCTCCATTGGCGACAGCCAGCCAATTTGCATCCTCTGAAGTAGCCGACGCAATGGATCGGCCTGATAAGGGTGAATGGGCCGTAATTTCCACTGCCCGTGAGTCCCGTGTGTCTAACCACCAAACCCCGCCCTCATTGGCACTGACAACAATTTGACCGGGCTGGTCGGGAACAGGGTAAATATCGGCAACGGCTCCACCCATGTTGGGGATACGACTGTGAACAAGGGTCTCAGCGATTGAGACAGGCTCGGCGGGCGGTGCAACCACCAAAACCGTGCCGTCTTTGGTGCCTATATATAAAAGGTCGTCCGCAGCCGTGATTGTGGTGGCCTCGATGCCAAAATTAGCACTGCGGGTAGGGATGGCGGGTTGCAGAGTGATAGGATCAAAGGCCTGTAGTTGGCCTTGATAGCCGAGCAACCAGATAAAGCGCCCATCGCTGGCAATAGCAAGGCCCATCACATGCTCATTTTCCGCCGTGACTTGACCATTCGTATCAAGGCGGATGAGGTGATCTTGCAGCATAAAGGTAGCTGTACCTAAAGCCGCACTACTGCGTGCAGGCGCATCAGGTGCAGCCGCGATTAAACCACCATCGGAGTTGATGTGAAACCATGCGTTCCCCGCTAATCCAAGACTACCATCGGCAAAAGCAAGTAGTTGACGCGCGCCTTGAATGGACAGATATGTACCCGCGATGGTTGGTTCGACGGTTTTTTCATTTGCTAAAAGCAGTGAAAAACGCATGTGAACCATGCCTTGCTGGGAATTAATCAATAACCAATCGTCGCCGCGAATGAGCAACCGCTCGATTTTAAAGGGCGTAGCGATAAAACGCTGTTCGTGTGGATGGGTACGGTCGGTTGTGTCTAAAATAATCAAGCCATCATCGGCGGCAAGCACCACTTGGGTGAGTTGGGCTGCAATATCGTGATATTGGGTTGGGGCGTGATAGACAACGGTTGGTTGGGGTTGACCATTTTGCAAGGTGAGGGTGGTTAATTGATTACCTCCCCCCAGCAATAAATCTTGGTCGGTCAGGGCAAGGGTTGAGCCTGTAACGGCAAGGCGACCATCCTCGACAAATTGGCGTTTGCCAAACAAGCGCACTACCCGTAGCAAATTGCCATCAAGCACGACCCAACGCCCCCCACCCGTCAATTTGACTGATTTGACCCCACCTTCATTGAGCGATTGGGAAATCAGATTGGTCAGGCGAGATGGCTGGGTGTGGTCGAGTCCGAGAGCGTAAAAGTCGAGTCCGGCACGACCAGTAGCAACGGCTAATAAATCTTGGGAGGGGTCAATAGCCATTTCACTAGGCTGCCCCGACAGAGGCAGGTCGCTGGTAATGAAGGCTTTTTCGGGGGCATTTGGGTCAAATTGAAGCGTGACTAGTCGGCCATCGCCTAGTGTTAAATAGAGGACAGATGGGTCGTTGGGGTGGGCAATGGCATATTCAACTGGGCCAGAGAAGGGTAGGGCAGCACGTACATTGGGTGCAAAGGGTGCGGCTATATCAATTACAGCCAATCCACCGGCGCCTACTGAAACGAGTACGAGGGTGGAGTTGGGAACGACTGTGATAGCGGTTGGGGCTGACCACAAAGCTGCAAAACTAATTGGGACTAGGTCAGGCAGGCGGTTGGCATCATAAATGCGTAACCCGTTTGGTTCGCCGCTGAGCAGGTATTGACCACTGGCATCAAAGGCGACCGCATACGAGGGATGGTCAATCGCACTATCCAAATAGCGCGGGCCATTGGTTAAACTGGCGTTGTCATAAACCTTGAGGCCGTCTTGTCCATCAGCGATAAGCGTAAGGCCGTTTCGCCTTACCATGTCTTGAATATCATGGATGGGGGCATAATGCCCAACCACTCCGGGATTTTGCGGATTATAGGCATCTATAACGTTGACATGATGTTCACGGGTGGCAAATAGCCAGTGGTCAAAAATGGCAAGACCATCGGGTGGGGCAGTGGTCGGCAAAACACTCAAGAATTGGGCGGGTTTTTTATCTTCTAGCTCTAATAATCGAATACCCGATGAACGATCCGCCATCGCCACTGTTTGGGAGTCAATGACGGCTGATTGAATGTTTTCGCTGGGTGTGCTAATCCAAGTTTGGGAGACTAAATCGCCGTTGGGTTGAATGGCATAAAGCTTGGCTCCAGCTTGGCGGGCAGTGACCAATAAAAGGTTGTTAAGCAGGGTTAAGCGTTCGCCCCCGCCGGGCAGGACATTCCGAATTTGGCTGGCATCAGGTGTCATCACCACAAGACTTTGCGCAGTTAGGGCATAGAGGGCTTGGGTAGTGCGGGTAAGGTCTAAGATGGGCCCTTGGCCTAACGGATAACGTTCGATGGGATGATAGGCTTGGTCGCCAACCATCGGGACACGCACAATCGTTTCGCCCTCAGCAATGAGGGCATCGGCCCCATCAAGCGCGATGGCCCGGATTGGCCCCCCAAACTCAGCTATCTTTTCGATGCGACTGACATTAGGCGTATCATGTTGTGGGTGGCGGGCAGGGGAAAACGGTCCACTGTTGCCCAGCAAAAATGCAATAAAGGTGAATCGGAGCAATAAGTTGATCATAAGAGGTCGCTTGCACCCCGCGACTCTGTGTTTACCGTAAATGTACATGAGTAGTACACTTATGATACTAAAAGGGTTTTCTTTTTATGGCAAAAAGAGGATAACGGCGTGGCAAAATCCAGCGTTGAACAGGGCACAATTGTATTTCGGAAGTGGGATGAAAATACGGGTTTGACTGAAACAATTAAGGAATTTGCAACACTTGAAGATTTGTTCCGCCTATGCCTTGAAGCACGCGACCCTTTGCTGGTTGACCGCGTACAGATTAGAGGCACTGATGCAAGCGGCGAATCGCGCAAGCTGACATTGGTGTTCCAATCCATCACCATTTCTGAGGGTAAAGTCTAAGGTGGCAAGTGTTATGAGGCGCCGAGCCGTCGTTGATAGTGGCCCATCCGAACGTTCTGTATTGTTTTTAGTCATTCTCAGCCTACCCGCATTAAGTTTGGCGCTGGCCTATGCCATTAACAAACCAGCTCTTTATCATTTAGTGCTTTCGGATTTAGCAAATCATGGCAAGCTGGATAAATCTCACCTGAATACGGCGCTTGGATTGGTTGGCATTTTTGGGCTAACCATTTCGGGCTTGGCCCAACCGATTATTGGAATTCTCAGCGATCATAGCAAGACCCGTATAGGCCGCCGTTATCCCTATATGCTGGTGGGGGCGATTGGTCTATTTATTGCCCTCTCGACGATGGTCAATGCTCCTAACATCCTTGTTTTGCTGCTAGGGGTTTTGCTGATGCAGACCATGTTGAGCATGATTCAAAGCCCCCTCAATGCCCTGCTGCCCGACCAAGTGGTGTCGCGGCAAATGGGTTTGGCGGCTGGATTTAAGACCGTGATGGAGTTGGTGGGCATTGTAGTTGCCGGGGCCTTAACAGTGGCTTTTTTGGGGAATCATCAGATGCCGAATGTGGCGGTTATGGTGATTAGTGGCCTAACGATTGTGTCGGTAGTGGTTACATTTTTTAGAGCACCTGAATCCGCTCCCCGCATTAGACCTCGGCAGCCAATTACCCCTGCACGACGGTTTTTGCGGATGTATCATAAACCTAAGGGGTTTTTAGCTTCGCAACGGATTTTGGTCATTTTAAATTTGCGGCATCTGGCCCGCCAGACCTCCTTTTTATGGTGGTTGGCACATCGGTTTAGTTTTTTTATTTCGTTCAATATCCTTGGCAGCTTTGCTGTGACTTATTTAGAGGATGTTATTGGCCTGAATCAGCAAGAAGCGCGTGAAACACAGGGCCGGATTGTCATTTTGATTGGGTTAGCGGTGATGCTAGTGACCATTCCGGCGGGTATGATATCTGACCGGATTGGACGGCGGCGCATGTTGATGGTTGCCGGGGTAATCGCTGCTATCAGCACCGTTTCCATTACTTTGACCACTTCATTAAATGTCGCTAGTTTTCTACTGATGTTTACCGGGGTAGGGTCGGCGATTTTTTTTAGTGTGGGGTGGGCACTGGTGACCAGCATTGTGCCCCAACGTCAGACGGCCTTTTATCTGGGGATTACCAATATTGCCACTAGCTTAGGATCGTCGGTAGGGTTGAGTAGTGGGTTTATTGTGGATGAGGTGAATCGGCGCACCCATACGACACACGGCTATAATGTGATTTTGGTGATTGCCGCTGGTTGTTTTTTAATCAGTGCGCTGGCGATTCAACAAATTCGAGAAAAACGACTATCCCCCGCGCAGTAGACTTTTTGGGATTGATTCCATGAATCGGTTAAATGTACGGCTGTTAGGTGCTTTTGGTTTGGTATTGCTGCTTACGCTGGCGATTATCTCACTCGCCTTAATTTTGGTATTGAGGGCACGCCCTGTCAATAGAGATGCAGAATATCTTGACCTTGCAGGGGCATCGTTGGATATTTCATCAAACGAAACGCAGCGACTTTACTGGCAATCACTCGACATTCCTCGGCGTCCTCGTGAGCAGGTTTTACCCTATTTGGAGACACAGGCGGCTGAAAAAAACGTGCGTATCCTGCTGACCACAGCCGATGGCACAGTGGTCTGGGATAGTGCAGGCAACTACCCGCGTAAGTTTGAACAAATTATTGGACGTGGCCCCTTTTCAAATACAAATCGCCTACCACGACTCAGCAAATATTTCTATCAAGGGGTTTTTCTTGAGAAAAGCGTTAATTGGCTCTTTATTGAACAAAGTATTGAAGCCGTGGCTTTTACCTCTACTAGTGACCAAGCGACCGATGTTTTGGTAGTGGAAAATATGCTCGTTGCTGAACCAATGCCCAAACAATCTTTCCGCGCCATTATTCGTGAATATCTCGGCAGTGGGTTGTTTTTGGCATTTTTTCAAGCGGGTTGCATTGGGATGGTAATTGCTTTTTTGGTCTCAGTAGGAATTGTACGGTGGGTGTCACGCCCCTTATTAGATGTGGCCCACGCGGCGGTTAAAGTAGCCGAGGGAGATTATGCCACTCGTGTCCCCGTGCATGGCCCGGACGAAGTGCGAGAGGTCGCCCGAACTTTTAACACGATGGCGGCGCGGGTGGAACTAGGTCAGCAGGCCCAACGTGATTTTTTGGCGAATGTCTCACATGATTTACGCACCCCATTAACTAGTATTCAAGGCTTTGCCCAAGCCATCGCCGATGGAGTGTCGGATGATAATGCCCATGCTGCGAATATCATTTATCATGAGGCGGGCCGCATGACACGCATGGTAAATGATCTGCTGGATTTGGCACGTATCCAAGCGGGTCGGTTGGATATGATGCGCCAAGCGATTGAGATTGACGAATTGTTGAAGACTGTGGGCGAAAGTATGGCGATGCGGGCGCGGGATCGAGGTTTGCAATTTGATGTGCAGATCCCTGATTTGCCGCGTATTGCAGGCGATGGGGATCGTTTGGCGCAAGTGTTTACCAACTTGGTAGATAACGCGATAAAACATACGCCAGCGGGTGGGCGGGTGTGGCTGCGGGCCACGTTGGATAATCAGGGGGTATTGGTGCGGGTGCAAGACACAGGTGAAGGTATCCCTCGTGAAGATTTGCCACGCATTTTTGAACGGTTCTATCAAGTAGATAAAAGTCGCGCCAAGACGTCGGGGACAGGCTTGGGGTTGGCTATCACCCGCGAAATTGTGCAAGCGCACGCCGGGCGGATTTGGGTGGAAAGCGAATATGGGCAGGGGGCGCGGTTTAATGTGTGGTTGCCCCAACCGACGTGGGATGGTCAAAAGACCGTGGTGGTACGAAAATAGGGTTTCTATATTTTCGGTAAATTTGAGAGTTTTAGACCTATACCTTGGACTCCTAGAACCAATCCTATGGAGCTATAGGTTGCAATGGCATAGGTATTTGAGTTGTCTAACATCTGCCAAAGGTAAAAGGGTAAAATGGCAACCAGTAATGTTGGGGCCATTAACACACATTTCATTCTAGTGGCACTCTTTAGCTTAATTTCGTGACGATGTTTTGATTCGGCTAATCCGGCTAACGCAAAGGGGAAAACTGCAACCATGCAAATTGGGCTTATCCCTAGATCAAATTGACTTAAGGTTCGCATATATGGGACGGGTTGAATCGAAATCAGCGAAATAGCCCAGATTAGAGCGCAAACAAATACAAAATTAAGGTTCTTTTCTTTCTATGGGTCTTTGGATTGATGATAACCATTGTTAGACATGATGAGCCTACTGCCATCCCAAGATGAGGCCATAGCTCAAAAAAACGTACATCTACTTTGCTTGGTACATCAAATCTATAATCACCTACAGAAATCCACGCAGGCTCTTTATCTTTTTGTATAACTAAAATTCCATCAAGCCCCATTGCAACATAGAGTTTGTTGCCTGCAGGATCAAAAACTGCATCCAGAGGGCCGGGTTGGGCGACAAAACCTGTCCATATATTGGTTCTGTCTTTTGCTCGCATCCGGTTTTCATTGGAAATGTTCTTTAAATCAATAACCGACTGCCAATTTTGCCCTGCGTTTTCAGATACTTCAATAGATTGACCTAAAGCAAAGCGATATATGAGATTGGGGTCGTTAGGGCTTGCTAATTCCCAGACAGGATTCCTCGGAGCATGGTTACACCGCCTAGTGTTGGCAGTGGTTGTATTACTTGTAATTGCATCGGGGTCAATGATGTATATTCTTCCGTTCCCTGTTAAGTAGTCATTCGAGCCATGTTGACCAGTCCAAGCTATTAGAGAAGATTTATCAAAAGCAAGGCAGACAATTCCATTGTCGGCATTTCCCGGGGTCGAAGCTAAGGCCGCCAGAAACCCCAATATCATTATGCTAGATGCGGGAAATAAAGGCCGAAAGAGTTGGTTGCTATTGTTATCCCAGACTAACCAGCCTATAAGCAAGGCAGGTAGAACCAGTAAATCCGTTGGGTCAAGCCATATTTTGACTGGGTTGCCTGTGAAAAACTCCCACAGCCCAGAGGTGATGTTATTTGCCTGGGGTAGGGCCTTAGTCAGCGCGAAAATAGTACCCGTTGAGAGAAATGCAATCGCACCAGCTAGATTTTCTTGATTTTTGAGACGGGGTGGGATAATCCATGCGAGAAACGCGGCAAAAATCAGTGGTGCGAAAATCAGCCCTGCAAAATCACTGAGTTTGCCAGTCCACCATGAGGGGTAATGCCGTTTGAGAAAGTGGTCATTCAGGAGCAATAAAATAATTGCCCCAATGGGGATGGGGTGAAGGATGCTACGCAGTGACCGGTAGAAAGCGCGGTTGTGCATAGGGTTAATTGGTTCTAATTCGACGGCTTCTGTTTTGCTTCCAGCCTAGCCCTGACTTTTGCTCGCCTATCTGTGTATGCGTGCAATAAATCAGGATCAATTGATTTACTGGATTCGATGTCTTGGTCTATTTCCTCACGATGGCTGTAGTAGTATGAGAGGGCGGCATGGATTTCAGCAGGGGTAATCTCTAATTCTTCGGCAACCCGTTCAACTGACCATCCACCGAGCAGGTGATAGCCCACGATGTCTTGTACACGGATGCGAGTTCCCGCGATGCGTGGTTTGCCGCCCAAAACGTCAGCTGTGCTTTCGATATGTTCAATAATCAAAATGGGCATTGCCGTATCTCCTACTTCACAAAGATAACTTGATTATACAAGTCTTCTTCTAGTGTTGCTGCACCTTCAACAATTGCCTCATACCAAAACAATACTTCTTTGACTATTGACCCAATAGCCCTATCCCCCTGATATTCCGAGGGTATATAGAGAATGCCCGCGTGTGCTTTGCCTATCGTCTGCCACTCCCCATGTATACGTAAAAAATCTTCATCAAGTGTGATGATTGTTCGTTCTTGCTCGGCAGCAAAAGCCAAATGTGTTTCATCATCAACTTTAGTCAACCCCACCTCTTGGCAGCGCACAATATCAATTCCTTGCTTACGTAACTGCGTTGCTACAGAGGTGGCGATGTGGGCATCTGTGTAGAATTTGGGGGCTTGGCTCATATTGACTTTCTTAGGATAGCCTGTGGCTGGCGTACCATGCCCGACGTTTGCGGAGCGAGATACCCGCGTCACTCGGTTCACTGGATTGACGACTGCGAACCCGACCCCGCACATCAATATGGATTTGACCACTTTGACGCAGACGCGCAAATTCTTCGGGCGTAATATCCGGCGCAGGCTCCCCACCCAGCCGTTCCAAACGGGCACGGGCTTCCTCCGCTGTTTCCTCGTGGGGCGGTAGGTTCCCATTTGAAGGAGGTGCGGGTTGTTGATTAACCACCTCGGGTGGCGCAGGTACAGGATTCATCGGCGACACTTCATCGGGTGGCAGTTCGGAAACGGGTGGTTGATTGGGTTGGTCGGTCATACGCTACTACTCGTCAATTCCATCAAGGGATAACTTGTTATTGGTTTTACGGACATCTACACGCGCTGGCTCCCCTAGCAGTTGATCTAGGGACATTTCCTCGGTGGCGGTGGCAGCCATGTGATAGGAGCCACACACGAGACATTTAGGATTGCGTGGGATATTGACCCACTCGGCTGAAAAGGGTGGGGTGATGTGCCCTTCCCGAATTTCCAGCGGTTGATTGGCTAGTAGGACGGTATTGGCTGGAAAATGGCGCTCGGCGGGTGTGCCTTCGAGCAAAATATTCAGGACGATATTGGCCTGTGTATTGGCGACCCTCACCACATCCAGCCATAAACCGGGTTCGGCATCAATGGCGCCATCGGGGCGACGCTGCCCATAATCCAAATCGGCATCGGAACCGTCGGGGGCAGGGGTGACATAACCTTCACGCAGTTCAGCGGCCCAACAAGCATAACACGGGCCGTCACCGGGCTGGATCACGACCACATCACCGCCTTCGCCACGTTCATAGACCCCCGCATAGACGGCCACTAAATGACGTTTGAGGCAGGATTCGTTTAGGCTAAATTTCGCGCCTTCACCATCTACGCCCACCGCCAAAATATCCATTTGGTCAAGCAGATGTAGATGGCCTTCGATACGTTCTTGTAAAACAAAGACCTCGGCCTGCGGATTACGTTGCAAAATCAAATCGCGGACGGCCTCGACTTTGGGCTTGCCGATGTAACGACTATCGGCGACGTGACGCACAATGTTTTGCGGATCAAGGACATCATCGTCCACCAAAATAAAACGCTGGACACCCGACATTGCCAAAGCGAGTGCGACATAACCACCGCCCGAACCTACTCCGACAATCCCGACTGTTTTACGGGCGAGGAGGCTCATGGCATCATGCCCAAGCAGCCGTTCAACCCGATTCCAATCCGTCATTTTGTTTTCTCCCACGCCTCGATTGCCTTAACCCCATCTACCAATAAATGCTCATCTGTCCATGTAGGAAGAACTCCCTCAGGAACTTTGGTGGAAGCGTTAAGCAAGGTTTCAAAAAGGTCTTGACCTTCTTTAGGGCGCATAATCGGAGCGACTCGCCAAATGGGGGAACGGGTTGGATAGTTAACAGGGGTCATCGCAATGATGACACGCGATGTGCCCGGTCGCCAAATGGTCAGGCAAGTGTCGAGTGGGGGATGCCCACGAGTGTTCCACGTGACCACATCCATAACTTCGAGGCCGTTTTTTTCCAACGCTACCAATTCCTCATCAAAACGCTGTCGTCGTTTAATCCACCAAACTACAGGTGGCAGTCCCGGAAAATAGGCATTGGGTCGAACCACGACTTTAACAGGTTCAAAATCTCGGCCTTCTTTTCGCAACCACCAAAAATCTATACGTATCCGAGCCGATTTGGTTGTGCTGGTGGCCTCGACAATTAGCGTGTTTTCAGTGGGAGGAATATTCTCGGAATATTCAGCTAGGGTGACGATAGGGGCCAGCAAAAAGTCCGTGTCCATGGCCTCTAGGTGCAGGCGAGCGGTGTGTAAATCTTCAGTTGAGGGAGCAATCATGGCGCCGGGTTGTTTATGCCAATCCCCTAAATGACGTAAGGGCACATCCCATTTGGAATTTTTGCCACGACTGGTGTGGTGCATTTCCCGATAGAGCTTCCAATTTTCCTGCCACCATTCCGAAATATTGGTTTGCCAGCCGTCGCCCTGCACAAACATAACTGATCGGCGGATGACATCTTCCATTGGCGGGATGGTATCGAGAATATAGAGTTCGGGTACGGCGTTTTCGGGCAGGGGAACAACCAACCCAATGAGGGCTTCACCCGTTTCATTGCGCTTATAACGCAGTGCCCCCTGACAAATTTTTTCCACCACCCGCTGCGCGACATAGACGAATGGCATCTCAGCCGTTGAGGCTGAAATGTTGAGGGATTTTTCAACGGGTGGGGTGTTGTGGGTAGTAGTCATCGGCGCGGTTTCAGCCAATCCATCAAGTTCCGTTTGAGTTTTTCTTCAATACCGGGCCATTCACCAGTCGCCCGCCATGTATAGTAGGCATATAACCATTCAATAGCCCAGCCTGCTACTGTGACGGCAGTCGAGGTCGAAGGGTTCCAACCGTAGGAAATGCCATCTTTGGGATTAAACAAACAAAGCTGCCCGTCTTCAAATTGATGTTTTGGGCTGTAAATATATGGCTGAAGCACATAGGCTTCGGCTGGGCGGTTGGGATAATCTTTGGGATAGAAAATTTTGACCTCGTGATCGCGCTGGGGCAACCCAACCAAATTCACCTCGACCATGCCCAACCACGAAAGTGTATCATTTTTGTCGAACTTTAACTGGAACGTATTCCCAAAGGTGGCCTGCATCAATTCGACTTCCAGACGCAGACGGGGTGAAACGTTCTTTTTAGTTCCCCACCATTGTGTAGCCACTGCCTGTCTTCCTGAAAATTAACTGGTACGCTGCTGAGAAAGTAATTCTTCTAAGGAAATGGGTAAAGAATCATCTTCAAGCGCCACTTGCACTTGGGCTTCACCATCTAGGCCAAACTGCCGCCGTCGTTCTTCTAGCGAAGGGGACATGGTGAAAGTGTGCAAGGCAACTAGGCCGCCATCTACCCACACTTGTAAATCCCATTTGCCGATATTGGTGAGGCGGGTATTGCCTTTAAGAGGGAGGCGATAACCGGGTAGAAGTAAATTTTCGCCGGGGCGCATGTAATGTTCCATTTCGCACACAAATTGCGAATAACCTGCGGCATCACCTATTTGAAAACGAATGAGACTGGCGCGAGGGTGGGCATAGGTGGGTGCATCTATGACGACATAGGGGCGAAGGGAGTTGTCATCTAGGGAAAGCAGGCGGGCCTGACGCAGTTCTAATCCGTCCTTGCGAATTTCTTCGACCAGCAACCCCACATCTTGTAAGCGATAGCCACTGGTGTCGTGGTCGGGACGCAGGCTGGCATATTCGCTGGCACGGCGGGCCGCTTGGGTCATTTGGACGCGACGGCGCTCACGTGAGACAGGATTGGCCCGACTGACGCGGCGGGCGGCACGGGTGTTGGTTTGGATGGTGCGGGCTGCGTTTCCAGCGAGGGCCATTGTCGCAAGAAGGGTGACGATGCCACCCAAGACAAAAGCAACGGCCCACTCGCCCGAAGCTAGAAGAACCATAAACGCGATGAACATGGTGAGTAACCATGCCATATTGCCCCGGCGATTGGTTTTTGGCATTGTTTTCTGGCAACTTTTCCACTAACAAACTTTCCTCAATTATACCATACGCAAATTGCTTGTCTTAGGTCGCAGAACTTCCGAATCTGTAAAAAAGTTGCCTAATTACGAGTGCTCTAAAAATCTTGCTGAGTAGTAGAGAAACCTCGCTTTTGACCCAGCAAGGTTTCTCTACCCGACTATTTACTCTGGGGAGAGGCGCTCCATATTCATTTTGATACTGCGTTGGCCGATACGCGGGAGTTTGGTATTAATCACAGCCACACCAAGCAAGATGATAGCGGTAGCGACAATCATTGTTACAGTCACTTTTTCACCCACCACCAACCAACCCATAAAAACTGCGATGACCGGGTTCACATAGAAGTTGGTACTCACCTTGGCGGGTTCGACGGTTTTCAGGAGCCACAGATAGGCCGTATAACCGATGATGGATCCAAAAACAGTCAGATAAACCAGTGCAAGGATAGACCGTAACGAAATTAAAGCTATGTCAACACGAGAGGGTTCACCTACCACTAGGCTGACGACCATAAGCAAAACGCCACCCGCCAACATTTCGCTTGCTGTGCTAATGCGCGTATCTTCTGGTAGGGGAGCCCGCCGCGAATATAGACTTCCCGTAGCAAAACTGAAAGCGCCTACCACGACGATGCCTATCCCTGCCAAATAGTCGCTATCAGCCTGTGTGCTAAAAGCAGGCGCGAAAAGTAGAATCGCACCGATGAAACCAAGCCCCAATCCAGTAAATACTTGCCGGCTTGGTTGTTTGCCACCAAAAGCTAACCACTGCAAGAGCGCCATCCAAATCGGAATGGTTGCTACTACCAACGCGGCTAACCCGGACGGAATTCGCTCTTCCGCGAAACTGACCAAGCCGATTCCACTGACCAACATTAGGCCCCCAACAATGGCAGCGGAGCGCCAATGACGCAAAGTAGGGAAGTGCCCTCCTTGGGCCAGCGTAATGGTTAGCAGGGTACTTCCAGCCAAGAAGAAACGTAGACCAGCCATCATAAAAGCTGGGATCGTTTCCACTGCGATACGTATGCCTAAAAAGGTTGTTCCCCAGATGAGGTAAATGGCAAGAAACGCCACCACTATTTTGAATCTTGTAGCCTGTGATGGGTTCGTTGAGTTTGTCATGATTTTTGGCTTTCTCTACTTTGGACAAGATTTCAGTTCCATCGTAGAGAGAAAGACTTGGACTGTCTTGTATATTCTTGTCGGGTGTCGCGTTATACTTTTGTTATGGCTACCCAAGCACAACCTGATGTACCCAAACCACAAGACCATGCTCAACTTTGGCGCGCCGAAGTTTTCGGTGGACTAGAGTTGCTACGTGCCCACTTTGTCGAGTTTAATTTCTCGCCTCATACCCATGAGGAGTTCATGATTGGTGTGACCGAAAGCGGTACGGCTTTGCCCCGATTTCGGGGGGAAGTGCGCCGAGTTGGCCCCGGTGACGTGTTTGTATTGCATCCCGGCGAAGTGCATGGGGGTGGCCCCGCAGCAGATTCGATTTGGCGCTACCGTTCGTTTTATCCCTCTGGCTCTTTAATGCAACAGGTTCTACAGGAACTTACAGGGGCTGATCGCGGTGTTCCACAATTGACCGGAGATGTGGTCAGTGATCCTGATTTGGCAACCCGGCTACGACAAGCCCATATGGTACTCGAAAAGCCCGGTTCGGCCTTGGCGGGCGAATCCTTGCTATTGGAAGCCCTCGCTAGTTTGGTGGCAAACTATGCGGTAGACAAAGTAGCGGTGTCCCATATAGGTGCTGAGCATCGCGCTGTCAAGTTGGCAAAAGATTATCTCGAAGCGCTGCCTAGTGAGAATGTATCGCTTGAGAGCCTCGCCCAAGTTGCGGGCCTTAGCTCCTTTCGCCTATGTCGAGTGTTTCATCGCGAGACTGGTCTAACGCCCCATGCCTATCAAATTTTGGTGCGAGTACGTCTTGCTAAGACACTGCTTGTACAGGGAATCCCCATTTCGCAGGCGGCAGTCGAGTCTGGGTTTTTTGATCAAGCCCATCTGACTAAGCATTTTAAGCGTATTTATGGTGTAACGCCGGGTCGGTATCTTGGTAAAGTGTTCCCAGATGCTTCATAAGGAATTAGACGATGGAAAGCTTACCTTTGGTATTGTTGCATGGTGCGGTGGGGTCAAAATCGCAGTTTACGCCATTAATTCCGCTGCTCGAATCTCACTTCCATTTGATGACACTTGATTTTGAGGGGCACGGTAGGGCGGATTTGACCGATAGGCCGTTCAAGATCGAACATTTTGCGGAGAACGTATTAAAGTTAGATAGACTTGAGAAATTCGACGTATTGGGCTACAGCATGGGTGGATATGTGGCGTTGTATCTGGCTTTGAACTATCCAGAACGGGTGGGGCGGGTATTTACACTGGCAACAAAACTTGATTGGACACCTGCGACGGCTGAAAAAGAAATTAAGTTGTTGGACGCGGATAAAATTGCCCAGAAAATTCCGCATTATGCCCAAACTTTACGAGAGACGCATAGAGATTGGCGATGGGTTTTGGAAAAAACACGCGATTTGTTGATTGGGCTAGGTCAACAGAATTTATTGACGCCTGATGGACTGGCCCAAATTACTCAGCCAGTACGAATTGCGCTTGGGGATCGGGATAGTATGGTCAGCCTTGAGGAAACTATCGTCGCCTATCGAGCCTTACAATTGGGCGAATTGCAGATTTTACCTGCAACCCCCCATCTGCTAGATAAAATATCCCCGTCATTGTTGGCGGACGCCATTATTCATTTTTTCACGAGGGGAAGTCAGGTGTGACCCATCGAATTTTAATTGCAACGTCGCTTTCGGAAGCCGGACTGAATTTGTTGAGAGGCGAGGTCGGGGGCTTGGTCCAAGTGGTTGACCCGGACAACCTGAGCAAACATCCGACATTAGGTTCAGCCGAGGCTTTAATCATTCGGGATGAAATTGAAATTGACCCCACCTTGCTTGAAAATATGCCTAACCTAAAGGTAATTGGGCGGGCAGGTGTCGGGATTGCAGGTATTGATGTTGAGGCAGCCACCCGGCGCGGCATTATTGTGATGAATACCCCCGGCGTCAATGCCATCAGCGCGGCTGAATATACTTTTACCTTGATGTTGGCAATGGCGCGTAATCTGATTCAAGCCCACAATGCCCTTACCTCAGGTGTCTGGAAGCGCGAGCAACATGTTGGGATGGAGTTGCATGGCAAACGGCTGGGCATCATTGGGTTGGGGCGCGTGGGGCGCGAAGTGGCACGCCGAGCGATTGCTTTTGGTATGAATGTGCAAGCCTATGACCCGTATGTGACTGAAAATCAACTGGGGGAGTTGCGATTAAAGCTGGTAGGCTTGGCTCAATTGCTGGCCGATTCAGATATTGTGAGCATTCATTGCGCTACCACGCCTGAAACGGTGGGATTGTTGGGCACGGAGACTTTTTCGCTGATTAAACACGGCGCGTTGTTGATTAACACCGCCCATGGCAGCATTGTGGATGAACAGGCCCTGCTGACTTCGCTGAAAAATGGGCGATTGGCCGGGGCCGCGATTGATGTCTATGCCCATGAACCCATTACCAATTCCCCTTTGTTAAGCCAGCCGAATGTTTTGCACACGCCCCATCTAGGCGACAGCACCCGCGAAGCTCAACGCGACTTGGGATTATTGATTGCGCGCCAAGTGTTGGACGCCTTACGCGGCGAGGATTATCGGAATGTCGTCAATATGCCATTTGTGGACGGGCGACCCTTTGAAATGATTGCTCCCTATTTGAAATTGGCCGAACGAATTGGCACACTGCAACATGCTTTGGCGCGAGGCCCTATCAACCGTGTGATGTTGGAATTTAAGGGGCAGGAAGTGGAAGGGCTGGTCAAGCCCATGACAGTGGCTTTGCTGCGTGGTTTGTTGATTCCAGTGTTGGGTGAAGGTACAGTCAATTATATCAACGCGCCGTTGCTGGCCCATGAACGCAATATTTTTGTCAGCCAAACCAAAGGGCTAGATAGCTCGGATTATGCCAATTTGATGTCGTGCCAAGTCCATTGGTCGGGGGCATACGCAGGCAGTACCACAATGGCAGGAGCTTTATTTGGTCGCACCGAGCCGCATATCGTCAAAATCAATCAATATCACACCGACTTTAAGCCAGAGGGGGTGTTATTAGTGATTGGGAGCTATGACCGCCCCGGTGTTATTGGAAGGGTCGGGTTGCTGTTGTCGCAAAATAGTATCAATATCGCGGATTGGCGAACAGGTCGGGCTGAACCGGGTGGGCAGACGCTTTCGGTGGCGATTTTGGACGAACCGATTCCAGATGACCTATTGGAAACGCTACGTTCGCAAGATTATGTACGACACGCCACCCAAATCGTTTTTAAGTAGGCCTATTCAGCCGGGGAAACACGAATGCGCTGAATATAATCCCCGGCCTGATAACTATTGTTGCCATCTGTGACGGTACGGGTGAGGGTGTAGCGAATATCGAAGTCGAGCGGGCTGCCATCGGTAAAAGCCCAATTGCTCACGAGGGTCGTCCAACTATGGCAACGATGGTCGTTTTCGGTGTAGTTGTACTCAAACCAATATTTGCTGCCGATATCAACCTCATTGAGGAAGAATTTCATCGTCAGGGCGGCTAGGCTGGTTTGCAAAAGGGCATCATTGGCGGTACACCACACATAATTCCAGCGTAGCGTTTGGGCTGGATTAATGGCAAGCTCATACTCCGCTGTGCCGGGGGAGGTCATATCTCGAAATTTATTTTGGAGGGGTGTCCAAAGGCTATCATAAGGGATGACTTCATTGATGGCGGTGGGGCGAGTGAGCCGTACGGGTAGGTTGAGCATTTCTTCGGTTTGATGCAGTGCCCAAATTTTGACATCGCCTTGCGCACTGACCGAGACCAACATAGCACCATCGGAAGTAAAAGCTAATTTGTTGATGGCAGGCCCCTGTTCTTGCAGAGTAGCAATTGTCTCATCAGAAGCGACATCCCACAATTGGAGAGCACCATCTGAACTGGCAATTGCCAAGAGGCTGCCATCGGGGCTGTATTTGATGTTGGTGATCCAACTTCCCGGTGGTTGCAAAATATCCAGCGTATCACTGTTTTGAATATCCCAAATCCGCAGCGTGCGATCGGCACTGCCAGAGGCTAAACGAGTACCGGTCGGGTTAAAGGCTACCGTAAAGACCAAATCGGTATGTCCGGCCAATTCAGTCAGCATGGTTCGTGTTTGGACATCCCAGACCCGTACCATAAAATCACTGCCCGCCGAGGCCACTAATTTCCCATCGGGGCTAAATGCCACTTCCTCGACCGAGCGTGAGTGCCCACCTAACAAAACACCTGACCCATCTGCGACATTCCACAACCAGATTTTGCCGTCGGCCCCGCCGGAGACAAGCTGGGTTCCATCCGGGCTAAAGGCGACGCTGTGGACATTATTGGTATGCCCTTGTAAAACCGACAATTCTGAACCCGTGCGGGTTTCCCAAATACGCACGGTGTTATCGTCCCCACCCGACGCGATTTTGCTGCCATCGGGATTAAAGGCGACTGTGACAACATCGTCGGTATGTCCCCGCAGTACGCGATCATCCAAATCTGCAAGAGCGACAATATGCACGCCATCGGGACGGGCGAGGGCTAAAAACTGGCTATCCGGTGACCATACCGCATCTTGGGCTTCGCGACCGGGAATAGTTTTTAGGAGTTCCACTTGAGAACCTGTCTTGGCGGTGATTTGCAGTGGGTTTTCCGGAGCCGTGTCGGGTGTGGGGGTGGTCTCCACTTTGGGTGTATTGGTCGGAATGGGCGTATTTTCATCAGTCAAGGCTTGCGAAATGGATGTTTCTTCTGAGGCTTTGGCGATAGTCGCAGGTGTTGCTGATGGCTGATTTTCTTTGGGGTTATCCGAATTGCTGAGAAAAACAATCAATCCGCCTAGCCCAATTAAGCCTAGCCCAATTAACAGCAAGGTTGCCACCATTACTCGATTATTGGCACGTCGCTTGTGTCGCTTACGGTCAAATGGGGTGCGGGTGTCTTCCAATGGCCCCGCTGGGACAGGTGGCAAGGTGTTAAATGTCTGGTCGCCCAAAAATCCGGTGGTCAGGCTTTCTTGGGTGGGTATCTCGGCAATGGATTCTTCAAGCGCATTGACAAAGCTACTGGCGGTGGGATAACGGGTGTTGGGGTCTTTGGCAAGTACCCGATTCATGACCAAATTCACCGCTGGGGGGAGATTCGGTTGCAGCAAGGAAGGGAGCTTGGCACTTTCATGCAGATGTTTGTGCATCATGGCATAGGGTGTGCTGGCTTGGAAGGGCATTTCATCAGTGAGCAGGATATAGGCGATAATGCCTAGGGCATAAATATCAGCGCGGGCATCAACATTTTCACCCCGCCATTGTTCCGGTGACATATACGCGGGTGTGCCCATCGCTTGCCCGGTGGTGGTCAACCCGCTACGTTCGACCTGTAATAATTTGGCGATGCCAAAATCGGCAAGATAGGCATTGCCTTCGGTATCAAACAACACATTACTGGCTTTTAGATCGCGGTGGATGATGTTTTGTTTGTGGGCATAGTCCAAACCGCTGCCAATCTGTCGCAAAATAAGTAGGGCCTCGCGTAACGAAGGGCGCTTAAAAAATTCCAATCGCTGGCTGAGTGTGCCACCAGTCAATAGACGCATAACGATGTAGCTGATGCCTTGATCGGTGCCATGATCATAAATGGGCAAAATATGGGGGTGTTCCAAGAGGGCAGCCAGTTGAACTTCGCGTTCAAACCGCTCAGCATAGTCAGCTTGGGAAGCAAATTGAGGGGGCAGCACCTTGACCGCGACTTTGCGCCGCACGGTCGTCTGGTAGGATTCGTAAACCGCACTCATCCCGCCAACCCCAATAAGGTCGCCAAGTTTATAGGTGCCAAGCTGTTGTCCGGTCAGGTTGTGTTGCATGAATCCTGCCTGCCTTGTATGCGCGATTGCGTATGCTGCGAATTATAGTCGGGGAAGGGGGTTCGCTCCAAATAAATAGAATTTGGTTGTGCTTGTGTGAGGATTTGCTTTGAGCAATCGCTTGACTCAGAACAGAGGTTCGGAATATAATGTGGAAAAGTTTAACCGAACGTATGTGCGATGAGGTGGTAATATGGCAAACACAGAATCGAAACGGGCCTCGCGGCGCGACCCCAATAAACTCTCAGAGCGCCAGAAGAAAATCCTAACGTTTATCGAGCAATTTTTGAAGCGCAATGGCTATCCGCCCACCATTCGGGAAATTGGCGAAGCTGTGCAAATCGCTTCAACCTCGGTAGTCAACTACAACCTGAACAAATTGGTGAATGGGGCCTATTTGGAACGTTCGCCCGATGTTTCGCGTGGGTTGCGCTTGCTCAAGAATTTGAATAATGAGCCGGTGGAAATTGAGTATAGCCATGAAATTCGGGTGACGGAGGCCTTCAACGTCACACCTGTGCCGATGCTGGGCAAGATCGCGGCGGGACTGCCTTTGATGCTGCCCGAAAATCACAGCTTCTATCCTGACCCAGACGAAATTGTTGAAGTGCCATCGCCACTCTTGGGCCGCTACGCCAACAGCGACAATATCTATGCCCTGCGTGTACAAGGCGATTCAATGGTGGATGCGCTGGTTGGGGATAAAGATATTATTGTGGTGCAGCGTCAAGAAACTGCCGAAAATGGCGATATGGTGGCCGTGCTGTTAGAAGATAGCAACGAAACCACCCTCAAATATTTCTATCGTGAGGGTAAATTGATTCGCTTGCAACCCGCTAACACAACGATGGACCCTATTTTGGTGGATGCCCGACGGGTCAAAATTCAAGGGCGGGTGTTGGCTGTGCTGCGCAAACTTTAGTACAACCCACCGCCAAAAACTGAAGTTGCCTATGCTAAAACGCTGACGGCGTAGGCAACGGATGCGACGAGACCTGCCGCAAATAGGATTGGGACATACATCCATTTGTTGGGTGTATTCACATCTACAATTCGCACACCACCCGGTTGAATTAAATCGCGCTGTACTTCAAATTCCGGGCAGATAAACCACGCTAAGATAAATCCCCCAACTAGACCGCCAATATGCGCGGCATTATCAATATTGGAATCAGGTAGCAACCCAAACCCAATATTGATGAGGGCCAAAACCCCCATTTGAGAGAGCCGCCGCTGAGCCCCTTCGCCATACAGGTGACGATGCCGATAGAGATAAACCCCCATCGCACTGAAAATGGCAAATATCGCTCCCGATGCGCCAATTGAAACCGCATTGGTATAGAGTAGGCTGGCAAGCGAGGCCGTGATACCCCCCAGCACGTAGATCAGCGCAAACCGCACATGCCCAAAAAGGCTTTCGACATCCCGCCCAAAAATATAGAGTGCATAGCCATTGAAAAAAATGTGCATCAAATCCAGATGCAAAAACATGCAGGTAAACAGCCGATAGTATTCACCATGATAGAGAATACGGTCGTTGACTTTGGCCCAATCGAGCATGAATAGCTGACTTTGTAGCCGACTGAGCGAATTGCCATAGAGAAAAATCGCCGCGATGATGCTAAGTATGGCATAGGTCAAGATGGGTTGCACCGTTGGCAGAGTGATTCGCACACGCTGATGGTCGGCAGGATGGGGTGGGTTATTAGAGTTGGGTGTGTTGTTGTTTAGTTCCATACTGAAATTATGGAGGCAGACGAACTACTTGGCAATACAAAATCAGAGTAAGCGTGGGGTGATTTTATGAAATTCTAATACCTTCTAATTGCCACCTTGCCTACAAAAGATTTGATTATAGCTGACCTAAAAAATATTACAAGAGTTTACTTAAAATAAAATTTAGGCTAATCTAAAAATTAAATTATGCGAACTGAAGATGATAGCGATTAGGATTTTTGTCCTAATCCCATAGACCTGAAAGCACTTTAATCGTGCATGTTTTGGGCGGACACTCATAGACAGTGCGGATTATAAGGAGGGGAACCTTGATTACACTTGACCATGTATCCAAACATTTCCAGATGGGGGCTGTGACCGTTACGGCCCTCCAAGATGTCTCATTGCAGATCAACAAGGGTGAATTTGTTGTCATATTAGGCCCATCAGGTAGTGGCAAGACAACGTTGCTGAATATGCTAAGCGCCCTTGATACTCCGTCGAGCGGCAAGATTTGCATCAATGGCATTGACATCACATCCGCCAGTCGGACAGACCATTTCAAATTTAGACGCGAAACCATCGGCTTCATTTTCCAAGCGTTCAATTTGTTTCCTAGCCTGACCGCCCTCGAAAATGTTCAGTTCGCGGTGGACATGCGTGGGAATCACCATCCTAAAAATGGTGCCGCTCAACAGGTTTTGACACAGGTTGGGTTAGGGGAGCGGGTACGCCATTTTCCGCACGAACTTTCGGGTGGAGAGCAGCAACGTGTCGCCATTGCACGGGCTCTGGCAATGGGTAATCCCGTTCTTTTGGCGGATGAACCCACCGGTGAACTGGATTTTAGGACCGGCATCCAGATTTTGCAGTTATTGGAAGAACAAGCCCTCAACGGCAAGACCGTACTGGTTGTGACCCATAACCGTGAAATTTCGCGTGTGGCGGATCGGGTGATTGAACTCAGCAGCGGCCAAATTGTACGGGATGGTCTGCCACAGGGTGGTAAAGCCGCCATCAGCGACCTGCACTGGTAAAAAAGGGGAGTTGGATACGTATGAAACAAGTTCAATTCTGGCTACGTTGGTCATGGCGTGACCTTAAGGCCCGCTGGTTACAGGTTGTGGCGATTGGCATTATTATCGCCTTGGGGACGGGGATTTTTAGTGGGTTTGGGGGACAGAAAAAGTGGCGTATCAATTCACTGAATGAGAGCTACGGTCGTCTCAATAGCTACGATTTGCGGATGACTTTGACGGATGGGAGCTATCTGGAAAAAGAGGCATTATTGAATGCGCTGCAAGATACCCAAGGCGTGAAGGGCATCGAAACACGCCTCATCATCGCTACGCAGGTAGATGCTTCGCAAGCCGATGAGACCATCTTGGTACAAGGTGAGATTGTTGGGGTGGATGTTGCCGCGAATGGGCCACACATCAACCAACTGTATGTCAATCAAGGGCGCGATTTGATAGAAGCCGATACGGGCAAAAATGTGGTAATGGTCGAATACAAATTTGCCAAGCACTATGGCCTGAAACCGGGGGATGCTCTACATATCAGCGGCGATATTCCCCTTGATTTTGTTGGGTCGGGACAATCGCCCGAATATTTTTACATCATTCCCGCCGAAGGGGTATTTTTGGGTGAGGCCAGCTACGCCGTGCTGTTTATGCCACTGGAAACGGTGCAAGGTATTGCGGGACGAGAAGGCTTGGTAAATAGCGTGGTCATGACGCTTGATGGCTCGGTGGACGGGAAAATCGTGCAAGCCGAAATTCAACAACGTATGGCCCAGCAGTTTCCCGATACGGGTTTTGAGATGAACACCCGCCAAGAGGATAACATCTATAAACTGGCCTATTCCGACGCCAAAAACGATCAGGTAACGTGGAACATCATTGCTTATTTGTTCTTGATTGGTGCAGCAATGGGCGCGTTTAACCTAGCAGGGCGTATGGTGGAAGCGCAACGGCGGCAAATTGGTATTGGGATGGCTTTGGGCGTGCCGCGTTTTTGGATCGCGTTTCGGCCTTTGCTGGTGGGTTTACAGATTGCCGTCGCGGGTATGGTTTTTGGTTTGGGTTTCGGTGCTCTTTTGAGCAATATCTTTGGGGGGTATGTCAAAGACTTAGCCCCATTGCCCTATTGGATTATCAAGCTCGATATGGCGACTTTCCTAAAAGCGGCACTGGTCGGCTTTTTGCTCCCGTTTGTAGCGACACTGATCCCGACATGGCGGGCTGTACGAGTCAACCCAATTGATGCTATACAGTCAGGGACACTGGTGGCAAAGGGTGGTGGCTTGACTAAGCTGTTGAATTATTTACCCATCCCCGGCCAGAGTTTTGCGCGAATGCCGTTCCGCAATATCCTGCGAGCGCCGTGGCGAACCACACTGACGATTTTGGGGGTGGCTGTCGCCATTACGTTGATGACCATGTTTGTAGGTTTTTTGGATACCTTTGTCGCTACGATGGATCGGGCTAAGGAAGCGCTTTTGGACGAGGGTGGCAATCGGGTACAGGTCAATCTCAATTTCTTCTATCCAATAGAGACACCCAATATCCAAGCCCTAGATACACTAAAAACGGCTGATGGTGATCCATTATTGGCGCAGGTCGAGCCGCGTTTGATGTTGGGGGGGACACTAAAACAGGGTGATACTGAAATTGAGACCATGTTGGAGTTGGTTTCGATGGATAGCCCGATTTGGAAACCTACTTTTGTCGAAGGAAACCTCAAGGCAGGGCAGCCGGGTATTGTACTTTCGGAAAAAGCCGCTAAAGATCTTGGGGTAAAGGTGGGTGACACTATTACCTTGGAACATCCATTACGGGAAGACACCTTTTCGTTCCGGATGATAACCAGCGAAGTTAAGGTGGCCGCGATTCACAATAACCCCATGCGCTCCCTTAATTATATGGATATGAGCAGCGCCAGCATGATGGGCTTGGAAGGCCAAACGAATTTATTGGTGGTGACGCCAAGCACCTACGCTAACACTAATGACATCAAACGCGCCTTGTTTTCGCAACCGGGAGTGTCGTCGGTGGTGGGTATCACGGAATACACCGACGCCTTTGATGAGATTTTGAAGATATTCGCGGTGTTTCTACGGATCGTACAGGTCGTGGTCTTGTTCATGGCATTCCTCATTGCCTTTAATTCGACCAGTATCAATGTGGATGAACGAGTGCGCGAGATTGCCACCATGTTTGCATTTGGTTTACCCGTTCGGACGGTCACACGGATGCAGATTGTCGAAAACATCCTCGTGGGCATCTTCGGAACTCTCCTTGGCATTTTGGCCGGCTGGCTGTTGTTACAGCAATTTTTAGCAGCGCGGGTGGAGGATCAGTTAGAAGACATCAATTTAATTATCGTGCTGTCCCCTACGACGATTTTAATTTCAATTGTGCTGGGTGTGTTGGTGGTCGCCTTGACGCCAATTTTGAGTATCCGCCGGATGCTACGCATGGATATTCCTTCAACACTCCGTTACGTTGAATAAGATTTTTAATGGGGCGGTCTTCACTGAGCCGCCCTATTAGTTGCATTCTTGCCATAAACCTCTAATATTGAGATATATGTTGTTATCCTCTTAAATATTTTTTATGGATGAGAATGAATGACGGATAGCCATTTCTCTGTTGAACCGGAATATCTCCAACTCTTATATGAAGTCACCCGTTATCTCAATTCTAGCCTTGAACTAGGGCCAGTCTTGGACTATGTCATTGATCGCGCCATTGAAGTTACCCGGGCCGAACGTGGTTTTTTGATGTTGATGGATGAGCAGACCGGAAAACTTCATTTTGAAGTGGCGCGTGGCATGAATCGGCAAGATTTGGAGACTCCCGCCTTTGAAGTCAGTACCACTGTAATTAACCAGATGATGGGGACACAAGAACCTATCTTAACCAGCAACGCCCTTTATGATAAACGATTTATGGGGGGCGAGAGTGTCATCACCAAAGGCCTGCGCTCGATTTTGTGTGTGCCTATCATGGTGCGCGACCAAATGACGGGTCTGATTTACGTGGATAACCGCATTATGGCGGGCATGTTTAATGAAGGCCACCGCGACCTATTGGCGGCTTTTGCCAGCCAAGCAGGAATTGCGATTGAGAATGCCCGCTTATATCAGGTTGCGGTCGAAAAAGGCCGGATGCAGCGTGAATTGGAAATGGCGCGCAATATTCAACAGGGCCTTTTGCCACGCCGCGTCAAAACACTTGCTGGTTATGAAGTCGCCTTCGATTGGTATGCGGCGCGTGAAGTGGCGGGTGATTTTTATGACTGTTTTTTGTTGGATGAACACCGTATGGGCGTTGTCGTGGCGGATGTAGCGGACAAGGGCGCTCCGGCGGCGATTTTTATGGCGGTGGCCCGGAGTTTGTTGCGCGGCAATGCTTTTTCCCATCAATCCCCAGATGAAACTCTGATTTCGACTAATCGGCTGTTGATTCAAGATGCTACCGGGGGTATTTTTGTCACCATTTATTATGCCATTTTTGATCTCGATGGCGGCTTATATGGAGTCAATGCGGGCCATAATTTACCCCTGCTATATCGGGCTAATACCCAACAAACCGAATGGCTGCCGCGTGGGGGGCGTCCACTTGGTTGGTTTGATGACCTACCAACTCGGATTGATGAATATCAATTGACGCCGGGGGATGTGGTCGTGTTTTATACCGATGGGTTAACTGAGGCCGAAAATCTCTATCAAGAGCCATTTGGCGATGCCCGCTTGGCTGAAATTGTGATACAAAACGCGGATGGCACAGCAGCCCATATCAAGAACGCGATATTGGCGGCGGTGACTGCCTTTGTAGGGAATGCACCTGTATTGGACGATTTAACATTGGTGGTGGTGCGCTATTTGGGTGAAAAGTAGCAGCATAAATCTAAATGGGGCAGTAACAATGACTGCCCCATCTTGTGACTATTTGCAAAGCGGGGGGATTGGTCTAAAAGGTGGCAATGCCACTAACTGCAACTGCTAGAATCCACTTGGAAACCGAGTGCATCTACCACATTGGAAAGCACAGGTATATCATCCCATGCACAGGTGGCATCCACGACAATGATCCCTATAACGCTTGAAATGATGCATAGAACCAAGAAACATCCGCAGGCCAAAAATAGCCAACGTCCAGCACCACCGCCCTGCATGGGCTCGTCTTGATAATTATAGGCTGGTGGTGGGGCAGGCGGCGCGGCGGCATAACCGGGCGCTTGGGCTGCATAAGGATCGTAATAACCGCCCGCTTGGGCAGGGGCAGCACTGGGGCCAACCATGGTGGCTTGGGCTGGCGGTTCAGCATAGCCCCCACCTGCTGGCGCCATTGAAGTAGCTTCGTAGGCGAGAATAACGGTTTCGCCAAGCCCTACAATATCGCCACTAGATAAGGGTCGCGCGCCCGTTAAACGCTGACCATTGACAAACGTGCCGTTGGTTGAGCCGAGGTCTTCGATCGTATAGCCGCCGCCGCCACGTGTAAATCGGCAATGGTGACGGCTTACTTCGGGGTCGTTAATGGTAATATCGTTGGTAATGTCACGACCCAAGGTGCTAATGTCTTTGATTAGTTCATAGACCTGATTCGGTTGTGGCCCCCGGCGAACAATCAGGCGAAAGCTGCCGCCGCTTTGCATATAAATGCCTCCTACACAGAAGTACGCAGGTGGATGATAACGCAGTAACTATAGTAGGAAAGGGAAAACAGGTCAACCCTGCTGAACATTTTATGACAACCCAAAAATCACGCAACCTGCCCCCACGTGTGCTGAGTATTGGTGGCTCGGATTCAGGTGGGAGCGCTGGAATCCAAGCTGACTTAAAAACCTATGAGGCGCATGGTGTCTTTGGAACTACCGCTTTGACCGTTGTAACGGCACAAAATACCATTGGTGTTCACCAAATATTTGCCTTGCCTGTTGAATTTATTCAGGCGCAAATAGATGCTGTTTTGATAGATATTGGTACGTATAGCGTCAAAACAGGGTTGCTTGGTCGTGCGGAAGTCGTGGGGTTGGTCACAGAAAAAATCGGGGCATATGGCCCTGTTCCATTAGTGGTAGACCCCGTGTTGGTCAATGGGCGGGGGGATTTAATTGTTTCGCCCGAAACATTAAAGGCCTATCGAGAGCAATTATTCCCACTGGCAACGGTGATCACGCCCAATTTGGATGAGGCGGCCCGACTGGTGGGGCTGTCGGTTGAATCTATCCATACCCCCGCCGATTTGCATGAACTGGCCCGTCAATTGAAGGCACTCGGCCCACAGGTAGTGGTCGTCAAAGGGGGGCATTTGCAAGGCGACCATATTATAGATTTGGTTTTTGATGGACGGCAGTTTATTGAATTAGATGCTCCTCGCCTGCCAATCGAAAATCCGCATGGGGTAGGCTGCACTTTTGCGTCAGCCATTGCAGCGAATTTGGCAAAAGGTATAAGTGCCGAACAATCGGTGCGTTTGGCCCATACCTATCTCCAATTGGCTCTCCAAGCAGCTTTAGAATGGCAGGTGGGGGCAGGCCGAACCCCTGTAAATCACCATGCTGGCACAGTTACAGCGGATATTGTAGGCTTAGACCAGTCCTAATCACGCTAGTGGAGTGCAGCTATGGCGACCCCAGCCCCGACAACATCAGACCGCCCGCGCAAATTTCAAAGCAATTGGCAGCGTTTTGTCTCGCGCCGCATCTTAACCGCTCAACATCCGGCCCGACGACTATTACGTGGGGTGTTGATTGGAATAGTTGTGGCCTTGATGGTGAGTTTTGCCCTCTATCGGGATTGGTTTTTGGATATACGCCTCAGCCTCAAAGATAATCTTTACTCATCTGCTCCGACGAGCGGCAATATCGTGATTATTGCTGTGGATGATAAATCGCTAGCAGCACTGGGGCGTTCACCCGCTGATTGGAATCGTGCGAAACATGCCCAACTTATTCAATTTCTGGCTCAGGCAGATGCCCGTGTTGTAACATTCGACCTCTTTTTTGATGTGGCTTCTGAGGATACTGCTGAAGATGCGGCGTTGGTGGATGCTATGAATGAGGCGTGCCAGCCTACGCCTTTGGGTACTTGCCGAGGCACGGAGGTCATCTTGGCGGCTGTGGGAGGCCAACTGATTGACACGGAACAGACCTCAACCGTCGGAACTTATAGCTTCATTTCCCACCCGACGGACGCATTGGACAAGGCAGCGGGAAGGCTAGGGCATGTGACGGTTCATCTTGATCGTGATGGGTCGCTGCGGGATGTGCCACTATTTATTCAAACCATTGACGGTGAACAGATACCAACCTTAGGACTTGCCAGTTATTTGAGTTATCAGCGTTTAGATGATGCCTCAGTGCGTTATGAAGATGGGGAACTGCGTTTTTATATTGACCCAGCTAGTCCCGAATACACGGTTGTTCGCAAATTGCCAGCCGAAAATTTTGCCCGCATGTTGGTCTACTATTTTGGTGAGCCATCCCATATTGACGAGGCCAACTCAACCTACCCGGTTTATTCATATATTGACGTACTTGAGGGGCGCGTTCCAGCCGAAGATTTCGCTAACAAGGTTGTGTTAGTGGGTGTATTGGACGCTTCAGCTTTGCCTGACCGCTTTCCGGTGCCCATTGCTCCTGCTAATGATCGCATGTACGGGGTTGAATTTCATGCAAATGTGATTGAGACCATTTATCAATCTGACGACAAGGCAGCCCGGACAGCTGGGTTGAAAGTACCTCCTGTACCCCAATCCACCCGAAGTGAATATATGGTGGTGGCCTTATTCGCCCTAATGGCAGGAATGCTGTTTTCGTTTTTACGCTGGTATATGACCCTTGTGGCGGCGTTATTGGCCTACTTCCTATTTTTCATCTATGCGGGATTGGCTTTTACCAACGGCAGGCTTTTGGAGATTTTCTTCCCCGGCATGACGCTGGTGCTGGTTTTTGTTGGCACGGTGATTTCGAATTATGTATTTGAGGAACGCCGCCGCGCTGAGATTAACGATTTGTTCAGCCGCTATGTCTCCACTGACATCGCCCAAAAAATCCTAGAAAGCTATGATCGGGGCGAATTGGAACTCGGTGGTGAAGAACGCGAAATGACGGTTATGTTTGCCGATGTGCGCGGCTTCACAACCCTATCTGAAGGTCTGCCCCCGCATGAAGTCGTCCGTATGCTCAATTTATTTTTGGAGCGCATGAATGAAATTGTTTTGAAGCATGGCGGGGCCATCAACAAATATATTGGCGATAACCTGATGGCCTTCTGGAATGCCCCCTATTTCCAAGATGACCATGCGTGGAAGGCCACCCAAGCAGCACTAGAATTGTTGGAGGCCATCAAGGATATTAATGCTGAACAGCAATTTAAAACCCCAGTGCAGTTTGGCATTGGTATCAATACGGGGATTGCGGTGGTCGGTAATATTGGCTCACAGCAGCGACTGGAATATACCCCGATTGGCGATACAGTAAATGTGGCATCGCGTTTAAGTGGAGTTGCCGAAGGTGGGGCCTGTTTGGTTGGGCCGGGGACGTATATCTATTTAGCAGAGCGCCTGCAACCGGCGCGGCAAATTAGTGTACGACTGAAGGGTAAGGCTCAAGAATTGGTAGTTTATGAGTTTCGTCCGCAAGCGTGAATGGCCCATGACCATGCTAAGGGCCACTTCACAACATGATGTTTGATTGATTTCTAGAGGTCGTCGAGCTCGCCTTTGTCTAGTGAAATTTGGAAGGCCCGCCCGATGGTCATGACCTCTTGAATCCAATAGATGATCTCCATTTGTTCGTCGTCGGCTTCCATAAAGGCCTCAAACAAATGATCCGGCATGTCGAGGAATATTTCGGTGCTTAGGCAGGCAATTGCTTGCAGCACTGAATCCCGCGACTCAGGGGGTTCACCTTCCATCAAGCGTTCGTACCAGCGTTCAATGATGGGGTGGATTTGTTTGCAGGCGGCACCATCTTCGACCTCACCCAACTGGTCATTGGCAAATGTTTCGATGTCTTCCAGCCATTCAGGGCGCTGGTCTTTGTCAGTCATAGTATCCACCTCCCAGAAATGAATTAAGGGTAGTATACGTGGAATAAAACCGGAAAGCAACTTCGCTCAAACGTTCTATTAATGTTATAAATACCCAAAAATAGGATACTCGGTTCAAAAGGTTTAATGGCCGGGGCTATAGTCGCTCAATGATACGTAATTTGGCACTGCGGGCACGTGGGTTGAGATCAATTTCTTCTAGGGTAGCTTCAATAGGTTTGCGTGTCACCAGACGGATACTGGCTTGATGCTGACAGGTGCAAATGGGTTGGTGGGGTGGACAGAGACAGTCGGTGGCTTCTTGCTTAAAATATTGTTTGACAATGCGATCTTCAAGGCTGTGGAAGGTTAAAACTGCAAACCTGCCCCTCGGCTTTAACAAATTAAGGGCTATCGGCAAAACGGTTTCGACTGCCCCTAATTCATCGTTCACGGCAATGCGCAGGGCCTGAAAAACGCGGGTGGCAGGATGAATTTTGGGACGAGGGCCATGCATTGAATTGGCAATTAAATCCGCCAGTTCGGTGGTGGTATGGAGAGGCCTAGCCGCCACAATTTGACGGGCAATACGGCGGCTGTCGTTTTCTTCACCATACTGAAAAAATAAATCGGCCAATTCTTTTTCGGATAGCGAATTCACCAATTCGGCAGCAGTCATAGTGCCCGAGGAGGGGTCGAAACGCATATCGAGTGGCCCCTCCAACCGAAAGGCAAACCCCCGTTCAGCCCGATCAAATTGCATCGAGGACACCCCCAAATCCAGCAAAATGCCGTCTATGGGGGGCCACGCCGCTGCTGCTTGAGCCATCTCGATATAGCTGGCATGAACCAATTTAGCCCGATCGCCAAAGCTGACTAGGCGTTCACCCGCGATCTTAAGTGCATCAGGGTCACGGTCTAGCCCTAACACATAATTGTCTGGGCGGGTTTCCAAAATGGCATGGGTATGACCCCCAGCGCCAAGTGTGCCATCAATATAAAAGGCGTTTTCACGCTCGGCAACTTGGAGACCTGCTAAAATCTGGTCAACCATAATGGGATGATGGGGCAGCGGCATGGCTAGCACTTTCTTTCTGACGATTATTTTTCAACTTCGAGTTTGAGTATCTGTCCAGCTTGATCTACGACATACACTTCACCATTGGCGTCTTGCCCAAACGAGCTAATTTGGAAGCCTGTGTTCATAAAAACGTCTCCATCCCATTTGCCATCGGTGTTTTTTAACCACCAGATGGTGCCTGTACAATAATCGCCATAAAGATACACACCATCGAGTTCAGGCAGTTCCGAGCCACGGTAGACATACCCACCGGAAATCGAACACCCCAAATCATGGCTATATTCAGCAATTGGTTGCACGGTGCCTGCTAATTCTTGGCCTTCATAGGAATGAAAACCTTCGTAGATATTCCAGCCATAATTTTCGCCGCCTGTGCTATCAGCCGGTTGAAAATCAACTTCTTCGTATTGGTTTTGACCTACATCCCCGATATAAAGATCGCCCGTTGCGCGGTCAAAACTAAAGCGCCAAGGATTACGCAATCCATTCGCCCAAACTTCGGGTCGGCCCTGTGTGCCATCCACAAATGGATTGTCAGGGGGAATGGCATAGGGTTCGGTGTTGATGTCGAGCCGCAGCATTGCCCCCAACAGAGTAAACCTATCTTGCCCGTTATTGTTTGGGTCGCCCGCGCCGCCGCCATCACCCATGCCAATATAGAGATAGCCATCTGGCCCAAAAGCCAACATCCCGCCGTTGTGATTGGGAAAGGGCTGATCAATCCAGATGACGATTTTTTCACTATCAGGGTCAGCTACATTGGGATCATCGGCACTGACACTATAGCGGGCGACAACTGTGCTGCCATCTTGGGCGGTATAATTGACAAAGAAATAGCCATTTTCGGCATAGTCGGGATGAAAAGCCAAACCTAAAAGACCTTGTTCATTGCCATTGTCATTGGCAATCGGGCTAATGTCCAAGAAGGGTGTTTCTAGCAGTGTACCCTCTTGGGCAATATAGATTTCGCCGGGTTGATCGACGATAAATAGGCGAGACGGGTCATCGGGAGCAGCCGTCACAAACAGGGGCCGAATTAATCCTTCCGTGACGACAGGGGTCAAGACATAATTACGGTCAGAGGGTGGGTCGGCTTTGGCCTCAGATTTACAGGCCATTAGGACAAACACCAGAACAAAAACTATATTAAACTTGCGAAGATTCATAATGAGTTCCTTCTCCCTAGGTGGACGCCATTATTGTAGCGGATATTTGGTTGGATGTTTATAACCTAACCACTTGCCGCTTTGCTGACAACGATTACACTTGAGAAACAAATGGTGAGGAGTATGGAATGCTGATTAGACGTGTTTTGATCTTGATAACCACGCTTATGCTAGGGTCTAGCCTAGCGGTTTTACATCCGGCTCACGGCCAAAGTTCGGATACGGCCCCGTTGATCGTTTTAGTGGGGGGTGATTTCTGGAAGTACTCCCCTGCCGATGGCACATTCGTGCAAATGACGCAGAGTGGCTACCATCAAACACCCTTACTGGCCCCGGATGGCTCCCAAATCGCGTATCGCACTGTCGCCCCTGAAGCGATTGCTGCGATTGAAGCGGGCCAAGGGACGAGTGGTTTTCCTGCGACCAATATCAATCTGTTGAATCTTACAACAGGCGAAGAACAATCCATCGCCACCCAACCCGACAATATTTCGTTGGCAGAGGGCCGCTATATCTTACGTTCCGAACCGTCATGGTCACTGGATGGCACGCAGGTAGCATGGACAGATTTGGCTTATCCAAGTGGCACGGATTCGCTCGTGGTCTATGATTTGGCGAGTGTTACACCCGTTTCTTATCCCCTAACCCTGCCACAACGCTATGGGATACAAGGGGCGGCTGAAATTCGTTGGGGTGAGACTGGTATCGCGGTCTGGATAACGGGTCTGGATGCGAGTACAGGGGGGATCAATGAAGTCTTCACTATCTATACTCCTGATGGACAATTGCTTTCGACTGCCTTGCTGCCTTATAGCGATACCAGTGGCTATGTCTTGGATTTTTTCTGGATCGAACATCAAGGCAATCAAGATTTAGGTGTTTTGTATAGCAATGGCAATTTCTACCTGATTGACCCGCGCCAAAATACTTTTGAGCAATATCTGAATCCGCCGACCTTTTTTGCCAGTGGCACACTGGGAGCACCCTCGATTAGCCTTGTTCATGCACCCGCAAATGAAATTGGCCTGCCATTTGGATTTACCTATCAACCGGATGCCAGCGGCGGGGTAGTCACTATTCCTGAAACACTTTCGCCTCTGACTGTGACGTTTGCACCGAATGGCGCGGCAGTCGCGTATATCAATCCAGATGGGCAAGTCGTTGTGGTACAAGATGGCACCGCCCAAACCATCACTTCGGCTGATCAATTGGCGACCGCCTTAGTCTGGGCCACTAGAAGTTGGACAACTGCCGAAGCTGGTGGGGCAGGTGGTGGCGGTGGGGCTGGTTAGATAGGATGTTTTTTAGGACGATAGCAATATTCTGCGTGACGATAATAAGCAAACGGGAGATGCAATGAGTAACGAACCACTGGACTTGGATGCCCTTACTGAGACCATGCGCGAACTGTATGATGGAGAAGGGCTGCATTGGATGGAAAAACTGCTGCATACGCATGTGGGTGGCCCAGTGACGGCCTTGTTTACACAGGTCGAGATTATTCAACGTGCCCTAGACCGTAAGCCGGAAATGGTTCCGGAGGAAGTGGCCTCGCTAAAAGATAATGTGCGCTTGGCCTCCGACAATATTCGTAAGATTGTGCGGGCATTGGCGGCAGCAACTCGCCCTCCTGATGAGGAGTAAACCCCTAATCATTGAGGCTATATCTATGTCAACCCAACCTTTAGAATAGCACGACCTTTTAGAAGCCAAGAAAGGGTTTCATCATGAATCAACCCAATCGCACCAAAACCTATATCGCACGTAAGAAGCCATTGCAAATGATTTCTGAGCAGGTGCAGCAAGAAACGATGGTTAATACCCTAGAAGGCCCACGTACGGCCCATAGAGGGGACTATCTCATGACTGGAACACGTGGTGAACAATGGGCGGTTGAACCTGATAAATTCGAAGCCACTTATGATGTCCTTGGGAATACCCCCGATGGCAAATTGCAAGTACAGCCTAAACCGAGTGAACGGGCCATCTTCCAAACGCTAATCCCGCTCGATTTTGTCATCCGGGGTGAAAATTTCCATGCCGATGCGGGGGATGTGATTGTACAATATGGTCCAGACGATATGGCCCCCGTCAAACAGGACATCTTCTACGAAACCTATGAGGTAGTGCGGCCTGCGAATCCTGAAGAGGATTTTGCCGTTGCCCATGCCTAAACTGGATGGCCTTGCAGCCTGATAACCTCGCTTAAGCCGCAAGCCAAAACGCGGTACTATTTCCTTTTGCCCAAATACCTTCTCTACAACCGACTTGCACGCTACAATTCCCCGTCACCAATTACGGAACGCTATTGAGTTCGTTGTAGAGAAGGTGGAGATTTCGCATGGCTAAACTGACGGCCCGCACTCCTAAGGGAATGCGTGATTTTTTGCCCGCTGACATGATCAAGCGGCAGTATGTGTTTGGTGTTATCCGTGAGGTGTTTGAGAGCTTTGGTTTTGAACCGATTGACACGCCTGTTTTGGAACTGCGTGAAAACTTGATGGGGGGAAATTATGGTGAGGATGCTGAAAAACTCATCTACTATGCCCAACATCCCGGCGCCAAAGAAGAACTCGCCCTGCGTTATGACCTGACTGTCCCATTAAGCCGTTTCTTTGCCGCCCATGAGAACGATTTAAGTCTGCCTTTCCGCCGTTACCATATCGCTCCGGTGTGGCGGGGGGATCGTCCACAAAAAGGCCGCTTCCGCGAATTTTATCAATGCGATGTTGATATTGTTGGGGTGCGTCACATGGGGGCCGACGCCGAAGTGATGAACGTGGTCTACACGGTTCTTAAACGCCTCGGCTTTGCGGATTTCACCATTAAATACAATAACCGCAAGCTACTCTTGGGTATCGGGGTGTATTCTGGCGTACCAGAAAACCGACTGCCTTTTCTCTATCGCACCATAGATAAGACCGACAAAATTGGACTGGAGGGTGTGACTGAGGAATTACGCAAAGAGGGCCTACCCGAAGAAACCGTGCAACGTTTGGTTAATCTATTGGTGGTTGAAGATGGCGATGCCTCCAAACGCTTAGCTTTGCTAGGTCGTCTGCGGGAAGAACTCGACGGTATCGAGATTGCCCAACAAGGCCTGCAAGAATTGGAGCAACTCACCCAATCGGCGGATGTGTTGGGCCTGTTAGGTAATACCGCGATGGATTTTACGATGGTGCGTGGGTTGGGTTATTACACAGGCCCAATTTTTGAGACGGTCATTACCAAACCAGAGGATCTTGGAAGTGTACAGGGTGGCGGGCGCTACGACGAGTTAATTGGTCTGTTCCGAGGGCAAAGCCTGCCCACAACGGGTATTAGTCTTGGCATTGAACGTATCCTCGAATTAATGGATATGCTAAACCTCTATCCGGCTTCGATTGGCTCAACTGTGGTGCAAGCGCTTGTTACGCTGTTTAGTGATGATTTGCAGACTGAGGCCCTTAAACTGGCGATGGAACTGCGCGAGGCCGGGATTAAAACCGAGACATTTATGGATGCCCGCAAGGGTTTGGGCAAACAAATTGGTTATGCTGACACCAAACGAATCCCGATGATTGTGATTGCGGGGCCAGATGAATTGCAAGCAGGCCAAGTGCGTCTGAAACGTTTGGCTGACGGACATGAAGAGACTATTGCCCGAAGGGATTTAGGGAGTGCCGCTCGCCGTCTGCTCAATTTAGTATAAATTTGACGTAAAATTGAGGGATGGTGGGGGAGACGGAAAAGAGCATCGGAGGCATTCAATGACTGAAGAAGTTCTGTCTCTTGAGCAGTATCTCAATATGTTCCCGTGGACGGAAAGCCAAAAATCCGCCGGGGAAATTATGGAATGGTTATGGCATTATGAGGTCAAAGCCTCGATTGACCAGCTTTGGCCTCATTTGTGTGATACTAATCGCTTTAACCGTGACCTCGGCTACGACGGCCTAGAATTTGTGGAGAAGGCTGGCATCCTGTACGGCGCATCCGGCACAGATCGCCTGCGCTGGGAGTGGATTGAATATCCGTGGGACTGGGTCTATGGGCGCTACTCTATTCATTTGCGTACCTATACACGCGGCCTGCTGTTGCATAATCGTTCGGGTTATTATCTACAACCCTTGAATGATGGACAATCTACACGGGTATATGGCTATATCGGCTCGGTGTTTGACAATCCATTGGGGCGGCGTTATCTAAAGAATTATGAGAGCCGCTTTGAGAGCCGTTTTGAAAGCGTTTTTCGCAAGATTGAACAGCGATTGTTGGGCCAACCCGAAACCCAAAATGTCTATGAAATCCGTTTGTTAGAAATGGGCGAAAATACCCAACGACAGTTAGAAGTCATCCGTGAAAAATTGCTGGGTTTGGGTATCGCTGCCGCCTTGATAGACCGCCTTATGCAATATCTATTTGAGGCCGACCTGATTGAACTGCAACGAATTCGCATTGTGCCGCTGGTGAAAACATGGGAAGTACCTTTAGAAGATTTACTTAAGGCGTGTTTGAGTGGTGTACGAGCGGGGTTATTGACGATTTCGTGGGATGTGATTTGTCCTCATTGCCGGGGCGTGCGATTCGAAGCCCCGACCATGACCGCTATCCCGACAAGCGTGCGTTGTGATGCTTGCGAATTGGATTTTGACACCAGCGCCGATCATGCGGTTGAAGTGACGTTTCGGATTCGGCCTGAGATTAAAGAAGTACCCCAAGCGGCTTATTGCAGCGCCGAACCCAACAAAAAACGCCATATCAAGATACAAAAGAACCTTCCCCCATCTGCCCAGAATGAAGAACTTGAATTGTTTTTGCCTGCTGGGAATTATCGGATGCGTATCAACGGCTTTGGCGACCTCAGTGGTTTTGAAGTACGCGGGGAGGGTTTTGTTAATGATGTTATTGAGCAGACCTTTAACTTGGCGACTCGTCAATCGGGTAGGGTGATCTTAAATAATCCTCATCCTCGGCCTGTCATTTTTGTGCTGGAGGAGGCCCGTTGGCCGGAGGATGCCTTGCGGCCTGCTGAGGTTTTGAAGCAGGCAGGATTTGAAGATGTACTACAAGGTCAGCCGCTTACGACATAAAAAGCGGTATTTGAGGCATGGTTGGCGTTGACGCCGTGTGTAACCAATGCTATACTGTCGCCACCATCAATAATCTTTAACGTTATCTCGTCTCAGTTTGAAAGGGTCGGCTTATCAGCGACGATTTTCGTATCAATGAACAAATTCGCGCACGCGAAGTTCGATTGATTACAGACACGAATGAAAATATCGGGGTTGTGTCTCTGCATACTGCGCTGCAAATGGCGCAAGAGCGTGAGCTTGATTTGGTAGAAGTTGCCCCTAATGCTACACCCCCTGTGGTGAGAATTATGGATTTTGGCAAATTTCTCTATCAAAAACAGAAGCGTGAACGAGCCGCAAAAACACAGCAGAAGACCATTGAAGTCAAAGAGATTCGACTGCGCCCCAAAACGGATGAACACCATTTAGGGTTCAAAATCCGTGATGCCCGTCGCTGGTTGCAAGACGGCATGAAAGTCAAAGTCCGGGTACGGTTTAAGGGACGTGAAATTGAATATCCCAAAATCGCCCGCGATATGCTAGAAATTATCGTCAATGATTTGCAAGATATTGCCATCATTGAGCAAACACCGATGATGGAAGGCCACACCATGTTGATGCTGCTGGCCCCCAATCCGGAGAAAATTAAGAAATAAGCGCTGTTTGATATTTTGATTGTAGTCAAACCGAGAAAGTCTAGATGCCGCATGTCCAAATGCGGCGTTCATTTGTCATAAGGAGTTTTTGAAGTGCCGCGTAAATCCACTAAAACTGGCAAGCAGAAGCTAAAGACGCACAAATCCACCGCCAAGCGCTTTAAGGTGACTGGTACTGGCAAAATTATGCGTACGAAGGGTGGCAAGAGCCATTTGCGCCGCCGCAAGTCTGCCCGTGTCAAGGACGACTTCGACAATATGATTGAAGTCACCCATAACGGCGACATCAAGAAGGTGCGCCGCTTGGCTCCCTATCTGCGTAAGTATAAAGCCAATCCCCCGGCGTAGGCGTGTTGCCGACGCTTCATTGAGAGTAAATTTGAGGAGTAATTAGAGAATGGCTCGTGTAAAAGGTGGTTACGTCACTCGCCGTCGCCACAAGAAGATTTTGAAGCTGACCAAGGGCCAGTGGGACACCAAACACAAACTGTTCCGCCGCGCCAACGAAGCAATGATGAAGAGTTTGTGGTATTCCTATCGGGACCGCCGTCAACGTCGCCGTGATCTGCGCCGCCTGTGGATTGCCCGCATCAACGCGGCTGCCCGTTCCAATGGCGTTCGTTACAGCGTATTTATTGACGCCCTGAAGAAAAACAATATTGAACTGGATCGCAAGATTCTGGCTGATATTGCGGTGCGCGATCCTCAAACTTTCAGCAAGCTGGTTAAGTCGGTTAAAGCCTAAAACGCCTTTAACCCACTCAGCATAAGATAGACGATACATTAGGTGGAGACTGCCTCCACCTTTTTGTGCTTCTATGGCAGGAGCGAAATTGGATGGATGCCTTCGCTTATGATTACCTCGTCCGAAAATAACCGTGTTAAACAAGTGCGGGCACTGCTCACACAAGCCAAACAGCGCCGCCAAGAACAGCAATGTGTACTAGAGGGCGTGCGGTTGATTGAAGATGCCCTTCTAGCAAGGGTGCAGCCCGATTTTGTTTTGTATCGCCCCGATGCGGATTTGAGGATTTCAGCAGCGGCGGAAATCTTGAATCGCCTGCAAGCCCAAAATATCCCATGTTTGGTCGTCGAACCCACCATTTTTAATAAACTCAGTGATACCCAAAACCCACAGGGGATTTTGGCGGTGTGCCCCTTGCCCGAACTCGCCCCGCGTCAACCCTTAAGCCTTGTCTTGATTTTGGATGGCATTGCCGACCCCGGTAATTTGGGTAGCGCGTTGCGTACGGCGGGGGCAGTCGGGGTAGATTTGGTGATTTTGTCACCCGATACAGTTGACCCCTTTAATCCGAAAGTGCTGCGCGGCGGCATGGGGGCACATTTTCGGCTACCCATTCAGCAGCAGACATGGGCCGAAATCGGGCAGCTTGGTTTACCGCTGGTCATTGCCGATGCCGATGGAGAACGGCATATTTTTGAAATGGATTGGACAACTCCGGTTGCATTGGTGGTCGGGAATGAAGCACACGGCCCCAGTCAAAATGCCCGGGTTATAGCTTCCCAAGTGATACGGATTCCAATGGTGTCGGCTGAATCACTCAACGCAGCGATGGCGGCCAGCGTGATTTTGTACGAGATTTTCCGCCAACGGCACTATGCCTGATTTTCACGTTCCAGCAGCAACTCCGCGATCATCTCGGCTCCGCGATTTTGCCAATTATAGAGGGTGCGCGGTGGCACATTGATCTGAAACCACTTTAGCATGGTGGCGGTTGAACTATCCACCTCCTCGCTCCCATAGTGATTTTTATAGGGGCTAACCCCAATCACATAGGGATAGTAGAGGGCATTAAAAAAGCGCCATTCATCCGATGTGCCAAATTTTTCGGTGGATGGTGGGCGCAGGGTTTCGATACACTCGGTCAACACTTGGCGCAGTTCATGAGCCCGGTGAATGGAATTGGCTTCATTATGCAGCCGTTGGGCGACAATTTGCATATCGGTCAGCGGGCTGGCGGCGAGTCGTGGCAGATTCTGCATATGACTCAGCGCCCGACGGGTCAACCGCACAAAATCGACTTGATCGAGGCTGGCAATGGCTGGTGATGTCTCCGGTCGGCGTACCTCATTCAACATCAATGTTCGTAGTGCTTCACGGGCCTGAGCATCGCCTGAATTTGGTTTAAATAGCAGCCTATCCAATAACTGCTCAATTTGGCCTGCCAATGGAATCCCCAAACTAATTACCGCGAGTGTTCCAAAGAGGGCTAATGCAAGGGCTGGTGTCCATGTGTTGGCGCTCAGCATGGCGATGCTCCAAGGGGTTACGATAACGATGAGGGCCAGCACAACTTTTAGCATGGTAAAACTCAAATCGCGGCGCACGGCCTGACCTTCGGCAATGGCATCATAGAGAATCGCGGCAATGCCCAATGTCATCACATCGAGCACGACGATGGCAAAAACGAACGCGGGTGAAAACCAACCCGGCAGTAAACATAACATACCCGACAGATAGGCTAATCCCGCTAATCGCAGCACGGCAAACGCACGATAGGCGCGATCTTGTTTGGCAGTGGCTCTGAAATTTTGACGCAATAGCCACGCTGTCGTAGCCGTTACCCCGACATTGTAAACGCCGTATGTCCAAAAAAGCGGGCCGGGGTCGTGGGTTTGAAAATTCATCAGTTCGTTGCCCACCCAGCCGCCTAAAATCAGCACTACGGCAATCGGCATTAGGAGAGTCCACCATGCGCGGTCAAGAGCTAATTGGTCACCGGGTTTAAGCAAAATAGCAATACGTGCCCACATCGCCACAGGCAGAGGGTAGGCAAGCCACAATAGGCGCGATAACCACTCGACCTGTTTGCCAAATTCATGCCCCAGAAATAAATCAGCTTGAATCAGCGCATAGCTCATCAGCACACCAGCCGCCGCAATAGAAAGGGGATGGAATCGCCCCCGGCTCAATAAATAACCCGCAAGGGTTAGGGAGATGAAATAAGCTGAAAGCTGGAGGATTGAAAGTAGCGTGTCCATTGTCCGATTATCCGAAAAGAGGGCGATTTTGGAAAACCGCCCTAGTCATCGCCATCCCACATGTTATCGTATATCAGTGATTTTCACGAAGCGCCAGATGCCAGATGAATGCCAAGCTCCAGCCGCCAACCCCCATTACCAAAGACGCCGCGACCCCGAAAGTGTTCAACTCCAACACCAGCGGCGCAACGAGAAAGTCAATGCCCATAATTAACATCATGAATCGGGCGATTTGGAAATTTCGCCGCGTGATGCTGCCTTCACGGGCGACCCATAGCTGCCAGAGGGCATACAGACTGAATAGACCCCCCTCGGCCCGCAAAAGGACATCTGAGTTCGCCGACATGCCTAGTGCATCAATCACCGTGCTGGTGGCAAAGATGATGAAAGCCCCAGAAATGAGAGTGAGTGCAGCATCCGAACGCCACAATAACTTGAAAAGATTGAGTGTTCCCGTTTGGTGGGAAGTTAAGGAAGCCTGTTGAGCCATGTGAAACTCTCCTTGCAATGATCCGGCAGATCAAATTGAATAGATGTCATCAGCATGGCGCAAAACCGACTGCCAGCACGATACCAAGCACTGCCATTTACTGCCAGATTTGCAAAAAAGAGTGGGATAAGCGATGACTTATCCCAGTTTCACTTAGGAATTCATGGGCGCTTCAAAGCGATATTCGTCCACATCACAAATGGGTTCATACCCGATTTCTTGATAGATGTGGTTGGAGATGGGGTTGCCGAGGTCGGTATAGAGGAAACAAAATTGGCGGCCAGAATCGAGTTGCAATTGGCTGAGGGCGGCGACACAGGCACTGGCATAACCTTTTTTGCGAAATTCGGGAGGGGTATAGACTGGCCCAATCCGTATGCCGTTAGGAGTCAACCCGCCGCGCCCTGCCATCGAAACAATTTCACCCTCATGTTCCCACAAATACATTTTGCGTGTTTCGGAGATGAAATAACGATCTACCACTTGGGGCACATCCGAATTATCCACCACGCCCATCGCTTCTTGCCGAAACGCACTAAACCACTGAATCAGTAACCAGCGGTCGTCGGGTGTGGCAAGCCGAAACGAGCCGGGGATACCCGTGACAGGTTTAACTTGGGAAAGCTGATAAATGCGCTCACTCATATTGAGGCGATAGGGTTGCCCGGTCATGCTTTGCCATATATCCGCAAACATTCGGCCCAGCGGAACTGTCCCAATAAACCCGGTCAGTGTGCCATAGACACTTTGCACGTCGCGGGCCAAAACCGCCAGCCCATCTGGGTTGGTGACATGCGAAGTCATCAAGTTATGGGGCGGGGTGCGCAGACCTGTCAAAACCACTTCCCCAGCGTCCTCAACCACCGCTAAATAAAACTGGGGATAGACCTCCGGGTCTTGAATTAGGGTGTTGGTGAGGCCGAGAATCAAATTATGCTCGGCTTCCCGCTCCATCAAAAACGCCTCGGCCCGTTCCAAAAATTTGCGAGGGTCATCAAAACGCCTTAATTGCATGCTGTTTTTGTCCTTGCAACGACTATGGTAATTGGGGCGGCTGTGGCGGCGCAGCGGGCGGGATAGCCTGTCCAAAAACAGGTTGGGATGACACCACAATTAGACGCGGATCAGTTGCTCCCCGCGTCAGAAAATAGAGCTTGGTTTCTGGCATGGCAAAGCGCAATTGGGTGGTATCCAATTCTTGCACGAATCCCAATACCATGTCGCGGTCACTCGGAATTAAGCTAAAAACAATACCCGCTTGGTTGGGCGCGACGGCAAGTTTACCAATCGCGTAGCCTTGCCCCTGCCATAAGGGGGTGGCTGTGCCGCTGCTCAAATCATATTGCACGATAGATACCGTGTTTAAGACCGACTCATAGGGAAAAATGCCTAATTGTTCTTCGGCCCGTTCTTGCACAGCCGGGTCGCTGATTTCAAAGGGGGCACCCGACGGAGTGATGGTGGTGTAATAAAATTGGGTGTTGTTCGCCCATGCCAATTGGTCGGCAACTTCGAACATGGCAATTTCGGTGCGTTCCCCGTTGGTAAGGTTAACCAGCACGGTTTGGTCGCCTGCCATTGCCAATAGCTGTTGATGGTCGGGGGACACCACTGCCCGACTTAAATCTGACCCTAAATTGAGCGAGGTATTATCGGCTGGATTCCAAATTGCCAAGCCTTCGCCCGCACAGGAAGTGGTATAGAGGAAACGATTGTCGGGTAGCCATTCAAGGCCGAAAGTATTGCCAAACGGCCCCGTTTCGCGTTGATAGAGTCGTTCCGCTGCATAAGGGCTAGTTTCATCTTCACAGCCAATGGTGAAAGGGATAGTCCCAAGCGTTTGAAGATCCTCGCCAGTGGGTAGGGCAGTGTTGACTGTCAACGTGCCCTCTTGGTCGGTGGGCGTCAAAAAGGCAATGCGTTCCCCTGTCACCGACCATGCCGCCGGAAAATCTGGGGCGACAGGATTGGCAAGGATTTCGCTGCGTTTGCCCGTATCCGAAACCTCTAGGCGCTGGTTGCCATTTTCTAGCAATTCGATATAGGCCAGATATTGTCCGTTGGGTGAAAAACTCAATCCTCGGCGATCACGACGGGCATTATTGGTAACACCATACCCCGGTAGGTAGACATACGATCCTAGATAGACATCATTGGCGAAGACATGGGCGAATGGATAGCCTGCCAACAATTGGGTTGTGTCTCCAGTCGGTGGGGGAGTAACAACCGTTCCGTCAGCCGTGGTTTGACTTGTAGCGATTTCAAAAGAATCTAGGATGGACAAGAAATTGGCCGACCAGCCCTCATATTGGTCAAGAGGGGCAGATTGCAGGATGATATAGCCATCACCCTCAACCCCTAATGGAATCGCTGTTGTCCGAAATTGATGGACGACCTCGCCGCACACGGCTTTGTATGTGGCCGAAAGAGCGGTGCTGGCTCCAATTGCGCTGGGAGCTTGCAAGTCTTCGACAAAACCTGCTTCTCGAATAACCTCATTTAAGAGCAAATCGGCGTTCCCAATAGCTGTTTTGTGCTGAATTTCGATAATGGGATTAGCACAATTTTTCGTGCCATCAGGTGAAATAATGACATCCGATAGATCTTCGCTCGGAACCACTTGCCATGTTTCAGGGTAATCAATGATAAAGGCGGTGTTTTGATAACTACGAAAACCGATAGCGACTGTCCGGTTGATGGGGGTGCATAATACAACGACATTGCCGTCCGTGTCGCTGTGGAGCTCATAAGTGGTGGTGTCTTGGTCAATCGTAAATTGCCAAATATAGCCCTGCAACTCACCTTGGGTGTAACTGACCCCGGCTTTGGGGCAACCCAAACTGGAATCCTGCCATGTGTTGAGTTGATAGGTGTAATTGACCAGTGTGAAATTTCGGCCCAATTGTTGGGCAAAAAAATCTTTGACACGCTGGAGTACCACATCTAAAGGTGTTTGGGCATGGACAGCGGATGGCGCTGGCAGGAAAGCTGTCACGGATAGCAGACAAACGAGCGTCAGGATTGGGAGGACTTTGAGGATATGATTTATTCGGTTCATGAATCTTCTTGTGTTGAAAAAGCCACTACGGAACAAAAACAAGCCAACAGGATACACGATGGGCTTCTGAGGCGGCAAGGGCGGCTTGGGATGACGGCGGCAATACGTCAGGCAATAACCGCCTATCCTAAAACCAATTGATAGAGTTCGTCGTAGGAATGAATGATATTTGACCCACCAATGTTTTCGGGGTTATCGGGTTGAAAGGCCAATGGCATGATGCCTTGTTCGCCAATCATAGCAAGTTCATAGAAATCGCGGCCTACATACAATATTTCCTCAGGCGCAATGTCTGTAATTTGCAAGGTTGCCTTAAAAAAAGCTGGATCAGGTTTGGTGAGGCCAATTTCACATGAAGTCATGACCATCCACCATAGGTCACGCGGAAAGCCCACATCTTCTAGCCAGATGACTAAATCTTCGGCAGGGTGTTCAGTATTGGCTGCGATCCCAATTTCCAGCCCATTATTATTCAGTTCAATCAAGGTCTCAACTGCGCCGCCAATGGGTTGAATCGCTGCGGCATCGGCCAATAAAACCGAACGGCCATATTCTAAGGCTTGTTGGGGCAGGCCGTGAAAACTCAGGATAGCATCATAATATTCCTGACGGGCAATGCGCCCATGCAGAACATCAAAATGAGCGGCTTTTAGGGCTTTTTGTACGACCTTGGGGTGGCGGGGTTGCAAATCATAGGCCGCCAAGTAATCTTGTAAATGTCGGTCGGGTCTGGGGTGAATATACAGTACATCATCGGTATCAAGCAGTAGGGTGCGGAATGGCATCCTCAAATCCCTTGTCCCATTGAACAGGAGAATAGTAGGAAAATTGTATCAGTAGTGGCCTGCTATCGCTAGAAACTCGTGAAAGGATAATCTCGTGCGAAAGTTGTTTGTGCTAGTTAGTGGTGTGATGATGATTGTTTTGTTTATGCCTCTTTCATCGACCTACGCCTTGCCGGATGCTCAAAAGATTGAGCTAGAAGCCAGCGACGGTTTGGTATTGGTGGGTGATTTTTATAGGCCAGCCAGTGAAGAACCAGTTCCAGCGGTCATTTTGTTCCATATGCGACAGGGCCGACGACAAGATTGGGAAAAACTGTTGCCCGTTTTAGTAGATGACTACGGCATCGCGGTTTTAAATGTAGATATGCGAGGGCATGGTGAGACAGGCAGCACTGCGGATTGGGAAAAGGCCGAAACGGACGTGCAAACATGGATTGACTGGCTACGTGCTCAAGAAGGCATTAATCCGGATGCCATTTCCCTTATTGGGGCCAGTATTGGCAGTAATTTAGCGATACGTGGTTGGGCTAATGACCCTGCAATTCGCACGGCAGTGGCTCTATCCCCCGGCCTCGATTATTTTGGGGTGACGACTGCCGACGCCGTCGAAGCTAATGCGGATCGCCCATTGATGCTTGTTGCTTCGCGTTCGGATAGGCCGAGTGGTGGCGATGTTGTGGATTTATTTAATTTGACCACCGGCGATAGCTTGGTGCGGCTGTTGGATGGGAGTCAGCATGGCACCCAAATCCTCTCAGGTAAAAACGCCGATTGGTTGATGCAGGCTATCGTCCAATGGGTGATATTGCAATCGCAATAGTTGGTTGGGCGAGGGTAGGGGTAAATCCTTACCCTCACGCCTATTGATTCGACTTTCCCCACAAGCTAAAGCCATCCACATAAACCTCACCCGTTTGCCCGTTGACCAAGGCCCGTCGTATATCGTCGTCCGATTCATGCAGCAAAAGAATCCAAATTGGCAACAGCATAAATTCATAGGCCACACGTGGCACATACGTCTCAATATTGAGATAGGCCCGTTTGGGAAATTGGTCAGTTGTTGCGCCATACACCGAAATGCTGCGCGGGCGTTTGTTTTTGACCTCATTTTTGGCATGTTCAACGGCCTGTTTCACAATCGGGGTGGCGGCTTGGACCATATCTATCTGATAGAGGTGGGCTCGAATGCCTGCAAGATAGGCTGGATCGTAATCGTGCAGTTCAGCTAAATCATAGGGTAGGAGTTGTGGGATAACATCTTGGTTGGCGATGGCGGCGTAGATGGGGTCAGAAGTATGGACAATGCTTTCCATGCCGGGGCTTGCCAGTCCTTGAGGATAGCGCCAACGCACCTCGGTGGTGACTTCAAAGACCCAAAACGGCAAGAACATGGGGCTACCTGTGACCCTCACAATTTTGTCTTGCAGATGGCGGCTGATATTGTGTAGCAGGCCGCTGTTAATTTTTTCGTCAACCAAAAGTCGTGCTTTGGGGGCGGTGATTTTGAAAGGGATAATTTTGGTAGGGGCGTCCAGTGTGCCGTCGTCGTCATGTACAATCACAAACTGTGAATTACAAAAAGGGCAGTGTTCATTTAAATCTTCCGGTGGCACGATAGATTGTGCCCCGCAACTGGTGCAATCCATGATACGACCTGTGACATCCCATTGTACCGCCTTACCATAACGTTCCATCAAAACCCCACGCAACGATTTTTCGGCATGTGGTGTTTTGTCGCTTGCCTTGGATTTGCGGGTTTTGATTGGATATTTTTTGCCACAGGTCGTGCAACAAATCATGGCCTTACCGGGAACGGGTTCTAATTCATCCCCACCACAGTTGGGGCATTCAATCATCTCACCTTTGGCTTTGGTTGGACCTTTGAGCGTCAAAGGATGCAATTGAATACGAGCTTCGGCAGGCGGTAGATTTTGCCATTCCCGCATGGGTTGGTAACCACATGCTTTACAATAGACCAGTCCACTTTGCAGATTTATCGTCATTCGATTGCGGCAGACCGGACAAACAATTCGCAATCCCATTGTGCAAGCCCCCTATTTATAGAAGAATAGAGAATGCTGGCGTGAAAAAACGCCTTTGCCGTATTATAGTCATTCAGCAAGTATGAGGTTAAATTTTTCTGTTATTGGAGACCTAAAGATTAGATGGAACAAACCATCTTAGAACGGGTAAGGATAGCATAGCGTTATGGAAACAATGTCAATGGTGCAGGTGCTAGTAGTCGAAGACTCCATGACTACGCGGCGCTTCCTTGTGGACTTGATAAACAATATACCGGGGATGATGGTGGTAGCCGAGGCCGAAGATGGATTGCAAGCCCTGCGGCTGGTCGAGGAATTAAAGCCCGATGTCATTAGTATGGACATCCAAATGCCGAATATGGACGGCTTACAGGCGACTCAGCATATTATGGCAAACACCCCTACGCCTATTGTGATTGTTTCGGCGGGTTTGGGTCAGCGTGAGGTGGATTATGCGATGCTGGCAATTGAAGCTGGGGCATTAGCGGCGATTGACAAACCAACGGCTACGCCCCAAGATCAAGCCAAGCGCACAGAATATTTGCGACTGCTGCGGTTAATGGCAGGGGTTTCAGTCGTCCGCCGCCGTGCCCTTGATCAATTGGAACAGCAACTGGACTCCCTACCCAATATTCAAGCCGATGATCAAAACCTACCTGACATTGTAGTGATTGGGGCAAGCGCCGGTGGCCCCGGAGCCTTGACCCAAGTATTGAGCTATTTGCCCGAAGATTTTCCCTTGCCTGTACTGGTCACCCAGCATTTATCAGCCGATTTCGTACCCGGTTTAGCCAATTGGTTAGGGCGGCGCTGTGTATTGCCTGTGCGGTTAGCCCTAGAGGGGGAATATCCTCAACCCGGCGAAGTTTGGATTGCCCCCGGTGGCTATCATATGCAGCTTTCGGCGGAAGGCCGTGTGTTGCTCACCCCTGACAAGGGCCATTATCGCCACCAGCCCTCGGTAGATGCTTTGTTCGATAGTGTGGCTAACGTCTATGGCCGCAAAACGATTGCGGTGTTGCTGACAGGCATGGGCGATGACGGGGCGGCTGGCATGGAGCGCCTATTCGCATTTGGGGCCCGGACGATTGTCCAAAACGAGGAGACCTGTGTGGTCTACGGAATGCCGGGGGCCGCCGTTGAACGCGGGGCCGCCGAATATATTTTGCCCCTAGGTGAAATTGGTCGGGCCATTACTCGCTTAGCCCAGCCCAGCATGAATTATCGGTAGAACGGGTTCGATAAGGTTGCAATACTGAAACCGTCCTGTTAGAAGACTATAACCCAAAAGCATAAATGGCATTGGGCAGACGGGTGTACAATTCAGGCAGAATTGAGGTGATACATGGCTCACGATGTATTGCTGGTGGAAGATAGCTCGACACAAGCCGAGCAAATTAAAAATACACTAGAGAATACAGGTTTAACAGTACTGGTGGTGGGAGACGGGCCGGAGGCCATTCGGGAAGCGATGACCAACCCCCCACGCCTGATTGTTTTAGATATCAACTTGCCTTCAATGGATGGTTATCAAGTCTGCCGACGTCTTAAACGTAATCCGGATACACGTGATATTCCCGTGATTATGTTGACCGAACAAAGCAGCGCTAAAGATACGATGACCGGGTTGCAGGCGGGGGCAGATGATTACATTCCCAAAGATATTTTTGCGGGGGAGCATCTGCTCGATACACTGCGTGAGCTAGGGCTGATTGAATGATGTGGTACCCGGTTTTTTCCAAACGAAGGATATGCTCTGGCAAGTTATGCAAGAAGCACAGCGTGTTAAAATCCCCCCTGTGATGGTGATTCAAGTCGAAGACAGCATGGATGTGATGCTGGCCCGCAATATTGCACGTCGGGCCGCTTCGCTTTTAGGATTTAATACCGCCAGCCGCGCTCAAGTGGCAAGTGCTGTGGCTTCGCTGGTAGGGGTAATTTTAAACGCAGGCGAACGACAGGTCATTAATTTGCATGGCCTGCGACAGGGCGTGGAAGTGGGCATTCAGGTCATTTGCGATGCTCCATGGTTAGCCGATGCCAGCCCCGAAAATGCAACGGTCGCACTGCGAGCCAAAATGGGCAAAATCATGGATGAGATTAGCCTTGTTTCAACAGCCACGCCGCATATCGAAATGGTTTTATGGCTGACAGCCGAGCGCAGCAAACAATCTAACCCACCGCATTCATGAGGCTAACATGACACGGCAGCTATCATTGGTGGTGTTTGAAATGGGAGAGCAGCAGTTCGGTTTACCGATTGATGCTGTGACCGAAATTATCCCCCTCATTGCGGTGAGCCGCGTTCCCAATATGCCGGATGATTGGTTGGGTGTGGCAAATGTGCGGGGGTATGTCACCCCAGTGGTGGATTATCGAGTACGAGTGGGTGGAGCCAAAGATCTTCCGCCCTTGTCATCACCCTTGATTGTAATCCGGCAAGGTCGCCAACAGGCCGCTTTGCTGGTTGAGCGTATTAAGCAAATTTTGACCATTTCAGATGAGCACTTAGACCCTTCGGTCATTATTCATGAAGGCCAATTGCTGATGCTGATAGACCCAAAGACTGTATTGGGGCGTGAGACCCCTTTATCGTAAAAACTTGTTTGAGGGAATTGAGACATGACCACAACCGCCAAATCGCTTAAAGGCCGCGTTTTACTGGTTGGACAAGATAGAACATTGCTGCATGATCTCTCAGACATGCTAGAATCTACCGAAGATTATCTAACGGTCAAGGCCAGCACATTTGAAGACGCCCTAAGCGAAATCTTGCTGGGTGAATTTCAGATGGTGGTGACTGAAACTCGCTTGCCAGATTTAAGTGGAATGGATTTACTGGCGGTGGTAGGGGGGTTGCGCCCCGGCACGCCCGTCATCATGATTGATGATGAGCTTTCGGCCAAATCAGCAGTGGCTGCCATGCGTTTAGGCGCATGTGACTATTTGCATAAACCCATCAACATGCAGTTTGTGATGATGCAAATTGAGCGCCAGATAGATTTGTACAAGCGCCTCCAAAAAGACCAAGAAAAACCCCAATCCGGCGACCAGCCCAAAATCCCCGTGCGGGATCGTCAGCGCCAAATTAACCCCGCCACTCGCCCCGCCACCTTATTGCTTAATCGTCAGCAGTTTGAACGGATTAACAATGAATTGGCGACCCTATTCGGGCATATCCGTGCGCATTTTGTCGGCTTGATTGATGGGGATGGCAACTTGGCCGGGGCATCGGGGGCGCTGGAAGATTACGACTTGGTGCTGCTGACCCGCGCACTTTCGGTTGAGCATCCTGCTACTGACACCTTGGCCCGTATTCTGGATGAAAACCAATTCAATGCGGTCTATTTGGAAGGCAATCGCAGCGGGGTCTATGTTGTGGAAATCCAAGACCCCTATCTGATGTCCTTGGCAGTCATTTGCAGTACCGATGTTAAACCCGGCATGGTCTGGCTCTATACCAAACGCACGGCTGATACCATTGCGGGCTTTCTCAAGGAATCGGCCAATGCGCCAGCCGTTCAAGTCGCCTCCTAAATAAACACCCTAAATTAACTACTAAGGGCGACTAACCATCGCCCTTTTTGTTTTAGGGTTATTTCGCCAGCGGTTCCAGCTTGCCATGTTCTTTGAGGCAGCGTTCCAACACCCGCCGTGCCTCACGTACATTGATTTTAGGGGACGCATCGGTATAAAACTTCTGGACGATGGCTTCCACCGCATCAATATTTGAGGCCGTATACTGCGAGAAATCAATCGCATAGTCGGCCTCGTCCAAGCCTTCAATCGCTTCCAGCGTAATCTCCGTGACGTTTTCGCGCCGTGATTGTTCAATTTTTTGACTACGGCTCTTGCTGGCTTTCGCTCGGCTTTGAAGTTCATCGGCATGGTTGGCATTAGCGTTGGCGGCTTGCTCATAAAATTCGGCTAATTTGCCTTCTAGCTCAATTGCAAAGGTCATGACAGCGCCATATTGATTTAAGGCCATAAAAATCCCTCTTTTTAAAGCAAAAAGGCGGTTCATTCACCAAACCGCCCTCATTTCGGAATCGTGTGAATGCTAGTAGGTTAGTCTACCAGAACACGGGCGTTTTCATCTACCCAGTAGACATAAACATCTTCGCCGCTCGAAAAACTTAGGTCTTCAGTACGGCGGAAATTTTGGGTACGCACTACCAATTGGGCACTGCTGCCGTTGTAGCCAAAATTGACCACATGGCGGGTGTCGGTGCCAATGTAGACGGACTGCTGCAATTTGCATGGAATCAGCGTTGTGCCCGAATCATGCGCGGGGTTAGTACCTGACGAGTGTTTGAGAGTCAGTTTTTCAGGTCGGATAGCCACCGTGACTTCGCTGCCGACGGGCATGGCTGGATCATCTAATACTGCCCCAACTTTATCGCCGCTAGGGAGTTCGATTTGACCGCGTGTTCCGGCTCGATCACACAGACGGCCTTTGATGAAGTTGGTTTCACCAATGAAATCCGCCACGAAACGGGTGTGGGGCCGCTCGTAAATATCTTCGGGTGTGCCAACTTGCAACACCTTACCAAGATTCATGACCGCAATCCGGTCAGCCATTGTGAGGGCTTCTTCTTGGTCATGTGTGACGTAGATGAAGGTGATGCCGAGTTTTAGCTGCATTTCCTTCAATTCAAATTGCATAGCCTTGCGCAGTTTCAAATCCAACGCGCCGAGTGGCTCATCAAGGAGCAGCACGGTGGGGCGTTTGACAAGGGCACGGGCGAGGGCAATACGCTGCTGTTGACCGCCTGAAAGCTCACGCGGCTTGCGATCTGCCGTGTGGGGAAGCTGAACAAGTTCGAGGGCTTCTATGGCCCGTTGTTTAGCTTCGGTGCGTGTAACGCCTTCCATCTGTAACCCAAACATGACATTTTGCAAAACACTCATGTGGGGGAAAAGAGCATAATCTTGAAACACGGTGTTGACGGGACGGTGGAAAGGCGGAACCCCTTGCACTTGTTTACCCCGAATCAAAATCTCACCGCGCGAAACGTCTTCAAAGCCAGCAATCATGCGTAGGGTAGTGGTTTTACCACAGCCACTAGGGCCAAGCAGGGCAAAAAACTCGCCCTTGTTAATTTGAAGTGAGACGTCATCTACCGCCTTGACCGCCGCATTTTCTTTACGCCGTCCAGCAAATTCTTTGACGACGTGCTTAAGTTCAACATCAATTGCAGTCATCATATCCTCCAACTACCTATACTAGAGGCGAACAGAAGACGTTACAGTGAATACCACTAATTTCTGGAGTCGCCCTTAAATAAGATTCTAAAAAGGGGCGACCACGCGCCCCCAAAAAATTGCAATTTATGTCGGTGTCTATTGCCCAACAAAGATAGTGATTTGATCCCACGCATCAATATAGGCTTCTTCTTGGTCGGGGTTGGCGTCCACTGTCCACAGGTGTTCCATCGTCGCCTCATCTGGGTAAGTGATGCCATTATTCAAATATTCTTCGTCAATCAGATTCAAATCGAGCGATGCCTGATTGGGGCTGCCGTAGCCAATTTCATTACTAATGTCTGCCCCAACCTGTGGGTCAAGAATATAGTCAATAAAGACATTGGCGAGATCAGCGTTAGGAGCATCCGTTGGAATGGCTAAATTATCAATAAAGAGATTGGCCCCTTCTTCAGGTAGGGCATAGCCAAAATCATCACATTCGCAATCTTGAATGATTTGCACAATATCGCCGCTGTATTCCAATGCAATATCCACATTCCCGCCTGCCAACAAAACCTGACCGTCGTCGGGGGTAATGGCGACTACATTGCTGCCATGCTCAACGAGGTACTCGGCAGCTTCGGCAATTTCATCTTCGTTGGTGGTATTGGGGTCATAACCGAGCATTTGCAGGCCGACACCAATCATGTAGCGAGGGTCTTCCGGCCAAGAAACCGGGCCATCGTGATCCCACACCTGCTCCCAACTGGTGATTTCTTCACCCACGGCATCCACATTATAGCCGACCCCCGTTGTACCCCATTGATAGGGCACGGTATAAGTATTTTCGGGGTCATAGCTGCGCCCCTTGAAAGTATCGCCGATATTGGCCCAATTGGGGATGAGGTCGTAATTAATGGGTTCCAGCAAATCTTGCTCAACCATCGTTTGCACAATGTAGTCGGTGATGATGATGACATCCCAGCCGGGGTTGCCTTCACGCAAGCGGGTAAGGGTGTTTTCATTGCCATCGGTCACGTCATACAGTACGGTGACATCACACAGCTTTTCAAAGTCGGGGATGGTGTTGGAACCAATATAAGTAGCCCAGCCATAAACACTGAGGGTCTGCCCGGCATATCCTTCTGGGCATGTCCAAGTTGTGGCACCTTCTTGTGCCAATGTGGGGTGGGGCGTGACGGGGGCAACAATTGCCACAATTATGAAAACCGAAAAAACTAGGACAGCTATTTTTCGCATGACGATCCCTCTCTGTCTATGAAGCAAATACAATTATTAATTTGTTGACGTACTAGGCTTTCCCTGCACTGCGTCCTTGCAGTACAAGTGAGAGTCCAACAAGCAAGGTGGAAACGACAATCATCATGGCGGAGATGGCATTGATTTCGGGCGTTACAGAACGCCGAGCCATGCTATAGACCACGACTGTTAGGGTCGAGGTATTAAGACCCTTGGTAAATTCGCTGATGATGAAGTCATCAAGCGACAGCGTGAAAGCCAACAACGCCCCGGCCACAACCCCCGGCAGCATGAGGGGGAAGGTGACTCGGCGGAACGTGTTCCATTCATTCGCCCCTAAATCGCGGGCGGCTTCCTCGTAATGCGGATTCATGTTTGCCAAGCGTGCCCGTACCACAATGGCAACAAACGGAATACAAAAGGAGACATGCGCCAAAATGAGGGTGAGATACCCTGAACGCAGGGTGATGCCCAAATGTTTGGCTGCATATTCGAACACAATATTAAAAAAGACAAGCAGTGAAATACCCTGTGTAATTTCAGGAATACCGACTGGTAGATACAGTAAACCTTCCAACGGACGCTTGCCTATAAAACGACTTCGTGCCATACTTAGAGAAACCATCACTGCAACGATGGTTGAAATCAAGGTTGCGGCGACACCGACGATGAGACTGACTTTTATCGATTGAAGTAGCAGGTCAGTCGTTAGGTCAGCGTCAACGGCAATGCCGCCGCGGAAGAGTTTGCTATACCATTCAGTGCTAAAACCGCGCCAGACGGCGGTGGAGTTGGCATTGTTGAACGAAAACACCAATAGAACAATGATGGGCACCCATAAGAAGATGTAACAAAAAATGGCGTTGGCCCACAACAAAATTGGTGCCGTTTTTCGAATCAACAAGTCCCGCTTCATCCGCAAATTGGGGTTTAATCCAAAAGTCCGGCGGCGGCGTTGATAAATATCATCAGAAAGGAGGATCAGTCGGCGTGAAATAGTGCCGCCAATAGGTGCTATCATAGCCGCCAACAGCCCATAGGCTCTTGATATAACATCGGCTGAACGATGTGAAGCAGCTTTGCTAGGTGTATTTTCAGTGCGCTGCGCGACGAGGGCATAGATAAACAGTGCTACTGCAACCACTGCCATTAGTACCATTGAGGTTGCAGCGCCACGTGTCCAGTCTCCGGTGCCTCTGAAATTGCGGTAAATCAATGATCCAATCATCATCCCTTTTGTCCCACCGAGCATTTCAGCGGTGATGTAGGTGCCGATGGCTGGAATAAACACAAGGATGCTACCTGCAATAACACCGGGCAAGGTTAGTGGAAAGATGACACGCCAAAAGGCTGTCCAGTCGTTGCCCCCGAGGTCTTGAGCCGCTTCAACTAACTTGAAATCGAAACGTTCAACGGCAGCATATATGGGTAATACCATAAATGGCAGATAGCCATACACCATGCCGATAGTGACCGCTTTGGTCGTGAACATCAATTTCAAGGGCTCTTGAATAAGCCCTAGTTGAAGCAATAGGTGGTTCAAAAGGCCATCATCATTGTTGCCCAACAACACGCGCCACGCATAGGTGCGGATAACAAAGTTGGTCCAAAAGGGCAAGATGACCAGAAACAGGCTGAATTTTTGAACCCACTGATTGCGGCGTGTGCTGATAAAAAAGGCGAGCGGATAGCCCAAAACAAGGCACCAAGCGGTCGTGGTAAAGGCAATATTCAGCGAACGTTTGAATATGAGCCAGTACCCTTCGGTGGTGACGTAGGTGTAGTTGGTGTCAAAGTTACTACGCAGCGCAGAAGGTGACCAGTCATAAATGACCGTCCCGCCACGACCACGTTCCATGAAGCTAATGGCAAATACGATGAGGAGGGGTAAGAGGAAAAAAAGGAAAAGCCATACGGTTGCCGGGAGAGCTAGAAACCCTCCGTGTGCCTTGAGCTTTAACCGCCCGAATTGAAAGCGCGGACGATGATCTGAAGATGCGACGCTAGTATCCATCGACAAGGTCTTTAGACATCCAGACTAGGTAGTGTGCTATCGCGTTCATACAGGGAATTTTCCTCAATGGCCCTTGTTTTAAATGAAAAAAATCTTTCTGTTGCTGTCATAAAACGCAACCAAAGATTTTTGGATCGTAGGCCAAAAGACATGTGAATGATATAGCGAATTAACTCAGAATGCAAGTAGTTTTTTTGTGAAAATTCTCGCTCGGTGGCAGGGGTTTAAGAGAATCCCCGTTATCTGGTGAAACCAGAGGAAAAAGAAAAAGCGGAAGTGAATATCACCTATGAATCCTATCAAAACCAACTCATCACTCATCTCTGTGAGGAATACCCGCCTTGAAGATTCCGAGTCCATTCATGAGATTATTGCGCTTGCCTTTGGTGGGCAAGTAGGCGAACCGCTGGCGATGTCTCGCCCGCACGTTCAACAACAATTGCGCCGATTCCCTGAAGGCCAATTTGTAGCTGTATACGAGGGTCGTGTGGTTGGCACTGCCACTACCATGCGGACTCATAAACCCCCCACCGCTATGCCTCTCCCGTGGCTAAAAATGATTGGCGGTCTGGAGTTAACCAACCACGATTCCAACGGTCAATGGCTCTATGGTGCTGAATTTGCGGTTCACCCGTCCTTTCAAGGCATGGGGCTAGGCCGCAGACTCTATGACGCCCGTTTTGAGTTTGTCAGACGCCTCAATTTGCGTGGTTTCTATGCTGTCGGCATGTTGATGGGCTATCACCGCTATAAACATCTGATGAGCACCGCTGAATATGCCCAAAAAGTAGTGAATCATGAAATTGATGACCCAACGGTGTCCATGCAGATGAAACGTGGCTTCAAGCCCATGCGGTTAGTCGAAGGGTACAACGACGAACCCCATGCTGGCGACGCTGGCATGTTGATTGTTTGGCATAACCCAGATTATCGCCCAATGTATTGATCATGTGCGGGGGCAGGCCCAATGGTCTGCCCTTTTGCCTATGGAAACAACAAAAACTGTGGACAAGGGATATTTATGTGAGGGGCATTATGTATCACCAGACACTCAAAAGCGGTATTGTTATTACTTCGACTCGACCCGAACATGCGCGGCAACTAGAACGCCTACAAGACGTTGTGTTTCCGACGCTTGCACCAGAGCAGCGGTTTAAAGCCGAGCATTATCTGAAGCATCTTGAGATTTTCCCCGATGGTCAATTTGTGGCCCTACATGGTGAGCAAGTGGTGGGTGCGACCAGCACGGTACGCCTGCACTATCAACAGCAGGGACACCATCCTCGTTTTGACGACATCATTCAAGGGGGTTGGATGACTTCTCATCAACCCGCTGGTGATTGGCTTTATGGCGCGGATGTAAGTGTGCATCCCCACTCCCGACGGATGGGTATCGCCCGCGGCCTCTATAAAGCTCGCCAAGATTTGGTGCATCGTTTAGTCCTAAAGGGGCAAATTGCGGGGGGCATGTTAAGCGGCTATGGCGCAGTCAAAGATAAAATGACCGCCATGCAATATTTTGAAGCTTTGTTGATGGAAAAAATCGTTGACCCCACGCTTTCGGCGCAGCGGCGGGTTGGTTTTGAGCTGAAAGAACTGCTGCCTAACTATTTGGATGACCCCTTGTGTGATAACTACGGCGTGCTGATTATGCTAGACGCCGGACGCCAAGTGGCCCTTGATTAAAAATATTTTTAGACGGACCTTGAGTTTAAATCAATCCTAATCCGTTACGTCCGTAGCGGATTTCTTTTTCTCCGACCCGAAGCAATCTTGCATAAGCCCCAAATCTCGCTATGATATTCGGCCTAGTATTCCCATCTCATAATCCTTAGAGGAGACACGTAGCGCAAAATGAAGATACCCTTTGGTGGTCGTGTGTTGGTATTGGGCTGTGGGTCGGTATCCCGCTGCCTGCAACCCCTTTTATTGCGTCATTTTGATATGGATTTTTCTAAACTGACCATCATGGATTTTGAAGATTTGCGCCACGCCATCCCCAACACATTGGCGGCGGGTGCAAATTATGTCCAAAAACAAATTACCCAAGACAACTTAGGGCAGGTATTGGGTGAACAGCTTGGCGCGGGTGACTTGTTGATTGATCTCGCGTGGAATATCGCGGCCCCCGATATTATTGGTTGGTGTCATGACCACCATGTGCTATATATCAATACCTCGGTGGAATTATGGAACCCCTATGCCGATGACATCCCCCCAGCCGATCGCACCCTATATGTACGCCATATGGCCCTACGAAAAATGGCTTCGGCGTGGAGTGAACCCGGCCCAACGGCGGTGGTTGAACACGGGGCGAATCCGGGCTTGGTCAGCCACTGGACAAAAATCGCCCTAGAGGACATTGCCAAAGGGATTTTAGAGGGCGGTCATGCGCAAGGTGTCCGCAAAAATAAATTAGAAGATGCCCTCTCCAATGACGACTTTGCGCTTTTGGCAATGCTGACAGGGACAAAAGTGATTCATATCTCAGAACGCGATACCCAAGTCAGTCGTGTTCCCAAAGCCGTTGATGAATTTGTCAATACGTGGTCAATTGAGGGTTTCCGCGAAGAAGGCATCGCCCCGGCTGAAATGGGGTGGGGCACACACGAACGCCGCTTGCCGGTGGGTGCTCAAAAACATTTGTATGGCCCCGGTAATCAAATCTGCCTGAGCCAGATGGGGATTAACACATGGGTGCGTTCATGGGTTCCCGGTGGCGAAATTATCGGCATGGTGGTTCGACATGGGGAAGCCTTTACCATTAGCGACCATTTAACGGTGTGGGAAGATGAAATGCCCGTCTATCGCCCAACCGTACATTACGCCTATCTGCCCACTGACGCCGCCATTGCTTCTCTGCATGAACTGAAAATGCGCAATTATGAAATTCAGCCCAAGCTGCGTATCCTCTATGATGAAATTTCCGAGGGCAAAGATGAATTGGGGGTGCTGCTGCTCGGTCATGATTTGAATGGCTGGTGGGTTGGGTCACAATTGGATATTCACGAAACCCGCCAATTGGTGGGCGACGGTCAAAACGCGACCACTTTACAGGTAGCGGCATCCGTTCTCGGCGCGGTGTTTTGGATGATTAAAAATCCGCGTGAGGGATTGAATGTGCCGGATGATTTGCCTCACCACGAGGTTTTGAAAGTAGCGAATCCCTATCTTGGCCCCTGTCCATCGGTGCAGACTGATTGGACACCCCTGAAAAATCGCTATGACCCTTTCGAGTTATTTGGCAAACCACGTCCTACCGATGATGAGGTATGGCAGTTCGATACCTTCCGCGCTTTTTGATGGTGGATATTTGTAGATAAGCGCATAGGTGCAAATTTGGGCGGCTGGCAAGGTCGCCCTTATAATTTATGGAACAAAATACTTTTGAGGAGGCTATTATGACTTTGCAAAACCTATCCCCCGCGTGGTCACATCTCACCGAAATTGTAGTGGATCATGCCGAGGGGATTTATTTATATGATGCGCAGGGCAACCGTTATATTGATTTCACCAGTGGAATCGGGGTCACTAGCACGGGGCACTGTCACCCCAATGTGGTGAAGGCCATTCAGGAACAGGCATCCAAGTTGATTTTTGCTCAAGTCAACTGCGCCATTCCGCCACAAACCCTCGAACTTGCCGAGACGCTGTTGCCACTGATGCCCAAAGGGGTGGACTGTTTTTTCTTTTCCAACAGTGGAGCCGAAGCGATTGAGGGCGCGGTTAAGTTGGCAAAAACGGCGACGGGCCGACCCAATGTGATTGCGTTTCAAGGTAGTTTTCACGGACGTACCGCGTTGGCAATGGCGTTGACGGGTAGCAAAACGACCTATCGGGCAGGCTATCAACCCCTGCCATCCGGGGTATTCTTTGCGCCATTCCCCTATGCCTATCGTTATGGGTGGAGTGAGGACGAGGCGATTGATTTTTGTCTGCGCGAACTTGATTTGCTACTACATACCCAGACCGCCCCGCATGAAACCGCCGCGATTTTAATTGAGCCTGTGTTGGGTGAGGGCGGCTATGTCCCTGCACCACCCCGCTTTTTACAGGCTCTGCGCCAAATTTGCGACGAACACGGCATGTTGCTGATTCTGGATGAAATTCAAAGTGGCTTTGGGCGCACGGGCGAATTTTGGGCACATAGCCGCAGTGGGATTACCCCCGATGTCTTGATTATGGCAAAAGGGATTGCTTCTGGGATGCCCATGTCCGCGATTGCTGCCCCACGAAAATTGATGGAAAAATGGCAGACTGGGGCACATGGTGGCACTTATGGCGGGGGCAATGCCGTGGTCATGGCGGCAGCCATTGCGACGGTCAAGACCATCCGAGACGAAAAATTAGTCGAAAATGCCCGCGAAATGGGTGAATACCTGAAAGATGGGCTGACCGAATTGCAAGGGCGTTTCCCAGTCATTGGCGATGTGCGTGGCTGGGGCTTGATGGTCGCCACCGAATTTATTAAAGATGGGCAACCTTCAGCGGATTTAGCGAAGGCCGTCAGCAAAGCCAGCCTCGACCGCAATTTGATGCTGTTAACCTGTGGCAGCTATGCCAATGTGATTCGTTGGATTCCCCCGTTGGTGGTCAATCGAGCGCAGATTGATGATGCCCTCCATGTGTTTAATTCCGCCTTAGAAAGCGTATTGTCCTAATTGGTTTGAAAACAGGGTGAGTTATTGGCTCACCCTATTAAGCCCATTTATTTGACCGGATTCACGGTAAATTCCTGTACCACTTGCGGCACGCGGCTGAGAATAGCCTGTGAATCAGCTTCAAGATCGGCACGGGTATAGGCATCAATGCCATAGGTGGTCACCCGTAGTTGTTGAGTATCGGGCGCGATATCAAACAGCGTCCAGCCAAAAGTGGTAGTCGCCAGCCAAGACCCTTGCAGCAGTTCAGCATCAATCCCATCGGCATCTTCTAAACCGATTAATGGATACCCCAGTGGTTCAATCTGGGCATTCACTAGCTGGGTGATAAACGCTTCTTTTTCGGCTAATGTGCCCTCACGATAGGGGGCAGTTTGTTCCTCGGTCAAAAAGCCCAGTTGGGTTGCCAGTTCAATAACCGTTGGGCCAAATGGCGCATCAAACGCAACTGAACCCGTGCTAATTTCCCATGCACCCGTAGGGAGTTGTTCCGCTTGGGGAGCCGGGGTCAGTTGATAGGTGATATTGTTGACCAGCGTGCCGTGAATATCCGCCGCTGCAAAGACCACATTCGTAATGCCATTATCCGCGATGAATTTCATCAAGACCGAACGTTCCGCCGCATAACCTTCAAAACGATCTTGGGCGATTGCCAAACCAAGATTTTGGCAGGGTTCGGGCATCATCACGAATTTCCAGAGAATGCCGTCGGTTTGGGCTTGTAGTAAATCGCGGGTGAGAGTTTCAAGCTGAGGTAGCCCCAACATCGAACGCTGATTATCGAAAGAATCGCGGTAAAAAGTCAGTACCTGCCCCAGATTCTCAAAATCGGTGACGGGTTCGAGGGGTGCACTGCGGAACGAACGTGCATCCAACACAAAAACCGCCGCATCACTGCCATAAGTGAAATAGCGATAGAGGTTGGGTTTGTTGGCCGTCAACGGATCGCCTGTTTCGCCCCATGTCTGGTTGCGAATGGGGTTGTATTCCGTGAATGCCTGTAAACCATTTTTATACAGGTCGGTTTCATTAATAAACGGGCCTGTATAACTGGCGAAACGCTCATCACTGCTTGGCTCAGCCCCACCCGCAAAATCGTTGGCAACTTCGTGATCGTCAATCGTCGGGATAAATGAGGTTTGGGAACGCAGCGCCGCCCATGTATTCAAATCATAGCGTGTGCCATAGCCCTCATTGTGTTTGGCCCGGAAATCACCCAGCGTCAAGCATTGGGGTAAATCAACATCGGGCGACGGGAAATCCGCGTAAATCGTATCCCCCATACCGACAAAAAAAGCCAAGTCCATGTCGGCAGCATTAGCAATCGAGGGATAGGGGGCCAGTTCTTGTCGCCAATCACCTGTGACCCCGAAACGTAGCCCCGTAAATGTCCCCAATTCAACTGGGGTACGGAATGTGCCGATGAGCGTATTTCCGACGGCATCCGTTACACGATAAAAATAATCGGTGGCAGGTGTCAAGTCATTGATTTCAACTTTGACAGGCAGGGTCGCATCGGTCACTTCAGCCGACAATGTCCCAAGCACCGTCGCAAAAGCCTCGGCACTGGCATATTCAAATGTGACGGGGCCAAGTGCGGTGCTATGTGCCCATAGGACAGTCGAGGTTTGAGTGGTATCACCAGCAGCGACACCATTAGGCATGGTTGGGGCGGTGGAAAAAGCAGCGGCAGCTTTATGTAGGGGCAAATCCAGACCTAATTTGGTCATTGTGGCGGCAGTAAATCCCAATAGGCTGAGTTTGAGAAAGTCACGTCGGGAAACGCCTTGTCGCGGTAGGGTTTTTAAATCACGTAGGGTTGAATCTTCATTCAAAAGGCGGTCAAAATCAAATTTTGGCATCAATGAGCCCTTTCAATTATCATCGTGGGACTTTTTTCTACAATATTCTATCGAAACCTATTGGATTCTAGACCATTTCGGTGTACCAATGGGTTAACCCTCAAACAAATTTTGTTTACTATACAAGGATTTTTGCAATGGGTCATATTCAATTAAAAACCGAAATCCCCGGCCCCAGAAGCCGTGAAATGCTGGCGCGGCGGGCGGCGGCAGTCTCAGCGGGGCTGGCTAAATCCACTGAAATCGTGATTGATTCTGCCGAAGGGTCACTCATCCATGACGTAGACGGCAACACCCTGATAGATCTGGCAGGTGGCATTGGTATGTTAGCCGTTGGACACAGTCCGGCCTCGGTAGTCCAAGCAATGCAGGCCCAAGCCGAAAAATACATTCATATCTGCTCCCTCGTGGCGACCTACGAACCCTATGTGCGCCTGTGCGAACTGCTCAACGAAATCACCCCCGGCGATTTTCCTAAAAAGACTCTTTTGGCAAACAGTGGCTCAGAGTCGGTCGAAAACGCCATCAAAATTGCTCGCTATTACACCGGGCGACCTGCGGTTATTACCTTTGAAGGGGCCTATCATGGACGTACCCTGCTGACATTGAGCCTGACCAGCAAATATGGTCTGTTTAAGAAGGGTTTTGGGCCATACGCCCCCGAAATTTACCGTCTGCCTGCCCCCAATCTCTATCGCCGCCCAGCCCAGATGAGCGAAAGTGAATACCTCGACTGGTCAATTGCCAATTTGGAACACGCTCTCATCGCCCAAGTTGACCCCTCAGCGGTGGCCGCGATTATTATTGAACCTGTGCAGGGTGAGGCTGGTTTTATCCCCATGCCGCAGCGTTTCCTTGCCAAAATCCGCGAGATTTGTGACAAACATGGAATTGTCATGATCGCTGATGAAATTCAATGTGGGTTTGGGCGAACGGGCAAATTATTCGCTGTCGAACACAGCGGGATTGTGCCTGATCTCATCACCACGGCCAAATCATTAGGGGCAGGGATGCCAATTAGCGCTGTCACGGGCCGTGCTGAAATCATGGATGCACCGCATCTTGGCGGGGTCGGCGGAACCTATGGCGGCAATCCGTTGGCATGTGTGGCTGCGATTGAAGCCGTTGAAATTATCCGTCAGCCCGAATTTTTGGCTCGAGTCAATCAAATCGGCAATATCATGCGCGAGGTCATGTGCGGTTGGATGGGCAAAGTGGAGTTGATTGGTGATGTACGCGGCCTCGGCTCGATGATGCTGGTCGAATTTGTCAAAGACCGCCTCACCAAAGAACCTGCCCCCGCTGAAACCCTGCAAATGATTAAATTAGCAGTGTCGCGTGGTGTAGTGCTCATTCGGGCGGGTCTATATAGCAATGGGATTCGCCTCTTGCCGCCACTCGTGATTAGCGATGACCAGCTTTATGAAGGACTCCATGTATTGGGTAGTGCGATTGAAGAGGTCAATGCGGCGAGATGACTGATTTGATTTTTTATAATGGCACGCTGCTGACCCAAGACCCGACTTTGCCCATCGCTGAGGCATTAGCGGTTTCCAATGGGCGAATTGTAGCAGTTGGGACACGGGCCGAGCTTGAGAACATCGCCAAGCCCAATACTCGCCGGATTGATCTAGGAGGGCGCACGCTGATTCCGGGTTTCAACGATGCCCACGTTCATTTTTGGAAGGTGGGTCATCTGTTGACGACGCTGTTAGATGTGCGAGGAGTCTCCAACATTCCTGCCTTGCAATCAACCATGCAGCAGTTTAGCACTCGTTTGCCCGCGGGAGCATGGCTGATGGGGCGAGGCTATAACGAGGCAGTAATGACTGAGGGTCGCCACCCCACCCGCTATGATTTGGACTCGGTGCTGCCTGACCGTCCAGCCTATCTCATCCGCACTTGTGCCCATATCGCCGTCGTCAACAGCAAGGCGCTTGAATTGGCAGGCATTACTGCCGATACCCAACCGCCGCCGGGTGGGGTGATTGACCGCGACGAACACGGCGAACCTAATGGCATTTTGCGCGAGACGGCGATGGGTTTGGTGTTTAACCGCATTCCTGCGCCAACCGCGGCTGAATATGAGGCCATGCTGCTGGCCGCGACCCAGCACCACTTTGAATTAGGCATCACCAGTGCAACTGACCCCGGCGTGTTACCCGAATTATTGACCGTCTATCGCCAGATGGATGCTGAACAAAAATTGACCCATCGGTTGAACGTAATGGCGATTCGACGGCCTGATGGCGGGACAGAAACCCTGCCCCTACCTGAACGCTATTTGTCTGACCATCTGCGGGTGGATACCGTCAAATTTTTTGCAGATGGGGCCTTGAGTGGTGCGGCGGCGGCCTTGAGTATTCCCTATCGTAATCTGACGACGAAGGGCGTACTGCGTTTTGAGGCCGATGAGTTTTTTGAACTAGCCCGTGAAGCCCATATGACAGGGCTGCGGATTGGCACACATGCCATTGGCGATAGGGCGCTCGAAATGGTTTTGAGTACCTATGAACGCCTGAATGCGCTGGGGCCACATATCCGCCACCGCATCGAACATTTTGGCTTGGCTTCACCCGAACATATGCGACGGGCCAAAGCACTAGGTGTGATGGTCGCCCCACAGACGATTTTTCTGTATGCACTGGGAGCCAACTTTCGGCGCTATCTGCCGGATGAACTGATGCCGCGTTGCTATCCCGTACGCGAAATGATTGAGGCTGGCTTGACAGTGGCCCTTTCATCCGATGCCCCAGTCGTCAAAGATGATAACCCCTTGCGTGGGATGCAAGCAGCGATTTTGCGGGCGGATGCCAGTGGCTCGACGATTGCCCCTGAACAGGCCATCAGTGCTGAACAAGCCCTGTATTGTTATACAATGGGAGGGGCAACCGCCAGCGGGGATGAGGCGAACCGGGGCAGTCTCGCGGTGGGCAAATGGGCTGACCTTACGGTGTTGAGTGATAACCCGCTGAAGGTTGCTCCCGAATCTTTAACCGATATTCAGGTAGATATGGCTTTTGTGGGCGGCAAGCTCGTATTTGAGAGGTAGAACAACATGGATGTGCAGTATCAAGGTCATTATAAGCAGTATATTGGTGGGAATTGGGTGGAAGCCAGCAATGGTGACCTGTGGGAACTGATTAACCCTGCGACCGAACAGGTGATTCAGGTTGTCCCGTTTGGCAATGCCGACGACGCGGATGCTGCGATTGAGGCGGCTGAAAAGGCCTTTTTATCGTGGTCGCACCAAACGCCCTATAAACGTGCCGACATCCTGAAAAAAGCTGCCGACTTGATGCGCAGTCGGGCGGGTGATCTTGCTAAAATTACCACGCAAGAATCCGGCAAGCCCTATGCTCAGGCCAAAGGTGAGTGGATTGTGGCGGGCGACCTATTTGAATGGTTCGCCGAGGAGGGCAAGCGTTCTTATGGTCGTGTTATTCCCCCCCGACGTGGCAACACTCGCTTAACCGTCATTAAGCAACCAATTGGTGTGGTTGGCGTAATTACGGCGTGGAATTTCCCGGCCTATAATCCGGCTCGGGCGTGGGCAGCAGCATTGGCGGCTGGCTGTACCGTTGTCGCTCGACCCTCTGAATTTACGCCCCTCACAGCTATGGAAATGACCAATATTTTGGTCGAGGCAGGTATTCCCGCCGGGGTGTTTAACCTGATTAATGGTGATGCTGAATCAATGGGGCAGGCTTTTTTGAATCACCCCGCCTGCCGCAAAATCAGCTTCACAGGTAGCACACGGGTTGGGCGGATTTTGATGGATGGGGCCTCGCGCACCCATACCCGCCTGTCGCTGGAATTAGGTGGCAATGCCCCTGTGCTGGTCTTCCCTGATGTCAATGTCGAGTCAGTCGCCCAAGCGGCAGTCCAAGCCAAATATCGCAACAATGGTCAGGTGTGTACCGCCCCCCAGCGCTTTTTAGTTCACAGCCATGTCATGGAAGAATTTGTAGACAAGGTAGTGCCTGCCGTGGAAAAACTCAAAGTGGGCAATGGCCTAGAAAAGGACATTGATGTGGGGCCGCTAATTAATGCCAAACAGCGTGAACGAGTGGAACGTATGGTCAGCGAAGGTGTGATTGATGGGGCGCAGGTGTTGATAGGCGGGCAACGACCCTTACATCTGGAAAATGGCTATTTTTATCAGCCAACCGTATTGCTCAATATCAAACCACATGATCGGGTATATCACGAGGAAATTTTTGGCCCGGTCATGCCGATTGTGCCGTTTAATGACATTGAAGAAGGCTTGGCCCTAGCCAATAGCACCCCTTATGGCTTGTCGGCCTATGTGTTTACCAACGACCTCAACACCGCCATTCGTGCCTATGAAGGCCTAGAGGCGGGTTTAATCGGGGTCAATGAATGGTATCCGCAAGCCACCGAAGCCCCATTCCCCGGCTGGAAACAAAGTGGCATCGGCATGGAAGCTGGCGAAGAGGGCCTATTGGAATATCTGGAAACCAAGTTGGTGGCGATTGGTGGCCTGAAATAAACCAGAATTTGAAACTACCCGGTTCAAAGAATGGGCTGGGTAGTTCTTTATTTTGACTAACGGCATACCCTGAAATTTCATTACCCCTACCACACATTCACCTTTGATAACGGCCATTTTACGCCATCCTAATATGACCCACTCACATAAATGCGTAACTAATGCACTTTAACAAATTAATACGGATATAAACCGACGTAACGTAAGAGATCAGCCGAAGGCGTTTCCCATTGAGTAAACCAAGCCTCAACGGCAGCTTTGAGAGCATCCC
>JACRBG010000059.1 GCA_016234595.1 Chloroflexota bacterium | reverse complement strand
GATTTACCTAAACTTGAAAAATATATTCGTGCGCTGGCTGATGGCTCTTTGAAACATCAGGACATTTACGATGACATGGGTCACGGCGCGCTGGTGTATGGTGATCATCCGTTTGAGTTTGGGAAGGATGAGTTTGATGTTGTCGTAACTGGTCCACGACGAAGCATGTTTAATCGTAAATCGTCAATCGAAAATCGTAAATCGCTCCGTCCTTATTTCGCCACCCCATTCGGTGACATGATGATTGCGGGGTGTTTCGGTCTGCTGGCGGCGACAGCGGAGGTTATGCCTGATTTAGCGGAATCAATTTACGGGTCGTTACGAGGCGGGCGCGGGCGGGGAGTCGCTCCGTGGGATAATGCAACATCATAATGTAGGGGCGAGGCTGCGTAGCGTCTCGCCCCCGTTACCACCAACATAATATCGGAATAAAATTCAATTTATCAATGGAGACATGGGCGGGGGAACCCCGCCCCTACAAATATGAAATCGAAATTCGACCCACAAAAACATCACAGGCGTTCCGTTCGCCTGAAAGGGTATGATTATTCATCCGAAGGCGCATATTACGTCACGATTGTGGCGCAGGGACGTGAATGCCTGTTTGGGGAAATCATTGATGGAGAAATGTACCTCAACAAGTATGGCGAGATCGTTCAAAAGTGGTGGGATGAAATCCCCGTCCATTTCCCCAATGCGGAGCTGGGCGCTTTCGTCATTATGCCCAATCACATTCATGGCATCATTTTTATTATCGATCATCGTAGGGGCGAGGTCCTCTCGCCCCGTGACTACCCAAATTCAAATAATCAAGAGGTCATCTCGCCCCGTGACCACCCAAATAACAATAATCAGAATGTAAATATCGGCGATACCTATAACCAGGGCGGGGGGATTGATGATGATGATGGCGTGAAAACCAAAAATCAGGGTGGGAGGATCGATGATGAGGGTGTGAAAATCAATAATCAGGGCGGGAGGATTGATGATGAGGGCGTGAAAACCAATAACAAGGGCGGGGAGACCCCGCCCCTACGGAGACCGACATTGGGACAAATTGTGGCGTATTTTAAATATCAATCCACAAAAGAGATGAATAAGATCGAAACCGAGAATTCCATTACCAAATTCTGGCAGAGAAGTTATTATGAGCACATCATTCGCAATGAGAAGGAATTGCAACAGAAAACAGATTACATCATGGACAATCCGTCACAATGGGATGAGGATGATGAAAACCCTGTGAAATCGTAGGGGCGAGGTTGTCTCGCCCCGTGACCATCCAAACAACAATAATTCGAAATTCACAGGGCGTAAATATCAACAAAAAGGGCGGGGGGACCCCGCCCCTACAGGAGAAAACATGTGCGGTATTTTTGGTTACGTTACAAATAAAGAAGAAGCGCTCGGACCTATTTTAATTGCAGCAGCGGAGCGACTTACCTACCGCGGATACGACTCTGTCGGTGCGGCGACCATCAACAGCGGGAAGATTGACCTGCGAAAAGATGTGGGCAAAGTGGATTCGGTGGCGACGAAGTACAACATCGCCGAGATGCGCGGACAGCGTGGGATTACACAATTGCGCTGGGCGACGTTTGGCGAGCCATCGCAAGTTAATAGCCAGCCGCATTTGGATTCAAATGGCGATATGGTCGGCGCACATAATGGTAATGTTGTAAATAATGTTGAGCTGCGTTTGGAATTTATGGCGGAAGGTATGACTGTCCGTTCGCAGAATGATGGTGAGACTTGTGTTCATGCGGTGGAGAGATATATTAGCCGCGGATATGAATTCATTGATGCAATTCGACTCGCGTATGGCGATCTCGAAGGCGATTATGCTTTTGTGATCGGGCGTGCGAACGATGATAAGTTATACGCGTTCAAAAAAGGTTCGGGCATGGTGATTGGTATCGGCGACGGCTTCACTTGTCTTTCGTCTGACCTGCCTTCGATATTGCCGCTCACCCGCGAAGTCATCCGCCCGCAGGATGGGGAGATCGTGACGCTGTGGGCAGACCGCGTGGAAGTAAGGTCTGTCAAAGATGGAAAAATAATCGATCGAATGCCAGAAACAGTTACCGAGTCGATGGATGCGGTGCAGAAGGGCGGGTATCCGCATTTTATGTTGAAGGAAATCCACGAGCAGGCACAAGTCGCCCGTGAGTTAATCCACTTGTTGGATGGCAGCCCCGATGTGCAGCCGTTGGTCGAGAAGATGAAGAACGCGCGTCATCTGTATTTGATCGGATGCGGCACGAGTTATCACGCGG
>JACRBG010000057.1 GCA_016234595.1 Chloroflexota bacterium | reverse complement strand
TGACGATACCCTTGTCCTTGCCCGTAATGTCACCTTGACTGAAGCAATTGATCATACCGACGGAGAAACAGGGCTACCTCCCATCACCAGCACAATGACGATTGATGGTCAGGGTTTTACCATCGCCCGTGATTCCGATGCACCATCATTCCGCCTTTTTCTGGTGTTGAATGATCCCGCATTTCAATTAGCAGGCAACCTCACCCTGATGAACGTAACTGTCATGGGAGGAAATGGTATGAACACTTCCTTCATAATGGAAGGTGGGGCGATTTTGAATCGGGGTGGCACGGTGAATTTGATTGAAAGTCGGCTGGAAGGAAATTTAGGGAGTTGGTGGTATAACACAGCAGGTATTCTCAATGCAGGAGGCATAGTTACAGTTTCCAAAAGCGTCTTTGAGGCTAATTTAGGTGATGTCATCCGCAATTGCGATGGTGGTACAACAACCATTACTGGTACATTGTTTTCTAAAAATGTCGGTGGCGTCGTCAATTGTAAAGAAAGTACTGTGACAATTGAAGAAAGCGGCTTTGTAGATAATCTTCAACACGGATATCGTAGTGGAGGTATCGAAAACGAAGGTGCTATGACCATCAATAACACGGTTTTCTACCGCAATCAAGCAACCGCCCTAAACGCCTATTATGGACGATTGACCATTAATGCGAGCCTGTTTGCAGATAATACAAGCAATGTGATCCAGAATTCCGGTTTTCTAACTGTTACGAACAGTACTTTTTCAGGCAATGCAGGCACGGCAATTTTAAATCAAATCTCCCCCGCTGGCCTACCCGTTGAAGCCACCATCGTCCACAGCACCCTTTATCACAACAATCAGGACGAAGCCGCCGATCAAGGAGGTCTTGTCAGCGATGGGGGCGAGGTGACAATCCAAAACACGATTATTGCCGAAAACGCGGGTGGGGATTGTTTGCGTTTGAACGCCTATGCCCTTGTCGGCGGGGACGCCAATTTAGATAGTGATGGAAGCTGCCCCAGTTCCAATCGGCTTGAAGGATTTGACCCCGAACTGGCCGATCATGGTGGCCCGACCAAAACCCATGCGTTGCTCGAAGGCAGTAACGCCATTGGAGCAGGTCATCTGCCTGCGTGCAACCCTGTGGATGAGCGCGGCGCACCTCGCACAAACGTGTGTGACATTGGGGCGTTTGAATTTGGCTCTGAACCACCCGAACCCACCCCTGCACCATAAAAAAGTAGCATTTGGCCCAACGTCTTTTCCATGTGCAAAGGCCTTTATCCATACTCACCCCTCGCCACATTGGGAAAAATTGCGGGGGAAGTCGAAAGCTATTTCCAGCGTGACCGCGCCTCGATCAGTGTTTCAATCAATTCCCGTCGCGTCGTAACATCGCGCATGATATTGAGAAAATCGGCTAAATTCGGGGCAAGCTCCGCAATTTCATGAATAGCAGGGCCAATCGGGTCACCCGGATAGGTTGGGTCGGTCACATCCACAGTTGTCGTCAGCGATACCCCTCCGCCTTGACCGGGATCAGCTTGATAGCCTCCATTAAAAGCAAACCATGCCTGATTTAACACCCGCATCCCCAACCATTGGCGGCGGCTTTCCATATACGCTTCGGCGGCATCCACCCGACCCAATGCCAGTAAATAATCGGCGGTGATGCGGGTGCGATTGATAATGGTGCCGCGTGTAGTGGGGCGTGGGCCATCTGGATCGCGGTGAGGTTCGGTGGTTTCAGGCGTACTAGAATTATCCGTCGTCTGGGGTTGAAAATCCGCTAGGGTGGGGTAATCTGGCACCCAAATACTTCCATCCTCCACCTCTTGATGATAAAAACGATCCAGTACCAACAAGGCCATAGCATTGCCAAAAACCGTCGCGGTGGTTTCATTGATAATGCGGGTTTCCGGCAGCGCCAAATAATCGAGGCCCAATGGAAACATAAACAAATAGTGATGCGACCATTCATGTGCCACAATCTCAAAGGCATAGGCGGGATAGCGTGTTTCAATCACCATCGCAGGCCAAATCCCCACCCCCCCAATACTGGTCACATAGGCCGAATCATTGGGGGAGGCGATTTCGACCCTCTTTTCCAATTGGGGGGCCTCATCCACATTTAGGGACCTGAGCGAAATGGCAAAATCTTGGCGGATGACCTCGCGTGGCGATACCACCAAAACATCGGGTGGTTCCAAAAATCGAAAGGACACAGGTGGCACAATCTGGCCCAATACTCCAAAACCCTGCTCGGCTAGAACTGTGCTAACTTGACTCTCAATCATCGGTTCGACTATCGGTTGTAATTCAGCCCTGCTCTTGTCTAATCTAGCAATTTGGCGGCGTAAGTCATTCCTATCGGCTGAGGATGGATTGGTATAAGTTGCCTCCAATTGGGCTTCCAAATCAAACATCTGCCCGACCAAATCAATATATTCCAAAATAACGGCCTTACGGTCTTTTTCCGGCACATACGATTGATAGCCCCACATGGATTGACGGGCTTTGCTCCACAGCGCTTCCACTTCCCACGCCACATAATTAAATTCATAGGGGTGGGCAGCAGTATGAATACGCCCCGACCGACTGCGATCTGGCAAGCCATCTTTGAGGGTGAAGGCCAATACTACAATGAGCAGACCAGCCCGTAAATAAATTTTGACTTTATATCGAAGTCGTTTTTTAGTAGTGCTCATCCAAACCTCTTATCCAAAATGATGGACTACTATACATCAAAACAGTCTATCTCTAGCACAAACTCTTGTAGATAACGGCCATTTTATGCCCTTCCGATATAATCATCACCCATAAATCCGTTACCGTGGTAACGGATTCAACTTCGGCGCATATAAGTACCAGTAATAGAATTTGCGTTCTATAAAAATGATACTTGATGATAAAACCGCCCCTTGAAATACAGCCTCAATTCGTTGACACCATGCGGTCAAGTGTGTTATGGTGAATATGCGACATATTTATGTTGTCACACGTCTGTTATCACGGGGTAAAATCATTACCTCGCCATCAACCTATCACGGTCAAAGGTTGTCCCAACCACCGTATCTGACTCAAAGCTGATCGTTCAACAAATTTATCAAAGGAGGACGCGCACACGGCTGCTGTGATTGTGGCGGCAGAATGATGCGCCTAGTTGCTATGCGGTTATCGCCCAAAGAGTAAGGAGCCTGCTATCTTGGATATTGTAACACTGACACCCGACCTTCAAGAAACCGCCCCACAAGCTGTTTCATCCATTCTTCCCCCTCCCAACCCTGTTCCGCCATCAATTGAAAACGAAAAAATAGTAACTGGACGAGTGATACGTTCCCAAAGTGGTTTTTTTACCGTCGAGACACCCGCTGGAGTGATCACCTCCCAAATTAGCGGGAAAATTAAAAATAGCGCTCACCGGGCGAAGCAGCGCTCAGGCACGTCCCGTAGCGACCTTGTGGCCCTCAACGATACCGTGACTCTTGAACTCGACGGGGTTGATCGGGGCACCATTCTAAAAGTCGCCGAACGTCAACATGTTTTGTCCAGAGTGTCGCGTGAATCTACAGCAGGCACATCCGCCGAGAGCGAACAAATCATTATTGCAAATACCGACCAAGTGATTTTTGTATTTTCCGCCAGCAACCCAACCCCCAACCCGCGCTCAATTGACCGTTTCTTAGTGTGTGCGGAACGGGCCAACATTCCCTCGATTGTCATTTGCATCAACAAAATAGATTTAGTACCCCGCCCCGAAATGGAAGAAATTCTGGGGGGCTATAACAAAATCGGCTATCAAGTCCTCTATGTCAGTGCTCTGACTGGTGAAGGGCTAGACAGCCTCAGAACCCTGTTCAGCGGCGACCCCAACCGTGTTTCGGTCTTCACCGGGCCATCCGGTGTGGGCAAAAGTAGCTTGCTGAATGCGATGCAAGAAGGGCTGAAACTTGAAACCAGTGATGTGAGTCAAGCCACCAGTAAAGGCCGTCATACCACCCGTTTCAGCCAACTCATTAAAATGAATGAGGGTGGATATGTTGCCGATACCCCCGGTCTGCGTACCATGGTTCCATGGGATGTTGAGCCAGACGAACTCGATAGCTATTTTATTGAAATGCGGCCCTATGTCGAAACCTGCAAATTTGCGGATTGCTCTCATCGGCATGAACCCGGCTGTGCTATACGAGCCGCCGTTGAAGCAGGAACCGTCAGCGAGGAACGCTACGACAGTTATCTGCGCCTGCGTGACGAGCTAGACGAGCAATATATCTACTAGAATTCTGAAAATTAAAAAGGACAGGCCGTTTAGACCTGTCCTTACCAAGAAATTTTTCTGTCTTAAGCTCGACCGGTGACAGGCAGCAATGCCCCAGTCACATCCCGCGCCGCTTCCGAAGCCAAGAATGCAATCACCCCGGCCATCGAATCCGGCGTGACCCATTTGCTAAAATCCGCCTTTGGCATGGAAGAGCGATTGGCCGGGGTATCTATCGTGCTGGGATAGACGGCATTAACGGTGATATGCTGATCTTTCAATTCAGCCGACAGGCTCTCAGTTAAACGAAAAACGGCTGATTTAGAGACACTGTAAGCCGCCGAGTTTTTACCCCCATGTAGACCACCCGTTGCCCCAATGTTGATAATCCGTCCGCCTTCGCTATGTTGCAGCATCACTGGAACCACCGCACCGCTCATCAAAAACACCGATTTGGCATTGGAATTGACCATCGAATCCCACACCTCCTCATCGGTTTCATGGACGGGCGTACCTGCACTATACCCACCCGCGATATTGACCAGAATGTGGATTTTGCCAAAATGAGCGGCAATTTTCTCGACGGCTCCGCTGACTTTAGCCTTATCCGAGATTTCGACCCCACCCACCAATAAACATTTGGCTGGGTCAACTCCGCCAAATTTGGCTTCCAGACGGCCTTGATCGCGGTCAACCAGTGCCAATAGAACGCCCTCGGCTTGAAAGCGTTGAATCACGGCCTCGGCTAATGCGCCGGCTGCCCCGGTTAGGATTGCTACTTTGTTTTGGAGGTCTGGATAGGTCGCCATTGGTGTACCTTTCGTCAACAGGGTGCGATGTGGGATGAAGCCAATATACTCCATCCCATTAGTCTCAGTGCTGCCTACAACGTTTCAACCTAGAGAGGCAAGCGCCAATTGAACTTCGGTTTCCCAAGTCTCGCCGGGGGCAAGGTTAAGCACCCACCACGGGAAGGACACCATGCCCTGATGAACACGCTCAAATCCGCCTTCGGAAAGTGTGATAGGAGCAAGCGGGAAACGCCATAGAGTGGCCGAACGGCTGATAGAAAATTCAAGCGACATCTTACGCAGTTTGGTCGAGGCACGGTAGCGCGTGACACCGCCGACCTCACCTGTTGTGCCCAATCCATAGCTGTTGCCATTGACCTCTAGCACACAATATTCGCGGTTATCGCCTCCATCAAGGCCAAAGGCTAACTCGATACCAAAACGGGTTGCCAAGTGTATATCGCCTTTGTTGGTGATGCGATAGGACGCGATAATGTTTTCTTGCGCTAGGCGAATGACTTTGGAAACCTGTACGGGCAAATGAGCATCGCGCACCCAAACATGACCATCCCGCACCAGATGCAGCGCAAACTTGTCTGATTCGATTTCGACTTGATATTGTTGATTTACAAAGTCGCCCTGTTCAGGATAGCGGCTGGCTTCAAAATTTTGCAGTGTGGTCTGTTCACCAAGGAAATGATCCACAAACATGCCGCGCCGATGCCAATCCTCATAGATATGTTTTTCGAGGCCTTTTTCTTTGGCCCGCACCGGCTCACCCTCAAACTTGCTGCGGTCATCACCGGGAGTCATCAGCATATGGGTATCAGCCGCTTCTTGGATTTGGAGATGATACCCTTCGGGATGGCGAGTCATGATATTAAGCAGGTTATATTTGGCGGGGCGATAGTCCAATTCAGTCAAAATACCGCCTTGGGCTGGTTCAATTACCACCTGCAAAGGCCCATTGGAAGCCAAGACCTCTTGGAAGCCATCCGCATTAAAGTCTGTTTCATAGATGGATGGCGTCTTCGCATCTCCCAGCAACATTTCAGCTTCAATGATATTGCTATAATTAGCTGACCGGATATGGAACAAATAGACCCCGCCAAAAACGCCATGCCAATAGGCACAGTTGCATTGCGAGGCCCACAGTGCATCCAAAGCCTTATCCCGGGTAGCGCTAGGGGCTAGGGCATGGATTCGTTGACTGAGGGCTAGGCCGCGTTTTTGCATGTGGTTAATTTCGGGGTATTTGACCAAGAAATTACGCCAAAAGCCACCGCGCAAAAATTTCAAGACGCGCTCAGTTTCGTCGCGTTTATCCTGATCCCAAGCCGGGGTTACTTCTAATTCCAGTTGGTATTGTTCCCGTAGATCACGCAGTTCCCACGAAGCCGGGGAGGGTAAGGCCCATTCGCCCATTTCCATATAGGAGGCCGTTGGTAGATAGGCCCGCCCACGTGGACGAAATTGGCTAACATACGCGCCGGGGTGAATGAGTTGCAGCCATTCGGCATTCTCTTCCAGCGCGGTGAAAAATTCGTCCATCCAACCTTCAACCCACATGCTGTTATAGGTTTCAGGCCAATAGCCAAACTTTTCGCCATCATCGGCCATGACCGCCCATGCCGGGGGTTTGCCGGGGGAGTTGCGCTGATCAGCTTGTTCTTGCAGCCAGCTAATGACATCCTCAACGGGTTTCCACGGAACAAGATAGCGTAGTGTACGATGGGAGGGCACAAGGTTGACCGTGTGGCCTTGTTCTTCTGAGACAAAATAGCCAAAAAGGTCTTCATCGGGGAAACCTGCCGCTTGAAAATGGGTATCGTCCAAGATGGTATACTGGATACCCGCCTCTTGCAGGGGTTTGGGGAAATGTGGCTCCCAGATGCGTTCGGCTAACCACATGCCTGTCGCTTTGGTTCCAAAAAGACGCTCGACCGCTTGACTTAGCTTTTGAATCTGGCCCAGTTTGTCGGCGTCCTGCAACATCGCCAAGATTGGCTCATAATACGCCCCCGTCAAGATTTCAAGCTGGCCGCGCTGGACTTGGGACGCCACTTGCTCTAAATAAGCAGGTTGATTTGCCATAAGCCAATCTAACAGAGGGCCCGTGAAGTGCATCGCCGCTAAAATGGTGGGGTGGCGATCGAGGCAATCGGTTAGAGGTTTATAGGCTTTTTCATAGGCATCGTGGAAAATATAATCAAAATTTCCAACAGGCTGATGGTTATGGAACACCAGTGAAAGATGGATTTTGGACATCGCCAACTCCGACTTTTGTATTTTACGTGTAGAGAATACAACAACACCCAACAACTTTTAAAGGCATTTAATTTTATTTGGCTAAATTCGCACCGTTCCGAATTAAACGGTGTTATCATTATTGTGCCAGCTTATCGCACGATAATAACCCAGTCCACGAGGCATGGCGACCTATGAGTTTCCAAGAAGTTTTAACTATCGCAATCACAAGCTATTTGATCGGCTCGTTCCCGACTGCCTACGTTATCGGTCGGTTGCACGGGATTAACATTTTCGAGATTGGCAGTGGCAACATGGGAGCCAATAATACTGCCCGTGCGCTTGGCATCCAATGGGGTATCCTCGTCTGGTTGCTGGACGGCTTCAAAGGCATCGCCGCCTTGCTGTTGGCCCGTGAGATTGCGGCGCATCATACCCATGACTACTCTTCGGCAGCGATGATTATTGGGGCGATTTCGGTAGTGGTAGGTCATAACTGGTCTATCTTTGCCTCGCTCATTACGGGACGGATTCGTGGCGGCAAGGGGGCTGCGACGGCGACAGGCACATGGGTATTGCTAGTTCCACCCCTGATTATTGCCATTTGTTTGATGCTATGGGCCACAATTGTTTTTGTGACCCGCTATGTATCACTGGGTGTACTTGCCAGTGTTGCGTTTGTCTCAGCCGTGATGGTCGGTATGGTCATTTTGAAAGAAGCCGACCCTGTCTATGTGGGTTATATCCTTGTGACCGCCATGATTTTCTATCGCCACCGCGAGAATATTAAGGCGCTACTCAAAGGCAAAGAACGCCGTTGGGGTGAACGCGCTTCCTAAACCTCTGTAAATAGACAGACTAAAGAAATGGGGTATACTTCCACTTGGGGTATATCCCATTTGTGTTTATTGAACTTAAGGGCGCATCCGGTGCGGCTCATCATAACCCACAATAACGCTGATTTTGACGCCATTGCTTCACTGTTGGCGATGACCAAACTAGACCCACAAGCCACGGCTGTTTTGCCAAGCCGAGTCAACCGGAATGTGCGTAATTTCCTCACCTTATATGCCAATTTATTACCCGCCATCCAAGAAGATGACTTGACCCGCCACCCCAAAATTGAACGGATCTATGTGGTGGATACACAGACATTTGGGAATATGCGCGGCGTTCGCCCTAAAACCCCCATCCACATCATTGACCATCATGTGCCTAATGCCCATCATCCAGCCCATCACGAATTTGAAGGGGAGCCACTTGGGGCCAATACTACCCTACTTGTGGAGAAAATTCGTCGTCACAACGTACAAATCAATTCGCTTGAAGCAACGTTGTTGATGCTAGGCATTCATGAGGATACAGGGTCACTAACCTATAATCGAACCACCGTGCGGGATATACAGGCGGCGGCATGGCTGTTGGAACAAGGAGCCCAGCTTGATCTCGTGCGGGATTTTTTACGACACCCCCTGCAAGATGAGCAGCTTGCCCTCTATGACCAGTTGCGGGATTCGGCTGAAAATATTGAGGTGATGGGGCATTGGATTTTGATTGCGACGGCCACTGCCGAAGAACAAGTGGCTGAGATTTCATCCATCGCCCCTAAATTAAGTGATTTATTCGACCCTGATGCGATGTTTTTGCTGGTACAAATGGCGACGGCCCGCGAACAAAGTGTCCAAGTGGTGGCCCGCAGCAGTATCCCTGAAATTGATGTTGCGATCATCGCCAAACAATTGGGTGGGGGTGGGCATGACCGCGCCGCCGCTGCTCTTGTTCGTGGCGGGGACATCGCCAGTATCAAAGCCCAAATCCAAAACTTGCTGCCCCAAATGGTGAAACCGGGGGTGCGGGTAGCGGAATTGATGTCGGCAGGGCGCGTGCAGACGATTTCGGCGAAAGCCCCGATTAGCGATGCGGCGGTCTTGATGCAGCGGTCAGGGCACGAAGGCTATCCTGTGTTGGATGGAAAAAAGCTGGTTGGACTGTTGACCCGCCGAGCGGTAGACCGAGCCATGAATCATCAAATGGGCCAGCAACCTGTGGCATCAATCATGGAAGCAGGGCAGGTCTATGTACAAGCTGAAGATGCGCTGGAAACTCTGCGACAAAAAATGATGGATTCGGGCTGGGGCCAGATGCCTGTCCTCAATGAAGATGGCACATTAAAGGGGATTGTCACACGCACCGATTTAATCCGGCGGTGGGTTGAGGAACCGATTAACGTAAATCAGCACACCTTGATGCTCAAAAAATTGGATGAGGCCTTGCCCGAAAGTGTGTGGCAGTTGATTTTGACAATTGCCCAACAGGCCCAACGCACCCAAATTGGCTTGTATCTGGTCGGTGGTTTTGTGCGGGATTTGCTGCTTGATGTGCCCAATCTGGATATTGATTTTGTGGTCGAAGGCGACGTACAACGATTGGCCGAAAGCCTCTGTCAAAAATATGGAGGGGATGTCCATTTTCACGCGCAGTTTGGCACGGCCAAATGGGTCTTGGAGACAGCAGCCCTCAATTTAAGCAATGGCCCAGCGTTTATTGATTTTGCAACGGCACGGGCTGAATTTTATGAACAACCAACGGCCCTCCCCACCGTGCGCCAAAGTTCGATTAAACAAGACCTGCACCGGCGCGATTTCACCATTAATACCATGGCAATCCGGTTGTCGCCTGAACCAATGGGTGAATTATTGGATTACTATAACGGCCAGCGCGATTTAAATGAGGGCATTATTCGCGTACTGCACAGCTTGAGTTTTGTGGATGACCCAACCCGTATGGTACGCGCCATTCGATTTGAACAGCGGCTAGGGTTCAAGATTGAGCCACGCACGGAACATTTATTACACGACGCTCTGCCACTTTTGGATCGGGTGTCAGGCGAACGAGTTCGACACGAGCTAAACCTGATTATGGCGGAACAAGAGCCGTTACGGGCCTTGCGGCGGGTGGATCAGCTTGGGATTTTAGGTCAGGTGCATCCCCAGCTATGCTTTGATGAGTGGTCAGAATGTGCGATTCGGGCACTGCTATATGCCAAAGAATTTCAAATACTACCCCTATCGCCTGATTTTGATGATTGGCGGGTGGCGATGTTTGCGGTGTTGGTCGTGCGATTTTCTGAGGAAGAGCTTCGGGCTTTAGGCCAGCGGTTGATGATTTCGAAAATTAACCTTGACCACCTGCTGGCGGTGCGTAAAGGCTATCAGGCGGTGTTGCAATTTACCCCCGAAACACCCCGCAGCACGGTCATCTATGCGTTGGAATCGTTGGGGGAAGTGAGTTGGTTGGTTAATTGGGCCGCCGCGCCTTTTGCTTTTTTGCGGCAGAAAATTGTATATTTTGTCAGGGAATGGCGTCACATTCATCCTACCATTAATGGCAATGACTTGCTTACATTAGGAATTAAGCGCGGGCCGGTTATTGGGCAGATTTTACGCGAAGTTCGGCGAGCATGGCTTGACGGTGAGATTCAATCGGTTGAACAAGAGGCGACATTTCTAGCTGGCCTAGTGTCTAAAGTGGAATAAGGTATGGATAGAACCGTTGTCTCTTCAATGCACCTTGAGCTTGATCTCCAATTGCGGTTGGCAATTCCCGAAGATTTACCAAAGCTGGAGTGGTATGGTCAATATACGCACTTCCGGCGTATGTTCCGGTTAACCTACGAAGACCAGTGTTTGGGCAAACGCCTGATGTTGATTGCCGATTTGGGGGATTTTCCGGTCGGGCATGTGTTTATTTTGCCGGGGCAACCAACCCCCTTCAAACGCAATCGCTATCACACTGAGGAAGATGAACCGGTGCAACGCGGCTATTTGTATGCACTGCGGGTGATGGAACATTTACATAATCGAGGGATTGGCACTCGTTTGTTGGAAGAAGCCGAACGCCTGCTGCTTCAACATCACAATCAATGGGCGACCATTTCCGTCGCCAAGACGAATGTAGGGGCACGGCGGTTGTATGAACGACATGGCTATACTATCTATGCGGATGACCCCGGTAAATGGCAGTATGTGAACCATCTTGGTGAAATTGTACAAGTGAATGAGCCCTGCTGGATGCTTGAAAAATATTTAACGCTGGTATAAGATGTTATCCGGCGTCAATTGAATAATCATTCAATTTTTGGTTACTTAAACCAAATTTAGGAAAGGATTTTGGAGTTTTTATGTCCGCGACCAAAACTGATATGCTGCGTATTACACGCTGGCATGGTAGCCAACATCCAACCCTTGCCTTGATGACACGCAACCTTGAGCAAGAAGGATTACGCCCTTTCAAATGGACCAACAATGCCAACTATCGTTATGGAGTTCGCAGTCACGGCTATGCTAAATCGCTGTACTGTGTAGAAGGCAGCATGGAAATATTCCTGCCCGATACCCGTCAGCGAGTCGTGCTAAAAACAGGTGACCGCATTGATATTGCGGCCGGGGCACGACATAGCATTACAGTTGGTTCACAGGGCGTCATGTGCATTGAAGGTACACCCGCCACCCGCCGTTAAAACTTTAGCTTATTATCATCATCGCACTTATACAAAGACCTCTGCCCATGCAGGGGTTTTTGATTTATATAATCTCCGCAAAGATAGGCAAAGATACACCAGTTTCTATCCATCCTCTGACCTACGCATAATTTTAGTAAGAAGTCTATAAAAATTTGCTATGAATGGTCTTGCCTTGTGATACAATACTTTTGGATGGGCGCACAATTTTGAGGGATGCGCCTGCAAAGTTTTCGCTGAGAACCGCGTATGTGAACCTTTTTTACGCCCAAGACGACACAAATTTGTGACAGACGTTCGCCCCTTTGCCCCAACCCCCATGGACCTCGCCCTTGTGCGTCGTCTGGCGTCACGCCAACTTTTGACCGACACGACTACTGCACTTACTAGAGGGATTAACCCATTGGAGTCGGCTCTACTGGCAATGGTGCCAATGGCTGATCTTGGTTTTCCAACACTGGTTGTGCGAGACGGTGACGATGGGCTGATTGGGCAGATTCGACACCGAGTTGGGGAACGAGCCGCGCATATTGCTTGCCTTGCGCCAATTCCGCTGGAAAGTGCTGATTTTGGTGCGTGGGTACACCTGATTGACGGGCTGGTGTATACCGCAGGGCGACGAGGTGCGTGGACAATCACGGCGGAGATATTGGAACACGAACATGAGGTCTTTAAACTGCTACGCAAAACGGGGTTTATCGTATATGCACGACAGACGATTTTCCGAAGAGCGCCGGGTCCAATCCGTAACAGCAGTTCACTAGACCGATTACATGTGCGACCAGCGAATGAGATTGATATGATGCGCGTACAGGCGCTTCATACGGCGCTAGTGCCTAGCCTTATCCAACAGGCTGACCCTCTGCCAGAGATTAGTGCTGGCAGTCTGGTGGTCGAGGTCATTGGCGATCGGCGTCTACTTGGCTATTTGTCGGCCATTGAGGGCAAAGCGGGGTTAATGATCAAGCCCTATCTACACCCCGACGTATATGAAGAAGCGGAGGCTATCCTTGAACATGCCATTAATTTTTGGCCTAAGGCCGAACGCTTGCCGGTGTATTTTGCCGTGCGGTCATATCAGGATTGGCTTCGAATACCGTTGAGCTCGCTGGGCCTTGTGGCAGGCGATCAACAAGCGGTGTTCGTTAAACATACCGTGACACGCATGGAAAATGGCATAGAACCAGTACGGGCTACGTTGGAATTTGGCACACTGGTCAGTTCAGCGGAAGTTTCGATTGAACCGCTGCGCTAGGGGTAGGTTTGTCGCCCTGCGCATGTTCGTTATGCGTTAAAAATATCTGGAGAAAAACAACAAACCATATGGAACATCGGATAACTGATGACATTGGCCGGCTGAAGGAAATTTGGCCTCCCGCAGTTGTCGCCGCGTTAGAAAAGCTAGGTCGTCCCGACGAGCTATTGGAAGTCGTCCTTGATTTAGGTCGAATCCCGATGGCGCGTTATTTGGATGGCAATTATCCGTTAAGCGACCATGAAATCAATCACGAAGAATTGGAATATGTGGTCTCGCGGATCGCTATGTTTGACGCCGATAACCGAGGGGGTATCGAACGTACCCTTCACCGAATCAGCGCTATCCGCAACCGACGAGGCGATGTCGTTGGGTTAACGTGCCGCGTGGGCCGTGCGGTCTATGGCACGATTGATATTATCGAAGACATCATCCAGTCCAAGCGAAGTGTACTTTTGCTGGGGCCGCCCGGTGTGGGCAAAACGACGATGCTGCGTGAGGCAGCGCGTGTGTTGGGCGCATCACGCCGTGTGGTCATAGTGGATACCTCGAACGAAATCGGCGGGGATGGCGACGTGCCACATCCTGCGATTGGCAATTCACGCCGAATGCAGGTGGCCCAGCCAACTCTACAGCATGAAGTGATGATTGAAGCAGTGGAAAACCATAACCCTGAGACGATCATCATTGACGAAATCGGGCGTGAGCTTGAAGCCAAAGCCGCCCGTACCATTGCCGAACGCGGGGTGCAGTTAATTGGCACCGCCCACGGCAACACGTTGGAAAATATCTTGCGTAACCCAACCCTTTCCGATTTGGTCGGCGGGGTAGAATCGGTGACGCTTTCGGACGAAGAAGCGCGGCGACGTGGCACACAGAAAACTGTTTTGGAGCGACGTGCCCCCCCAACCTTTGATATCTTGATTGAAATCCAAGACCGTTATCGGATGGTGATCCATAACGATGTCGGGGCAGCGGTAGATTCCCAATTGCGGGGTCGCCCCTTGCCAGTCGAAATGCGGTGGCGGGATGAGCAGGGGGACGTTCACAAAGAGATGGTGATCCCCGAAACCACGCTTGTCTCAGAACGCAATCCAGTGCGAGAAGCGGCTGATATTCGGGCACTGGGAGGAAATGGTAAGCGTCACAAAGCCGAACGACGTGAACATCGAGACATTGTTGAGAACATCATGGCGACTAAAAATGGTGGTCGAGAGCACGCGGTTGCCCCAGCAATGCCCAAACCAAAATCTATGCCGTTGGAAAACACAGTAGCGTTGATGATGGAAGATTCCGACCCGGATCATACGCAGCCTTTTCCGCTACCACAGCAGTTGAAAAACCGGGAAGTCAAAATCTATGCCTATGGTGTGGCACGCAATCGGCTGACAGAAGCCGCCGAACGCTTGAATGTGCCGGTTCATTTGGTAGACGATTTACGCAGTGCAGATGTGCTGGTTACAGTCAAAACCTACTATCGTCAACGACCCAAGTTGATTGTGGACGCGGAACGGCGTAATGTAGCGATTCATGTCTTGCGGGCGAATACAGCTAATCAGGTAGAAAACTTTTTAGCGGATTTGTTTGGCATTGACCTGAATAACCATGCTGATCCCTTCGCGGATGCGATGGAAGAAACTCGACAGGCCATGGATAAAATCCGTGATGGCGCAGTGTACTATGTGGATTTGCGTCCGCAATCTCCCCATATCCGCCGCCGCCAACATGAATTGATTCGGGATGAAAATCTCGTCTCCAAGAGTTATGGCACTGAGCCATTTCGACATGTGCGCGTCTTACGAAATGAACAACCTATCTAGACGCGCCGCAATATAATAAAGATGATAAGGGTGGTTGATGCAATCACCCTTTAATTTTGGGGAATTACCCATGCGATTAAAATCTCGCTGGCAAAAAATCTTGGTTAGTAGCGGCTTGATCGCTGTAATGTTAGCCGCCCTCGGGGGGGCAGTATTAGCCTATTTGGGTAGCGAGGCCCATATAATCGAAGCACAAACCGAGACGCCGCGTATCGTACTGGCTAATCAGGCTTTTGATGTGACACTGACTTTGCATAACACTTCCGATAGCCCCCAAGAATTGATTAGCATTGGCGTGGAACGCGACCTGCTGCATCAAGGATTAAATGTAGTAGAAATGGTGCCCCCCTATCGGGAAGGCGACACAACAGGCCAATCGAGATGGGCTGAGTTTACATTTGCAATTCAACGCCGTCCCACCTTACAACCTGATGAAGCATTGCGGATGCGTATTGCGATGGTGGCAACCCAACCGGGAACCTATAGTGGGGATTTGGCGATTTGGGCCAAAAATCAGGCACAGGCCGATTATGCCCCACTAACTGTGGTGGTGGTGGAACATCCGGCCCCGTGGCTTGGACGCTAAATTAGACTCACACCGAAGAAGGATAAGTCTCTTGTTTATCACATTTGAAGGGTTAGATGGCAGCGGTAAGACGACCCAAATTCAACTCCTTGCGGGGGCGCTGCGCGAACAAGGTTATACCGTGACACAAACCCGTGAACCGGGGGGAACCGATATTGGTGACCAAATCCGCGAAGTATTACACACGCTGAAAAATGAGGGGATGCACGCACGCACGGAACTACTGCTTTATACTGCTTCGCGTGCCCAATTGGTAGCTGAGGTCATTCGGCCACGTTTAGCAGCAGACGAGATTATTTTGTCTGACCGTTATATTGATTCGACCCTAGCCTATCAAGGGTATGGGCGCGGTCTCGATCTGGATGCTTTGCGTCTGATTTTGGATTTTGCAACCGAAGGGCTTAAACCTGACCTGACCGTTTATCTGGATATTTCACCAGAAGGTGGGCTGGAACGGCGGCAAAATGCGGCCAAGCAGGGTGAAGAATGGAATCGGTTGGACGCATTAGCACTCGAATTTCATCAGCGTGTGCATGTTGGATATCAAGCCTTAATTCAAGCTGAATCCAACCGCTGGGTTGTTATTGAGGCGACAGGGGCCGTCGAAATTATTCAGGAACGTATTCAGCAAGCCGTTTTCCCTCGACTATCACGTCGTTCATAAAACCTCAATGCTGGCTAATTGCAGTTAACATCTCAATTTACTATAATTTTGTTAATCATTCATCATTTATGGTTGAATCCATTCCCGATGTACAATACAAGAAAGGAATCTAGTTGTCTGGCTAGGGAGACAGTCGTCTAGTTTCCATTCATCAGCTTTTATAGGGCAAAGGTCTTATCCATATGGTTGACACAAGGCAGTTTGCAAGCGAGCCCAAAAAAGACCTGCTCGGTGTAGATGGTGCGCTTCAGCCCAATGTTGTATTGGTGAATCGCTATCGAATCACTGGTGTGGCGGGTGTAGGGGGCATGGGTTCGGTTTACCAAGCCCGTGACTTACAATTTCCCAATGTAGAACGTTATGTCGCGGTAAAAGAGATGCTCAATCTTTCGCAAGACCCAGAATTGCGCGAGATGAGTCTACGTAATTTTGAGCGTGAAGCAAATTTATTGGCGGCGCTCAGTCACCCTGCTATCCCTACCATCTACGATTATTTCTCGGTACGAGACCGGGCCTATCTGGTGATGGAGTATATCAATGGGAAAGATTTGGAATCTATTTTGAATACGGTTCCGGATATTCCAATTGAAATGATTATTAAATGGGGCATTGATGTGTGCGATGTGTTGAATTATTTGCACCAGCACCAACCGCCCATCATTTTCCGTGATATTAAACCTGCCAATATTATGATTGACCAATTTGGACGGCTGCGGCTGATTGACTTTGGGATTGCACGCACCTTCCAAGTGGGGCAAAAGGGCACCACGATTGGAACCGAAGGGTACTCTGCGCCAGAGCAATATAAAGGTGAGGCCAACCCCGGCAGCGATATTTATGGGGTAGGGGCAACCTTGCATCACGCCCTGACCCGCCATGACCCACGTCTTGAGCCACCCTTCACTTTTGCAGATCGGCCTATTCGTGAAGCTAATCCCGAGGTTCCAACTGATTTGGAAGCCGTTGTAATGCGAGCCTTGACTTTCGATATGAGCCAACGGTATGTGAACGCCGATGCCATGAAAAAAGCATTGGAAGGCGTTTTAAATAAATCCAAAGGGCTACCAGTGGCAGGGCCAGCCAGCGGCGGGGGTGGGGGCGGACAAGCCACCACAGCGCTCGGTGATGAATGGGCCGAGGCTTCCCGCAATGCGATTGATATACGCTGGAAATTCAAATTTGAAGAAGAAATCCGCTCGACCCCGATTGTACATCAGGGACTGTTATTTGTTGGCTCCTATGACAACAATTTATGGGCGTTGAACATCGAGAACGGCCAACTGCGCTGGAAATTTCCAACGGATGGAGGTGTCGCCACGACGCCCGCAATTGCCGAAGAAGAAAACTTGGTGATTGCTGGGTCGAATGATTTTAGCCTCTATGCCGTAGATATTCGCAGTGGTCGCCAAAGCTGGAAACTATCCACACAAGGCCCGATTCGTTCATCAGCCGCCATTGCGCATGGACATGTCTTTTTTGGCAGCGACGACAATAAGTTTTACGCGGTGCGGGTCGCTACCGGACGGGCCGCATGGAAATATGATGCAGGCGCTCCTGTTCGCTGTCGGCCTGCTATCACCGATGAGTTCATTATTTTTGGTACTGATTTGGGTGATGTATTTGCCCTTGACCTTAGCGGTCAACTAAAATGGCGGTTTAAGACTAAACGATCAGTGATGTCATCGCCAGTTGTATTTGAAGGCATGGTCTTTTTTGGGTCATCCGACACACATTTATATGCGCTTGAGGCTAAAAACGGGTGGAGTGTGTGGCGCTTCCGAACCGCTAAGCCCATTATTTCGTCACCCACTGTTGCGAATGGCAATGTTTTCTTTGGATCAGCCGACGGTTATGTCTATAGCCTTGACGCATCAAGTGGGCGAGAACGCTGGAAATTTAAAGCTGGCGATCAAGTGACCTCGTCCCCAGCTTATTTTAATGGAGCAATTTACATTGGCGGCGTAGATGGCAAAGTGTATAGCATTGACGCCAAGAGTGGTAAAGAGCGATGGTCGTATAGCACAGGCGGAGCTATTACCGGCTCACCTTGTGTCACAGACGGGATGGTATACATTGGATCTACAGATCAACACGTTTATGCGCTTAAAGCGTAGCAAGACTGGGAGGCAACTACTTATATGGATGCTCTAAGACGTCTATTGGGGCTTCGGCCCGCTGAGGAAACGCCCACCAAACCTGCTAGTCGTCCTCAAGCCCCCTCAATTGAAACCAAACCCGCACGACCTGACGGAAAAGCGGCATCGGATATGGATACTCGCCCGTTGCCGCAAGTTGAGCTTGCCGAACCACCCGCCAGTAAAGTCACAATCGAAATAGATGGGCGCACACGCCAGTTACCCCCTTTGGAGACAGTTATGCCCAATTCAGCAAACGGAGCGCGGCTTATTGTTGGACAACGCAGTGATGTAGGCCAAGTGCGCGAAAATAACCAAGATTCGATGTTTACGTTGGTCGCGTCCATGTCTACCACTGATGAACGACCTGATTTTGGGCTGTTTATTGTGGCGGATGGCATGGGCGGGCATGAGGATGGTGAAAAGGCCTCAGCGATGACCGTGCAGGTGGTTTCACGCGAAGTGACCAACAGCATTTTCTTGCCCTTACTCTATAATGAGGCTGGGGGGGATGCGGAACGGCCCACCATTTCTGAAGTGCTACGTAGTGCGGTGCAAAAAGCCAATGAAGTTGTCTCCGAAAAAGTTCCTGACGGTGGCACAACTGTAACTGCCGCAGTGATTATGGGCAACCTTGTCTATATTGCTCATGTTGGGGACAGCCGAGCCTACCTGATTACGCCGACAAGCATTGACAAAGTGACCCGTGACCATTCGCTGGTTGAGCGCCTTAAAGAATTGGATCATATTACTGAGGAAGAGGCGATAGACCATCCCCAGACCAATGTGCTGTACCGCGCCATTGGTCAAAGCGAAACCCTAGAGGTTGATGCAATTACGCGGCAGATTCCGCC
>JACRBG010000056.1 GCA_016234595.1 Chloroflexota bacterium | reverse complement strand
GGGCGCTGTTTTATGCCGTCAACAAAGGGGGTCGGGTGATTGAACAGGCCATCACCCGGCAGGCCATCTTCAAGATTTGCAGTAAACGGACGCTGGAAGCCAAAATCCCCGATTTCTCGCCCCACGATTTCCGACGCACGTTTGTGGGGGATTTATTGGATGCCGGGGCGGATATTGTGACGGTCAAGGATTTGGCAGGCCATGCCAGTATTCAGACAACGGCGCGGTATGATCGGCGGGTCAGGAACGACTGCAACATGCGATGGAATTGCTTAATACGCCGTATACGCGTCGAAAATCACTGTTCGACTAGCTATCAGAACTCGCCCCGTTTTCTCACAGGGGGTTTCTGTTCCAGCGTACACATCTGCCCAAATGTCGGGCTTAATCAGATTTGCCTCATGAAAGGCTCCAGCCTGTTGAAAAAGTGGGAAACATTACTCACATTTTTATGCCTATACAGCGAGACCATGATCTGCCCCACTTTTGCGTAGTCTCCGAAACTAACTTCTGATGCCCACCTTGATCCTTAGCCGAAATTCCTGAGGATGCTGTAGGATAATCATCCACTTATAACTTTAGTTATGTTCTCCTACCCAACTTTCGTTGGATTGTTGCTGCCCGTCGTTTTTGATAGAGTTTTATCAAACGATAATAGATGATAGAACATCAATGTTGCATATCGTCGCCTAATTTGGCGTTGCGATAGATTTGGCAGTTGGTATTCCATATAGCGGGAGGGATCGCGTGACAATTCAGCCTATATACCATTGGCTATTTGATGAACGACAAGGAAACGTGGCAAAAGACAAGATTAGCGGGGTCAAAGGGACATTCAATAACACCGTTTGGGACAAATTTGGTCGCATGGGTGGTGCAATTAAAGTACAGGGTAATGGGTCTCATATCAATTTCGGTAATGTCGTTGGGAAGTTTGGCGCGAGTGATTTTACTGTCGCCTTTGGTATAAAGATTATAGATACTCATGGCGACGATGAGATGGACATTATTGGCAACCGCACAGCAAGTAACCATCGTAATGTTTTTTCCGTACAACTCCGTGAAAGGTCAAGAATATTCTTTCAAGTCGATGAAGATGAAGCTGGCACGAATTTTATTGAGGTTGCGACTGCCCCTCTGGCTTTAGGGAGCGATAAAAAATGGCATCATATCGCCCTTGTAAGAGAAAACACAACCCTCAAGATTTACGTTGATGGTGGACTTGCCGCACAAAACACAAACACATCTATCCGTCCTGCGAATATCAATAACGGCAAGGATCTAAAGTTAGGAGATTGGACGAAGGGAACGGCGGTTGCCCAATATGAAGACCTTCGCATCTACCATCGGGCCTTGTCTGACTTACAAATCGAAAACTTGGTACCACCCTACAATCGGCTTTTGCTTGCGGGTGAAGTTGAGTTGATGGCTACTGATGACGCCGCTATGATCCTCTCAAAAGATATGGAAGACTTATTTATCTTCTCGAATGAGGTGCGACAGCTACGGTTTGGCCCCCATACAGGTGCTACAATTTATGCGAACACAAATTTTTCGGGCGCATCACAAAAGGTCTATGTAGACATTTCAAGCCCGGGCAGTACACGTGTCGGTGGCTTTCCACGATCCGTCCGTGTGTGGTCATCGCGTGGCGAACCCTTTACAGGGTACTGGATCATTGCCGCCCCTAACGGTGAGTTCTTGAGTTGGAATGGCACTGCACTCACCACATCAAAATCAAGTGAACAAACGACAACAAAAGAATACTTCACCCTCCAGCACAACCAGCTTACCCATCGAGGGCAGTTTATTCCTTATGTAAGTTCAGGTGGTTCACTTTTTCCTTTTATGCTCCTTGTGGATAATTCCGCAAGCCGCAAAGGTGAATTCTCCTTCACCAACATGACAAACGACCAGTGGCTTGTGTTCCACGCAGACAAGACATTTAGTTGGACACCAGAGTACGAAAACCGATCACTCTTTGCAACTGCCGCAAAAATTGCAGATCACGAAGCGCAGGTCGGTGAAATATTTGAGGGAGAAGTTGTTCTTTATGAGCATCCCTTGTATCACGGACGCGCTTGTATCATATCGGATAGTTCGCCTGCACTCGGTGGCGAATATCGAAACTTTAAGGTTTTCCCAGAGTTGAACGATAGCTTGTCATCTGTCCGCTTAGGTGCGAATACAGGGGCAACCTTGTTTGTTGATAGCGAGTTCCGCAGCACTGTTCAGGATGTGATCGAAAACTTGCCTTCCACATTAGGGACCCAAATTGGTCAGGACAGAGCCTCTTCTGCAAAAGTCTTCCGTATTGTCGAGCCAGAGACAATCTTCACCTCGATTACAAGCACACTGAGTGAAGATTACCGTATGAACAGCAACAAGCTGGAACAATTTTCGGCCTATCGCACGATCCTTAAATTAGCCACAGGGATCACAGAAATTGAGGTTTCTGCAACAGACATCGCCACCATTGAGGTTGAAGGTGCAGTGTATAAGATTGATGAGGTTCGGTCGGTCAAATTAATCCCGAACGAAGCAAATCGCATCATGATTACATCGGAAGCGGACGGTCTAAATACCCCTGCCCTCAAATTCCATACAAGTGGCATGGCAAAAATGAGCGCGTTGTCGTTTTCCCAGATCAACAGGCGCATCAACAAATTGCTGAGCTGGAAGACGATGCCCTATGGAATGCAACCGATGCACAAGGCAACTCGGTTGTTGACCAAAAAGCCCATACCAAGAGCGAAATCGCCAGTGTACAAAGCACCATTAAACGGGTGATGTCCACCGTGACCTATAAAACCGAAACTGTCGAAGCGACGATTGCAGATACAGCCACAAATACAAACAATACTGTGTTAGGTCGTAGCGCTGTCATTAGCAAGGTCAAGTCATCAACCCGGAATGTATCTAGCGCGACGGTCAGCAATCCTTGGATCCTTCACTTCGCACTCCCATCGAATACGGGTGGTGGAACGTCGGTTATCGCTGCTGGCGACATCATCCGAGAACAAGCAATTAGCCAGAGTGAATTTGAGCAAATGCTGGCAAAGGCTACCACTGTTGTAGATACGAATTTCTTTGCCCAGACGGTGGGTGGAATTGCTCCCTTTGCGAGCATACAGTCTGCGAGGAGCATTTTCAAAGATATCAAGGATGCCGTTAAAAATGCCGCATCCGTAGCCATTGGATTTGTTAAGGACGTAATACAAGTCACGATCGATGGTTTCAATTACCTCCTTGATACAGTAGCCAAAATTGCAACTTTCGTCGAAGCCGTCGTTGAAAGAGTGGTCAAATCCATCAAACAATTTATCGAGTACCTGCGCTTCCTGTTCAACTGGGATGATATTCTGGATACCCAGAAACACCTTGCTAGAATCATCAACGGAGCCTTTGATTCTGCCGAGGCGCTCGTGGAGTCTGCCAAAGACTCCGTTACAAATTTTGTGGATGACCTGCAAGAGAGCATCGAGGATGGAGTTAACAACTTAATCCGGTCATTGGGGGTTGATCCTTCACAAGCAGACGATTCAGACGGGTTTGAATTACCAGAATCTGCCGAGTGGTTCCTCAATAAACTACTTGGAAACTCTCGAAACTCAAGTTCAACATCCCCAGAAATATCAGACCCTAGCTCACCCATCCAACAAGCACTGCAACATCTCCTAGAAGCCCTTCAAGATGTCGTCGGGATTGGAGTAACAGTGTTTGATGGTTTGTTCGAAACTGTTGAGACGCTTATCAGTAATCCGAGGCATCCAGAACTGGCATTGGTGCAAATTCTGGTAACAATAAGAGATGTTGGCATACAGGCCTTGGACTTAGCAGAAGATGTTGTCCTCGCCTTCTTAGACATTGTCATCGCGGCAATTGATCTACTGAAGGATATCCTGAATGCGGAGATTCGGATTCCGCTTATTTCTGATCTGTTTGAACTGATTGGTGGCGGGAAGCTCACCCTCTTGAATCTGGCTAGTTTGCTTCTTGCAGTCCCAATGACAGTGGTGGCAAAGCTGTTTTTCGGCGAAAAACCATTCAAGGATGTTTCATTGCCGGAATTCCCCCAACTTGCCCCCGCAACGGAATTCAATCTAATGGCACTGGAGGCAGAAGAAACACCTGAAGAAACATCTGGTGTACCCACAAGCCAACAACTCCAAAAGATTAAGGACTTTGGCGTTGTCGCGCTTGTAGCCGATGCCTTTAATGGTCTGTTCTCTATGATTTTAGATGCGACCCCTGAAATCGGCGATGATGATAATGGCAAGACATTCGGCTTTGTTGAGGTCATTAGTCTTGTCCTGAGTGGCTTTAGCTGGTTGGCGAGCTTCCCAGCATCTCCCGCCGAACCCGGTGGATATCCTTACAACCTCTGTCGCAATAAACCATCTAATGAGCAAGAGTACTGGCAACGGGTTGTGTGGGGATGGAGAACCGGCATGTTGGGAATAGATATCATTTATATGGCCGTTGGCCCCTTCATCGGTGGCAAAAAACAGCGACTGAAACGCGCAGATAAGTACACAGCGGGCCTTATCACAGCTTTAGCAGTGGTTGACATTGGGCTTACGGGACGCTATCTGGCTACCATCCCCAAGGAGGATAAAAAAGTGGATCGAAATCGTGAAATTGTAAATGAAACTTTTGGGCTGTTGCCGAATCTGTTCTGCCTCTTGAGACAAGCTGAAACCCCACAAGCGCTTCTCTTTACGCTTCCAGCTCAAGGTTTAATTAACGCGACGGCATTAGCCGTTAATACTGGACTGGGCGTGAAAATACTCAAAGATTCATTGAAAGTACCTGTAGAAGAAAGGGCAAAGTAGGATACGCGATAAACCCCATTAGCTTGTCACTGACACGGTTTATTCCACTTTATCGAATTTGCCGCTCCGAACCCGATAAAGAGTTCGGAGCAATTTGGAGACCAGAGCAAAACGGGGGCAAGGTAACCAGAGCGTGTATGAATCGATGCGCGTGCTGAATTTAACACTTCATTTTGAGCACCATTCTGGTCCGGCCCACTTTTGCGTGGTCTCCAAGATACGGGCTTTTGATGGCAAGTGGCGGTCTACAGGCTGGTTGTCGCATCAGTTACTCGGCCTCCTCACCCCCTTCCTTTCAGCAGCTTTAGCCCTTATCTTGACAGCTATGGGGCTTCTGGTAACACCTTCCCTACTTTAGGGCCTAAATCGGGCATAATTCCTGCGATGAAATGCATTATTGCAGGAATCGCGAATGCCCGTTCAATTCTTGTCACTGCTCGCTTGATTCCCCTTTACAGAGGTTTTCTGTTCCGTTGTACACGCTAAGCCAAATTCGTCTACGTGTTGACGCTCCTGTTCGGGGTAGCGGGGGGAGGTATGGACGTATACATTAGTTCTAGCAAAAATCCCTGACATGGGCTGTTTTCAGTCCTTCTGGTAGTACATAGTGGGCGCGTCCTACCCGTTCGACTGGGCCAATCCCAACAGCATGGAATCCACCAGCAAGGGCGGCATCCACACCGGCTTCAGCGTCTTCAAATACGTAACATTGGGTGGGCCATAATCCCAGTCGTCCCGCCACCCAAACAAACAAATCCGGGGCGGGTTTATGATTAACCACGCAATACCCGTCTCCGATGGCGTCAAAAAAATGCTCGATTCCAAGACGACGGATGACAGGCATCGCGTTTTTACTGGCTGATCCAATGCCTAAATGTATCTTGGCGGCTTGGGCAGCTTCCAAGAATTGCGCCACCCCCGGTAATAAATCAGCGGGAGTAATGTTTTCCAGCAGGGCTTGATAGTAGCCATTTTTGCGGGTTTCCATTTCGACCATTTTGGCCTCTGGAAAGACTCGGCCCTTCAGCAACAACTCAAGACTACGGCGACGAGGGACACCGCGTAGAGCTTCATTATCCTGACGAGTAAAAGGCAGTTTCTCTTCATCCGCTAATTGTTTCCAAGCCAGATAGTGGTATTCGGCGGTGTCGGTAATGACCCCATCCAAATCAAAGATATAGCCTAGTTCCATCTTACTCCACCGTAATAGTCATAGGTTTGCCCTGATAGAAAATGCGGAAAGTCACCCGTCGCCAATGTTCGGGTAGATGGGGTCGGGTAACAGGGCCGTTTTCGGTCAATTCCAACCCACATAGCCCTAACACCACTGCTTGCCAAACCCCACCACAGCACGCCGCATGAATGCCATCCCGAACATTGCCTTTGAGGTCATCGAGGTCAAGGGTGGCCGCATAAATGAGATAGTCGTAAGCTTGCTCGTTCAATCCCAATCGGGCAGCGACTACCGCGTGCATGGCGGGGCTTAAGGATGATCCATGGTCAACAACAGTGGAATATTCATCCCAATTGCGGCGCAAGAAAGTATCGTCACCTAACTGATTTCTGAGTAAGGCCATCAGCATCACTACATCGGCTTGTTTTATGACGCGGGAAACTTGGGTCTTGGCGTGGCCCAAAATCATATCCATGTTGGTCGTGCGAGGGGTATAATCTTCTAAATTGATGGGTTTAAGCCGTTGGAAGAAATTTTCAAACTGTTCAAACACCCCACCCTGCATCGGAATCCACATTTTTTCAGCAATTGTCTGCCAATGAGCCAACGTGGCATCATCTAAACCAAGCTGTCGGGCCAGACGAGTAGCATCATCAGGATAGTGCCCTCTCAAGTAGTCCCACACACCGAGGGCTTCTTGCAAATGCCAAACTACCATGCGATTGGTAAAAACACTGTTATCAATGTTTTCATGATATTCGTCAGGCCCAATTTGCTGATGGATTTCATAACGGCCAAGCGCTTGGTTATATTCAACACGGCTACCCCAAAACTTGGCAGTATCGAGGACGATTTCGGCCCCATATTGCCGGAACCACTCTTCTTCCCCTGTCCAACGCCAATATTGGAGCACCGCGTAGGCAATGTCCGTCGAAATATGCTGTTCATTGTCGCCTGTCCAGATGCGGATGGGGTTGCCATCCAAACCCGGAACCCAGCGCGGCGTCGTTTCTTCACCCGTATCGGTGCTTTCCCACGGAAACATCGCACCCTGATAACCACCCTCGGCGGCTTTACGTCGTGCACCTGCCAGATTGTGATAGCGATACATCAACAAGCGCCGTGCTAAATCGGGCTGAGCCAGCGTGACAGGAGGCAGGATAAATAGCTCGGTGTCCCAAAAGATATGGCCTTTATACCCGTGCCCACTGAGGGTTTTTGCGCCGATACTGACCCGTTCTTCATGAGTAGGGCTGGCAATCAAAAAGTGATAGGTACAAAATCGCACGGCCCGCTGGGCAATTTCATCCCCTTCGATTTGAATATCAAAATGCTGCCAGTAATGATCCCAAGCTGCTTGGTGCTCTTGAAATAAGACTGCATAACCGGATTTCACTGCCGAGGTAAGAGTCGTAGTAGCACTAGCCACTGGGTCTTGGCTGTCGCGGCTCGTATGTAAGGCAAATAATTTGGTTATCATGACCTTTTGATTTTGGGCAACCTCGAACTTGCTGTGATAACCGGGGGCAGCTGGGTCAGATAATACGGTCGGGGTTGCCCCTTCGATGTCCAGATAGCTCGCCATGCCAATTTCATAGCCACTGGGAGCGGCCTTACCATGTAATGTCACAAAAGGTTGATTTGGAACTGATTGAAGATACTCCCAATGATTGCCCCCTTCAGGATGATGGGAAGTGGGTTCCAGTGGGCTATTGACTTCAATCGTGTGTTCACCCTCATTGAGCACTTGAACCAAAACCTGTATTGCCAGCACATGGGGATTGGCAAGGCTGGCAAATCGTTCAAAAGCAAAACGAACCGTATCGCCATTAGGAGAACGCCATAACACACCACGACGTAGCACGGCCTCTTTCAGATTCAGCGTGCGATCATAACCGAGAATTTTGCCGTCCTTGAGGCTAAACCAACAGTCGTTGACGCTGATATGTAGGGATAACCAATTAGGGAGCGGGATGAGTTCGGGCACCAGCTGGTCAGGCGTCTGATTAAATAGACCTGCCGCAAGCGTCAAAGCACTGTCGCCGGGATACCCCTCTTCAAAACTACCACGCACACCCACCAAGCCGTTGCCGATAGTATAGATTGTTTCGGAGTGCAAAATATGACCGGGCTTAAAGGGATATTCTGTCACTTCCCATTGTCGGCGTTCAAATGTGTTCATTGACCAAAATCTCCAAGGCTGCTTGCTCGAATCACAAGCGAAGGTAAAAGCAGATGCTGTTGGGGCACAAACGACTCATCATCAATTTGACGAATGAGCATATCCACCAGCAGCGCGGCGACTTCCTGAATCGGTTGACGAACGGAGGTCAACGATGGGGTCAGAAATTCGCCCAACGGTATATCGTCAAAACCTGTAAGGGCAACCCAATGACCAGTTTCACGCAAAGCCTGTATCGCCCCCAACGCAATCGTATCGCTCATGGCAACAATCCCAGTCGGGCGGACTGGCAAATCTATTAAAGATCGGGCCGCTAGATACCCATCAGATACCCGATGTTCGGCGATAACCACCAACTCCGGGTTATAGGGCACGCCATAATCTGCCAGAGCCGCCACATAGCCACGATAACGAGCATTACCGGAGACCGAATCGGTCGGCTGGCGGATTAGCCCAATCCGGCGGTGGCCTTGTTCAATGAGGTGTTGGGTCGCCAAACGAATGCCGCTCATCCCATCCACATCTACCCAACAGGTCTCTTTGTCAAGGGATGAATTGCTCTGCCCAAAAGCCACAAACGGGAATTTGAGTTTATGTAGATGGTGCATACGGAAATCATCTTGCATGGTATGAGATAAAATAACCCCATCCACCCGCTGGCTTTTGATCAAATCATCGTAAACCGCTAGTCCCTCTTCGGACGGGGCACGTACCAGAAGGAGGTGGCGACCACGCTGTTCAGCATAAAACATGGTGTAATGGAGAAATTCTTCTAAGATGGCATTGACTTCACCGGGGCTAGGCCCAAAGTTCCAAGGATAACCAATGATACGGGCGCGGTTATCACGCAGGCTCTGGGCACCAATGCGGGGCACATAGCCCAAACGCTCGACCACTTCCAATACTTTTTGGCGGGTTTCTTCGCTAATGTTGCCTTTGTTATTTAAGACATAAGAAACTGTAGTAACCGATACCCCAGCTTCATGTGCCACTTCCCGAATTGAAATCATGGGTACTTTTCCTGAGATGACCGAAATTCCGCAAGGCGATCCAACACAGCAGCCGTACCTATCGCAGCGATTACACTCCATGTCAATAAAATCCACAACATGGTCAAAACTGTACTAATGACCGATAGGAGAGTAACCCCTAGCACAACGGCTAAAGTGAAAAGTGGGTTTTTGAGGGTCATCACCAGTGCGTTCCGGGTGGCCCCCCAAACCGACGGGTTTTCCATTTCATAGAACAAGGTCCACGTATAGAGCACGACCCCCCACCAGCCAAGACTGGCAGCTAACCATGCAAGTCGTAGGATGTAGACTGTAAAACCCGGCACATTATTATAGGCCAAAAAGTTCGAAAATGTGATTCCTACAAAAGCCAGATTTGCCACACCCCATGGCAAAGCCCGCCAAAAATTTGCTCGGAAAGTTTCCCAAAACAACCCTAGATCAGCGGTAGAAGGTTGAGTCTGTGTTTCATGCGCCACTCGCACCAATGCGCTATAGGCAGCAGGGGCGGTGATAATGGGCAATGAAAGCAGCAAAAAAGCCAAATTGCCCCAGATATAGGCATAGCCATTTAGCCGCACACTATTCATGCCTTTCAAGACCACGCGCCACCCCTGCAAAATCGCCATGCCAATTAACCCTTTAGCCCTGTATAACTAACCCCTTCTACAAAATAACGCTGGAACATGAAAAAAATCACGGCTAATGGCAACGTTGTAATAACCGAACCAGCTAAAAAGGCGTGCCAGCGGAGTTGTTCACCAAACTGCCCGCGCAAAAATGATAGCCCTAACGGCAATGTCCATAAATCGCTGCGTGTTGAGACCAACAGCAGCACGCCGAGAAATTCATTCCACATGCCTTGAAAACTGAAAATTGCCAGCGCGGTCAGGGCTGGAGTCGAAATCGGTAATACTAGCCGGAAAAAGATCGTGAGTCGTCCCGCGCCGTCAACCATCGCGGCTTCTTCAAGTTCTTTGGGGATAGACTCAAAGAACTGCTTCATCAAAAACACCCCAAACAAGCTGGCTGAGAATGGCAGAATCAAGGCTGGATAGCTGTTGATAAGGCCCATTTCTTTGAGCAAGATGAAACGAGGTAGCAGCAGTACAATCCCCGGAATCATCAAGAGACTTAGCACAAAAAAGAAGATGACGCGGTTGCCGGGAAAGTTAAGTCGTGCCAACGCATAGCCTGCCAGTGAGTCGAACAACAGCCGTAAGAACATCACTGTTAGGGATACAAATGCCGTATTGAAGACCCAACGTGGCAACTTTTGATCGAAAATTTCTTTGTAACCATCAAGCGTGGGATTAAACGTCAAACGCTTCGATGTATCACTAGCCGGCATGACACTCGTGCGTTCGCGGCCTTCGTCCATGATCTTCTTTTCACAGACAGCGGAAGGCGGCACAGGGATGAGCGATTGCGGAAAACTTTGAATGGCGGGCAAACACTTAAACGAGTTACTAATGGTAAAGATAAACGGCAACAATTGAATCAATGCGAAGATAATCATTACCGTATAGCCAACCGTTGGGGCAATAATATGCAGGACTTTTTTAACGCCAGCGTTGTGTTTGGTCGTGATTGCTGGCGTACCGGTGATTGTTGTCATGTTTCGCTCTCCAATTACCAGTTAGCCCGCTCACCGCCAAAAAATCGGCGTTGGATGACGGTAAAGACAAAAATAATCGCAAATAAAATCATGGCAGTCGCGGTGGCAAGCCCCATGTTAGAGCCTGTTCCAAACGCATTCCGATGCACTAAGACAGCCACCGTCAGCGTCGCATCCCCCCCACCAATAATATACACTTGGTCAAAGACTTGAAAACAGCCGATTAGACCGAGTGTCACCGCGAAAAAGGTAGTCGGTCGGAGCAGCGGTATCGTCACTTTGCGGAAGGTCTGCCACGCATTAGCCCCATCAATTTGGGCGGCTTCATAGACAAATGAAGGGATATTTTGCAACGCGGCAAGGAAAATCACCATCATGGTACCAATGGTTGTCCATGTATTCAGAATCATAATCATCAGCATTGTGACACTGGGGCCGCTAATCCAATCCCATGTCCGCACACCATAATGTTTTTCACTGGCCCAAGGCCCCAAATCGGCGCGAGTCACGCCAAACTGTTTCAGAACCCAGTGGAAGACCCCGGTTGATTCGTCGGTCCAATTGATTGCCTTGTAATCGGGATAGACGGTGCCAATGAACCCATTGACCAACCCCCCGCTTGAAAACAGCCACAAAAAGACAATAGATATCACGACAGATGAGGTAATGGAAGGCAGATAGGCGATGGTACGAAACGTACCTCTTGCCTTTAACCAGCGTTGGTTGACGATAACCGCCAAAATTAAGGCGATGAGGGTTTGAGTTGGCACTACCCCCAGCACATAATAAACCGTATTCTTAACGGCAATAAAGAACTTGGTTTGGCGACGACCCGGTTCAGTCAGCAGAGCTTGGTAATTGTCTGAGCCGACAGTTGTATAGGCATCTTTATTCCGAAGTGGTGTTATGCCATTCCAATCGGTAAAGCTAAGGTATAAGGCCACAATCACTGGAATGACCAAAAATACTAGAAAGATGAGCAAAGCTGGGGTCAAAAATAGGTAACCTGCTAGAGCCTCGCCTATTTTTTTATTGGTCATCGTATTTAGTTGTTTGGGTGGGACTGTCCCGACATGGGGGCTGGTTTCTTCAATCATCACGACCCTTCCCTACCATAAATCTAGTTTATTTTTTATGAGCCAAGTATAAGAAAAAAGAGAGCATCCCACCTCTTGAATTTAGTTGGAATGCTCCTATGGGAAAAGTTTAGATTACTGGCCGAGAATTTCGTTGGCGACATCCACCGAATCAGCAATGATGTCCTCAGTGGTCAAATTGCCCGCCATCGCTTCCTTCAAGTCATTGTTGAAGGTATCCGTGAAGTCACCAAAACCAATGGGGAGTACCCAACGGTGTGAGTAATCCGCACCTGTTACAAAGGGTTGGAAATCTTCACCATGAACCTGTAACCACGTATCAGCGGCGCTCAAACGGGCGGGCATCACACCAAAACCAGCTTCTGCCACCATTAACGCGCCGTCTTTACCCGTCAAGAAGTTGGCAAGTGCCCATGATTCTTCAGGATGGTCATTGTCAGCCGCTACACCGTAGCAAACGGTGAAAGCCATCGTAGCTTTACCCGCTGGGCCAGCCGGCAGTTCGGCAATGCCATAGTTCACATCGGGATAGTTTTCTTCCATCGCCCCAATGATCCAGTTGCCTTCCATAGCCATGGCAGCCCGCTGCTTACCTAAAGCCTCACCACCCCAACCAGAGTCAATCGCTGAGGGAGGCGCGGCAAAACCATCCGTGACCAAACCGACATAAAAGTCGAGTGCCGCTGCGGTTTCTTCGCTATCGAAGGTGACTTCAGTGCCGTCTTCGCTCAAAATCGAACCACCAGCTTGGTATAGGAAGGGCAACCAGCGCGGGAGTTCGGCTGGAACTACGAGGCCAACCACATCACCCTCGGTGAGTGCTTCAGCCGCAGCCGCCAAATCATCCCATGTCCAATCAGAAGTGGGATAGTCCACACCAGCAGCATCAAATAGGTCTTTATTATATTGCAACGTCAGTGTCGAGAAATCTTTGGGGGCACAATAGAGCGTGTCGTCAATCGTGAAGACATCGAGCAACGACGGATAGATGTCATCCTGATCAACAATTTGGTCGTCACCAGCGGCGATGACACCCGCATCTACGAGATCAGGCAGTTTGCTACTGTCTACATAAAACACATTGGGGGCGTCGCCACTGGCAAACGCTGCTTGGAGGGTTGTGTCAAATTCAGGAACGAGTTGTAAATCAACAGCAATATTGGGATTCGCTTCTTCAAAAGCATCTACCATACTTTGGAGAGCGGCATTCTCTGCATCTGAGGATGACCAACCCATTAATTGGATCGTCACTTTGTCTTGGGCATGGCTGGAGGGAGTACGAGCGAAAACTGCGAGGGTTAGGGTTAGGACAAGCACGAGGACTAGTGAGCGTTTCATCAAAAAACCTCCTAAAAAATCTCACTTGGTCAATATGTTCAATAGTGAAACGATTTACTGAAACGTTTCACTAAAATCATATTTTGACGTACTTCCCAAAAGTTGTCAAGTAGTCCTCCCGACAAAGTAGGCCGTAGGGTAACATCTGTGAATTATTTTCTATGATCGTGAACCAAAGGATTTATCCCAATTCGTAGACCGAAGCGAAATACGGCTGGACAAGCGGCGGGCTTCGGAAACGGCCTCTTGGGTGATCAGACGGAAATAGTCTTGGAGCGGCAAGGTTTTGCCATAGAGACCTTGGATGGGCAGGTGTTTGATCAGCTGGCCGTCCCACCAGACCTCTAAGGTTCGGGCTGGGGCATTGACTTTGAGCAGCACCACCTGCCCATGCAGTTTCTGGCGGACATAGTAGTCATGGAGGGCGACATGGACAGTACCGGAAGCCATGATGCGGCGACGGAACAGACGACCATCGATATGGGTCAGCCATGCATCCGGATCAACAGTGTCCGGCAGGGATGGCAGGGTGGGCAGCGATGGAAAAGCCACACTAGGCGGTTGGTTGCCACAACCGCGCACTTGGTTAGGGCGCTCATGGTTGTAGTGCCAACGATAGGCGTCCACACAATGCTGAGTCGCCTCAAGGGTGGCGGGACGCTCGACTTGGAGGGCCTCGGCCTTGAGGGAGCGATGATACCGTTCGACATAGGCATTTTTATCGGGACGATGAGGGGGACAGACGATAGGCTGAATACCCAAACAATACAGAAAACGCATCAGCGCCGAGGGAAAATCCCGGCTTTGTTGGGCGCCCACAAAACGCGGATCCCGATCAAAGGTCAGGCTTTGGGGTAAGCCTTGCCAAGTGAAGGTGGTGGCTAAAGCTTGAATGGCTGTTTCCGCATTGAAGTCGACTCGCACATGGTGATCCACCACCAGCGAGGTGCCCGCATCCACAATATTGAGAATTTCGACCTGATGCGCCTGTTTGTCGGTCGTGTCGTCCTGTGCGGTGGTCGCATCCTTGAAGTCAAACTGCCAATGCTGCATGGGATTGACCAAGGGTAAAGGCTCATGGGGCGCTTGGATGGGACACGGAATCCGTTGGTAATCCACCAAGACTTGCCAGATGGTGCGGGTCGAGCGGGGCAACCGTACGCCGGTTTGTTGGAGGTCAGGATCATGCGCCAAATAATACAGAATGGCGCGTGGGCCGGGGGTGCGCCGCAGATGATCGGGTGGTTCATCCCGGATGGCTAAGATCTTGGCCACCACCTGCGGACTGCGACTGGGTTGCCCATAACGACGCGGCGAACGCCGCCGCTCCCGTAAGCGATCATCGTGCAAATCGATCCGCAAGCGCGGCACCCATTTCTTGATCCAGCTCAGTGAGTGGCCCACTTGAACGGCCATTTCGGTATAGGTTAACGCAGGCATCTCACGTAGGAGATCACGTAAGTGTTGACGATCGATTATCCATTCCGTTTCCATGACTCCCTCCAACTCGCTGTCCCTGTCAGTTGTACAGCCAGCTGGAGATTCGGTCTACGAATTCAAGTAAATTGCTCGGTTCACGATCATAGAAAATAATTCAATGGGTTGCCCGTCGTTGTTGATGATTCCACCTAGTGTCAAGCATAGTAGCCTACCAACGGGAAAAAGCTACCTACCAGTCGTCATGCAAGGCTTTGATACGTGCTTGAAGGCGACGAGCACTACGTTAGCCCAGCTTGTTCAACGGTTGCGTTCCTCGCGCACAAAAAGGAGCGTTCCCGAAACTAGGAACAGTCCAAACATCCCCACCATCACGGCGGCGTTAAGCCAAGGCTTTTCCAAGACAATGCGCGCGAAGTCCGAAGTATCGTGATAAAAAACACCGCGCGTCAAATCCACTGCATAACGCATGGGGGAGATGACCGAAAGGGCACTGATGAAGCGTGGCTGGTTATCGAACGGCGTAAACACACCCGCCAAAAAATACTGGGGCAGGATGAGAAATGGGAAAATTTGGTCGGCGACCCGGCGGCTGGGCAGTTTGGGCAGGATCAAAATCCCGAAAGACCCACCCAGCAGGCAAGCCACAAACCCTACTGGAATCAGGCTGAGTCCCTGTGAAATAGAAATGTCGGAGTCGGAAACGAGGGCGATCACGACACCAAACGCCAGCAGGCCAATGCCTTGGGCCATTGCCACCAGCGATTCGCCAAGAATTTTGCCAATAATGATGGCATACCGCGAGACGGGGGAGACAAAAATCTCTTGACTGAAATCGTTATCGCGATCATCGAGCAAAGAGATAATGCCCAACATGGCCGATTGAAACAGCGTCTGGGTATAAACCCCGGTGAACACAAAGAGTTTGAAATCATAACCCATCGTTTGTCCGATGCTGGCATTGAGGCTTTCCCCCAAGAAGAGAATAATCACGAAGGGAAAAATGAACGACGCGACAATACGTGGGCGATCCCGCGTGAATTTCAGCAGATCACGATAAGCGATCGTCAAAATGGTCTTTAGGTTACTCATGGGCGGCCCCCACAATAGAAAGATAAGCGTCTTCGAGTGTTGGGATAGACGTTTTCACAAGCGACAGTGGGGTTCTAATGCGTTGGATAATCTGTTGGGCATTTTGGTTGGCGAGTGAGATTTTGAACTTGGGTGTTTCCTCAAATGGAAGATTGGCATAGTTCAGTTCCGCGCGCAACCCCTCTCGATCTGCCGCATCCACGAGCAAATAGGCTTGGGCAGCCAACTGGGTTCTGATTGCATGAGGTGTGCCATATGCCGCCACCTTACCATGATTGATAATACAAATCATGTCGGATTGTTCGGCTTCTTCAAGGTAATGCGTGGTCATGAAGATGGTCATCCCGTTGCCATTGCGTACCGTCGTCAGATACTCCCACAAGTTGCGCCGACTGGCTGGGTCAAGGCCAATCGCAGGTTCATCGAGGAAAAGCACTTTGGGGGTGTGAATTAGACTGCGAATGATTTCCAACTTACGCTTCATGCCACCCGAAAATTGTTTCACTGGTCTGAATATATCGCTACCCAAACCGATGATGTCAGCCAGCCGCATCACCTCTTGACGATAGGCTTCGGGCATCGAGGCATAGGTAGGGCGAAACGAATACAGTCCATACAATGTGGCGTGAAGCCGAATATTTTCTTCGGCAGTCAGATTGAGATCGAGGCTAGGGTTCTGAAAAATGATTCCTACCCCGCGTCGGACTTGACTTGCTTGGGTGGTGACATCAAGGCCAAGAATGGACACATGACCCGCGGTTGGTGTTAGGGTCGTAGTCAGTATCGAGATGATCGTTGTTTTACCGGCCCCATTTGGCCCCAACAAGGCAAATAGCTGGCCCGGTTCTACCGTAAATGACACATCATCAACAGCATTGTGTTCGCTTTGTTTATAACGCTTGACGAGGTGTTGAACTTCAATATTGGGTGGCATAGGTTACCTTTCATAGGGTGAGTTTGACCTTATAGATTGCCTTATACAATAGTTGTATATTCGAAATAAATCTGTAAAAAAACTGGCTGCCTCTATTTCAGCAGCACTTAGTAAGTACCTCGCGGACTAATCCTGTGATCCGTTCGAGTGAGCGAAGGACAAGGTGGCGCTCCTCCTCCTGAAGCCCGGCTTCCACTTGTTTGAAAAAATCTTGCAGTACCTTTTCCAAAGTGGTGCGTACTTCTCGACCTTGAATAGTCAAGCCAACCAGTACAATGCGCCTATCCTCAGCATCTGGTTTGCGCCGCACGAGTTCTTTTTCGACGAGTTGATCTACCATGCGTGTCATGGTGCTTTTAGCCAGCCCCATCGTTTCACTTAAATCATTCATGCTCAAATAGCCCTTCTCAGGCAGCGACAAGAGTGTATAACTCTGGGCAGGGGTGACACCATTCATCGTTGAGCAGACTTGATCACATATTTCGTAGGCACGGACAAGCTGACCAAGTTGGCGTTGCAAAAGGGTCGCAAAAACACCGGATTCATTTGGGCTCATGGTTGATGGGTATCCTTATTCGTATATGAAAAATGATTGTAGTCTACAACCAAATAACTGTCAAACCATTTAGAGCACAAATTCAAAGGGGCTTGGTTGGTATTATGCGCCGTCTACCATTAGTCCATTAGACTTTGGCAAAAAAAGCTGGGGCCAGCCGTGACTATTTGAAGTAGTCACGGCTTTTATAGACTCCGCCCGAAATTTCCGGATGGTTAGCTAAAAGGGGGAATGTCCCGAATACGATGGATTCCCCTACGATTCAAAAATCCGGACTTGACCTTTACACAGCGCCCGGAGGGGCAGATGGTTCAACGCGGGGTACGGAGCGTTTGACTGTGGGGAGTGTCACCGTGATGGCTGCAATGGCTAGTAATGCGATGAAAACACCACTCAGGAAGGGCGAGGCATGGCCCATATTCGCATACATCAGACCACCCACAAGTGGCCCAATAATTCGTGCTAAGGACTGCATAGACTGGTTACCCCCTTGCACTTGACCTTGCGCTTCGGCTCCCGCCGCTCCCGAGAGCAAACCATTCAGCGAAGGGCCAAGCAAGCCATCTCCCATTGCCAGCGCAATTGTACCTACCATCATAGGGATAGGTGAGAGGATTAAGACGACCGAAGCCATGAGGATATAGCCAAAGATTTCGAGAATGAGACCGCCGATGGCTACAGCACCTTCGCCAAACTTGTGTACCAACACTTGGAGCAGTACGCCTTGCACAAAGATGTCTGTGATGCCAACTGATGCGAAGATCACCCCGATCCCTGCTGCATCCCAGTGGAGATTATCTTTGGCAAGCAAGCTAATATTCACGGAAAGCGCGGCAAATGGAACCGCATATAGGAAGATCGAAATCAGTAACCAGCGCAGTTGAGGTACGGATAGCACATTGGCAAGGGCACTGAATGGATTGAGCGCCGCAACTTTTAGCTGTGAGCGCTTCTCTTTAGGCAAGCTCTCTGGCATGAAAAAGAACCCATAGAGGACATTTACGAAGGTAAGTGCCACTAGGCTATTTGCCAGACTCAGCAAATAGTCGTTGGCATACCCCCATCATTCTGCTTGAGTCGAGCAGGGTGGCGGGGTCACTTTAAAGCCTAAAATAGCCATTCTAAGGAAGTTGCCTACTGCTCATGCGGTCGGGTTTCGCTTGTGTTATGACATGGCAAAAATAAGCCGCTGCCATGCCCAGAGGTTTGCTAAACTAAAATGTTGTGCCAAAAACATTTTAGGCTCTGTAGTTGCGGCTAAAATATTGTCCCCTAATTTTTGAAAGGGAAAACTACGACAATGTTGTGATAACGTAGGTGAGCAGGATTTGCCCACCGCACACTCTGTTAACCGCAGAAAATGTTTTGCGTTTTAAGTAAAATGACAATTCAGCGTGGCCCAATTGGGCTATGCTAGAATTTTTGTTGACTAAGCTTGGTAGCTCTTGCAAGTCAGGCCGTCCGGCAAGGTTATACCCGCCATCGGCTTAAAACATGGGTCAAGCATCTGGCCTGGTCTTTCATACCCACTCTAGAGAGCAAACTTAAACGTCACTATAATTAACCTATGCAGAACGAATCCCTACCCACTATTTTACTGGTCGAAGATGCGGCAGATTTGGCCTTAGTCATCCAACGTGAGCTAACGCACGCGGGGTATCAAGTTTTGTGTGCAACGGATGGACTTAGTGCCTTGGAACTACACGCGAGTCATCGCCCGGATGCACTCATCCTTGATTGGATGCTGCCCAAGTTGGATGGTATCGAGGTATTGCGCCAAATTCGGCAGACCAGTGCTACCCCGGTTTTAATGTTGACCGCCCGTAGCGAAGAACTTGACCGCGTGATGGGTCTAGAGGTTGGGGCCGATGATTACCTGACCAAGCCTTTTTCCATGCTTGAGTTAATCGCCCGCGTGAATGCCTTATTGCGGCGGACTGAAATGATTCGCCAACTACTGGCTGCTGATTTAGACCCAAACCAAGCACCTCAACTCGTCCATAAGGGCCTTGTGGTGGACATTGAGCGCCATCTGGTTATCCTCCATAACAATCCGCTGGACTTAAGCCGCACCGAGTTTGATTTGCTGCATTTGTTGCTCCGCAACCCCGGGCGAGCCTTTAGCCGAACCTATTTGCTCGAAACCATTTGGGGGGCGGCCTATGTGGGGGGAGACCGCTCAGTGGATAACGCCATCTTGCGGCTACGGAAAAAATTGGATGATCTAGGCGATGAAATCGAGACAGTATGGGGCGTCGGCTACCGTTTACGTCCATAATCGGGCTATGGCGCTGGCCGGTATGGTTGGCTTTGGCCTTGGCCACGCTGCTTGGCCTCGGTTGGCTGGCCCTATTACACGCCAGCGGCACGGAATTTGACCTCCCCGAATTTACAGGCAGTCTCAGTTTTGGCATTGTTGCCACCGCCTTAACTTTTCTATTCCTCACGCGCTTGCCCCAAGGTCGTTGGGGTCACCAATTGCGCTATGAACTTTTGGTCGCCTTGCTTCTGCTCGTTTTAAGTATGGGCCTCTATCAGCTTGCCTATTGGGTAATCCCGCCGCTTGTTCGATATGACCCTATGGGGGGCAGTACCTATGGGCGATTACCCCGATTAGATCAGCAGAGCAGCGATTTAGGTGACTTAAATTCAAACCCGATGAGTATCGTGCTGATGCTGAATGGGTTCTCGCTGGTCGCAGTTCGTTTGGCGGCCCGCTGTTATCGTCTCATGCTGGCCTATCGAAAACGGCGGTTGGTCTGGTACATCACCTCGTCGCAATTAATGTTGGTCGTCATGGCGGTTTTGTTGTTGGTCATTCTATTCCTCACATTGAGCAACATCCGGTTGGGCAATTCGGACTTATCCCCCATCGGGCGAGTGGTGATCGTGCTGACCGAGGGAATTCTGATTCTGGGTACAATTGGCATTCTCACGGGGGTCGCCATTCTGGTGGTCATTGTTCCCGTAACCGTGCTGGCCTATTTTACGGCGCGGGGCATCACCCGGCGGGTGTACACCCTGATCAATGTCACCAATGCCATTCGGGCGGGCGATTATACGGCGCGGGCCTTGGTCGCCGGGGAAGATGAAGTGGCCCAATTACAGGCCAATTTCAATGCGATGGCCGCCACCCTTGAAAACACCTTACGGGATTTAGCCGCCGAGCGCGACGCCGTAAGCCAATTGCTGCAATCGCGGCGGGAGATGTTCGCCAGTGTTTCTCATGAATTGCGCACACCCGTCGCCACTGTACGGGCCTATTTAGCCTCCCTTCAGCGCCAAGCCGATCAAAATCCCGACCTTAAAACCGATATAGACATTATCGAGCGGGCCACCCTGCACCTGCAACGCATGATTGACGACGTGTTTTTATTGGCCCGTACCGATATGGAAGGTCTGAACGTCACGGTTGCCCCACTAGAAATCAGCGGTGTTCTCGAACGTACGTATCACACCGCCAAACAACAGGCTTGGCAAAGCAAAAAAGTGGAAGTCGCGCTGGAGTATCAAGTCCAAATTCCGCTGATCTATGCCGATGAAACACGGCTTGAGCAAATCTTAAATAACCTGCTCAAAAACGCGGTACGGCACACGTCGCCGGGGGGTGTCATTGTTGTTGGAACTCAGGTCGAGGCGCAAACGGTCGCCATTCAAGTCAAGGATACCGGGGAAGGCATTGCCCCGGAGGACTTGCCGCATATTTGGGAGCGTTTTTACCGTTCGGCCTCGGCGCGGGCCAGCGATCAAGGGGGGGCAGGGTTAGGTCTAGCCCTTGTCAAAGAATTAGCCGAAGCGATGGCTGGCAATGTCAGCGTCACCAGTACCCTCGGCATCGGCAGTTGTTTCACCGTGCGCCTGCCCAGAGTGAACCCCCAATAAATTACGACACTTTTGCGACATTTTTGCGATAGGGGTGTGACACCTTCTTGCTACCTTAAAAGCAGAAGGAGAATACACCTATGACACCTATCGCTATTGAAGCCAATCATTTAACCCGCCAACTGCCGCTTGGGGGCGAGATCATTCCCGTTCTGAATGATGTCAGTTTTGAAATCGCCGCTGGTGAATGGATCGCCCTGACCGGGCCTTCGGGTTCTGGTAAATCAACTCTCTTGGGGCTACTGGCGGGGATTGATACCCCCAGCAGTGGCAAACTGGTCATCGAGGGGCAGGACATCACCCGGATGCCCGAACAACACCTTGCCCGCCTGCGTAATCAGAAAATCGGGATTGTCTTCCAGTCCTTTAACCTCATCCCGACCCTGACTGCGCAGGAAAATGTCGAAGTCCCGCTCTATATCCATGCCAAACGGCGTGAGGCAGCGGCATTGGCCCAAGAAATGCTCGATCTCGTCGGCCTATCTGACCGCCGCCGCCACCGTCCGCATCAACTTTCCGGTGGGCAGCAACAACGTGTCGCCATTGCCCGCGCCCTCGTCACCCAGCCTCAAATTTTGCTGGCGGATGAACCCACTGGCAACCTCGATAGCATCAACGGGGAGCAGGTATTGGCGCTTTTTCAGAGTCTCCGCCAGCGTTTTGGCCTAACCATCATTGTCGCTACCCATGACCCGGCGATTGCCCGGTGTGCGGATCGTGTGCTGCATCTGCATGATGGGCGCTTAGTCAAGACGGGCACACACTAAAGGAGCCGCTATGTTTCACTGGAAGTATGCCACCAAATCGTTAAAACGCGGCGGGCAGCGCATGGTGATTGCTCTCTTATGTATTGCCTTTGGGGTCATGTCCTTGACTTCAATGCAAAGCCTCGCCAGCACCTTTAAATCGCTTATCTTGATTGACCCCCGTCTGAGTGTGGGGGGCGATGCCCAAGTCACTCGCTCGGCGACAAATTTTCTGAGTGAGCAAGACTTGGCCGAGATTGAAGCCCTCTATCAAGCTGGGCAAATCCAACGCTATATCCCAGTCTCGTTCAACTATAACCAGATCCTCCGGCTCGAAGGCTCATCCCACGCCTTTTTTGTCAATCATGCCGTTGGGGTTGACCCCACCCAGTATCCCTTGATTGGCAAAATTGGCTTGCAAGATGGCCGAACCCTCGCCCAGACCCTACAAGGGGAGGGCGACGCCACCGTCACCCGTGATTTAGCCACTCAATTGGACATTCAAGTGGGTGACCACTTAATCATGGGTGGGGAAAATAGCAGCATCCCTATACCGCTGACCGTACAAGGGATTGTGGATTTCACTCCTGACTATCAAGGCCAAACCGTATTTTTTAACCTCGCTACTGCCCAAGCACTGTGGGGGCGCGCGTCCGCCATCACCGATGTGTTGGTCGAATGGGGCAATCCGTCCGGGGAAGCCACGCTGACCCAAAACGGTTGGTCAATCTATACCCCGGCTCTTCAAGAAGCAAGCAATAAAAAGGCGGCGGACGTTTTTAACTTTATGCTCAATGGGGCTGGTATTCTAGGGCT
>JACRBG010000055.1 GCA_016234595.1 Chloroflexota bacterium | reverse complement strand
GATGTCGGCTGCCACAAGGGTATAAGTGCCCGTGCAAGTTTGAGAACCACCCACGGCTAGATTCGGAATGGGATTGCCACTTGGACAGGTGATGGTAGTAATGAGCGGGTCGGTCACGGCCACGTTGGTGAGGGCTGCATTGCCTGTATTGGTCACGAGGAAGGTGTAATTAATCGTCTCCCCGACCTGTGCGGCATTGTCACCATTGCCATCCACAAACGCGCCAGTTTTGGCGAGGGTCAACCCCGGCACAGCTAGATTGATCGTCTCGTTGTCGGTAACAGGTGGAGTTTGATCGCTATCGGCGGTGGCGGTGTTGAGTACCTGACCTGCCGTGATGTCGGCTGCCACAAGGGTATAAGTGCCCGTGCAAGTTTGAGAACCACCCACGGCTAGATTCGGAATGGGATTGCCACTTGGACAGGTGATGGTAGTAATGAGCGGGTCAGTCACAGCTACAGTGGTGAGCGCCACATTGCCAGTGTTCGTCACAAGGAAGGTGTAGTTGATGGTCTCCCCGACCTGTGCCGCATTGTCACCATTGCCATCCACAAACGCGCCAGTCTTGGCGAGGGTCAACCCCGGCACAGCTAGATTGATCGTCTCGTTGTCGGTAACAGGTGGAGTTTGATCACTATCGGCGGTAGCGGTGTTGAGTACCTGACCTGCTGTGATGTCGGCAGCGACAAGGGTATAAGTGCCCGTGCAGGTCTGCGAGCCACCCACGGCTAGATTTGGAATGGGATTGCCACTTGGACAGGTGATGGTGGCAATCAATGGGTCGGTGACGGCCACGTTGGTGAGCGCCACATTGCCGGTGTTCGTCACGAGGAAGGTGTAGTTGATGGTCTCCCCGACCTGTGCCGCGTTGTCGCCGTTGCCATCCACGAACACGCCAGTTTTCACCAAGGTAAGGGCGGGAACAGCCAGATTGACCGTCTCGTTATCGGTGACAGGCGGGGTTTGGTCACTATCGGCGGTAGCGGTATTGAGTACCTGACCTGCCGTGATATCCGCCGCCACAAGGGTATAAGTGCCCGTGCAGGTTTGGGATGCGCCGATTGCCAAGTTCGGGATGGGGTTGCCGCTCGGACAGGTGATGGTAGTAATGAGCGGGTCAGTCACAGCTACATTGGTGAGCGCCACATTGCCGGTGTTCGTCACAAGGAAGGTGTAGTTGATGGTCTCCCCGACCTGTGCCGCATTGTCACCATTGCCATCCACGAACGCGCCAGTTTTGGCGAGGGTGAGGGCGGGGGCGGCCAAGATCACGGTTTCATTGTCGGTAACAGGTGGGGTTTGGTCGCTATCGGCAGTGGCAGTGTTGAGTACCTGCCCCGCTGTGATGTCGGCAGCGACAAGGGTGTAGCTGCCCGTGCAGGTTTGGGAGCCACCAATTGCCAGGTTCGGGATGGGGTTACCACTTGGACAGGTGATGATCGGAACTAACGGATCAGTCACAGTCACATTGGTGAGCACCACATTCCCAATGTTCGTCATAAGGAAGGTGTAATTAATCGTCTCGCCTGCCTGAGGAAGAGTATCCCCATTACCATCCACGAATGTTCCGGTCTTGGCGAGAGTTAGAGCGGGATTTTGCAAGCTCACGGTGACATTATCCGTGACGGGTGCGGTTTGACTAGTATCGGCAGTCGCGGTGTTAGGGACGCTGCCAGCGGTCACCTCCGCCGGTGTAATGGTATGGGTACCGGTACAGATAAGAATTTCGGTGGGTACGGATGTGACTGGGTCAAAGAAATTGTTGTTGTTGCCAATCGTATTGAGGGCAGGGCACGTCAGGGTTGGAATGAGGCTGTCCGTAACGGTGACTGGCCCATTCAGAATAGCGCTGCCTGTATTGGTGATGGTAATCGTATAGTTGATGACATTGCCTGCCGCAGTATAAGTGGTCGGATTGGCGACCTTATCTATGGTCAAACCAGTGGTGGCATACGTGGCCGAATCCGACTGAGGTGGCAATGGATTTACCCCATACTGGGCATTGACAGTAGCTGTATTGGTGTGGACACCTGTCGCCGCAGGTACTGGGCCGAGAATACAGTAATCAATGTGATCATCATCAAGGGCATCGGCGACAGGCAGTGGATTCGTCCACGTACAAGCGGCGATAAGAGCGGCTAGGTTCGGATCTGTGACACTGGTGATGTTCAGTGGCACATCCCCAATATTTTCAATAGTGACGAGATAGTAAACTGGCGTCGCGGGTGCTACTGCCAAATAAGAAGACCAAGGATCGGTGATGAGGCCACCCAAACCAATCTGCTTGAGGATACGGATACCGGGGTTAGGCGCATTGACAAGCAGCGTGTCGGAGGTTGTGTTGCCATTCACAGGTACACCATTCACAATGTGGGATACATTCCCACTGGTGTTGGCATAACTACCCGCACTGGGAACGGTGACAAGCACACTCACTGTGCAAGTGACCCCTGCCCCAATATTGACCCCTGCCAAATTCACACTGCCTGCGCCCGGGTTTGTTGTCCATGTACCGCCGCACGTATTGGTAGGGCTAGGTACAGCCGCGACGGTCATGGAGCCGGGACCGGGTACCCCAGCAGGTAATGTATCGGTGAAGGCCACCCCCGAAATACCATTACTTTGATTGGGATTAGTAATGACAAATGTCAATCTCGAAGTGCCGCCTGCCACAATCGGGTTGGGTGAAAACACTTTATCAATTTGCGGCGGTGCGATCACGGTCAAGGTATCGGTTGCCGAGCCAGTCGAGCTGTTGTTTACACCGCTTTCGTTGGAGGAGATAAAACCGCTGATATTGGTACTCGGCCCAAGCACCGATGTGGTGACATTCACCTGTAGGGTACACGTGCCGTTAGCTGGAATAACACCCCCAGTAAAACTCAATGTAAGGGCATTTGCCAGAGGATTCCAAGTTCCTCCGCAGGTCGTACTTGCCGCAGGAGTCGCAGCTACTGTCATGCCCGCCGGCAGGTTGTCGGTAAAACTGACATTGTTTAATACCGATATGGTATTGGGATTGGTAAGCGTAAAGGTAAGCGTTGAAGTAGCGCCAGCCGCAATGGGGTCGGGGGCAAAATTCTTAGTAATGGTTGGCCCACGTGGAACCCCACAACCTGTGAATGTCACATCATCGAGCCGTACATAGTGTCCATTGTTGTTATTGCCCGAGTCATAGACATACAGCCGGAAGCGCGTCGAGCCGGTTGGATTAAGTCCTGTATTAAGGACGGTCGGCGCTTGAAGTGTCCATGCATTGGGTACGGTGTAGATTGTTGAGGCCGTTTCCGTTCCAGTGACAGGGCCATAGTAGAGTTGCGCATTTACCGCACCCTGCGCGGAACGATCTGTATAGAACTGAAGGGTTACGGAATTGAACCCGGTGGTGTTTAGTACGAACTCAAAATATTCATTGTTTGCCAAAACCAAACCGGGTGGGGTGTCATCCGTAATATTATCGGCTTGCCATGATCCCGAGCCAGCTGTCCCAAGTCGATCTGCCCCAATGATAGGCGCCGCAGGAGCAGGGAGTGATAATCCCGGCCCAGCTGCAGCGGTGGCCGTCACATTAGCAGTAGCAGGCGTAGGAGCAGTAGCGCTGCCTGCCGTTGCAAATGTCCATGTCGCCATCGGTATGGTGGTACAGGCAGGAGGCAAGGGCGCGTCGGTCACCGTGAGGCTGTCAGCAGCGTTATCCCCTGTATTCACCGTGCCGATAAACAGATTATTGGACGTATTGTTATACGTGGTAGACGGCGATGTCACCACGGGTGCTGTCACTGTTACTGAAATGGTACAGGTTCCATTGGCGGCAAGTGTCCCTCCGCTGAAACTAATGGTATTTCCCCCATTCGGCGCGTTCACAGCGGCGGTACTGCCGCAACTACTGGTAATGGGAGCAGGTGGGTTGACGATCGTCATGCCAGTGGGGAGTGTGTCCGTAAAATTATAATCCGACAAGGCCCCATCATTCGGATTCCTGAGGGTAAAGACGAGGGTCGCCACACCACCGTTACTAATTAAAGCCGGGACAAAGTCTTTTTCAATCGTCGCGGTAGTAGGATCAATAATATTGGCGAAACGGGCGCCAGCGCTGAAGTCGGAATTGTAATGATAACTTGAACCAGAAAAGTCATACAGCAGACTGTTCAGGGTTTGTTGGGTACCACCCCCGCTAATGATGGTTACATTATAGGTGACCGTGACAGGTGCACCACCTGCCTTGCCTGCCGAGAGGCAAGCGCGATAATTCGGACTGTTTACGTCATTTTCCCATAAACAGGCATCGGCATAGAGCATGTCGCTCGGATCGGTTACGTAAGGGGAACTATCTGCGGCATAGTTGGTTACCACACTGTTGATTCGAAAAATCGTATTGGTCAGGGTAATAAATTCTTCAAACTACTCATACCCTTGCGTAGCTGTACCACCTGTCAACTCGATGTAATAATTGCCGCCAACCACGAGGTTCATAGCACCACCTGCCGCGACCGAGGTTAGGTTTGCCAGTGTTGTCCCATAGCGGATATTGGTGGTCGCATTACGATTTTGTGAGATCAGATGCTCAACATAGAGTTCACGGGGCTGTGGGGTAGGCACCGTTTCATCAGCATCGGTTGCCGTAATGGTGTAGGGGCGGCTCTGGTCGAAAGCGGCCATGACTGGATTTACAGCCACCTCAAAATAGGCATCGGCACATCCACCCGTCGCCAGTGTGCCGACATTGATGGAGGTGATAGGAGTACGCAGATTAATATAGGTTGTATTGGCATCGCCCCATACAAAATTCACGGTGACAGGGCCATCGGAAGGACCGCCAATGCTACAGACTCTTGCTGCTACCGGAAAAAAGCGTGGGCCGGTGGCGGGATTATTGCTATCAAGACCGATAATATTCCATGTGATAGGGGTAATCGTGAGAGTGGTAGCCGCTTGGGCAGGGGAATAAGTATTGAGTAAACCGCCTAAAACAAGTGCTAATAAAATTACACTAGTTAATAGTTTTAAGAATGGATGGTTCTGCCACATAAAAGCCCCCTTGATGGATAGATTAATATCCCTAAAATGCTTACTAGTGACTCCCAATCTTTTCCAGTATAAGCCAGTATTCATTGTTGGAAAAGTTACCTTAAACACTTTAATTTTGGTAACCGTAAATAGATTGATCTATCTCCAAATTTAGTACCAGCGAAAAGCCGAAAATCAAACTACGGTCAAAACGTCGCAGGCGTTAAGCCACAAAGGGCATTGTGCGGATGCTGGTGATCTTAACTGTGTAACCAGCATTCAGTCACTCTCAGGCTCAGCTAATCAGACCGATGAAAATCAAGCATTTCTTCACGGAAAGTCCGGTTGAATAAAGTCAATCCGAGTCAGTGTGCAGAGTTGTCCGTTGCTCAAACAGAATGCGTCCGATGCCCTTAAAACTCATCTTATGCAGCCCCCGCACTATGGCTTCCATCAGTAGAGGATAAAAATCATGGGATTTTCACCCCCGACAAGCTAGTCTCTGCGCCGTCGAGGTCAGCTGAGGGTAAGGACGGCGCGATACTCTGGCAAGTCAATACTGGTACTGCTGATAAACACATTCAGACGTGTTGCGGGTATCTCAGGCCAACCTTCTGATGGGAGGGTATGAAGGAATTATAGACCGACTCCCTACTCATAGGTAATCGTAAACACGGTATCGGCTACCCAGCGGCGGAATAAGGGATTGTCACTGAATTCCTTGAATAGCTGCGTGTCATCCTTCAATAACGAAGTCATCACACGCAACAAGGCCTTGTCATGCTCAATTTTGGCATTTTGCCGATCGGAGTTTTGTCGGGCATTTTGAAAGGCAACATCAGCGGCGACACGGGCAGGTATTTCCTCAGTAATGAGGCGGCGGACACGATCACCATCTGTCCAATCAATGTTGCCGAAATAGTCGTTAAAAGCCCGCAAGATATTGCTCAGGCGATCCAATTCCGGTTCGGGCCGATGGCCTACCCCTTCGGTTGGAACGGGATCAATTTCCGCATTTTCATCCGCCAACACGATTTGCATAGTGGCCCGTTTCTCGGCGCGGTAGCTTTCAATATCAATCGTCTCCAAAATGCCGCGTGTCAGGTCTTCTTCTTTGGGGGCTGGCAGCTTAGGAATTAGGAAATTCAGGAAAATGGAGAGGCGCTCCCACGAAGCATTGCTGTATAGCAGAATCGAGGCGAGGAAGTTATAGGTGCGGACAAAGGCCTTGGACTTGCCCTTAAATTCAACCTGTCCATCTTCATCCAGCTCCGCTTTATAGACAGCCACACAGGCGTCCAAAATTGGGTCAAGATAATCACGGTCAGCCCCGGTGAGATAAAGATCGACCAACTCATAAACTTGCTCATCGCTATAGACCTGAAAGCCGTCGAGATCAGCTTTCAAATCGTGCAATTTATTGGGATCGGTCTCTTCGCTGAGGGTGGTCGTCCGGTAGTAATCTGAAAATGCTTTTTGAATGGTGTCGGTGTCATTCTGAAAATCTAAGACGAACACGTCATGTTTTTGCGGGTGGGCACGGTTGAGGCGCGATAGGGTCTGAACGGCCTTAATGCCTGAGAGTGGCTTGTCCACATACATAGTGTGCAGGAGTGGCTCGTCATAACCTGTTTGGAACTTATCGGCGACCACCAAAAAACGATAAGGGTCGGTTTGAATTTTCTCAGCGATACTATTGCTAGGGAAGCCATTTAATGTCGCTTCGGTGACCTGTCGACCGCCATATTCATGTTCACCTGAAAAAGCCACAATCGCTTGATAGCGGCTTTTGTTGGCCTGTAAGTAATCGCTGATGGCATGGTAATACTGAATGGCACGTTGAATGCCACTTGTGACGACCATTGCCCGTGCCTGCCCACCAATTTTATTGAGGGCTATGACTTGCTCTTGGAAATGATCGACCATAATTTCGGCTTTGATACGGATGGCGTGGTCGTGACCCTCAACATAGTGACGTAGCTTGCGCTGGGCTTTTTTGGCGTCAAATTCGGGGTCACCCTCAATCGTTTTGGTGAGCCGATAGTAGCTATTGACGGGGGTGTAGTGTTGCAAAACGTCCAAGATAAAACGCTCTTGAATGGCTTGTTTCATGGTATAGCTGTGATAGGGTTGGTGTTTGATGGCGTTGCCCTCGCGGAAAGGCTCACCAAAATTTCGAGGGTTTTGTTTTTGGGTGTGGCGGTGAAGGCAAAATAACTGGCATTTGGCAGCATCTTGCGCGATTCCATAATGCGGTTGATGGTATCTTCAACCGTTTCTTCTTCATCCTCTTCACCAACCTCCGAGAGCGCCATACTCATCGCCGCGGCGGTGCGTCCCCCTTGACTGGAATGGGCTTCGTCAATGATGATGGCAAACTGCCGTCCCCGATGGTCGCCGCCGATTTCATCCAGAATGAAGGGGAATTTTTGCACGGTGCTGATAATTATTTTTTTGCCGCCCGCAATGAATTGGCGCAAATCCTCAGAACGATCGGCATGGCCCATAATGGCGCTGACCTGTGCAAAATTGCGGATGGTGTCGCGGATTTGCTGGTCAAGGATGACCCGGTCGGTCACTACGATGATGGAATCAAAGACGGGTTGCCCCTGCTGTTCGACCCCGACCAACTGGTGGGCCAGCCATGCAATCGAATTACTTTTGCCACTGCCTGCCGAATGTTGAATGAGATACCGATGACCGGCCCCACGCTGTTTGACATCGGCCAGCAAACGCCGCACCACATCTAATTGGTGATAACGCGGGAAAATCTGCTCACGTTTTTTCTTGCCCGTCTTTTCATCCTTCTTTTCGACCACCTGCGCGTAATATTCAATAATGTTGGTCAGGCTGGCGGGGGTCAGGATTTCTTTCCACAGATAATCGGTTTTGAGGCCGTAGGGGTTAGGGGGATTACCTGCCCCATCATTCCAGCCGCGATTAAAGGGCAGAAACCACGACGCCCCGTTTTTTAAATGAGTACACATGCGGACTTCGCTGTCATCCACCGCAAAATGTACCATACACCGCCCAAACTGAAACAACAGTTCGCGTGCATCCCGATCGCGTTTGTATTGTTGGACGGCATCTTCGACGGTCTGTTTGGTCAGGTTGTTTTTTAATTCAAAGGTGATGACAGGCAGGCCATTGATAAACAGGCACAGATCAAGGGCAAGGCGGGTTTCGTCGCGGCTATAACGGAGTTGGCGCGTCACCACAAAACGATTGGCGGCGAAATGGGCCTGTGCTTTGGGATTGCCTTCGGAGGGTGTGCCATAAAACAAGTCGAGCGACTGTATCCGCGCATGACTGATGCCTTTGCGCAGGACATCAATCACCCCGCGTTTCGTAATTTCGCCTTGTAAACGGCTCAGAAATTGGCGGCGGGTGGGGCTGTTTTCATCTTCAAGGTCGAGCAGGGGTAGTACATCGGGTTGGGTGGCTTGCAAAAAGGTATACAACTGGGGGATGTCTATCCCATATTCGCGGTTGTAGTCTTCAGGATAGCCCTCCATCCACCCACGCTCCACGAGTTGGGTGACAATCCGTGTTTCTAGTCCGCGTTCGCTTGTGTCGGTTGGCATCCCAATCCCCTTATATGGTAATCACGCGCTCGATCAATAATTGGGCTAAATCAGCAGCGGTAGTTTCGACAAAATGTACTTTGTCTACATCCCATGCACCCTTGCTTGGATTAACTACCCACGCATTGGAGTTGGCTTCAATCACACGGCGAATATACACATCACTGCCGCTGCCACTAAACCCACTGGCGATAATGCAATCACTTCGTTGTAATCGCTTTTTGACCCGCTGCCATACTTCAGGCTGGGCAGTATCTAAGCCTTGCCCCCAAAACACAATCTCTGGCAGCAGGCGTTCATCGGGATGCACCGGGCAGGGGTCGTTGACCTTGAGTTCGGCCTCAAATTTCCAATGCGAAAACCCGCCGCACTTAGGGCAGGCCAAGAAAACCGGGCTGCCGTGTATTTTCCAAAGGGGGCGACTCCAACGGCGTAAATTCGGCAAATCGGAGACATTTGCCGCAATGTCCCAGCGTGGATGCCAGAAATAATCTTCGCCTTCTAAACTCTCTAAAAAGAAGAGATGCTCGGCTTGGATGGTGCAGTTTGCACCGCTGGCAAAGCTGTAATTCGCAGGGGCGAAGGGGTCGTTATAGGCCTCATAATAAATCCCGTCAATCTGCCATTCCAGCAAAAAATCCCAATTGGTGGTGATGAGGTGTTTAAATTTGCGTTGCAGCCATGTGACGGCAAACGCGGCATGGGTATCCGACTGCACCCCCGCCATTGACTCGACCTGACCCAGCCAACCGACCAACACCTGTTGTAATTCGATGCTGCCTGCAAATTTGCTGACCAGAACATCCACAAAAATCTTTTCTAAGTTCCAACGGGTATCGGGGTCAGTGGCGCTTTGGGCGGCCTGCCATGCCGACAGGAGGCCGACTTTTGCCAACAAGGACTGATGCGCCGCGCCAAACTCCATCGGCAGCCGATAACCCAGTGGGATTTTTAGATCATAGGAGATGCCCGCCCCGACGACTAAGGCCGCATTTTGGGATTTGAGCAGGGCTTGGGCTAGATCATCGCGGGTTTTACTCGGCATCCATCCCTTCCTCAAACGCCTCATCCATGTCGAGTTCGTCTAAGTCGTCGGTGTCGTCCCCATCTACGTCGGGCAGGTCGCTTTCATCGAAGGTTGCTGGCATCTCGAAGGCCACCCCGCGCACATCTATTTTGCCTGTGACGACATCGGCGATGAGACGAGTACGGTATTCTCGAAGAAGATCAATTTCGTGATTTATTCGATCTATGCTGTCATCTACAATTTCTAACTCTTTCTCCAGCACTTCGACGATGATATGTTGTTCCTCAGAAGGCGGAATTGGAAGATAAATCTCGTAAAAGTCGTCTGTATAGAGCCGCCAGAATCCTTCTACTATTCCTTTTGCACGCTGACGAAGCTCTAGGCGGCAAGCAGGTGACCTTAATATCAACTCAAAATAGCGATCACGTATGGCCCGAATTGGTCGTAGCACAGTGTAATCAGGGCTTACCAGACCTTGCTGAGGTGCTAATGCGAATACCCCAAGGTGAGCTTTTAGTCGGTTGAGTACCAAGTCGCCGGTTTCACAGATTTTTGCATTGATATATGACTCAGACACTAACCGCCGTTCCTCTATCATATCGCTTAGGATTAACCCGTGTTTTTGGCTCATTGACAAATGAGCTTCTTTACCAGTTATTGAGCGGTTATTGATTTCACGAAAGACATATTTTGACCGTAAAACTTCCCAATGCGCGGGAATCTCGCCCAACCACTCGACGCCGGAATCTTTCATGGGCACATCGGGATCGAGGCCGTGTGTGACCGCCTGTTGGATAATGGCCTGCTTCTTCTCGTTCAGGAGCTTAATCAGTTTTTGCTTGGCGCGGATATACCGTCGGATGCGGCGCTCGGCTTCATCGAGAAACCGCACAATCGCGGCTTGCTCGTCGGGGGGAGGGAATGGAATTACTATATTGCCAACAGTATCAGTGTTTAGGTTTAGTTGGGTACCAAATTTTCCGAGACCTGAATATAAGTTTCCGCTCGTGAAAACGTAGTATATAAACTCTACATTTCCCGCTAGATAAGGGAAATAAACAAAACCGTCGTGAATACAACATTTTATTTTTGTAATGATTGGTTTCCCAACAGATCCGGCGATACTCAAGAAAAGAGAACCCGGTTCCAAGGGTACGCTATAAGATTTCCCAAGTTCTGATAATCTCTGAGTTGTTCGCTCTAAATAGCGTGTTGTTGCCGCCGTGACATCAGAAATGCGTACCCAAGAATATTCTCCATTTTTATCAAAATATCGGGGATTACTAATTGGTCGTGGAGATGCTCCTCGTTTTACTAAAGACAGGCTTTTTATCCTTCTTGTTACCCAATGAGCAGGAATTTCGCCAAGCCATTCCACACCGGAGTCTTGGTATTCAGGGTAGCCCAACAAGCCGTCGGTCATAATTTACAGTCCCTCAAAGTAGGTCTGGATTTTCCTCGCCATCAGCTTGCGGCGTTCCAGCAAAAACGCGGGGTAGTCAGCGGTGGTCATATTTTCCACCCCCACCGGGATACAGTTCATGGCGAAGTTGTACTCTAGCTCGTTGAGATCGGTGATGTTGCCATAGCGCCGTTCCCCGCCGTTACACTGGTCAATCACCTGTTGGAAATAGGTAGCGGGTTCTTTGTTGCCGATGGCGATGTTGATTTCACTTTGGGCGATGACATAGTTGGCAATCTGGTTATATTGCCCGCGTGAAAGCCCATTCCTTTTCAGCAGGTCGCGTGGAAAAACATGATGCACATCGGATTTGTATTCAATCAGTTCCCGCACGCTGATGTCGCGCGAGAGAAAGCCCTTGTCATTGAGCCTGACCTGCGCGGCGCGGTAGACATGGAAATAGGGACTCTGCGCCGAGGAGGTATCCATTAACTGAGGTAGAGTGGCCTCCCAAAAAGCCTCTGAGAGTTGCCCGTTGATGATGACGTTCCCATACTCCATCCCGGTCATATCAATTTGGCGGATGTCAAAGTCAATGGCCGATTCAGATGCGCCAGAATAGCGCCCGGTCAATACCGACATGGCATACCAGCGCCGCACATACCGTTCAATTTCGGCATCCGGCACGCCTTGATTACGCAGCGTAAGATACAGAATATAGGCAAAATTCAACGCCATTTGGGAGCTAATGAGTGTGGAATCGACAAAACCTGCCGAGCGAATAATCATGATAAAGCGCTTAAAATGCGTCTCATTCATGAAATTCAGCAAGCCGTAATGCAGCCGCTCAAAGGTTTCTTCAATAATGACTTCTTCGTATTGTCGGGTTTCAAAATTACGTCCCGAAAGCAACGCCACAAGGTCTTGTAATTTGCCGCGCCGAAACTCTGAAGAAAACGCCACACGCAGCATGTCGGTATAGGTGGGGTCGTAGAGATTGTCGTTTTCTTGACGTAGCCACGCCATTTTTTTGAAAAAGTCGGTGTCGGCAAACTGTTTGTCATTCTTTTGAATGGTCGAATAGAAATCCGGCGCGACGGCCACATGGCAAAAATAATCCACCGCCTTACGCAAATTCGGCCCGTTATAGGTTTCGTTGACGGCAATTTTGGACATGGCAAAATCGGCTTGACTGAGTGGGACACCCGCTGAATTCACCCGAATAAAAATCTCCGTCACTGTTTCAATATCGAGCGACGAATCAAGCTCAATAATGCCAATAGGATTGGTCGTAATGGCAACTAAACTGTCGATGGCAGTGTCAATATCATCGGGTTCAACGCTCGGATTGCGGTTGCAATATTCATCCACAAACTTCCGTCGCCGTGTATTGGGGTCAAAAATCACCGCAATATCAGAAATCCATGCGGGGTCTTTATCGATGGCAGTATTCGAGACTTCAAATGTTTCCTTTTGCGGGTTGAAGGCGATGCGGATACGGACGCGCTTGTAATCTTTGGTAACCACCTCTTTACCCAAGAGGGCCGCCATCAAGGCTGTGATGCGCTGCTGACCATCGATGAGGATTTTTTTGCCTTCGGAACGGGTGCCGTCCTTCAGGTTGATGTCCGGGCTTTTCCACGTGATGAGATAACCGATGGGGTAGTCTTGGTAGAGCGAATCCAATAGGTTACGGACTTGGGTGGTATCCCAAACGAATGGTCGCTGAATTTCGGGGATGGCAACTTCCCCGGATTTGACCCACCCAAGCAAACTATCAATGGTTAAGGAGCGAGGTTCGTATTTGCGTGGCATCGTTGTTCGAGTCCTTTAAATGAGATTGAGAATTTGATCCAGCAGCCCTTCGGTTTCCCGCTCTAGTGCCAGAATATCGGCACGGATTTCGCTGAGGGGGCGTAGCTGCTGGGGTTTATAGAAATAGCGGGTAAACGAGATTTCATAACCTGTCTTGGTCGCGGCGGTATCTATCCATGCGTCCGGTACATAGGGCAGCACTTCACGCTCAAAAAAGGCTGGTATGCCGCCTTTTTCTAAGAGCGGGATTTGTTCATAGTCACGCAGATCGCTGTCGGGTTCATATTCGACGACATAGGGCTTGCCATCTAGCATGACTTCAAACCGCCCATAGAGGGGGTCGGCCTCGGCTTTACCCGGTTTATAGGCTTTCTTAATGACCGGGGCGGCGTTTTCATCGCGCCAGCTTACCGCCTGAATAATGGCTTTTTTATCGGTGGCGCTTAATTTGATATCGAGTTTTTGCAGCGCGGCTTCAAAGTCGTCCAAGAAAAGATTATGGTCGGTATAGAGACCTTCACCAATCAAATCCCGGACGGCATTTGCCGTTGTGACTAGATAAGCATCGCGCTCCCATGTGGCGGGGTCGAGTAATTTTTTCTTGGTTTTTTCGGGGAGGGCCGATCCGGTTTTTTCCGCTTCATCATCGCTGGCCTCGCCCCATGTGTTTACAAGCTGCTCCAAGCGGGTCTGCACCTTACGAAAATCCTCGAACAGATCTTCACCTAAGGCGTCATAGAGTTCGGAACGGATGGCTTCATCACCCGAGGCAAAGCGTAATGAATTGATCGCTTTTTTGGATAGCTGGCTGGCTAAACGGAGGGGTCGTTCGACCCGCACTTTTTGATAACCAAACGCCGCGTTGGGGAAAATCTTAGAGTGCTCGTCTTCTTCAAAAGCGAGGAAGGTGTCGCAAATTTTCTGAATATCCTCTTCGGACAATTCACAGTTCTTTTTGCCGAGATTTTTCCGCAGTGGTTTATACCAATTGGTGGCATCAATCAATTGCACCCGGCCTTGACGGTGGGGTGGTTTACGGTTGGTCAGCACCCAGACATAGGTGGCAATGCCCGTGTTGTAAAACATATTCAGGGGTAGGGCGACAATGGCTTCGAGCCAGTCATTCTCGATAATCCACTGGCGGATATTGCTTTCGCCTTGTCCGGCGTCGCCTGTAAATAATTACGAGCCGTTATGAACCTCGGCCATCCGGCTGCCCAGTTCAGTGTTGTGTTTCATTTTGCTCAAGAGGTTTGCCAAAAAGAGCATCTGTCCATCGCTGGAACGAGTGATTAGGGAAAATTCGGGGTCGCCGTTATGCTCAGTTAGGAAACGTGGGTCTTTAATGCCAGCTTTGCCACCCATACGCTCCAGATCACTTTTCCAGCTTTTGCCGTAGGGTGGATTGGAGAGCATGAAGTCAAATTCGTGGGCGGGGAAGGCATCGTGGGCGAGGGTCGAATACTCTGGTCCGCCGATGATATTATCGGCAGCATCCCCTTCACCTTTTAACAAGAGGTCGGCTTTGCAGATGGCATAGGTTTCCGCGTTGATTTCTTGCCCATAGAGATGGGTAGCGACCTGCTTACCCTGATGGGCGGCGAGTTCTTGGAGGGTTTCTTCCGCCACCGTTAACATGCCACCCGTCCCGCACGCCCCATCATAAAGCAGATAGGTTCCCGATTCGATCTGTTCGGCAATGGGCAGGAAAATTAAACGGGCCATTAATCGAACGGCGTCGCGGGGCGTCCAGTGTTCACCCGCTTCTTCGTTATTCTCTTCGTTAAAACGTCGCACCAGTTCCTCAAAGATTGTCCCCATTGCGTGGTTATCCAAGCCCGGATGCTTCACGGTGTTGTTGCCGTTCATCACGGGGTAGGGGCTAAGGTTGATGGCCGGATCGAGAAATTTTTCAATGAGTGTTCCGAGCGCGTCGGCTTTAGAAAGACGGGGGATTTGATTACGGAATTCAAAATTATTCAGAATCTCTTGCACATTGGGCGAATAACCATCTAGATAGGCTTCAAAATCGGCCCGCAGCAGTTGCTGGTTGGCACGGTTGCGCAGGTCACGCAGGGTAAATTTGGAGGTATTATAAAAGGCCTGACCGGCTGCTTGGCGTAGGGCTTGATCTTGGTTGGTGATCTCAGAACTATCGAGCAAGGCTTTCATGTCTAAAACCGCTTTTTTAGTCGGTTCTAGCACCGCATCCAAACGCCGCAGCACCGTCATTGGTAGGATTACATCCCGATACTTACCGCGTACATAGAGATCGCGTAGGACATCATCCGCGATGCCCCAAATGAAATTAGCAATCCAATTGAATTGGTTTTGTTCCATGGGTCGACAAAAATCCGCTTTCTAGGCGCGTCAAATCCAAAGTATGAGTGACAATTTTCTGGCACGTTGTAGTTTTGTTTATTCTACAAGAATTCATTCAGTAAGCAAAAATACTCGCTCACAGATTTTGGTGAGGACAATCAGCGGGGATCTAGGATAACAGCGGTAGCTTCTGGAAACCTATTTTCATTGCACTAAGTGTAGCCAGTACAAGCCTTTATCACCCCCGACAATGAGATGCTCGCCATCAGGGTGCCAAGCACATGACCATAATCGGCCATCAACGGCCAGAATAGATACTGTTTTTAGGGTAGCAACTTCCCAAATACGTAGGGTTTGATCAGTGCACACCGAGGCAATCCATCGCCCGTCGGGACTGAAGGCACTTGCGGTTACTCTATTTGAATGTCCTTGGAGTGTACTTATGAGTCTTCTTGAGACGGTATCCCACAATTTCAGCGTTTTGTCAGCCGAAACGGAGAGGAAAGAGTGACCATCAGGATGAAAGGCACAATTGAGGACGCCATCGAGATGTCCTTCAATTACAGAAAGTCGTTCACCGGTAACACAGTCCCAAAGCATCAAGGTTTTGTCGTAGGAGGATGAAAGCAGCAGTTGATTATCTGGGCTGATGGCACACCCAGATACTGCACCTTTATGCCCATTAAGAACGCGAATCTTTTTGCCACTGGCTGCTTCCCAAAATACAATCTTGCCATCTCCGCCCACGGAAACGATCCGAAACGCATCGGGGCTTATAGTACAACCATTGACCCGATCGGAATGTGCCACCAAAGTGAACAGCTCCTGATAGGTATGGGCATCCCAAACTTTGAGATTTTGATCACCCGAAGCCGAGACAAACCACTGCCCATCTGGGCTGATACTACAAGCCAACAGACGGCCCGCATGACTGCGCAATACCTGTTTTGGCGTAGCTGTCTGAAAATCCCATACCGTCAGAATCCAATTGTCATCGGATGTAGCAACTACCCAAGCCCCATCGGGTGAAATGGCGCAGCCAGTCGCATTGCCGTGATGAACAGATAAACTCGTATTCTCTCTCAATGAGGTGGCCCATAGCCGTAAACGCCCATCACGTGAACCCGTTGCAATCCATTGGTTCTGAGGTTCAATGGCGCAGCAAATGGCGGTGGAGGGTAAGCTTTGTACACTCAGTTGAGTCATTTCAGTCACGATATCTTTAACAATCAGACTTTGGTCTTGGGATGTGATGCCCACCCATTGCCCGTTAGGGCTGACGGCACACGCAAGCAGCTCACTACTTTGCCAAGCCATTGTTTTGATCTCATGACCGTTGTCGACATCCCATACTTTTACCATCGTATCTTTGGACACAGATACTAGATGATGGCTATTTGCAATGGCAGCACAACTCATGACACGTCGGAGATGACCGACGAGGGTAAAGCGTAGTCCCCCATCCTTTACCTCCCAAACCTTCAAGGTATTATCTTTCGAAGCTGACGCAACCCAAGTCCCATCAGCACTGATTACACAGGCAGTGACGAAATCCAGATGCCCTTTTAAGGTTCGTATTTCTTGTCCAGTTGCTACCTCCCAAACCTTCAAGGTGCTATCGGCTGATGCGGAAACGATCCAAGTGCCGTCAGGCGAAATAGCACAGCAACTAATGCCGCGTGTATGGCCTTTGAGAGTCAAACGTTCTTGCCCCGTCTCAACATCCCATAATTTGAGCGTCTCGTCATCAGCACCAGACACAATCCAAGTATCGTCAGGCGAAATGGCACAGCAGTTAATGCCGCGTGTATGGCCTTTGAGAGTCAAACGTTCTTGCCCCGTCTCAACATCCCACAACTTGAGGGTCCCGTCTCCAGATGCTGAAACAATCCATGTTCCTTGACTATTGATTTTGCAGTCAGTAATTTCGGAACGATGACCTGCAATCGTTCGAATCAAGGCAGGATGCGGCAAATCGGGAGGGCTATTCCATGCCATGACAAAGGGAGGGATTAAGCTGTTTTCTAATTGAAGACATAACGTGTGTAATTCTTCTACATGTTGTAATCGGCTCAATAAGGTCAGTACGATGCCGTCGCGGGTTTGGCCCAATTTTAAAAAGTGAGCGGCATTGGTGAAATTTCGACGCAGTATTTGAAGCATTGTATCTTGCGGTGCAATTTTGAGGGCCTCTATAATGTCGCGCTCCGCAGCAACGGCATCGCGCATATAGGTCTTATGGGCCAAATAGCGCAAATCTTGGACGGTTTGAATCAATGCTTCATGATGTCCAGCTTCAACCAGATGATAGGCTAACCAGTCCCATAAATAGGATGTATGGTCTGGCAGGTCGGCCCATGCAAAATCTAGCGTATTGTTAGTTGATGCTAGGGGGATGAATTTCTCTAAAAATGCGGCATTCCACTCGGCCAAAGCCGCTTGATGTTCGGCACGCAGAAAGGCTCGCACAACATCATGAAGGCGAATAGTATGGGCAGCGCGGTCAAAATCTAGCAGTAAGGATAATCCAAAAAATCGCCCACATAAGTCGTCGGTGTCAAAATCATCCAGACCCCACAAGCGCTCAAGGGCGGCTAATGGCACATCAACATCGTCATGAAAAATAGCGAGACGGATGTAGCGATGGAATTCAGTATTGGTTAACAGTTCAAGGCTCACTTGGAGGGTAGCCGCCGCAGCTCGATGGCGTCCTGTTTGACTACCGGGATCATCTAAGGCACTGAAACCTTTGCGCGTTAAGGCCTTTTCCACCCATGCGGCTGCTTGGGCTGGGGATTCTCCTGTTTCCATACGCCGACGCATAGCGCCATTCGCCAAGGTGAGCAGTAAAGGCCATTCGCCAAGCCGCTGGGTAAGCGAACGCAAATCTGGCTTGGGCAAAGTGGCTGACGTGGCAAGGATACCTTGCCCCAACAGTTGTATAGCTTCGCCCGGTTGCATCGCGTCCACGCGGATTTTATGGCTATCGGCAGGCAGGACAGTATTCAAACGGGTGGTCACAAGACGAACACACCTAGAGCCATTGCGTAGAAATGGACGTAGGTGAGCAGCATCCCATACGTCGTCAATCACCATTAGGCAGTCCCGATCAGCTAACAAGTCCCCGAGTTTTAGCACAGCTTCTTCGACGTGACCAAGACTGATATACGCAGGATTGAGTGCGGTAATGAGGAGGTTGAGGTTCTCAAGGATATTAGGGTTTTCACCCAAAGTAACCCACAAGATGCCACCGTGAAAGTCGGCTTGGATATCCTCGTCATGACAGAGCGCGATTGCCAAAGTTGTTTTCCCGAATCCACCAGCCCCTGTCAAGGCCGATGAAATAGCGACGGTGTTCGCCTTGGTCCGATCTCGTAGAGCGGCTTTCAGGTAATTAAATTCAGCGGGTCGTTCGACAAAATTAATGGGCAAAGCGGCTGCCATAAAGGGCACTCGTGTTACGGAGTGTTTTTCGCGCAAGTCGTCTACAAAACGGGTCCATTGGCGCTCAAGATTGTACCAATGGGCCGTACTCATCCATCGCGGGAGTCGATCCATTTCAATATCTGGGTCGGCAATCACGGGATAAACGACCACGCCTTGAGTTTTAGCGTAGCGCCATTCGCGCCCAACATTCGGGGACTCGACGGCTCGACGAGTCATAACCAACACCAGAAAGTCGGCTCGATCAATGGCCTGCTTGATTTGCAGCCACCAATCCTCGCCCCCGTGTAACTCGAAATGATCAAGCCAAATGGCTGAGTCAGGTAATACGATTTGCAGTTGATCGCGCAATTGGATGGCAAAGGGTTCACCATCGGCACGGGCATAGGAAATGAAGATACGGGTTTTATCGGGCGAGGCTGTTGACATAATAGGCTCACAGAGGTGATAGAATTTGTTAATAAGTTAAGTATTAATATAACGCTATTGCAGCTAGAAAGCCAGATTTGGTGATAACCGCGCCAACGGATGATATAAATCCGTTGCGCCGTGTTGGCATTCGGTGATTCGAATTGAGGGCGATTTTGTAAGGGGCGCTGACTGGTATACACTGAGGGAGTCAATGGTTGAATTCTAAGCGATGGTCAGATGGCAACAAGTCTTAGGTAAAAGGTCAACGAACTGGTGACACCTGCTACTGGTCGCCAAGATCTGGCGCACTAAAATTTTTGTAACATGGGAAAAACCATTACACTGAGCAAACAAGCATCCACTTGCCCCATCATGCCTTTGGTGTGGATCAAGTAATCCGGGTTGTAAGGTACTCGAATGAAAGTGTTTGGCGATGGAAGTCTTTATCAGCTACAAAAGCGAATATCGGCCTTTTGCTAGAAAACTGCGGGATCATTTACAGAACTGGGGACACCGAACTTGGCTTGACGAAGACAATATCCCCCGCGGTGCCTACTTCCGCCACGAAATCCAGAAGGGACTGGAGAGCGCCGAAGTCGTCATTGGTGTGGTTACCCCGGAAGCCATTGACTCGCGCGAAGTCATGGCCGAATGGGACTATGCCTTAACCAACCCGCGCCGACGTCTCTTGTTGGTGAAATATCAGGACGCCCAGCTACCCTACCATCTGGCTGGTTTGCAATACATCGATTTTACCCGCGATGAATTGCGGGCTTTTAATCAATTAGAGCAAGCGCTGCTCATTCCTTATGAAAAGCCCTCCCCTTCTCAAAACGCCGTTCCCATAGCCCATGCACCTCTCAAGAAGGTGGCTGTTACTAACCGTGAGCGAATGTTAGAGAAAGTCAATTACTTTTGGGTAAAAGGGGTCTTAGAAAACACCCTGCATGAAAGCGGCGCTTTTGATCTAGGCTTAGAAATCAACCCCGAGGCCGTCCTTAAACATAAACACTATGGGGATTACACCTTGCCCAATAGTGCCAACATCGCGGATATCTTTCAGGATATGAACCGCGAGCTTTTGATTTTAGGTGCACCCGGTAGCGGTAAAACGGTCTTGTTGCTGCAATTGGCCCGTGAGCTTATTCAGCGTGCCCAAGCGGATGAACAACAGCCTATTCCGACCGTGTTCAACTTGTCGTCATGGGCGGTGGATCGCAAGCCGTTGTCCGAATGGCTCAAGGATGAACTTCGCATCCGGTATCAGGTGCCCAAAAAGGTCGCGTTAAACTGGATTGAAGGGGAGCAATTGCTACTCCTATTGGATGGCCTTGATGAGGTGATGGAGTCCTCGCGGGATGACTGTGTCGAAGCGATTAATGCCTTCCGCCGCGAGTATCGCTCGGTTGATATGGTGGTGTGCAGCCGAACCGCTGACTATAACACACTGGCGCATAAGCTCGATTTGCAAAGTGCAATTATGCTCCAGCCGCTGAGTGAGCAGCAAATTAGCAGCTATATCCAAGGTGAAGAGTTCACCGATTTACTCAAGGTCATGCGGCAGGACGCCACTTTACAGGCTATGGCAAAAACGCCATTCCTACTCAATACCATCGCCTTTTCTTATCGAAAAGCCTCGGTGGTCAATCTCGCCTTGCCAGCGAGTGATGACAATGAGGCGGGACGGCGCAATCATCTTTTTGAAAGTTATATCAAACAACGCTTAAAAGATGCACTCAGTCACGGGGCTTACACTCCCAAACAGATACGCCACTATCTGAGTTACTTAGCCAGTAAAATGGTCGAGCGGCAGCAAACGATTTTTTATATCGAATCCATTCAACCCTACTGGCTGGAAACCCCCAGTCAACTCCGTTTACATCGTATTGCCATCAAAGCCGCTATGGGCCTGACGTATGGGTTGGCGTTTGGAATCATTTATGGGGTTTTGGCTGGATTGACCCACGGATTGGTCACCCATTGGCTAGATGGACTACTTTATGGGTTGGCTGTGACACTCGTTATTCTCGTTCCATTGGGACTATTGACCGGGTTGCCTGTTCAGATGAGCGAAATCGAAGTGGGTGACACCCTTAATTTCCATTGGAGTAAAGACGACATGGTGTGGGGTTTCATCAATGCCATTTTTATTGCCGCGATTATTGGGTTCATTGCGTGGTTCGTGGGGATGCTGCCGATGGGTGGAATGGTGGCTCTAGCTGCGGGCGCCGTTGGTTTTATGGAAGCTGGGTTAAAGTCTGCCGAGCGTTTGGATATGCGCAGTCGCCCCAATCAAGGCTTACGGATAACCTTTTGGAATGCGCTGCGGGCTGGGGTGATGGTCGCGCTGTCGGTTGGCCTCATTAGCCTCGTATCCATTGGACTGATGGTAAATCTGGCAGCGGGTATTGCCGTCGCCGTCGTCTCGGGACTAGGGTTTGGGATATTTCTGGCCCTTTCGAATGGCATCCGATCAGCAGTGCGTCATTTGGTGTTGCGGGTTATCCTTCATCGGGACGACGAGATTCCTCGTAATTATGCTCATTTTCTAGATTATGCGGCCAAAGACCTCCTGCTGCTACGCAAGGTGGGTGGTGGTTATATCTTTGTTCACCGCATGTTGCTGGAGTATTTTGCCAGTCAAAAATAAGCAAGGCCAGTTCTAAACAGAAAGGGCCGGGAATGCCCATCGTTTGAGATGCCCCAGCCCTTTGGTGTTCACTTCTTGATATCTAGTTGCGCCAAGCCCAATCCGGCGACCAGTCACGTCCGGCGCTGTTGGTCAACTGCTGCGGGACAGTACCATCCGCAAACGCAATCCAGATGTCATAATCACCTGTCCGATTCGACTCAAATACTACCATGCTGCCATCGGGTGACCATGCCGGATCGTCATCCGTACTTGCAACGGTGGTCAGTTGCTGCACATCTGAGCCATCGAGGTTCATACTGAAAATATTGGCATTCTCATCAACCCGCGTTGAGCTAAAAAGCAACCGCCCTGTGCTGGCAGCCCAATCGGGTTGCCCATCATAGAACTCATTTTCAGTCAGGCGATAGACTGCCCCCGTCGCCAATTCGACCCGATACAACTCACGTCCGCCCGATTCATCCGAAAAATACAACAGGTTTTGACCATCGGGCGACCAGACAGGCGAACGGGAGGTGGCAAGCGCATTATTGGTAATCTGGTGCTGGTTTGAGCCGTCAGCGTTCATCACCCAGATTTCAATATTGCCGTCAGCGGTGGAATGATAGGCAATCTGACCGCCATCGGGTGACCACGAGGGGCCATAATCTTGAGCCTTGTTATTGGTCAGGTTGATAAGATCGCTACCATCTGCCCTCATAATCCAGATGTCAAAATCCCCGTCGGTGCTGGATTCAAACGCGATGTGCTGCCCATCCGGCGAAAAATCGGGTTTGTCGTCGTCGGCTTGGTTAATGGTGAGTTGGTGTTCATCCGTCCCGTCCCCATTCATAACAAAAATTTCTGAGTCCCCATCACGGTCACTGGCAAACGCAATAATCGTGTTGGCACTGAGGGGCGAAACCGCTGGTACAAGTGGTGGGCGGGGTTGATTATCTGGCCGTGGGCTGTCGGGGCGTGGGGCGTTGGCAACAGCAGTGGCAGGCTGGGATGAGGGGCCAGCGGGCGTAGCAGTGACTACAAAACCGGATTGGAGGGTGGGAGTGGGGGCGATAAATGCGGGTGTGCCTGTGCCCACCGGGACATTTTCGCTGCCAGCATGGGGATTATAGGTAGTGACAACAGCGCAGGAGTAATCATAGAGGATGCTAAGGATCTGCGTGAGGCTGTCAAAGGTGGGGACTTGGACGACATTATAATCCGCTCCGGCGATGCTAATGAGTTCGGTTAGGTCAAAACCACCCACCGCCACACCGAGGATGGTGGTGCTGCGGGTTTCTCGGATTTGTTCGGCGAGGGGTTCTGGTGACGGCCCGAAGTTATGCAAGCCGTCAGTCAAGACAATCATGACTTTGGGAGCATCTGTGCGCCCTTGATCTAATTGTTCTTGGCCCAGTCGTATGCCGCTGGTAATGTCGGTATTCTGATCTAATTTGTACATCCTATCTACCGCATTGGTGATATCACTGGCATTCGCAGAAAGGCCGATTTCGACTTGTGGATAGCCCGAAAACTGCACAACTCCGATCTGAGCATCATTTGGACCGATGACAAAGGAGGCGACGAGTTGATTAACAAACGACTTCACCGTGTTAAAGGCGCTGTAGTCGATGCTACCAGAGCCATCCAGCACCAGCATCAAGTCTATCGCGCAGGCATCGTTTTGCTGGGCGGCAACTGGTTGTACCTGCGTCTGTCCCGCCCCAATGAGCATAGACATCAGCATAACCAACCCGAAAAAGAGTACAAGGGTAAGGGAAATGGACTGTTTGTGGTTCATGTTCTTTTGTTCCATTGGTAATTTATTCGCTGGGATAACCGCTTAATTCTGCGGAACCCACATCCAATCGGGTGACCAGTCCGTCGCGGGGTCGTTTGTCAATTGCACAACGCCAGTCCCATCGAGGTTCATGGCCCAGATGTCATAATTCCCTGCCCGGTCACTTTCAAAAGCAATCTGACTGCCATCGGGTGACCACACCGGGTCGTCATCGGCAGCAGCATTTTGGGTCAATTGCATGACATTGGTTCCATCCACCCGCATCAGATAGATTTCGGGATAGGTCGTGCCGCGTGTCGAGGCAAACACCATCTGCGTACCATTCAGCGACCAGTCGGGCTGTCCATCGTAATACTCGTTTTCGGTCAGGCGCTGGGTGCGTTTAAAGGCCACATCTACGATATAGAGTTCCCGCCCCCCGGAGATATCCGAGTAATAGACCAGTTGACTGCCATCCGGTGACCATGAGGGGGAGCGGTCAATTGCGATGGTGTCGTTGGTTAGTTGCTCCACATTCGAGCCATCGGCTCGCATCACATAGAGTTCGATATCCCCATCCCGATTGGAGTGGAAGGCGATCTGTTGATTGTCTGGCGACCATGCTGGCCCATAATCATCGGTGTTGTTGTTGGTGATATTGACTGGGTTTGTGCCGTCTGCATTCATTACGTAAATATCAAAATCCCCATCGGCGTTCGATTCCCAAGCGATACGGGTGCCATCTTTTGACCAAGCGGGTTTGTCATCGCTGCTGGTGTTGTGGGTCAATTGCTGCACGTTGCTGCCATCAGCATCCATCACAAAAATCTCCGAATCGCCATCCCGGTCACTGGCAAACGCGATACGGGTGGCACGGGCGCCCCCATACGGCACAACGACGGGTGCTGCGGGGGTAGCCTGAGTAGCGGGATTGGTGTTTTGAGGCGGGGTGGTCGTGGCGGGGAGGCTGAGGGTCGGATTGGAGAGCAGGGCGCAAGTGTTATTCACCAAAACGTCGAGTACCACCATGAGGCCATCAAAGGTGGTGACGGTGATGACATTTTGAGGCCCATTGGCGATGGAGATGAGTTCCGTAATGTCCACCCCCCCAACAGCGATCCCAAAAATGAAGGTGCCATCAATCCGAGCGAGGTCAGCTTCGGCAATGGGGTTGCCATCCATATTGTGCAAGCCATCCGTCAATACAAGGATGACACGCGGGATACCACTGCGCCGGGTCACAAATTGTGACTGGGCCAGTTGGATACCTGCCGCGATATTGGTACGGTTCCCAAATTGGGTCATGCCATCAATCGCGGCGAAGACGGAATCACTATCTTCCGAGAGAGGTAGATAAAGTTCGGCGGTGTCGGCAAATTGAATAATCCCAATATTCGCGCCTGTCGGACTGACATCAAACGAGGCGGCAAGCTGTCGGACAAAGGCTTTCATCGTCTGAAAATCTGTTGGCTGGATACTCCCTGAGCCATCCAATACCAACATCAAGTCAAGTGAGCAGCCGTGAACAGATTGTTGGGGCGGGGCAGCGACGGCAGGTGGCAAGATGGTCAGGATTGGGATGATAGGTAATAAACTGCTGAGGAGTATTCTCCAGTACGAAGGGCGAGTTTTTCTGGGTTGCATGGTTGCTCCTTAAATCGTCATGCGTGTTCCATCACTATGGCATTCGATTGTAGGAGACCTATATGCGGCTTACCCGTTCGATTGACGGGCAGGAATAGCACAACTCCCTGAAAATTGTCTGACATAACCTAACAAGCTAAGGGGATTTTGGAGAAAAATGGACAAAACTGCATGAATGAGACCGGTAAGTTGGGTTATATACACGAGGTAAGGGTGGCGAAAATGCGCTGAAACGAAGCTTTGTTAAGGGAGAGTCGAAGACCGTACTACTTTGCAAAGTACTTTCGGGAAGCAAAAGATGGGGAATGGAGCTGACCGTGTAGCAAAATTTGGTTCACAGAAAACCATTCTGGTAACTGATTTTAGCCGCCAGAACTACCCCAAAAAGCAGGTCGAGCATATCCGAATTCGCCCCGGCCACCCTCCGTTACCCGCTGCATAGCACTGACCCGTTCCGCTTGACCAGCATCCCGCAAGGTTGTTCTTAGCTGGGTTATCCACCAACACCCATCGTCAAACCATACAGCAGGCGTTGGATGGCATGGCTCGATTGCTCGGCGAGGAGGACTGCCTCGGCGTGCACTAGCAACTCATCTGTTTCCAGCATGTCAACATGCTCAAAACAACCCTAAATGAACAGAAACCAATCGGGTGAGATGATTTACTATCAAGCATCCTTAAGATGTGCTAGTTTCCAAGAAAAATTGAATGCGCTCGGTTTCAGCCAAATCACGATGTAGGTACTTCAATTCTGGGTTCGACGCAGATACTGGCTCACATTTCGTGCAAAGTAGAATAGTGTCAGCTAAAAAAGTCGGCGGTGAGGTCGAAAGTATGACTACTTTGCAGGATATTCTAGGATTTCCAAAACATTGGGAAATTTATGAAGTGCATCAGAATGGCAATAATCTGATGTTAGAAGTCTATGATGGGTCTATAAAACAACCATTATCCCGCCCGATTGGTGCTTTTCAAACATAAATACTGGCATTTTGAGGAGTAAATCTCACTCAAACATTATGAGTAGCGATTTTTCAGTAGGCTGATTCATTTAGTTTTGTGCAACATTAATCTATGGCATAATATAAAAGCGTTCTATTTTAGATGCATTTAATCGTTGTGAGTACCGTTATGAGAACATTCATTTCGGCACTCGTGTAGGTGATTTGCTGCACAACAAACTGGCCGAAACCTACCTCCACAAATTGCACTTCTGTTATATATCTTGCTGCTTATAGGTATATCCTATGACTGAACGATTGAACGTCATGATCAGTGGTACGCGAGAGGATCTACAGGATCATCTTGCCAAAGCAAAGATCGCTGTTGAACAATTTGGTGCTTACGCGCTTGTGATGGAAAACATGCCCGCTAGTCCAAACGATGCCATTACGGCCTCGTTGAAAATGGTGGACGATGCTGATATATATGTGGGCATTTTTGCTCACCGTTACGGTTATAAGCCTATTGACCCGCGCAACCCTGATAAAATCTCAATCACTGAAATGGAATATCGTCATGCGATTAAAAGAGAAATACCTTGTTTGATTTTTCTGATGGGTGACGATCATCCAATTTTTCCCGATATGTTTGAGCAGGGTGGTGGGGCAAAAAAACTTGAGCGATTAAAAGAAAATTTAAAACAACATCATGTCGTCGCTTTCTTCGGGTCACCAGAAGATCTACAAGCAAAAATATTGCACGCTTTAAAAGCACTATCAACTCCCAATGACCAAAAAGGGCAAGGCGACGATAAAAACGAAGCTAATTCTGGGGAACCGCCAATTCACCAAGCGCCTTCGGAAGAAAAAGAACTGAGCAACTACGAGACACGTCGATTAGAAGCGGCGATGCCAAAACAAGTTCGGATCGGAAGAGATGAGGAGACTGAAGTACGGGTCAAAATTTCTATGCCTAATTCAAAGGGGTTGAAGGGAGAATTGCCTGCTTTTGATCCCTCTGGCCAGATCACCCAAAAAGATGATGTACAACGAAGCCTTTTTCCTTTTCTATTTCCTCTAAATTTATTACGGCCTCTTAGTCTACATATTAAAGTTACATCAAGTGATTTTAGAGTCTTACCTTCAAAAAAAAGTGTATTTGAATTGCCTCCCAACGCGGATTCGGCAACCATGATATTCAGACTGAGGCCAAAAAATAAAAAAGAAAAACTTGCCCGAGTACACATTGCACTGTTTTATCGAAGACACCGAATTGCACAGGTTGCTGTATCAACTGAACTGGTCAAGACCGTACAAAATAATGTATGGGACTTGGGATTTGCACTTAGTCCGATAACTAAAGTGGAACCTTCAGGCGCTATCGTAATCGAACCATCGTTTTTTCTGAAAGACCAGTCAGAAGTTCAAGCAGGACAAAAACCTACCTTACCTAAACTAACGGGGCCTTGGGCTACCATCTTCGCAGCAATGATAGCTGGCATATTCAGTTTGATAGGCACATGGTATGCAGGAGTTGCTCTGCTGCAAAACAACCATAAACCGACCGCGGTGAGTACGCCTTCAATAACACTAACTGCAACACCTTCGATGACGCCATCGGGTACTCCTACGGCAATTCCCTCTCCAGATACTCTTTTTGATTTCGAGAATTGCCCTATATCACCCGAATGGTATTTGAACAAAGACATAAATGATGCTGGTATCGAAGCAACTTGCTCCAACGAAAAAGCCTATATGGACGGTTCCGCTCTTAAATTCTTCACAGATTTCAAAGGCAACTCTCCTAACGAAGCTGGAGCGATCGAATACCCGGTAGCAAATTCAACCGATATTCCAACCGATTGGTCAGCATATACAGCATTGGTCGCACAGCTTAATGTGCCAATCACTATGCCCTCTACCTGCAGTGCACAAATCTATTTAATAGACAGTGGTTTAGTCTTCGCAAGCGGGGACAGAATTTCCCTAACTCCCAATGAATGGAACATGATCCGTGCTGACTTTGATCAGTTAATAGACGGTTTGGGAAATAGACTGACTTTATCCGATTTTGATCTGGCCCTTATTCGCAATTTCGGCGTGATTATCCGATGCCAACCCAGTCAAACTGCATTTTCCGGGGCTTTTTATATCGACGACATATATCTTGAACGATGAGTCTATATGGAAGCTTGCTGCACGGAAAAACAGCCAAAGTATTTCTTATTGAGGAGGAAGATTATGAACAGAATCCGTTTGTTTGTTTTGCTTGTAGTGCTGATTTTAGCCAGCAGCCCACTGCACATCCAGGCACAGGATGGGGGAACCGAATCGGTGTTGTTTTCATTCGATACAGACACGCAGGGTTGGCAACTGAATTCGGGTGGTGCTGGTCGTGATCTGGTGTATGCCGCCCCCGGATCTGAACGCCATGTAGCAGAACTTCAAGTGAATTTTAGCGGAGCGAACACATGGGAAGAAAAGACCCTTTTTTTCCAGCCGCCCTCTACTCTCCACGATCTGTCTGGGTATACGACGTATTCTGTAGACGTGTTTATCAGCGCGGAGATGACATCGTCTGATTTTCGCTTTCAGCTTTACACTAAAACAGGTAGCAACTCAGATTGGAAACAATCCCCCGATTTCAAAGTTGGTACAGGGGAGTGGAAGACGCTTTCGGTGGAATTGAACACGATGGGCAATATGGCCGATACGCGCCAATTTGGTTTAAAAGTCGGTACTAGTGTAACGTCATTTACCGGAAGCATGTATATCGACAATGTGACCTTCAGCGGAAATCCAACTGCCCCGCCAGTGGTATTTGACTTCGAGAGCGATCTGCAGGGCTGGCAACTAGAAGCTTCAGGGGTTAAAAGCGCTTCCTTGAACCATTCGGTACTGCCCACATCAGATAGCGGTAATGGAGCATTAAAATTATCAGGTGAATTCAGTGGGACTGGCAACCGGGAAGAGGCATGGATATTCGTGACAATGCCGGGTGGCCTAAATGATTTCTCGTCTTATACAGCCTTGAACGTTGATGTATGGGCCCCACCGGAGGCACAGGACTTTTTCGGATTATTGTATATCCAATCTGGCAATGAGATGACATGGCAGTCCACCGGTGATCTTTCACTAACACCGGGCAACTGGACAACGCTCACACTCGATTTATCAGGATTGCAGTACCTCAATCAGATTCACAATATCGGACTGAAAATCGGAGGGGAATTCAACTCACCACTGGCAGCCGAATTCCTGATCGATAATGTTCGTCTGACCGGCTCAGTTACCCCTACACCAACACTCACTCCCACACCTACTTCCACAGTTCCCCCTCCCCCCGGCAATTTCATGATCAACTCTTTCGATTACGATATTGGTAACTGGCAATTGCCTGAAATATCTGCGGCTGGAACATCTGAAATATGTGGAACCGAAACATCTAATATACTGCTCGCTGGAATAGGTGCTTCATATGATGGTACGGCTCCAGATGGAAGATCAGCACTGCGGTTGGATGTAAACTTTCCCGGGGGCGAGCCGCCCGCCTATGGCGAGGTTGGAACCATTGTGGCAGATTCAGGTGAAGATTGGAGAGATTCTACGCAATTAGTTATGGACGTTTTTGTCCCTGAGGAGTTAAAAAACGAGGCTGTCAGGTTTTATATCAAAACCGGTAGCGGCGAGGCCTGGAATTGGGCACAGTCTCAATTTATTCCATTTGGTGGCACAGCAGGTTGGAGGGCAGTCAGTGCTGCTTTAGACTTTATGCAGCCAATTTGTGCGGGTGCCCCTAGCCCGGATCTTGCCTCAGTCCGCGCAATTGGTGTTCAGATAGAAAGCCGTTCTGCCTACCAAGGGCCAATCTTCATCGATAATGTCATGCGAACCAATGAAGCACTAACCTCGATGTGTAACTCTGACACCTTGAGTGTAATCGTCTCCCCTGTCGGAGGCAATGATGTCAACATCCGGCGTGGTCCCGGTACAGGTTATGAACGAGCAGGGATGTTGCTGGGAAAATCAGCCGCTGCTGCATTTGCCCGCACAGAGGCGGCTGACTGGTTGCTACTCAGTGCAGACAATGCGTTGTGGGTCAGTAGCGATGTAGTCACTGTCTTGCAGGGCGATGTTCATGCGCTTCCGATCATTTCTGGCGGGCGAAATATATCGGGGACAACTTGGCTCTATACCTTCGACACTGACATTACTCCTTGGTCACTGGGATTAGGCGATTGGACTGCGGGCGTAGGCATTACTCATGGCAACACACCAGATGGACAACCTGCTTTGCTCATAACAGCGAACTATCCGGGTGGAGGGGGGGATAAAAATTTCAAAGATGCTGGGGCGAAGGTTCCAATGTTGGATGAGCAGATAGATTGGTCTCAGTGCAATTGGCTGGCAGTCGATCTATACATCCCATCGGGCGGCCTGACTAGGGGAGGTACTCGACTTTACGTCAAGCACGGTTTTGACTGGAAATGGGCAGAATCTGAATTCATTTCATTCAACGGGGCCGGGGGCTGGATACCAATCACAGTTCCTTTACAGGAACTGACCCCTCCATCAGGTGAACCTCTGGTGCCGACAGATTTTACGCGGATATGGGAAATGGGGTTTAAAGTCGGAACCAATCAATCGTTTCAAGGGTTTATTGCCATCGATAACGTGCGATTATTGAAGTAGCTATAGATTCGAAACAACCTTTCTGAGTTTGGTCAACAGGGCGCTACCGCTGGGAACTCAAAAACACTGTGTTTTCCAGAATAGCGCCTCGTATGACTCTACCCATTGAAACTTATGTTGGGGAAACCAACCCCCAATTGACCCAATCGAGTGGCACTTGACTTGCCTCATTTGTGACTACCAAGAGCCCCCTTTATTCATCTACAACCTGCCTATCTCATCCTACTTTTTCAACAGGCTCTCCTAAAACGCTACACCTGTGCAGATGGGTAAAAAGACATAATCTAAAGTGACTCCCAATAGAGTTAGCAACGAAAGTTTCTAAGAAACCCAAGTATTGTTGAATTTGCTAACTGCTTACATTACTCCCTTTAGAAAATGATGTTCATCACTTTCCTTTGTTTTTATATTAATTACGATAGTTTCTGTCTCCATATTTGATTATTGAAGTCCTTTTTAGCAGGAGGAAATAACCGATGAACAAGCTAAAATCTGTGCTCAAGTGGTTCATAGTGTTTACTCTGATTGGACTATCATTCATCAGTACCAGCAGTCTTCATGCTCAAAACACATTGCTACTCTCGGATGAGTTCAATGGGACAAGTCTCAATACGGCCTTATGGACTTTCGGCACCCATCCCAATAACGATGCTTTTGCTGAAGTCACAGGAGGGATTCTCAACGTACATAGTGGACACGTCATCGGCTCAGGTGGAACCGTTATTTCGCAACCATCTTTTATTCTTAGTGAGGAAACCCTTATCCTTGAGATGCGTGTTGCCACAGCAAATCTTGGCGCAGTTTGGGGTTTTAACAGCGATCGACAAAATCCAGCCCGAGGATGGGTCTATTTTGGATTACCAGCTACGGGTACTCTAATAGCAGATGTTGGTATAAGTGGCTCTCATATGCAGTTTGATCTTAGCTTCATTGATGTTACCGTATGGCATACCTATCGCATTGAAGCGACAGATACCATAGTCCGGTTTTACGTTGACAATCAACTTGTCGCAACACATACAGGCGTGCTTCCTTTAAATAAGCCACTATTTGTTGACCTTGATAGCACGTCTTGGCAGGGCGATGAAATTTTATACGTCGATTATGTGAGATTGTCTCAGCAACCTGCTAATGTCCCACCTGACTGCTCCAATGCAGCCCCAAGTAGGAATTCCCTGTGGCCGCCCAATCATCAACTCGTGAACATCGATATTTTGGGTATCACTGACACCGACAATGACCCCTTTATCATCACTATCAATAGTATATTTCAAGATGAACCAACCAATGGAAACGGGGACGGGGATACAGCACCTGATGGGTTTGGGCTTGGCAGTTCGGCAGCGAGCGTCCGTGCTGAACGTGCTGGAAATGGCAATGGCCGGGTCTACCACATCGGATATACGGCGACTGACCCAGCCGGCGCAAGTTGCTCTGGCGAGGTATTTGTGAGGGTGAATCACAATAAGAAAAGTGAAGCCATAGACGATGGGCCGATCTATAACTCTACCCAATAATCAAATCCACTCGTCAACCTAGTTGTCAATTCGGCTATAGGTTCCAAGAATTGAGCCTGTAGCCGTGGCGACTTTTTCACCACGCTGTTTTAAAACGGAACACCCTCCAAAAGAGTCACAATAAGTCAACTTTCCCCATAAATTCTGTCGGTTGGATTCTGCCAGCCTTTCAGCCATCAACTCACCCAGTCGACTATAAATTTTCATCAGAACCTTGTATGGAAGACTGTCCGGCGGTTTCAGTTCATTTCGGTTGAGAACTTGCGATAAGTGATTGAAATCCGCTTTTAGCTGGGTAGTCTCCTCAATAGCTATTAAGCAGCGGTTTACTATGCAGCGATATGTCTAACAAGCCAAGCGGCTAAAAATGACCTATAACATCAAAAAGCAGGTAAAAAACCACATCGTTTTTATACTAATATTAATTGCTGTAAAATGACAGTATGTCTATGAAATACACTTCCCGGAGTAATGATATGAATGACAATATGTCTATTTCTTTCAAACGGGCGGTTTTCATAATCACTATCTTAGCCGTTATAACCGCGTTGGTCATTCCTAGCCCTGTGGCCTATTCACAAAGCCCATCTAACAGCACTCCACTTCGCTTAATCGAATCAGATGATCCACTTGTGATACATCAAGGGTCTTGGAGTTCTCAGGCTGCCTCGGGAGCCAGTGGTGGTAGCTATCTATTTAGTAGTGGCAATTCGGACGATACCTTAACGCTGGAATTCAGTGGAAGGCTTGTTGAGATTGTCTATGTAGAAGCGACAGCGCTTGGTATCCTCGCAATTGAAGTTGATCATAATGTACTGCGGACTGTCTTGACCACCGCAAGTACCACTGCCTTCCAGCGAAGGGCGGTCATTGATTACCTCGACGACACTCTCCATACACTCCGCCTTTATGCCTCTTCAGGTGTCATAGCGATTGATGCTATATATACGGCTATACCTGAGACAACAAAGACATTAGAACACATATCCGAAGTTGGGAGCGCGAGTACCGACGTACGATACACTTGCGGCAATGACTTTCAATGTAGCAATCAGGATGGAGGCCTAAATGGAGCGTCGATCAATATTGCGTCCGTATTTTGGGTTAATGGTATCTGCACTACGGCAGCACAACACCGCGATAGTCTAGTGAGTTTGGAAGCAGCAGTTTTCCCACGGCGGGTGATGGGCATTTACAGTGGAACGGCGGGTGACCCGCTTGACACGTCCGGTTGCATAGCGCCAGATGTTGGAACGGCCATGAGCTTGATTATGGATTACATCATCAATTATCTGCCGAATATTACACAACAGAACCCAGCAGTGGCATCCCTGATTATCAATATCCTCAACTACTTTGAAGTCGTACATTCCTATCCCAATCTTACCCGACTGGAAATTGTTGGGCACAGTCGGGGAGCTCTGATTGTATCCGTTGCTCTACGGTGGTTAGCCACTAATTGGGCCAACTGGAACTTCTATAAAAGTTATATAGACATTACCACAATGGGAGGTGCTGCGCCGTGGTTCCCAGAAGGCCCCTACTATCGTCATTACGTTCATCTTGGAGGGACAGGAACTATTTTTGATCCTGTTCCACAGTCTACTGGGGTTGAATCTCGTTTGTTCGACACGGGTGTTCCGAATACCGAAAAGATCTTCCGTGCCCCGAGCCTCTTAGATTATTTTACAACTGGGTGCACTGTGACGAGCTTGGTAGACCTCATAAATCACTCATTTTGTATGTATCTCAATACATATTCCCGAGGTAATAATGACTTTGCAGCGCGGCGTGTAGTGACAGATCTTCCCTATGTTCACAATATGTCGACCTCAAACGCCAATCATAGCAGTGAACCCTCGCCATCGTCCTTGTGTGCTCCATTGGGCGTTGCCCGGAGTGTTTGGTATCAATACACCCCAACTACTACTGAAACAATGCAGTTTAGTACGATCGGGTCGAGCTTTGACACGGTGATATCATTGTGGACAGGCAATCCTGACAATGTTAGTAATCTTGTGGAGGTGGCATGTGACAACAACAGTGGCCCAAACAGCACATCAGTCATATCACGGGTACTGGCTCTCGGCACCACTTATTATGTCCAAGTTGCTAGTAATGGGATACTTGGCAGTGGCGGAAATCTGCGGTTTGCAGTAACAGGTGGCCTAGTCAATAACGTAGTTAGCTCCCTTGATTTTCCAGGGTCTTTGGTTGTCAGCGCCAGTCTCGGCACGAGTGATCGCCTTGGGGCTTATGTATCCGGACCTTTGCCTGGTGGCTTCCCCAGTCGAGGATCGAATTTCACTGTTCTTTCGTCGGGGACGGCTGCGCAGGCTACCCGATTCAACAATGAAGGGAGCTTGTCAACAACCCTCGGTGGCCTCAACAACTCCTCGGGCAATGATATGGTTCAACTGACCCTGCGATTGCGGGTGCCCCCCGGAACACGATATTTGGCAGTGGATTGGAAATTCCTATCAGAAGAATATGCTGAATTTGTTGGGGGCTCATTCAATGACAGTTTCTTGATGGAAACCCCAACCTCAAACTTCATAATCAGCAGCAATACCATCACGGCACCCAATAACTATGCATTTGACAATACAGGTCAGCGCGTCTCCATTAATACGACAGGCGTCACTGGAATGTCAGCGGGTAATGCCTTCGGCACCACTTACGATGGAGGCACACAGATTATGACGTCGGTAGCCCCAATTATTCCCGCTGGGACGACCGAAATCACTCTTATTTTTACAGTCATGGATATTGGAGATTCTCTCTATGACACGGCGGTATTCTTAGACAATTTCCGTTTCTTTAGTGGCACAACTGTTACGCCCGGTGTCTCCACCGCCCCGATTATTAATGCGCCACCCAGCCCGGCCACGGCTGCTGAGTACAATATCAGTGCGGGTCAGACCTTGACGCTCCAATTTGCGGCCTCGGATGTTGATCCGGGTGATATTGTTACTCTTGAGATAGACGGGCCAATAGGCTCCGTTTTTACTGATACCCCGGGCAATCCTGCGACAGGAACCTTTACATGGACGCCCTCGGCTAATCAACAGGGAGTCTACACCGTTCCAGTGGTTGCCACCGATAGTTTTGGGTTAATTTCGACCCCACGGTCATTTACGATAGTCGTTGCTTCGACCCCGCCTAACGACACCATTGGAGCAGCTGGTGTGATCACAACAGTGCCGTTTAATAATGCCCAAGGAACGCTTGGGGCACGGGTGAGTACAGGTGACCCAGTGCCATCGTGTGACAGCACCATTGGGCGGACCGTTTGGTATCGGTATACCCCCGCTACCTCACGTTCTCTCAATTTCAACACCCGTTGGTCAGATTATGCTACTGTGATGGCGATTTATCGTGGTTCGCCGGGCAGTCTCATCTCAGTGGGCTGCAGTTACTCTGCTACAGGAGTCACTTCTTCGCTCAACGTTTCGGTGACGGCTGGTACCACCTATTACATTATGATTGGTGGTCATGGTGGCTCTGCTGGAAACTTACGCTTCGAAATCACCAATGTAACACAGGCTACCGATACACTTGCCCTCATCAATCCTTCTGCTGGTGTGATCAGCTATATCGCGACACTAGTCAACTATCCACCCTTGAATGCCTATACGGCCTATGCTGTTGCACCACCTATTGGTGGTCAATGGGTCTTGGGCGATTGGGATGGAAACGGCACCCGAACACCCGGTGTGTTTGCCAATGGAGCTTTCTATTATTCCAATAACACCGGAGGGGGGGCGTGGACGCCGATCTGGATTGGACCAAATGGTATACCCGTTGCAGGACGTTTCAGTAGCAGCGCCAGTCGCGATTGCATTGGGGTCGTACAGCAGGCTCAATTGAATGGAATGACTGTATTTGTTTTGTGGTTTACCTGCTCGCTGACCAGTGGCACAACGCCGACGATTTCATCTCAATGGTTAAGCGAACTGCTACCAACCTCGGCTGGATTTATAGGTGATTTCCAATTTATTGCGGGTGATTGGAATAATGACGGTCTCGATAGCATTGCAGTCCGGCGCGGCCCACATATCGCGTGGACGAATGTGCCCCCGACCACCTTGCTTTCGGCCTTCACCTTTGCACAATATTTTGGTGTGCCATCAACATTTGACTATGGTCAGCTGGTCGGAGGGAATTGGGATGCTAGTAGTGGCGACAGCTTCGGTCTGTTTTATAGTGACGGTAGCTTTTATCGCCGCAATGATTTGGATTGGAACTCTGGTATCTACAAATATCAGTATGTTGGGCAGCCTGTATCTATCCCTGTGAGTGCACGCACTTGGCGTGCTTCATCTGCTGGTGGCGGGGCAGGATCGACAGAGGATGGTTCAATTCTACCAGAGCGCATCGGTACCTTTGTTGAGTAGGCTTTATGATTTGTCCCAACCTTACGCCAGATTGCAAGGTTACTGCTTGCATTTTTAAGGGGTATGGTTAAACGGAGTGTATGTCACCCCATCGGCTTTTCCAAGCAGAATCAACACACTCCCTATGTTTCAAGGGGGTGTGTTGATTCTGCAGAATCCGTCAAGAACTTGGGATACAAGTCGGCGTGGTCGAATAGTCCCAAGGTGTTCGTTTTACCCTTAAGCGCTTTCTTTGGCCCAATCCGGCCACTGCTCAGGAGGCACTTCAACCCATAACTCGTCGGATGCTTTGCGATAACCCTTGAGCGCGAAACCTACGGATATACGCCAGAAATCACCCACGTTAGCTCGCTGGATGTCGCGCCATGTATTGCGTGTAAAGGCGATACTGCGATCAATCCCCGGTAGAGATTCCCACACCGTTTCGTTGAGGTACTGGGTCTGCCAAGCCTGAAATTGTTGCCAGCCGCCCGTCACAAAATTCGGGGTGGGTTTAATGGGGTGGGGCTTTCGGGCTGTGACGGCGTCGTAATAAGCCTTAAAGTCTTCAAAATCAGCGGCGGATAAATGGGGTGCATCCTTGAGAAGCAGCGCTAGATTGGTTTTGACTTGCGCTCGCACCGCCTTGCTTGACCCCTCCCAAACCCCGCAGAGGTCACGGTAGGCTTTTTCTAAAACTTCAATTTCACTCAGAACGACAGGTGATTTTGAAATTTCTTCTTGTTCTTCGACGACTGCCGCTGGTGCTGACGGGGTGGGGGAAGAAGAATCGGCTACCGCTTCGGAAGTTGTTTCGGAAGTTGTTTCGGATTCCTTATATATAAGGGGCTGACAATTTTCGTCAGGGGGGGTGTCATTTTTCGTCAGGCCAGAGTGACGATTTTCGTCATCCCCCAGACGATTTTTGTCAGGCTCAGGGGTGACGATTTTCGTCAGGCTGGCCGGGTCAAGGTCGCTGACTGTGTACCATTTGCCACCTATGAAAGATTCGGAATCTATCAGTCCAGTCTTTTCCAGCTTCGTGATGACATCCCGTAGCGACTTGGTGGTTTTGAAGATGGGTAGGTATTCGAGCAGTTGGGCATAGGTGAAGTCCACCCAGCGTCGTCCGTCGTCTCGAATCGTGCCGAATTCGGTCTTTTTGCCTTTGGAGTCCTGAATCATCCAGCGTAGACGCTCGTAAACGATACCCGCTTCAGCCCCAACCGCGACGGCGATATGCGGATTGCAGTATAGTGGTGCGCTCCAATCGAACTTTTTTGCCATCATGCACCCTGCAATTCTTCAAGCCATTGCAGGATTTCGTCAATCGGAGAGAACCAATCGCCAAAAGTGTTGATTCGTGAAAATCTGCGATGGAGTAATTTCTCAATTTGCTTATATTGGCCTGTTTCAATCCAAGCCAACATCTTTGAATCGCTGCCATAGCGGTAGCGCAATTTATGGATACGCTGATCGAAATCAGCAGTTTGACCGATTTTGATTTTGTTTCCGCTTTGAAAGAAGTAGACACCCGACCCATATTCATGGGCGTAACGATCAGGAGACCAGATAATGCGTTTATCTTCAAGCGACTGAATCACGTGATCGGTGTAGATATTTCGATAATCATCCGGCGTTGTCGTCAGCAGCATGTCGGCTGCAAACTCTAATGACTCGATAACCTTTAGCAAATCTGATCTGTCTACAAGTTCACCATCCAGCGTGATAAACAGGGCGTCACCCATTGGATAGAGCCTATAATCCCCAATTCTCGGACTCCATACTTTAACCATGTTATAATTTCCTCTCGACAGCCGTAACGCTGTCTGTCTGAAGCCCCTACTGTTTACCTCAGTGGGGCTTTTTACTGGGTCTGCCTGAGGCACATCCTACCTCAGAACACGGCTTATGCAAGGCGTTAAAATGGCCTAAATAAAGCCATATCGGCATGGTTGAATCGTGCTGGCGACCGCTCGACTTCACTACGCTGTCGTAGCTCGGCGTGACTTGCGCCCCCAGCCACCCCGTCTGCGTAAAACCAGCCTAACGGCTGCTATCGTCGGCCCGCCTAGACATTGACGGCTCGCCCGATGAGTTGAATCAAGGCGGCCACGACCCCATGCGCATAATCATCCAGCCGGGTCAACTCTTTGACGTATTGTTGTTTGACCAAAGGTGGTTGCAGCCGCAGCAGGGTGACCGGAATATTTTTGAGCTGGGTCACCGCTTCCTCACACGCGAGATAAGCGGCACGAAACTGGGCGATTTCGTCGGGCATTTCATAGGGATCATCTGGGCTCGTCGGGTGCTCAAAAAGCGCAGCGATCGACCGTTGGGGATCACCTGATGCGCTTGTTAAGGCAGCGGCTGCGATGGCTGGGTTAGCGGTGGCTTGAGCCAGTTGTTCAGGGGTGGCGGTGATTTTAGTAAAATCTTCCCATCCTCCTTCGTATTCGTAGGTATCGCCTTGGTCATCTTCGGCCAACATGATAAGGCTGGCGTCATGGATCTGCACGACTTCAACATAGGCCCCGGTAGCGCTGTCTTGCACGATATCCCCGATTTGGAAAGGTATGCGGGGTGTTAGTCCATCTGTCGCCTCGGTTGCTCGCAAGTGGGCCAGTTCTTCAAGGCGAAAGGTTTGCAGGCCATTGTACAAGTTGACCTGAATCGCCCACGCCAGATTGACCCATGTCGTGTCATGTACAATACCCGGTTCATCCGTTGCCAAGACCCGCACGTTCTGGCCGATCCGGAAAGGGCAGGGGTAGGTGGGTTCGCCATGTTCCTCAACGGCGACTTCGGTAGTCGTCGGGGTCAACCGATGACGGCTCATCGGGGCTGGCAGTGGATAGGCGCGATCACCATGTTTAGGCTGGGCCATGCTGGTGCGGGGACTGAAGGATTGGGATTCCACCAACCATGTTTGCATCGTGGTTTCATCCCAGTCTTCTTCTTCGGCTTGTTGCCAGATGTGGGCAGGCAGATTCAGCAGGTCTTGATACCAGCGATATTCTTTCGGTGCTTTGAAATCACGCAGAAATTGCATTTCACGGTCGGTTGAGAGGGTGAAACGTCGGTCCGCCATTTTCTGATAATAGGCCTGTGTTTTTTGTTCGTCCGGCGTATGGTCTGACCAGAGATCAATTTTGAGTTTGCCCGCGAGATTGCGATTACTAGCAGTCGCCAGCAGCATTTCAGCAACGAACTTGGCGCGAAAGATCACATTTGACGAGCGATAGCGGGCCAGCTTCTCGGCTTCGGCATGAGCTTGGGTTTCCATTTGTTCGACAGCCTTGCGTTTGCGCTCCTCTTCATGCCTTTGTTGGGTAATGTGTTGGATGGTTGTGACGTTGATTTCGCGTCCATCCCGCCCATACACAACGGTGCGGTCTTCGACTGTCACTGACGGAATTCCGTCAGTCATTTCCTCAATTAGTTCTCGGAACCATTCGGCAATAGTATCCTTATGCACTCCTAGTTCGGCTGCCAAAACCCCATTGCTGAGGCGTTTGACGGGTAACCCATTGATTTCTTCGCCCCCGCGCACCATATCAAAGAGGATGGCTTTACGGCTGGCGGGCGAGAGGGGTTTCCCATGGCGCAGATTGGCTTTACGAGCCAGTTGTTTGGCATCCTCAAAAGTACCGGTTTGGGTGAAGGCTTTGATACGTTGTGTTTCCCAAGCCACACCTTGAGCTATTGCCACGCGGCGATAGGCCTCGACCCGATGAAACCCGTCGGCCAGCCAGTAGGTTTTACCCTCGCGCACGACGATGATGGCGTCGTCAATGCCCTTGTCTTCAACGGTAGCCATCAGATCACGGACGTGTTTTTCATCCAGACCCTCAAGACGCATCTGGAGGTGAGGGTCTTGGGTAATCTCGCCTAAGGCCAGCCATTCCCAATCCAAACGCTCCAAGGTATTGAGCGGGGATTGACCTGCCGTGCGATGTTGACGTCTACTGCCCATAACGAGTCTCCTTTTGGTGAATTTGGGCTAAGAAGTGCTGAGCGACGGCCCACATGGCGTTTTCAGCCAAGCGTTTGCCGGCGGGATTGGTGAGTGATTTGAAGGAAAAAATCGAACGGGCGGCTTCGCTGGCATCCCGCCAGACTTGACTTTCAGGGATGGCGACGCTTTCCCAGACCAAGCCGGGGTAGTTCTGTTTTAAGTCCAGCAAATGTTCGGCTTGTCCATGTGTATTGAGATTGACCATTGTGGGTAGAATGCCCAGTAGGCGTGCTTGATGCAAACCAGCCAAACGATTCATTTGAGTAACCGTGCGTGTGGCCCCATCCACACTCAAACGATTTAGTTGGGTTGGAATGAGGGCATAATCCGCGCCACTCAGGATGCCGCCTTCCCAGAGGGCATTCGAGGGGGCTGTATCAATGATGGTGAAATGCACCCGGTCGCGCAGCGGTTGAATCAGGCGGGTCAGTAAGTCGTAGTCCTCGCCGTCTTCGTTAATGACGACGGCAGCGCGTTGGGTTTTATTGCCACCGGGTAGGACATAGAGTTCACCTCCCGGCTGGCGGCGCACCGATTCATACTCATCCGCTGGGGCTTGGAAAACGACTTTGTCCAAGGGCATCTCTTTGATGAGTAAATCAAAGATGCCTTCAATCGGTGCACCGTAGTCATCCAGCATGTCTAGTGACACACTGATACCCCCTTGCGGGTCGACATCGATGAGCGCGACTTTAAAACCGAGGGCCGTCAAGGCGACGGCGAGATTGAGGGCAAGCGTGGTTTTACCCACGCCACCCTTTTTGCAAGTGATGACCAGTGTGACATGCAGGTCATCCCGAATGAGGCCTCGATACTGCTCAAAATCTAGTGATGCTAATGTCATATGCTCCATAAAACCCGACCTGTTCTCCCAACCTCCACCCATTTTTGAAAATTTTTAGGCGGCGTTAACGCCTTTGGTGTACGATAAGAACTGCCTCGTAAGGCATTGGGTGACCGGAGATGACGCTCCGGTCGCTTTTCATTCCTTTCCGACTGGGGCTGACCAGTCTTTGACCCACTGCCGCCGTAAAGCGGCTTCCCACGTTTGATGCAACCGAATCCGGACCTCGCTCTGGCGATTGAGATAACCCAACACCAAAGCCTCGACCGCTTCCATATGCCATGTTTGGTCTTGGATGAGGTCATGCAATTCGGGGTGATCGCGCACCGCCAACACCTCCGGATTGACCGATCGGAGAAGTAGCTCATCCGAGCCGCGTATCAACTCGGTTAATCGGACATAGGGTTGCCCATCCGGGGCATGGTGGAACTGGAGAGTGACAAGGGCAGTGTCGCCATTGCCAATACACTGAACGGTCAGTTTCATAAATCGGACTCCTTGTTGAGGGTTTCACGAACTTGATCGATCTTGGACTGATAGAGGGTGGTGCGGCTGTAACCACACTGTTGCATGACAATTTCGAGTTGGTGCATGAACCCAAGCCGCTGCGGGAGAGGCTCGATCCGGTCGATACTGTGTTCGAGTTCATGCAGGGTTTCGTGCATCAAGAGCAAGATCGGACGATAAGCCCGCAGCAGTTCCAGTAGGGCGGTGATCCGGGCTTCACCAGACATGGCCTCGGCTGCCGTGAGCCGCTGGTTGAAATCCTCCATGGGTTTCATCGGAGTTTCCCATCCATCGAGCAACCTCGTCCAATTCCGTGAGCCGACAGATTGACCTTGACCTGTCTAGTACCGAAGACTGGGCCGCGCGACCTGTCATCAATGTGACAGGCGGCGTGCAATCGTATGGGAATTAGATGACCGTTTATGTTATTCATAGACCCTTCTTGTGTATTCAATTGATTTAACTATCACAACATCGGGAGTCATGTGTGGTGAACGTTTCTACTTGCCTGCTCATCCCTGAGCAGGGTTACTTTGCGTGCCTCAAACACGCCGCCGTTTCAGTTTTGCGAGGGGTTTATCCCCAAATGTTTCAACCGCGCTGGGTTTTCTTGTATAATCTAAATCACAGCACCCAACTGCTTCTGACCAATCTAGACTGGGGTTACCGATGGAACGCATCTGGTTGATGTATGGCTACCTGCGTTCCAATCGGATTGTTTGTTTACTTGGGTTTCAAAAACGTGGACAAACTACAGTGGTGACCCTTTAGGTCAACCATCGAATCAGAAATGTTTAGACCAACCAGTCATTTCAGCGGCACGATTACGGAGTATGCATAATGCAATTACAAGACGCACTTGAGCAATTTTTGCGTCACTACAACAAACCTAAAACTCGTTACAACGCAGATGGTGTTTTGCGGCCATTGATCGAATGGCTTGGCTCAACACGCGATGTTGAGCGAGTCACGGCCATTGATATTCACGAGTGGGTTGCCCTTATGAACGAGCAATCTATCCTGTTTAAAGATCATCCCGCGCGGCCCACCCGCGAGGGCAAACTCTCAGCCTATACTATTCATGGACGTATCAAGACCATCCGTTCATTTTTTAACTGGCTTGTCAAAATGGATGTCATTGAGCCGAACAAAAATCCAGCCCGTAACATTGCACAAAAGACCTTGCCGCGTCGTATTCCTGAACACCGCATTGCGACCGATGAAGAGATCCATCTCATTACAATGGCGGCATTTGGTCATGCCCGGAATTATGCGATTATCCTCTTTATGCGCGATATAGGTTGTCGGGCAATGGAGATTGCTGGATTAACCCTCGACAAACTCTATTTGTCGGATTACTCAGCCTCTGTTTTGGGAAAGGGGGATATTTGGCGGGATAGTTTTTTTGGTGAAGAATGTGCATTGGCCTTGCAAGAGTGGCTGAGGCGTCGTCCTCCTGCCCCACATCAATACGTGTTTTGTGCCACCCGGGGTGCCTATAATCGCCTGACGGCAACGGCCATTTCGGACATGGTTGAGCGTGCCGCTATTAAAGCAGGTATTGACCGCCCAATTCATTCCCATCACTTCCGACATTGGAGAGCTACCAACCTGATTCAACAACAAGTGGATATCCCAACAGCTGCAGCCGCTATGGGAGATACCATTCAGGTTTTTGAGTCCCATTATCTACATACTACTCGTCAGAGAGTGCAAGACGAAATCAAGCGAACGGCCTATAAATCGCGTATTCCATCGTATAAATCCTCTGAGGTTGAAGACCGCTAGTTAATGCCTTTTTGTGGGTGCTGATGGGGCTACATCCGGGAGGTCGGGGGTTCGAGCCCCTCAGTGCCCACAAATTTTTTACTGACCTTATCAATAAACTTTGTTTTTAACCTACACTGGAATTGCCATAATAGACGACAGGGTTTGATCAGTGTCAAAAAGCACCATAGCATAACAAGAGCGCTATTTTTACACAATAATAGCGCTCTTTTATTCGGCTAGAAGTCCGTTACTCGTACTGTAGAGCCCGAATAATATCCAGTTTGGCGGCATTGCGGGCGGGCAGCACGCTGGAAAACATTGCCAATAGTATGGCGATAATTAATGCTGCACCAATCCCCATAATCGGAAAGATATAAGGCACTTTCCAACCGATAGTGGAGAAGGCCGTTGTAAAACCGTAACTCATGGCAACGCCGGCCAGCACACCCATTGCCGCGCCAAACAACCCCAACAACAAAGCTTCGGCAACCACCATACGCTGCACCTGTGTCCGACTGGCTCCAATAGCCCTCACAACACCTATTTCGCGGGTGCGCTCCAACATGTTAATCGTCAGGGTATTGAGCAACCCCAATGCCGCCGGAATGAGAATGAGCGCCGCCAGAATATAGAAGATTTGCACTACCCCCGTCGTGATATCCAATAAGTCCTTGCGATAGTTGTCCGTTAGGTCAACCTTGAATTGAGGATAAGCCTGTGCCACTGTCTTAATCTTGCTGAGGGCTACCTGTTGATCTACACCCGGCTTGAGATTAATCATGAGGAAGATACTCTCGGTTTTGTGAAAGTCCGTCGCCATGTTGTCCTGTGAAATCATCATGCTCAACAATTTCAAGTTCAAGATATCATTAGCTATACCAACCACTCGGTAGGGTTGCGCTCCCTCCGCTGTTTGAAGCGCAAGGGTATCTCCCACTCTCAAGCCGAAGGTGATGGCGGTTAGCGAATTGATGATAACGTTGCGTCCACTGGAAAGGGCAGCATAGGCGTCTTGGGCATTGCCCTCGCGGAACTCCAAAGCCGTGACCTGCGGATACGTCGTCGGGTCAATACCGAGAATGTAAAGCCGCGATCCATCATGGAAACTGGAGGCAAAGTGCCAATCGCTGACAGTTTCGACTTCTGGAAGGGCCATGAGGTTCTGCTTAAGACTGGGGTCAGCGCCAATCAAGTTGCTATAAACTGCAATGGCTGGTGGCATTAGCAATATATCACTGGCGAAACTTGTGTTAAGCATGTCCTCAGTCATGGCATCAAAGCCACTTACCATTGCTGCGATCATAATCAGAGTCGCAAGGCCAATCATCAAGGTGCTGGCGGTGATGGAGGCCCGTCCCGGCTGGCGCACCATGTTGCTGCGGGCAATATCGCCTTCGCGGGCAAACCACAGCGTCAAAATTGGATCGAGCAAGCGGGCAGCAGGTACGACCAGACCTGGGGCGGCGATGACTGTACCGACCAGAAATACCACTGCACCGAGCGGGGCACCGGCTTCATTGACGATTAAGAGCAGCGCTGCCACCAGCATCAATCCCAATCCAACATACAGACCCCACCGTGCCGCACGATGCGCTGCCGCTACTGTCGTGGGACGCAGGGCCTCTAATGGGGCAGTGCGACTGGCATGGCGAGCCGGAAAATACCCCGCCAGCAGCGTTACCCCTAGCCCCATCAAGGCCGCCAGCAAAAAGGCCGAGGCGCGAATTTCCAGATGCAGTGTGATGCTGCCAGCAAATTGTGAATAGAGACCCGTGAGATAATGGGTCATGATAAGGGCGAGGAGATAGCCCGTCACTAAACCGATAAATGTGCCAATTAAGCCTTGCAGCAAGCTTTCAAGCAGAATCAACTGCATGATTTGCCGACGAGTCGCCCCTATCGCCCGTAGCATCCCTAGGTCGTGCCGCCGCTCAATGACCACTGTACGGAATGTATTGAAAATTAGGAAGCCGCCCAGAAAAAGGGCAATGACCGCAAAAACATTCAGCATGGCGAGGCCAATTTTCATTGAAGCAAAGGTGTCCGATTCTGCATTGGTCACAAAATCCGCCCCCAATGTCTTTTCGATTTGGGCCGTCAGGCGATCTGAATTGGCCCCGTCAGCATATTTGACTTGGATGAGATTAATCAAACCGGGCTGATTCACAATGGCTTGGGCGTCACTAAGGGTGGTCAGCAAACGCGGCATATCAGGGTTTATGGGCTTGTCTTTGAGAACGCCAACCACTTGGTAGGATTGCACCCCATTGGTGGTCAGGAGGGGAAAGGTATCCCCGACTTTGGCGACACCATTTGGTACCACCAGCACGCCTGTATCTTCTGGTTGCAAAAACTGTCCATCTTTCAATTCATAGGCATTCACCTGTCGAATTGTGGCTGGGTTAACGCCAACCATCTCGATTTCATCATAGGCAGCATTAAAATTGTCGGGGAAAATCACCTTGCGCTGTAAAATCCCCGCCACAGCTTCGACCCCTTCCAGATTACTAATAGCCTGAATGGGCTGTTCTGGGGCAAATGCCTCTCCAGTTGTGCTGGTGATGTTCAAATCAACCGCTTCTTGATCACCTTCTAGTGCGTGACGAATCGCATCCATCGCACTGGGCAGGACAAGGTTGAACGCGAATATCATGCCCACCCCAAAAACTACTGCGAGGGTGGTTAGCAGCGTGCGTAACTTACGGCCCTTCAAATATTGAGCAACCATAATCATCATTTGTAACCATGCAGCGGATTTCATAGTTTCCTCCCTCAATGCACCGTAATGCGGCCTAGTTGTTCACGTATCTGGGCTTCATTGCCATAGCCCTTGAGGTGATTTTCATCCGCAATTTCGCCATCTTTTAGGAACACAATCCGATCTGCATGGGCTGCGACACGGGGGTCGTGGGTGACGATAATCATTGTTCGCTTATATTCATCCACAATATTCCGCAGTAGGCTAATCACTTCGTCGCTAGTTTTGGAATCGAGATTTCCAGTTGGCTCATCGGCTAGGATAATTGCAGGATTGGTCACAAGTGCCCGCGCAATCGCCACACGCTGCTGCTGCCCGCCAGAAAGCTCGGAGGGGCGATGTGATTTACGATCTGCCAAGCCAACTTTCTGTAATGCTTGCTCGGCGCGGCTTAATGCCTCACTACGCGGCACCCCATCTAGAATAAGTGGTATAGCGACGTTTTCTTGGGCGGTTAACACAGGAATCAGGTTAAAGAACTGGAATATAAAACCGATTTGTTGACGTCGCACCTCAGAGAGTGCATTATCTGGCAGGGTACTGATGTCCTTTTCACGCAGGTAGACTTTGCCATTGGTCGGATGATCTAGCCCTCCCAACAAATAGAGCAATGTGCTTTTGCCCGAACCACTGGGCCCCATGATGGCAACAAATTCGCCTTCTTCGGTGCTGAAGGTGACATCTTTGAGGGCATAGAGTTTGTGGGCCTCGTCGCCATAGATTTTAGTAAGCGAATCAGTGCGAATGATGTTCATAATCTAAGCCTTTCTTACATTTGGCAGCACAAAACACGCCGCGCTTTTGGCAGGGTTGGCTGCAATTTGATGGTGTTTAATCGTTGGGGGTGGCCTCTTCAGCCCTGCGGCGGGGTCGCCCTCGTGCTTTGACTTCTGGTTCAGGCGGGTTGTAGCGCTTTAAATCGGGCAGGCGGGCTTCACACATCTCAATCCAGCGCAGATCAGCTTCTAGGTGCATGACGGCACTCTCTAGCAGCAAAACCCAAGGAAGCTGGGTGATTGGGTCAGCTTGACGGCGCAGTTCGGTCACGTCGTGGAGTTGGCGGTAGAGTTCACGGCGCTGGCTAATCAAGACCTGTTCAGGACTAACTGGGCCTCCAATTAGACTGAGCACTAGCTTGATATAGAAGGTATCCCCTAGACGATAACCCCGTACTTCGGGGGTTAGATACCAAACAGTCAGCTCTTCTAACCCCTCAGGTGTCAGCGCATAGACCTTACGATCTGGCGCATCATCATTGGGCTCAACATCGTAATCTACCAGATTCGCCTCCTTGAGTCGGGCGAGTGTGCTGGCAACTTGCCCCGGTTTCACATCCCATTCGGCATTTAGCACTAGCGGCAATTGTTTGCTGAGTTCATAGCCGTGCATGGGGTGTTGAAAAAGAAGGGCCAAGAGGGTGTTTTTTACTGACATTAAAAACCTATACACTGCGTGTCTAGCTTATTTTTAAAAACTATACTCGGAGTGTATAGGTTTGTCAACAAGCGTTTAGAGCAGAGAAAATGAATTTACAAAATTCATATTTGATTGCTTTGAGGGGTGAGATTTCTAGTGATTGATCTGAGGAAGGTATACAGCAAAAGTACTTCCTTTTCCCAAAGTGCTTGTAACTTCAATAGCACCCTTATGAATTTCGATAATTTTCTTAGCAATAGATAAGCCTAAACCTGCTTTTCGGGCTGTTCTTGCCTTATCCACTCGATAAAAAGGGTCAAATATAAATTGCACATCTTCCTTACTTAAGCCAATGCCGGGGTCAATGATTTCCAGTAGAACATAATTTCCCTTGGATAGGATATTCACCGTGATGGTTGCCTCGTTAGGCGAAAACAATAGGGCATTTTCAATTAGGTTGTACAGGGCATGATGGACATCCTCTTTTTTACCTAGCACAATAAACGAATCTTGCTGGAGGTTCAATTTGATAGATTGTTGTCGAGTAGCCGCCAACTGATGAGCTGTAACCACCACTTCTCGAACTAAACCGCTTAACTCAAATGGCTCAAACGCGAATTCCGAATCCGTGTTTAGGCGAGACATCATTAACATGGCGCTGATTAAATGATTGATATAGGTAACTTGTTCTTGAATAATGCGTAGTTTTTCTATCTCCTTTTCATTCATCATCGTTTTTTCCATCAAGTAGATTTTCGTCATGATGACGGACAAGGGGGTTTTGAATTCATGCGAAACGTTGGTAATGAAATCGCCCAACAATTTGACCCGTTCGCGTTCTAGGCTATAGGCCAAACGTTGCTGCTCGGCATCGCGGCGCTCGGTAATGTCGCGGAAAACAATCGTCACCCCAGCGAATCCACCTTCGCTGTCAGATCGCAATGAAATCTTCACATTGAACCACATCACTTGGTTAGGCGGCTCGGTGATGGAATAGTCGAATTCTTGGACAACACCCGAATCCATCAAGGATTGGATGTGATCATCTAACATAGCTGAGACTTCGGCGGGCAATAGTTCCCAATAGGGCCGACCTTTAAAAATCTCAACCTGTAGCCCAAATCCACCAGAGTGGGGGGCGATGTGATAATCCAAGATTAGACCTGTTTTATCAAGCACCACTACAAAGTCGTCTAGGGACTCGAAAGTGGATCGTAGTCGTTCTTCACTCTCATGCAAAGCGGCTTGCATTTCTTTGCGGGCTGTAATATCACGCACTACATTTTGCTGGAGAGTTTGCCCCCCAGCAACAACGTAGCTCCGGCTAACCTCGACCGCCATCAGGGAGCCATCCTTGCGTCGGTAGTAACATTCATAGAGGATGACACCACTGGCAAAAGATTCCCATACAAAGCCACTATTCGATTGATGGGTATCCTGTGGGATTTCAATATCGGCAATCTGTAACCGTTTTAGCTCATCTTTGGAATATCCAAATCGACGGGCTGCGTTGGCGTTGGCGTCCACAATCGTGAATGTTACGGGATCAACAATGAGAATGGCATCTCCTGCGTTCTCAAACAGATTTAGGTAGCGCTTTTCAGCATTTTCCAACTCGGCAACTCGCTGACGCAATTTTGTCAGCTCATCAGGCGATGGATTGGGGATGAGGTCGTTTTCTGACATCGGTAAAACTTCCTATAAATCAGAAGATGAGGCACTATTTGAGCCGACCCCAAAACATGTTCTTGTTTAAGCGATTGCGTCAAAAAGGGAGGGTCTCAATCAAACTTCGAGTAATGGCTTGGGGCGAGTATATCTTACAGCAACATCAGCCAAAAGACGACCAATATCAGCCCAAATCGAATTTTTGAAAACACAGTTGCACTGCGCAATTTCAAGCACCAACTAAAGGATTTTGGTAAAATGACTTCCACTGGAAGTATTTCCAAAAAAGAAGGATAGATGCTTACCAACCTTAAAGGCTATCAATTTAAGGAGTCAATAGGATCGGGGACATTTGGTGAGGTATATCGCGCCTACCAAGAAGTAGTAAACCGCGAAGTTGCCATCAAAATAATTTTGCCAGAATTTGCCAACTTGCCGGATTTTGTCCGTCGGTTCGATATTGAAGCTCAAACAATCGCACGGCTGGAACATCCCTTTATTGTGCCGCTATTTGATTATTGGCGTAACCCCGATGGGGCCTATCTGGTCATGCGTTGGATACGGGGAGGTAACCTGCGTGATTACCTCGGTAAGCCCGATCTATCTTTTGACAAAATCCTGCGGATTTTAGAACAAGTTACATCCGCGCTGGCTGTTGCACATCGGCATAGCATTATTCATCGGGATATCAAACCCGGCAATATCTTGCTAGATGAAGAAGGCAATGCCTATCTGAGCGACTTTGGCCTTGCTCATCACCTTAATCAAGAAGACAAGGGAACGGGCCTTTCGGGGTCGCCTGCCTATCTGCCGCCAGAACAAATCAAATCGGAAGCGCCATCACCTCAAGGAGATATTTATAGCCTCGGGATCGTGATGTATGAGATGTTGACCGGACAACATCCCTATAACACCCGTGATCTTAATCTGCTTATCAGAGGCCACCTTGTTGACCCTCTGCCTGATCCCCGCGTGTTGAATCCTCAGTTACCTGAGGGCATTTATGCCATCTTGCAGCGGGCAACCGCTAAAGAAGTGGCCGAACGCTATGAAAACGTTATGCAATTGATGACGGCATTGCGTGAACTTGCAGGCGATCAGACAACAGAAACTCTGCTACCTAGCCCGGAAATTAAGTATGAGGGCAATCCATATAAAGGATTGCGGCCATTTGACGAAACAGACAATAGTAAATTTTTTGGGCGCGAACTCCTTGTAAAACAGCTTCTGGCTTCCTTACAGGCCGACGAGTTATCGAGTCATTTTATGGCATTGGTCGGGCCAAGTGGCAGTGGAAAATCCAGCGTCGTAAAGGCGGGGTTGCTGCCAGCCCTTCGAGAAGGCGCTATTCCGGGTTCGGAACATTGGTTTATTACCGAGGTTTTGCCTAGCGAACAATTGATCGAAGAGCTAGAGGCCAGTTTATTAAGCATATCGAGCCAAAAACCCGCTGATTTGATGAGTATTTTGCAGCGGGATGAAAAGGGACTTTTGCAAGCTGCCCGTTTAATTTTGCCGCCGGGTGGTGAATTACTGCTTGTGATTGATGAATTTCAACAAATTTTCACCCTTTCAGATGATACACAACGCATCCGCCATTTTCTCAACTTGATTGTACAGGCAGTGACGGCCCCGCAAAGCCCACTGCGCGTGATTTGCATTCTAAGAGCTGATTTCTATGATCGCCCTCTCAGATATGCTGAGTTTGGTAACTTGTTGCGGCAATGTACCGAAGTCATTATCCCCCTAAGCAGGGCTGAACTCGAACGGGCCATTGTTGAACCAGCCCGGCAGGTAGGGGTTAGTATCGAACCTGAGTTGCTCAATGTGGTGGTTTCCGAGGTTGTTGAACAGCCGGGAGCTTTGCCATTACTGCAATATACCCTCACTGAGCTATTCGACCTACGTAAAGGCAATAGCTTGACTTTTGCCGATTACCAATCATTGGGTGGGATACGCGCTATTTTGGCAAAACGAGCCGATGCTATCTATCAGAATTTAGGAGCTGAGGAGCAGAAACTTGCTCGGCAATTATTTTTACGACTGGTGACGCTTGGGGAAGGGGTAGAAGACACGCGCCGCCGGGTGTTGCAAACCGATTTGCCGACGATTAATGGCGTGACCATGCAAGGGGTGATTGATAAATTTACTAATTATCGTCTGCTCACCCTTGATTTTGACCCCGGTACTCGTATCCCGACGGTCGAGGTAGCCCATGAATCGCTAATTCGTGAATGGGGGCTTTTGCATCAATGGGTGCAGGAAAATCGAGATGATATTCGCACCCAGCGTTTATTGGCAAGCTCCGCAGCAGAATGGTATGCTGCCGACCAAGACCCAAGTTATTTGTTACGGGGTGCTCGCCTCGCCCACATCCAAGAATGGTCTGCTTCCACTCAGATTGCCTTGACCCGGCAAGAACAGCAGTTTTTGTTGGCGGGTATTGCTGCATACGAATCTGAAATGACCCAAGAACAAAATCGTCAGACCCGTGAGCTTCAGCTTGCTCAGGAAACCTTTAAAGCTGAAAAGCGGCGAGTTCAGCAACTTAGGATATTTGTGCGTGTGTTGGGGCTGGGTGGAGTGATTCTTATTGCGGTGACAGGCTTGGCGATTTTTCTTGGCATTCAATCCCGACAGAACGCCGATGAGGCCCAACATCGAGCCAATATCGCCCGTGCTTTGACCCTTGCGACCCAAGCAGATTTGGAGATGCAAGGCAGTTTGCCCGAACGAGCTATTTTATTGAGCTTAGCCGCGCTGGATGACTTTCCCTATACATGGCAGGCGGAGCGTGCCCTTACTCAGGCGGTTTTGGCAAATCGGTTGGAGCAAGTCATTAACCAAGATAGTCCCATAAATTATGCAGCTTTTAGCCCAAGCGGGAATCAAGTGGCTTTGGCCGAAAAATCGGGGCGTGTGCTGATTTGGGACATCCCCAGCCAGCAGATTGTTTTTTCAATTGCGAGTTCCGATTCTCAAGTCATGATGGTCGTCTTTAGCCCCAACGGTCGCTACTTACTCGCTACTGGATTTGATGGCAAAGTACGGGTTTGGGATACTAGCTCATATGAGATGGTGAACGAAATTACCCATGATAGCGTGGTGTATCATGCCACCTTTAGTAACGATAGCGCCTATGTGATAAGCGCAAGCTATGAGGGAGCGTTAAAAATATGGGATGTTCGGACAGGTGCAATTCAATGGGATTTTAGGGATAATCGCCTGACCAAAGTTCGCTCGCTTGCGCTTAGCCCCGATGGACAATCCTTACTCACGACCAGCACCAATTCAATTTATATATGGGATTTGGCTCTGAAAACTGAAAGGGCACATTTAAGCTATGCAAATGGCTATATCAATGACGCCAATTTTAGTCCAGATGGTCAGCATATCGCCTCGGCCCATGCTGACAACACCATTGGCATTTGGAGCGTAGCATCTGAAGAGTTAAATATTCTATTAAGCGGGCATACCGCAGCAGTGAACACTGTAGCATATAATTTTGATGGATCGCAGATTGTGAGTGCATCTGATGATAACACCGCACGGGTTTGGAATGCGTCTACTGGGGCGGAAATCTATACACTTTCAGGCCATATTGTGTCGGTTTCAAGCGCCCAATTTGACTCTCAATCTCGTGCAATTGTCACGGCTGGTCAGGATGGTACAGCCCGGATTTGGAAATCGGTTGCTGGCTTGGAGGGTCAAGTTATTGGACATCACGATCAATTGATTAACGCGGTGGCGTTTTCGCCCGATCAACACCATTTGGCGAGTGCCAGTTGGGACCGGACGGTCAAGATATGGGATATTGAGACGGGGCAACTTGTAACGGAATTACCCCATGAGGGCTGGGTTAACGATGTTGCCTATAGCTCGGATGGGAAACTCATCGCCACCGCAGATCGGAATGGTTTAGCGTTGCTGTGGGATGTGCAGTCCGGTCAGATCTTGCAGCGGTATGCTGAACATACCAGTATTGTTCAGACCGTTGCCATTAGCCCCGATAATCGCTGGGTGGCTTCGGGTTCATCGGATCATGTGGTACGTATTTGGGAGGCGGCCACAGGTGAGACACAATTGGTCTTTGATTACCATACTGCCGAGGTAAGCGATGTGGTTTTTTCACCAGACGGGCTTTATGTGGCAAGTGTGGGCTTTGATGGCAATGCCTTCATCTTTGACCGAGAAACAGGGGAGATTTTACACACCTTTGGCGGGCAGGCAGGGGGACTTACGAGTGTAGATTACAGTACGGATGGCAAGTATCTGGCGACGGGAGGCGTGGATCACATCATTCGGGTGTGGGATATTAAAAAGAATAAACTTGCTTTTACATTGGTCGGTCATACGGATGTGGTCAATGCCGTTCAATTCAGCCATAACAGCAACCGATTGGTTTCGGTAAGCGATGATAGCACGATTCGCCTGTGGGATTTGAAATCCCATCGTACTATTATAAGTTTTTCGGTTGGCTCCCAAGACATAAATGCTGTGGATTTTAATCCGTCGGATACATGGGTTGCGGCAGCAGGCAATGATGGCATTGTGCGACGTTGGCAGGTCTGGCCGACGGTCGACGCTCTCAAAAATTTTGCCAACGACTGTTGTGTATTCCGAGAGCTAACAGAATCTGAACGAATCTTCTTTGATGTAGGGGGATAATATATGCTTAGAAAAAATATAGCCTTCTTATTGGTGGGAACTCTGATTTTGATAGGCTGTGGCGATAAAGATAACAATGAGGGGAAAAAATCTGCACCCACAGCGACCACGCCGCGCGAAATCAGTCAACCCGAAGCATGTACCCAAGACGCATTAGGATGTACGATGATTGTGGCCGGTAATACGATTAAAATAGGCACGGCCGCCCCCTTAACCGGTGATAGCGCCAGCATTGGGATAGCATTTTCTCAAGCTACCCAAGTCGCTATTGCTATTGCCAACGAAAACTCGCTCAATGGTTTTCTATTTGCCCAGATAGATGAAAACGACCAAGGGACACCCGAAGGTGGAGCTGAGGCTGCTACTCGCCTTGTAACTGCTCAATCGGATGGTTTGGTGGCGGTGGTGGGTCATGCGTTTTCGGGGGCAAGCCGCGCAGCTACCCCGATTTATGAGGCGGCTGGGATTCCTATGATGTCCCCTACAGCCACCAATCCCAATCTGACCCAGACAGGCTCAAAGGTCTTTAATCGAGTCATCTTTAACGACAATGCCCAAGGGGTGTTGATGGCGAAGTACCTTTTTCAGATTCTCAACATCCGCAAACTTGCCATCCTCCATGACGACTCGATCTATAGTACGCAGTTAGCTGAAGTCACCCGTGATGAATTTGAATCATCCGGTGGTGAGGTGGTTATTGTGCTTGAAGTGCCTGATGGTGCCGACCCCGAAACTTATGCGAATGCACTGATAGAGGTTGAGGCAACCCAGCCAGAAGCCATCTTTTTCCCCGGCTATACTCCTGAAGTTGCGGCAGTTGTCAATAGCCTGCAAGATAGCACGATGCAAGATATTGTCTTCGCCGGGTCGGATGGGGTGAATCCACAAACTTTTATCGAATTGACGGGCAATGGCAGTGAAGGGATATATTTGTCAGGGGAATCCGAACCACCTGAATCGGATCAGAAAACGTTGTTTGACACTTCTTATAAAGAAACATTTGGGGTAGAACCGGGTATTGTTTCACGGTCGGTATGGGATGCATTTGATGCGGCTAACATTCTGATTCAGGCTGTACGCAAGGTGGCAATTTTGGGTAGTGATGGCAATCTCTACATCCCCCGTCAAGCCTTAGTGGATACTGTTCGGGGTACCACCGATTATGTAGGGGCAAGCGGGCAGATTGCGTGCGATGAGACAGGGGAGTGCAATATGTCCGGGCCAGATATTATGGTTATTCAAAATGGTGAACTTGTGCCTGTACCGCTTGCATCTTTAAAACAATAACAAATTGCCAAAAGGTTAACCCTTACACCATAGAGAAATTAAAAAACCGGAGCGTTTATCTCTCCGGTTTTTTGTTTTATTCTTCGCCGAGGTAAACACGGCGTACCATTTCGTTGTGCATAAGGGTATCGGCGTTGTCATGCAATACGACATTGCCAGTTTGTAAGACATAGCCCCGGCGGGCGACCTCGAGGGCCATCAGCGCGTTTTGTTCGACCAACAAAATAGTCGTGCCTTCTTCTTTATTGATGCGGACAATGATTTCGAAGATTTGCTCAACGAGGACGGGGGCCAATCCCATGGAGGGTTCATCTAACAACAGCAGACGGGGACGGGCCATCAATGCACGCCCAATGGCAAGCATTTGTTGTTCCCCGCCGGAAAGTGTGCCGCCATATTGCTTGGCACGTTCTTTTAGGCGTGGAAATAGCCCGTACACACGGTCGATATCTTGGCGAATGGCTTTGCGGTCATTACGTTTGTATGCGCCCATTGCCAAATTATCGCGTACGGATAGACGGGGGAAAATACGCCGACCCTCCGGTGATTGGGAAATTCCCTTTGAAACAAGACTGTGCGCGGGAAAATGTTGGATAGGTTGACCTTCCAGCAAAATCGTTCCCTCACGAGGGTGCATAACGCCACTAATGGTACGAATGGTAGTGCTTTTGCCAGCGCCATTGGAACCAATGAGAGTCACAATTTCGCCTTCAAAGATTTGCATGGAAATGCCTTTGAGGGCGTGGATATTGCCGTAATAACTATGGATGTTGTTTAGTTCTAAAAGTGCAGTTTTTGTTTCGCTCATGGTTTCAATCATTTCTTCAGCATCTCGAGGGCACGTCGTCCGAGATAGGCTTCAATCACCCGTTCATCTTTTTGGACTTCGGATGGCCGACCCTCGGCGATCTTTTTGCCATAGTCCAAGACTGTGACCTTATCCGAAATGGTCATGACTACCTTCATATCGTGTTCAATCAGCAGGATCGAGAGATCACGTTCATCGCGGAGTTTGCGGATAAACAAAATCATATCCTGTGTTTCGTTCGGGTTCATGCCAGCGGTGGGCTCATCCAGCAAGAGTAATTTGGGTTGTGTCGCTAGGGCACGGGCAATTTCGAGACGTCGTTGGTGACCGTAGGGCAAAAATTTGGCAGTGTGTTCCTCATAACCCTTTAGCCCAACATATTCCAAAAGTTGAAATGCCTCTTCATGAGCACGGGCTTCCTCGCGGCGGACAGGCGGTGGCTTAAAAATATCGCCAAAAACGCTGGCTTTGAGGCGATGGTGCATCCCAATGAGGATATTTTCGAGCGAGGTCAGGTTATTAAACAGCCGGATAGTTTGGAAAGTACGGGCGATACCGATGCGGGTAAGTTGGTTGGGGCGTGACCCGCTGATGTTGTGTTGGTTAAACAGGACTTTGCCCGTGGTAGGCTTATAGTAACCTGTCACGACATTAAAAAAGGTGGTTTTGCCCGCCCCATTTGGCCCGATGATACTATTGATTGAATTGTTATCAATGGTGTAGTCGAGGGTATCTACCGCAATCAAACGCCCAAAGGCTTTGCTGACCCCGCGTGCTTCCAGTAGGGTAGTCATTAGCTTTGCACCCCTTGGGTGGATTCAGCGGGGGGAGGGGGAGCCGCTTTACGCTCGGTTGATTTGGGTGGGAACAAGCCCTGCGGACGGAAAATCATGATGATAATTAACCCTGAGCCAAAGAAGACCCAGCGCAGACTTTGCACATCATATTCGGGCAGGATTTTGCCGTTGAAAATATCGGGCAAGATTTGGGCCAAAAATACCCCATCAAAGGTGGCAATAATTAATCCGCCGATTAATACCCCCCAGATGCTGCCACGCCCGCTGAGAACCACAATAATCAGCAAGAAGATAGAGACTTGGAAACGGAATAGTTCGGGGAAAATTGCGCCTAGCATTGAGGCATAGACCGCCCCAGCTAAACCAGAAAAGGATGCACCAATTGCAAAGGCGGCAAGTTTGGTGCGGATGGGATCAACACCCATAAAATCAGCGGCGGTTTCATCTTCACGGATGGCTTTCCATGCGCGGCCCAAACGGGAATTATTGAGGCGGGTGGCGGCGAACAGGACAATCATCGAAGTAATGACGATGGCAAAATACCAGAAGGTGGGTTTGACCCCAACATTCAAAGCTCCGTGGTCTAAACCAAAAAGTCTTTCAAAAAAGCTGAAATCGGGACGGCCCAGTGGTGTTAGACCTTGACTCCCATTGGTCAGGTTGTAGTCCTTAATATATTCTTTGCCGTGATAGGTAAAGGTGAAATCGCCTAAATTACGCACGAGGGATGGGATGATTTCCCCAAAGGCCAATGTTACGATTGCCAGATAATCGCCGCGTAATCGCAAGGTTGGTGCGCCGATGATGATACCAAACAGGGCAGCAACGAGGGCGCAAACCCAGATGGCAAGGAAAAAACTCATCTCAATATCGTGGGTAGGCCATGTAAGGAGGCCAAACGTATACGCCCCAATCGCAAAAAACGCGGCGTAGCCAAGATCGAGCAGCCCCGCCAAACCAACCACAATATTTAACCCCTGTGCTAGAGCCACAAAAATGAGGGCACGATTGACCTGAGTGATCAGACCGAAATTAGTCAAATGCTCCAGTTCTTTCATGACAAAAGGGGCGATGATAACAATGATGACAACCAAGACCCAACGTAGCCGCCCCAATAGGACAGGGCGAGGTTGTGCAAGTATATCGCGCATAAATCCACTCCTACAGTTTTTCGATAGATTGGGTCGAGCCGAGAATGCCCGATGGTCGGAATACCAGCATGAGAATGAGGATGCCGAAGATGACCACGCGCGTCCATTCGCTCCCAATATAGCTATCACTCATAGCCTTTATCATGCCGATGATAAAGGCACCCAAAACAGCGCCCCGGATGTTGCCAATACCGCCTAATACCGCCGAGGTAAAAGCCATCAACCCCGCTTCGAAACCCATCGTGAAGCGGCCTGAATTGATGTAGAGACCCCAGACCATGCCCGCGACACCTGCCAACGCACCACCCGTAAAAAAGGTGGTGGCGATAATGCGGTTAACGTTGATACCCATCATCATCGCGGCTTCGCGGTCTTGGGCACAGGCCCGCATGGCTTTGCCGACACGGGTACGGTCAATGAAGAGGGTGAGGGCGATAACAAGCGGAATGGTGACACTAAATAGGAATAGGTCTTTGGTAGTAAACGAGACAATGCGCCATGTCGTGATGTCGAGACCCAATTTTGAGAAAAAGGAGATTACTTTTTCATTGTTTATGTAATCTTCTTTGGGGAAATAGCGGGGGTAGGGAACTTGAGATGGCCCTTTCCAAATAGCATAGATGGCTTCCAGCATGAAGGAAACACCAACAGCGGTGAGGAGCGGAGCTAATCGGGGAGCTTTGCGTAAAGGCCGATAGGCGATTTGGTCAATGGCTAGGTTCAGCGACCCAGTGAGTAACATGGTCAAAATAGCCACACCGGGCAGCAGCAAATAAAGATTAGCCCCATGCAAAGGGATGTCGGGATTAATTTTGGCAAAGATGGTGAGCGAAATAAAAAAGCCGAATGCAAAAAGGTCACCATGTGCGAAGTTGATGAGTTCAATGATCCCGTACACCATCGTATAGCCCAAGGCGATGAGAGCCAGATAGCCCCCAACTGTAAGGCCAATGATGACATTTTGGAGAAAGACTTGATTATCAATAGACATAAAAAAACGGACTCCCCAATAAAAAGGAATATAACAGGAGAGGACAACGTGTGTCCTCTCCCTAATTTATTCAGACTTGCAAGTTAAACGGTTTAGTCGGTAGCAACTTCGCAAGTTTCATTCATGTTGGGGGTGATGAGAGTCCCATCAATAAAGGTATCATCACCAACGGCGTAACCATAAAAACCAGAGACCGTGGCGTCACCGTTTTCATCAAAGCTAAAGGTAGCCGAGAGGCCTTCGAAGTCGGTGGTCGAGCGCATGGCTTCCAAAATGGCAGCGCGATCGGCTACGCCAGCACGTTCGATGGAATCCAGAATGACGGCCATTGATTGATAGGCATAAACGGCATAGGGATCGGGTTCTTCATCGTAGGTGTCCACATAACCCTCATAGAAACGCACGCCTTTTTCACTTTCGAGGGTGCTGGGCAGTGGGCCGGGGAAGGAAATGTAGACGTAATCATTGGCGATTTCCGCGCCGCCGATTTGGTCAAACAAAGCGGGGCTTGCCATACCATCTGGGCCCATGAAATAGATGCCTTCTTCAAACAGGCCGAGTTCGTTCATCTGTTGGATGACCTGTGGGCCGCCAGAGTCTAGCACGAAACCGCCGAAGACAAGATCAGCACCGGAGGCCAATACATCGGTCAGCAAAGCGCGGAAGTCCACGTCGGTAGATTCAACACTGGCGCGGCCTACAACCTCTAGGCCAACTTCCTCGGCATGACGTTCAAATTCATCGGCGAGACCTTTGCCGTAGGCTTGGGTGTCATCCAAAATATAGACTTTTTCGAAGCCGAGGCAGTACGACCATGCAGCGTCAGCAGGGCCTTGGAAGTCATCGGTTCCGTTGGTGCGGAAGTAATTGACTTCCCCGCTGGGACGATAGATGTCTGGTTCACCTTCGGCGCAGGTTTCGCAGGCGCGGGTGAGGCCAGCGTAGGAATTGGCTGGGCTGATTTGGGCAATACCAGCTTCGTTGGTGATAGTCATACTTACTTTGGCCGCACCACTGTTGTAGGTGCCGAAGTAAACCATACATTCGGCGTCATTGACGCAACGTTGAGCATTTTCGGCTTCAATCGTGCCGTCCCATGCACCTGTGGTTGGTGAGGCGTCATCAAGGCCGACGATTTCGACATTAAATCCAGCCGGGCCTGCACCATCATGATCTTCTTCATATTGAGCAAGGGCAAGTTCGGCAGCTTTGAGCATACTGTCCCCAACGGCCTGTGTCCCACCGGTCAACGGCCAACTGGTATAGACTTTAATCGTTTCACCTTCGGCTGAAACAGGTTTGACTGCGTTATTGCTGTGTTTAGCGGTGGGCGCTGCGATTAAAGCGAGTGTAATTAGTAGTACCAAACCAAGATAACGTTTTGTCCTCATGGTATTCCCTTTATTTATTTGCTAAAAAATCTTTTACGGATGCCACTACAGTATAACGTCTCCCAAAAAATTTATGCAAACTCTTTGGTGGAATAATACTTTGGTTATATCATTGTTATGGCAAGATTTTATAACAAAGAACTTTGCCAGAAAGCCGTAATCCTCGGTTTCTATTGGGATAGGGTATAGAGCGAATATTCATCTTTTTGCTGCCAGACAATCTCTAATTGCGCAGGGACTTTTTCCCATTCTGTTTTGTCGGCATCGGTGATACGGGCGTTGTCATCAAATTCAAAATCGCGCCCAGCCTCCCATACCAAAATGTGGGTAATTCCCCGTCTGCGCCACTCATTCAAGATGGTATCGGCGCTGGCAAGTTGCCCATTGTCCATTTGCAGGGTGCGACGATCATGCCACCATCGTAATAAAATCCAATCTTCAACACATTCGATGCGTGGCTCATCACAATAGAGCGAGCGGGTCTCCCATAAAAACAAAACACGCGAACCATCAGGTAGCTTGTTAACTTGGCGCATGGCTTCGATGTGCCAGCCGAGATTTTCATCCAGATACTCGTTTTTGGGCATCACTCCCATGAGATAGTCGAGGGCGTGGCTATCTAGGAAATGGCTGACAAGGGTTGTGCCTTCAATGCGATCATTTTTGGGGCGGACACCCCGCACATAATCAATGGCCGTGAAGGTAAAAATCAGAATAAGGAGGGCTTGAATTACAAAGCGGAGATCGAGCGGTTTGGTCGGTAGATAGCGTAAACCGTCAAAACCAATAGCCGCAATCAGTACCAGCATTGGGAACATGGCATACCAAAGACGGGTTTGAGCGCCATAGACACTAGTCGCGGCAGATGCCATCCAAAAAATAAAGACACCCGCAATAATGATGGTCATGCCTTGAATGCTTTTGCGCCACGTGGGTTCTAATTTTTTCCATGAGAGCAAGAGGAGGGGAATCAGGAATAGAAAAAGTGGCCCAATGGTGGCAGCAAACCCCCCTGCACCATCAATCCCAAAGACGGTTGAGGTTATAGGGGTTGTCCAATAGAGACCGGGTAGATCGTGTAGGAGGGCCGTATCTGAATTGGTGTACCATTGACTGGTGAGGCTATCCCAATCACCTGTATGTGGGCCAAAGGGGTAAATCGGGTTGTCGTAAAAAAGCAGATTACGCAGCAACCATGGAGCCAAAACCAGCGAGGCCACGCCAACCATAATAGCCCCATTCTGTAGCCAGCGGGTGCGTTTGCCATGAATCAGCACATAGAAGCCCGCCGAAAGCCCCAAGCAAATCAGTGGATATTTGACGGACATGGCGAAGCCAATGAAGACGGAAGCGAGGATGAGCCAGCGTGTATCCGAATGCTGTTCGTGCCATTGCTCAAGAGCGATAAACATCAGCATCGCAAAGCCGATGGGAGGTAAATCCACATAAGGCCAGCCAAATTGAAGCCAGATGGAGGGAGCTGCCAGTAAAATTGCCACCGCCAAGATACCAACACAGGGTGAAAATCGTCGCCAGCCATAGCCGCCGATTGCCATTAGGGATAGGCTACCAAAAGCCCAATGGACGACGGCACCACCGGTCAACCGTCCAAAGGTCAGGGCCATTTCAGCCGCGAACAGGGTATGGACTAGTTGGGGGAAACCAAAAAAGTGGTTGCCGGGCAGACTTTCAAATCGCCCATTTTCGACCCATAGTTTGGGGCCAACCAGATGATAGGTGAGGGCGTCGAATTTGGTGGGTGGGGCCAACGCCATAATTAGACCAAGCGCTAAACTGAAAATGATAAAGGCCAATAGCCAGCGGTCAAGGCGATTATGGGGACGTGAGGCATCCAACCATAGATAAAGATGATAACCCCAGCCAAATACATTCTGGCGGGTGAAAAAAACAATGACTCCCAATAGGACCAGCACCGAAATCGCGTGTAACCAGACGAGGCCAACCACAAAAATTAAAATGCTGAGGATGCCTAAGCCAAAAAGTGCCTCACCTGCCAGTTGTTCAGGTTGGGAGAGGATATTAGGATAAGTTGGGGCAATATAGCGGATGAGGGTTCGACCCAGACCAGCCGCAACTAAAACCAATAATGTTACACTGAGCAGATCAATGATTGCCCCGCCAAAGGATCGGACAAAGGTGGGGGTGACTGGTTTATGAACCCAATAATAGAGAAACAGCGCCAGCAATAACCAAAACAGCGTGCCAGCAATCACACGGACAGAGGTTCGTGGTGCAGGTGGCGGTGTTTCCACAGAGTTTTCTCCTTAGAGTGAATAGCAGTTAGCGTGGTTCCAAATAATACGCTCCTGCTTGGCCTTCCGCAATCCAGCCAACGGTACTGTTCAGTTGAACCTGCCACCAAAGTAGGTTAGAAACACAGGCTGGCCCACCCGTAATGGTCATGGCAGTCCCATAGGCAACCTCTTGCAGCACTTGGGCTTCGAGGCCGGGGTCAGATCGCATCCGAACCGAAGGGTTATTGATAACGGCGGCTTGAAGATTGAGACTAAGACGGGTGGGAGGTGAACCGGGGCAATTGATGCTGGCAGGAGCAAGCCCTGCGGCTGGCGTAAGGGTTGGGGCGGGCGTGGAACTGGGTAATGGAGTGAAGGTAGCTGAGGCAAAGGCGGCCTGCTGCGCCACAGAGGTTTCAGCATTGGGGCCAATGGCGACTTGGGGGGCGGTTGCAGGGATGACACCCCCTAGCTCACCGCCGTTAGTCGGGGCATCCAATACGATTGGCGGATCGGTTTCAGCGGTTGGGGTGTTTTGGACAAGGGCGACCCCATCAGGTGTAGCAGGGGTATTGTCGTCGTTGTTGAGGAGAGTCATGACCAAGAACGCCACTCCGCCCATTAACAGGGTCATGGCGAGTACGATGCTGCCGATGACGAGACAGGAGTTGCTGTGGCGTTGTTCTTGGAGTGCGGTGGAGTATGGGTAGGGTGATGCAGTCGGATATGGGTTATATCCGGCTGCTGAATGGACAGGTTGGGTAACAGTAGAATAGGGTAGTTTTTTGCAGCGCCAGCACGGTTGCTGGTCATTCATGCCCTCGCGGTTGGCGCCGCAGTGTGGACAAAGCATTACAGACAACTTGATTTGACCTCATTGAACACTTAACTCTTGGCGGGCTTCACGCGCCGCTTCCGAGTCCAATAATACATCATCAAGGGTCAAACTGGAGAGGATGTAGTCGAAATCGATGCCTATTTGTACCCATTCCGTAGGTAAAGCCTGTAAGGTAATTTCGATGAATCCGTCATTAGGAACGGCGATGAGGTACCGGATATTGGGGACACTGCTGGTAAATTGATAGGCGACAGCGGCGGCGGGATAGCCATTCCATTTAAAGCTGGTAATTTTTGTCACACCACCCCCTAGTCTCACACGAATTTCTTGGACAAGAGCAATGCTCAATAACCACTGATCAGTGTTCAGGTTTTCATCTTGAATTACTAATCCCCCGTAGGCCGTTCCGGCGGGAACCCAACGAATTGCAGCAAAAGCAGTGTTGGAGTTAATCGGACTTAACATGATAGGGGTTGCGATACCATCATCAAGGGTGTGTTGCCATTGATTGGGCGGGAAGAAGGTGAGGCTGTGCATTGTAGTAATAATGGTGATAGGGACTGCCAAGGTTGATATATTACTATCGTCCACTTCGGGGAACGCTGAATTATAGAGACCAACCATCGTCGCGCTATCTTCAAGATTGGCAGTGCGTTGGCGATTGGTTGTGTTCATCAACGGGACATCATTCCATTTAAGAGTATCTAACATGGCTAACCATGTGTTGCGCCAGCCCTCAAAATCCTCAACACTGCTCTGGAATGAGATGATTAAAAGGGTATTTTCCGCGATGGCAATGCCAACACCGATACTGATAATGCGCCCATCAGTTAAATATTGACTAGAGCCTGATTTTTCTAGCAGCATCATCATGGCCCCGGAATAGGGATTGAGGCTTGGCCCAAATAAGGCAGGGACTATTTCTCCATAGACCCCATAGCGATTTTCGAAACGTTGGGTGCGGAAAGCCTCAAAATAGGCCTCGGCAGGGTTTTCAGCGCGGGTATTAAAGGTGAAAGGCAGGGAATTATAAGGGGCAATAATCGCCTCAATGGCAATCGTTGGGGAGACCGTCTCAGAACCATTGTCTACCTCGATATAGGTTGCATCCACTTCAAGCGGGTTGCCCGAACGCCAGCCGAACGGAAAATCCATTGTCATTCGGCCTACATCGCTTTGCAGAGCAATTTGTTGGGTCAGTGGTGGTATGGTGCCATCTTGGGCTTTGATGGGGGACAGAGGCCAAGTAATGATGCCGATGACAATACCCAGATAAATCCATTTTTTCATAATCAATCCCTTAGGCTGTTGGTCCAATCACTGGCCCACCCCGTACAATGGTTGGCTGATCAAATGGCGTCAACCAACGCTCCCACCGCGAACTGCGATAGAAGGCATAGTCTCCAACGGGTGGGAATTTGGCGTTTAAATCATTAAACATCTGATTGGTCATAAAGGTCAACGGGTTCAAAATCAAGCTCTGATTTGATTTATCATAGCGAATTTCAAGATGCATATGTTTGGCCCCTGTATCAATATAGCCAATGACGGTTTCAGGGGTAATGGGTGTGCCTCGGGCGACCTTGATTGGATTGGCAACATGCCCGTAAATGACCAAATGATTGCCCACAATTACGTCAACACGGTTGGGGCCAAATGCCCGCCCGTTGCCGCTGTAATCAAAAATACCATTGACTCCCGCATAGACCGGAACCCCACCGGGATGCCCAAAATCTAAACCACCATGCAAGCCCTGACTGTAGCCGGGATAGTTGTTGGCCCGCCCGTAGAGAAAAGCAAACACGGTGTTGCCATAATAATAAAACCATTTCATCGTGTTCAAGTCGAGGGGAAGGCGCTGGAAAAGAAACGCCGTAGCAGGTAGACCTTGATTGACATCAGCCATCATGACTTCAGATGTCGTAAGATTGCGCTCGGCTGACCAGCCCGTACGGTGCTGCCACCAAACAAAACCTTCTTTTTCGGTACGCGAGGTGGCAATAGCTTCGACCCGTTCGCCCATACGAAGTTGCTCGGCGGGAAGCAACGTGCGCGGTTCAGTACTAGGTTCGGTACGTACATTGAGGGCAGGGGTGACAACCAAGAAAACTCGTTTTTGGGTAGTAGGGGGAATACCATCGGGGGGAATGTTGTTGGGGTTGATTTTGCTGACAGCCCGAAATTCGGCAGTGCCAGCCGTGCCTAATCTAAAGTAGCTGATGCCAGTGGCCCCTTTTTGGAAGGAATAGATGCCAGACGACAAAATATCATCTTCGGGAACCTGTGTACCCGTGCTAGGATCAGGATAGGCTTGGAGCATGGGAACAACAGGCAAGTTCCATTGTTTGCAAACCCGCATGGCTTCGTCAATATAGGTGGTTGGGCCGCGTGTGCCTTCGCTAAAATGCCAATGATAGACCATCGGATGCAGGCTTTGGACGTTGGGTAGCCATTCATTAATGTAGATATTGGCAGGATGGTTGCCACGTGCATCAAAATTCAGGGCGAGATGGAAGCCAGCCGGGGCACCTGCTTTGATACCAGAGGATAAAGCGCGGGCCGCGGCAGCCGATTGTCCACCAAAATAGAGTGCACCATCTTCCACGTCCAAAATCATGGCACGGACTCCGGGTACACGACAGGCTGCCGTTACCACATCTACTTCGCCTTGAATATTGCGTCCACGAACGACATGCCAAAGATAGGTTTGTAAGCCGCGCCGTGCAAGGGCTTTCGTCCATTTTAGAATATCATCGGGGCCTTTGATTTCCATAGATGTTTTGTTGTCATAACGCGCTTGCCAATCTTCGCCGTCACTTGTTTTGATGGCTATCCCAGCCACATTAGGGCTGAATTGTTTAACCGTTTCGACCAATTCCTCAATCGTATTTTCACCAACAGCGCTCCCACTCCAATGAATCCAGAAAATACGCTTATCAAAAGGGGTTGGCATTACTGGCACTCCTTCGCATAGCAAGAATTTATTCTATTATCGTTTAAGGCAGCATTCTGGACAATTTTTCTTTTGACACCACTTCATTATGCTAATAAAATCAACGAATATTTGCAAAATTCTAGGCAAAGGATGTGGGATGAATCGCCTGCAATATGAAACCAGCCCTTATTTGTTACAACACGCCGATAATCCGGTGGATTGGTATGCATGGGGCGAAGAAGCATTTGCGACAGCACAGGCTGAGGATAAACCGATTTTGTTGAGTATCGGCTATTCCGCCTGTCATTGGTGTCATGTGATGGCGCATGAAAGTTTTGAGGATGAAGAAACAGCCGGATTGATGAATCGCCTGTTTGTCAATATTAAGGTGGACCGAGAAGAGCGGCCTGATGTGGATGATATTTATATGCAGGCGACCCTAATGTTTACGGGGGGGCATGGGGGCTGGCCCATGACGGTTTTCATCACACCCGATGGGCGACCCTTTCATGCGGGGACATATTTTCCACCTGAACCGCGCTATGGAATGCCCAGTTTTCGGCAGATTTTGTATGCGGCTTCCGATGCCTATCATAATCGGCGGGGGCAGTTAGAAGACGCCGCAAATGAGGTGACAGCCTCGCTAAAACGGGTAGGGTTCGCTGTACCAAAAGAAGAAGGCGGTATTGAACTAGATGCCGATTTACTTGACCATGCCGCCCAGAAGTTGGTCGCGCAAGCCGACCCCATTTATGGCGGATTGCATCGTGGTCAACCGAAATTTCCATCGCCCATGACGCTGGACTATTTGTTGCAATACCATGCCCATTCAGGGGATGAGGAAGTACTCAAAGTGGTGTTGTTTACCCTGCGTAAGATGGCGCATGGTGGCATTTATGACCAACTGGGGGGTGGCTTTCATCGGTACAGTGTAGATGAACGATGGTTAGTGCCCCACTTTGAAAAAATGCTGTACGACAATGCTCAACTAACGCGGGTTTATTTGCACGCCTATCAGGTGACGGGTGATGAATTTTTTGCAGATATCACACGCGACATCTTGAATTATGTTGAGCGAGAAATGCTCGACCCCTCAGGTGGGTTCTATAGTACGCAAGATGCTGATTCCGAAGGTGAGGAAGGACGATTTTTTGTCTGGTCTCTGCCGGAAATACAGGAAATTCTGCGCGAAACGATGATGCCTGAACAGCTTGGGACGGTGCTGGCATATTTTAATGTCACGCAACGGGGCAATTTTGAGGGGCACAACATTTTGAATATCCCGCATCGGCTCGAAGATGTCGCAGCCGCCAGTGGAGTGATGGATACTGAAGAACTACGACAGGCTGTTCAGCAGGCTAAAAGCCTTTTATTTGAGGCCCGCGAGGAACGCATTAAGCCGGGGCGGGATGAAAAAATGCTGGCGGCATGGAATGGCATGATGTTGGCTGCATTTGCAGAAGCGGCCCGGGTATTGGAGGATGACCGTTATCAGGAAATTGCGAAGGGCAATGCCCAATTTCTACTGACCGAATTAAGTATGGACGACGGGCGCTTGTATCGCACCCATAAGCGATTGACAGATGGGCAGGGTCAAAGCAAGCTAAATGGTTATTTGGAAGATTATGCGTCGGTGATTGATGGATTGATTGAGTTGTATCAGACCACCTTTAATCCGCATTGGTTTGAGCAGGCCGAGCGCTTAGCCGAGCATGTATTGGTACATTTTGCTGACCCTGATGGCGGGTTTTTTGATACCAGTGATGACCACGAGGCCTTGATTGCTCGTCCACGCAATATGCAGGATAATGCCACACCAGCCGGATCAAATTTGATGGCGTATGTGTTGCTGAAGTTGGCAGGGTATACCGGAAAGGCGGCTTATGAAAACGCGGCGGTTAACGTCTTGAATCAGATTACAGCGGCTATGCGGGAATATCCAAGTGCCTTTGGGACGGCGCTGTGTGGCTTGAATTTATTGGTTCGACGCCCAATTGAAGTAGCGATTATTGGGGATGAATCTGCCGCCTATGAGTTGTTGGCGGTTGTGCAGAAACGTTATCATCCAACGGTTATTACAGCATTGGCAACGACTAATCAAGATGAGAATGCGACCCCTTTACTGTTGGCCCACCGCACTCGCCGGAATGATTTGCCTACGGCCTATGTGTGCCAAAATTTTGTATGTGATGTCCCTGTTAATACAGTGGACGCATTGGAAAGGCTACTGACGAAAATTCCTTGACGAGTTCAAAACCACCCCTTGCGGTATGGTCGCCTGTACCACCTGTTAAGAGTGGGGTCGCTGACTCCACTCTTGAGGTATTGATGGAATTAAGGCCGTTTTATGATATTGAGATTTTCATTGATGAAGGGTATCAGCCTGCGCCAGAGGTTACAGCTATTTTTCCGGTGTACCCCTTTAAAAAGTACGGCCAGCGGCGTCACGAGCAATCTTTTGCGGTGACCTTGCATGAATTTGGCAACTCGCCCCTGCATTTTTATCAATATTTTCCCATGCGACGGCAAAAAAACGTCATTGTCTCATTACACGATTTGACTTGGTCAAATACGTTGTTTAATGTCTTTGCCCAGCAAGGAAAGTATACAGAGTTGCGCCAAGAAATCGCCTCGATGGTTACTCCTATTGCGTTAACTGAGTATGACAATGCCTTTTTTTGCCTCAGTCAGGGAGATGCCATCCCAATGCAACGATTTTTGGAACGGCATTATTTGTTGGGGAATGTGGTGAGTTGTAGCCATGCCCAACTCATTCGACTAGATTTTGCTGATGAATTGACGAACCTCTATCCCACCGCCAAGCCATACCCTATCCCCCATACTCCCAAGCCATTTACAGTAGACAAGCATGAAGCAAGGCAACGCTTAGGCATCCGGTCTAATATTTTCATGGTGGGGGTTTTTGGGTATGTGGCTCGTATTAAGCGGGTAGACAAGGCGCTGATCGCCTTTAACGAATTCGGCCAAACCCACCCTAACAGTCAATTGGTGATTGTCGGCCCATTTTTTGAAGAGGCCTATCAACACGAACTCGAAGAATTGATAACCCCGCAAGTTGTGATGGCTGGCTTTGTTGAGCAAGCGGATTATGAGGCTTATATGGCGGCGTGTGACGTGGTCATTGGTTTGCGCTGGCCGTGGTCAGGCGAAAGCAGTCGGGTGGTGAATCAGGCAGTCGGGGCTGGCAAGCCGATTATTATCACCGATTTACCCAAATGGGCTGACTATCCAGCCGAGTTTGCGTGGCGTGTACCCATTAACGAGGCTGAAATTCCTAAGATAGTCGAGGCCCTAAATCAGTTGGCCGATGATTCTGCGTTGTTAAGGAGAGCATCGGTAGCTGCACAACAGTGGTTTAATGGCGAGAATCGTTTTGCAACATTGGTAGCGCAATATCGCCAAGTCATTGACCGAGTCATTGAGGGGACGTAATCGAGTAAGTCTAGGTAAAAAAGAACACCCTATAACAAAATAGGGCGTTCTGAGAAGTCAGTGTTATAGCGGGGTGTTTAATTCAGGCGTTCGACCTGCATAAATATCGTCCATTGGACATAGGTGTTGCTGCCCCCATTGGCACTAATCTGGATCGTACCGTTATCGTTATCTGGCCCAACAGAATTGATAGTATAACTATCGCCACATTCTCTAAAGTCGCCATTGATATAGAAGCCAATAACCTCTGTGCCTGTACCCGTGCAGGTGAAATTGAAGATTTGGCGAACCAATGTGCCCGAACCACCCTGTGTATTGATATTGTTGGTGGAGAAGAACACATAATCTTCGTAGTCGCCTGTCGGATGGGATACAACATTACTGATGCTGCCCTGTGTGATGGCTCCATTTTGGTTGCCCATATTGACGTTTAGGAAGTAGTCACTGTCTGGTGGGGCAATTTGACTCTGCCCAGTGGGGCTAGGTGTAGCAGTGACTCCACTGGGGAGGGTAGATGTGGGGGTACGAGTGGCGGTCGGTAGAGGCTGGAAAGTTGCAATGGGAACAGCCGTGCAGTTGCCACCTAGCCGAGTGACTTGTGCCGACACCCAACCTCGGTTGTTGCCGCCCCCATAGGTGATTTGATACCACGAACTATCTGCGTTGCGCCCAACCACATCATAGATAGATTGGGGCGATATAGTTACCAATATGGGGTAATCGGTAGAGGGGCCGCTCCGTACATTGACGGCTTGATTTTCACGGGTAGCTAATACACATTGACCACTGGTGGGTAGGCTAGGCAAGCTCGCATTGCTGGGTTCTTCTGTACCAGCGGGTGAGGTGCTGCTTCCACCGGTTACTGCGGATGTCCCATAGGTCAATTGGACTTCAATTGTTGCAGGGGGAGCAAAACCACCCAAGTCAACAATCAAGCGTAGGTTTTCTTGACCGGGTGCGAAGGTCAAAGTGGTTCCGAGTAGCCGCGGATTATTCAAGCTAACAATCGTCTCGTTGGTCGGGGATAGCACAGTGATGACTGGGCTATAACCGGGCGAGAAGGATTGAATCCGTAGTTGGGTTACATCAGTGGCATTGGTCGAAAAATCATATACAGCGGGTAGTTCGGCGCTAGCAACGAGGCCTTGTACGGCTGGCCCTGCGGTAAGCGGTATAGCAGGTGGAAGTTGACGCACACCTTTAAGGAGCGTAATAGCAAACTGCCCGGTCAGATTGTTGGCTGCTCGCACTTGAATGAAATAGGTCCCATCACTGATGAGGGTATATTCAAGTGTGGCAGTTTGTTCCAACGCCAAATTGTCATTGACCAACAAGACGACAGTGCGTGTGCCATCCAGCAGGGCAATACTTGGCGCGAAACCAACGCCCAGTACTTCGATTTGGGCAACATCACCAGCTTTGCCCTCAAAGAAAAATAGACTACCTTCTGGCCCGGAAACCTGCCCTATTAGGTTTTCACCATAGCCAAGGCGTTGTCCATCTTGGGCATAGGTGGTTGATAGGGATGAATTGACAATGATGGCAACGATGGCAAAGACAATGAGTGTGGTCAAGCTAAATACAACATGTCGAACTCTCTGCGGATGCAAATTCATGAGGGAGTGCCCTTTCACATTTCACAAAGTAATGTTATGAGACGGTAGATTCAATTTATGCGAAATAGGTGCTTGAGGGCAAGTCCCCTATTCTGTCATATGGAGATGGCCTATTTGTTTTGATGACAGGTATAAACCTATCTGTACATAGGGGAAACGGGCTAACGGAGGACTTATCTGCGGTAACTCCCGTAGGTCAACTGTATAAGTTCCGTAATGATGGCGTCGAACAATAATCATGGAAAAATTCGTAGGTGGAAGGCCAAAATAGTAAGTTTTAGATGCTCATTAAGTGTCGTGGCAAATGACACACCCTACTGGATGGAGATATACCCCATGTTTTTCACACATAATAAAGTCGTCGGATGTAGCATATCTTTTTAAGTAATCTTGCCACTCGTGAAATTTTGCTTCATCAATGTATTGCTCGTCGAATAGGCTTATCAAATTTTCGAAGCGGTCTAGGGCAAAAGTTACAAATTCTTCGTTAGGGCTGTAATCTAGGATATCCCACCGTTGTTTGGCCCTTGCTCCCTCAATGGCCCGCAGTAGGAAATTTTTCTCGTCAGCGAAACCCATTTGAGTCCAAGGCATATCACTAATGTAAAATCCAACAGTGCCTATACCATAAACCCCTTGGTCACGCGATGCTAACCAGATTACCAATTCCTTTTCGTTCTTGGTTTGAGCCAACGTAGAACCACTCAGAACGAGAACTGCAATGAACACCGAGGTTAGACCATTACTCATCTTGAGATGTTCTTCCAGATTATGGTGTTCTCGATGTAAAAGTATACGGTTGCCCATTTTTTAATCCTCTAGCCCACCACTCCGACTGCGGAAACTGAGGCGAATGGGTGTCCCAGAGAACGGAAAAACCTCACGGATGGAATTTTCGAGATAGCGTTCGTAGGAAAAGTGAACCAGTTCGGCCTCATTCACATGGAATAGGAACGTGGGAGGGTCAACCCGCACTTGTGTGGCATAGTAGATTTTCAATTTGCGCAGGTCTTGGCTAGTGGGGGCATGACGCGCAACCGCCTCGCGCACAATGCGGTTGAGTTCGCTGGTTGAGATACGACGCACACGTTCTTCATATACACTCATGGCGGCTTCCAAAATTTGGTGAACCCGCTGCCCGGTCATGGCACTGATAAACAAGATTGGGGCATACGGCATAAAACTGAACGCCTCTTTAATTTTCTCAGTGTGTTCATAGATGGTGTAGGAATCTTTTTCGATTAAATCCCACTTATTGACAACAATGATGAGACTTTTTAATTCGTCTAAGACCGTACCCGCCACGTGGGTATCTTGGGCTGTGACACCTTCGGTGGCATCAATTAACAAGAGAGCAATATCAGCACGTTGAATGGCTTTGAGGGCACGCAAAACACTATATTGTTCAATCCCCGGCTCGATTTTGCCACGCCGACGAATTCCTGCGGTGTCAATCAGGGTAACTCTTTGTCCGTGCCATTGAATATCGGTGTCGAGTGCATCGCGGGTTGTGCCCGCAATTTCTGAGACGATGGCGCGTTCTTCACCAAGTAATTTATTTAACAAACTCGACTTACCAACATTGGGGCGTCCAACAATGGCAACTTTAAGGTGATCCTCTTCTTCCTCGCTACCATATTCGGGAGCAGGGGGGAACAGGGCCACAACGCGGTCTAATAAATCGCCTGTGCCATCCCCATGGAGGGCGCTCAGTGGAATGACTTCACCCAAACCGAGGGTATAAAAATCCATTGCTTCATCAAAGGCCTTGTGATGATCGGCTTTATTGGCGGCGATGACAATAGGCTTGCTAGATTTTTGCAAAATCTCCGCGACCTGCTCATCAGCAGCTGTGACCCCCTGTTGCGTATCAGTGACCATAACAATTACATCGGCATCTTGGATTGCCAACATCGCTTGAGCACGGATTTGAGCGATGAATTGGACAGAATCTTCGGACAATGGCTCAGTTGATTGTTGCCCCGCTTTGGGGTGGAAGATTTCAATCCCGCCTGTGTCTACAACGGTAAACAATGTACCGTTCCAGTCGGCATCTCCTTGCAAACGGTCACGGGTTGTCCCAGCAATATCTGAAATGACAGCACGGCGTTCACCAATTAGGCGATTAAAAAGGGTGGATTTTCCGACGTTGGGGCGCCCAACGAGAGCGACCAATGGTTTTTTCATGTAATCATCTTCAACTTTAATGCTTGCGAATGCGGTTATTATACCATGTGGCGTCTAGTGGTTATTTTTTAAATGGGGCCTAGAAAGCATTTATGCCCACCGATAGATGAACAGAGGAGAGTGGTGGGCATAAGCGAAAGCACTTGATGATCAAATCGGGTGGGAGCCAGGGAGGGAACGATCATCAAGTGCCAAACTCGTATGAGGTTTTAACTCTGTACAATTTCTATTATCGCAGGGAGAAATCAAAACCCCATTTAAGGGTTGTCAATAAATTGTTAAGACTTTTAATAGAACACTAGCCACGCCGACTGTCTTTTAAGATTGCTTGGATGAGCGCAATCGCCTGAGCACCAACCAGAGCCAATATCGCTACCCAAACGGCTTGCTGGTTAGTCGTGACGCGATTCATTTGCTCGGTGGAAGGGCCAACAATTTCAATGGTTTGCTGACCTTGGACAAATTCAAAGGGGTCTTGGCCTTGCATAGAGAGCTTGGCTGCTTCACCGGGGGATAGTTGTTCGGGCCGATAGGGATCGGTTGTGACAACGAGATGTTCTTGCCCGGTTTCCAGCCGCTTTTTTAGAATGACGGCTTTGCGACTATTGAGCGCGTCATAGACATAAAGTTCTCGTACTAGTGTCATAATCACCGCGACCAATGGGACAGCTAACAATAGGCCCAAGAAGCCGAACAAAGCCCCTGCAACCAGCTGAGTTGCAATGACCACTGCACCGGGCATATTTAAGGTTTGGCGGATGATGCGTGGAGTAATGACGTTCGATTCAAGCTGTTGGACAATAAGATATAAAATGATGACCAAAATGACTGGACCACCAGAGGCTAGGGAAAAAATTACCCCGACTAGGAGCGATACCATCGGGCCAAAATTGGGGATGAAATTAAAAAAGCCTGCCAAAATCCCTAATGCGAGGGCATCTTCTACACCAAGAATAAATAGACCCGTTGTGGTGAAGGTGGCGACTAACGAGGCCGAAAACATTTGGGAAAGCACGGCTAGTCGGACGCTTTTGCCTAATGACGTCATGACCTCTAAGGCGCGGGGGCGATACGCTCTTGGAACGAGTGTGAGTGCCCCTTCAACATAGGCCGTTGGCTCGGCAAGAAAATAGACAGTCAAAACAAAAAGAATCAGCAAATTACCCACCAGACTGCCAACCGTACCAAGAAATGGCAACACTTGCCCGGTGGCGTTGTCGGCTTGATCACGGATGAAATTGGAGATTTGTTTTTGTTGAAGATCACCTGCACCAATTTCGATAGTAGGGAAAAGGCCCGTGTCTTTGGCGATTTTATTGTACTGATTGTTGGCTTCTTCTAGCGCTGTGGGGAGACGATCTACCAAACTACTAGCTTGTTGGGCAAAAGAGGGGATAATCAAAATCCCAATTAGGAGAATAATGACTAATGTACTGATGACAGTCACCAGCACAGCTTGACCATTGGAGAAACCCCGCCTCCGCAAAAAACCAACGGGAATTGAGAGCGCTGTTGCTAAAATCGCCCCTAAGAATAGGAGCATGATGGCACCGCGCAGTGACCATAACGCCAGCGCCAGCCCCACAAGGAAAATGATTAATAAAATCCGATAGACAAATTCTCGCTGGTCAAAAGTTTTGGTCATCATGCGGCGGTGTCAAGTCTTTCGTACATGGTGTTTAGAGTTCGATACTGCTGGTCAGAATGAGGAGCAAAACGCTCAAGACGGTGATGACCAAAAATAGGCCAATGGAAAGGAACATGCGCTCAACCGCATTGAGACCAAAAATGCGCCCATCATCTGCTTCACGGCGGCTGACTGCTTTATCTTCAAAACCGCTAAATGGGTCGTCGTCTTCTGCGAGTGCCTTGTAACGCAGACTATTGAGGCTGTCAAAATCGGCATCCCGTTTGGTTTGCTGGGGTGGTCTGCTAGAAGGCCGATTGGGTGGCTTATTGCTAGGGCGATTGCTCATAATCCTATTTCTCCTCGCTATAGCGTTGATATGCCAAAAGCATACAGCGCACTGGCGTGACGGGCAAGTCGGAAATTTGGGAAAATTTATTGGGGGAGTTCATAGAGTTCGATCATCACGCCAAAAGCGCTCTTGGGGTGAATGAAGCAATAGCGAATGCCGTCCTCATGGCGGGTTTTGGGGGTATCATTAATTAGTTCGACGCCTTTTTGACGGAGTTGTTCCATCGTAGCCTCAAGATTTTCAACTTCGATACACAAGTGATGCATTCCCGGCCCGCGCTTTTCCAAATAGCGCCCGATACCGCTGTCATTATTGGTCGGTTGTAATAGTTCGATTCGGCTGTCGCCAAGCTGCAAAAAGCCAATACTGACATTTTCTCCGGGGTTTTCTTCGCGGCCAGCCAGTTCAAGCCCCAGCGCGTCATGCCAAAAAGCAAGGGCGCTTTCTAATTCTGGCACAACAATGGCAAGATGATTGATTTTTATGGGCATACTAGAGATTCCTTATAGATTATGGTTGTGATGAAGTATAGCGTTGCGATACACTAAGAAGGCAATTACTTTTTTCTTGGATTCTTTATCAAAATGAACCATTCGTTAGATCGTGATACCCGTAAGGCCCTTGTTCGGTTGGCTGAACAAGATGAGCATGATTATAGTGTCCCTGCGCGAATTGTATTAGCTTTATCTTCGGGGCAAGAGGTGGATCAGATTGCCCGTTCGATACGCCGTCCTAGTAAAGAAGTACATGCGTGGGTAGAACGTTATCAAGTGGAGGGCTTAGCTCTTTTTGGTGAGGCCATTCAATCCGCATCACCCATAGCGGTCAAGCCTTTGCCTGCCAAAGAAGAACTTCCAAAAGAACCCAAAATCGAGACTCCCGAAAGAGAGCAGGGTGAACGGCGTCGGGTGAATCCACGCCAACCTCGGCCACGCACGCCTTATAGTCAACGTCCACCTGAGGAAGCTAAAAAGCCTGTACGTAAACCTCAGCGGGGACGTTCTGACCGTCGAGACTATCGTCGCCCGCGCGAAGACAAGCCACCAGAAGCAGAAGCGCCCATTATTTCGGTGGATGATGCTGTAGCGGAGGGGTTGGAATTTTTGTTGGTGGAATCGGCTGACGATGTCGTGGTGGAAATTGCCCCACGTGTGGTCGTCGCCCATGTTGAACCAAAGCCGCCGAGTATTGAGCCAGTTGCACCTGATATAACGGAACCTATTAGCATTGGAGCGCTGGCAGCCTCGTTTGATGTAGATATGGCCCATGCACGGCATATCAGCACCCTGAGCCGAGAGTTATTTGATATTACAGCGAGTGTGCATCGTTTACCCCAACATTACCGCGATTTGCTGCACGCGGCGGCACTGCTCCATAACATCACATTTGCCAGTGACCCGTTGGAACATCATCTCAGTGGTCGGGACTTGATTTTGCAATACGAGTTAAAGGATATTTCCACTGAGGAACGGCAAATTATCGCGGTGATGACAGGGTTGCACCGTACCTTGCCGCGTTCGCATCAAGTGCCTGCAACAGTGAAACTGCCCAAACATATTTTGACCCATGCGGAAACATTGGCGGCTTTGCTGCGGATGGGAATTGGTCTCGATTTTAGCCATACCCAGACCAGTGTGATTCAAAATTGGCGCTCGACCCCCGGCACATTCATTTTAGAAATTAATGGGCGCGAAGCCGCTGTTGACGTGGTACGGGCTGAACAAAAAAGTGATTTGTGGAATCGCCTTTATAAAGAAGCCCAAATTCGTTTTGTGACGACTGACCAAGGTGTCCTAAAAACAGCCGATGCCCCCGAATTATGGCCTGCGCTTGAACCGTTGGCCTCAGCTGTTGAGGTGAGTAATGCCCTACGAGTTCACTATGTACGTCGTTTGGAATATGTAGCAGGCCGTTTTCGTAATGGCGAGTCGGGCATGTTAACGGCAATGTGGGTGGAATTTCAGCGGTTGGTGGGGGTGTGGGATTGGTTAATTCCCGGCACTAAACCCAGCCGGATTGATGATGCCATCACGCATAGTCTTGCGAATGCCATTAAAAGTGCATTATATGGGGCCGCTCTGTTTGACCGTAGTACCAACCTGTTAGACGAAACCGACCCCGATCATGATGACCCTGATGCGATTGCCCAGTTGACCGCTATTTGCAAAGGTTATGAGGTCAGTGCGGCAGAATCTGCTCGTCAACTGCAAGGGGTGTTACGAAGTCAGATTTTTTATCAATGGCTGGCTGCTGCCCAAACCAAATTAGTCTATCAAAAAGAAGACCCCGCTCCCTATAGTGGTTTGATTGCGACCCGCGTATGGGCCTATTTGGGTGGAGCACGTCAAGTGATTGACCGTGTAACCCGGGCTGGGTGGAACGCCAATTTGGAAATACTGCTCTCGGTTGAAATGATGCAGAGTTTTGAGGTCGTATTGCGACGCCTGACTGATTCATTGATTTGTAGCGGTAGTCTGTTAGGCTCAGAATTGGAACAGGTGTTAGAAGTGGTTGAACCGCTGTTGGATTATCTTCACGCATGGCAACGCATGGAATTTGCTGCTGCCCGCACCATGCAGGATTGGGAACGAGCCAAAATTGACCCAACCCAAGCAGGCAGTTTGCGTGTATTGGCGATGGAAGCGCTTGCGACGATGCTGCGTGAACGGGCCGACGCGATGCGTTGGAATTTGCCCGAAATTTGGGCGCCGCTGGACTCCCCTGTATTCCGGCGAACACTCGCTTTAACTGTCGCTAAACCGTAATAAGGTGATTGATGAGGGCGGGGTGATTTCTCCGCCTTTATTTTTTACCCCACCAACGCCTTAGGGTAATCCCATCATTTTCAAGGAGATTGGGGAATGGGAAGGGAATCACCGCCCCAATAGTGAAAATCAGCAGGTTATCTAAGAACGCAAACAAAGCCAGCATCCGCAAAAAATCCCCGACTGATGACCAACTCAATAGAAGAAATACTGTGGCAATGGCTAAAACCAGCGTGCTGATAATTGGCCCACCCAGTGCCCGTCGGATATGCACACTGGCTGGTAAGTCACCTTCGTCAGCAGGATAGAGCGATGCTCCCAATAGAAAATACAGGCGCACACCCAGCATAGGATGCCCAGTTTGTTGGGCGGCACGAGCATGACCTAATTGATGGGTGATTTCAAAAACCCAATGGAGCAGCATCGCCATAAAACCAGCAAGAATGGCTGCAATCGGTGATAAATTAGTGAGAGCCAGAGCGACAACGGTCAGGAGTATCCATAAAACGATTGACCCGATAATGGCGGAAGGAGCCGCACTGATTTTTTGTTGATTGACTATAAAAAGCTGGAATTCACGTTCGGCGGCATTCATAATTGGTGCCTTTCGCGCAGGGTTTTCAAAAAGGCCTGTAAGCCCGTTTGTAGTGTCTCATAGGTTTCATTGTAACGACCATGAACATAGGGATCAGCTACTTCGCGGTAGGGTAGATGTGGGGCGTAATCCAACAGCAGCGAGACTTTGGCTTGTGTGCCTTGCGGTTGGATTAGCTTGATGGTTTCCATATTTTCGTTGTCCATTGCCAAGATATAGTCAAATTGAGAAAAATCCTCAACAGTCAGGCGGCGTGAAATTCCGTTATAGAGAATGCCATGCTCATTGAGAATGGCTAGGGTATTGGGATGGGCGGTTTTACCCCCACTGGAATGTGTCCCAGCGGAATCGGCTTCAATTTTATCGGTGAGGCCGTTTTGCTCCAGCATATGTTGGAAGAGGCCTTCAGCCATCGTTGAACGGCAGATATTGGCATAACACACAAATAGGACTTTAATCAACGGGTGCTCCTATGAATCTGAGAATGTTGCGTGCAGGTGAGTAGCTAGCAGTCTAGGTATTATTCCACAGGACGCTCATCAAAAAAATAGAGTTTATTTTGTTGGATACTGGCTCGCAACCGTTGATAATTATCTTCTCTGGCAGTAATGGGGACAAGCACAATCAATTCTAGTAATGGCCCAAAGTGACGGGGTGGGACACGCAAGGGCATAAATTCTAGCAGGCCAAATTCAGGGTGGTGAACCGATGCGAAGGGGCGTGTTGGGGTGCCATCGGGATCACCCAATTCGACATGTGGGTCATTGGATGATAAATCCCATAGGCGGTCAAAGGCGGTGAAATGTTTCATTTGCTCAATGATTTGGCGATAACGAGTCGTGGCGATGTAGCGAAACGTTCGCGCACGGAAGAATTGGAGAGATAGCCGCACATCTTTGCGCCATTTCGACTCTCCTCCGATGTAGGTTAGATAATCAAATTCAGGGTCGAACATGAAACGCAATAAATTTGGCCCCAGTTCTCCCTCGTTTAAATGACGAATTTTGTCAGTGGTATACCCAAAAAGCGTTTGATAGTAGGTGTTGAAAGCCACAAAGTCGCTTAAGATAGTTCGAGCCGTCATGGGGTAGGGAAATTGGCGCAAGAATAGCTCAAGGGCAGCCCGAGTGTGGGTAGGTGGTTTGGGGGTGTTGGAGTAAACGAAACCAGCAATGGTATACAGTTCGGCCTTTTCCGACTCGTTCAATTGAAAAGCGTGGGCTAGTGGGTCGAGCATACTCCGTAAATCAACCACTGCCCCCTGTTCAACTTTGGAGACTTGGCGCGTTGAAAGATTGGCACGACGAGCAAGCTCAGCTTGTGTCCATTGACGTAGAACACCTTGCTCATCAAAAAATGTGTGCTGACGGCGTAAGGCACTGATGAAAATGCCAAATTCACGGTTCCCCATCATAGGCCGCTTTCTTTGGAAGATGACCAAAATCGGTCACTACATTACCCTAAAGCAGTCTGTCACGCTATAGGCGCAGGGGGTATCCGTCATTACGATAGAGATAACAGAGAAATGGAAAATACAAAATGATGAGGAGGTCAAGCATTGACGACTATTTTGGCAACTGACCACCTATGTCGCAAATTTGGCGATTCTTGGGCAGTAGACGATTTAAATATTGGGGTGGAGACGGGCGAGGTTTTTGGTTTGCTGGGGCCAAATGGCGCTGGCAAAAGCACCACCATCAAAATGTTGACTACCTTGTTGACGCCCTCTGCCGGTACGGCGACTATCGCTGGTTATGATATTAAACGCCAACCCGCTATGGTACGGCGTATTGTAGGGTACGTCCCACAGGTTTTGTCGGCGGATGGCAATATGACGGGTTATGAAAATCTGCTGATTTTTGCCAAGCTCTATGATGTGCCCCGCCGCGAATTGAAACAACGTTTGACCGAGGCCCTCGAATTTATGGGACTGGGTGAGGCTGCCCACCGAATCGTGCGAAATTATTCTGGTGGGATGATTCGACGGCTGGAAATTGCCCAATCCATGTTGCATCGCCCCAAAGTATTGTTTCTAGATGAACCAACGGTGGGACTTGACCCTGTAGCACGCAAGGCTGTTTGGGGGCACATTGAGCAGTTACGCAGCGAATTCGGCATGACCATTTTGTTGACAACCCACTACATGGAGGAAGCGGATATATTATGCAATCGAATTGCGATTATGCATCAGGGTCGGGTAATGGCTTGTGATACCCCAACTACCTTGAAATCTTCGGTGGAAGGCGCCGAAAAGAGCGAACACGTCAATTTGGATGATGTGTTTGCCTACTATACGGGTGATAAATTTGTAGAGAATGGGAGCAGTAGCTACCGTGACATCGCAAGAACACGACGCACCGCCCGCCGTCTTGGTTGACATGGGCTTGGAATCATCCGGCTTAGCAAGTTGGATGAAAGCGGTTTCTAATTTTATCTATAAGGCGTTGGTGGTGGCGGAGATGGAAGCGCGGAAAGTGCGGCGCGACCCCATTGAACTCATTATGCGTTCGGCTGGCCCAGTTTTTTGGTTATTGGTGTTTGGGCAGGTGTTGAATCGAGCACGGGTGATCCCTACTGGTGAACTGAGTTATTTGGATTATATGACCCCCGGTATTCTGGCACAGGGGATGCTGTTTACTGCCATATTTTATGGCATTTCCACTATTTGGGAGCGCGATTTGGGAGTGTTGCATAAATTTTTGGCAAGCCCTGTTCCGCGTTCAGCCCTTGTAGCAGGTAAGGCGCTTTCAGCAGGGGTACGGGCCGTTCCACAGGCCCTTGCCATTGGCCTACTGGGGGTACTGGTCGGGGTGCATATCAGCCACAACCCACTATCACTCTTGGGGGCGCTGTTGACTATTGTATTGAGCTCGGCCCTATTTGCCACGTTTTCACTGATTATTGCCTGTATCGTCAAACGAGGGGAACGACTGGTCGGGATTAATCAGGTGATTATCATGCCGCTGTTTTTTGCCAGCAATGCCATCTACCCCATTAGCATTATGCCGGAGTGGTTAAAAGTGCTGTCGCATATCAATCCCTTGACGTACACGGTAGATGCGTTACGCGCTATGATGGTTGAGGGCGGTCAGAGCCAATTTGGAGTGGGATGGGATATACTGTTTTTGGCGGTCATAACCGTGGTGTTCAATTTGATTGCCAGCCGCCTGTACCAACGCATTCTCACCTGATTTCATTGAGGATAATCGCTCATGAGCGAGGTCATTTTGGTGGTCTGTGATGCGTTACGCAACGACATCGCTGCTGAAGAAATGGGCTATCTGGAAAGTTTGGTCGAGGGAAAAAGACAGGGTAATACAGGGCGGACGGTTTCTCAATCGCACCAACGGTGTGTCATCTATTAGAGATTCCACCTGCGTCCACCATGCAGCACCCCGCTATTTTGCTAGAATAACCCGCTAAACGTCAGTCAAGTAGTCCAAAAATCTATGGATAGCCGATTGAACTCGGCATTTTTTGTCGTATCATTACCTTCGGTATCCAAACACACGAGGTTAACCCATCTATGAATATCCCCGCGTCACCGCCACCTACCCCCGTTCGCCACTCAATGGCCTTACGCCCTCCCCGTCGAACGGCTTCACCATTACGGACATGTTTAACATGTGGAGCAGGGGTGATTGTCTTGATAGTAGCTGTCAGTTGCCTGTGCTGTGTAGGGAGTTTTGGATTTTATTTTGCCAATCCCCCTGAACAAACCAATATATTGATTTTAGGTGGAGATGCCCGACCAGGGACTAAGGAAGAACGAATTGCCCGAACGGATAGCATCATCATCATGAGCATTGACCCTGATGGTAACCAGGTCAGTATGTTGTCTGTACCGCGCGGGATGTATGTCGAGTCACCCACTTATGGCCTGATTATGGCGAATACGGTGGTACGGAACGCAGAAGTGTTTGAACCGGGGACAGGGGAAGATGAAATGGTTGTCACGATGGAAGATACCTTTGACATCAAACTCGACCATACAGTGCGGATTAGCTTTGAGGGCTTTGTTGAACTGGTAGACGCGGTCGGGGGCATCGAAATTGATGTGCCCAAACGCATTGTTGACCATCAATATCCTACCCATGATGGCGGAACCATTGATATTACTTTTGAACCGGGTAAACAAACGATGGACGGCGAACGCGCTTTGCAATATGCTCGCACACGACATCAAGACGATGATTATGGACGGGCCGCGCGTCAGCAGCAGGTGATTGAAGCCCTCATGAAAAAACTAGCGAATCCACTGCACTGGTCGGAGGCTTGGCAGGTCATTGATAAAAATTACGAGACCGATTTGACGGCTGAGGAAGCGTTTCGGCTGGCCCCAGCTTTGGTGTTGTATGGACGGGGTGACAGTTTGCAGCAGTTGGTGATTAACACTGACTATATGACAGTGATTGACGGGAACTTGCGCCCTAATATGGATAAGCTGGATGCATGGATTGACGAGCATCTGCGCTAGGTAAAAAAATGTCAAGCAAGGGGCAAAAAATGCCCCATTGTTTATTGTTGCTGCTGACGCTGTTGAATTAGACCCGCCATCATAGCCGGCCAGCGTGGAGCCGCAAAGAGTTCCAAATCTTCAGGTGGTCTTTCAGCCGAGGTGACTTCGACTTTGACGGTAAGGTCGCTGGTGGCCTTGCCTTTAAAAACCCCACGAGTCGGCGGGACATCCCCATAATCTCGTCCCACCGCAACTCGGATATGGCGCTCGTTACAAATGAGTTGGTTAGTGGGGTCAAAGCCGACCCAACCTGCATCTGGTAGATAGGCCTCGACCCAAGCATGGCTGGCATCTTCTGCCGAACGATCATGAGCCGAACGTTGATAGTAGAGATAACCACTGACATAGCGACAGGGAATGCCCAGCCCTCGCCCCAATGCCAACATGACATGCGCAAAATCTTGACAGACCCCTTGGCGTGTTTCCAATGAATGATCAATGGGTGAATCTACGCTGGTGCTGTCGGGCACATAGTCAAAGGCGTTATAAACGACATTGGTCAGATTCCATAGCGTGCTAAACGGGTTTTCATGTCGAACAATCTTTAGTTCCTGCCGTAATGCCTCTAGCAATGGAGTGGGGTGGGTAAATTCACCGGGGAGCAGGTAGTCATAAAATTCGCTGGTATGCGCGATTTCATCCAGTGCTTCCCATGATCCCCCCGCCCGCAAATGGTCAATCGCATCTGAAGGAGTTAGCTCGACAAAGGCTTCAGCCAAAATCATCAGTCGGTTGTGTTGCTGTGGGATGTCGAAATGATGCAGGATATTGCCCATATAGTCACGGTAAGACGTAACTTTGGCGGGTGGGTCAACCGTGAGTGAAAAGTTCAGACAGTGCTGCAAGTTTTCACTGCGTGGTTGCATATAAAGTTCCATCACGCTTTCGGTGATAGAAGCCGAATAGTCGAATTGAGTCGTGTGCCGTATGGAGTAATACATAACCTCGCCTATTTAACTCAGGGCCGCGTCAACCGTATAATTGATGAAGGTTTCGTAAGTGATATTATGGATTTGTCCACACTGATATTCAATATTTTCTAAGTACCGATTTAATCCCTCGGTCAAAATTTCATCCACTTGGTCAAAACTCAAAGCCGCCCGTAATCTGCCTGCGATACGTTCTACGCGGTTTTTCCGGTGGGTAGAAGTGTCTTGGGCAATGGCATCCAGCGCGACAAGAATTTGCTCGGCACAGAAACGCACCGAACGTGGGAATTCGGCGTTAAACAACAAAAATTCCATAATCGTGTTCGAGCGTAAGTCGGTAGTATAGACTTTGCAATAGGCCTCAAACGCTGTGCATGATTTTAGTAGGCTCAACCATTCCAAATATTCATCTACGTGGATTTGATAATGGCTGGTAAAAGGGAAGGCCTCGGAATGGACTTTGAGCAGGGCTGCTGTTGCACCAGCTCGTTCCATGAAGCGACCGAGTTGAATAAATTGCCAGCCTTGATCGTGGTTCATTGTGGCGTCGGTGATGCCCTGAAACAAATGTGACCCCTCTTTGACCGCCCGATAAAATGGATAGGGTTCCCGCCACACTGCTTCGATACTGGCGTGTTGTATCCACAGGTGCAATTCATTAAGCTGCATCCACATCTCACTGCTGATTTGTTCGCGCACCTGACGGGCGTTGTCGCGTGCATTGGCAATACAATTGCGGATGGACGACACAGGGCCAGTCTGAAAAGTCAATAAATTGGTGATGGCATATTCATCCATGACTTCATCATCGGTCTGGGGGATATGGAGGCCCTTTAGGAGACGCTCCCAGTGGCGGCGGGTAGAAAGTACTGGCGAATGCTCGAGCATCAGGTTGGTCGCCACATCTAACAGGCGGGCAGTGTGTTCGGCTCGTTCTAGGTACCGACTCATCCAATAAAGATTATCTGCGACTCGTGATAACATTGTGCCCCCTTAATCCGATAAGACCCATGTGTCTTTGCTGCCGCCACCTTGCGATGAGTTGACCACCAATGAGCCTTGCTGGAGGGCGACTCGTGTTAGGCCCCCCGGCACAATGGTAACGGTGTCGCCGTAAAGAATGTAGGGGCGCAAATCAATGTGCCGTGCCTCAATTTGCCCATCAATGAAACAGGGGGCACGTGACAAAGCCAGCGTTGGTTGGGCAATGTAATTACGCGGATTGGCGAGGATTTTATCTTTGAATTCGGCTCGTTGGGTGGCGGTGCTATGTGGGCCAATTAACATGCCGTAGCCGCCGGATTCGCCAACGGCTTTCACGACCAATTTGTCGAGATTGGAAATTACATGGTCACATTGTTTTTCGTCGCCTAGTAAATAGGTTTCGACATTCGGCAAGATGGCGTCTTCACCCAGATAGTAGCGAATGATGGCAGGCACATAAGCATAGATGGCTTTGTCATCAGCGACACCTGTGCCAAGTGCATTGGCAAGTGTAACATTGCCAGCCCGATAGGCATTAAACAAGCCGGGAGCACCTAAAATTGAATCGGGACGGAAAGCCAACGGGTCAATAAAATCATCGTCAATACGGCGGTAAATGACATCAACACGGCGTAAGCCAGCGGTGGTCCGCATATAGACGATATTGTCGTGAACAACGAGATCAGACCCTTGAACTAATTCAATACCCATCAGGCGGGCCAAAAATGTATGTTCAAAGTAGGCCGAATTATAGACCCCGGGGGTTAACAGAACGATGGTGGGATCGGGGCGGTGAGGCGGGGCTAGGAAACGCAGTGTGCCCAACAGTGCTCGACCATAATAATCAATGGGCCGGATACTGTAATCGCCAAAAATCTGTGGGAAAACCTTTTTCATGATCTGGCGGTTGACCAGCATATAGGACACGCCACTCGGAACGCGCAAATTATCTTCAAGGACAGCAAATTGGCCGTTGGGCAGGCGGACTAAATCCGTACCACAAACGGAAACATAAATGCCGTTCGGGACATGGATGCCACGCATTTTTCGGCGATAATTGGGACTGCTATAGACGAGTTCATGTGGGACGACCTTATCCGCCAAAATCTTGCCGCTGTGATAAATATCTTCAAGGAATAGATTTAGGGCGGTAATGCGTTGGGTTAGACCGTGTTCAATGGTTGACCATTCTGATCCACTGATGATGCGTGGCAGTAGGTCATAGGGGAAAATGCGCTCTGTACCCTCCTCTTTGCCATAAACGGTGAAGGTAATGCCTTGATGCAAAAATGAAATGTCGGCGGCTTGTTGGCGATAACGTAATTCTTCGGGGGTAATTTCTTGGATTCGGCGGAAGAGATTTTGATAGTGGGGGCGGGGGCGGCAATCGGGGGACAACATTTCATCGTAGGCTTGGTCAAGCGCGTATTGGGAAAATAGCGGCGGTAGTGTCGTCATAAACTATTCCAATCGGCCTATAAAGCAAAAAAGATTTATCCGAATTTTAAAATCTCATTCTACAGAGTATCGAGATGTCCCACTATAATCATTTTGCCCAATCACCCCAATCCAATTTGAGGAAAATAGCTATTTATGAAACGACGTGACTTTATTAAATCTGTTGCAGCAATGGCGGCAAGCTACCCCTTTTTACGCCGCTTTAATCCTCTACTGGCCCAAGCTTCAACCCAACAATTTTTTATTCCCCCGACAACCTTAGATGTGACTGAAAATGAGGCGACCATCTATTTTCGTCTATCCAAAGTGACTGATTTAGCCGAGGTGATCGTGCGAAAAAATGGCACTGAAATCCAACGGTTGCCGATTGATGCCATGACTCAGCTTCGCCAACTGGTCACAATCAAGGGCCTTGAATCTGCCTCAACCTATGAAGCTGAGGTGTTGGTTGATGGTCAAACGCCGGGACTGTTGGGTTTTGAGGAGGCGTGGGGGCCAATTACATTTCGCACACAGCCCTATGAATGGCCGATTCGATTTGCAGCTTTGGGTGACAGCGGTTTTGGCGATGGTGTAACACAACAACTTGCCGATCACATTGCCCAAGAAGAAATTAATTTTTTCATTCATCTGGGCGATATGGTCTATTTCAGCTATGAATATGACAATGACTTATGGCTCAATTGGATGTTGAAATATTATGGGCCGTTCAAAGATACCCTTCGACGAGTGCCGCATTTTATGGCAGTTGGCAACCATGACCGCGAGGAGACAACGCTATTGGATGGGCAGTCATTTATTTATTGGGCTTTTCCACCCGTCCACCCTGATGAGGCTTTTGAGGGGCGACGGCAATGGTCATCATTTGTTGCCAATGATGTTCAATTTCTTGCGCTAGATTCTCAGGTTCTTTATACCGACCCCGGACGGGCTGAGCAAAACCAGTGGCTGGATGAACGCCTTGCTGACCCCAGTTTCCGTACTACAATTCCTTTTTTTCATATCCCTCTTTGGACATCTAGTTCGGTGCATCGAGACGATGGTTTGCCTGTCTCAGGCGATTGGTACAATCGTTTTAGCAATGCCGCTAATCGAATAGGGGTGGTGATTGCGGCCCATGCTCATCTATATGAACGCCTGTTGTTGGATAATGTGCATTACATTACGTCAGGTGGGGGATCACAGTCAATTTATCAACTCGGTGAAGCATTGGCTTGGAGTCAAAAGGCCCTGTCGCTGGCCCATTATATTTTGGTCGAGGTTTATAAGGACAAAATTGTAGTGGTCGCCCGCGATGTGAATAACAGCGAAATTGACACAGCCGAATGGTCGATTTTGTGAGTACCCAAAACCTTGACGGGCCAAAACGTTTATTTATATCGAGGGTTCTAATTGGCGGGGGAGATAAGGTAATTTTACTAAAGGTTGGGGGTTCAGTCTTGATAACACCCCTCTATGGAATTACACTGGCCTGAATTTTCTCCGTTTAACATCCATTGAGCAATTTGTGCTTTTTTAGTCTGTTCATCAGGAGTCGAAATGTCGAATAAGAAAAAAGTCCGTGTAGCGATTATCGGCGTAGGCAATTGCGCCAATTCGCTGGTACAGGGCGTCCATTTTTATCGCAATGCCGCGGATGATGAAAAAGTCCCCGGTTTGATGCACGTCAATCTGGGTGGCTATCATATCAGTGACATCGAATTTAGCGCAGCCATTGACATTGATGTCGAAAAAGTGGGTAAAGATTTAAGTGAAGCCATTTGGTCGGGCCAAAACAATACCATCAAGTTCACCGATGTGCCCCATATCGGCGTTCCAGTTGTACGCGGGATGACCCATGACGGGCTCGGCACTTATCTGGCGCGCAAGATTACCAAAGCCCCCGGTTCCACTGCCGATATTGTGCAAATTTTGAAAGATACCAAGACCGATGTGGTCGTCAATTATCTGCCTGTCGGTAGCGAACAAGCGACCAAGTGGTATGTAGAACAAATTTTGAATGCGGGTTGTGCCTTTGTGAATGCGATTCCCGTGTTTATCGCGCGTGAACCCTATTGGCAACGTCGTTTTGCTCAACGTGGCCTGCCAATTATCGGCGACGACATCAAGAGCCAAGTCGGGGCGACTATTGTCCACCGTGTGCTGACCAATTTGTTCAATGATCGTGGGGTGCGTTTGCTGCGTACCAGCCAATTGAACGTTGGCGGTAACATGGACTTTTATAACATGCTGGATCGCGAACGTTTGGAGAGCAAGAAAATCTCCAAGACCAACAGCGTGACCAGCCAGTTGCCGTATCAAATGAATCCCGATGATGTTTATATCGGGCCAAGCGATTATGTGCCGTGGCTGACTGACCGCAAGTGGGCACACATCCGCTTGGAAGGGCAGTCGTTTGGGAATGTGCCATTGAATATCGAATTGAAATTGGAAGTGTGGGACAGCCCCAACAGCGCTGGTATTATCATTGACGCGGTGCGGTGTGCTAAACTTGGCTTGGATCGAGGCCTTAGCGGGACGCTGGAAGCACCTGCTAGCTATTTTATGAAATCACCGCCGGTACAACATCCTGACGATATTGCCCGCAATATTGTGGAGCAATATATCGCGGGTGAATTTAACGGTGTGGTCAAGCCTGCGGATGATGTCGAAATCCCGATGCCAGAGCCCACCAAAAAACCAGCTAAATAACAAAAATTAACATCACAAGGGTGGGGCTTTACCTGCCCTTGTGGGTATTTTTGAATATAAAGAGTGAAAGATTTGGCATGGGCCTAAAAAGGGCTATGTAGACCCTCTAAAAGGGTAGGGGATTGTCAAGTGGTGTCACTTTTCAACCTTTGCTTGAACTTCGATGGCCGTTATTTCCCCAAAGTTTCCCGTACCGCCGCCGCAACTTTCTCCCTAATTTTAGATTCAATTTCAGCAGGTGTTGGCGCTTGCTGGTAGATATGCACGCCAGCAGGATGGCAAAGACCGCAATTTTCACAATAACGCTCATCGTCACCGGGGCGAGATAGACCCAACTGTTTCCGCAAATCCAGTAATTTCTGCACTTGTTCGGGGGGTAGGGCAGGGCCACCACCGAGTTGATGCACCATATAGAGGATTTTGGCGGTGTGCTCTAATGTTTCGAGACGCATATAGGCTGTCCAGACATCTGGCCCGACGGTGAGGGAGCCATGATAGGCCAACATAATGGCATCGTGCATGACAATGAGTTGGCTGATGGCGTCGCGGTTTTCAGCACTGGAGGGGGTGGAATAGGGGGCGGTGGGGACAAGGCCCAAGACGACAATCGCTTCAGGGATAGTACACTGCTGAAAACTGATTCCGGCGATGCTCATGGCGATAGCGGTAGGGGGGTGGGCATGGACAACGCCCATCACATCAGGTCGCTGCTTAAAGGCTTCGAGGTGCATCAGGATTTCGGAGGTCGGCTTGAGATCACGGTTGGCGGCGGTGCTTGGCCCGACTTTTTTGCCCTCCATATCCACGACGATTAACTCATCGGGTTGCATAAACCCTTTGGCGAGGCCGGAAGGGGTTGCCAAAATGCGGTTATGATCGAGACGGGCCGAGATATTGCCGGAGGTGGCATCAATATATTGGAAGCGGTGCATGAGTTCGCCAATGTGACAGATTTGCTCACGTAGGCGGCGTTCGGTGTTGAGGGAGTAGGCCATATTATTTCCTGAGTGATATAAATAAAAGTTAAAACACGGAGCTAAAGCTGCCGTGCTGAATCTAAACTAAAATACAATTCAGCCTATGTGAGAATCCACTATAAATCTGATAAGGTAAAATTTCGCTCCTACTTGATACCCCAGAATTTTGTACCTAGCTCCGAACTAGCCACTATCAATTTACCGTCATCGCTAAAGATGACATTGAAAATGACAGAATCGTCCTGAAGCAAGCGTAATTCATCACCATTAGATATATCCCACAAACGCACGGTTCTATCCCAGCTCCCTGAAACTAGCATTTCATTATCCGGACTAAAATCTATGCTAGATACTCGCTCACCATGCCCCATTAGTATCATTAAAACATCTCCGTTTTGTGCATCCCATAACCTGATCGTGTTATCATCACTGCACGATGCAATCAGTGTAGCATCTGAGTTAAAAATGACCCGATTTATCCTAAGATCATGATCTTTCAAAGCATAGAGGATTAACCCCGTTTCGACGTCCCACACTAGGGCAGTATTGTAGGGACCCCAAGCAACTAACAACCTGCCATCGGGGCTAAAGTTAACACTCCATAGTGGAATGCCACTTCTCCCGACTAGCATTCGTTGTTCATGGGTTTCTAATTGCCATAATTCAACATCCGTCCCATTTGGGTAGGCAAGCAAAGTGCCGTCCGAATTGAATGTGATTTTGTCTACTAAACTAACACTATCAAAAGTCGCTGTCTCCTGATTAGCGTTTATATCCACAATATGGATTTTATTGGAGTTATGTAAATTAATTTCTGAATAAGCTAACAGAGAACTTGTTGGGTCAAATGCAATATCTCCAACAACTAGATCATGAGCAATCTCACGAATTAAACTGCCGTCTTCAATATCCCATAGTTTAAGACTCCCCAATTTGGCAAACTCAACCCGTTCTTCAAATGATGCCGACGCTAAAAGCTCACCGTTTGGGCTTAAAGCGATTGCTCGAATAGATTCAACTGGTCTACTAAATAAACCACCAGAGATATGCTTCAAAAATTCCAATTTCTTGCCTTTTATTATGTCCCAGATAGCTACTCCTGACTCACCGCCAATAGCGAGAAGTGAGCCATCTGTGTTTGAAGCAAATTCGACACTAGAGGTATCTTTTAATTCGAGGATTAGGCTAATTTGATTGACAGAATTTGGCTTGATAATCTCTTTTGGTGGGTCGAAAGAACGAGGCGACCTGAAATAAAATCCAGTTGCGAGGGCTATTCCTAGAACCAGTATGATTAACCCAAACCAGATTCTTATCCTTTTCATGAAGTAGTATCTCTCTTGCTTATCAAACCTCTGCTGCCCCTTTATTCCAATAATACCAAATTGTAAGCGTTCGACCATGTAGATAGGCCACCAATGAAGATATGTTTTCCTGATGGTTGTATTCATATCTCCAACTGGAAAAAATGTCCTAAATCTGATATAATTTAAAGTATGCGTTTACCCGCTTCTGGCGGGCATTTTGTCGTATTGAGGGGCTTTTTCCCAACCAGCCTCTGATGAGGAACTTTCATAATGGATGTTAACATGCTCCGGCCTGCCAAGCCTGTCAAGATTGACGAGGAAATGCGTGGGGCCTATCTGGATTACGCGATGAGCGTGATCGTCGCCCGCGCCCTACCAGATGCCCGTGACGGCCTCAAACCCGTCCACCGCCGAATTCTCTATGCGATGCATGAAATGGGTGTCCGACCGGGTACGCCGTATCGCAAAAGTGCCCGTATTGTGGGGGAGGTACTTGGTAAATTCCACCCACACGGCGACCAATCGGTTTATGACGCGATGGCGCGTATGGCGCAAGATTTTTCGCTGCGATATTTAATGATTGATGGTCAGGGGAATTTTGGTTCGGTGGATGGCGACCCACCTGCCGCAATGCGTTATACCGAAGCGCGGATGTCCCGTATCGCCGAAGAAATGTTGGCCGATATTGAGGCCGAGACGGTGGATTATACGCCCAACTTCGACGGGTCATTGGATGAACCGATTGTCTTGCCCGCCCGCCTGCCGAATTTGCTGTTGAATGGCAGCAGCGGGATTGCGGTGGGTATGGCGACGAATATCCCCCCACATAATCTGCGCGAAATCACCGGGGCGATTGATTATCTGTTGGACTTAATGATTAACTTTGAGGGTGAGACCCTTGAAGAAGCCGTGATTGATGTCACGGTGGATGATTTGATGCAGTTTGTCAAAGGGCCAGATTTCCCAACCGGGGCGATCATGGGCGGAGATGAACTGAAAGAAGCGTATGCGACGGGCAAGGGCCGAATTATTGTCCGGGCACGCGCTGAAATTGAAGAGTTTGGTAATGACCGCCACCGCATTGTGATTCGGGAAATCCCCTATCAGGTCAATAAATCTGCCACGCTGGAAAGAATCGCAGCCTTGGCGAATGAGGGTCGTTTGGAAGCCGTTGCTACCCTGCGCGATGAATCCGACCGTAAAGGGATGCGGATTGTGATTGAGTTGCGGCGCGGGGCACAACCATATACCGTGCTTAATCAGCTTTACAAATACACCCAACTGCAAACGACGTTCGGAGTGCAATTGCTGGCGCTGGTCAATCAAGAGCCACGCTTGTTAAGCCTTAAGCGCTTGCTGATGATCTGGATTGGGCATCGGCAGGAAGTCATCGAACGCCGCAGTCGGTATGAATTGGCTAAGGCCCAAGCGCGCGGGCATATTTTGGAAGGCTTGCTCAAAGCGCTGGCGAGTATTGATGACATCATCAATACCATTCGTCAAGCCGATTCAGCCGAAGCCGCCCGCGAAGAATTGATCATTCTGTTTGACCTGAGCGAATTGCAGGCACAGGCCATTTTGGATTTGCAATTGCGACGTTTGGCCTCATTGGAACGGATGAAGATTGAGGCGGAATATCAGGAAGTCCTTGATCGCATCAATTATCTGGAAGATTTGCTGGGCCATCCACGCAAAGTCTTGGCCCTGATTCGCGACGACCTGAATGAACTTGCCGCGAAATATGGCGATGCACGGCGTACCAACTATGATCCAGCGCTGTCGTTGGCTTTTGATGAAAGTGATCTGGTGCGCGATGAAGAAGTGCTGATTAGCCTGACACAGCGCGGTTATGTCAAACGTACCCCGGCTAGTATTTATCGCCAGCAAAAACGTGGGGGTAAGGGCAGCACGGGTATGGGGACACGCGATGAGGACGTGGTCGAGCATTTGTTAAGCGCGGGTTCGCTAGACCATCTGCTGTTCTTCACCTCACAGGGGCGAGTTTACAGCCTGCGTACCTATCAATTGCCAGAATATGACCGGGCAGGTAAGGGTACATTGGTTGAAAGCATTTTGCCGCTAGATTTGTTCGAGCGAGTAACTGCGACTGTTGCCGTGCCGACTTTTGAGGATGTAGATGGCTATTTCATCATGTGCACTGTGCAAGGGCGCATCAAGCGGGTGGCGATGGATGAATTTGCCAATGTGCGGCCATCGGGTTTGATTGCGATGACCTTAGACGCAGGGGATACCCTTGGTTGGGTGCGCCAAACCAGTGGGGATGATGACATCATCCTTGTGTCGTATCAAGGGCAGGGGATTCGTTTCCACGAAACCGATGTCCGGATGATGGGGCGCACAGCGGCTGGCGTCAATGCGATGAAATTGGCCGATGACGATGTGATTGCAGCGCTGGATGTCATTACACCAGAACAAGCTGATGCCGACCTGTTGATTGTGACCGAGCGCGGGTATGGCAAACGTACGCAGGTGGATGAATTCCGCCAGCAGGGGCGCTACGGTCAAGGGGTGCGGGCGATTTCGAATGACCTCAAGAAAACGGGCGGTATTGTGGGAGCTGGGGTCGTGGAAGATGAAAATTCCTATGACCTGACGGTGATTACCCGTAATGGAATGGCCCTGCGGACACCCGCGAATGAAATTAGCACTTACGGACGGACGGCTCAAGGGGTTAAAATCATTCATATTGACCCAGATGATACCGTTGTCAGCATTGCATTGGTCAACAGTGGCGCCCCCAGCCAAACCGTAGGGAATGTGAACCCGACTGAGGAAGAATTAGGTGATTTTGAGGGCGCTGATGAACCCCAATCCAATGATGGTGATTTCTAAGCCGAGGAGATAGTTGTGGATTCACAGTGGACGGTGGGCGAGAATGAATCTGCCCCTAAAGAAATAGATGCGCCCGAAAATAGGCCGTTGCCGCGCCCGAAAATTGCACGGCGACAGAGTGTGATGCGTGAGATCACCGAGACACTGCTGCTAGTGATTGCGATTTATGCGTTGGTCAATCTGAGTACTGCGCGGTTTGTAGTGGAAGGGCGCAGCATGGAACCCAATTTCCATTCGGATGAGTTTGTGATTGTCTCGCGCTTGGCTTACATCATTGGGGAACCGGATCGCGGCGACGTGATTGTGTTCCATTATGATGTCAAAGCTAAACGTGATTTTATTAAGCGTATTATTGGTTTGCCCGGTGAGCATATCCAGATGAAAAATGGGCTGGTCTATATCAACGGGGAACCCATTGACGAGCCATATGTACAGGCGCTGTGCCGTTCTGCGACGTGCCGCGACCGCGAATGGTTTTTGGGCGACGATGAATATTTTGTGCTGGGGGATAATCGAAATTCCAGCCAAGATAGTCATGATTTTGGCCCAATTAAACGTAGCCAGATTGTGGGGCGGGCATGGGTGCGCTATTGGCCGCCAAAAGACTGGACGATCATTTCGCATCATGATTATGGTGCGCCGCCCATCGTGCCAACGGCGACTCCGACGAGTACACCTGACCCAAATTTCCCAACGCCAACGGTCGAACCGCAGATGTATCCGAGTTCGATGTAGAATCCCAAATCAGGTCAGTTACCAGACGCCTCACTATTTTTGGAGTGGGGCGTTTTTTGTTGGGGGTGAAATCAAAAAGGGGCACAGTTGGTAGGCTGTACCCCTTTCGGAAATTCGGAAAATCGAGGGTGAACTTACTTAGCGAGTCGCTCCGATGGACGTACATGCAGGGCATGAACCGTCAGCACGGATAATGGCATAACCCGCCTGTGGGTCATCACCGTAGGTCTTGAAGTCGAGATTGAAGACGATGATGATACGGACATTGCCGAGTTGGGAAGCCAGTACGACAGCTTCGGCCAACCATTGGGCCTGTTCCGCAACGCTGGTGTTTTGACCCCATGCGAACAGCGAAGGTAGGGGGCCATAACCGTCCGGAGACAGATAACCCAGTTCGCTGAAGCAGGCACGCATGCCGGGGAAGTTGGTCAGAGCACGGCTCAACATCGTTTGGAAATAGCGGGTTGGATAGTTGTCGCGTGGGTCGCCGGAAGTTTGCTTGGGGCTGACCACGCCTTCATTATAGTGAACGCCAATGCAGTCCGTGTATTGGGCTGCGCCTGCGGCTGCCATTTGGGCATAGAAGGCATCGTCGTTGCACAGAGCGGGGATACAGCCCGTGCCACCGCCACCCGCGCCAGTTGGGGCAGGTGCGCCCGTCACGACAATCGTATTGGCATTGGCGGCCTTAATGGCAGGGTAGGCTTTCTTCAAGAGAGCGACATAGTTCGCGCCGCTGATTTGACCATTGGGCCATTCGCGGTCAATGTTTTGTTCATTCCATACCTGAATGGCGTCAGCCCCGGCCCGGGCCAGACCCGCAACATAGCTGGCATAGGTGTCTTGGTAGGTGGCGTTCATGACCTGTGTCTTGTCACCAATGACGGACAGGAAGACCTTGAAGCCCTTGCCCTTGATGTCAGCGATGAGACCGGAGGCATCGTCACCCACCCGTACCTGACGTTTAATCCAATTCATCTTGGCGGTGGTGGCGGCGTTCTTGGAAGCGTCACTGAGGGAGCCTTGAACTTGACCACCGACTTCTAATGCACCAGCAACTGCATGTCCGATAGGGTTATTTGTGCTAGTGCCACCTGAAGCATCAACTGTGACCTTGTCGCAGATCAGGACGGTTTTGAGGTCGAAGCTGACACGGACTTCATATTGGTTGTTGTTAAGCAAGGTAATGACATAGCGCCAGCCGAAATAGGCTTCCGGGGGCGGGTTCACACCTTCTGGAATAGTGGTACAGCCGGGTAACATACCATTCGGGAAAGATTCTTGTGACCAAGTATAATTCTTGACAAGCGTAATACGCTGATTAACTTTCTTAGAAAGCGCATCACGGGCGGCAGCAAAGCCGAGCCACGTTGGGTCATTCGGGGTTGCAGTGGGGCCACCCTGAGCATTGGAAGCACGCTCTGGTGTGGATGTATTGGCGTTTGCGACCATTGGGGCTAGTACAATCATGGCAATTGCCACAAGAGTCACAATTAGCATCACAGAACGAGATTTCACTGTTTAACTATCCTTTCCTTCTGCGGCCTATGAGTAGATGGGCCGTTTTAAGCCATTTGAGGGCCTGATTGCTGGAATTTTATGTGCTGAGTGTTTTGAGCGATAAAGTTTATCAGGCCCAATTCACCAAACGCAAGAGCAAATCCTACAGGTTTGTGCAGAACCATGCTATGCCGCAGTTGAAACGCTTTACCAACGTTTACCTGACGCTGGCTGACACTAGCTTGACACTACCTGACAGGAAAACACGGAAAATACAGAAAACATGCGAAACACATAAGGCAAGAGTATTATACCGGACACACCCCCAAAAGTTTGGGCGCTTTTGTACCTCTGGTAAATGACCTATAATCAAATCAATCACTGTTGATAAAAGAGGGACGGCACAATGCTCGGTGAGAATCCACCACCGGAAGTACCTATCAAAGGCGAGTTTGCAGGCAGCCCCGAAGCCATTGAAGCTGGGGTTGATCTTGAATCGGCGCGGCGTGCTTATCAAATCGCTTTGGAAAAATTACAAAAAGCGATGCCCGGTTTTAAACAAGATAAACGCCGTTTGACAACTGAACTTAAACGCCGAAATGTCGGCACGACCATCGTCCGCCTGCCGCTTGATTTGGTGATCGGGATGATTGTCGTGTTGCGAAATCTGCTGCGCGAAGTGGGCGAGATGGTGCGGGATGTCCGCAATGACGTCCAAGATGCTTTGAACAAAAAAAATCGGTCGCGTAATTTAGCGATTCGACGGGCAGAAGAAGAAACGACCCGTGTGCAACATTTGCTCTTGGAGACCTTGTGGGCACGCGATTATGTGCAATATATTTTGGAGCAGAAAGAACCTGTTCCCTATCATATCAAGCGCGACGCCCTCACTTACTTAATTGAACATGATGATTTGTTAGATGATTTACGCCGTGAAGTAGTCGAACGTTATGACTTAGACCCCGCGAAATTGCGAAAAGCCCAACCAACCTCACCTAAAGCCGAGGCATGGTGGTGGTTTTTGGATAATCGTCGGTCACGGCGCGCCCGCCGGCTGAATGCACTATGGTTTGTGCTGGCGACGGTGCCGGCATTAGCGGCGATTGTGTTGATTACCCTGCTGACCCAACGGCTTTCAATTGATGGGCCGGACGCATTGTCAGGAGCATCGGCGATTGCCCAAGCATTGTTAGGGTTGGCCTCCATTTTGGCAGGGCGCGAAGTGTTAAACGCCTTTTTCTTTGACCGATCTTCAGGACGGTCATGGCAAGGCGAGGCGACCTTTGCGCTGGCTACCCTGTTTTTTGTGGTGGTCATGATGTTTTATTTGGTGGCCCCACCCGCCGCGGCTGATGTCTATAATTGGTTTGGTCAGCGGGCGATTGATTCAGGGAATGCGGCTGAGGCTGAACTTTATTTGGAATCGGCGACGCGACTTGACCCTGATCCCCACGCCTCCAATTTATTAGAGGTAGGGTGTTTGTATTTGACATTGGGATCACCCGATCGGGCTGAAAGTGTGTTTGAACGGGTATTGGAAGCAGATTCACGCTTGCTGCTAGCGCGGTATTATTTGGCCGAGCTTAACAGCGATAATGGAGAATATGATAAAGCCTTGCAACTGTTGACAGATGGGTTAAATTTGCTGGCAAGTGCGCGGGCTAATCCGAATACAGAAAATGATATTCTCCAACCCTATATTGAAGACCCAGTGGTCGCGGAGCAGATTGAGTATTTGCTGCATCTTTCGCTAGGGCGAGCCTATTTGGAAGCGGGGACGTATCAACAGGCGAAAGCGAATTTGAGCAGCGCCCAAGCAAGTTTAGGCACTTTTGATTTACCCAATGTGAATGGCCCAGTCCCGCTGCCGTGCGCCCCGGATGAACGCCTGCACGCTTATGTAGCAACGACTGAGATTGATTTGTGGTACTTTGAAGCGCGTGTTTTTGATGCGATATGCTCAGGCGCGGCAGATTCGCAAGCGGCTTTGTCGGCTTGGAACGAAGTGCGGTTGGGCCGGACGACGAGTAGCCGTCAAGATACCCACCAAGATGAGGCCGAAGTGCGGTTGGCAAGAGATTCAGCATTGGGTCGAACGCCGACATGTTTGGATTTAGAGAGCAACACGACCTCGCCTTTTGGGGGCGGGTAATAACAGGATGACAGGTGTTGTTTCGTGGATTAAACGACAGGCAATAGTTGAAAGCCTGCCGTATGATAGCAGATAGGCCCTGCACTATCGCAGGAATGAAGAGGGAGAGGGCACTAAAGATTATGCCTAAGCAAATGCGTTTCAAGATATTTATGGTGGTGCTGGCAGTGTCGTTGCTGACATTGACTGGCGTGGTGAGCGCACAACCGCGCCAACAGTCGAATGAGCAAGAAGTGACTCATCTGTTGCTGGCGGTAAGCGGGACGGTGAACATTAACCGCGAGGGTTGGGACGATTACAACACGTTTTCGCCCGCTTTTCCGGGGACACCCGTCCGCGCGCGTGACTATTTGCAGGTGGCAGGGAACAGCCAAGCCATTATTTTGTGTGCCGACTTAACGGTGGTCGAACAGTATGCCGATGGGATTGTACAATGCGATTCTAATCCGAATCCGACGGCGTTTGTCTATCTTAATGAGGCGGTTTGGAAAGACGCGCCACAACCCGCCCCAGCCGCAACATCGCTATCTACCATACCGGAAAATGCGAATGGGGTCTCGACGACCACCCTTAGCAGTCAGGATGAGGCCATTCTCAACGCGGCATTATCGGCCCTTAGCTCGTTGGGCTTGGATGAAGAATCGTTGGCCTATGCCACCGCTAATTTGTATGCTCAATTTGGCCTGTATTATGACGCCATCAACACGATTTTGGCGACAAGTACACGCCAATGTGTTGAGCGGCCATTTGTGGATGCAGATACCTCGGATGGGGTGATTAGTGTTTTTGAATCGCCGATGACCTATATCCGGTTGGGTGAGTGGTATCACATGATTGATGGCGCGGATGCCAGCGACCAATTCCTCCACTGTGGATTTGAGTTGGCCGGGACATTGGCAGACATCGCAAGTCAGGCGTTAGCGGCGGCGCGGCTAGCCGATTTTTCCACCGATGCAACCGACAAAATTAACTGGTATCAACAAGCGATTAATTTGTACGCGCCATTGACTGATAGTGGCTCACTGCAATCGCTGATTGAAGCGTGCGGTTCGTCTAACTGCACTTTGCCCTAAATACTCGACCTCTCCCCCCTCTGAAAAAACAACAGGGACGGCTTGCCTAAAGTCGCCCCTGTAAAACTTCTTGGCGCTACGTCCCCAAATCACGCCGTTCAAAGGTATACAGCGAAGCCGCCCATAACAGCAGAATGGCAACGGTAAGAACGAGTATGTCCCCTAGTGGCAGGCCACCTTCTAGAATTTTGATCGTGTTGTAATATTCAAAGGGGGTAAATGGCTGGAACGGCTCAATGGTTTTGCTGGCATTGCCCAGTGCATAAATGAGATAGGTGCCGACCAGAAATAGGCTCGAAATAATCCCACCCCAGCGACGGTGCATCGGTAGAACCGCCGAAAGCAGAAAGGCCACCCCCGCAATCACCATAATCGGCAGTAGGCTGGCATAGGTTACCGCTGCCAATTTATCGTAGCTAATGTCCAATTCCGGCCAAAGCATACGCCCAATGACCAGTGAGAGGAAAAATTGGGTTAGAATGCCGACCATGATGACCAGTGTCGCCAAAAATTTCTCGGTGAGAATTTGCCAGCGGGGGATGGGCAGGGCGGCAAGGGTGTCCATCGTTTGCTTGCGCTCCTCGCCAGTGACAGCATTGAGACCCTGCAAAATGGCATAGATGCCCAACAGGAGAGGTAGGTACAACATCAATTGGGATTGCAGATAACCGACAGGTGAGAATAAATCGTCCGTCCCCATGATAGCCGTCATGGAATCGGGGTAGTTATCCATAATCTTCTCGAAGTCAGCTTTTTGCTCGGCAACGGAAGGATAGAGACCGATTACTAAAAGGGCATAGAGGCCGAGGCCGATACCCCAACCGAACATCCCTTTCCATGAATCGCGGATGGATTTGCGAAAAATAGCCCATTTCATGCCTGCACCCCTTTCCCATTATTGCTGCCATAAAATTCGAGGAAGGCCTCTTCTAGCGAAGGATGCTCGACGGATAAATCATGCAGCGGATAGTGGGCTGCCAGTTTGATCACTGAGTCAATAGTGCCACTCACTTGAATTCGCAGGCGGGTGTTGTCCGAATTGGCCTCGAGAGCGGTCACATTCGATAGGGCTTTGAATTGGCTGACTTCGACAGGCTGCTCGAATTCCAAAATGAACCAACGGAAACGCAAATTGGCTAGGGCTTGGATGGTTTCAACCGTGACTAATTTGCCCGCCCGCAAAATTCCAACACGATCACACAGGGCTTCGACTTCGGGTAAATTATGCGACGAGAGAAAGACCGTGCGACCCTCGGCTTGAATTTCACGTATCAGTTCATTGAAGGTTTGCTGCATCAATGGATCAAGCCCAGAGGTTGGCTCATCCAAAATGAGCAGGGGGGGACGGTGCATCAGAGCGGCGATGAGGCCCATCTTGCGACGATTGCCGGTGCTGAGACCTTCCAGCGAACGGTGCAAGTCGTAATCTAGGCGTTGGGCAAGGCGTTCGGCTTCGGCCATACATGCCACACGGCGGCCTTGTTCAATAAATTGGACATATTGGCGGCCTGTCATGTTGTGATAGAGTGTCATTTCGGATGGCAGGAAGCCAACTTGGGCATGGATTTTGACACTGTCACGCCTTGAATCGAGGCCGAGGATGGTGGCCGCGCCGCTGGTAGGACGGATGAGATCAAGCAGGGTGCGAATGGTGGTAGTTTTGCCTGCACCATTTGGCCCCAGATATCCAAAAACCTCACCCCGCTGGACTTCTAAATTTAAGTCGTGCAGGGCAACCATCCCGCCATATTTTTTGGTTAGGTTCTTGGTCTGGATCACCACTTCTGAATGTTGGGCCATATAAACCCTCCTTTGGGTGTTGTGGCCGTGCCGTCCCAATTATAGGAGGGTTCACAGGCCAGAAGGTTGAAATTCGAAGAAACTTACCCTTAATATGCTTATACTCCCTATACCAAATCTTAATACTCAATTGCGTGAGGGGGGCTGAAATCTGGTGTACAATCGGTTAGGCGAATTTTAGTTCTAATTTGAATGGGAACCCGAATGTCGAGTGATTTGCCAGTTTTGACCAGCCCGCCGTGGTCACCCCGGACTAAGCGCACTGTGACGCTGATTGCTTTGGGGTTGGTGTTTTATCTCAGTGTGCGTTTAGGTACAGCATGGACACCGGTGCTGATTGCGGTTTTACTGTCCTATTTACTGATTCCATTGGTCAATGAATTAGAGACCATGCTGTGGTTTATCCCGCTTCAGCAGATACGACGTACCCTTGCGGTATTTTTGACTTTTACGCTGGTGATCGCTTCGATTGTGCTGGTGGGGATTGTGATTGTGCCACGCCTGACCCAGCAAGTGGAGGAATTTGTTACTGAGGCTCCTTCGCTGATTCAGAAAACAGGCGAAGATCTTGATGCCCAATTAAGTAAGCCGATCCGCTTAGGTAAAAATAAGTTTGTGCCTACCGATTTGTTGCAGGGCTTGTTTAACGCGGATGGCAAAAATATTGACGCGAATGATGGCCTTTCGACCACGCTGCGTGGCACTGTGACTGGACTCATTGACCCGGCAGCGGGATTGATTGGCAGTGTGTTCACCGTCCTCTATAGCCTATTGTTTATCTTTGTCATGATGTTTTATTTGATGAAAGATGGGACATCTTTTGTTCAGTCGGTGACTGAATTTGTCCCGCGCGATTATCAGGACGATATGCGGTTTTTGCTGCGCGAATTGGGGGCGATTTGGAATGCCTACTATCGCGGTCAATTCATTTTGAGCTTGAGTGTGGGACTGGCGACATTTGTTGCCATGACGCTGCTGGGGATGCCACAGCCCTTGGTGTTGGCATTTATCGCGGGGCTATTGGAATTTATTCCGAATATTGGGCCGACCCTTTCAGCTATTCCGGCGGTATTGATGGCGCTGGTGGCGGAAAGCCAGACTTTTCCGGGGTTGGGTGGGCCGCCGTATGCGTTTGTAGTGATGGCGAGCTATTTTCTGATTCAACAACTTGAGGCCGTTTTACTTGTGCCGCGCGTGATGGGGAGTACCTTAAATCTGCATCCGTTTGTGGTGCTGGTGGCGGTGGTATTTGGGGCCAAGATTGCGGGAGTGTTGGGGGTTATTTTGGCTGCACCTGTGACAGCGACGCTGCGGATGTTTGGTACTTATTTGTGGAGCAAGTTATTGGACGAGGATATGTTCCATCGCCCGTCGCGGCGACGGGTAACGACCGTCATTTCACGCAATCCTGTTTTGATCCCCGCCATGCCAGCGGCGTTGGCAAGCTCGAATGGGGGCGAGGATATTTCCGAGGGTGAAATTGTAGAGGAAGAATAGGGGTTAGGATGATTATGGGAGATGACCGCGACGTAAAACCTATTGGCACCCCCATGACCGAAGCCCGGATAGACTTTGGGTTTCGGATTTATTGGACGAAAATGGCGACAAAGTGGGATATGGCGCGTATCCGTGATATGCGGGCACGGGTGATAGCAGTTACACAGCAACCGGACTTTGAGAAAAACCTGATTGAGCGCCGTTTTAAAGTAGAAGGCTTGGATGAATTGGCGCACAGTGGGGCAAGTTTATTGGCCTTGATTGAAGTATTGAATGCCCTTGAAACGTATGAGGCAAATAACGGATAATAGGAATTCAAGCAAAGGAGCAACCCACAATGGACGACCACGAAATTCTGACCGAGACCTTGGTTGAGACTGAGAACTATATGGTGTATCGCACCAGCGAACCCGATGGCGAAGAAATTCACCATATCGAATTGTTTAACATGACCCTGCATTTCTTTAAAGAGGAATGGCAGGAGTTTGTCGCTTTGATGCAAGCGGTAGCTGATACCGAATAGCATCGTTCAAAAGAATACCAACCTCACTGAACTGGTAAAGAGTCGAGATGAGGTTGGTTAACCACCCATCCACCCCGCTTGAAGTACAAAACCTCCGATATGGGCTGATAGTTCGATAATATCTCCCGTAGTAATATTTTGAGCATAGACCCGGCCATTGGCATAACAATCGGTATAGCCCTGCCATTGACTGTTGTCGTGCCCATCATAGGCTAGCCAATCACCTGATGTTGACCATAGCGGATTACACCCCGGCCCTATTTCCATCGCTTGCTCGGTGGCTAGTTCGACCCGCCACAAAATATAGAGCGGGGGCGTGCTGTCATTGAGGCGTTCCCCCGCTAACCAATTACCATCAGGTGACCAGATGGGGGTTTTGCCGAAATAGGGGGCAGGGGTGTCGGAAAAATCCGATAGGGAGTATAGGCGTAATTCATTATGATCTTGCCCTTGAAGATCGCGCTGACGGGCACGATAGAGGAATTGAAAGAAGTTAGCGGGCCGCCAATTGAGAAATTCAGCACTGGCGGATAACAATTGTGGGGAGGCATCCCCCGTTTTTTGGACTGTGGTCAATGGGTGGATAGTGTCTGCGGAATCTAGCCAGTAGAGATTGAGATAGTTGTCGGTTGGCCCAGTCATGCTAAAAATGACGCTGGTGGGGTCGTTGGGCAGGGGGTGAAAATCACGCGGGCCGGACAGGGGGGTAACTTGTTCCAGAATTTGGGATGTCCATGCTTGAATGGGGTCATCGGCTGGGGGGGTGGGTTCATCGGTCAAGATAAAACGCTCGCCTGTTTTAACCAAAATTCGCAGAGGGGGCTCATCGGCTGACCGCGCAAAATCAAGCGTGTCGGGGGTGCGATTGACCAGTGTATAACCTTCCGAAGCAGTCAGTAGAGTTGTTTTGGTGAGATGACCTTGCTCATCTACTGTGATTTGGTAGAGGGCATGGGGGCTGGTCGCGGTGGCGCGGGCGAGGAGCAACACACTTTCGCCATTGGACGCGGTGGTTTGGGTAGAGGGTTGAGTTGTCCATAATAAAACGAGTAGGAGAAAGGCGCAGATATATTTTTTCATCATGTTTTTAGAAAAAGAAAATGAAGAGTGTTAGACCAATCACAATAGCTATGCCGCCTGAGATAAGACTTGACCCTACAAAACCACGCGCTTGCCGCCGATCATTTTGGGCATCTGAAACTCGTTCTTGGATACTCTGGGAGGCAGAGGCGCTCATCTGATAGTTAAAGGTGCGAGTGCTGCCATTGCCCGTAAAACCACTGATAAGGGCAAAGCCAATCCATAAAATGCCTAAGAACGCCAGTGTTGAACCAAGATAGGACAATGTGAGATTGCCACGTATCAGGCATACTAGGATTGCCACGACGATAAAGGGCAGTTCATAGCCTGCAATTTTCTTGACCATGCTACCCAAGCGATTTGGAAGGGATGATGCTCTCATTGATGCCTCACTGACCCGTATTTTGCTTATGATTATAGTCCCGTTTAGATATGCGTTTTTCATAAAACCCTTTATTTGGGGGCTATTTTGGATGTACACTTGTGAAACCACGTACATTCCCAACCAGAGGCAATTTTATGAACTTACGGCTGACCGAGTTCGTGCGGAAATATCACGCTGATCTCGCACTATTAGTGATTGTAACCATTTGGGGACTGCATTATATCGTTGTCAAAGATGCGTTATCACGCCTTAGCCCGTTGACCTATAATGCGATTCGTTTCCCCATCGGTCTGCCGTTTATTAGCCTGCCCCTGCTGCGTAATCATAACCTGCTGCGCATGAGCCGTCGAGATACATGGGCTTTGTTTGGGTGGGCGATGTTGGGGTTAGTGGGGTATCAGGTGTTGTTTGTCTTGGGCTTAAACCTTACGACTGCGACTAATTCGGCACTCTTGGTCTCAACTTTGCCAGCGTGGGTGGCAGCGATTAGTGTCAGCATGGGGTTACTGATTGTGACCAGACGCCTGATTGTTGGGGTGGTGATTACGCTGTCGGGGGTGATGCTGATTGTGATGAGCCATGCTAGCGGTGGGCCGTCGCTGTCCTCGGATGATTTACTAGGGAGCGCTATGTTGATTTTAGGGGTCATTTTCAGCGCCATTTACAATATCAAAGTAGTCTCGATTGTAGAGCGCTATGGGGCAATGTCGGTAGCCATTTTGGCCCACTGGTTTACGTGCCTAGGCTTGGTGGTTATTGGTATTCCAGAGTTAATCAAACTGTCGCCTTCGGATGTGCCGGTTTCAGTTTGGCCCAATATTTTGTACAGCGGTCTGCTGTCAAGCGTGGGTGGTTATTTGGTGTGGAGCTATGCGCTAGGCAAGCTAGGGGCAACCCGCGCCGCCACTTATAATAACCTTAGTCCACTGATTGCGGCATTGGCGGGTATTTTGCTGCTGGGTGAACATGCCACGACAGGCTTGGTAGTTGGAGGCGTAGTGACTTTGGTTGGGGTGGTGCTGGTGCGTGGCACGGGTGAAGAAAGCGGGATTGAAGAAATGCCCTTAACGCCTGTCTTGGCAGCGGGGGATTAACGAGGGTTGCAGTCGACTTAATTTGCAAAGTATACTTCCCGCCTGTTGAAAATTTAGGCATAGAGGAATTCGTATGACTCCGCCCCTGATTGGTATCACCACAACACGTGCCCATATTGAATATAACCGTTATCGTGATGGTATTGCCGCCGAATACCCGAATGCGGTCATGCGGGCTGGCGGTATCCCCCTATTGATTCCATTGTCCATTATTGAACATGGGGATGAAAGCCAGTTGCGTTCCATGTATGAACGCCTTGATGGTATTTTGATTCCGGGTGGTGGTGATGTACACCCCGATTGTTATGGCGAACCCCTGACTGAATTTGAATATGAAATTATCCCGATGCGAGACCAACTGGAAGTGACACTGGCGAAATGGGCGTTTGAAGATGACCGCCCCTTGCTAGGCATTTGTCGTGGTCAACAGGTTATGAATGTGGCCTTGGGGGGAACATTGATGCATGACATCAAACACGAACTCAACGGCAAATCGCTGCCCCATCGCCAACCCAATGAACAAGTCCGTACCTATCTGGCCCATCAAGTTGAAGTTAAATCTGATTCGCGCCTTGCTATGGCTTTGGGGTGTAATCGGGTGGCGGTCAATAGCATTCACCATCAGGCAGTGGGTAAACTGGCTGCACCATTAAAAGCGACGGCTTTTGCTAACGATGGGGTTGTTGAAGGTATTGAAATCCCCGACGCGCATTTTTATATGGGGGTACAGTGGCACCCCGAATGTCTGGTGGATACTGTGCCAGAGATGGAAACTCTCTTCCGTCAGTTTGTGCAATCCTGCACACGCTAATTATAGATTTTGCCATGATTCAGCATACCTCGGCTCAATTCCGGCGCTCCCCTATTGCGGTGACTGATTCCGGCGTGGGGGGCTTTTCGGTTATGCGTGAATTACAACAGGTGATGCCCCACGAAGATTTTGTTTATCTGGCTGACCAAGGGCATGTGCCGTATGGCCCACGCACGATGGAGCAGATTCAAAAATTTGAGGAGGGCATTACCCGACTTTTCCTTGAGGGGTTTGAACAGATTCTCCCTGCGAAAATGATTGTCATTGCGTGTAATACGGCTAGTGCGGCGGCATTGCGGCATGTGCGGGCTACTTTTCCGCAAATCAAATTTGTCGGAACTGAACCTGCAATCAAACCTGCGGCGGAGCGTAGTCGTAGTAAGCATATAGGTGTCATTGCAACAGCAGCGACTTTTCAAACTGAACTATATGCCAGTTTGATTGATCGCTTTGCACAGGGGCAACATGTCCACAAACGCGCCTGCCCAGAATTTGTGACTTTAGTAGAGCGTGGTGGGCCATATGATGAGGCCGACCAGCAGCAAGTTAGCAATATTTTGGCCCCGCTTAAAGCCGAGGGCATTGATGAGTTAGTTTTGGGGTGTACCCATTTTCCATTTTTGATGCCCTTGATTCAAACAGCGATGGGGTCGGGGGTGGAAATTATTGACCCCAGCCCAGCCATTGCTAGACAGGCGGCCCGGGTTTTGAAAGAGGCGGATGCGTGTGGGGACAGCAGCACAGCAGGATATACACTCTATTTGACCAGCGGAGATGAACAGCATTTCCGTAAGCAATTAGAGGCTTTATTGGGGGTGCAAAATCCAGACGTGCGGCTGGCCGATTGGTCGGACGATGATGAGTCGCTTGTGATTGCGACCTGAACAATTTATTTTTTCAGAAGGTGATGTGATTCAAGATGTTTGCCCATAAACGATGGTTATTTTTGCTCATTTTGCTCGTGGCGCTGTTGTCGGCTTGTAAGGGCAATAAAGAGCCAGCACGGGCGGTTATCGATCGGCCCAATCAGGTCGTGACCGATGATGCGGCGACGGCTTTTGCCTTGACCCATGCGCCACCTACAGCTGGCCCCAGCCCAACGCCTTCGCCTACCTCCACGCCATATGGGTCGGCAACCCCGCTGCCCGGTTATGATCCCAACACGGTGGTGGCAACAGTTGGTGGCACCGACATTACGTTGGCCTACTATCAGGCACGGGTACGGTATGAGCGGTGGTTGCCATTGGAAGGGTTGAAGCGCCAGTTGGATAAGGAAGGACCACAACGCCTACTTGACCTCACCCTATCGGAAAATTCGCGGACCCTGTCGTTGTTTTATACGCTGAGTGACCCCGATTCGATTGGGGTGCAATCTATGGACGCCATTTTGACTGACCAGATTATCCTACGCGAAGCGGCGGCACGTGACCTTGAGATTGAGCAAACCGTATTTGATGGACGTATGGCTGCTCGTATCGGCGCGACATTGGGTGAGGGCGGCAAACGACCCGACAATTGGGATGAGATTTATCAAGCCTTCTTGGAACGATTAACCCTGTATACGGGGATGAGCGAGACCCAATTTGTTGAAACCGTGCGGGCGCTGGTCTATTATGAGCAGCTACGGGTCATGATTGGGGAACAAGCTGATCTGCCCGAAACAACTGTAACCAGCGTAACGGTGCAGGACATTTTCCTTGATTCGCGGGCGGATGCTTTGGCCGTGATTGACCGATTGAAAGCGGGCGAAGCGTTGGTTGATATTGCACGCGACTACAACAAAGTGCCCGACAATGGCGAAAGCCAACGTGAGATTAAACGCGATACCGAGGGGTTGACTGAGGAATTGATTAATGCAGTTTTTGATGCGGCCCCCGGCACGGTAATTGGCCCATATCCTAGTTCGGGTGGGTGGTATGTCGCTAATGTGATGGATCGCACATTGGATATTCCCAACCCCGGCGATTTGCAGGCAGTCAAAGATGAATTCTTCCGCCAATGGATTTTGGCAAAGATGGACGATCCTGAATATACAACGGTGGTTAAAAAGGAAGATGGGGATGAATTGTACCGCGATTTCATCCCGCTTGATCCGCTCCCCCAAGATGTGTCGCCCATGATGAAGGACGAATTTGTTAAGCTGCCAGCCGATGCCTACGAGCCAGACCAACCCACCCCAACGGCTCTCCCGATTGGCAATTCACCCCGTTAGGTCTTTCAAATGAGGGGAGGATTTATAGGCCCTCCCCTGCATTTTTTAACTCCCAAAACCATAACGTCCATGACGTTCGACTAACTGCATCAACGTCAGAAAATCTTGATTGGACAGCTCCCCCCCGTGTAACCAGCGCTCATTTTCCATTTTGTGTAAGCGTGTGATTTGGGCCGCCAACCGCGGGTCGAAGGTTTTCACATCGTCCATTTCGCGGCGTCGGCGTAGTTTGATAAACCAGTCTTTAAAATGGGGCACGGCTGAAGTTTTTTCGGGGTCAATAAAGGTGTAGAGGGTGATATGCTGCTCTTTTTGTTGAAGCTGGACGGCGATGCAATACCAACCGCGTTGCACCCGGGTGCGACGTTTGACGACTGGAAAGTGCCACGCATAAAAATCTAGTGGGTTGGCCCACAGGAATACGGTTTCTTGGTGGTGTTTATCCACAAACAGGATTTGGTTGGAATCGAGCGATACACTGCGCCCACTGGGCCATTTGGGTTTAATGACTCGTTCGCCAATCTGGGTGAAGATGACCAGCATGATGAATGCTGACGGTAGGCCGATGCAGACACTGCTTAGAGTGTCGTCAATCAGGCGGGTAATGGTGTGGCCCAGCATGAAACCGACAATTAATCCGGCGACAGCTAGAAGAGGCATTAACAGCCGGATGCCCGCATGCTCGGCATCTACTTGCAGTTTGAGGGGTGGCTCTCCCGGCATTGGAACGGAGGGAATAGAGGGCATAACAAAAGGTTCAGATTTGGATTTGGTCATAGGTTCTCAAAAAAATAGCTCCGGACGGGAATTTCTATTCTTTTACTTGTGGTGGCGGCGAAGGTTCAGTAGCCGCAGGTGGGCTAATTGTAATTGGTGGGGTGGGTAGCGCGGGTGATTCAGCAGGCGGTGTGGATGGGTCGGATGACGCAGGCAGCACCGATGGCGCTGGCAGTGGGGCGGACGGGGTCGCTGTGGGAACAGGTGAAGTAGACGGAGTAGGCGTATTAGATGTACTCGATGTACTCGATGGCTCAGGTGTGGCTGATGATGGAGGTGTTGCTGTTAGCGGAGATTCAATCGTTGGCGAAGGTTCAATAGGCAGTGTGGCTGGCGCTGGAGATGTTGCTGTTGGCGAAGACGCAACGGGCGGCGTTGGTGCTTTTGTCCAGATTTCGAGACCTAGAACCTCCTCAACCATGCGACGCAAGGCTGCCACGTCAAACGGCTTGGTCATGTAAAAATCAAGCTGGCTGCCCCGAAAAGCGGTGCGACGTTCGGGATCTTGGCGAGCGACACTGAGCATAATAATGGGGATATTTTGGGTGGTTTCATCTTGTCGGACGGCGTCAAACACCTGCCAGCCGTCTAGGATAGGCATCATGACATCCATAATCACGAGGTCGGGTTTGAGTTCCTTGACCATTGCCAAGCCCTCAGCCCCATTATCGGAACGTTTGACCTCTAATTCGGAGGCGTCCAGCAAAAAAACCAATAAATCCGCGATGGCGGGTTGGTCTTCAATCGTCAACACAAGTTTTTTAGGTGTGTCCACCACACAAATCTCCTATGTGGAGACGGCCTCAGAATAAGTTTGCCGTGATTCTAGCATAGTTGTGGGAATCTACAACTGCTGTCCGCTAGGTACAATGGCGGCTAGAGGCAATTGTACGAAATTGTGGCATACTGGAAACACGTTTACGGAATTCAGTTAAGGAATTGGAAGTTATGGGGCCATTGCTGCTCGATGAAATACGCCAAAGCTGCCATCAACACGATCTGATCCCACCTAAGTCATTAGTGTTGATTGGTGTATCCGGTGGGGTGGATTCAGTGGTGTTGCTCCACGCCTTGATGAGCCTGCGCGAGGAATTGCAGATTGATCTAGCCGTCGCGACGTTTAATCATGGGTTACGAGCGGATGTAGGGGCGGCGGATGTGCGTTTTGTGGAAGACCTCGGTCGCCAATGGGGGATTGAAGTTACCAGCGGCGCGGCAGATGTATTGGCAATTAAGGCTGAGGGGGGACTGAATCTTGAGGAAGCAGCCCGCCAAGCCCGTTATACTTTTCTGATGCAGGTGGCTGTCCAAGTGGGGGCTGACCGGATTGCGATTGCCCATAATCAGGATGACCAAGCTGAAACGGTACTCATGCACATCATTCGCGGTACAGGGATGCGTGGCTTGCGCGGAATGCTGCCGATTACACCGCTGAGTGAGTATCACTTACTGGAAGGGTGGTCGCTGACAGATGATGAGGATGACGATTTAGATGACGTTGATCCCGCTGAGATTTTGTTGATTCGCCCATTGCTGGATGTGTCGCGGGCGGAAATTCGAGCCTATGCCGATACGAATGGGCTTAGTTTTCGGCAGGACGCCAGCAATGCTGATACAACGCGATTCCGCAATGCGCTGCGGCATGAAGTTATCCCGACACTAGAAAAATTTAATCCCAATGTACGGCAGGTCATGACCCGCTTGGCGGCGGTGATGCGCGATGAAGTGGACGTAATTGAACGCAGTGTTGAAAGCACAGCGGCGTGGTTATTGGATTGGTCGGAGACGGAGCCAACACCCGAAACGGAAGGGGAACCGGGGGAACTGGTGTTTATTGACCGCATGGCGTTTGGGGAACAGCCCATTGCCGTGCAACGCGGGATTATTCGCAAGGTGCTATTTGAACTTTCGCCCGGTTTGCGGGATGTCTCCTTTGAGCAAACAGAATATGCACGGGATTTGATTTTGCATGGCAAGACAGGCATGCACGTTGATTTGCCTATCGAAGTGCGTTTGGCGGTGGGGTACGACGAGGTGACGATTGGGTACGGGGGGCGACCGCTGTATCCACCACATTTGCCCTATCTGACCCCCGGCACACAAATCCCAATTGACCCCGAAGGCCTGACCATGGTGGGGGGACATTTGAAGTTGATTAGCTATTGGGTGATTGAGAGCCGATCCAAAGACTTACGTTTTGAAGACCCGCTGATTGCGACATTGGCGATTCCGGAAGGGGCACGGCTGATGCTGCGGACGCGCCAGACAGGGGATCGTTTTCGGCCTTTTGGGATGAATGGTAAATCGCAAAAATTGTCGGATACTTTCACCAATTTTAAAGTACCGTCCTATTATCGGGATCATGTGCCGCTATTGACGATTAATGACGAGATTGCGTGGTTTGTGGCCCCGACGGCGAATGGCCCACAAGCACGTATTGCTGAAACGTTTGCTGTCCGATCGGAAGAACAAGCAGTGTTGCGCCTGCGCTGGCAACTAGGGGAATAATTGAGAGGGAGCTTATATGGGTGATTACCGTAATTTGGTTGAAACGTTTTGGCAGGCTTTCGATCGGTTCGATTTTGCGGCGGCAGGTGAGTTGCTGCACGATGATTTTGTGTTTGAACTGCCACAATCTAAGGAACGGGTGCGGGGTCGGGCCAATTTTGTGGCGTTTAATACCTATTATCCGGGGCAATGGCGGATTGCGATTCAGCATTTAGCAGTGTGCGATGATGAAGCGATTACGGAAATCACCGCAAGCTCAGATGGGCAGGTCAACACGGCGATTTCCTTTTTCCGCTTTAAGGATGGCAAAATTTCACACATCCGCGAATTTTGGCCCGAACCATTTTCGGCTCAGGCATGGCGGGCACAGTGGGTTGAAATGATGGACTAGATTTTATTGTAAAGCCTTTTCAATATCTTCGTTGAGTGAAACCATCGCATTACGCCAGAGCGATTCGGGCATTTTCCAGAGAATGCCGGGGTGCAGATAGTAGACTTGGACTTGGGGGGTGATGCCGATTTGCTGCTCAACCGCCTCGGCATAGGCCCCCATTTGATAGGCGTAGCGTTTGCCATGCTCGGCGACATACCATAATTTGACCTCACTGGTCTTGAAATCAAGGACGTACCACTGCTCTTCATGGCGATAGAGAACGTCAATGATGCCATGAATGATGTGGGCTCCACGATCATAGACAAATTCGATTTCGCGGTAGACCTCGGTGCAATTTTGGAGCATCTGGTGTAAATCGCTGGCTTCAAATTGAGTCAGCAGATTTTGGGCACGGCGCACGGCGTTATCGAGCACTTGTTGATTGGTGGCATAACGTTCCCACGCATAACTTTCGAGGGCAGCTTGGACATGCTCGGGGCTAAGGTCACGGGGGAGCAACCCGACACGCAAGGCGCGGTGGACAATATCACCAATGACATAGGCAGGGACGCCTGTGGTGGATGAAAATTGACCCACAGGCCAAATTGGAGCAGGGAGGTCACGCAGGAGGGTTTGACGGAACCCTCGACGGGCCACATCCTCCGGCTTTTCATACTTGGCACGACCTAATCTTTCTAGCTGGGTGGCGCTGATGTGGCGCACTGGGGATAACTGACCTAAGCGGGTGGTGTCGGCAGTAGCAAGGGCAAATTCGGTGGGGAGCGGGGCGGGGGTTGGCGAGAGGCCTTTTTCAATCGCTTCCCATTGGGTTGATAGGGTACGGCGCGGGATCAAGGTGTGAGAGGCAGGGGGCGTGGCGGGCCGATTGAGATTTAATGTGCCCCAACGATAGGTTAAAGGCTGGGGTTGGTCACTCGGGGCAAAACGATCAATTTCCAATATGCCCTGCAATTGATTGAGCCAATCTTGGCTGGTGCTAGACGTTTCGTGACCACTGATGACTAAAATGTCTTGGGCACGGGTTGCCGCGACATATAAGACCCGTTTGCGTTCAGCGACTTCACGGGCATCGGCATATTGTTGGGCGAGTTGATAGGCAAAACCTTCTTTATCGGCTTGATCGGTTGGTTCGTTGGAGTCAGCGACAAGGCGACAGGCTGGCCCAGCTTCGGGGTCAACCCAGATGCGGGGTTTGTCGCTTTGGCGTTTCCATGAGCAGTCGGCCAAGACCACGACTGGAAATTCGAGACCTTTGCTGGCATGGACAGTCATGAGGGTGATGGCATTTTGTGGCTCAAGAGTGGCTTCACCTTCGCGTGCTTCAGCTTCGACCATATCGCGCAAATAGGTGTTAAATTCGCCTAAGGAGACGCGTTGGCTTTTGGCGGCGACCGTCAATAATTTTTGGACGTTGGCGCGGCGTTTTTCGCCATTAGGTAGGCCTGTCAGAATGGCCTCAAAACCGGTTCGTTCTAAGACATGCTCAATCAATTCGGCGATGGTGACACGGCCTGCTAAGGTGCGGAGTGAGGTGAGGACTTGACGGGCAAACTCAACGGCGGCTATATCTTCTGCGGGGATGGGTAGCCAATCGGATTCCCAAACAGAGCGGTTGGCATCTTGCGCGAGGGCATCCCACAGATGCAGCAAATTATCCCCATGACGGCGCAAGCGTAGGGTCAGGAGGGCTTCATCGCTAAGGCCAAAAAGTGGTGAGCGCAAAGCAGCGGCAAGCGATAAATCGTCGGCGGGATTGTGGAGGGCCCGCAGTAAATTCATCACGTCCCAGACTTCTTGGCGGTTGTAGTAGCCTTTGCCTGCGACGGTGAGATAGGGCAGTCCGTGAGCTTGGAAGGCTTCTTCATAAAGGGGGCTATTGCTGAGGGATTGGAATAACATGGCAATGTCGCCAAATTCAAGGGGGCGGTAGGTGTCGGATTTTTTATCCCAAATGGACAATTTTTGTTCAACCCATTGCTCAATCTGGGTTGCCAGCATATCAGCTTCCCAGCGGCGGGTTTCTTCCATATCTAACCCAGAGCCATTTTTGCCTGTTTTAGGCAATAACACCACGGTGACAGGGGCTTGATGGGTGGGTTGATGGGATGGGCGGCTGGCATTCATGGGGGTGTAATCTACCATGTAGCCTGAGGCGAGGCCTGATTCAATTTTGAGGAGTTTGCTAAATAGCTCATTGATACAGCCGATGAGGTTATGATGGCTGCGGAAGGAAGTGCTGAGTTGGACTTGTTGACCGCCGGATTGGATAATTTCGTCGGATACTTGCCGGAATACGCTGACATCGGCCCCACGAAAGGCATAAATACTTTGTTTGGGGTCGCCTACGACAAATAATTTGCCAGCAGGGGCATTTTTGGCCCCGATGCCACACAGGTGATAGATGATTTGGCGCTGCATAGGGTTGGTGTCTTGGAATTCGTCCACCATGACGTGATTAAATTCTTTGACATAGCGGCGGGCCACCGGTGGGTATTGGCTCAATAGGCGGGCGGTCATGCTTTCGAGATCATTAAAATCCAAGACGCCTTGCTGATTTTTGAGATCACGGAAGCGTTTTTCGACCATTGCCGTTGCCTCGCCCCAATGAAGCAAAAGGTCAGCCAAAGTGCGGTCAAGATCGGCGGGTGGGGGCAAAAACTGGTCTTTGTACGACTTGAGATAATCCTCACGCAACGTGCGCAGCATTTCTTTAGATTGTTGTAGACGCCCTTGCCAGTTTTTATCACTGCCGACATTCAAGACAATGGCTTTGCTCATAGCCTCGATAGCGGCCTTAACTTCCAAATGCGTGCCATTTTTTAGGGTTTGCCGATAACTAAGGACATCCTCCCAGACAGCCCACAGCTTATCGCCACGCGGTTTTTCTGAATCAGGAATGTTCATGGGCCAATAGAGACAATCCCAAAAATTGCCATCATTACGAAGGGCCTCCACAATCCGGTGGGCATTGATTTCCCATGCCGTCTGCCATTTTTTCATAAGGGTATCGGCGGTTTGGTTTGCCAATTGTTCGATTAGATGTTCGCTCTGGGAACTGGCGACTAGATCGTGCAGACTGGCTCGGACGGCCTGTACTCCATATTCCACCAGTAAAGCACGGGCTGGCGTTTGGACAAGGTCGGCGAGGGTTTGGTCAATGGCTTCGTCCAACAAAATCGCGGTGTTAATTTCGTCTAGCACTTCAAATTCGGGGTCAAGATTGGCTTCAACGGCGTTGGCACGTAAAATTTGGGCACAGAGACTGTGGACGGTGCCGATACGGGCGCTATCCAAATGGGCCTCATGAGTACGCCATTGTTGGGCATTGTGGATGGCACGTTGGCTAATTTCTTGACGCACACGGTCACGCATTTCACGAGCCGCTTTTTCGGTAAAGGTGATGGCGACAATGGAGGGCAGCGACCAAGCGGGATTTTGGTCGAGCAGGTGCATAAAACGCTGTACCAAGACAAAGGTTTTGCCGCTGCCAGCCCCAGCGACCACGACTAGATTTTTATGGGTAATTTCAATCGCTTGTTGTTGTTCGGGGGTTAGTTGCATGGGCGCTCATCCGAATTGATTTTTTCTTAATATAGCTTTGTTATCACTATTTCACCAATAGCAGGTTGTTGCAAGACTTGCCATATCTTGTAGGATTGTGGTTAAATGGATAAAGTTGTCTCTTAGGAACACTTTTAGTGACAACAAATTCATTTTCGATTATACTAATGCGCGGCAGGGGTCGTTTCCCAGCGGTGAGTTTCAATCGCAACTGGCCCCCTTCCCCATAGGCAGATTAAGGTTTGTAAGCACCCTCACCGATTGGAGGATCAGGCACAATGCCACCGGAAAAAAGCGGCTTTAGTTACCCGAACAAATTTGCCCTCATTATCCTGATGGCGATGGAAGAAATCATGGGCAAAAATGGCTTGAACGCGATTTTGCACCTCGCCGGACTTGAAGAGTCTATTGGGAGTTATCCGCCCGATAATCTCGAAAAACAGTTCGACTTTGCCTATCTCACGGCCTTGAATGTCGCACTGGAAGAAATGTATGGCCCGCGGGGTGGGCGTGGTTTGGCGCTCCGAGCTGGCCGTGCGACATTTGCTGAGGGCTTGAAGGGCTTTGGGGCACTGGCCGGGGTAGGTGACCTTGCATTTAAGGTGCTGCCGCTGCCCGCCAAACTGAAGATTGGGTTGCCTGCGATGGCGAATATTTTGACCCAGTTTTCTGACCAGATTTCAAATGTGACCGAAGAAAATGATAAATTTGTGTATACGCTGGAACGCTGCCCAATGTGTTGGAAGCGTACCGCAGACCGCCCCGTATGTTATTTGGGGCAGGGATTGTTACAAGAAGGGTTACGTTGGGTGTCGGGTGGTCACGAATTTAAAGTGGATATGGCAACCTGTATTGCCAAAGGCGACGACATCGGACGGTATGTTATTTTCAAAGAGCCAATCGGCTGATTGAAAAACTAAAAAACCGGATTACTTTTGATACAGAAAACCCCTTTTTCATTTTGAAAGTGGGGTTTTTCCATTCCTAGCGAGACTCACCTTAGAATGAGGCCGATTGCGAATTTGTGCCTTGACCAGCCCTAGTGGACTGTGTAGAATGTAGCCTCGTTGACTGCCCCCATCGTCTAGAGGCCCAGGACGCGGCCCTTTCAAGGCCAAAACAGGGGTTCGAATCCCCTTGGGGGCACTAAATGAAGACAACAGAAACCAGTAATCTGACACTAGGATTGCTGGTTTTTGTTTTGTCCTTTACTGGGTTTTACTTGGAAAGGATTTGTTGCTTTGACCACGCCTGCTGAAATTTCGCGTAATCGTCGGTTGTTTGTCATTGGTATAGCCTATTTTAGCTTTATTGTTTTGGGGATGCCTGGTGCCATGTTAGGGGTGGCATGGTCGCCCTATATGCGCGAGACATTCCATCAATCGCTTGACGCGGTGGCTTTTGTTTTGTTTGCCAGTACCAGTGGCTATTTTGTCGCCAGTTTTATCAGTGGATGGTTGATGGCACGGTTGCCTGCGGCTAGCCTTTTGGCCCTAAGCTGCATTCTGGGTGCGATGGGGGTCTTGGGTTATGCCATCGCGCCATCCTTTGGTTTATTGGTGTTGGCGGGGCTTTTTGGTGGGACAGGGGCAGGTATTTTAGATGGTGGTATGAATGTCTATTTTGCGGCTCATCATGGCCCACGTTTGATGAATTGGCTGCACGCCAGTTTTGGGGTGGGTTCGACCCTAGCCCCTTTGATGATGAATGCGATTTTAAATAGCGATATTTCGTGGCGGGTTGGCCCAGCGATTATTGGCGGGTTATATCTGGCGTTGGTTATTTTATTTCTTAGTACCCGACCCTATTGGAGTAGCTTGAAGACTTCGCACGCCGAAGATGAACAACCCGTACAGCATGCTACGGCTCTTGAGACATTGCGACTCCCGATTGTGTGGCTTGGCATCATTTTGTTTATGGCCTATGCCGGGATTGAACTCAGTGCAGGGCAATGGTCGTTCAGCCTGTTTCATGAAGAACGCGGCGTTTCGGAGAGTGTGGCGCGTTTTTGGGTTAGTTTGTATTGGGGCAGTTTTACCATCGGGCGTATTTTGTTCGGGGCGATTATCAACCGGATAAATCCCCATGCCTTGGTGCGTGGATGTTTGGTGGGGGCGGCCATTGGGATGACTTTGGTGTGGTGGAATGCGTCTGAAGCCATGAGTTTTGTGGGTTTGGTGATTTATGGGTTTATGCTGGCTCCGATTTTTGCACTGATGATTACCAATACACAGGAACGACTTGGCCCAACCCATGCGCCCAACGCGATTGGATTTCAGGTAGCTGCTGCCAGCATTGGAGCGGGGGGGATTCCGGGGTTGGTTGGGATTATAGCCCAAAGTTCTAGCCTAGAAATTGTGCCGCCATTTTTGTTGGTGCTGATTGTGATTATGGCAACCGCCCATTTTGCGATTAACCGTCCACATCCGGCTGTAAATCGTGAGATGGGTATTTAGGATTTGGATTGATGATTATTTTCACGATTGCCATTGTCGTTGTGACCTACGCGGGGGTCGCGATTGGCAATGTGCCGGGGCTGCGCATGAATCGGGCTACGATTGCGTTGGTGGGGGCGGCGGCACTGATTGCTGTCGGTTCGATTCAACAAGAGGAAGCCTTTGCCGCGCTGGATGTCGGCACGCTGTTATTGTTGGCCTCCATGATGGTGATTAATGCCAACCTGCGTTTGTCGGGCTTTTTTGAACTGGTCGGGGGGCGAGTATTGGAATTTGCCAAGTCGCCCCGTATGTTACTGGCAGCCGTCATTTTGGCGTCTGGGGTGCTTTCGGCCTTGTTTCTCAATGACACCATCTGCCTGTTGTTTACTCCGCTTGTGGTAGATTTGACCACCCGACTGAAGCGCGACCCTATCCCCTATTTAATTGGCCTTGCTACGGCAACCAATGTTGGCTCGACCGCCACAATAACAGGCAATCCACAAAACCTCATTATTGGTCAGGCCAGCGGGATTCCCTATCTGACTTTTCTAACACATCTCGCTCCGATTGCCTTGATTGGAATGGGGGTTTGTTGGGTCGTGATTGTGCTGGTTTTCCCCCAAGAATTTCAAGGTACACTGCCGCCTATCGAGGTGGAAGCGCCCCAAATTTTCCAACCGCTATTGTGGCGGGCGTTGGCAGTCGTGGCAGGTTTGCTGGTCGCATTTTTAATTGGATTACCGATTGTCTCCTCAGCCTGTGTTGCGGCGGGGTTGCTGCTGATCTCACGTATCCGTCCACACAAATTGCTCGATATTGATTGGGGCCTGCTGGCTTTTTTTGGCGGCCTGTTTGTGGTGACGGGTGCGATTGAGGTGACAGGCCTCAGCAAAGATTTGTTCGATGCGATTTCACCTGTCATTCGCGGTGGGGTGGGGCCATTAAGTGTGGCAACAGCGGCTTTGAGTAATGTCATTTCGAATGTGCCTGCCGTGCTGCTCTTGCGCTCCGAAATGGATGCGCTGGCGAATCCCCAGCAGGGTTGGCTGACACTTGCCATGTCTTCCACACTCGCGGGTAATTTGACTTTGCTTGGCTCGGCGGCAAATTTGATTGTGGCCGAAATCGCGGCGACACGCGGGGTTAAGTTGACCTTTATGGCTTATCTGCGGGCAGGTGTTCCCATCACCCTCATTACGATTACTTTAGGTGTCCTCTGGTTAACCTTCATTGGCTAGGATTCCCTAGTAATACCTCTCAAAATTAGCCAATCGGCTAATCCAACGGTTAGATGAAATTTCAACCACATGCCCGGTGAGATGCCGGGTTGATTTGCTTACACTGAAGTCATCATCGAGGTATGAAAAGGGGAATCATAGCAATGGCGAAGACACGTATTCGCAAAATTATGGGGGATATTCTCTCACGCAAGGGACGTACTGCCCTTGTATCCATGAGCATTTTTATCGGCGTTTTCGGCGTTGTCACCTTGTTTACAATGGGTGATCTGATTGTCAACCGCCTTGAAAACGATATTCAAGAAGATAAATTGGCGATGATGAAAACGCATCTCACTTTGGCGCCAGATGCAACGCCAATCGCCAATGATGCGCTTTTGAGCCAAGTGCAAGCTTATCCCGGTGTAACTACCACTGAGGGCTATTTGTCGAATTTGGTCTACTTCCAAGCGTCTGAAAACGACAAATTTGAAGAAGGGGCCGTGATCGCCAGTTATGCACCCATCGGGCAGAGCCAACTTGAGCCTATGCGTTTGATTGAGGGCGATTATCCCACAGCAGGCCAGCGCCAATTGGCGGTTGAGCAGCGTATGGCTGAGGAATATGGCCTTCAGGTTGGCGACACCTTGAATCTGCGTATGGTCAGCTTGGCAGGTGGTGGCGCGGAAATTCCGGTGGAAGCGTGGACGATTAGCGCGATTGTGTTCCAGCCATATCAACTCGATTTTGGCTACGATCCTACTGTGTCGGTCTTTGCCACTTTTGAGGATGCCCAATACATTACGGGCGTGTCGAATGTGAATTACATCTTCACCCGCTTCACCAGCTATAAACTAGCCAGCCAACAGGCCGATGCCTTTGCTACATCACTGGCTGAGACGACTGGTTATATCCCAGATTTTAATTACACTGCTGACCCAGCGAAAAACGACCAAGTGAAGAGTGCGACAGATACCAGCAATGTTTTGGGGATGCTGGGGTTGACGGCGCTAATTGTGTCCGGTTTCTTGGTCATCAATGTGGTCAATTCGATTGTGATTGAACAGAAGCGCCAAATTGGGGTAATGAAATCCCTTGGGGCGTCACGCGGCGATAACTTCTTCATGTATATCGGTATTGCCTTGACCTACGGTATCTTGGGGGTTGTTCCCGGTGTCATCGCGGGGATTCCAGCAGGCTACTTGGCGGCACAGGCACTGGCGACCACAATGGGAACGATTATCGAAAGTTTCACACTGGCTCCACGGGCCATCCTGCTAGGGATTAGTGTAGGTCTGGCTGTCCCGGTGTTAGCGGCACTCATCCCCGTTTTCAATGGGACGCGGGTCAAGATTTTGGACGCCATGCTCGACCTCGGCATTAGTTCCAAGTATGGCAGCGGCTTCATGGCAAAACTGATTACCAAGCTGCCAGTTTCAATCAATGTGCGCCAAGGGATCAGCAACGTTAGCCAGAAAAAAGGCCGCTTGACCTTTACCGTCTTGACTTTGGCGATGGCCGCAGGCGCATTCATGGGGATTTTTGCCCTGTTCTCTAGCATTAACGGTGTGTTGGATACCATTTTCGACACCTACAGCGGGACAGACATTTATATCTCGCCCACCCAACAGCAAGATTTCAACACTATCAAGACTGTGCTGGCGGAAAATGTTGACGGGATTGACGGAATCGAGCCCGTGAGTGGCCTGCAAGTTGAAATTGAGGGCTATACGCCGCCCGCTAGCAATGGCGGTACGATTTTCGCCAATGGCTATGACCCCGAAGCCGAACAACCCGCCTTTAGTGTGGATTTGCGGGAAGGGTCACTGTGGGGCGAGGGTACTGATCCTTATGGTGTGGTGTTGAGTTCTAGTATTGCGGATGCGATGGGCGTCAAAGCTGGCGATACCATCACCATCAGCGGTGCGGGTAATACACGTGAGGTTGAAGTGGTGGGGATTGCAAAATACCCATTTGATCAGGTGTTCATGCGCTGGCAAGCCCTTTCGGATTTAGCGGGTTACACAGTGAATGATCAACCAGTTGCCCGTGACATTGCCGTCGTGATGTCCGAGGACGACCCAACCGTCAAACAAGCGGATGACAAGATTGATGAAATCAACGAAGCCCTATTGAGCAAAGGCATTACGGCCAGCTATCAGAACTTCCCAGAAATCGTCAAGAACATCACTAGCATGATTAACAGCTTCCAAATGATCTTCAACCTGACAGCGGCACTGATTGCGCTGGTCGGTGGGTTGGGGTTGCTGACGGCCCTTTCGATGAGCGTGTTTGAACGCCAAAAGGAAATCGGCGTGATGCGCTCCATCGGGGCGAGTTCACGGGTTGTGGTCAGCCAATTCCTGACAGAAGGTATCATTGTCGGGGTGATTGCATGGGCAGTGGGCCTACCCATCAGCTATCTACTCAGTATCGCTCTGACGGAAGCCCTTGGCCTTGGCGATACCTTCAAGCTGAGTTACCCCATCACTGCGCCGATTATTGGGCTGATTGGGATGATGATTGTGACGACCATTTCTAGTCTGTGGCCTTCACTCTCAGCAGCACGTAAGACGGTTTCGGACATCCTACGGTATCAATAAAGTTGCCGCCGAGAGGGTGCTAACGGATAATTGAGATAGGGGGATGGGTGTTAAGCCTATCCCTACTTCTCAATCCAAGAAGCAAACTGGAGGTTTTTGATAATGGATATTACCCAGCGTGAAGAAAAAGGCGTGGTCGTTTTTTCGTTAAATGGTCGGATTGATAATGATGGGGCGACCAAAATGGAACAGACACTTCAAACAGCCTCGGAAGCGGGTAAAAGCAAAATGGTATTGGATCTGTCCACCGTGCAATATATCAACAGTGCTGGGCTACGGGTGTTGGCTGAATTTTTGACCATGAACCGCGAAAAAGGTGGAGAACTCTATCTTTCAGCTGTTAACAGCCGAGTCAAGCGCGTATTTCAAATTGTGGGCTTTGATAATTTTTTTAAGATCTTTGACAATACTTCTGATGCGGTAAATGCTTTTTAAGGAACATGGCTATGCCACAGTCCGACATTATGATCATAGATGATACCCCAGAGAATCTGAAAATCTTGGCGGGGGTGTTGAAAGATGAGGGCTATAAAGTCCGGGCTGTTTTGAGCGGACAAATGGCCCTCACGGCGGCTCATGTGGCTGTGCCGGATTTGATTTTGTTGGATATTAATATGCCTGATATGAATGGCTATGAGGTTTGTGTTCAATTCAAAGCTGACCCGCAGCTTCAGCATATCCCAGTCATTTTTATCAGTGCATTGGCAGGTGAGGTGGATACAGTTCGAGCTTCAGAGGCGGGGGCGGTGGATTATATTAGCAAGCCTTTTCGCTTTGATGAGGTATTACGCAAAGTCGAATATTATCTGCAAACCTGAGTGAGGCGTTGGTGATGAGTGATGATAGTTCCTTAGTAGTACGCTTGCAACGGCGGTTTAACCTTTCGCCTGAAACTGCCTTGCTGTTAGACCCGCTTGAAATCCAAACTGACCTTGAGCGAAAAGCCAGTATTCTGAACGCTTTGAGTATGGGGTGGATGCTGCTTATTGGTATTTTGTTTGGGTTGTCAGTTGCCTTGCTGAGTATTACCAAATTGACGGGGACACTTGGGCAGGGTGAGGTGAACGACACCGAAATCAACCTTGCCATTATTGCTAATTTAGGAACTTTTGTCGTTGTTTTGCTGCACGGCTTGACTAGCATTGTACTCAACAAAAGAGGCTATACCCGGCTGGCAAGCTACTTTTACACCTATGGTCAGCTTTTGTTGATTTGGTCAGCATCAGTTGTCACGCTGTTAATCTTCGACTGGGATACGCTTTCAGTTGACTCTAAGGTGAGCCTCATTAGCTTTGAATATGTGTTAGGGGTTTCAAGCCTTGTGGCGGGCATATTGATCGGGTCACGGGCTAGTTTTGGGGTTTCACTTTTCAATACTATCGCCCTCGTTGTGCTTTCCCCGCTATTTTTTGATGACTTTTCCACTGCGCCAATCATCTTTTGGTGGATTGTGACGTTGGTTTCGTGGCAATATGAAAAGACGTTGAACCGCACTTTCATGCAATTGCGAGCCGCGCGTGAGAACCTTGAACGACTGGTCGACACCCGCACCCAGCAGCTTTCACGGCAGACGAAAGAATTGGAACGAGCCAAAGAAGAAGCCGAAGCTGCTAATCTTGCTAAAAGCAAGTTCCTCGCTAATATGAGCCATGAGTTGCGTACCCCGATGAATGCAATTTTGGGGTTTGCCCAATTGATGGAACGCGACGCTAACTTGACTGCGCCACAGCAAGAAAATCTTTTGGTGATTGCCCGCAGTGGAGAGCATCTGTTGGAACTTATCAATGATGTGTTAGAAATGTCGAAGATTGAGGCGGGGCACACGACGCTCAATATCACCAATTTCGATTTATTCAACTTGCTCGATACATTGGAAGAACTGCTGCATGTGCGGGCGGAAAACAAAGGGCTTTTGTTGACGTTGGAACGGGCAGTAGATGTGCCACAGTACGTCCAAGGCGATGAAAGTAAGGTGCGTCAGGTATTGCTTAATTTGCTGGGGAACGCGATTAAATTCACGACGAAGGGTGGCGTAACTCTGTGGGTTGAACGGGCCTCGGTTGAAGGTGAACAGGCGACTTTGCGTTTTACCGTTGAGGATACTGGGCCGGGTATTGCTCCCCATGAGCTGCCCCATTTATTTGATGCCTTTGTGCAATCTGAAACAGGCATCAAATCACAAGAAGGAACGGGATTGGGGTTAACCATCAGTCGTCAATATGTTCGGATGATGGGGGGTAATATTGAGGCCAAAAGCGAGGTGGGAAAGGGGTCAACCTTTGTTTTTGATATTCGGACTAAGGTTGCACCCACTGCGGATGTCCGTAATATGCCTGCTGTCCAGCGCGTCATTGGGTTAGCCGCCAACCAACCGACCTATCGTATTTTAATTGCAGAAGACCGTTGGGAAAATCGAGCCTTATTGTGGCGATTGCTTGAGCCATTGGGGTTTGAACTCCGTGAGGCTTCGGATGGTAAAGAAGCCATAGAGGCCAGCGAAGAATGGCAGCCCCATCTGATTTTTATGGATATGCGGATGCCCGTTATTGATGGCTATACGGCGACCAAACAGATTAAGGCGACCGAAAAAGGCCGATCCATTTTGATTATTGCCCTGACTGCGAGTGTTTTTGAACACGAACGCATGACGATTTTGGAACAGGGGTGTGATGATTTCATCCGTAAACCGTTTCGGGAGGAGGCCATTTTTGAGAAGATCGCTCAATACCTCGGTGTCCAATTTGTGTATGAAGAAAAGAAGCCGCTATTGACGCCTTCGAACGTAAAATCCACCCAAGATTTGTCGCAGAATGTTTTGCGGTCATTGCCCTTGGATTGGGTGGCAAATTTGTATCATGCCGCAAGTATGGCGGATACTGAAGAAACGATGGCCTTAATTCATGAAATTGAGTCACAAGACAGCCATTTGGCATCGTTGCTGACCAATATGGTAGACAATTTTCGTTTTGACCGCATTATGGCCTTAACACAGGGAATCTCAAAATGAAGATGGGTAACTTAAAATTTTTGTGGGTCTGGCTGGCGCTGTTTTGCACAGTGGCTGTTATTGGTGGGATGATGTTGGATGCAGTACCCCATGTGACCGCGCAAGACCCCACCAGCACAACTACACCAGAAAAAGAATATGGTCATCCTGAATTGCTAGTTGAAGTGGATGGGCTGGCTGAAAATTTGGATGATGTGGCCGTGATTGATATGCGCCCCAAAAACCAATATGACGTAGGGCATATTCCGGGGGCGGTACAAGTGGACGTGGCCTCGGTGCGGGCAACGGTGGATGGCATTAAGGCGCAAGTGCCCGATGCGGAAACGATATCGCTCTTATTGGGTGAATGGGGTTTGACACCTGACAGGACCATCGTGATTTATGATGACAACAATTTATTGGACGCGGCCTTGATGTTCTGGACACTGGATTATTACGGACATGCCGATCTTAAACTGTTGAATGGTGGATGGGCAGCATGGAACGCAGCAGGTTTGCCCCAAGAAACCGATACCCCTGAAATTGAGGCGACAGTTTATGAAGTTGAGGCGCAAACTGGGCGAAATGTTGATCGGGAATGGGTACTGGCCCATTTGGATGACGCCACCGTTCAATTGATTGATGCACGGAGTCCTAAAGAATTTTCAGGCGAGACTGTCCAAGCTGAACATGGTGGGCATATCCCCGGCGCGTTTAATATGAGTTGGACGAATAATTTGGAAGATGGCTATTTTAAGTCACAGGCTGAGCTCGAGGCCTTGTATGCGTCGCTTAATTTGGCTGATAAAGAAATGATTGTTACCTATTGTCAAACCGGACATCGGGCATCAGTGGCCTATTTTACGATGCGATTGATGGGGTTTGAGTATGTGGCAGTGTATGATGGCTCGTGGGAAGATTGGGGCAATCAAGATGATACCCCGATTGAAATTGGGCCATAGTTGAAAAAGCAAACCCTTCCTCATCATAACTTAGGGGAGGGGTTCGGAATTAGGTGTTAGTTGGTAGGGCAGCCCTAACGGCTGGCGCGATTTCTTTGGCAAATACCTCGATTTGTGTCAATGGCTCATCGCCGACAGGCCAGAACAAAAAGGTGTCTTGGCGATAGTCGGCATAAAGCCGTGTTAGCTCCTCGACCCAATCGCGCACATTGCCGTAGATCACACCCGGAGTTAATCCAGCTGGTTTGCCACCGATTTGCCCAAAATCTACCATGCCCATTAGGTTATAGCCCCGTCGAATATCGGTGGTTAGGCGACCTGCCTGTTCCGCGCCTTCATCAATCAGCTTATTGATTTCTAGCAGTCGCTGGGGCGGCTCATAGGTGCTGGAGACCAACACCCCATCGGCCATGCGACCCGTTAAACGCAGCATTTTGGGACCAGACGCACCCACCCAAATACGAATCGGGTGTTTGGGGGCGGGGCCGGGTTGAGCACCTTGCACTTGATAAAACAGGCCTTTATAGGTGAAAGATCGCCCAGTGTTATTCCACATCCCGCGCAAAATATGCAGGGCCTCTTCAAAAGCTGTGTAGGCTTCACTGGGCGTCCGGGTTGGGCCACCATAGGCGTTGACGCCTTGCCAAAAAGCGCCAGCCCCTAAGCCAAGTTCGACTCGCCCATTGGAGAGCACATCCAGTGAAGCAGCAGCTTTGGCTAACATGGCAGGTGGGCGGAGAGGTAAATTGGCGACGTTGGTGCCGAGATGGACATGCTCAGTTTTCATTGCCAACGCGCTCAACAAAGTCCATGTATCCAAGAAACGTTTGTTATAGGGGTGGTCTTGAATCGTGACCATATCCAAGCCGAGCTGATCAGCTAGTTGGGTACGGGCAAATGATTCGGTCAGTTCGTCGGTGGTGGGGTCAACATTGACACCAAAGAGCGGTGCATGGGTTGGGGTCATGCCTTTTTCTCACTTACTTGAGTTCATTTCTTTTTCATGCGGACTTTCGTCCGTTTATATATCCGAGCTATCCACAGCCTTTATTCTTACTGCGGCAAGGTGTAAAAATATCGTTATAATTTTAGATGGAACATTTAATTGCCACACCAATTGGGGAGATTGTGGCACCCTATACAAGGAGTGTGAACCATTCAATACTTACCTGCTCACCCTATTTTGTCGAACTCGCTGTTAACGAAATTTGTCGTTCTCACCCGTCTATCATTGTACTAGACACCCTCAGTCCGGGTTGTTTACTGATTCAAGCCCCTGTTTCGTTTGACCAACTGACCCGCCCCTTTCGGGAGCACCTGCCCATTTATCTGCACCATCTATTCCCCATCCAAAAGACAGTGTCGTTGGATATTTCCAGCGTGAAGCAAGCCATTGAAAAATTGATGTCGCAACATCCCACGGCGACTATTCAAGCGCGAATTTTGCCGGATATGGTGAATGGAGCGGATGCTGTTGCGATGCCCCCATTTAACGAAGTAGTGCAATTCTTCCAGCGATGGGAAGGGCCATCACCAGCTGTAACAGGCAAAATTTTATCAGTAGCGATTGCCCGTCAACATACAAAGTGGCGGGTTTTTATGGGGGTATCATGGGCGAATCAAAATATTTCCCCCTACGCGGGAGGTGTACGCCCTTATAAGGTTCAGATGCCAAATCGCGCTGGATATAAATTGTTGGAAGCATTGACTGATTTTGGGATTCGGTTGCGCGAGGGCGACCATGCACTTGATTTAGGGGCTGCGCCGGGGGCTTGGACGATGGTCTTACGCCAGCGGGGTTTAAAAGTGACTGCTGTGGCGCCGACAGAGATGTACCCCAATTTGCTTGACGACCCAATGGTAATGTATCGCGGCATGACTGCTGAAAACTATTTGCCACAAGCTGAAGGGCCATTTGATGTCATTACCAATGATATGCGGATGGATGCCCAAGATTCGAGCCGCTTGATGGTTCAGTATGCGAAATTACTGCGTCCGGATGGGTTGGCGATTGTGACCTTGAAACTGCGTCAACCGAATATGCGACGGCTGATGGATCATTCTTTTCGCATTTTGCGGCAAGCCTACAAGATTATGCAAGTGCGGCAACTGGTGAGTAATCGTCAAGAAGTGTGTTTATTTTTGCGACCAAAAATTGAATAAAGGGTGTCCCCTCTCCCGTAGAGCGTTCCATTGGGAGAGGGGATTTGAGGGGTACCGCGGGGACTAGCGTTCGAAAGCACCGATATCGGGGCCATTCCCATTGAAAGGAAGGTTGACAGGGGTATTGGCGTTCCAAGAAATGGCACGGTCAACGGTGATGGTGTTGGTATCGTAATTGATGCTGGTGATGGTCACGGTTTCGCTGCCGACCCGGATGGAGTCTGCCGCAATCATGCCGTTATAACCCGCATGGAAGTAACCTGCATCCCTGAGTTGGATGGTTGTGCCGGAACCCGCACTGACGGTTTCGGTCAGGCTGACACCTGCATCAATGGCTGGTGAGTTGGCTTGCAAGTGCAAATCAAATTGATTGGCCGAAGGATTATAGGCGACGAAATTCGGATTGCCTTCGCGGTTGCCCCAGAATGTTTGGGGATAGCGTGTGTTGAACCACTGGACATTGCCATCGCCAACGCCTTCGACATAGATAGGGCATTCACCGCCACCATTGTTATTGGCGTTCAGGTTTTGTTGACAGGTAGTGGCACGCGGGTTTTCAATCAAGTTGCCCGCAACGATCATGCCGCCAAAGGGTGGACGATTGCTGCTGCCCGAAATTTCGAGGCTTAGTTGGACAGGGTTGTTGCCCGCACCCGCCAAATTGCCATAGATGATATTGTTTTTGACAATATCATCGTGCAATTCGGTGCCTAACCCGTGATTGGTAATCGAGATGCCTGTGCCCATCCATTCAAAGCGATCGAGGCCATTGTTGACGATGGTGTTATTGAAGATGTGGTTGCCATAGTCTAGCGGAGCATAGTTGCCAAAGACCGTGACAATCAAGCCGAGATGGTCGGTGTTGCGGATGACGTTACGGCGGAAGATGCTGCCGACAGCGGTTTCTTCATAACCTAGGCCGCCATGATCTACCTCGGAATTGTTGGAGCGTAGGAAGGTATTGCCTTCGACCAAGTTACGGTAGGCTGGATAGACGGTGCCAGGAGGAGCGTCACCGGGGTTTACAAAGTAGCCCAAGTAGATACCTTTTTGCCAGTCGTTGTCGAAAATGTTGTTACGGATGACATTAAGTGGCCCGTTCACAATGATGCAGCCTTGGGCGCCATAGGTGAAGTAGTTGCCTTCAATTAGGTTATAGCCACCGCGAGTCATGTCGCCGATGATACCGATGTGATTGCCTTCTTGATCCCCACCCTGATAGCGACCCCAGTGGTCAAAACGGGAGTTCAGAATCTTGTTATAGGAACTATAGCGCAGGGTAACGCCATAGAAATTGCGCTGCATCCCACTGGGATAGGTCGGGTTCATAAATTCGATATTCTGAAGGGTGATGTGGTCAGAATTTTCGATATGTGCCCAGACATCTACAGGCTCTTCGACGCGGAGGTTCTCGAATACGATATAGCTCTTGGCAATGACTTCGATATTGCGATAGACGCGGTTGTCACCGTCAATGAGTGGGCGTTCGCCGGGGTAGCCTTTGATGGTGACTGGCGCGTTGACCGTCCCAGAATTGGGCGTGACTTTTTCATAATAGGTGCCAGCGCGGACAATGATGGTGTCACCGGGTTGGGCACGGCCAGCCGCATATTGGATAGTGCGATAGGGCGCGGTCTCGCTACCTGCGTTGCTATCTTGACCCGTTGGCGCAACATAGAAAGTACGTCCGTTTGGTGCGGGAGTTGTGGGAGCAGGTGTCGTTGGGGCCGGAGTGGTAGGAACTGGCGTTGTTGGCGCAGGTGTGGTCGGTGCGGGAGTCGTGGGAGCCGGAGTGGTTGGGGCTGGAGTGGTTGGGGCTGGAGTCGTTGGCGCAGGGGTTGTTGGGGTCGCCCGATTAATGACAAATGTCTTGCTGACCCATGCAGTGACTGTCCCAGTTGCGGCTGTCATCTGTACCCGCAGCGTATAGGTGCCATTGGTAAGGCTGGTATATAAGGTATCAGGCATGACATTGCAGGGTGTGTCGCCAGAAAAAGCGCAGAAAGCGGCCGTGGTTTCGGTACGGGTATGAATAGACTGACCTGCTGGATTCAAGATTTCAAAGGCCACACTCGCCACGCCTGCCCCGTCTTGCGTACCGACGGCTGGGTTATAGGCAATCGCTTGGAAGCCTGTCTGTGAAATATTCGTGATGGCCTGATTGCTGCTGGCTGGACTGACAATATTCAGGAACAGCGGCTGTGGTGCCGGGGTAGTCGGCGCCGGAGTTGTTGGTGCAGGCGTGGTAGGGGCTGGAGTGGTTGGCACAGGGGTAGTGGCTGTTGGCGTAACCGTGCCCCCCTTGCTTAGAATCAAGGTGCATTCAATCCAATTGGAGGTTTGACCATTGGTGGCAACGGCTTGAGCGCGCAGTTTGTAATAGCCTGCTTGTAATTGCCGATAGAGTGCCGTTGTCATGGGTTGGCAGCGATTACGGGTGTCGGTAAAGGTACAGTATGGTTGAGTATTTTCCGTACCTGTATAGACGATGCTGCCACTTGACATATTCACCAGTTGGAAATTGACACTGGCGATGCCTGATCCATCTTGGGTTCCAGCGGCGCTGTTGAAAGCCATCACTTGGAAACGAGTCTGGTCGCGGGTGGTAAAAGTTGCCCCATTACCAGCGGGAGTCACCATTTGCACCGTGATACCTGCGGTGGGTGTAGTCGGCGCTGGGGTCGTTGGCACAGGTGTGGTGGGGGTAGGTGTAGTTCTCCCCGTGAAATTGAAAGTGCGGCTAATCCATCCTGAAAGCTGGCCTCTGTTATTGGTAGCTTGCACTCTGAGGGTATAGACGCCATTGGTTAGGGCGGCATAGGCGTCGCTGGGCATGGGCAGGCACACCCCATTTTGATCGGTGTAGGCACAATAGATGGCGGTGCCTTCGGTATGCTGATAGATCAATGCCGCATTTGGCCCATAGAGTTCAAAGCTGACTTGGGCAATGCCGCTGCCATTAGCTGATCCCGTGAGGGGGTCGAAGGCAATGACTTGAAAACCCGTCTGTCCAATTGAGTTAATGGCCTGACCTTCACTGACAGGTTGGGCAAAAGTCACGATCGGTAGAATTTGGCCCGGTTGGGTGGGAGGTGGAGTAACCGTGCTGCCAGTTGAGGGAGGCGGGGTTGTGCCACTTACAACAAATATGCGATTGACCCAAGGCGAAGCGACGCCATTAAAAGTGACAGCTTGAGCCATTACAATATAGGTGCCTGCCGTTAGACCTGCATACATATCACTTGGCATTGGTAAGCAAGTGTTGTTTTGGTCGGTAAAGGCACAATAGGTCGCGTTGCTTTCACTATGCGTATAGAGCGTCGTACCTGATGGGCCAACCAATTGAAAATTGACTTGGGCAATCCCACTTCCATCCGCACTGCCTACATTTGGATCGAAAGCGGCAACTTGGAAAGCCGTCTGGTTGATATTGGTGACAGGCTCGCTTTCAATGACAGGCCGTATATAACTGACGACTAATGGCAGTACGCTAGGCGGCTGAACAATTACTGGTTCAGTGGGAGGCGGCAGTTGGGTGACACCCACCACCGGGGGTTGCGTCACAATGATGGGTTGATTGGGTGGAGCAGGGGGAATGGGCAGTACGGAAACAAATTCGACCATATCTGGCCCATATAATTGATCACCGTTGAGGGTATTGCCCACAATGGCACCCCACCAGCCATATTGTTCAATACTGCGGATGTCTTGCAACCGATATTGCATGACGAGATCACCCGTCGTGTCGTTGTTGACATCGTAGATTGTTTTGCTTAAAGGCAGTGCTCCGGCAAAGTTGATGGAATTTAGATCAATGCTGTTGACATCTACATATTCCATTACCCCCGGTGCATCGCACAAGTTGGGGTCGGTCAGGGTGCCTGTATAGACGACGATTGTTACCAAATCTCCGGTCGCCCATGCATCCGTTCGGACACATAACACTCGCCCAGTCGCGTTGGCAGGGGAGGCGGGGGCAAAATTTAGGGAGACGAGAATGAAGGCAAATATTAAGACGAAGAGTTGAGAAAATTGACGATACACTTGATGACGAAACATTGAGATACGCTCCTTGATAGAATTGAGCGAGGGTTTTATCTTAATCGTTATTTTACGATTTTCACGAACCATTTTGCCTCGCTTTTGCTATCTGACCGCTTTAATACGGCTTTGCTGGTCAAGTTCAAGTCTTGAGAAGTTATGAAAAATTTCTGAAGACTGAAGAAAGAATAAATGAATTCTGTAAATGCGTAAAGAAACCAAACACAAACCTTTGTTAAGATTTGTCGCGAATTAATAGTACAATCGTTGAGGTGAATCAATTGAGATGGGCTGTTCTCAATGCGAGGGTTGCATTAGGGGGAATGGTTGAATTAAGTTTGGTTAGTAATAAAAAATGTCCTTATTGAACATATGAAAATGCTCTCATGCTGGGCTTCTAATACTTACATAGGGGTGCTAGGCCCATAAATCTGAGGCGCACAAAATGCTATGAAACTGGGCCATTTAATTAATATCTGAATATTGTAAAGGGATTCTGACAATGAAGTAGGTCTTAGGTACTGCCAATCGCTATTGGAGTGGTGGTAGGGGTTTCGCTCCCTGTCATAGGCTCGTCGGAGATGCCGAGGGCATCGTATTGATCTAGCGGGGCTGGAGTCTCAAAAATAAATGTTCCCTGCCCTGCTTCGTTCACACGGAAGACCCCGCCGCTAATTGGTTGGTTGCCCTGAATAAACCACAATTGATAGGTGCGATCCGTTTCTAGCAAGGGGAGGTTGTTAGAGACAAGCAAAGCTGTGGTACTGGTGGGCGCCCAGATGACTGAAGCCAACATATCCCCATTGGTGGATTGTAAATCAATGCGCTTGACCTGACCTTCGGCTAGGGCGGCAAAAAATTGATTTTGCTTGGCTAGTTCATCACTCAATTGAGCTATTTCATCTTCTTGCTGCTGTTGCTCGTCACTTAAATTGAAAAGGCGGGCAATTAAAACAATATTGAGGATGAGCAATATCGCGGCGGCGGCTAGGGCAAAACGGGCAAGAGCGGGGGTCAACCAGCGAACAGTAGTTTTGGGTGTTGGGCCAGATTGCGGTGCTGATGGCAAAATGGACGGGGTAGCTTGACGTTGGGCTACCGCTGCCATTAATTTATCATGCAGAGCAGTGGGGAGCGCAACGGGGGGAGCTGTGTAGGTCATGGCATCAGACAATTGCATAAAATCTTGTAAGTCGTTGGCGACTTCGGGGCATTCGGCCAGCAATGATTCCACTAAGCGCGTTTCGGCTTCGTCGGTTGCTCCAATACTATAGGCAGGCAATAATTCGCGCAGTGTATCGCAATCAGAATTTATGCCATTGAATTTGCTGTCGTTTCCCGGTGTGTTCATTGCCAACTACATTACAAATTTGTCACTACTTGATTATGTATACGTTCGCACTGTGTTGATTAGATGCAAAATGGGCCAAGAATTTACAGATAATTCAGTTTTGCTGCCCGATTGCTTCAAACCACATATCTTTTAATTTTTCTAACCCAAGCCGCAAGCGTGTTTTGACAGTTCCGAGTGGTAGGCTAAGTTGCTCAGCGATTTCGCTGTGGGACATGCCACCGAAAAATGCCAACTCGATTGCTTCGGTCTGGGCTAAGGGCAATTGTTGAATGAGAGTGCGTAATAGCATGGCATCTTGCTCATCCAATGGGCCGTTTTTGCCCGCTATATTGAGTACATCTTCAAGATCAACCGCTGACCATGAAGGGCGGCGTTGTTCTTTGCGAAGACGGTCAATGGCGGTATAGCGGGTTACGGTCATCAACCAATTGATTAGTTTACCCCGTGTTGAATCCCAACTGTCTGGCTGATCCCAAATTTTTAAAAAAATGTCTTGGGTCACTTCCTCAGCAAAACCCGCATTTTGCAAAACTCGCATTGCCAGTCCATAAACGGGCCCACCAAAGCGTTGATATAGCTCCGACAGGGCTGACTGGTCGCGCGATTTGATGCGATTTATGAGGTCGGCTTCGTCAAATCCAGTGTTGTCAGGCATAAGATAAGTGCGTACCCTAAATGAATGCGTTCTAGTGTAGCACATCTAACGCAACATTAAAATTTTATGAATTCTAGGCTTCAATAAATCTAATCATAGGTTAGGCAACGATAGCTATTGTAAAACCCCTATCCTACTTTGCCTAAAAAGGGTTTCTCCCCCCACCCCCTTATTGGGCTTAGGATAGGGGCTTTTATTTTCCCCTAGACTGTAAGGGATAAGGATATAAAAGCGGACAGGCGGCTGGCTATACAACCGCCTTTTACGAGGAAAAATATTAGGAGATTGCGAAAGAGGGATTGCGAAATTTACCTAAACAAAAATCTATGTAATTTCGATCAACTCCCCATCATCACTTCGCATATAGTGGTGTGGGGTGTCTTCATCGTTTTTGCGCTTCGCCAGTGTTTCGTTTTTTAGTTTAAGGGGGCCACTGTTATTTTGTTGCCAACCTTTGACCAATTGAATCCCCATGCCAAGAAATAAGGATGGGATGGCAAGTGCGATGGCAAGACCGATGATGATTGGGTTGCTGCTAATAAAGATTACTCCCTTCACAACGCCAATGTAGACCAGCCAGCCGAGCGGCCAAATCAACCACCCGAATTTCCATGGGAACCACCGAAAATGACTAGGATGCCACCACCACCACATGATGCTTTACTCCTGAATTTGTTTTGTCACCTATGGTTTATCATATAACGGTCAACAGCAACCACACACTCCACTTTTGGGGAGGTCTACCTTCTGTATACGTTGTACATGCTATAGGGTTGCGCGGCTTGGTAAAATTTTTGGTCATATATAAATTCAAGGAGATGGTCATGATGGAGATTCGATCTGCATCGCCTGATGAATTTTCAATCATTTATGCGCGGCTAAAAACAATCCCGATGTTATGGGAGGACGTTGACCCGGCCCGATCCCTATTTCAGGCGGCATTTGATCAGGACACCATCATTGGGTTTGCGCGTTTTGAACCAGATGAGCAGGGGGCACTGTTAGGTTCCCTCTATGTCGAACCTGCCTATCGCAAAGCTGGAACGGGGCAGGCCATAGTCGAATATATCGAACAATTGACCCGCCGCCGCAACATCCCACAATTATTTGTGTTTAGCACCGAAGCAGGGGGATTTTTTCAACGGCTTGATTTTGTGGAGACACCCGTTGAATTGACCGTAAAAACTATCCCCCATTCGCCCCAAGTGGAATGGTATATGCGACATCCCCATTATTTGGCCGAAGAAGTGACGTATGTGAAAGCACTCTAGGCGCTCGTCCCACTATTTGATTTTGTCACCAAGGGCCTTTTTAACCACATCGCTAGCACGTAATACACCTTTGACCTCGATGGAGTGAATGGCCGCTTGGGCAAGTTCAGGGGTCACATTCCCTTCGATAAAGGCCATGCCGACCACTTTAATTTCCAATTGTTGATCTTGGGCAACAGCGGCCTCTAGTTCTTTACGGCCAAACCCCGCAATGCCAATCGCCATGGCTCGGCGGGTAACGGCTTGCCCTATATGCGATTCGTGGGTATTGAGTAAATTGCGAATGGCCGTTTTGATAAGATCGGTGCGAGTTGAATAAAAACCCTCCTCGACCAATAAATCAATTTTGCCCAAATCTACGACACTTAAATTAATGGTGATTTTTTCGGTGGCGCTTTCAGTCATGGTTATTGCTCCAAACTAGTTTGACAGGGTGGGTTGTGCAGCCAGACTCGCTCTAGCTCCCTAGGTAGTAAGGCTGGATTAGGTAACTGATGGGGAATTGAGTGGCTGAATTGATTAAATTCCCTATGATGCTCCATCCCCTTACCATCCAATGGGATGCTGTACGGAATATAGGGTATCATCAAAATACCATCCTGTCAACATCTGTATGGATGGTAAATGGATTATTGAGGATATAGTTTGGCTAGTTTAGCGTCGAGACTCATTATATACTCCTTGCCGTAGGGTCCATTTTCGAGGGTATCAATGAGATGAACAGGCAGGTCTTGGGTGATCTCTTGGCAATTGCAAGCTGCGCCGAGGGCAATTGTTGCAACTGTGTCTACATCCCCCGTGAAAGCAATGCAATCTTTGAGGAGATCACACATGCTATTGTTTCGCATCACCGCTGTGACCGCCGCCTGAACGCTCATCCACCCCTTTGATTTGACCTTGCCGACATAAGGTTTTGACCATAGGTGACTGCCGGGGACATGCTGGTCTAGAAATTTGCCAAGTTCAACTTTTGGGCCGAGATGGTAGATGAAATAATGAGACATCAAGGCAGCAGTGACCGCCGCTCGGATTCCATCCGGGGTATTGTGCGTGATAGCAGCCTGAACAGTACATTGTTCGACCACTTCCTCAATTGTTGAGAAAATACCAATCGGGATGGCACGCATGGCCGCCCCGCTTTTGTCACTATTGGGTACTATTTTCGCCAAGAATTCGACCCCGTCCTGTACCTGCTGTAAAAATTCATGGAATGAACCCGCATAGCCCTCATGGGGGTCGCGTTTGAATGCTGCAACAAATTGATTGGCGAGATTTAAGGGTGTCCATTCGACGCCAGAAATAATGACTTCGGCAATCGCAAGGCTCATCTGGGTATCATCGGTATAACAGCTCGGCAGAATATGATGAGTGGGATGTTTGACATAACGCGAGAGGTCATTAAATTGAGTGATGTTGTCCCTCGCATACTCAAACCCCGCTCCGTAGGCATCGCCAACTGCTAATTCGAGTAACATAGTCGCTTGCTCCTTGTGCCCGATAAGTCACAATATATTTTTATAAGAAAATCCCCCGATTGGGAACACTGCCCCCACTCTGACGTATTATGGATGTTAATTGATTGCATTTTAGATATGCCACAAAGGAGCAAAATGGCCTCGACTCAAGGCAAGGGCTTGACCCTGCCTTTTATGCGTAACAAAGACGGCCAAACGGTCAGCATTACGTGGCCGCTTATCAAACGGGTTTTTACCTATGCCCGACCCTATCGCCGACAAATTAGCGCCATGCTGGCGGTGATTCTCTTTACCACGGTGGTTGGGTTGCTGCGACCACTGATTTTCCGCGATCTGATTGATGTTACCCTGCCTGAAAAAGACCTAGGACGACTGAATGTGCTGGCAGTTGGGTTATTTTTCATTCCATTGATGGGTGGGGCACTCAAAATCTGGCAAAAGCGGTTAAGTTCCAGTGTGGCGGAAGGCGTGACCTATGACTTACGCATGAGCCTGTACAACCATCTGCAAAAGATGTCGCTGCGGTTTTATACCAACACCAAAACGGGCGAGTTGATGAGCCGGCTTAACAACGATGTGAAAGACGCCCAATCCGCCATCAGCAATACGATTGTAGATATTGTCAGCAATTTGGTGCAATTGGTGGCGACGTTAACCGTCATGCTGGCGCTGGAATGGCGGTTGACCGCATTGGGGATTTTGATTTTGCCGATGCTGATCCCACTGGCTAAACGTTCTAGCATGATTCAGCGCGATTTGGCCCGTCAATCCATGGACGACAATGCCAAGATGAACGCTCTAATGCACGAAACCCTCAATATTGGCGGGGTGCTGCTGGTCAAATTATTTGGACGGCGGCGTGAGGAAGTGAATCGTTTTGATCAGCATGCGGCGATGGTACGCGATATTGGTGTCAAACGTTCGGTGGCCTCGGTGCGCTTTTCGGTGGTCATGGGGTTGCTGGGGGCGATTGGCACAGCAGCGGTCTATTGGATTGGCGGATACATGGTGCTAAAAGGTGTGTTTACTATCGGCACGATTGTGGCCTTTACCGCCTATCTGGGTCAATTTTATAGCACACTGCAAAGCCTCTCGAACGCACCGATTAGTTTTGCAACCTCATTGGTTAGCTTTGAGCGCGTGTTTGAGGTGATTGATTTGCCGCTGGATATTGCTGAAAAACCCGATGCCCTTGTTTTGGATAATGTGCAAGGGCGGATTGAGTTTGATCATGTGTCGTTTCGCTATGACGCCGAAAATGAAGTCGGCCTTAGTTATGTGCGACGGCACGGGCAGGTACATCAAATTGAGGCAGTGCTGTCGGGTGGTCAAGACAACAATGGGGTAGTGAAGTCGGAAACCCTTGAGGAGGCGATAACTGTCGAACCGAGCGTCTACAGCCAAGCACGGGTGCAAGCGTTAGACGGAGTATCGTTCACCATTCAACCGGGCCAGTTGGTCGCTTTGGTTGGGCCGAGTGGGGCGGGTAAAACCACAACGACTTATCTTGTGCCACGCCTGTATGACCCCACCGCAGGTCGGATTTTGCTGGATGGGCATAATTTACGCGATGTGGCGTTGGATGCGCTGGCGGAAAATGTGGGCATGGTGACGCAGGAAACCCATTTGTTTCATGACACCATTCGTACCAATCTTTTGTATGCACGGTTGGACGCGACCCAAGCTGAAATTGAGGCGGCGTGCCGGGCGGCCAATATCCATGACTTTATTATAGGGCTACCGAATGGCTACGAGACGATTGTGGGGGAGCGTGGCTATCGGTTGAGTGGGGGTGAAAAACAACGACTGGCGATTGCCCGTGTCATCCTCAAGAATCCACGTATTTTGGTGTTGGATGAGGCCACCAGTCATTTAGATAGCCAATCTGAGGCGCTCATCCAAGATGCGCTAAAAACAGTGATGGCGGGGCGTACCAGCATTGTGATTGCCCACCGTCTAAGTACCATCCTTGCGGCAGATCTCATTTTAGTCATGGATCGTGGGCAAGTGGTGGAGCATGGAACCCACAGCGAACTTCTAGCAAATAACGGTCTCTATAAACAATTATATGAGACTCAATTTAGCCGCGAGCTAGTGGGCCACTAATTCGCCAACCAACCGCTGGACTTGATTTACCAGTTCGCGTGGGAGAACGGGTTTTTGTAGATAGACATCCGCTCCAGCGTCCAAACTGGCTCGCTGAGTGGGGAGATCACCCAGCGCGGAGAGCATCATTACGGGGGTGGCATATGTATCGGGCCATGTTCGCAATTCACGACAAAGCTCAATCCCATTCATCCCCGGCATCATCACATCTAAAATAAATAAGTCGGGTTTCACATTCCGCATCAAATCTAAGGCGTCTAGGGCATTGGTAGCTTTCCAGACTGTAAATCCTTGACGCTTTAACATGGCACCGAAAATTTCCAAAAGCGATGGTTCGTCGTCCACCAGTAAAATCTGTTTGTCTGACATTCTGCCAGCCCTCCTCTACAGGTAAGATCGCATCAAATAAAGGCTGTTTTTGGCTCTCACAGAAATAAGTCTTGGAATGGCTGAGTTTTGTTACACCACAGCATAAAGGGAAATAGCCAAGTCGGTCTTGGGACTTTAGGCGGATTTTATTGAGGAGGCCGCGAAGTTTTCTTGGGAACCAAGATACTAACGGCTTTAGGTAGCACTCGTGCCTCAATTTTGGCAAGCGTGATTAGCTCCCCGTCGCTGACTATTTGTTGAGGCGGGTCGGCGATAATTGAGACTTCGCGCACCTGCCATTGCAGCAAAGGACGGGCCAATTCACCGGTCAAGACAGCCCCAGCGGCAGCAGCCAAAACCGCCCGTAAATTGACTTCCTGCACCACCAATACATCTAACAGGCCGTCGCTGATGTCAATGGCGTGCGAGATTTTCAGGCCGCCCAAGCCGACGCTGCCAAAGGTGGTAATCGTGCAATTTACACCATCGAGTTCGACTGTTTCGCCATCCAATACCAGACAATAGTGAGCCGTGTGGACATTTCGTAAGTTCTTGAGGGCGGCGTTGACATAGGCAAATATGCCGCTGCGATTTTTGGCATCGCGGTCAGCCTCTTTATTCATCTCACCTTCAAAGCCCATGCCTAGATGAAAAAATACTTGATCGCCCACAATCCCCATATCAATCGCTTTGGGGGTGCTGCGAGTGCTGTCGAGTAACTGAATAGCCTGCGAAAAATCGCGGGGGATGCCTAATTCTAACGACAAGACGTTGGCGGTGCCCCCCGGTAAAATGACCATTGGGATATTGCTATCTCGCAAACCACTGGCGACCTCTAGTACAGTGCCATCTCCACCATAGGCGGCAACCGCATCCACTTTGGCTTCGACAGCAGCTTGGGCAAAACGGGTCGCGTCGCCTGACCGCTTGGTTACGAAGATGTCCCATTCAATTTCTAATTTATTGAGCGTGTCATTTAATGTTTTGAGAAAAGGTTCGTCCCGACCGGAGGCTGGGTTGATAATGACATGCACTTTTCGATAGGGTGACATCTTGCTTTCCCTCACTCCCTAGATTCGGTATTCTTCAGGTGGGAAAATTATAGCGCGGGAGATGGCATGGCAGGTTTAAAAAACAATTTTCGACACTTGGCAACCCAAATTGAAAATCGAGTTGATCGCTTCAAGAGACCACAACGGCTTGGCCCCATGACGATTTTGCCCTATCTGGGACATGGGACGGCTAAAATGTTGCATCTCAAAGGGCGTGTTATAGCCGATTATCGGGTCGTCAGTCCATTAGAAACCGACAGTGGTTGGAAAAATCTGTGGAATAACTATCGGCGTTTTCATACCCATGAAATCCCAAATGTCCGAATTCACGCCTATTTTGGGGATATGACCCAAGAGTTTGTCGCAAACGATGATGGGTATTTTGAAATTCATATGCAGTTGACGCAAGAATTAGCAGGAGATCAATTTTGGCATGAGGTAGGGATTGAACTTGCCGACGACCCTGCGGTTAAAGCGACAGGTAAAGTATTGATTCCCCCTACGCAAATTCAGTATGGGGTTATCAGCGATTTAGACGATACAGTCATCAAGTCGGATGTGGTGCAAGTTACCAAACTTTTGACCAATACTTTTCTACGCAATTCGCGCACACGTTTGCCCTTTGCAGGTGTTGCGGCTTTTTACCACGCCTTGCAGCAGGGAACAGTGGGAGGCTTCAATCCGATTTATTACGTGACCAGCGGTATTTGGAATTTATATGATGTGTATCTGGATTTTTTGCAGATACAAGGCATTCCCATCGGCCCCATTTTTATGACGGATTTGGGCCTGACCGAGGAATATCTCTTTAAGCCGGGGCGTTTTGAGCACAAATTAGGGGTAATTCGAACTCTTTTGGAAACCCATCCCCAGCTTCCGTTTATTTTAATTGGCGACAGCGGCGAAAAAGATGCTGAGATTTACGGCCAAATTGCCATCGAAAACCCGGGGCGGGTTCGGGCGATTTATATCCGGGATGTTAGCCGTAAACGACGTGATGCAGAGATGCAAAGCATTATCCAAACCGTGCAAGCCGAGGGCAAGGGTACTGAAATTTTGTTGGTGCCTGATACCATCGCGGCGGCAACCCATGCAATTGAACGGGGATATATTTTGCCAGAAACATTGCCGGCCATTTTAGAAGCCCATCGAAAAGATACCCCACCGCCGAACCCAGTCGAGTCGCTTAGAAAGTCAGCCAAAGCAAAACACTAGACTTTAAGCGAAATGCTAAACCTCAATTGAGGACAAAACGTTCCAACGCTTGGGCGATGCCGTCATGATCGTTACTGGCCGTGACATAATCGGCGGCTTTTTGAACATCGGTTTTGGAATTACCCATCGCTACGCCGATGCCCGCTAATTGCAACATCCCCATGTCATTTTCCCCATCTCCAAAAGCGATGACATGCTCCGGTGGCATTTGGATAAGTTCCAATAGGTGACTTAGGCCATTGCCTTTGGATGCTCCGGGCGGCAGTACCTCTAACATCGTATCGAGGGCTTGCACCAAGGTTACCACGTCGCCAATGTGCTCTTTTAGATGGGCACGCAGCGCTGTAATCCGTGCTGGCTCGTCAATGAATGTGAGTTTGTGGACAGGCACATGCTCAATAATCTCACGCAAGGGGCCAACGGCTTCGGGCTGGGGTTCGTGATAATGCGTCAAAATATCGGTTTGGGGGCTTTTGTAATCGGTCAAGATGCGGGTTCCACTGTAGATGACGGTTGGATAGTGGCCTTGAATTGCGGCTTCAATGGCGATGTGAGCGGGATCGGCAGCAAGGGTTTGTTGGTATAAAAGCTCACCCGCGCCGCTGTACACGGTTAGGCCTTGTATGTATACTCCGGGAGTCGTCAAACCTAAATGCTCAATAATATGTAAGGCCGAAGTACGGGTTTTACCAGTGGCAAGCACTAAGGGAATGCCTCGGCTCATGGCTTCACGCAGGGATTGCTCAGTGTGTGGGCTGATTTCATGAGCACTATTCAGTAAGGTGCCGTCCAAATCGGTTACAATAAGCCGGATGGGTGATGCCATTGAGTGATCTACCTTGTGGGATTGTTCAGGGTGTGGCTTGATTACAAATGCGCCCTTATGATACTTTTTTTGTAAGGGCATTGAAAGGCTTTTTTCATACGTATTACGTTCGCTGCAAGGTTAAAACACTATAGTTGAGAACGTTCGACACGCTGCAATTGACAGAGTGCCGAAAGATTTGAGTTTTCTTGAGAGGTGCATTGCATGGCTGGAAATGGACATCGGCATATCTTATTTGTAGATGATGATGCCGATATACGGGAAGTAGTTGAGAACCGATTAGAGCTTGCCGGAATTAGTGTCACTACGGCTGAGGATGGCATAGATGCGCTCCATCATTTAGAAACAGGTCTTTTCCCCGACATCATTATCTCTGACATTCAAATGCCCAATATGGACGGATTTGCTTTTTTTAGCACGGTGCGTCAAAACGAAGAATGGCTTGAAATTCCCTTTGTGGGCCTTACCGAGGATATGGATGGCACGATTGCACGACGGGCACGCATTCTGGGTATGACGGACTTTTTGCGTAAGCCGTTTGATAGCGACGAATTGTTAGAAACCATCTATAGTAAGACTAAAGATAAACCCAATGGTGAGGCGAAGAGCGAACGCAGCCAGCAAGCCACTCCACAGACCTTGAGTCGCCCGCGTGAAATTGAAACCTCACGTTTTGAAGGACGCTCAGATTATGCACGGTTTGAAAATGCCCCTGTTATTGTAGATGACAGCCCAACCATGTCCCGACCTATGCCCGTGACGACAAAACATGCTTCGTCATCGAGCGCAGTCACCTCGGCATCAGCCGGAACTGAGCTAAAATCCTATTTCCGAGTGTTGTTGTGGTACAAGTGGGTCATTATCGTCTGCACCGTCGTTGCGGTAGGGTTGTCGTTTGTGGCAAGCAGTCTAATCACCCCCAAATACTCAGCAAGCGCGACCTTGCGAGTGGCCTCGGCCTCGGGTGGGGTGGTGGACTATGGCTCGTTGGCGCTGTCTTCACGTTTGATGAATACCTACCGGGAAATTGCTACCAGTGGCCCAGTGATTGATGAACTTAATAAGCGGTTGGGGATTGAAGTTTCTCCGGCAATATCAGTGGATTCCATTGTTGAAACTGAGCTATTTACGATCACCGCAACGGATAAAGACCCCCAGATTGCCAAAGATGCCGCTAATATTATGGCCGACATCATGGTGGAACGTAGTTTGGAACTATACAGCGGAACGACTGAAACCTATCGCCAATATCTTGAAGATCAGTTGCAAGAAGCCGAAAATAACTATCAACAGGCTGTACGGGCTTATGAAGTCGCCATTGAAGATGCTCAAACGGTTCAGGATGGGGCTACACCCAATGCCAATGGCACTACCCCAGATAGCGCGTTGGTCACCGCTAAGTTAGATATTTTGCAAAAGCGTGTCGAACTTTTCCAGCAGATTTATCAAGATCGCCTTGATCGCTATGAAAATGCGCTTGTCAGTGAGCAATTGCGAGCGAATGCGATTAGTGTTGTTGAGCCAGCCTATTATCCAACGTCGCCCTCATCACCCAAAAAGGTGTTTAATGCCATTTTAGGATTTGGGGCAGGGTTGATTGGCGGGGTAGGGTTAGCCTTTTTGCTTGAAACCTTCAAGAATGCTTTCCGTACTATCGAAGATGTCCAAAATGTCACCAGTCTCCCGATATTGGCCCAAGTGCCTAATCGAGCGGGTGGCCCATTGAACATGATTCGTCGCCGCAAACGTGAATCTTTCTTAACTCAGAAAACCAAACCCTCATTCTTTGAACCCTATCATCGTATGCGCGTGACCCTTTTAGGCTCAAGGGCTATCTCTAAAGGTGATACGATTCTACTTGCAAGCGCCGAGCCGGGGGCTGGAAAATCCACCACCACCGGTAATCTTGGGGTGGCAATGGCCGAAACGGGCAACCGTGTCATTTTAATTGATGCGGACTTCCCGCGCTCTGGCTTGACCCGCATGTTCAACCAGTCTGGTAAACCGGGCTTGGGTGAGGTGTTGCTGGGTCAACGAACATTGGCTGAGACCATCCAAGATACGCAATGGCCTACTTTAGGATTTTTGCCTGCGGGCGCTGTCACCGATGAAATTACGGGACGCCTTTCAGGGGATATGTTTGAAGAAGTGCTGGCCCAACTACGCCAACTGTATGATTACATCATTGTTGATTCACCGGCCTTGCTTTCCATTGCAGACGCGACCGTCGTTGCTAAACAAGCCGATGCAGTCGTCGTGATCGTTTCTATTAGACATTCACAACCCAATGAACTGCGCCTTGCTTTACAACAACTGGGGGATGTGAACGCTAAGACGGTAGGGTTGGTCATCAATCGCGCCCCCAAGACCCGCGTTTATAGCTATTACGCTCGCCGATAAAGCTTAAGCCTGCTTTGTTATAGGGCAGGCTGCTTTCCATTAAAGGAGACATTACTTATGTCGGGCAGCCGTCCGCTGCGTATTTTGATGATTGTAGAAAACTGCTCCTATCCATTCGATGTGCGGGTGCGCCATGAAGCTGAGACCCTAGCCGCCGCTGGGTATCAAATTAGTGTGATTGCGCCGCGCGGCAAGAACGAAAAATGGCGCGATACCATCAATGGGGTTTATGCGGTTCGTTTCCCCGCCCCGCCGAACCGAGGGGGGATGTTGGGGTATTTGATGGAATTTGGCTATGCTACCCTTGCGGTGTCGTGGTTGGCTTTTTGGCTGACCCTGCGTGGCAAAGTGGATGTCATTCATGTTCATAATCCGCCAGATACGTTGTGGTTTGCCGCGCTAATTCCTAAATTATTCGGCAAGAAATTTATCTATGACCACCATGACCTGTCGCCTGAACTTTTCCTCTCGAAATATGGGGAAGAAGCCAAAAATAATAAGCTATATCGCGTTCTGCTGTGGCTAGAAAAACGCTCCTGCCGGATGGCGAATTGGGTGGTCGAGGTCAATGAATCTTACAAAAAGGGCGATATTGAGCGGAATGGGGTTAAACCAGAGCAAGTGCATGTCGTCCGTAATGGCCCTAATCTTAAGCGGATGCGCCTTGTCCCGATTGATGAACAGCTTCGCGCCAAAGCCGAGACGCTGATTGCCTATGTGGGCAATATTTCATCACAGGATGGGCTTGATCACTTGTTGGGGGCGCTTCATCACCTTGATCGTGATCTTAGCTATCAAAATTGGTACTGCAATATTATTGGCAAGGCCGATAATCTCAACGAATTGCAGCGTATCGCTAAAGAGTTGGGTATCAGCGACCGGGTGCGTTTTACAGGCTATATTTCGGATGACGAGATGCTGCGTATCCTTTCCACCTCTGATATTTGCATTGTGCCCGACCCCGATAATCCATTGAATAATAAATCCACCATGAACAAGGTTATGGAATATATGGCCCTGAGTAAGCCGATGGTGGCTTATGACTTGGTGGAACACAAGTTTTCGGCCCAAGAAGCAGCCCTTTACGCCATTCCAAATGACAAACTCGATATGGCCCGCCAGATTTTGAAATTGGTGCAAGAGCCTGATTTGCGTGCCAAGATGGGCGAATATGGCCGCCAACGGGTTGAATCTGAACTGAAATGGGAATATTCAGCCGAGCGTTTGTTAAAGCTATATGCTGAAGTCAAACAAGCCATAATAGTTAGTTGAGTGTAGACCGCGATGGGTAGCCTTCAGAGCACAAAATCATCTGGACGTCCGAGCAGCTTTTTGTATTATCTGCTCCGCCCATGGATGCTGCTTTATCACCCTGCCGCTAGGCCTTTCCTAGAATTGGTCGTTGCGAGTGGGGTCGGTTTTGCTATCGCGGTGCTGGTGATTGTCAGTACGTACTATATTGGCAATCCTAAAGTCGTGGTTGGGGCTATCGGTGGTGTTTTTTATGTCTTTATGATTCGCCGCTGGCCGTATCTAGGGATATTGTCGGTGGTGGCGATCACGAGTGGCACAATTGACCGTGAGTGGCTACCGCTCATTCCTATTGGCCCATTTAGCGCGCACATCCCCGATATTATGCTGGGGTTGTTGCTGCTGCTGTTGATATTACGGGCGACAACCCAAAAGGATTTCAGATTTTACCAGACCCCACTTGACGTCCCGATGCTGCTTTTTATGATTGCTTTGTTCTTTTCGATGTTTTACGGGGTTATCTTTCGGGACTTGGGGCCAAATCCAGTGGTTCGGGTGGCACGTCCCCTGTTTTATTGGCTGATCTTCTTCCCGATTACCCAGTTTATTACGGATAAAAAGACCTTACGTAATTTTTTGTATGGGCTGATGGGGCTGGCGCTGGTACTGTCCGTTGGATTGATGTTTCCCAATCGGTTTTTACCCTTTTTACCCGTCAGCAGTGTTGACCTGACCACTGCTGGACGTGAGTTTTCAGGCGTGACCCGCATTTATTATGGTGGTGAGCGCTACCTTTATATGATTATCCCGGCGATGTTGGCGACTCTCATCCTTTATCGCAAGGGGCGCTGGTTACGATTTTTGGTGCTTTTTGGTGCCATTTTTTGGCTTTATCGCAGTTATCAACGCAATTATTGGGCAACCACCATCGTCAACCTGATGTTGATGATTGGCCTGCTGACGACCTTTAGCAAAACGCGCCTTAAGACCATCACCCGGATTGCCTCGGCTATCCCCATTCTGATTATTTTGGGCTTAGGGGTGTATGTGGCTTTTCCGGCAGAGGTGGGCGGGCAGGTTGCTATTTATGCAGACCGCCTCGGCAGTATTTTCCAGACGGCCTCGAATGAACGCGCTGATAGTAGCCTTGAATGGCGCTCCATGGAAAATTACTATGCCAAGCAGAGTATCCGTGACCATTTGTGGTTAGGGCTTGGGCCATCGGGAACATATCGCCCGCCTTTTGAAATTGAAGTACGGGCCAATGAATATCCCATCAATTGGTATGTCCACAATAGTTATCTATGGATGACCGTGATGATGGGCCTATCGGGATTAGTTCCTTTTTTGTGGCTCAGTCTTCAATATATCCTGCGCACCTTGTGGCGATGGACAGAACTGCGCGATGATGAATTTATTGGGGTGTATATTGGCTTTGGGGTTGGCTATGTAGGCATGATGATTAGTAATGTCGTCGCACCCAATTTTGTGCAATCGTGGTCGTTGATTATTTACCCATTGGCGATGGCCGTCAATGAAGTTATCTATCGGCTCAACAAACAGGAACTAGAACAAGTCGAACAGCAACAGGAAATTTCGCTTGCCCGTCGAATGCGTGCGGCAAGATAATTTATCTATCGAGGGGGTTGAATGCAAAGACGTGTAATTAAAGACCTGCTGGCCTATTTACCATCCAAACTTTTGCCAGCACTAACAGCGTTCTTGACCGTGCCCATTTTCACTCACTTGTTTGCCCCTGATCAATATGGCAATTATAACCTTGCATTTGGGGTTTCTGAATTTCTGATCGCGGGCACTGTAACAGGGTTTGCGGCTGCTGCGGTGCGTTTTTATGCGGCCTATGAACTTAAGGGGAAGCTGTCAGACTATTTTGGCACGATTTTTTCGACGACCGCTGTCTTGACCTTAATCGGTGCGATTATCGCCGCTGTTTTAATGGTTACGGCTAAAATCGCCAATTTAGTAGACGACGACCTCTATTCCTTATTATGGGTGGCGTTACTCCTCTTTATGGTAACCAGTTGGTATACCGTCCTAATGCACATTGTCCGGGCTGAAGAAAAAAGTCGTTGGTTTACAGCCTTTGAATTGACGTTGCGTTATGGCATGGTCGGGATAGCAATTGTATTAGCGACCCAGTTCGATATTGGTGTGTCTTCCATTATGTGGGGACAAGTCATCATCACGGCACTTTTGATGGTTCCGTTGTTTTGGGTAGCGCTTCGAGGCAAAACGGTTCATTTTACCCGACTGGTCAAAGCGGACTTTGCGCCTTTTTGGGCTTATGCTCTGCCTCTGACCATTGGAAATTTGGCTTTTTGGGGACTGCGCCTCTCTGACCGTTATATTGTCAAAATTTTTCACGGTAGCTATGAAGTCGGCGTATATCTAGTCTCCTATAACATCTCGGCCCGTAGCATTGACCTGATTGTCGGGTTGTTTATCATTGTTCCCGGCCCGATTATTATGCGTCTATGGGAAGAAAAAGGCCGCGCCGATGCTGAAGAAGCCCTGACCGCCATTACCCGCATGTTTTTGCTGCTGGTTGTGCCAGCGGTTATTGGGTTAGCTGTCACCTCACAATTATTGGTGCGTTTCCTTGCTGAAGAAAAATATTATGATGGACATAAAGCCATGTTTTTTGTGGCCGCATCGAGTGCGCTATTCGGGTTAGGGCAGTTGGGCAGTTTTGGAATTTTACTCGGTAAGAAGACCAACATTTTGGCTCGTAACCAATTTGTCGCAGTGGCTATCAGTCTTATCATCAATCTAGCGCTGGTGCCATGGCTTGGATTTATGGGGGCCGCGATTGCAAGTGCCGTCGCTTTTGGCGCCCAAACATTTTTACAAGCCTACTACTCCTCCAAGTTCTTGACATGGCGTTGGCCTATGCAAACGCTGTGGCGAGTCGTGGCGGGATCGGCTTTGATGGCTGTGGTGGCGGGCTTGATCGTCCAATTTGGGCCAGAAGCTAGTACCAAACAACAAGCCCTGACCTTGCTTATTGCGGTGAGTGCTGGGGCTGCTGCTTATGGGATTACCTTAATCGCGCTAGGCGAAGTGACTATCCGTCAGCTACGTACTATTCGGGATGAACATGGCCCAGATACAGTTATTCCATCGCCATCCGAAGTAACGGACGTACCAATTCAGCCTGTCCCCGAAGCCCCTGTTGAGCTATAGGGGTATACCCATATGCCATCCATCACGCATTACGCAGACCGCCTGCGCGAACTAGGGATACGCGGGGCAGTTGAAAAAGTTGGCGGACGTGCCACCAAAGCAGGAAAACTGTGGGGCGAGAGTTTGTATTGGCAATGGAAAGCTAATCAAGAGATGTCCGATGCTGATTTGCTGAATCAGATAAAGGGTGATTGGCAAACCATTGGAGCAGTGCTGACTCAGTTTGCCACACGATCAGACGCCTCGTTTCTGCTGCCTCATGAATCGCGTATTGAGACAGTCACTATTTTGCGCGAACGTTATCCTGAGTACGTAGCGGCGACATTGGCTCTTGCGGATGCGGCCTGTCGAAATGAGTTCACTTTGTTTGGACAGGTGGTCAAATATCCCGACGAAATTAACTGGCATCGTGACCCCGTAACAGGTTATGAATGGCCCGCTCTCTACATTGCCCGCTTGGAACAATTGTTGTGGTCGGCTGAACGCACGGCTGATCTGAAACCGATTTGGGAACTCAACCGCCATCAGCATTTTATCGCGTTGGGTATGGCCTATTGGTTGACTGATGATATTCGCTACTATGAGGCGTTTGCCAAACAGACTGAAAGTTGGATTAAAGCCAACCCGGTGCTGCATGGCATCAATTGGTTTAGCAGCCTTGAATTGGGCATTCGATTGATTGCATGGAGTGTGGCCTTTCAATTTTTCCGTAAGGTGGCTGACTTCCGTGAAAAATTGGGCCCGACTTTCCTCAAAAGCCTTTATCAACAGGCGAATGTATTGAGTACGCATCTGACCCATTGGGAAGCGGTGCCGAATAATCACCTGATAGGTGAGGCGGCAGGGTTGGCTATTACAGCGGCGCTGTTCCCTGAGTTTAAAGAATCGGCTCAATGGTTGGAGATTGGTCTGCGCCACATGAATGAACAAATGGTGGCCCAAACCCATCCTGATGGCGCGAACAAAGAACAAGGGACAGGCTATCATCAATTTGTGGCTGAATTTGTGCAACCGCTGGTGCTGTTGGCGAAGCGCGGCCTGATTGCCCCACAACCAACTCTTGAAGATACGTTGTATCGCATGGTGGATTACATTCAATATTCCAAAACACCAGATGGTACGATGCAGAATTGGGGTGATCAGGATGATGGGCGGGCGGTTGGCTTAAATCTTGCCAAGCCCTTTTGGGATTTCCGCCAGATTTTGGCGTTTGGGGCGGCCTATTATCAACGACCTGATTGGAAATTTAGTGCAGGGCGGTTTGATGAAGAATCATTTTGGTTGCTAGGCAAGGCAGGCTTAGAGGCTTGGGAAAAATTATCAGCCCAACCACCTGCTGAAATTTCTAAGGCCTATCCCGATGCAGGGCATTATATTTTGCGGGATGATTGGTCAGCCACCAGCGATACGCTCTATTTTCGCTGCGGCCCTTATGGTTTGGGTGGCGAAGGTGAATCGGCCCATGCACACTGCGATATGCTCAGTCCGATTTTATGGATTGGGGGAAGGGCGGTGCTGGTGGATGCTGGCACGTACCTCTATTTTGGCCCAGCGCGCGACCAATTCCGTACCACAGCCTCGCACAATACCCTCATGATTGATGGCAAGGAACAAGCGATCCCGCGCACCGATTTTTCATGGGAGCAAGTGCCACAAGGAGAATGTATGCTCTGGGAACCGGGCAAGCGAGTGGTTGGGGCGATGCAAACCCGTGCTGGGGTGCGGCATGAACGGGCCATTCATCATCCGGCGGTAGGGATTTGGGAAATTACAGACACCCTACACGGCGATTCTACGACTCATGATGTGAAGTGGTTTTATCATTTTGCGCCTGACTTGACCTTGCAACAATCCGATGGTCGGGTTTGGGCAAAAAATGTACGCGAGGATTTTACGATTGAGGTCATAGTCCCTGCTGAAGTCCAACTGACAATTGAGGCTGGGGAGTATTCATCCAATTATGGACGCAGACAGTCCAATCAAGTCATTATCGCAACATGGCAGGGCGCAATTTCGGAAATACGCTTTGTCTGGAAATTTTCAAAAATGGAGCAGAAATAACCAATGAAAGTCAGCATTTTTGGTCTTGGGTATGTGGGGACAGTTTCGGCAGCATGTTTGGCAGGGCAAGGGCATGAAGTGTTAGGCGTAGATGTCAGTGCCGACAAAGTCAATCAGATTAACAATAAACAAAGCCCGATTGTCGAACCCGGCCTTGAACCACTGATTCAAAAAGGTGTTGAAACTGGCAAATTAAAGGCGACACAAGATACGGCTGCGGCTGTCCGTCACGGGGAGGTCTTGCTTATCTGCGTGGGTACGCCCTCCCATGCCAACGGGGGTTTGGGCCTAACCTATGTGGAACGGGTGGCCCAAGATATAGGTCAGGCTTTAGCCGGGACGAATGATTATAAGGTCGTTTCACTACGGAGTACGGTTCTCCCCGGCACATTTACCGAAACGCTTAAGCCTATTTTGGAGCAATATTCCGGTAAAAAAGCAGGCGTAGATTTCGGTGTCACCGTGAACCCTGAATTTCTGCGCGAAGGCAGCGCGATTGAAGACTTTATCAACCCGCCGTATACCTTGATTGGGGCTGAAGACGAGCAGGCTGGACAAATGCTTGCCCGTCTGTACGAAAACTTGGATGCCCCGCTTTATTTCAGCGATCCCGACACCGCTAATATGGTCAAATATGCCTGTAACGCTTTCCATGCGGTCAAGGTGACGTTTGCTAACGAAATTGGACGGCTGTCCAAGGTAGTCGGGGTGGATAGCACCCGCGTGATGGAAATTTTCACCCAAGATACCAAGCTCAATATCTCGCCCCGTTATCTGCGCCCCGGTTTCGCATTTGGGGGGTCGTGCCTGCCGAAAGATTTACGAGCAATTAATTATCTAGCTCGCCATACCGATGTGGATATTCCCATGTTGGAAGGGGTGATGGAAAGTAATCACGAACATATCGAATTTGCACTAGATATGGTGGTGCGGAGTGGCAAGAGGTCGGTGACGATTGTCGGCCTCAGCTTTAAACCGCACACTGATGATTTGCGTGAAAGCCCCATGGTTACATTGACGGAAACCCTGCTTGGTAAGGGCTATAAAGTGACGATTTATGATGCCAATGTCAATTTGGCGCGGCTGGTTGGGGGCAATCGTTCCTATATCGAACAAACCATTCCGCATGTCGCCTCATTGATGAGCCATTCGCTGGAGGAAGCCGTTGCACAGGCCGATGTGATTATCGCCTCACATGGAGTGAATGATGACCTTGTGGCGTTGGCCCGCGAAGATCAATTGGTGGTTGACCTGTCACGCAATTCAAGCAAGGCCCATTGGCAAGGCAAGGCCATGTATGAAGGTCTGTGCTGGTAGATGCCTATGACCAATCAAACGGAAAAACGTCCGCGTAAACTTTTGGTTGTTGCCTATATTTTCCCACCGTTTTTTTCGGTGGGAGGATCAATTCGGGTCGTCAAGTTTCTGAAATACTTGCCCAATCTCGGTTGGAAACCCTATGTTTTGACTGTAGACGACAGCCGTGAGTATAAGAGCCTACGTCGGGAGGGGAGTGAAGAACTCCTCGCCGACCTATCGCCTGAAGTGGTGGTGTGTCGGGCGGTGGCAGGGGAAGCCTCCTCCTCGTTTTTGGAAAAAGGACGGGCCGCCCGCGAAAAAAACAAGGCTCTCAAATTGGTCATCAATCTTTTGCGTGATATTCGGGACTGGGTGACACATCAACTGCTTATCCCGGATGAAAATATCACATGGTTGCCTTTTGCTGTACGACAAGGACGCAAGATTGTCAAAGAAAATGACATTGATGCACTGTTTGTGACGTGCCCTCCACACTCTGCAGCTGTGATTGGGACGGTACTCAAGCGTATTGTCCGCCGACCGATGGTGCTAGATTTCCGTGACGATTGGGTGGATACGCCATGGCAAGCTGAACGTCCCTTCTGGGTGCGATGGATCAATAAATTATTAGAACGACTGGCAGTTGGAGCGGCTGATAAAGTTGTGTTGGTAACACCTGTTAGTCATGCGGCCTTTGAAAAACGGTATCCCCGTCAGAAAGAGAAAATGGTCTATATTCCGAATGGGGTGGACTTAGCGGACTACACCTATTTGGATAATGCCCCTGAACCGACTTCTGACGGCAAATTTACGATTGTCCATGCTGGATTATTGAGTGTGGCAGCAGACTGGAATCGTGACCCTAAGCCATTTTTTCAGGCCTTGGTCAACATTCGTCAGGAGCACCCTGAAATTGGCGAAAATATGCGGATGGTGTTTACCGGGGAACTACGGCCTGAGTATAAAACCTATGTCACTGAGATGGGGTTAGACCAAATGGTGGAAGAGGCGGGTTATCTGCCCCGACCCGAATTTGCGACCCTCCTACGTAATGCCGATATGCTGCTGACGATTAATTATGCGGGTTTTTCGACCCTTATCCCCGGCAAGATTTATGAATATTGGGCGGTGAGTGGCCCGCCGATTATGCTTTTGAGCGAACCGGGGGCGGCCCATCAAATTATCCAGCAATATAAATTGGGGGTGGCCCTTAAACAGAATGATACGCCGGGGATTCAACAGGCCATTATGAATTATTATGAGCAACGGGCCAATGGACAGCCTGTCCGAATTACCCGCGATGGTATTGAGACCTTTGCACGCGCCAAACTCGCCGAAAAATTGGCGGGCGTGTTGGATGGATTGAAGTTTAAAAACTAAGGACACGAAAGATGCAGCTTGAGAAGAAGGTTGCTGTAATCACTGGGGCAGGGCAGGGGTTGGGCCTTGCGATGGCAAAAGCCTTTATCGCTGAAGGGGCGAAGGTGGTCATTGCTGAATATAACGCCGAGAAGGGCAAGGCCGCTGCCGAAAGCTTAGGAGCGGGGAATGCCGTTTTTGTGCATACCGATGTGCGGTATGTGCAATCCGTGGCACGGATGGCTGAAACAGCGGTGAACAGTTTTGGGCGGTTGGATATTCTGGTGAATAACGCGGGGTTATTTGGCCGTACCAAGACCGAAGACCTATCCGAAGAGGAATGGGATCGTATGATGGATACCAACCTCAAAGGGGCATTTTTATCCAGCCAAGCTGCTGGACGAGTGATGATTAAACAAGGGGAGGGCGGCTGCATTATCAGCATGTCCTCCATCAATGGCATTGTCGGCTTCCCAGAGCGACTGGCTTATAATTGCAGCAAGGCGGCGATTGATGCCTTGACCCGCGTATTGGCCTCGGAATGGGGACAATATAACATCCGCGTAAATGCAATCGCGCCGGGGTATGTGCGCAATGAGGTTTTGGATGAACATATCGCATCGGGGTGGTTTGATGGGGGGGCCATTTTGAAGCGCACGCCGCTGGCTCGATTTATCGAAGAAGAGGATATTGCCAAAGCCGCCGTTTATCTCGCCTCACCTGCCGCATATAACGTGAGTGGAGTGGTTTTGCCTGTGGATGGTGGTTGGGTTGCGTATGGGTATCTATAGGATATGAGCGAAACACGCCTCCCGCTGCCCGGTAAATTTCTATTTGTGGCAGGCATCAACCTGACTGTGCGCAAATTGAACAGTCCGGCCCAACGCCTGCCCTATGCACTTGCGCCCTATTTGGAGCAGATGGATTTGGTGGGCTACATTAATTTCTATGGTGGCCCACCAACTTCCACACCTAACAAACTGCAAAAAGGGGTGCGAAATCTGCTTTTTGACCGAGTGGGCGTGACCCAAGAGGATAATATTCGGCGAATGGTGGCCCGTCGTTTACCCTTACCGCGTTCGCTGGATGTCAAAATGCAGAGTCGCTGGATTTTTCAGGCACTGAAGGGCCGATTGGCGCGTACTTATGATGTCGTGATTATCGCCCATGCCGAAAATGCTCCCCTTGCCAAAATGCTGAAAAATTCGGGGATAGCACAGCACCTGATTTATAACGACTGGGATTATTACCCCGGCTATGTCGAACCCAAATACCGCGATTTGGTGGCAGACTATGAGCAGTTGCATGTGAATCTAGCCGATGGGGTGGCTTCAGTCAGCCGTCCGTTGCAGGAACTTCGTACGCAGCAGGGCGCAAAACGCACTATTGTGATTCCGAATGCCGTGGAATTCGAGAAATTTAATCGGGCCTACCAAAACCGCAAACCACATCCGCCAACGCTGATTTATTGCGGTAGTGTGGATGCGCGTTGGGGGATTGATCTTGCCATTCGTGCCCTGCCGAGCCTGCGTCACCATGTTTCCGATGCACGAGTCATGGTGGTAGGGAGTGGCCCAGCCGAAAATGAATTGCAGGCGCTTGCTAAAGAGCTGGGTGTCAGCGAACATGTCGTGTTTACCGGGGCCGTGCCCTACGAGCAGTTACCTGATATGATGGCCGAGGCCGATATTGGCTTGGCGACCTCGCGGCAGGATGAATTTCGCAAATATGCCTCACCGATGAAAATTACTGAGTATATGGCAGCGGGGCTGCCTGTGATTGCGTCCGGTGGCGGTGAAGCGGAACAAATGATTGACGAGTCGCGGGGTGGGGTGCATATCGCCTATGACACGGAAGCTTTGATACAAGCGGCCCTACCTCTGTTGCAAAATCGCACTCAATTTGAAACGATGCAACAAGCCGCATTAGATTATGCCCACAGCCGCACATGGGATGAGATGGGCAAGCGGCTGGCCTTATTTATGGCGGAGATATTACGAAAATGAGATTACTCTTTTTATCGGACAGGCCGCCAAGTGGGGCAAAAATGGCGGATGCCTATCAAACCCGACTGGACGGTTTAGCCCAAGGCTTGCAGGCGCATGGCGTCGAAACGGAATTTTTGTCGCTGCGAACCTTGCGTGTCAAAGGGCCACATTTGCTATTTTCATTGAATGCCCGAGCGATTGCCAAACATGCTCAGACCTTTGATGTCATCCATGCAGCGGGGGCGGGTTCGGCAACGGCGGCGGCAACGGCCCGCTGGTTTAATAAACATCATGTGGTGTTCGATGTGCACGGCGATGAATTGATGGAAACACGGCTGCAATGGGATAGTAATCGGTCAGTGCGAACGGCCTATCTGGTTTTTCAAAGCGCCGTTTTGACCCAGCTAGCTCGCCGTATGGCAAATACCCTGTTGATGGTTTCTGGCCCTTTCCAAGAACGTTATGCCAAGCGAGGTGTGCCAGAATCTAAAATGATTATTGTGCGAAATGGTGTGGATAGCTCGTTGTTTAAGCCTTCCCCACCGCTTAATGACGGCACTGTGCGGATTTGTTATGCAGGGAGTTTTCAGGCATGGCAGGCAGCCGATGTGCTGCAAGAAGCCTTGGCTCAAAATATTCGGGATGGGGTGCATTTCCACCTGATTGGGTTTGCCGAACATGATCAGGAATTGAAGGCTCAATTCGCCGCGAAACTGGGCGACCATGCCACACTGGAAAATCGGATGCCTGTTGAACAACTGCCCGATAAATTAGCCCCGATGGATGTGTTGGTTATTTCCCGTACCCGCCATCCTGTGATGCAGGGTGGTTTACCTAGTAAATTTGCCGAATATCTGGCGATGGGGAAGCCGCTCATTGTCACCAATGTGGACGAGACTTCCAAATTTGTGCGTGAAGCCGAGTGTGGCTTGGTGTGTGAGCCGACGGTAGAGAGCATGAGTGCTGCTATCCGTACAGCCAGCCAATGGACTGCCGAAGAACGTCAGCGTATGGGCCAAAACGCACGACACTTAGCTGAAACCACCTTTGATTGGAAAGTGATTGCTAAAAACTATCTGGATGGGCTGCAACCACGCCTGAATAAGGGAGGGCACTCATGACCCGCGCCGTGATGATTCTGGCTGACCAGCGTGATATAGCTTCCTTAAATTTTGAAGGTATCCAAGTCCCCGGTTTTGACCGTGTAATTGTGCGTGTAGCCGATTATGCCCGTTTGAAAGAAGAAGCCGCGACCATCAAGGCCGAAATCGAACGTGATAACGTGGGGCTGGTTATCTATGCGCGGAATGACCAAATTTTTGAGCGCCACTCGATTGCCTACTGTATCCGTTATTTCCAGACAGGTTATTCGTCAATAAGTGGTATTGACACGGAAGAAGCCTTTAGTCAGGCCCGCTCGATGATTGCTGATTTACAAGGGAACGAGGGAATTTTTGAAGTCCCGCCAATCGCTGCCCCAACCAAAAAAATCACGGCGCAGCCACAAGGTACCTTCTCACTCATTTTTGATACGGAGCAATTGGCCTGTATTAAGGTGGGTCTGCCGCGTATTTTGCCTCTGCTTGATCAATATGGTGTCAAAGCGACGTTCTTTTGCACGGGTTTTGTACAGGATGTTTATCCGAAGGCACTTCCCACTATTGCGGAACGGGGCCATGAAATCGGTATCCATGGGCCGCATCACGAATGGATGGCCGGGTTATCGGCGGATGAACAACGCCGCCGTTTGACGGCCCATGTTGAAAAATTCCGCCACTATTATCCGGTGGTTGGGGCGAACTTTATTTTCCGCACCGATGCCCATACCGTTCCGGTTTTAGTGGATTTGGGGATGCGCTACTGTACAGCGTTTGCCTTGCATCATTACAAGCCGCTGGCCTATCGCCAAGTGAATACTCAACCCATTCCAATTATCACGGATAATGGCGGGATTTGGATGGTACCCGTCCCGACGGAAACCTATAACTGGCCGTGGTTTGGGACGCGGCTGGCAATTGATTCGGCTTTGATGCGTTCTAAACAAGAAACAGGTCAACCGCACGTATCGGTTTTGATGCACCCCTTCCGCGATGGCACCAAAAACCATCTCAAACAACTAGAGGCGATGCTGGAATATCTGACCCAAAAGCGGCAGTTAAAGCCTGTCACATTGGAACAGCATGTGACCCAACCCGCCCCAACCACTGCCTCGAAACGTATTTATATGAACTATTTACGAGTGGATGGCAGTCACCCGGATGGTTATCAGCGCGAATTTTGGTCACGGGCCGAATACTATTGGGATCGGTTATCAACTCTCTATCTTGGCCTAAAAGCGATTGGTACAGACGCGGCGTTGACGGTTGAGCCTGAAAATATTGATTATGCTGTCCACCCTGAAGCGCCAACAGATGGAATACCCATTCCCTATGATCCTATGGCTGCCTCGCATGATTCTACCAACAGTCCGGAGTGGGAACGATTATTAAAATTGCTGCGGGAAGCTGAGGCCGCAGGTGGAACGCATGTGTTTGCCCCGCCGAGTGCTGAGGAGCAACAAGCGTTTATCCGCAAGCTGAAGAGACCGCGAAATTTGCGTGATGTGACTGGCTTACCGCCTGAAGCAGGTATGCGTGTTGTATTTAAGCTCCGCAAGGGGCGCCCCACCTTCTGATAAGGACTTAGGTATGGCAAGACAAAAGAATAAACCCCGTGTACTCGTTGTTGGCCCCACGCTTAAACAAATGGGTGGCGTGGGCATGTTTAACGAAATTCTATTAGCTTCCGAAGGACTGCGGCAAGATTATGAAATGCTGCATCTCAATACCTCGCGCCCTGAAAATACCATTGAAAAAGTGGCGACGATGGCCCCGACCAATTTTCTTTTATTTTTTAAACAGTGGTTGCAGTTAGTAAAAATTTTAATCACCCAACGCCCGCGCATTATGCACCAGCCGATTACCGATCGTATCTCCTTTTATAAAGAGGGGGTATTTATGTTGACCGCCCGCTTGTTTGGTGTGCGGGTAGTGGGACATTTGCATGGCAATGCGTTTAAAAAATTAAGCGAACATCGGCGCAAGTCGGTGCGAGCTAGTGTTCGTTTTGTGATGGGCTTGCCCAACGTAATTATCGCGCTTTCGGATGGTTGGCGTGATTATTTATTACAACAAGTCTCGCCTAAATTGAAGGTGACCGTTGTTCAAAATACAGTGGACGTCTCTTTTGCCGACTACGCTAATCACCCAGCGGACAAGTCTAATCGCACGACTTGTAAGGTGTTATTTATGGGTAGTTTGGGGACACGTAAGGGCGTGCCGGAAATTTTAAAAGCCCTGCCGATCGTGCGTGCCCAAAACCCTACGGTGGAATTTGTGATCCCCGGTGGGCTAGAACTTGGTTCGGAGCATGATTTGATTGAGCAGGCTAAAACCGAAGCCTTGAAGGTTGGTGGAGTTGTTTTTCCGGGGATTGTGACCGGACAAGCCAAGCTAGATCTGTTCAAAGATGCCGATATTTTCTTGCTGCCGTCCTATAATGAAAATTTCCCAATCGCGGTTTTAGAAGCGATGGCTTCGCAGTTGCCCCTGATTGTTACCCCGGTGGGTGCGCTGCCCGAAGCATTGCAAGAAGGAGCACATTGCTTTTTTGTCCCAATGGGGGATGTCCAAGCCATCGCGGATCACGTGCTTTGTTTGGCTCAAGATAAAACCCTGCGCGAGACGATAGGGGCAGCAAATCTAGCCCTCTATCATGAACGTTATGCCCTCCAAGTCACGATGAACAAAATCAAAGCCATTTATTCGCAGCTTTTATAACGGAGTATCCAATGGATAAAAAAGACACGACCTTATATTCGCCACCCCCTATCATTCAAAAATATACGGGTCATATTCCTGACCATTGGGGGCAAGATTCCATCTCCCTGTTACCCAAAGGCAATGGTCGCCTGTGTCTGGATCACGGCTGTGGCGATGGGCGTTCACGCAAACTCATTGAGTCGTTTGGCTGGAAATGGGTGGGGGTGGATATTGAGGGTAATGTCAGTCTCATTTGTGATGGTCACTATCTGCCTTTCCAAGACAATGTATTTGATCACGCCATTAGCAATGCCGTGTTTGAACATCTGTATGATCCTTTTCAGGCCGCGCGTGAGATTTTCCGTGTCTTAAAACCGGGGGCCTATCTGCAAGGGGAGGTGGCTTTCCAAGAACCCTTCCACGCCAATTCCTATTTCCATATGTCCCATATGGGTACTAAACAGATGCTTTCGACGGCAGGGTTTGAAGTAATTCGCTTGTGGCCGACGTGGCATTTATTCGAAGCTCAGATGCAAAATATGTTCCCTGTCCCGGTCGTTTCGCCTACCCTGCGGTTTATGGCGCGTTGGACAGCGAAAGGTTTGATGGCGAGTCGGGCGTTGGCTTTAAAACAGGTCTCAAAGATGAAAGGTCGCAGTACCGAAGAAATTCAGCGTCGTCTTGAAGTTGATAAATTGAGTTATACGGGGTCAGTGGCCTTCTTTGCCCGCAAACCTGCCTAATCTACTCCAGACCCCTTTATCCGCTCGTCGGTGGATACAGGGGTGCTGGCCTATCACCCTGATTATCCTCAGCTTTGCCGCTGGTGGTATGTGGCTGACTGGTTATTTTTATTACACTTCGGTTGGGATAGACACTGAACGTGAAAACTATGGTGAAAAGGTCAGTACCTATTATCGCGTGCGCTGGCCGGGTAATGGATCAATTTGGGTGGGAGGTGGTCGGGCCTATGGTGAAATGGACTGGGATAAGCCCCTACAACGGATTGACCCCGCAGGTACATTTTTTCAAACTGCTCATCGGCCTGAATCGAAAAATCTCCTCAATAAGGTGGGCTTTTGGCGAGTACGCACTGATACGCAATCATGGATAGGTTTTCCGGCGTGGCTACCCTTTATCTTTTTTGCTTCATGGGCATTTTGGGAAGTTCGCCATTTTAGAAACCGTGCTCGTGTAACCAGCCCATAATATAATCAGCGACTTTTTCCCATCCCGGCTCGATCATCAAATTGTGTCCACCCGGAAAAAAAGCGGCCTCGGTCTGATAGGCACGCGCTGTTCCGCGAATTTCACCCTGTGAGAAGAAATTATCTTTTTCTGCGCCAACCACCAGCATTGGTGTTTTGATTTTGGCGGGGCGTGGAAGGTTAAGCAGCATCTCGGTCTCAATGCGATACGATTCCTGCCCTAATTCCTGCCAAAATTCACGTGCTTGAGTTTCAGGCACGGCATCAGTAAATAGCAAATCACGCGCATCATCAAAATTTTTAATGATGCGATAGGCATCCATCGTCAGCATGTGAATCAGCATGGTCAGTGGATGCCGTCTTGAATAGCGTAGAGTGAACCCGATTAGGCCCCGTGTGGGTAATGAGGCCAATAAGATTGCCGCGGGGGCTGGATATTTTTCGAGGTATTTCTGGGTAATGTAACCACCCATTGAATGACCCATTAAAATGGGGTGTTGGCCTGTTTCAGCTTCAATATGCGAGGCTACCTGCCGCACATCGACAACATAATCTTTGGCGCTGCACCACTGCACCTTACCTTCGCTTTTGCCGTGCCCCCGCAGGCTCAGCGCATAGGCCTGATAGCCGTTTGCAGCAAAATAGGGCATCGTGTTTTTTTGCCATCCAACCGCCGAATGCCATGCGCCATGAATAAACAGAATGGGGGTGAGGTGAGTGGTTGTGGTGGGTTTTTGAGCAATAATTTCGAGATTCATAAAATGATGTTTGGTTGTTTGAAAAATAAAGGGTGAGTTTTATTATTAGACTCACCCTGCATCATGTAAAGTAATTGCCTAGCGGACGGGCTCGTTGATGTTTTCGAAGAACACGCTATACCAGTTTTCCAACGAATAGAGCATAAACAAGACCCGTTGATGATCCCACCGTTCGCTAAGGTGCTGCTGGATGAGGTGTTCAACTCCTTCCCGATTCAGATAGGTTTGGGTGAAGGAATTCGGGTTGGCGATTTGCTCCAAAAATTGGGTGCCGATTTTGCCCCGGAACCACAAATCAGCGGCACTCACAAAACCGATCTTTTTGCGGTTGGCAACTTCTTGCGGGATATACGACATGCAGACTTTTTTGTGGATGATTTTTTGGTCGCGCCCATTGATTTTGAGATTACCGGGAATCCGTTCGGCAACTTTCATAATTTCAACGTCCAGATAGGGCACACGGGCTTCGATGCTGGCAGCCATTGACATCTTGTTTTCAGAAAGTAGCAGTTCTTCGGCGAGGTCGGTACGGGCATCTACGAACAGCATCTTTTCCATAAAGGTAGCATCCTGCGGCGCACGCGCAATCTGCTTTCTGGCCCAGTCACGCGCTGATTGGGGATTCATGCGGCGGCGGGTTTCGACCCCAATGAGGCTATTACGTGCTGAATCGGGCATGATGGAGTAGACGCGCAGCAAGGCATCGGCTTCATCTTGAGCACCGAGGGCATAATTCAAGCGCCGCGCTTGCTCTGACAAGGGCATTTTCTTGGCAAGGGGTTGGGCGAGTCGGGCAGCATAGGCCGCGCCATATTTACGGAAACGCTCGACATAATTTGCCCCAAGATGACGGGGATAGCCACCAAACGCCTCATCTGGCCCTTGACCGTTCAGCAGCACCTTCAGTCCTTGATCGCGCGCCATCTGCGCCACAAAATAGTAGGCTGCCGCTGATTGATTGACGACAGGCTCTTCCATGTGCCAGATGTAGCGAGTCATGAAATCGCTATAGTCCGCTTCGGTGATGACGCGGGAATTAAACTCGGCCCCATAATGTTTTGCCATTTCACGGGCTGGCTCGATTTCATTGACATCTTCACGGCCTTCAAAAGCAACAGAGTAGGCTTTGACCGGGCCACTGGAGTGTTTTGCCATGAGATGCAGCACGGTGGTTGAATCCACCCCGCCACTGAGAGAAATCCCAATGGGTACATCGGCGACCATTTGGCGATGGATGGCCTGATCATAAATTTCACGTAGCTCGGCAATCCAATCCTCTTCGGTTTTAGCACGGTCAATGGTTGGGGTGTAATCCCAATATGTGCCCTCGTGTACACCATTTTCATCTACTACCAAATAGCCGGAAGGGGGAACTTTGTAAATCCCTTTAAACAGCGTCCAAGGGGCAGGGCAGTAGCGCAAGGTCAGCGTAAAATTGAGGGCATCGAGGTCAATTTCGCGCGGGAACGAAGGGTCGCCTAAGATGGCTTTGACTTCTGATGCAAACCGGAATGTGCCCCCTTCGCTGCTATAATACAATGGGTTAACGCCAAAGTGATCACGCGCAATGAACAGACGGCGTTTTTGGGTATCCCACAGGCCAAAGGCAAAAATGCCATTAAAATGAACGGGGCATTCGGTGCCATATTCCTCATAGGCGTGTAAAATCACCTCAGTGTCGGAACTGGTACGGAATTGATGGCCTTTGGCTTCTAGGTCACGACGCAGGTCTTTGTAGTTGTAGATTTCCCCGTTAAAGACAATCCAAATGGTATCGTCTTCATTTGTCATGGGCTGATCGCCTGTCGAAAGGTCAATAATCGAGAGGCGGCGATGCCCTAAGCCCACTCCGGCTGAATCGTCGAAATAGAATCCATCGCCGTCTGGCCCGCGATGTGCTATCAATGAGGTCATTCGAGTGAGTAAATCACGCGAGACGGGAGCCCCATTTTTATAGTTATACAAACCATCTATACCGCACATTGGCTGTACCGTACCTTTCTGCTATGATGAACCCTGCCTATTTAGCCAAATCGTTTGGTTAAGGCTTCACGTTTTCCACAATATTGAGCCAAGTCCATATCTTCAAAGGGGGGTTCACTAAATCCCCTATCGTAGCCGACGAATTTTCGTACTAGCTGATAATGCTGGTCAAATGCCGCCAAAAAGTCATCCGCTACGTTTTCGGCATCAGGTATTGAAATTGGGCCGGGTTCAAAGACGAGCCACACACAGGCATCACCAGTCAAATGCTCATCTATTAGGGCAAAGGTATTGGCTTGCAAGTCCTTTTTAAACCAAGCATCTACCCAACCGTCAATATTCCAATCCGACATAGACGTCCAATTAGCATAGCCTAGCATAAAATTATCGTTGGTCAGGTAAAACTGGACGGATTGACCAAGTGGATCGGGGGTGAACACAATCACGTCATTGGGTTTGATATTGGCATTGAGATCGGCGGCAACATCACGGGCCACTGATTTATAAGGATCGCGTAGATAGTACAAATCTTTACGTGCCCACAACGCCATGAGGATGAACAAGGCCCCCAGCATAACCCAACGGAAGCGGAGATTGATGATCCCTAGGGCCAATAGCAGGCTAAAAATGGGATAGACCACAATGGTATAGCGGTCAGGCTTAAAGCTGGGCTTAAATTCGTTCATCACTAACGCAATGACGAGTGTAGCCAAGCCAGTGACTATCAACAACATGACTTTACCCGTATCTTTACCTAGCGACATTTTGAAGGGACGTACCTCAATATCGAGTAGATAAATAATTCCCAGCAAAAACACCAGTAGATAGAAAGGGGTGGCTCGTGCTGCTGCTGTCCAATATTCAAAAGTCAGGCGCAATAGTTTGAAAGGACTGTCGGTGGTGGTAATCCAGTCGGTACGGAAGCCGAGTTGATGAATCATCGAAGGGAGCCACGGCAGGTAGAGGACACCAATAGCGACATTACCTGCAATCCAATTGGGTAGTTGGCGACGACGGGCCGGGTCTAGCCACATATCCACGACTAGATAAAGATTGAGCGCGGCAAGGAAGAAAAATCCCCATGTATGGGTATAAATCAGCAGGGCGCCTGTGATCACATAAGGGATAAGTTGGCGGTTGCTGGGTTTTTGAATCCAGCGAATAGCAAAATAGAACGTGAAGGCGGCCATCAATGCCAAAAGATTATATTGACGGGCTTCCTGTGAATAACGAATCAGGAAGGGCGAGATGGTCATAATCAAAGCGTTGAGGAGGCCAACCCAAGAATTAAAGAGGCGCTTGCCAATTGAATACCCTAGTGGAATCAGGATAATACCTGCAATAGCCGAAATGATGCGGATCGTAAAGGCGGATTTGCCTAAGAGCTCAATAGCAAAATAGAGCAGCACAAAATAGAACGGTGGATGGAGGTCATTGTTGGCAAGTGTGCTAAACACGTGGGGTAGGCTATCCTGATGCGATAGAGAGTAGGAAATGCCCTCATCACGCCACAAGCTCTGATTCTCGATATTATAAATCCGAAGCACCGCCGCCAAAAAAGTCAGCGCCAGAATGGATACCCAAATAATGACGCGGTCACTACCAACTTGGGCGCGAATCCACAGCAATGGGTCAAGAATAGATACTGGATTGGTGGCGGCTTTGCGCGATGATCCCGTCACACTTGACATAAAAAAATAATCCCCCAGAAGTGATTTTCTGCAATATTTGGTCGAGTTTTCAGCTTAATTTGGGTCGTATTCAAACGCGCCTATATCGGGGCCATCCCCTTTGAATGTTAAATTCACTGGAGCATTGGCTACCCATTCGATGGCCCGGTCAACCGTAATCAGATTGGCTGTGTAATCAATCGCCACGATCTTGACAGTTTCTTTCCCAACTACAATCGTATCGGCTTCAATCATGCCTTGATAGCTGTCATGGAAATAGCCTGCGTCCTCAACTGGGATTTCGGTGCCAGAACCTCCGTCTTTGGTGACAGTCAGCGCAACTCCGGCATCAATGGCCGGGGAGTTGGGTTGCAAGGTGAGGTCGAAATCGTTATTGGTTGGGTCATAGGTATTGAATAATGGGTCATCTTCGATGTTGCCATAAAATACATCGGGATATTTTTCATTGAACCACACGGAACTGGCATCCCCAACGTTATGAATATAAATTGGGCAATTTCCTTCGCCGTTCCCTGTGTTTTGTAGACTGACGTCACATGCTTCTGCTCGTGGGCTTTGAATCAAATTACCCGCGATAACCGTTCCAGCAAAAGGTGGATTATTGGCCGCACCCGTCACATTGAGGGATAGCTGATGAACTGCGCCGCCTTGACCAGCTAGGTTGCCAAAAACGATATTATTTTTGACGACTTCATCGTGCAGTTCGGTTTCGAGACCCCAATTGGTGATGGAAATCCCCGTACCTTCATATTCAAACTGCTCAAGACCGTTGTTCACAATTGTGTTGTTATAGATGTGAGTGCCATAATCGCGCAAGGCATAGCCATTGCCAAAAACGGTGATAATCAGACCCAAATGGTCAGAATTGCGAATCACATTGTAGCGGAAAATGGTATTGACCGAAGTTCCTTCATACCCAAGACCGCCATGTTCAGAATCCGAGTGTTTGGAGCGGATGAACTGGTTGTTTTCAATTAAATTGCCGATGGCAGGCCATTCGGTACCGGCGGGTTCGTCGCCGGGGTTGGTGAACCATGCCACATAAATCCCCTTTTGCCAATCATTATCAAAGACATTATTGCGGACAATGTTATAGGGTGAGTTGACGATGATGCAGCCCTGAGCGCCATAGGTAAAAGTATTGCCTTCAATAAGGTTATAACCCCCCGCCTCCTCGTTGCCTTGGATGCCAATGTGATTGCCTTCTTGGTCGCCATTTTGATAGCGACCCCATTGGTCAAAGGTAGAATTCAAAATTTTATTGAATGAGCTATAGCGCAGACGCACTCCCCAAAAATCGCGGACCGAGTCGGCAGGATATTCGGGGTTCATAAATTGCATATTTTGAAAGGTGATGTATTCACTGTGGTCTAGTAAAGCCCATGCTGCACGCGGATGCTGGACCCGCAGGCCATCAATGACAATATATTGGAGATCACGCAGTTCGATATTCCGCAAAACTGATTCTTGCCCATCCAAAATGGGTGTTTCATTTTCATAGGCTTGGTAGGTAATGGGGGCTTCTTCTGTCCCAGAACGCAGCGGGATGAGGGGTTCGTAATAAGTACCACCTCGGATAATCATCACATCACCTGCGATAGCTTCTTGGGTTGCTTTGCGCAGCGTGGCCCAAGGTTTTTCAAGTGATCCGGGGTTATTATCTGAACCCTCGGGCGAGACGTAGAAGGTACCGGCTTGGGTACGTTCTTGGGCGATTACGATGCCATTATCACAGCCCGTCAGCCCTAACACCAGCATGAGTAAAATAAGCGGAATAATAACAGCCGAAAAAGCGGGTCTTCGATTTAAGGTTTTCGTAGACATCTCCTTAGCGCTCCCTACCTAAAGTAAACGCAGGCATTGAAACCGCATTCGATGATGAAAAGACTTGTCATAATAAGGGCAGGTATTGAACCTGCCCCTGTCATCATTCTTTTGTTAATCAATGCCTGTGGTTGATTTTACCACTAAATCAGGCAGGCACAGCCGCAAGAAATTCCTTGACTTGTGTGGCGACATATTCAACCTGTTCAGCCGTCATATCGGGGAACATGGGCAGGGACACAATTTGGTCAGCCTGTTCGTCGGTAATCGGGAAGTCGCCCTTCTTATAGCCGAGGTCGGCATAGAATGGCTGCAAGTGAACGGGAATGGGATAGTGAATTGCCGTGCCAATACCCCGTTCGGAGAGGAATTTTTGCAATTCTTCGCGGCGAGGGGTGCGTACCACATACAGGTGATACACATGGGTATAACCTTTTGGCTCAATCGGGGTCACAACATCGGAACCCGCGAACAATTCATTATAGAGTTTGGCGGCACGGCGACGGCCTTCGCTCCATTCATCCAGATAACGTAGCTTCACGCGCAATACGGCGGCCTGCATTGAATCTAGACGATGATTGAATGGCTCTAGTTCATGGACATATTTAACTTTTGAGCCGCAATTCCGCAGCATCTTGATCTTGTCCACAACTTTTTCGTCATTGGTGACCATGATCCCAGCATCCCCCAACGCACCCAGATTCTTGGTGGGGTAGAAACTGAAGGCGGCAACATGACCAAATGACCCCATGCGCTTGCCGTTATAGGTCGCGCCATGCGCTTGGGCCACATCTTCCAAAACTACTAGATTACGGCGGTTGGCAATTTCCAAAATGGGATCCATGTCGCAGGGTAACCCATAGAGATGCACGGGAATGATGGCACGGGTACGGGGAGTGATGGCCGCTTCAATTTTGTTGGGGTCAATGGTATAGGTGTCAGGATTGATGTCGACTGGCACTACTTTAGCCCCAGCAAAGGTCACAGCCGCCGCCGTCGCCACAAAGGTATTGGCGGGGATAATCACTTCATCCCCTTCACCAATATCATAGGCCCGCAGGCATAATTCCAGCGCCGTCAGGCCGTTATCGAGGCCGACCGCATATTTGGTGCCGATATAAGCCGCATACTCTTCTTCGAGTCCTGCAACATCTTTGCCCAGAATAAAATCGCCGCGATCCACCACCGCCATAATGGCTTCGGATAATTGTTCACGAATGGGGCGATGCATGGTTTGCAGATCTACAAACGGGACTTTCACTTCTGTTAGCTCCTTGATTTTTAAAACAGGTCGTTTACTTGTTGATACGGGCGAATGCACCCGATCAATGAATTCACATGGTTGGTATAAATGTGCCGTTTTGGATTTTTACGCTGACGCCCTCATTATGCAGCGAGTGGTCGAGCGCTTCCAAAATCCGAACCACCCGTGTCCCTACTTCACCATCACTTTGTGGGGTCTTGCTGTTGACGATGCAGTCCACAAAATGGCGACATTCCAAACGCAGCGGTTCTTCAAACTTCACATAGGGAATGACCACATCCCCATAACGATAGCTGAATTGGAAATCGCTAAAGCTGGTGGCATAGGCGGGGGCTTCGACACCCTTGTCATAAATCTTCAATTTTTCCAGCGGCTCAATGTCGTCATAGACCACCATCTTCTTGCTACCCACGACTGTGATACGGCGCACTTTGTTGGGGTCGAGCCAGCTAACATGGATTTGGGCCGTAACATTGTTGGGGAATTTGAGATGCAGATAGGCCACGTCATGATTATCCGAATGGATGCAGGCTGCACCTTGGGCCGCGACGCTGTTGGGATCGGCTCCCAAGAGATAAAGCAGAATAGAAATGTCGTGTGGCGCTAAGTCCCACATAACATTCATATGGCGCTGATACAGACCTAGGTTGACACGCACCATGTTGACATAATAGATTTCGCCAAAATCGGGACTGGTGATAATGTCTTTCAAAGCCCGAACTGCCGGGTTGTATTCAAAGGTGTGGCCGACCATCAACACAAGATTTTTCTGGCGGGCGATTTCAATAAGGTCTTCACCCTCGCGGCTGTTGAGGGTGAGAGGTTTTTCAACCAACACACTCAGGCCATTTTCCAGACATTCCTTCGCCAGTGCATAATGACTGGCAGGGGGTGTGGCAACGACAACTGCATCCAGCCCCATTGTAAATAGGTCCTTGTAATTTTTGGTGACAGTGATGGCTGGATAGCTCGATTTGATTTGATTGAGGCGCTCTTCACGGAGATCGGCAACGGCAACGACATTGGCTGTGGGAAGCTCGTTAAAGTTGCGCGTTAGATTTGGCCCCCAATAACCAAAGCCTATAATCCCAACATTTATTTTTGTCATTCGTTCCCTCGCTTTTGCGGTTGATGATAATAGCTGTGGAGTCTGCAATTTTCATTATAAGGCATAGATAGAACACAACAGAAACTTGACTCTCCTTTTTCATGTATTTTTCGGACTTGCGCCGTTTTTCACGATGGTGTGAGAGTCAATGTTTAAGTCGCAGATTTAGTCAGAGAAGAGTTGAGAATCAGAAGCCGCCGCGCCCAAAAATCATCACAATGGGGGTCTTCAGGATTAGTTTAATATCGGTCATCAATGAGCGTTGTTCGATGTAATCAATGTCCAATTGGCACATGCCATCGAAATCGGCGGCGCTGCGGGCACTCACCTGCCACAGACCGGTGATGCCACCGACCGCCTGTAGGCGTTGTTTGTGCCATGTTTGATATTCCTCGACTTCGTATGGAATGCAGGGACGAGGGCCAACCAAGGTCATTTCACCCTTGAGTACATTGATGAATTGGGGCAGTTCGTCCAAGCTGGTCTTGCGTAGGAACTTGCCGATCAGGGTGACCCGTGCATCCTTGACAATCTTTTTGACTTCGGCGTTTTCGCTACCGTTAATGGCGGCCATCGCAGCGGCATCATTCTTGATGAAGGCTTTGATAAACGCCTTGTGAATATCATTGGAGGCGTCTTTGTACATGGTCCGGAATTTATAGCAGGTGAAGGTCACGACATCAAATTCAGCCTTACCGTTCACAATGCGCTTGCGGCGAGCCGTGACCCGTTCTTGGGCGAAGATGGCTGAACCGGGAGTTTCGAGCTCAATCAACATGGCAATAATCAGCATCGGGATACCAGCAACCAGCAGCACAAAACTGGCGGCGGTAATATCAATCAGGCGCTTGGTGGCGAAATAGAGATAGGTACGGAGGTTAGCCGCCCATGTCGCAACCTGCTCAGTGGTTAAATTCCAATTATTGGTGTTTTCTTTTCTGAGCTGCATTTTGAATTCCCTCTGTAAAACTTTTTGTTGTGCTGTGTTGAGCCAATTATTTTCTCGACCAACATCATCATACGACCTGCCCCTTGCAAGTGGACTTACGAACACGACCTGTAACTTACAGTCACCTTTCGCCAAGACGAAATTTTCATTAAGAAATTTTTGGGGATGGGGGCTAAAAATTATGACCCTATAGGGTTGGGTTTAAAGGGAGGTAAAAAACCCATCCAATTCTCAGAATAGTTTGGATGGGTTTTAGGCTTATTGAAGGGTTTATTGGGGTTGTAAGGGCGACCTTGCAAACTTAACACAAACTTTGCAAGGTGAAAACCTAGATTTCTCGATTGGCGCGGTCGTGGATGTTCAGTTTTTGCTCCAATACCCGATGTTTACCGCGAGAAGTACGGGCAATTTCATCCACAAACACCACCTTGATATTCATTTGGCCTCGGAATTTGAGGTTGAAAATATCCAAAATGCGCTGGGTATCTACCTCGGAATAGCCATCGAGCCGGACAATCCGCAGCACCAATTCGCCTTGCTTTTCTTGCAAGAACTGATATTGGGCCACATTTTGAAAGGTGGTGGCATGAACATTCAAAGATGTTACCGCGACCAACCGATTATCGGCAGTCAACACCACTTCATGCTGCCAGCGCCCAACAATCTCCTCAATCATGGGGGCATGATGGCCGGAGGATGAGGGATGATCCGAAAAACGGGCGACATCATCCATCTGATAGCGGATGAAGGGCATACAATGGGTATCGAGACCTGTTCCAGTGATAAACCCGCTCTTGCCTGCACCGACGGGATTACCTTCTTCATCGGTCAGTTCAAGAATGCCATACTCCATGCTGACGAGATAACCTTCACCGGGGATAGCTTCAACAGCATCGCAAGCCCGTTCCGATTGCCCATAGCCTGCCAACACAATACATCCAAAAGCTTGGCTGATGGTGTCACGTTGGGCGGCATAGAGATTTTCACTCTCGCACAAAACGGCTTTGGGGCGGATGTCGGTGACATTATGTTCTAGCATGTAGCGGGCTACCATTTCGAGTACAGATGGGAAGCCCTGAATATATTTCGGCTTAAAGCTTCGCAGCATAGCCACGTAATCGGGGAAGGTTTCTTCGCTGAGATGGAATAGCGACAACACTAGCGAATTTTCGTCGGCGATGTAGTCCCACCATGCTAGGTTGCCATGTTTATCCAAGTGCTTCATGGGAGTTGAACGCCGCATATAGACCAATGGGTCACCAAATTTGTAACCCACCCAGCTCCACTGACGATACATAAAAGCTTCTTCGTGGGGAACAGTCACTTCGCGTTGGTGATAAAAACCGAGAGGCATCCCGGTCGTGCCACCCGTCATCATATAATACAACTGATCAGGTGGGACATTGGTTGCCACTAATTCTCGAATATTGTTGCGAACATCCTCTTTGCGGAGAATCGGTAGTTTTTGCACGTCTTCAAGAGTTTTGAAATCGGCGGGTTTTAGCTTGCGTTCATCCATAATGCGTCGATAGTAGGGCACATTTTCATAGGAATGGGTGATGAGATTTTGTAATCGTTCCACTTGCAAAGCTTCTAATTGTTCACGCGACCACCATTGTGTTTCCAAAACCTGCTCGTACCACTTTAGGAATTCAGGATGATCCCAAACCCAATGGCGTGAACGCATCCGGATGATTTGCCCATAGGCACGGCGAACCGGGAGGGGTAAGTTTTTGCGCCATTCCTTGAACTTGGCTCTGAAATCTTTGTCATCCACCTCGACCTTTTGCGGCACAAAGCCTTTGGGGAGAGGCAATTTAACGCCATGCGCAGTTTCCCATTCCAAATGCTGTTTGACGGCCTCAGCCCCAAAAGTATTGACCAGCGCCAGCCAACAGCATACCCAATCACCGGGACACCATTTATCTTCGGCCAGCATTTTAGTCATATCTGTGACATTGAAAGGCACAAAGGATAAATCCTCAAACTCCTCGCTGCCTTCCAACGCCTGCTTATAAGTCTCGTTCAACTGTTCAACCGTAAGCATGGTTTCTGCGATACCCAGCAATTCGGGTTCACCTGTGCGTGTATCAACCCCAATGCCTAAGAAGCGAATGGCTTCGAGGGGGAGCCGGAAGCCCAATTCTTCCGAAATTTCGCGTTGACCTGTCACAAAAGGACTAGGACGCAATGAGGTATGGTCGCTGTCACGGTCAACTGCCAGACGCATCGCACCGCCACCGGAAGCTTGCAAAGCGCCTTGATCGAAGGCTACATGATCGCTGCGGCGTGGAATCAAGGTCATGCCTGATGGCTTGCTGACCAACACAATCATGACCGACATCGAATTTGCCAGCGGTGAATTTTCCACATCGGCAATGTCTTTGACATATTTATTGCGGATGGTTTCGCCGCCTTTGAGTAGCGGACGGTCAAGTGCAAGGTTAGTTGAGACAAAATCGAAATAATTCGAGCGTTGCAAAAATAAATGCAGGTTTGGCCCATCAACCCCATTTTCAACCGCAAAACGTTTGAGACGGTAGGAGGGCTCGTTGGTTAGCTCAAAACCAAGCGCCTTGACCCGCTCTTGCACAATCTCCATGCGCAACGTAGCAACTTCTTCTGGAATAGCATTAGGCGGGTCAATATATTCACTGATGACATGGTGAATATCAAAGCTCAGTTTGCCATCACCCATCAGTAATTTAAAAGGAATTTGCACGTTTTTCATTCAGCAGCATACCTTGTTGTATTTTTTGAAGCGAAGGATTATTGCCAATTTAGAGCCGCAAAATATCGGGTTGATAGTAGGTTTCGTTGTCGAGCTTAACCTCAATCACGGGCCAATCTTCGGTACGAGTCAGCGTCAGAATGCGGTCAGGTAGCACCATCATGGTATCTTCTGATTTTATCCCACCAATCGAGGCTTGCCATGCCAACACCTGATAGGCTTCGATGCGTTGCTCGACATCTGGGGCGGCTTGCAATTCACAGGGAGCATACCCAATTAATCCGCCCTGACAATGCGCCTCCCATTCACCCGCATAGCCTTCACGACCATAGGCGGCGGCTCCCACATCCAAGATTTCACGCAGGCTTCTGCCGGGGCGAGTATAGTGGATGTAATGGGCGGCTACTTTGGTAACTGCCCGGTGACGACTGGATGTTTCTTCGGTGATTTTATCTACCGCAACCAAGCGCGTCAATGCGGCTTGAAGCCCACCGCGTTGGGCGACTACACTAATCGTGGCAATTTCGCAGATACGGTTATCCGTGGGCGGGATGTCCACAAAACGACGCAGACGGCTGTCGGCCCCAATAAGTAGCCGGGTGGTATTGATATTGGCTTTGAGAAGTTGATAGGTAATTTCGGCGGCGACATCACGTTCGGATTGACCCGATTTGATCTGGTAGGCGGCAGTTTGAACGATATGGGTTAGTTCGCCGCATAGCGCCCGATAGCGATATTGTTCAGCGGGAGTCAGTGCCAGTCGCAGCCGTATAACCGCTTCCCCGATTGGTTCCAAATTTTTACTGACACAGTTTAAATCTGTGCCAATCTTCAAACCGGAAGTGAGGCGGTTAAGTGTATCAGTTTTGGCTTGGGGGCGATGCCAATCATACGGTCGCAGTTCTACCCCATGCCCGCCAATTTCTTCTTGTAAAATGCGTTCGCCGTCGGAGGTGGGCGCAATGAGATAGATGGTATCTTTTAGGACTAGCAAACCGGCTGAATTGACGCCTAGAGGGAGTCTGCCACCCCCAGTAAACCATGCAAAGTTTTCGGGTTGACCCAGCCAGACTCCATCAAGCCGTTGCTCGGTTAAAAAATGAACAACACGGGCTCGTTTTTCGGTCAGTTCATCTTGAAGGAGTCGAGCTGAAAGGTGCATATCACTCCAAATGGCCGTTAATTTCCACGAAAGAAATCGTGAATGGTCTCGATGATAAAATCTTGATCGGTTGGATCGAGATGGGGATACAAGGGCAGGCGGATTAGGCTTTGGCTGACACGGTCAGTAATGGGGAATTCGTCGCCATTGTAACCAAGGTTGTCCACACCATAGGGTGATGAATGCAGTGGGACAAAATGGAAGGTAGCTTTAATGCCACGTGCATCCATAAAGTCAAATAGGGCGGCGCGGCGTTGCATCTCGACAATGCGGAAGCCATAAATATGCCAATTCGATTCGGCTTTGGGATGGATATAGGGCAGCACCAACAAGCCTTCGTCCGCTAAATCGGACAGGCCATCTTGATAGCGTTGCCAGACTTCACCGCGCATCCGGTTGATGTCATCCATCTTGGCAAATTGAGCACGCGCAATGGCAGCTAACAAATCGGACACCACATAGCTGGAGCCGATGTCGACCCATGAATATTTTTCGGCGGCCCCGCGCAAAAATTGACTGCGGTTAGTGCCTTTTTCCATAATGATTTCAGCGCGTTGGGCAATGTCTTCCCGATTGGTCAGGAAAGCACCACCCTCACCACAAATCACGTTTTTGGTGACGTGGAAACTATAGGCCCCGATGTCGCCAATCGTGCCTAGCCATTGCCCGTTATATTTGGCGCCAATGCCCTGTGCGGCGTCCTCAACAATGTCTAGATTGTGTTTTTTGGCAATTGCCATCAACCCATCCATATCGCAACCTTGACCCGCATAATGGACGGGGATAATGGCGCGAGTGCGCGGGGTAATATGACGTTCAACATCGGCAGGATCAATATTCCATGTCTTTTCATCAATTTCAGCAAAAACGGGGGTCGCGCCCTGACGTACAACCGCAGTCGCCGCGGTCACAAAGGCAAAACTGGGTAGAATAACTTCATCACCGGGGCCCCAGTTAAGGGCCATCCCTGCCATTTCGAGGGCATGGGTACAAGATGTGGTCAAAAGTGCCCGGTGCAGGCCAAATTTTTGTTGCAGTAGAGTGGAAAGATTCGACCCCACCTTGCCGTTGCCCCCGATATTGCCAGATTCAAAAACCTCAGTAATGGCTTGGAATTCTTCGGCTCCAAGATAGGGTTTATTAAATGGGATGATTTTGGCTGCGGTTGCAGATGTTTGTGACATGATTTCTCCCTAGCTTTTCCCTGAACGAAATTATAGAACAGCGCCGCCGATAGCAGCCGTTAGGCCACCATCCACTGCAAGGGCTGCCCCAGTGATAAACGACGCATCATCGGAGGCCAAAAAGAGGGCTGCTTTAGCCACTTCTTCGGGCCGACCCACCCGCCCAATCGGATGCAGTTTGGCGGCAAAGTCCCAACTTCCCGGCGTGGCAAAAAATTCAATATTAATGGGGGTGTCAATATACCCCGCATTGATGCAGTTCACCCGAATGTTATATTTGGCATAATCCAGCGCGACACTACGTGTGAAAGCGATCAGACCGCCTTTGGAAGCACAATAAGCCGCGATGCCGGGTTCAGCCATGACGCCATTAGCTGAGGCGTTAATTACAATGCTGCCCCCACCCCGTTTTTGCATAAGGGGGAGGGTATATTTGCAAAAGAAAAAACAGCCTTTGAGGTTGACCCCCAAAATTTTATCCCACTCGGCACTACTTGTGTCAGCCGCGGCTTTAGAAAGGCCAATTCCGGCATTATTAAACAAGACATCTACGCCACCGAACGTGACATCGGCTTGTTGAGTGAGGGCCATAATTTGCGCTTCGTTCGACACGTCCACTTGGAAAAAAGTGGCTTGGCCGCCATTGTGCTGAATCAAATCGAGTGTTTCTTGCCCTTTGGCGGGATTGATGTCGGCGATAAGGACATGAGCGCCTTCCTCGGCAAACAAAACCGATGCAGCGTGGCCTATTCCTGTTGCACCACCTGTGACAATCACTACTTTGTCTTTAAATCGCATGTGCCTCTTCACCTAAAAATCAGTCCCTAGAAATTAAGTCGCAAAATTTGCTAAAAAGCTACGCTCTATTGACATAATAAAATAGCGGCCTTGCATTCACAAAAACGCAGGCCGCCTATTTCCTTGCAGTTGCCTAACGAGGTGGTTGCAAATTAGATTTCGAGTTGATCGGGTGATGGCAGATAATAACCCACCCCCGGTTCAGTAGCGATATATTCCGGCTTGCTGGGGTTACGTTCCAGTTTGCGACGTAGGCGGCTGATATTGACCCACAGATGCTGGCGTTCGCCTTCGTAACCCACACCCCATACTTTATCCAGCAGTTGTTCATGAGTCAGCACACGGCCCATATTCACCGCCAAATTGTAGAGTAGCTTATATTCAATCGGGGTCAGTTTGATATTTTTGCTGCGCATGGTAACTTTGCGTTGAGCAAAATCAATCATCAAATCGCCCACTTTAAGAGATGGTTCGGCGCTGGCAACTTCAATTGGCACACGCGACCGGCGTAAGTTGGCCCGCACCCGCGCCAATAACTCAGCCTTGTTGACGGGCTTAATTAGATAATCATCGGCTCCCACGTCCAACCCGCGCACTACATCTTTATCCGATTTGTGCCCTGTAATCATGACAACGGGCACGCTCGAAAATTCACGGATGCGGGCACAGACATCAAAGCCATTGACATCGGGCAGGCTGATGTCCAAAAGAACAATATCTGGGGCTTCCGTAGCCGCCAATTGCAATCCAATGCTTCCGGCAGCGGCATACAACACATGATAGCCGACCGTTTTTAACATCGTTTCCAACAGGGTTTTCATCGAGGGGTCATCCTCGATAATCAAGACGGTGGCAGCATCCAGATCGTTCACCTGCTGCTGAACAGGTTTGGGCTTGGGTGGCATGACCGACACGCTGGTAAATGTAACAGGTGCTGGTGCTTGAGTCGGTTGGGGTGAGTGGGAAGTGACAGAGGCAGTCGTTGGCGCTGTCGCTCGGGGTTGTTCCACCAGAACGGCGGTATCTAATGGCAAGGTAAAAGTCATCTTGGTGCCAATGCCGGGTGTGCTTTCAGCCCAAATGCGACCCCCATGAGCCAAGACAAGGCCACGCGCCACGTAAAGGCCTAAACCAGCCCCTTTGGAATTTTCGGCTGGGCCATATCCCACACGGTAGAAACACTCAAAGATGCGCGGTAGATGCTCTTTCGGGATGCCCATCCCCTGATCTTCAACGCTGATGCGCAGTTCTTCGCCAACAATTTCAGCAGAGACCGTAATGCGTTTGCCGTGCGGAGAATATTTGATGGCGTTGTCTAAAATGTTACGCAGAACGCGCTCCATCCGAAGGGTATCTAGATCAACCATAGGAAGATTGTCTTTGATATTGAAGCCGATATTGCGTCCCGTCATTTGAAAGGTCACGGTCTGCGAAACACGCTCTAACAAACGGCGCACATCAGTTGGGCGCTTGTCCAACATGACATTCGTGGTTTCAAATTTTGAGATTTCGCGGATATTTTCAAGGTGATGGGTTAGGGTATCAATGCTGTCATTGATACTTTCCAAAAAGCCCTCACGCTCGTTTTCACCCCAATAGCGATGATTGCTGAGTAGGGTTGAGGAATAGCCCTTAATTGTAGCAAGTGGGGCCAACAATACACGCGACACAATGGAGAGTTGCTCCGATTGTTGGGCGATTTCATTGCGCTCACGGGTTACATCCCGTACCAACAAACCCCACCCAATCGGTTTGGAGATCTCGTCGGCCACTTGAAAGAATTGAAGTTCAAAGTGGCTGACATTAGGTTGGGGCGTAGTCACCAACAGGCGGGGTGATTTTTCGAGATTGGCAAGGGCGGTATTGAGTTCACCATACAGCTTTTGACCCTGATTGCTCAGGGCCGAGAGGTAATTAAAAACACTGCTGTAAGGGCGATCAATCAGTTCATTACGATTGGTCTTGAGCAGTTCCTCAAATTTGCTGTTGCAATAGGTTACTTGCCCTTGACGATTAATCAGGATTAAACCTGCGACTAGGCTGGCAACAACGTTTTCAAAATAGGCATCAAAATTATCCAAACCCATCGAATGATCCATTTCGGTTGCTTCCACCGAAGCCTCCATTGGGTGACGGTTTTGCGCTATAAGCACAGTCATACCCTCTCGGTTCTAAGTACCTGTTTTGTTTAGCTAGAGGTTTTGAACTCCCCAGTCAAGGCTGGGTGTCTTCAATTGAAAAGGAGACAAGGGGTGATAGTGTGGCAAACCGTTCCATTTTGTATCACCTTAATTGCAAATCGTTTGGGCAATTAAAGTGGCATTGAGTAGCAGTTTTCTGTAAATAATGATTCGTTCCTGTTAGCGGCCCCCACCGGCTTAGCGTTACAGGGGTGTAGCATAATCACACCTTAGTTTTTGGGAATAGAAGCTATAACTTTTATAGCATTCTCAAAAACTCATCTTTAGAAAACTATTATCACCTGACAAACCTTGCAAACCTTTCAATCAAATTATAGCGGAGGTTGCTAATAAATTTATCTCAATAGCTAAATTTTCATGTAGATTTCACAAGTCGAGACGAAAAATTCATGAAATAATGGACTAATTCATGAATTTTTTATAAACATTGGTGAAGTCGTAACATGGTCTCAATTTAGCCATGCTTGACAATGGAGCGTGCATTATCTAATAGAACCATAAACAAAAGGACGACTTTGTGCCGCCCCTTTGCAAAACGGCTAAAAATTGCATTAGTTCTTCTTTTCGATAATGAACGTTGGGATAACTGAGCCACCCCCAGCCGTCACGTTTAAGAGTGATTGGGAGGAAATGCGCGTAAGGCAGCCATTGACCCGTCGTCCATGAAAAATATAGGGGTCACTATCTACCATACGCTGGCGGATGGCGAGTTTATCATCTTCCAAATAAGGATATTCCCCCTGCCCAATAGAAACTCGCTCTTGGACGACAAAAGGGGTATACAGAGCCTTTTGAATGGTTGCATTCCATGTTTCGCTGTCGGCTTCCCATCCCAACACCACACCTGAACCCCCATATTCATCATTGGGTTTCAAAACCAATTTGTCGCGGTTGTCGGCGATGAATGGGACTAAATCAATGGCCTGCTCATGAAAATAGGTTTTACGTTCGCTCACGCGGCGTGTCCAAGGAATATGCGCATCAATGGCCGTGATTTCTTCGGAGGTAAATAGATAATGATTTTGCTCATCGCTCATCACAGCAAAGCTAGCTTTCTTTGCCATTAATTTGGCGCTGAACGCATTACTCATACATACCGCACGGTCTTTGAGAGCACGCACGATGGTGTTATCCAAACCCATTTTTTCAATCAACTCGGAGCAAAGCACGCGCTTATAGATGAAATCCACCCGAAAATCATTGACCCACAGGTGTCCGTTGCGATACTCTAGTTCGTGTGGGTCAGCCAAAATGGTTTTGCAGCCATGCGCCATAAAATAATCACGGCAGATTTGGTGCTCGTTGTGGGTCGGCAGGTCTTGCCAATCAATAATGCCAATTTGTGGGGTGGTTGTGCCACCCCATTGACGCCATGCCTCTAACAAAGCTGCCAATAAATCTTGTTGGACGGGCATCGAGTGGATGTGATAATGCTGCTGGAATTGTTTAATGGGTTCTAGTTCCATGAAGGCACTGGCAAGCTCATCCGCATAACTCATGCCTGCTGGGGTTTCGGCATTATATTCAACAAAACGCAGACTGGGTTGATTGTTCTCAATCGTAAAAAATGAATCTAGCCGAGCTGTTGACCAAGGCGCTTCGTAGCCAATATCAAGGCTAAAGAGTTCTTCTTCATAGGGTTCAAGATCAAGCTGGGCACGCAAGTCGGCATTGGTCATGCAGGCAGCATGGGCTTTCCAAAATGCTTTTAGGACGGTTTCGGTTTCATGGACGATATAGGCCCAGAGTTCTTTGGAATAAAATTGTGGACGTAGGACAGTGCAAAGAGGTCGTTCCCCAAAATATAGGCGGCGGGCGCGGAGACTGCGGTTAAATTTTCCAAAAGAATCCGCTACCAGTTGGTCATTTAATAAGCCATGATAGACTTCAACCGCTTCTCTCGTCGTCAGCATAAGAAGTACCTTTCCAATAAATCTAATTTATGTGATTTTGACAGTAGGGGCAGGTGTTTGGCCTGCCCCTAGCTAGAGTTGATTTGGTTATTAAGAAGATTTGGTCTTAGGAGGTTTTTTGTCACCCGCGGGTTTGGTCTTGGGTGCGACTGCTTTCTCAGTTTTTGGAGCTACCGCCTTCTCAGTCTTGGGTGCGACGGCCTTCTTGCCAGTTTTGGAAGATTTGTTTTCCTCCGCCACTCGTGCCCATTCATAGCGATCAGCCGTGCCCTCATTGGATTTTGCTAGCCGGATTGTCATATCAGCCATGTGTGTCACCATCCAATCAAAATGTTTACGCCCCAATGAATTAACATCCATATCGGGGGCAGGATTCATAAAATCAATAGCGTAAGGGATGCCGTCCCGAATAGCAAATTCAACGGTGTTCATATCGTAACCAAAGGCCCGTACTAGTTTAGTGGCGTCTTCGACCATACGGTGATGCAGTTCGGGCGAGAAATCATGTTCCTCATGATAGCGGCGACTCTTGGGATCATATTTCATGACATAGATGTCATTTTGTCCCAAGCACATCAGGCGAGCATAGTTATCCCACTCGATAAACTCCTGCACAATCATCGTCAACAAGCCGCTACCGTTATATCGGAAAATGAGGTCATCCATTGAATTGACGATATAGACATCCCGCCAACCACCACCATGCGCATCTTTAAGAACGCAGGGCATCCCCACATAATGGACAATTGCCTGCCAGTCCATTGGGTAAACTAAATTTCGCAGGCTTTCCGTTTTGACAATGCCGGGGACGTAATCTCGGTTGGGCAGCACGACGGTTTTAGGGGATTTGACCCCCAATTGTTCCGCTAATGATGCACCAAAAAATTTATCGTCGGCTGTCCACATAAACGGATCATTGATAACCTTGACCCCTTGCAGAGCGGCATTTTTAAGATAAGAACGATAGTAAGGGACTTCATGGGAGATGCGGTCTACAATCACACGGTAAGGGCAGGGCTCGTTCATTTGCGTGCCTCCCACCTTGACGTACTCGGCAATCACCCCCTGATTGCGCCGATTGACTTCTTCAATAAAGGCTGGCGGCCATGACCATTCACGCCCTACAAATAGACCTATCCGTAGGGGTTCAGAGGATTTTGTTACTGCCATAAAAACTTGCTCCTTCAAAAAAAAATTATTGGCTAATCATGTCCACCAATATACATCAGCATCATCTTCTTCCAGTAAGGCCAGTCATGTGACCATCCATCCCATTCCCGTAGAGCATTACCAATGCCTTTTTCCCATAACAGACCTGATAATCGTTTGGCGCTACCCATTAATCGGTCATCACGGCCCGATGCCATAATAATATCCATCTGACGCAACTGGGCAAGCCGTGTTCCATCATTTTCGTTAGGGATAAATTGCATTGGGTTATTGAAGTAGACATTATCGTCGCTATAGCCATCGGTAAAACCACGAATATCATAGAGGCCACTCATCGCCAATACACGATTGACAGCCCAAGGATGTTTGAGGCCAAACGACATAGCATGGAAAGCACCGAAGCTCGCTCCCATCGTGATAGTGAAGGGCGTAGGATTTTTCCAATTCATAAATGGCAGCACCTCACTATAGAGATAGCCGAAGTATTGAGCATGGCGATAGGCTCGACCACCGGGATGGGCCCATTTGGCATACCAGCTTTCGGCATCCACACTATCTACGCAAAAACATTGTAGCCAACCGCGTTCAAGATGTTCACCCAGTGTGCCCATCATCCCCCGGTCTTCCCATTCATAAAATTTCCCCTGTGATGTTGGAAAAATGAGGACTTTGGCTCCAGCGTGACCAAACACGAGCAATTCCATTTTGCGGTTCAGCGATGGGCTGTGCCAAGCATGATATTCACGATTCATACAATTTATTCCCTAAAGAAATTAAGAGGCGACCATTTTGATTGCTTGTGTTGGGTTCACAATACCCGCACCCTGCTGTTCCGGTGATAAATTGGGCAGGTGGGTTGCTGTTGTCATGAGAATATTCCGAACTTGGGCGGGTGTCAAACTTCGGTTGATTTCCAAAATTTGGGCGACCACCGATGAGATAATCGCGGTTGAAACCGATGTCCCATCGACATGCTGATGATGCTCATCAATAATCTTGTGGGCATGGAGACGTTTTTGTAACTCCATCAGCACTTCAAGATCAGGAGTTTCAGCTTGGGTTCTGGAAAAACCTAAATCAGCATAGCCATTCCACAAAATTTGACGGATGGCTTCGTTGGTCGGTGCACGGAGCAGAGGGGCCAACCAACGGGATTCTTTTTCCATAGTAGAACCCGGCATAATGGGTGAGGCGATCCATGTTGCGGGGGCAATGATGTCTGGCTTAGATTTGCCATCATAAGTTTTGCCATAGTTGTGATGAAAACCCTGCCATTTTGATTTATCCAGTGTGTTGCGGTCATCAAAACCACCCACCGTAATTGCGTCGGGGGAACTGGCAGGCGGAAGCAGAGTCGGCTTGCCAGAATTTCCAGCCGCCGTCACGACAACAATCCCTGTGTCGGTCAGTTTACGTATAGCGGTAAAAAGGGGGTGCATGGGGTCATGGGTTTCAAAATCCCCCCCCACCGAGACGTTGACAATCCGAATATCGAAGCGCCGATGATTTTCAATAACCCAATTGAGACCCCGTAGGATGTCATTCTCTTTAACTTGCCCCCGCCGATTGGTGATGCGCACTAGCACCATCTCTGCACTGCTGGCGATACCTCGATACTTGCCTTTGGAGGTCAAACCGCTACCAGTCGCTACCACCGAAGTCATTTGCCCGTGCCAGCTATAAATATGATCGTGGGGTACCAATTTGGCGGATTCGACAGCCTGATTAGTAGCGACATCAATATGGGCTAGGATACGATTATCCAGATCCGGATGAGGGTAAAAACCAGAGTCTATAAACGCAATGACCACATTTCGCCCGGTAATATCGGGTGGTGCACTCATCCGTTCGGGAACGGGCAACAGAGCATAATTATCGGGTTGTTGATAAGGGTAGTTGGGTGAAAACACAAACATATCGCTTCTCTAGTACGGCTACTTGATAAACTCATTCTAGCGACGAATTGGGTGAAGTGCTATTGGGTGATTTTCCTGATACACTTGCTTAAAAATGATTATAAGGAGATTTTTTGATGATTGAGACCCCCCAAATTACATTTTTGTGTCTTGCCAGCGAATTCAAGGGAAAAGACTTGATGCGCGAGGCCCATCGTCAGGGCTGTCGAGTCATCTTGATTGCCAAAGAAAAGTGGGTCAACGAAGATTGGCCGCGTGACAGCCTTGACGAAGTGTATTTTATGCCCGACCTGTCTAACACGCAGCATGTTATCAATGCGGTGAGTTATCTCTATCGCACTCGCCAAATTGACCAAATTATTCCATTGGATGAATATGACGTTGAGATGGCCGCCATTGTGCGTGAGCATTTGCGGATGCCGGGGATGGGACACAGCGCCGCCCGTTTTTTTCGTGATAAGTTAGCCATGCGAACCCGTGCCCATGAAGCAGGCATCGCAGTGCCAGATTTTGTGGGTGTACTGAATCATGACAGAATTCGCCAGTTTACTGAGCGAGTTCCTGCTCCTTGGATGCTCAAACCCCGTACATGGGCGGGCTCAGTGGGTATGAAAAAAATCCAAAGTGCTGATGAACTATGGTCGCAATTGGAATCAATGGGGGATGAGCAGTCAGCCTATTTATTAGAGCGTTTTGTACCCGGTGATGTGTTTCACGTGGATTCAATCATCAATGGCGGCGAAGTCGTATTTTCAATTGTGCATAAGTATGCTAAACCGCCACTGAACGTGTCTCATGATGGAGGCGTATTTATGACCCGAACCCTTGAGCGCGATTCAGTTGATGCAGTGGCCCTTCGCAAGTTAAATGTCGAATTAGTGCAAGCCCTTGGCATGGTGCGTGGTATTACCCATGCCGAATTTATCAAAGGGGAGGCTGACGGGAAGCATTATTTTCTTGAAGTCGCGGCACGGGTGGGGGGGGCGAATATCGCTGACCTAATTGAAGCCGCCACTGGATTGAATCCTTGGGTGGAATGGGTGCGGATGGAAATCGCCCATCTACAGGGTGTACCGTATCAATTACCTATGACACGTGAAGATTACGCTGGGATTGTCATTTCTCTAGCCCGCCAAGAATATCCCGACACGTCTGCCTATAATGACCCCGAAGTCGTCTGGCGGCTCAATAAAAAATTTCATGTCGGCATGATCGTGGCCTCCCCAAGTGCTGACCGCGTGATGGAACTACTGAATAGTTATGCCCAACGCATTAGCCAAGACTTTTCGGCGGTGGCCGACTATTGGCAACGACCACCCGCTTAGATGAAATAATAGCCAGTGCGGAAATCCTGCTTTGTCTTTGTGTTCTAGCCCAAATTCCGCTATGATGAGTGGCAAGGTTTTATGCATTGAGAGAGAGTACATATCGTTCATGCCGAAGCAAACTAATATCCTTGACCCTGAAATGCAAGAAAGATTTACACGGCTCTCGTCCAATTCCCAGCAACTTGAGACGGTTCTAAGTCGTTTGTTTCAACAACTTGCCTCGCATGGTGTGCAGATTTCATTAGACATCAGTGGCATGATGCAGAATATTCGCCGGGATGTGGATGGTATCGAAAAATCGAGTCGGCGTCTCTCAACCGAGCGTAGTCGCCTTGAAGAGATTGTCCGTACTAGCGCCCTGATTACTTCCTCTTTGGAACTTGACCGTGTTTTGCAGGATGTCATGGATACGGTCATTGGCTTGACAGGGGCAGAGCGTGCCTATTTGTTGTTGAAAGACAAAATCAGCGGCGAACTGAAATTCCGTGCTGCCCGTAATTGGGATCAGGAAAATTTGGCGGATGATGAAGCCGTATTTAGCCGCAGTGTGGTCAACACTACCTTAGAGCAGGGTGAGGCCATCATCACGACGAACGCCCAAGCCGATGAACGTTTTAAGCAAAACGCGAGTGTTGCTGCGCATGGCCTCCGTTCGATTATGTGCATTCCCTTGATGCTGCGCGGAGAAGGTGTTGGTGTCCTTTACACCGATAACCGTATTGAGCAAGGCATTTTTGACCCGCGCGATATCCCTCTCTTGACTGCGTTTGGAACCCAAGCTGCCATTGCTATCGAAAACGCCCAGAATTTTACGCGAGTGAAAGATGATTTGAATAAGGCTCGTCGGGAAGTTGAACGCCTGCAAATCCAGATTGATCAGGCCAAAGTCCATGAACAGGTTAACGAAATTGCTGAAAGCGATTTCTTTCAGAGCTTGTCTGCGCAAGCCAAACTCATGCGTAAGCAGTTTAATGCCGGAGATAAGCCCTCGTCATAATTGACTGGGTTATAAAACAAAAGGGCGACCTCGCAGGGCCGCCCTTTATTATTTCTGTTCCTGAAAAAGATTAACCTTCGTCGTCACCATAGCCAGAGCCGTCATCACGGACATGGCTGAAACCAGTACCACCCGCCACCATATCGAGCAGGTCTTCAGGCAATTCGTCGTTGGCGAGGCTGACCTCTTCTTGATACATCATCACAGCGGCTTTGAAATCGGCCATGTTGATGCGAGCAGTCTTGCTGATTTCTTCAAAAGTCGCTACCCCGTTGGTTTTACGGAGAAATTCGAGAGCGATAGTTTTGGACATGTTGCTATTCCTTTACTAGAATTGATGCGGTGTATGATTTTGGTGCCTTGAATAAGGGAGTACATTCAAAATGAGTTTAACTTTAATTGAATAATACACGATTTCCGTTCGGTTTAGAACGAAATCCACGCATTTTTCATAAAATCTTTACGATATTCACAAGCTGAAACTAAGGAAGGCGCAGACGCGATTGACTACGCCACCTAGCAAGTAGGCCGATTTTTTAGCCCTCAGCGTCAGCAGTGCCGTCGCTGTCACTGTGGACACGGCTAAAGCTGCCCGTGCCACCTGCGATCATATCGAGAATATCATCGGACAGGCTGTCATCGGCAAGGCTGATTTCTTCTTGATACAGGGCTACGGCAGTCTTAAAGTCAGCCATGCTGATGCGGGCAGTCTTGCTAATTTCTTCAAAAGTTGCTACCCCGTTGGTTTTACGCAGGTACTCTAGAACGATAGTTTTGGACATAACGATATTCCTTTACTGAATTAATCTGGAAGTCTTAGAATTTCATTGTCGGGTATAACCAAAACACCGAGAATGGATTTCAATGATGCACAAACTTTAAGTAGTGGGGCAGATTAAACTGCTCCACTCCTATGATTACCTGAGCTAATTTTTAGCCTTCAGCGTCGGTTGAAATGCTTGAGCTGTCGTCGGTACGAACACCACTAAAGCCAGTGCCGCCCGCAATCATATCTAAAACATCTTCAGCCAGTTCATCCGATGATAACTCTTGGAAAGCCAAAACGGCAGCTTTGTAATCCGAGGCGTTGAACTCATAGCCTGCTTTTTTGGCAACTTCTAATACTGCATCCATTGAAGCCGCCCGCATTTTTTCTTGAAGGGTTTTGTCGACTACCGCCTTTTGTAGGAATTGGAGTGCGGTTTGTTTAGACATTATGAAATTCTCCTATCAGTATTCTGTTGAGCGATAGATGGCTTTTTGTTTCAGAAACAGACCAGTTGTGGCTATCCACCACTGAACATTACCGAACGATTTCCACCGTGTATCTGACATCATTTGTGTCGTCAATAGCTTGGAAAAAGCGTTGAAATTTCAAGCCACCGCCTTCCCCATGACAAGTATTTGTAGAGCAATGCTTTAAAAGTATTCTACACGATTTTCCAAGGGTGGCATGTTTCTGCACGAATTTTTCACAATAATTTTTGACTTCGTTAACGAAAAAGGGCAGTAGTAAGCTGCCCCTTATGTGAAGACAATCAATTATTTACGAGATTTAGTTTGCACTCGCCGTGGGGGTTGCATCAATAGTTGCAGCCGCAACCGACAGACCATAGCGTCTACGTTCCTCGTCCGTGAGGGGGGTCACATCTCGATTTGTTTCGACCCATTGAAAGAGTTCATCTAATGATCCCAATGTGAGCCACACCCGCATCGTGCGATCGGCCCCTACTGAAATAAAAGTCTGCCCATCCCCAAGGAAGAAAGCTCCCGCAACAAGGCCATCATGCCCGGTGTATAAGCGGGTTTGTTGACCAGAAGCCACATCCCACAGTCGAATGGTGCCGTCATCAGCCGCTGACAGAATAACTTTGGCGTCCCTGCTGAGTGTTGCAGCCCGCACTGTCGCTGTGTGGCCGCGAAATTCTTTAATCTTTTCGCCTGTAGCGGCGTCCCACAAGACAATATTGTTATCAGCCGAGCCCGATAACAGCATGGTTCCATCGGCACTAAACGTTAAACTCATGACATTGTTGGTGTGCCCCCCCGAAAATCCGATGGGCATAGGTTCAGCGGTGGAGGCATCAAATAATTGAATATCGCCTTCTGAATTTCCAATGGCGACTGTGTTTCCTTCGGGGCTAATGGCAATACTCCAAATCGCGGTACCTTGATCGCCAAAACTAAGCGCTTCTTCTTCACCCGTTGCCATATTCCAGACACGCACTCGTTTGGTCGTCTCGTTGTCGCTGCCACCGGAAAAAAGGCGTTGGTTATCGGGGCTAAACGCTAAGGTGTTAACATCGAGTGTCGAGCCTACCAGACGATAAAGCTCTTCACCTGTCTCTAAATCCCACACTAAAATATCAGAATTGCTTTCTCCGGCGTTGGAGTCGCTAATGGCGCTGGCCGCACCCAACTTGCCGTCGGGGCTAATTGCGACAGCGCGGATTTCAGTTTTCTGGCCTACTAATTGATATATGAGGTGGCCGTCGGTCATATCCCAAAGGGCTACGCTGCCATCCTTAGCCCCTGTAAGCGCTTGGGTTTGAGTTTGATTCATGGTGAAGGCACTGGTGGAATCAGTCTGCCCCTCAATGGTGCTGTAGCGTTGAATTTCAGCGCCATTGGCTAAATCCCAAACCCGCAAGGTGTTATCAAATGACCCGGCAGAAAATCCGGTACGACCATCGGGACTGATGGCTGCACCCAAGACGGCTGATCCATGCCCAATAAAGGTGCGGATGGCTTTGCCTGTCTCAACATTCCACAAAATCATCAAATTATCGCCACTCCCCGATAGAGCGGTGCGACCATCGCTGCTGATGCTGACATCCCACACCGCATCCGTATGTGCTTGGTCAAAACGGCGTTCGGTGTTATTCACCAGATCGTAGTACACCACAACTGGATCACCGCCACCTAAGCCCGCCAGTACCCCATTGCCGTCAGGGGTAAAGGCCACACTTAAAAATCCGGTGACATCGTTGGTGGATTGGTGTAATTCCTCACCTGTTTCAAGATTCCACCAGCGTACGGAATTATCAACCGTGCCACCTGTGCCAAAGGGGTCTGCCGAGGCGGAAACTAGTATTTTTCCATCAGGGCTGATGGCGACATCCCAAACGGGTTTTTGGTGGCCTTCAAAACGTCGCACTATTTCGCCGCTGGCAATATCCCACAAGGCCAATTCGCTTGAATCGGGACTGAAATCGGCATTGTTGAGATTACCGCCCCCGCCGGACACAAAGCCTTTGCCATCCGGAGTGAAAGTGACAGTAAGTATCCATTTAACCCCGGCTGAAAAGCGTTTAATTTCAGACCCGTTTGTCAAATCCCAAAGGATGATGATGCCATCGGCGTCACAAGAGAGCGCTTGTGTCCCGTCTGGACTAAAGGCCACATCCCAGACAGCGGCGGTATGACCCGTAAGGGTGCGTATGACTTGCCCTGTCTTTAAGTCCCATAACTTAACGCTCGTATCGAGGGGTTCGCCAAAGGGATTGCCTGCTGAGGATAGGCCGTATAACCCATCGGTGCTGATGGTGGTCGCAAGTGTGACATCGGTATGGTCAGTGAGGAGATGGCGTGTGCCGGGAGCGACTGCTGCACTAAACAGCGCGTTTTCAGCAAGGGCTGATGGTTCTGGAATAGCAACCGATTCCAAGCCCAGCGCAATCGCCGCATTGACCGAGTTTTGTTGGAGGGCTTGTTGGGAATAATAAGCCAATGAGAGGCTCTTGGCTTGTTGTTCGTTTGTTTCAGCCTGCCCTTGAGCCACAACAGCCGTCGCCGCGTTATATTCAGCTTGACCTTGAGCGATGGTGGCAGTCGCCGCGTTATCTTCGGCTTGGGCACGAGCATCTTGGGCCTCAGCCCGCTGATAGAGAGCAATACCAGTCAAAATAATCCCCATCAGGGCCACGCCTGCCGCGACAGTTGCTGCAATTGAGCGATTCCGTGAGCGCCGTTTTAATTCCAGTTCTTGGGCTTTGCGGGCTTCTTCCTCGGCTAGACGGGCTTCGCGTTCCGTGACGCTGACTCTCACAAATTCGCGTTCTTCTTGGCTAAGGGCAATGTCCCCGGCGGCGATGAGTTGCTCAAATTGACCAAGGCGCACTCCGCTGGCAAGGAAACTGTGGTCTTTTTTGGCGCTTAGCCATTCATCTGTAGCTTGGCTGAGACGCCGTTGTAACAACAGATCCTCGCGGCTTTCATTAAGCCAATTACGCAAGCGTTCCCATCTACGAATTAAGGCTTCATGCGCGACGGTGATAGTGGGTTCACGGGTGGCTGGATCATTATCAGTGGTGAGCAAACGATAGCGGGTGAACGTATCCATCACCGTTTGCATCCGATCTTGGTCAGCGGCAATCGAGAACAATTCGGCCCAGCGTACCCGACGACGGGTATCTTCGGTGCCTTCGCCCAGTGTCACCATGCGCAAGAACAATTGACGCACGGTGGCCTGCTGATCGGCATTCATTTCGTTGTACAAATCTTCGGCCCGACGCGCTAATGCCCCTAATGCGCCCCCACTTTCTTGATAGGCATCGAGGGTCAGGGTACGTCCCTTGCGTCGTTCAAACACTTCAGTGAGGGCATATTGCAACAAAGGCAACGCACCAGCTTCGCCACTGACATCGCCCACGACTGCCGCAATCAGTTTTTCATCGACGGTCATGCCGACCCGTTGGGCTGGCCCAACAATTGCCTCTTCCAAATCAGTCGCGGAAAGTGGCAAGACGACTTCGGTGCGTTCGCGCATCAAATTGCCAAATTCTGGGAAGAGCAGGGGGCGGTCATAAAAGTCGGCCCGCAGGGTAACGATGACCCGCAGACGGCTTTCGGGATCAGTGGTGGCGACCAAAAGACTTTTTAGGAAATGGTCGCGTTCTTGCTCATCTTCAGCTTGGGTAAACGTCTCCTCAAACTGGTCAATAATCAACACTAATTCGGAGTTATCGTCGGGCAAAATCCGGTTGACGGCTTGGACTAGGCCACGATCATTTTCACGCAGTTGGCGGGGTAGACCGGGAGGAGGGTCAATGGCGACGCTTAAAATAGCCTGCGCCAGCTTACCAACGGGGTGGATACCCGGCACCATTTCAACATAGAACCAGCGATCAGAACCCGGTAGTGCACCCCTACGCAGACTTGGCAGCACCCCAGCTTTAATCACACTGGATTTACCACTGCCGCTTGGCCCGATGACCGCCAAAAAGCGTGCCATCGGATGATCTTCGGTGAGCCGGTTTTGCAGCCGTTGAATCAGTTTGTTGCGCCCAAAGAAATCGGCAGCATCGGCTTCTTGGAAGGCCCGCAACCCTTTATAAGGGTTTTCTGGCTCTGGCATGGCGATGCCGAGGGCCTCAGCATCAATGGTGATGCGTCCTGTTCCGGCGCCTTTGATGGTAAAGAGAGGGGAGCCTGTTTCCGTCGTGACGACATCCGAGGACATACCTAACCCGCCAAATGTTGTGGTTAGATTGACAGCCTTGCGAAACTCTTTAGCGAAGGAAATAACATCGGCAAAACGCTCATCTGGGCGCTTGGCGGTGGCCTGTTCAATGACTAAATCCAATCCAGCGGGCATATCGGAGCGGAATTTGCGAAGTTCGGGCAGTGGCTCCCCTAGATGCTTAAAAATCAATTCCGAGGAAGTCAGATTGGGACCATAGGGCTGTTCACCCGTCAGTACTTCATACATGACCACACCCAGACTGTAAATATCGGTTTGGGGGGTGATGTCTTCACTGCGAATTTGCTCTGGTGACATATAGGCGGGTGAACCTACCACCGCACCTTTTTCTTCTTCGTTGTTACTGCCGGATTCAAGGTTTTTGGCGATGCCAAAGTCGGTTAGATAGGCGTTGCCTTCTTGATCGAGCAGAATATTACCCGGCTTAATGTCGCGGTGGATGACGCTATTGCGATGGGCTACAGTCAGTGCGGCTGCCATTTGATCCAGCAGGCGGGCAGCATTCTCGATATTCCAAGGCCCTTGTCGCAGTGAGGATTGTAAACTGCCCCCACGTAGCCAGCGCATAACCAAATAGGCCCCATCTGGCTCACGCCAATAATCATAAAGGGGGACTATATGGAGATGTTCCAACCGGGCAATCAGTTGGGCTTCCGCCTCAAAATTGCGGATAAAATCAGGATGATTGGCATACTGCGGCAGAATGATTTTGACTGCCACCTCGCGCTTTACAAGGGTTTGGTAGGCGCGATAGACCGCCCCGAAGCCACCCTGCCCAATGAGTTCCTTTAATTCATAGCCCTTAAGCGTTTGACCGCTGAGGTTATCCATTCCGCGTCCTCGTTATTAGATGGACTCAAAGCAAAAATGATTAGTTTGGAAATTTGGGAAATATGCAAATTATAACCCGCTCCCAAATTTAGCACATACCGCATCAGAAAGGAATTGACGGTAGACTGGCATCCAAGAAATTTAGTAGCTCATAGCCGATGCCTGCTCGCCCACCATACAATCCCCATAACTGGACACCGTCTGGTAAATGGGTTGCAATGCGCCACCGCCCCGCTGATTGGGCAAAGATATTTTCAGGAATCCGCCCCGGCTTTTGTTCCGCAGCATCCTGTTCGGGGTTGATTAGCCTTTCGATGCGCCGCATATCGTCTAACAAACGGGGTTCATCTAGCCATTCGCTGATATGATGTAGGGCATAAGCGATGGATTTTAGGCCGCTTGGCCCATTTACCCCTAAATTTCGTGCCAACCGTTGACTCAACACCGGATGATATAGCCGATTTTGCAGAGGCTTAATTGCGGCAAGGGCTAATTCTCTTGCCTCCGGCCAACCCGCGACATGATGCAGTGCCGCGAGGAAAAATGTTACACCGCACGCCCCATCGTATAGCCCCTCGCTGATTTGCCCGAACTGATAACGATTGGCGGCAAAGTGATGGGTTAAGGTAATCCATGTCGCGCTACCGTCCTCCCCCCAAATCGCCCGTGCCTGCAATTCATCGGCGATTTGACCCGCCTCACTAATCAATAATTCGCGGGGGAGGGTAGGGGCATTTTGTAAAACACTTGGAATTTCGTCTTGGGTATCGGGTAGCTCATGGGCGATGCGACAGAACAATGACCCTCGAATGAAAGCAATTTGTTGTTGTAAATCATCCTCGCTCATAGAATTAAGTCGTTCGATCACAAGGGTATAGGCCGGACGATCAAAGACGTTTTTGATGGTGATGTCGCCAATATGCAGGCTGGTGTCGCTGGAATTGTATATCAGCAGGGGTACATCCATTTGTTCCATCGCCTGCGCTTCGCCTTTGTGGATGTCCCAAAAAATAGGTTTTTCGTCCCATGCCACCAACACACGGTTGAGCGATTCAATCTGGATGCTGCGGTCAATGCCCTCGTGTAAATAACGCGGTTGGAGGGTATGCTGCAACACCGTTTGATAGGTCTGCGTGGGGCGGAACACATAGCGCACCCGCTGATTTTTGAACCCCTCCAATGGGCTACCCTCAGCCAATAATTCTTCTCGATGGGCCATCAAAAAACGGTACATTTCGGTGAAGCCGCTGATGATTTCGGTTTCGTAACCTTTAGGATTGAGGTGCTTAAAACCTAGCCCTTCGTAGTATGGCTTCAATCTCAAATCCATCGTTTTTTCTTGTGACCCCAAATACATGATATCCGTGTTGATATTTTTCCAGATAGGTCGAAGCAGATCCGTTTCGTCTTTCTCGAAGCTACCTAGTGCACTCGTATCATAAGCAATACTACCTGAACTAAATTCCCAATGTGGCAGGACTTGAGTGCGTAAGACGGAGTTTTCGATAATTTTGTGCGCTTCGGCGCGGGCATCAGGAAAGTGATATTCAATATCAGGGACACGGTGGTGCATCAGCGTTTCAGCATCAACTAAGACAGGTTCCAATGTATTGCTGCCATAATCAATGTGACAGATGATATTGTCAGAATGACAATCATTGCCCGCCAGCATTTGTATAGCACCCAATAACAAACCCATTTGATAATAATAATTATCTAGGGCTGCCCTAGCGCCATAGTCTCTGGATGCGAGGAATTCAACCCATCCATGATCTCGATAATCAAGTGTTATAGGAAGTTTTAGTTTGGGTAACTGCTTACGTTGACTGTACCACGAGAGGAATATGTTGAGGGCCTGATCCATAGCTAGAGTTCGAGGTTTGTAGAGGGTTACATCAAGGGTGACACCGACTAGCGTGACAGTTTGATGATTATTGTGAGGGTCGGATAGGCGCGAATCAAAATATTGGATTGGGAGATGGTCACGATTAATAAACTCAAATGCCTCTCGCAATCTTTCTACATCCTCAAAGAGCTTGAGAAGTATATTTAATTGTCCTTCGATCTCATATAGCGTTGTGGTTGCTAAGAGTCTTGCTAAAACAGCGTAATCTATACAAATTGACTTTAATTCATTACCTAGCACAGTCTTTGTAAAAGCTAAATAACGATCACGAGTAGGGGGGCTAGTTTTCGGGATGGTTTTTTCTGAAAGCGGGACGCCATATTCAATAGTCTGGAATGTTTTGAAAACGACCATTAATGCTTGTACCGATATTTCTGATAAGGCTTGCAATAGACCATTTAAATGATTAGGTGGTGACCATTTGCCTCTATAGGAAACACCTCTAAGCATTCGTTCATAGAAATGGTTTTGTGCTACCTTGAGAAATGGCAAGAGGATTTCCGCGAAGGGAAGTGATTCGTCGTATGTGAAAACCATTCTCCTTTTACTATTAAGACTCAAGTCTTCAGCAGTTTCAAATACCTCCCCCAGCAACTCAGCCCATCGGGGCAGGGGAGCATCGGGGTCACGCCGTCGCACCGACCCCAACAACGGCTTGACCTGTTCCAGCGTCAGACCATCCCATTCGAGGCGCTTGCGAAAACGCTCAGGGTCGCCTTGTGCTGCCGTTTGCATCCATGTTTTCAGACGGGTCTCAATAATTTCCGTTTCGGCAGGGTCGTTGATTGGCACAAATTCACCGCTAAGTCGTTCCGCGAGGGTGGCCGATTTTTCCACAATGGCGATAAGGGTGTCTCGATAATTGTCCGTCGACGACATGAGGCCGCCTACGCGAATTGGCGCTTGGCGAGTTGGGTAAACAAGCCACGCTGATTAATCAACTCCTGATACGTCCCCACCTGCACAATTTGCCCTGCATCCATCACGATAATCCGGTCAGCATTTTGAATCGTGCTAAGGCGATGGGCAATGACGATGCGTGTCACGTCCAGATTTTCGAGGCTTTGGCTGACGGTGGCTTGGGTACGATTGTCGAGGGCGCTGGTGGCCTCATCAAAAAAGATGATACGTGGTTTATTGACAATAGCCCGTGCAATCAAAATACGCTGGCGTTGCCCACCTGATAGGGTGCTGCCCCCTTCACTAACAACAGTGTGCATTCCCATTGGCATGGCTTTAATATCATCCTCAATCCCAGCCTGCCGTGCCGCTTCCCACGCCTCATCAATCGAAAGCAAACTGGCCCCGATGATATTGGTGTAGATATCACCCGACATCAAGCGACTGTTTTGCAGCACAACCCCCATTTGTCGCCGCACCGCCCGTAAATCGAGTTCGGCTAAATCCTGCCCATCAAAGAAAATTGCACCCGATTCGGGTTTTTCAAAACCGAGTAGCAAGCGCATCAGGGTTGATTTGCCACATCCCGACGCCCCCACTAGGGCTACAAACTCACCCCGATTAATGGTCAGTGAAATATTTTTTAAAATGAGTGGGCCATCGGCGCGATAACGGAAAGATAGACTGCTGACTTCGATATTCCCTGTCAACTCGCCGGGGTCAGATTTAGCATCGTCGGCTTCGGGTAGGGCTTGCAAAATCGGTTTGGCCCGTTCATAGACAGGCACGACGCTCAACGCTGAGACCAAGGTGCGGCTGAGATCAAGGCTGGCGGTCAAAAACTGGGTGAAGGCGATATAAAAAGCCAAAAATGTGCCGGTGGTCAACGTGTTAGTGTCCCGATTAGCCACCACCCCAAAAATTACAATCAAGGCCATGACTGGGAAAATGGCATTAAACACTTCTAGCCGGTTTTCGACCATGCGGGCGCGATAGGCCAAGCGTTTTTGCTCGGCAAATTCACCTGCCCAAATCGAGAAGGCCCGATTTTCGGCCCCAGAGATGCGAAATTTGGAAACACCGTTGATAAATTGCAGCACCCGACTGGAAATCTTGCCCTGAATGTTGGTAATGCGGCGTTGATAGCGCAGTTGCAAAACACCGGAGATCATCGTTACGATAAACGCAAATGATACCAATGCCGATGCAAGCAAGGCGAGGTTGACATCATAGTAAAACAACAGCCCAAAGCTAAAAACCGAGAAAATGCCTGTAAATAGGGAAAGGGTAATTGTGCCGGAGAGAGTGCGTCGAATGAGGTCAATGCCCATCGCACGACTACTGAGATCACCCGCTGAATAATTGCGGAAAAACGAGGCGGGTAAGGCCAATACACGATCCCAAATCGCGGCTTGAATTGAACTATCCAATTTCCCGCTGATGCGTAATAGGGCAATGCTGCGGGTCACTTGAAAGAGTGCCGATGCAAAAGCCGTCGCCAGCAAAAACGCCCCAATAATAAATAATTCGGAACGATTACCACGTGGGATGGTCGTATCAAAGAGGATCCCGATAAAAATAGGCGTGACCATGCTTAAGATACCGCCAGCTAGTCCCATCAATAGCATCATCAAAAGGTCGTTTTTTGCACCGCGCATCCCAAAACGTAGCAAGTCCCAGCCATTTAGGGCACGGGCGGGTAGGGGGCGATAGAAGGCAAAAGCGAAAGGCTCTAACTGGGCCGCAAATTCGGCAGTCACAGGTGTGGCTGTTTTTTCGAGAGGGTCATGTAATTGATAGCGGGTAGATTGATAAATCAATACAACTGGTTTTTTATTTTCGTCTATAAAGGCGACCATCGGCCCACTGTCGTTTTCCCACCATTCTCCCTGCAACACCACCTTGCGAATCCGTACTCGTGAGGATTCGGCAATACGTTCAACTTGTTGCGTATGGCTATATTTGCGTTCGCCATCGAGTTGTGGGCGGGGAGTAATCGAAATACGCTGTATATTGCCCAATAGTTGGCAGGCCGCCAACACAGGGTCACGGTTATCTAGGCTGGTATAGGGAATTTGGTCGGCGGTGGCCCACGTTGCAGCGAGCTGCGAAAAAGCCTGCTCAACTTTGGTCGAATCGGCTGTGTTTTTTTCGTGCAGACGCGCCCATTCGCTATGTAAATTTTGCTTGAGGTTGGCGGAGGCAGCATCAAGGGTTATCACATGAAAAGCCGACACACAGTCCCACTGTTTATCTCGGGCAATCATCGCTTCAGTGTTTAGGCTGGCAAGCCGCACATCGTCTAGGGTAGTCAGCCATGTTTCACGCGAGACGGGGAAGAACGATTCGCCTTTGATGGTGGTGACATCCTGCAAGGCCATTAGGCGCGATTCACCTTTGACATGCTGTACCCAGACTAAGCCGCGTTTGGGACGGGCTGTTTGACCGACCTTCAGTGATTTATCTTTGCCCGCTTCCAACACTTCGTAATCTTTTGGCCCGATACCACGTGCAATCCCTGCCGAAAGCCCGCCCGCCCATTTTTCAAGCAGGCTTGCGATAATTCCGGCATATTCTGGCTCTTGGGCGAGTTCCTTCAAGCGCGATTGGCGTAATTTGAGTAATTGGGTGCCGGGCGCACTATTTGCCAATAGACCGAGATTGCGACCTGTTAAGTCCATCCCTAGTAATAAGTGGCCTGTTTCACCCCGAAACAGATGGGCACGTGCCCCCACCGCCTCGCCATTTTCAACTTTGACGGCGAATATATCTACCAAACCCGAATAGACTAACCAAGCCGAGTCTTTATCGTTCAGCAATAGAGGTTGATTGCCACTGACGGTCAGCAGGCGGCCTTCTTTATAACGCAGGCGAAGCAGAAATAATTCCCATGCGTCGGAGGTTGTGGCTTTAATTTCTTCGTTTAGAACCATGATTCCACCAAAAGGTTAGACCAATTTATCCAATAGCGACTTGGCGGTGCGTTTCTTCTTTTCGGGGGCTTCCGCACCAATTAGGGTGGCATATGGCCCTTCTTGTTTGACCATCTCATCATGTGTGCCGCGCTGCACGACCTTGCCTTTTTCCAACACGATAATTTCATCACAGTCGCGGATAGTGCTGATACGGTGGGCTACAATCAAGCAGGTGCAACCACGCCGCCGTAAATTATCATCAATGATTTGTTCCGTCACCGGGTCAAGCGCACTGGTGGCTTCATCTAATACAAGGATGGTTGGGTTGCCAACTAGCGCACGGGCAATTTCGAGGCGTTGGCGCTGTCCGCCGCTAAAATTACGCCCATCCTCCTCGATAATATGGTCATAACCACCGGGCCGGGTCACAATATCATTATGAATGCAGGCATCTTTAGCGGCCTGATAAATATCCGAGCGCGGAATAGTAGCGTCCCACAAGGTCAAATTATCACGGATGCTGCCTTCAAACATGAAAATGTCTTGATCAACCATTGCCACCGAATTATTCATAATACTGCGTGGGATTTCTTGACGGGGTTGGTCGTCAAATAGAATTTTGCCACTCCATGATTCATAGAGGCCAACGACCAATTTCGAAATCGTTGATTTACCACTCCCTGAGCCGCCAACCAATGCCACACGCTGCCCCGGCTTTAGCTTGAGGTTGAAATCACGAATGAGCGGCTCTTCAAGTCGGCTGTAGCCAAAGGTGATATTTTTGAGTTCAATATAGCCCTCTAGTTTGACTTGAGCCTGAGCCCCATCACTCCCATTCATCGAAATTTGCTGATCCACTTGGGGGTCAGGATGATAGCGCAGCACATCGTCCAAGCGGCTCATGTCCCCGGTGACTTCCTGCAATCGTCCGCCGAGGTTGACCAATTGATTAACTGGGCTGAGGAAACTGGTCATCAAACTTTGAAAGGCCACCAGCATACCAATAGTCATGTCCCCTTCAATGACCCGCAAACCACCCAATACCAAAATGGCGGCGGTGTTAATTGCACTCAGTAGGGGCGGCAAGACACTTAATAACTGCGACGAGATGCCCAGTTCTTGATCGGCATTTAATGTTTTGGCCTGATACCCCGCCCAACGTGCAAAAAAGTCGGATTCCGCGCCAGTGGCTTTCAGCGTCTCGATAATTTGCAAGCCATTGGTGGCTGTCCCAAGCATTTTGCCCCGCTCTTGCAGTACCCGCTGATTGGCATCAATACGCCGCCGCGAGACATAACGCAACCCCAAAATGTTAAGGGCAGCAATCAAGATACCGATGATGGTCAGCACAATATCATATTGGAACATCAGAATGGCGTAGAAAATGACCAGCACAGCGCTAATCATGGTGGTGGCTAATTCGCCGGAAAGCAACTGGGCCACGCGGTCATTGATGGCGACCCGCGAACCGATTTCTGCCCCATACCGTTGAGCGAAAAACTCGATGGGCAGGCGGAGGACGTGCCAGAAAAATTTACTGCTGGTGCTGAGGGCGAGTTTGGTCTCCATCCGCAGCAGATATAACTGCTGAAACCATGTCAGAATGGCGCGGAGGGCGGCTGTCAATGCCATCCCAACCAGCAGCGCACCAATCCATTCCTGTTGCCCAATTAAAATGTCATCTATAAAAATCCGCGAAAAAGTGGGAATGACAAAGCCGGGGATGACCAAAAATAGACTGGTGATGATGACAAAGGCCAGTGCAATTTCCGAGCCATAAAGCCGACTTTGTAGCGCCGAAAAAAGACTTGGTTTGTCTCCCCCGGCTTGAAAATTGGGGCCGGGTTCAAACAATAAGGCGACGCCTGTAAACCCCTGATCGAATTCCTCATGCGAGACAGCCCGTGGGCCAATAGCGGGGTCATTTAAATAAACGACCTTTTTGCCAAACCCCTCAACCACCAAGAAGTGATTAAAATTCCAAAAAACGATAATGGGGAATTTAAGTGATTTTAGCCCCTCCGGTTCACGTTTGATAGCACGGCATTCAAGGCCATATTTACGAGCCGCCTTGAGCATGTTGCTGGCTTTGCTGCCATCCCGCGAGACTCCGCATTCAACACGCAGTTCTTCCAACGGCACATAACGCCCATAGTAGCGCAAGACAATTCCCAGCGCTGCCGCCCCACACTCGACTGCTTCCATTTGTAGCAGGGTAGGGGTACGAGCTCGTTTGCTTATCTCTGTTTTGGGGCTGGGTGTTTGTGCTTGGCTATTCTCTTCTTGGGTCATAATGTTCTACCCAACTTTATTTAAACACAGGAAAAACGCGGCTAATGGGGCGATCTTCGCTAACAGTGATAATGGCAACAACAGGTGTACCCGCACTCAATTTGCGCGGTGGGCCATCCTTCGAAGTCCACTCAAAGCCACTGGCCGTGTCTTGGCTACGTTTTAATTCCAGCCGTACTTCAATCGCTGGGCCAGTTGGAACAATCGCGTTGGCTATTTCCTCGGTTCCGGCTATATCAACAACCTGTTGATGGGTAACAGGCACTTCGCCAACTTCACGTACGACCGCTTTGATATACCCATAGGTTTCAGCCTTAACCGTGGAAACCTCGACTTCTACTTCCATACCGGGGCGCAGTTGTGCCCCATCGCTCAATGAGACATAAATAATGCCTTCTAAGCCGTCCACCGTAGGATCATTCACGAGCACGCCGTTGCCCTGTGCTTCTTCGGGGATGCTTCCAAAAACGGCCCATAATCCGCCTGCTGCACACAAAATTGCAATGGCAATGAGTGCTAGCCACGCACGCGGCGAGGTAATTTTCATCAACTGATCAAGCTGTTCTGGTGAGGAGAGCCGGTCAAGGGCGACTTTCCGAAAGAGCTTGTTCTGCACATTTTGCATTACATTAAATCCTGCTGTGTTTGCCAAAAATGGGGTAGCTACTATTGATTGTATGAGATGTGCGAGGGAAGTCAAACACAAAAAAACTGAAATCAGCTTCGGTTGCAAAACTGTTTTAGGGAGGTCAGAACGTTATCCCCAAAAGCCTCATGGGCTGGGGGCGTGAAATTCTAATTATCTTCTTAGATATTTTTTGAATAATTATTGTAAAAATTAAGCCGAGATGCAAAAATAGAGTGCAATACGGCTATGTCTAAATTCCCGAAATTAGGAAGTCGGGGTGAGCGTTGGTAAATTGATGATTTCTTCTGGTTTCATGCCATCAATTCGCCATTTGCCATCTTTGAACCAGAGGCCTAACAAAACAGCGCCTTCCTGATTGGCGTCATGGACTTGGGTCGCCCGCTCTCCATTGGGAGTATCAGCCGTAATGACCCATACGCCAGACATCCGAATGGTGCGACGGTCAACGGCCTGTTCAGCGATGACTTCAAATTTGGTTTGACTGAGGTCAATCTCGGCATGGGCGTTGGCATAGGCCGTAGCAGTCTCTAAGAATGACAGACGGGTTTGATCACTTGTAAGTTCGCGCACGGCACTTGCGTTGCCGCTGAAGAGGGCCGCAATAAAATCTTGGGCGGCTTGGGCAGGATCACCCGAAGGTTTTTCCGGTTCTGGTAGATCATCTTTGCAGGCCGACAAACCCACTGCCATCAAGAAGGCTAAGGTCACAAGGGTAGGGAGGAAGTGTTTTTTTAGTTTCATGTGATTAAGTATACAAAGACACCAATTTTTCTCGCAAGCCTTATGGCGGTAATTAATTGACGAAAGGCGAAATTGAATGAGCGATTTAGCTGGACATGAATCCAACTCGCGGGCCTATTATGCGAAATATCAAAACCAATTGGGTACGGGTAGTCAGCGTCCTAGCCCAACTATTTTGTTTATTGGGTGCTTCGACAGTCGGGTGATTCCCGAACTCATCCTCGGCACCAAACCGGGTGAAATGATGGCGGTGCGTGTACCGGGTGGACTTGTGCCCGGGCAAGGGGAAGTTGATTTTGCTATCAGTGCAGGGATCGAATTGACGCTTAGTCGGATGCCGTCCATCACTGAAGTGGTGGTGTGTGGTCATACCGATTGTGTCATGCTCAATACATTAGCGGCTGGAGTAGATGCCAATCAGTACCCCAACTTGGCTCGTTGGATTGATATGAATGACCACATCAAAACTGAAATTCATGACCATAATGACCATGACCGGGCCATCCTCGAAAAATCGGTTATCCAAAGCCTCAAGGGACTGCGCGACATTGACCTCCTGCGTCAAAAAGAATTGGCGGGGCAATTGCGCGTGCATGGCTGGATATTTGAATTGGAGACAGGCCAGATATTCGCTTTTAATGAATTTGCGGGCCAATTTGAGATTTTGGCGGAGCCTGCTACAAAATTCTCGGCATAGGCAAGCCATGACCCCTTTGCTATAATGGCGAGGTTGAATTTTTCGGAAAGGGCTTTACCATCATGAAAGTACGTTCTTCAGTGCGCTTGATGTGTGCCAATTGCAAATTCGTGCGGCGTAAGGGTGTGCTGTTCGTAATTTGCTCAACCAATCCCAAGCACAAACAGCGTCAAGGCTAAACGACCAGATATGCACTGTCTGGCAATCCATAAGCAGATAACAGGCTATCGTTGAAAAAACGGTGGCCTGTTCTGTTTTATATCGAACCGAGTGCCGATTTGCGGGTTAAAATCTTATATGTGGAAAAATGTTGGAATTGGAGGAGTTTTGATGGCAATTAAGAAAATGCGTTTGTGGACGTTGGGCCTCTCTGGGGCCGCTGCATTATTACTTATTTTGATGCTGCTGGTCAGTTATGCTTTTCCCGTGCTGGCCGCCCCCAGATTGCAGGGAACTGATTATCCGACGATGACCCCAGCCAATGTCGAAATTGACCCAGTGGCGGTTGAAGAAGTCGGTGGTAACTCCGAGCCGGTCGTTTTCCTCGGTGAAACTAAAGATGGCTTCACGATTGGCGATACGACGGTCGTTTCCGATTATCCCAATGGGGCGACCTTTACTGTAACCATTCAATCGGAACAGGAACTCGATCAGGTGACTTTGGTCATCCGTTACCCGCATGGGTCGGGCACTCGTGTTCAGGCGGGACGGGGCACAGGGGAAAATGAATGGGTGGCAACCTTATACGACACCGATGATCAACCGCCATGGCTGCGGATGGATTTTTTCTGGCGCGTGATTGACCTCGCGGGTGGCTCGGTAGAAACCACTGCCCAAAATTATGTCTATAGCGACCCCACACGGGTTTGGTATCATGCTGCCAATGACCAACTTGAACTGTATTGGTTCGGCTGGCCCGAGGAATTTGCCCAAGCTGTTATGCACGGTATGGCGGTCGTTCAAGAACGCTGGCTGTTGGGCTTTGGTGAGCCGCTCAGCTTCCGACCTATTGCCGTCGTGTTTTCCGATGCGGATACTTTTGGGGAATTTTCTAATGCGGGGGCCGCAGGGAATAGCCGCCGCGCTGGGTTTACCAGTAATGACTTAGGCATTACGGTGCAGCGATTCCCTGAATTGGGCTTTATCTCATCCTGCCCGCGTAACCCTCCGCCCGAAGACCAAACGATTGAATGGGCCTATGATTATATGACTGAAGTCATTACACATGAAGTCACCCATCTCTATCAATTTGATAAAAACGTGGGTGGCCCAACATGGTTTGTAGAGGGTGGGGCGACGTGGTTCTCGCTCAATTCCATTCGGGCGGGTACAGGGCTACGTGATCATAATCCGGGCCAAGATATTCTCACACTGCAAGGCGATGGGCCGGGTGGTGGTGGCAATATTCCTAACGGTTGTAATGCCCCGGGCTATTGGATGGGAGCATCCTTCATTCAGTGGATTTATGGGCAGTACGGCATGGAGGGGATTCATCAGTGGTTTGATTTGATTAGCCGCAACACCCGTATGAATGAGGCGCTCATCGCGGTGACAGGCAAGAATTTGGCCCAATTGGAACCCGAATGGCGGGCTTATTTGGGTTATAATCCAGAGCCATTTGTTCCACCGACTCAAGAGTATCAGTTCCCGCCGACGGTGACACCCTTCGGCCAATAAATCTAAAGTGGATGGGGCGGTTTATCAAATAGGCCGCCCCTTTTTATGCTCGACTAGCGCAACCGGATTTCACAACGTCCAGCGTCAGCCTCGCAGAACCCTAAATCGCGTGGGCCGTCCAAGACTGTAAATGTTTCAAAATCAGTTCCCCAAAAAACCTGTGGGGCTTCAGTAAACTCATTGGCTTCAAGGTAAATCGTACCGCAACCGGGAATAGCAATCTCGCTCTGTTGGCTGCGTACCCGGATTTGGATGCAGTCCCCTGATGGAAATTCAGCCAAATTCACATCAGATAAATTATCAGCGTTTTCCAATTCATAAGCCCGAGTGTCGTCAAACCATGTGAAGTAGACTTCTTGCAGATTGACGGTGGGGCGATCTGATTGGACTTGCAGTGTGAAGGTGTCGCCCCCGTAAGTCATAATGAGGGTGATAGGTGCTGGGGCAGGTAGAGTAGCGGCGTCGGGGGAAGTAGAAGGATCGGCCAGTTCAACATTGGCTACCGATTTAACGCTTACGCCTTTGGCATCATGCAGTTCTACCCAAACTTCTTTTGGCCCAAGCCCTTCCGTGAGTTGCCACGGCACAGCATAATTCAAATCGTCCCAAAGCTGCCATGTCGCTTCCTCTAATTCGGCTTCGCTGCTGGCAAATCGCACTTCACTGGCGCGTTGCATGGTTGTGTCATCAGTTTCATACGAGAGGGTAAGCTCGTTATGAACGTATAATTCGACTTCTTGGCTATAAACTGTCGCGGCTCCATCGCCGATAACCACGGGAATGACATTGGGCTGGGCACCTACGACAATGGCATAGGCGGTTTGGACTGTGCCGCCAGCTTGGGCAACATAATTGGAAACCCCAATGCCAATTTCACGAAAATAGCTTTCAGCCAATGTTCCGGCAATTGCTTCCACCCAAAAGTCGGCGGCCTCGGCAGGACTTTCGATGCCAATGCCATTATAGGGCAGGCTAATGACCCGTTGTCCATTGTCGGGCCAACGCGGATAGCCCAAATCGTCTGCAACCACAGGTGGCACTGAAGTATAAGACCCTGTTGCCCCCAACTCATCCGCAATCACCTGGGCAACTGCGTCAAGTGTTTCATTGCGTTGTAATGGGCGTTCGTCTAATGCAATTAATCCTTGATTGATATTGACATACAATTCTTCACCATAGCGGGTCAAAGCATCGGCTCCGTCTTCTTGGGCACGGCTAGTTTTGGTTGATGCTCCGAGCGTAGAAGTTGCCAACACGATGAAAAGTATAAACAATATCCGGCTTAATTTAGCCATAATGTCTCCTTGTATATAGGATATAACCTCAACGGTTCTTAAAGGATTTTCTGGCATCCCCTAACACTATAGCAGTTTTAGGTGAATTTGTGTTGGGGAAATTGTTAAAATTGGCAAAGATTAGTTCGCTTTCTCCATTTTTTCTACTAGGTTATAATCAGCTAGGTGGTCTTCTCAAATACGCCCATATTAGGAAAATTGCACTTCATGACCGACCAATCAAGCTCTTTTACGGATGTCATCCTAAATCCTTCTGGCGAGCCTGTTAAGCAACAGGAGATTCAGCATGGCCTATTGCGAACCTTGCTTTATGCTGGTCGGTCAAATGATTTGTCGGCTCAATTGCGTGCGCGTTATGACGATAAACAATTCATTTTTGTATATGGGCAAGGCAGCCAAGCGGTTGCCCTAACCGAGCAGACTATTGAATGGTTGTGGCATAGTTTTCCCCACAAAAATACCGATTCGGCGGAGTTCTCTGAACTGTTTTATACCTATTTACAGCACGAGGCCCGTTCGATTGGCAAGGGCGATAATTCCCATTCGCTCGTCATTGGGGCCTTAACCCGTGATGTTCCGGAAGGGCGTATCTGGCTAAGTTGGTTAGGTACATCGGGCTTGCGGGTGCTCAATCATCGGCGGGCACCTTTGTCTATTGATGAGGGTTTGTTTCCGGGCGAAGGGTGGTCGCCTGCAAATGGGGTTTCACCCGAACGAATCCGTCCACACTCACAAGTTTTTTCGATTCAATACGTTGACCGCCTCTTGATTTTTTCTAGCCCTCTACGGCCTTTGATTGATGAATTGGCTTTTGTGGGTAATGTCGCGCTACAACGGATTGCCGAAGCTAATGCGCAAGCGCTGCCCACTGTATTGATGGATTTACGGCCCTATCGTGTCAACCCTGACCCCGGTGATATTACCCTGCAATATCGTTGGGAAAGTCCGTACCAAGCCGTATTGTATTGGACAAATAGCCCGCGTGCGACAGGCTACCGGATTGAACAAGCGGCATCACCGACCTTTGCTGACGCTGTGATTGTTGTGGATATGAGCGATGCTCGCCAACGTGTTCATGCCGTGCAGCCTCCAACCACTGGTGAAACGTATTATCGAGTGGTGCCGTACAGTCAAAATATGCCCGGTAAACCGAGTGTCCCGATTATGGTGACGCCGATTCAACTCATCCCACCCATCGTCCATCCGATTGAATGGGGTAAAAATGGCTTTGTGGTGGCTTGGTTGGAAATTGCCCAAGCCAATATGTATGAAGTTGAGGCCTCACCCGACTCTGATTTTGATAGCTCCCAGACGACAGTGGTTTATCGGGGTGGGGATACCAGTTTTGAGACGGAAGATAGCCAACAAGCGGGGTGGTTTTTCCGGGTACGTAGTGTCAATACCCTGTTTGCTGCACGTAACCCCTCACAATGGAGCGATGGGGTGCAAGCGCCCAAACGTTTAGCCACGCCTTATTTCGAGAGCGTGACACTGGCCCGCATCACATGGACACCTATTCGGGGGGCAGGCCTGTATGAAGTCCGCCAACAGTCGGGCGAAAACAACAAAAATCAAAAAATCCATACCATTGAAGAACGCACTTTTTTTGAACCTGCTAAACAGCGACCTAGCATCTATCAAGTGCGTGCCTTGCATAGACCGGGGGACGATCTGACTGCCAGCAATTGGACTGAGCTGGTGGTGGTGAATACTTGGTTAGAAGGGGAACGATCAACGGGTAGAATTCCAATTCCTGCGATTGAACTGGAAGATACAGCGGATGCTTTGGCTGTTGTAGAGGGTGAGGAACCCGATGAAGATACCCTTGAACTTCGCCGGAAAATGGCAACCAGCCAGACTTGGCGTCGCTTTGCGATTGGAACGGCGGCAGTTGGTGGCGGTGGCATATTCTTGTTATTGGGACTGATTGGTGGCCCTCGTTTGGGGATTGGCCTTGATCCAACGGTAACACCTTTAAGTCAAGCGGATCGTAACGCGACCGCCACGCAGTTGATTGTTCACCAAGAAAATGCGACTGCACTGGCTGATCTTAATCAGGAAATTGGACGGATTATTTCTTTGGGGACGGAAAGCGCTTTTCGAGCTAACCAGTTGGCAACCCGCAATAATAATCTTTTAGAGCAAAATAATGGCAATGCCGCACTGATAGATTCAATCAATCAGACTGCGACCATGCAGGCCAATGACCAAGCTACTTATACCGCCGACTTGAACGCCCTGATTATGACCGCCACTGCCCAAGCTCTTGGGGCCGAGGGAGAACGTACCCAAAGCGCCGCTACTGCCACCTTTGCTATTGAATTTGCAGCGACCTATAATGCCCAATCGCTCACTCAAGCCGCTGGGGATTATCAAGCCACGATTGATTCGCTGCAATTATCGTTGACACCAGCCCCATCGCCTACTTCAGTTGTTCAACGCTTCGGCAAGGTTCATAAGATGCCCAGTTGGCTAGAACGTATCTGGCGTTAAATTTATTCGATCCTATTGACGCTATTGGCCTTGGTTGTAGCGGATAAATCAAAAAGGGCAATCCCTGTGGATTACCCTTTTTTTCAAAACACCTGTAGGGGTGTTTTTTATTTCATTAGTTCAGGCGGGCTGACAGGGCACTCAAATTGCTGCGCACGCTACCATCCACGACCTTATCACCAGCACGGATGATGATACCGCCCAAAATCGCTGGATCAACTTTCCAGTCGGCATTGGCAGCACCTGTCTTGCTGAGGATGTCTTTCTTCTCGTTGTCATTGAGGGGTAGGGCGCTGACGACTTCGATGTTTGAACCCAATCCCTTGACGTTTTCAGGCGATTTGCTGAAGAATTCGGTCACGATTTGTTGCTGTTTCTTTTCGTCCATGCTTTCACCAATCAGGCGATTAGCGGCGGCAATCGCCAGCGAAATCACCTGACCACGCATATCAGAGAGCAGTTGCGAACGTTCTTCTTCAGCCTTTACACGGGCTTCGGCGCGAATGGCTTCGGCATCAGTATTGGCCTGTGCCAACACGTCCTTGCCAGCTTCTTCACCCCGACCACGCGATTCAGCCACGATCTTTTGGGCTTCGGCACGGGCGGCTGTCTTGATGCTTTCCGCTTCTTTTTCAGCGTTGGCGCGTGCTTCACTTGCAATACGGGCGTCTTCCAGACCTTTTTCAATATCTTCCCGGCGCTTGTCAATTGTCTTCAGCAATGGCCCCCAAACAACACCGCGCAGCAGAAGGAAAATCACACCGAAATTGATGATCTGGGCAATTAGAAATCCAAAATTAATACCTAACGCATCCATGTGCCTTTTCTGAGCCTCCTGTAGGGGATTAGAGCACGAACAGGATGATCAAGGCGACCACCAGCGCATAAATAGCGATAGCTTCAGCGAACGCGATACCCAAGATCATGTTCGTTTGAATTTGACCAGCGGCGTCGGGGTTGCGGCCAATAGCTTCCAAGGCGCCTTGCACCAACAGACCGATGCCGATACCGGGGCCAAGTGCACCAACCATCGCGAGGCCTGCGCCAACGGCTTTCAAACCGGTCTGAAGTGATTCGTTGATAATTGTCGTTTCCATGTGTTTTGCTCCTATAGATTTAGTGGTCTTCAGCGTGGTGCGAGACCATCGCAAGATTTATCAATACCAAAGGTAGAATGAAGAACACGAACGCTTGAATCGCGCCGATGAAAAATTCAATGCCATAGACAGCGGCTGGGGCCAACGCACCCGTCAGGAACGTCGCCACAATCAGCAAAATACCACCTGCGAAGATAACGCCGAAAAGACGGAAGGCAAAGCTGATAATCTTAGAAACTTCAGATAGGACTTCCAACAACCCGACGACGAAATCCATTAGGCCCATTGGTTTTTTGCCAAGATTGCCTAACGCAGGCAGGTTCACAAACTTGGAGAAGTAACCCAAGCCCAGTTTTTGTACGCCATAGTACTGTACGGCGAACATAGCAATAATCGCCAAAGCCAGCGTAAAGTTGAGATCAGTGGCAGCCCCACGCAAGAAGGGGGTTACGACCAAACGATCAGCGGCTTCAGAGAATTCGTGGGTTTCCTCGGTTGCTGTATCTTGAGCGCCTTCGGTTGTTTCACCTTCGGGTGCTGTGGCATCAGTTGTGAGGGCTTCCCCTTCAGCGGCACTGGCTTCGTGCGTCACACCAAAATATTTGGCCTCGCACTCTTCATAACCAGCTTCAGTGGCTTTGTCCCCAGAATCCAAGCCCTTTTCGACCTTCAAGAAATGAATATTCGAAAGAGCCGACCCTGAAAATGGCAAACTGCCCTCATCCACATGGATGGGATAGCCACTCATTGTGACCAAATCACTAGATTCCGCGCAGTGTAAGGCCCCTACCGTTTCAAACCCCGGTAGGAGTTTTGTCCAGTTGGCGGTCAAAACCACAAGGAAGAATGTCGCGATGAGAGGGAAAATCTTGCGGGCATCTTTGGGGCCGACCACATTTTTGGTAACGCCATAAAGATAGTCCACAATCAGTTCGAACCCACCTTGAAAACCTTTGGGGACTCGTTGAGGATTTCTTAGGGTATAGGCGATGACAGCAATAATGATGTCCACCAAAACCAATGCTACGAGCGTATTGGTGAATTTGATCCCTAGGAATGTGTCCTTGACCAACGGTTCACCAAAAATGGTAATGACTGGTACAGCAATCCCATATCCCAAATTAGGCAGCACCACGTAGGGGAGAACCCCACAGGCTAGTGCCGCAATACCTAACCCAATCAGTAAATAGATACAACCTTTTAGTGCAACTGGATTTACTGCTCCTGATGACGCGGCGTGACCGTGATCATCATGTCCGTGACTCATTAACGGACTCCTTTCTTTGAGCCGAGCAAAAGCACTCCTCCTATGTTTAAACGATGTTTACTCTTACTTGCCAACACCCGGCATGGCACAACTGCGGCACGGGTTACGATTTGCCGTATTGCCGTTTTTCAATTGTTTTGGCAGACCGGATGGCGATGACCAACATGGTCACTAAACTGACGGGCACGCTCACCACAATACACAAGATGGTAAAAAGCGGTGTGCTATCGAACACCCTAGCATCAAGCAGAATTCCGAACGCAACCCCCACCATCAAGACGATGATCGAGGCACATCCGCTTAATCCTGCCAGAGCTGCCAATCCTAAATTGATGAAATAATCTTTTGGCTTGCTCATAGATTCAGTCGGGTGTCACTTGCGCCTTGCTTCACAAATTTACCAAGACGCAGGATGGTTGTCAAAAAATTCATGGGGGGTTTGTTGCCAATTTCTAAAAAAGAGGGCGGATTTCACGTCCGCCCTGCCAAAAATTTACACAATTGATTTATTCGTCGGCGTGCTCGGTTGCTTTGTGTTGGGCCATAATTTCAGCCGCAAGTTGACTGGGCATGGTTTCGTAATGGCTAAATTCCATGGTAAAGATACCGCGTCCACCTGTCATCGAGCGCAGATCGTTAGAGTAGCGCAGCATTTCAGCATGGGGCACGGTTGCGTTAATGATGGTGCGTCCGGCGACCGTATCCATTCCTTGTACCCGTCCGCGCCGTGTGGTCATATCACCCATAATATCGCCCGTGTTTTCTTCGGGGACGGTGACGCGCACATTCACAATGGGCTCCAGCAGCACAGGATTGGCTTGCTTAAAGGCATCTTTGAAAGATTCGCGTCCAGCTACTTGGAAGGCGATGTCTTTGGAATCAACAGGGTGTTCCTTACCATCGAACACAACCGCCTTGACACCAACAATGGGATAACCCGCAATGACGCCATTGGTCAGATTTTGGCGCACGCCTTTTTCGGTGCTTTGGACAAATGGGCCGGAGATCGAACCGCCAACAATCTCACTCTTAAATTCAAAGCCGTTTTCCGGTGGGATTGGCTCTACACGCATATGGACTTCGGCAAATTGACCCGCACCACCGGTTTGTTTCTTGTGCCGATAAACCGATTGGGCTTTCTTGGTAATGGTTTCTTGATAGGGCACTCTCGGCACGGAGATTTCCATGTTACAGCCAAGTCGCTCACCACGTTTGAGGGCAATGTCTAGTTGGACGCTGCCCATGCCTTCAAAAACGACCTGTTTGGTCGCAGCGTCTTGGCGCCACTTCAGGGTTTGGTCGCCCTGACAAAGGGTCGCCAGTACGGTTGCAATCTTGGCACTGTCGGCCTGTGTCTTGGGGTGGACAGCCACTGAATAGACCGGGGCAGGGAATTTGGGACCCGGCACAAATCGGCCAAAAGTTTTGGTCGTCAGGGTGTTGCCGGTGTAGGTGTTTTTCAATTTGGCAACAACCCCAATATCACCCGCGTGCAAGGAATCAACTGCGATTTGTTCCTTGCCCCGTATCAATAATAGTTGGCCCATACGCTCTTCCTGCTGGGTGTTGGGATTCCACACCGTATCATTGCCCTTAACGGAGCCGGAGAAAATGCGGAAGAAACTGAGGGTTCCAAACTTATCAGTAAAACTCTTAAAGACATACCCCACGAACGGCCCGCTGTCGCTTTGGGGTGGGTTTACAAATTCGATCTCTTCAGATTCCAAGTCGGTCTTGGTGCTGACACGTCGTCCGGTGGCCGGTTGGACATAGACGGTCAAGGCTTCCAATAGAGGCACAATGCCTACACCAGCCGTACCACTGGTGACAAAGACGGGGGTAGTTGCAAGGTCGGCATTTCGGGCAGCCTTACGCATCCCATCGCGAATTTCATCAAATGTTAACTCGTTCGTCTCGAAATATTTCTCAATATAAGCATCGTCGGCCTCGGCGGCGGCTTCAACGACCGCGAGATGGGCCTCTCGCAACATATCAACCAGATCGGCTGGAGGAGCTTCGCCTTTATCGCCCTTGCCCATGTAGAGCTTTTGCGTGACGGCATTCAAGACGCCCTTAAAATTGGCTTGTTCCCCGAGGGGCAAAATCACCGGAATAAATTTTCGCTCAGGGAAGCGCTCACGTAGGGCTTCAAGGGCTCGGGCATAATTGGCGTTTTCCCGATCCATCTTGTTGATGACGACCATCACGGGTTGATTAAAATCGTGGGCATATTGGAAGGCCATCTCGGTGCCGACTTCGGGGCCAGCCACTGCGTCCACCACCACGACCACTGCGTCGGTGCTGCGGACGGCTTGTTGGACTTCGCCTTGAAAATCGGTAAAACCGGGGGTGTCGAGAATGTTGATTTTGCAGTCGCCAAATTCAATTGGGATAAGCGAGGTGCTGATACTAAGTTGCCGTTCACGTTCGTCTTCATCAAAGTCGGAAACAGTGCTTCCGTCCTCTATTTTACCCATGCGATTGATGGTGCCTGTATGAAACAACAGGCTTTCCACCAGCATGGTTTTTCCCGCTCCTTGATGTCCAGCTAACGTGATATTCCGAATGGACTCTGAGTTGTAATCCCTCATAATGGTTTTACCCTTCAATCTTTTAAAGAGCTTACTATTGTTTTCTTGAAAAATGAGCTTGTGGGGGCATCTTCTCAAGAAATAAAAGACAGCTTTGTGTCAAGGGTGGATTTTACGGAATCTGATGGGGTATGTCAAAATTCTTTTAACCTCATTTTGAGGACAAAAGGCATTGTCTGTTCTACTTTAGGCCGATAGCGGGTGTTATGCCAGTGGTTTTTGACCCCAATGAACAGCGATGGTTTTGATCATAAAATTGCGATAACCCACTTGTTGGAAACCCGCACTCCGAATGCGTTCAGCTAGGGCTTCGGGTGTCTTAAATTCCAACGTACTTTGTGGCAAATAACGATAGGCACTGCTATCGCCGGAAATCAATTTGCCGAGGGTTGGAATGACATACTTTAGATGGATGCTGATGAAAGGCCGTAATAAATTTTTGGGCGGTGGGCTGGTATCAAGCGTGACCAGATAGCCACCGGGTTTTAGGATACGCCATTGTTCGTGTAGGGCCACATCAATATCGGGCACGTTGCGGAACAAAAATCCGCTGACCACAGCGTCAAAGGCGGCATCAGGTAGGGGTAGGGCCAGCGCATTTGCCCCCAACCAATCCACCGTTGACCCATTGGCGCGTTTTTGACCCACCTGCATCATCGGCAGAGCAAAGTCAGCAGCGATTATAGTGGCTTGGGGGTATTGGCGGCGTACTTCAAAGGCAATATCACCTGTTCCGGCTGCAATGTCCAAGATATGGCCTTGTGGTGGAACATGGGCCTGTTGGACAACAAACTGCCGCCAGCCCTTATCCTGACCAAAAGTCATGAGGCGGTTCATCAAATCATAGCGGGGCGCAATCCGACTAAACATCCCCTGTACGTGCGATTTATCTGCGGTACTCACTCACACCACCATCGGTAATCAATATCTGGATACACTTTGTCCAGTTGCCAATATTCTTCGGTTAATCGGCTATCCGGTTTGCCCGCCTCAACACTCTCCCCTAATTTGCGGAAGCGTTCCATATGTTGACTAAAACGCTGGATAGCATAATTGCGGGCCTGCCCGGTCGTGACAAGGAAGGGCCAATCGGAGCTTTCAGCCAGCAATAACTCACGGGCGGCCTGATTAAGGGTCTTGCGTAGGGCTTCATTATCCCAGTCGGCTTTATGGCGATTGGCAAGACGGGTCATACGTTGTTCGGCTTCATGAACGGGAGGCCACATCCAATTAACCTCAATGTTATTCCACGTAAAATGCGTCCCACCTGCGCCCCAACTACCTTCAGGGAGATGCAAGATTTGTTTGGGTGGGTGGTCTGCAACATATTGTGAGGCTGTCACTAAATCCACAATTGTGCTCTTGGCGAGGCCTCGTAGCACTTCTTTGAGCCAATCCACGCCTTCAAACCACCAATGTCCAAAAAGCTCGGTATCATAATTGCTGGCGATAAGGCCATAATCATTGCCGTTATCCCGCCATGCCGTTAAGATGCGCTCGACCAAGCTGACAAAATCGGCTGCGTGCGATTGCATTTTGCCTTCAGCCCACTCAGGGTGATAAAAATCCTTTTCCCCCAAATCCACTGTATTGCCCGTCACACGCCAATATTGTAGGCCGCTGACACTATCTTTGCGATGAAATTCGCGGTAGTCAAAATCACCGGGATAGCCGACTGTTGCTGACCACACCCGCTGGCCTGTCTCGTTATTGCGCCCAATCACCGCTACGCTGCTATGGTCTTCAGCGGTCACGCCGGACGTGCTGTCGCTGACGTAATAGGCCTCAAAGGTGGTGGCCTGAAAATCGGGCGCAGGGGCTTCGGACATGGGAATCAGGTAGCGGCGTTTAATTGCCCCATATGGCCCAATAATTTCGCCAGCAGCTACCCCGACAGGAGCGCCACCTGTGACCAAATGGGTTTCGCTGAAAAAGACGGTGAGGCCCTCATCGGCAAGGAATTTTTCGATGCCGGGGCGGATGTTACCATTATTATCATAATAGGCTGGACGATAGGCACATTCGGGCAACCAAATACCACGCGGATTCCGGCCAAAAAGACGTTTATAGCTGGTCACCCCCGTATGGAGTTGGCCGCGAATGGCAGCATCCGTGCCAAGCAGTGGTAGATAGCCATGTGTCGCGGCACAGGTGATGATTTCGATATACCCTTCGTCTTGCAATTGCCGGAATGCGCCAATAATGTCACGGCGATACTTGCGATCAAACGAGTCTTTGATGGTTTCGTAATAGTGCAGATACCATTCGGCAAGTGCTTCGAGGTGTTTGTGGCCGACCCACCACGGCTTTTCGGGGATGGCAGGGGCTTCAGCGCCCATCTTTTCAGCCAGTTCGTTGGCTTCCTCAAGGGTTTTCGATTTGACAAAGGCCTCGGCGACGGCTCCCCGGTCTATCGGAGGCAAGTTGGCTTCCTCAGCTTCGGTACGCTCGACGCCTTGTGAGGGTGTTTCTTCCCACAAATCGCCACGAAAACGCAGAATATCTTGCTTGGCTCGGGCAATTTTGTCCTCTAGGTACTCGTCCAAATGATCACACACATCTGCATCGGCTAATTGTTCAGCCAAAACGGGAGTGATACCGATGGTGATTTTGTATTTGACGCCATCCGCCCGCAGATCATAGAGTGCGTCGAGCAGCGGGATATAGGTTTCGCTGGCGGCTTCATGAATCCATTCTTCACCATGCGGCCAACGCCCCGCCAAACGAGCATAGGGCAGATGACTGTGGAGGACAAACGTAAATGCACCGAGTGCCATGCAAAAAAGTCCTTTTCGATAAAGTTCAAATTTTTCAAGCGTGGCAGATTTTAACACCCTTTGGGCGTGGAGCGTAATTTAAATCGTTGGTATAGTTGGCAGAAAGGCGCTATCCCCGCGCATAAAGATGTAAAACGGTTTTTGGCCGCGCTCCTGCCAAAAATGCAGACCCTCTTGAAAGCACTCGATCACCATTTCAAAGGTTTCAGGCGCACCTTTGGCAAGATTGTGGAAATCGTCATACAAAAACACATAGCCCTTTTTGCGCGGATACCAATGGTCTAAGTCCTGTATGCAATCAATGATAGATTCATCCATGCGCCCAAAATAATCGGGAAAATTAGCGGCCTGTTGAATTTCATCCATAAACGCATCTTCAGTGGCAACAGCTTCGCCATGTAGATGAGAAAAGCTGAATTTCTGCTCCTCGGCTAGTGTGTGTAATGCTCCAGCCGTGACAGGTGAAGTGAGTAGATATAACCCTGCTGCTGATTTGTTACTGAGGATTGATTTGATTTTTTCCATTGTTCAACACCTTCACTAATCATAACTCTTAAAACACCAATGGAACTAAATGAGTTCCCACTCATCATAAATTTACATTTTGGAGTAGGGTAGGGGTCAAAGCGATGGCCTTGCTGAATTCACTTTCGATCCTAATTGTTTTCACATAGAAAGCCCCACCCGTGTTCCTGCGCTTTCCATGTGTTCAGGCAATCTGGCAAAAAATCTGTATTCAGCGCGCGCTTTAGTTGATATCTGCCATAACGGCCTTGAGTTCGTTTACAAATGTGTTGGCGGTAATCGGTTTCGCAAAATAGGCATTAAAGCCGGCTTCAATGGCATGTTCAGCAAGTTCAGCGGTGTGATAGGCAGTAACAGCAACACGGGGGATTTGCGAATAAGCCTGATCATCTCGGAGGATTTGTAAAAGCTCCCAGCCATTTTTGCCCGGTAGCGAAAGATCAATCAGAATAAGGGTTGGAGACAGATTGGGTAGCATACTGAGGGCTTCTTCAGCACTCTTTGCGGCGAAAAACGTGATGCCATGATGGCCTAAAAGTCCACCCAATAGTTCCATGCTGTCAGGTTCATCTTCAACGATCAGTACCTGCCAATTTTGCCCTGTCATTGAGACACCTCTTCTATGCTGAAATTATCAACCGTCTTGTCAACTTCATTAGGCTCAGACCCTTCGATTGGCGGTGTTTTGGGTTTGGCCTCTTTCTTGGCTATTGCCTGCTCAATATCTTGTACGAGTGTTGGCAGATTGACTGGTTTGCTCAAATAGCCATCAAAACCTGCCGCAAGGACACGCTCCTCATCGCCTATCATAGCGTGCGCGGTCAGTGCTACAACGGGTACTTGTTGGAGATGGGGCATACTCCTAATAATCTGAAACATGCGCCACCCATCCATATGGGGCATGGCAAGGTCAAGCAGAATGAGAGTGGGGGTTATGGTCTCCAATAATTCTAGCCCTTGTACCCCATCTGTTGCTCTTTTGACTGTCATTCCAAAAAATGACAAGACAGTAGCAACCACCTCCAAATTATCGGGTTCGTCATCTACAACTAAAACGACCCATCCGTGAGTATTTTTCCAATCCAGCATGTCCTATAATGCTCCTATAAATTAAGTGTTTCCGCGATGACGGCGGGTTCTGTTTTTTGGCGAGTAGGCGATTCGGGAATGATTGGCAACACAATGGTAAATGTACTGCCTTCGCCTAGCTTGCTTTGAACCTTGATTTCACCGCTCATAATGCGGACGAGATTGCGTGTTATTGCCAACCCAAGCCCGCTGCCCTGATAGGCACGAGTGGAAGTGCCATCGAGTTGACGAAATTCTTCAAATATCAAATTGATGGCATGGGGCGGAATTCCAATCCCTGTATCAGTTACGGCAATGGCCCATTGTTTTTCTGCTAAATTAGTCGTGATATCCAATCGTACTGATCCCTGCTGGGTAAATTTGAAGGCATTGGAAAGCAAATTAACGACAACTTGTTCGATGCGTTTTTCGTCCCCGATTAGTTGTTCAGGTACATCTGACTCTACTTTGATTTCAAATTTGAGATTGTTCTCTTTGGCAAGCACACTCATTTGACTTGCCATATGTTCTGATAGGGCACGTGGCGAGAATGGCTTTAGGATAAGCTCGACCCGCTTGGATTCAATACGGGCTAAATCCAAAATGTCGTTTACCAAAGCCAGCAATCGGTTTCCGTTGAGGCGTAAACGTTCCACTTGGTGACGCTGTTGACTATTAAGTTCGCCAGCAATGCCCATCAATAACATGTCGCTAAAGCCAATAATCGCGTTGAGCGGGGTACGTAATTCATGCGACATATTTGCCAAAAATTCGCTTTTGACACGTGCTGCGCTTTGGGCTTGGGCTGTTGCCACCTTGAGTTCTTCGGCCTGTTCAACAAGATTGGCCTCGCGCCGCTGAATTTCGGTAGCCATCCGATCAAACGATTGGGCTAACTGACCTATTTCATCCTGACTCTTAATTGCGGTTCTCTGATTATAGGCACCACTAGAGATACGCTGAGTTGTTTCGGTCAACACCGTGATAGGTTTGGCAATTCTTTGGCTAGTAAAGACAGTGATGCCGCCGCCAATCATCAACATGGCGACAATGCCAATATATCGCACATAACCACCCACTCGCCGTGCGTTTTTATACTCACTTAGGGCATCGGCGCTACTTTTCTCTTGGATGTCCACAAAATTTTCGGCAAGTGTTTCAACATTGCCGCTTATAATCGAGAATTCAGCAAAGGAACTCACGAGTAGCCCCTGCGACGATTCTAGATTAGTAGCCGCTGTGCGAATTTCGCTGAGGACAGCAAGATAGCTATCTTTTTTCACTTGGGAACGCTCGGATGACTGAATGGATGTCTCTAATTTGTCTAGTTCGGCTTGAAGCAATCCTGCCCCTTCACTCGCGTTCCTAAATTGAACTACTTCTTTGGCAAGTTTAACTGCCTCAGTTGTATCAAAACCTTGCGCGGAGAGGATTTCCAGTTTACTAACTAAATCTCCACCCCAGCCCTCGTTTTCGTTCCCACGCTGTTGGACGAGGTCGAAACTTGTTTGTAGGGCCGAATCGTATGCGAGAACTTGCTGTTCGATTTCTAGTATCGTTCCTTTAGAATCAGAGCCAGTATTGTCCTTGAGCCCCTTAAATTCACTAATGATGGCTAGCATCTCTTGAACATGGGCGTCAATTGGATCAAGCGTTTCGCTATCTACGGCAAAGCCATAGGCGAGGAAATTGAGGCCAATGGTGGCTTCTTCTCGGCGTACAGAAATCATTTCCGTCCGTAGCCGTTCCGCCAACATCATCCTTTGTTGAGCATCGTCTGATTTCTGTCGAGCATTATCCTCAAAACTAGTACGGACTATCTCAATCCCCATACTGACGAAAAGTAAGCTGGCGATAAGGCCAAAACCGAGGATGAGCTTTCGTTGAATGGGGAGGTTGTCGAACCAAACTGTAAACTTGTTTATCATAAAAAACGAGCCTTCTCAAAACTCACACTGTACTTTCAGATATGCGATTAATGATGTCAAGGATGGGGTCTGCAAAGTCTGTAAAGGCATACAAATACTAGCGTAACATATATGCCTTGAAATGCAATCACCTTGGTATCAAAACCGTGTGAATTTTTCACTGAAATTGTGTGAACAAATTCAAACGTATCATTGGCTAATGTCTGCTAATGGGCAGATCTCCAATCTTGCCGTTGATTTGAAGTGCACTTGGCTGAATCCAGCCAGTGGTGTCATCGGGGAGTTGAATTTGTATCCATGTTCCATCCTCAGTTCGAGCGATGGCAAAAACGGGAGTATTAGCAGCTAGGACGCCAAGGCGCTGTTGGTCTTGTGAAGGGGTAGGGCGAATGTTGGTAACGGCGGTGGTAAAGCCGAGTGGCGTCCAGTCAAAAGTGCGGGGGTCATCTTTTAACCCCTGCCACACCACCAAATTGCCACTGCTAATGGCGACTAGTGTCCAATCGGGGCTGAACAGCGGGGCATCAGAAAGCTCATAACGCCCACGTACTTGCCCTCGGGCAAAATCCCAAAAGCGGGCTTCAATATCCTGCCGTAAGGTAATTAAAGTACGTGAATCAGGCCCAAGGAGGACATTGTCAATTTCACCTTCAAACCAAAATTTGAGACTGGGCACTCCAGTGTCCGATATTTCCCAATAGCGAGCATACCCCTGTGTATTGATTGAAATAGCGCGGGTGCTGTCGGCGCCAAAAACCAATAGACGTATTCCGCCACGATGTTCGGGCATCGTACCGGTTATTTCACCTGTTTCGATATTCCAGAGCCGAATATCTTGCCCTTCCCATGTTGCCAAAAAACGACCATTAGGTGTGAATTGTAGGTTATCGGCTTGGGCTTCAATTTGGCGCGGAGCGGGAATACGTGGGTGTGAGGTATCCCAAATCTGAACTGTCAGCCCTCCCCATGTCACCAGCCAGCGGCCACCGGGGGAAAAAAGCGCATGGTTGGCCCCGTCAGTTTCTAATGTGGCAATCTCCTGACCATTGGCAGTGTTGAGCAGAACGGCGTTGCCATCGAAATCAACAATGGCTGCCCGACTCGTATCAGAATTAACGACCCCTTCACTGCCTTCAAGGGTGGCTAAGCGGGAATTGTCTCTATTTGAATCAAGGCTAAAGAGGGTAAGGGTGTCGAATAAATCATGGGCAAGTAGTTGTTTGCCGCCCGCCACAAAGTCAAGACTGAGATAGGGTGTTTCGTTGGAGGGCAGGGTAAAGCTTGGTGCAATGCCTTCCCAATTATCGGGCGCAACGACTGAAGTGATGTCATAGAGAGCAATCTGCAACCCATCGCCTAAAGTTACGGCCAACTGAACATCGTCGGGCGACCACGCGAATAATGTCACCCCCGGCGTGTAGCCTTTTAAACAGAAACGCAGTACCCCCGGTGTTTGGCGATGGTCTACCCCCACATTCCAAATACATAGAGTGCCATCAATACTGCCTGTTAGAAAGGCAGTACTATTAGGGCTAAATGAAGTTTCAGTGATGGGCGCGGTATGGTGCGCCAACAGCGTCAGAACCCGCAAATTAAGGGCGTCCTCAGCCGTAATACTGCGCGGTGTGGAGTTTTCTTGTCCGGTAACGGGGGTGGTCGTAAAAATAAACAGAGCTAAACATAGGGTAATCATCCAGAATCGCATGGTCACTTACCTCGCGGTTTTTTGATGCCCCTCAACGCAAAAAACCCGCAGCGCAGGCGGGTTAAACGCGGATCACAGTCCGGGTGTGGCGCAAAGGGAGACCCTCATGCGACTACTTATTGCGATTGACGTTGACCTGTTCTTTCAAACGGGCTTTCTTACCGCGCAAGTCACGCATGTAATACAGTTGAGCGCGGCGTACTTTGGAGTGACGCAGCACTTCAATTTTTTCAACGCGCGGGCTTTTATACAGGAAGGTACGTTCCACACCAATGCCATGACTGGCAATACGGCGCACCGTGAAGCTTTTGTCATTACCGCCTTTTTTCAGGCGAATAATGATGCCGGGGAAGACCTGAACGCGCTCTTTACCGCCTTCCACAATCCGCACATGTACACGCACCTCGTCGCCGGGATACAGTTCAGGAAATCCACGATCCGGGGCTTCGAGACTCTTGATCAAGTCCATTGTTCAAATCCTTGACGCTAAGTCGGTTTTTTCAATAGGGTGAGGGACTAATTTTGCAGTCACCACAGCGGCGCGATTGTAGCATAGCGAAAGGGGCATTTCAATGGCATTTCAATGGAGGAGAAAACGCAAGGGTGGCATCTTAACCACCCTTTGCAAGCTAAGTTAACGGATTCGGCGGCTATTTGTTATGACCATTGCCTTTACCATTGCCGCCTTTATTGCCATTTCCATTGCCATGATTTCCGTTGTTACCGTTATTTCCATTGTTGCCATTGCCGTTGTTCTGGGCATTTCCACCAGCCGTTGAGGTATCGCTGGTCTCTTCATCGTCATCATTATGATGGCGACCCGAGATGACACGACCGGGAGCTAAATCGCTGGGACTAACCTCATAGTCTTTTAGTATGTTACCCCACCCCTCACCACTTGCTTTCCGGTCAAGAAGTTCTTGGGGGTCTACTTCTGCCTGTTCCGCAAGTAGTAAGGCACGGGCGATTTCACCAAAGCCGAAGCCATCACAATGCCAACCCATCACTACGTCATACTCAATCTCAAACTCTTCGGCGAGGGCCGATGCAACAGGGTGATCATCCTGCCCACAAGTTTCTACTGGTGGTTGCTCTTCATCGCATAAATCCCCAATGCCATCGGCATCGGTATCGAGTTGATCGGCGTTAGCGATTTCGGGGCAGTTATCAAGGCTATCTACCACACCATCTTCGTCGGTGTCGAGCAAATCAGGGTCACACAGATCCCCAACCCCATCGGCATCGGTATCGAGTTGGTCGGCGTTAGCGATTTCGGGGCAGGTGTCAAGGCTATCTACCACGCCATCTTCGTCAGTGTCGAGCAAATCAGGGTCGCACAGATCACCAACCCCGTCGCCATCGGTATCGAGTTGGTCAGCATTAGCGATTTCGGGGCAGTTATCAAGGCTATCTACCACGCCATCTTCGTCGGTGTCGAGCAAATCAGGGTCGCACAGATCACCAACCCCATCGGCATCGGTATCGAGTTGGTCAGTATTAGCGACTTCAGGGCAGTTATCATCCGTGTCAAGTACCCCGTCTTCATCGAGATCGGTCACAATTTCGAGGCTGACTACTTGAATGGTGTCATCATTGAGCAGATGGCCTGTAATGCTAACAGTCATGCCAACTTCAAGTTCAGATGGATTGAAGGCTCCTGCCGGTGCAATTGCATAGCCATCAATGATGATTTCATCATCCTCAATGGATTCGACAACGCCAACAATTTCGATGAGAACATCAATTTCATCCCCATCGCCGCCATCTTGGGCTGCGACTTTGGGAGTAGGTGTGGCAACAACGTTGCCTAAGACAAAGACCATCACTGCTAGCGCAGAAAATGCTCCCATCCAGAAATTACCCCGTACTTTTGCCATGAAGAATCCCTCCATTAATCTTGGTCTGGCTTGAAAATTGTGTTTTAAGTGAATGGTGTTTCCACCTTAACGCAATTTTCATTTCTGGGAGGTATACCGACCGAGAACCTCAAAACTTTACGGCTTGTTTGTCAAGGTTTTGTTTAGAATTGAAATCCCATGAAATAGGCCATTTTGTGGATAGATTCTGTTGCGTGAATCGAGTAGCTTTGAAGTAGACTTAAATTCCCATACTTGGACATCAAAAAAATAATGCAAGAATCCGCTTATCCCACTGTTTATTTACCCATTGCCCAACCCCGAACTGGCCCTCTACGACTTTTCTTCTATGGGAGCCTCTTGGGGGGCTTGCTCATCACAGCGGCAGTATTATGGACGGGGGTCGCCAAAAACGAAAATATTGGGATGGCTTGGTTTGTAGGGAAAATCCCAGCGTGGCAGGGGATTAGCATTGGGTTACTCATCGGTACGCTGTTTGCCATTGGTATGTGGTATGGTGGACGTTATATCGAAGGATTTATTGCCATCCGCCAAAAAATTGCCGAAGCGTTGGATTTAGAATCCATTCATTGGTGGCACGCCATTGCCTTAAGCGTGATCGCCGCTGTACCGGAGGAAATTTTTTTCCGGGGGGCTATGCAGCCAACATTAGGTCTTGTGCTGACCGCTTTGATTTTCGGAGCACTTCATGCCATGACGCGACTTTATTTCGGTTATGCGATGCTGGCGGGTTTGGGATTGGGGCTTTTAGCCAATTGGTATGGGAATTTGTGGACGCCAATCGCAGCCCACTTTGCGGTTAATTGCTGGTCATTGATTTTATTGGCTCAATGGAGTCGTAGTACCGAAAATCAAAAAGCACCAACCCATTAATTAGCTCATGAGTTGATGCTTTGATTGAAGCGGGTAACGGGACTCGAACCCGTGTCAACAGCTTGGGAAGCTGTTGTGTTACCACTACACCATACCCGCACTTCATTGCCCCTAAGTTTACCTGACTGCATCCTTGAAGTCAAGTTATTTTAGCGCCGTGACGCCTAAAATTCACCTCATCAAATTTTCCATTTGGCATCCTGATAAAACGCGCATAATCTTATAATTACATTATTTATTTTTGGTGTAAAGGAATAGACTTGTGAAGTCCAACCGACCCTTCTCACCTATTTTTGTGTTGATATTGATGGGCATGGCGCTTTTGCCGCTACCCACTCATATGATTGAGGCCCAAACGCCTGTTGCTGTTTGCCCTGATGGGAAACCGACCCAACTGGTTATTGGCATGGATGCTATCGTTTCCGAAAGTGTTCCTGCGCCTTTAAATTTGCGCCAAGCCCCCACTCCGAACAGTATTATTTTGCAGGTGATGCCAGCCGGGACAACCATGACGGTCATTGCTGGTCCAGAATGTGATTCTGGCTACACCTTCTATCAAGTTCGACTTGATAATGGGCTGGAAGGATGGGCGGCTGAATCACTGGGCAGTTTTGATGGATACTTTCTGCAACCCAAAGCCGAAAGCCGCCAAACCGAAACCCCATCCCTTTCACAAGACCCGGTCGAAATCCCTGTGGGTATGACATATTTTGCCCTTGGGATAGCGGCGTGTACCGATGGTAAACCAACACGTGTGCAAATCAACGGGCAAGCGCTTGTCTCAAAAGATGTCCCCGCGCCTTTAAATTTACGTAGCCAGCCTGTGGATGGCAACATTATCACCACGCTGCCAGCGGGCACGATTGTTGGGATTTTGGCTGGGCCGTTATGTGGTGGCGGCCACACATGGTATAAGGTGTTGCTCCCCGATAGCACATCAGGCTGGGTGTCCGAGGCCCTTGGCACAGAAGCGTATTATTTCTTGGAGCCGCATGGGGCAAGGGTGGGTGAAAAATTATGCGAGGACTCGCAGCCTAGTTTTCTGCGGGTGACTGACCAAGCTATGATTCGGGAAGACCTGCCACAACCCACTGTTAATTTGCGGGCCAGCCCTCCCGAAGGCGCGGTTATTCTTGGTTTGCCGTTGGGTCAGAAGATGACCATTATCAGCGGGCCCGAATGTGGCAATACCAATACGTGGTGGGAAGTTCAGCTAGACGATGGCACGACAGGTTGGATGTCGGAAGTGTTTGGTCAGCGCAAGGAATATTATCTGGATTATATGCGAGCGACGGCAAGTTTTGGTCAAAGCTGCACGGGCCAACTTCTTAATGTTTTTCGGCCGGGTGATCGTGCGACCGTCACTCAAGAGGCTCTGCAACTGACCTTCCAATCTGAACCTGATCCGACCAGCGCCCCGGTCGGTCCAAATTTTAGCCCCGGCCAGTTGTTTACGATTGGGGTAGGGGATGCGGTTTGTGACTATGAGAGTTATGCCACATGGATTCCGGTTGTGTCAGATGATGCCAAAAGTGGTTGGGTAATGCAAAGCCGTCAACGCTCCAAAGTAGATGCCAGCTTGTCCGATACCTACTTTATCGTCTCGGCAGGGGGGTATGGTGAAACGGGCCGTTTGATTTGCGCTGATGGCAAACTGAGCCGTTTGGCAATTGGCGATGTGGCGATTGTTGAAGTGGGGGTACGTTTTCGCCAAGCCCATCCGAATGGCACTGTCGTATATGAAGTACCTCGTCAGACTATGATTTCCATTGTCGGTGGCCCATTATGCGGAGGTGGACACACATGGTGGGAAGTGCGCCTCCCTGATGAGCGCATAGGGTGGATAAGCGAGGGGTGGGAGGGCGAGAACTTCTACTATCTTGCCCCCGTCCGTTAAAATGGCGACACATAGCGTTTGGGCGTATCGCCGTCTGGATCATTGTCATCCGAATAGCGATACGTCCCTTCGATATAGGTAGTTGGCTTGGATGGTTCGGGCGAAATTGGTGCGGTGTCACCCGTCACAAACTCATTTTCGATGGGTGGGGCGATAGGTGGCGGAGGTTGAATGGGTAGTGGCTCTTCCGGGGGGGTAAAACCCATCGGCGAAGCAAGCGGTGGCTGTTGACGATTTAAAAGCTCTAAGGCGGCCATCACTTCTTGCTGCGAGATACGGGTAGCTCGCTGCGGGCTGGTGAGCTTGCTTAACACTTGTTGTACCAGTAGTTCGGTTAAAGGAATGCCCAATTCATGGGCGGCATTCCGAATGACCTGCAATTCGGTTAAATCGGCACGAGTGCGAATGCGTTGGGCCAAAAGTTCTTTGGGAACCATGATGTCCACAAAAGTCTGTTCAGCCACAACTGCCACCCCACGAGTCGCAAACATATCAAGACTGCTATTGATAGCGTTGATGAGTGCCCCTTCAATGGAACGCTCTTCGGCGACCTGTGTGAACGAGTGAATACTCCGCATTTTTCGTATAACGAGGTCTTCGATTGTACCCCGCACAGTGGCGATTAATCCGTCTTTATATTGGTCATAAAGGGCTTGAGCGTCCATGTATTTGACATGATACGGATTAACCGTGAGTACGACTTTAAAATGCACATCAAATAGATCGCGGCTACCCGTGTAAATTTGCATATCATGTTTGATGACGAGAGGGTGGATACGCATCCATTTGCGCGTTTGCTGAGCGGGCTTAATCCGAGCCATTCCAGTCGGCAAAAAACTGATGAGGCGGTCATCCCAACCGAGCAGCAAGTACCATTGGTCGGCCTCACCTGTGAGATAGAGGATTTTGATAGGTAAGAAGGCGGCTGATGACCCTAAAAGCACTAGTCCGATGGCGATGAAAGCAAAAAATCCTTCGACCATACCACTGTCGGAAAGACTTGATCCAATCACATATACCAACAATCCGCCAACGATCCCTGCTGCACAGAATGTCCCCCAAACCTGTAGCAGTCGGATGAATGGGTTAGGGGGCATCTGTGGTTCTGGGGGTGCAGTCATTCAATCAACCTCAATCGAATAGTCCTACCATTAATCTAAAGTAAGTATAGTAGGGCCTGCTCCCCACAACAAGGCAGCATTTTAGGGTTGCCTCACCCAACGCTCAATCTTGTAAGTTAGGGTTTCTGCGCTATAATTAGAAGGCTATGTCGAACATATGTCTTGATTTATACAGCATAGAGGATCAGCTTCAGAAGGGGCATGTATGGATATTACTTGGTATGGACATAGTTGTTTTCGTTTGACCGAACGCAACAAAGCGACAGTTGTGACCGATCCCTTCGATGCCGCTGTCATCGGCTATAACCAACCTCGTCTCAAGGCTGACATTGTCACGGTAAGCCATAACTCACCGGGGCATAGCAATATGGAAACGGTGCAGGGGTATAAATATGCCCTTATTGGGCCGGGGGAGTATGAAATTGGTGGGGTGTTTATCACTGGCGCTGCCATGCACAATTTGCACAGTGACCCGCCACGTTACAATGTGGTCTACGTCATGGATTTTCAGGGGGTCACAGTCGCACACTTGGGTGATCTTGACCATATCCCCAATCAATCCGAAATTGATGCCCTCGGTCATATTGATGTCGCATTAGTTCCGGTGGGTGGCGGAGGTGGCCTCAATTCCAGTCAAGCTGCTGAGGTTATTAGCTTGCTAGAACCTAGTTTAGTGGTTCCCATGCACTACAAAACTGAGCAGACTATGTTATCATTAGACCCGGTTGATCGCTTTCTGAAAGAGATGGGGGTCAGCACACCGCTTTACGAAGAGACCTTGCGGGTTACTTCGGGGAGCTTGCCCGAACAAACACAAGTGGTTTTGTTAAGCATCAAGGAATAGTGGAATGATTAAGCTGCTACTGAGTTGGGACATTCAACCCGGTCAGGATCAGGAACATTTTGAATTTATGGTGCAAGAATTTGCGCCACGCCTGACCACTTTGGGTGTGATGCCAATTGAAGCATGGTATACCATGTATGGCGAAAAAAGCCCCCAAATTGTCGTCGAGGCTATGACGGACGACCTGCAAACCATGCGCCGGATTATGGATTCACCAGAGTGGGATGATTTAAAATCGAACCTGCTCAAATATGTCACCAATTACAAGCAGAAAGTCATTCGGGGACGTTCTCACCTGCAACTGTAATTTCCCAATCCAAAGCCAAAATTAAGTATCATGGGTAGTGAATAAACTACCCTTTTTGTTTCATTTTTGGAGCGCCTAATGCAACGTTTAAAACTCATTTTGATGGTTGTTGTTTTTTGTTTGGTTTGCGTTTTCCCTGCTCAGAGTGCTTCTCCTCGCCATGAACGTGCTACTACCGATTTGCCCGACGATATTACGGGCTATCAAGTGCATGTCATGTATGTGTTGCCCTCGGATGGGGTGGATGAAGAGCTTGATATTAATGGGGCAATTGCCACCTCGGTCGGGGCTTTCCAAAATTGGCTTGCTAATCAGACAGGCGGTCAAAAATTACGGATGGATACCTTTGAGGGAGCACTTGACATCACCTTTTGGCAGCTTTCAACCGATGAGGCCGTGCTGGCAAGTCAGGGCGCATTTATTCGGGACGCGATTGAAGCTGAACTCAAATCGAGCGGATTTAATAACCCCGAGAAACTTTATGCTGTTTATTATGGAGGTAATGCGATGGATACCTGTGGGGGTGGGGCATGGCCGCCTACCTTGGTCGGGAGTGTGGCCGCAATGTATCTTAAAGGCACCTATACCGATCCAACCGTGCCCCCTTGTGCCTCCAATCCTCTTGCACGTGACGAAAACACCCCCGGCTACATTGATTTCGCAATGTTACATGAAATATTGCATACCCTCGGTATTGTGCCAGAATGCGCCCCGCATCAAACCCGTTCGGGTCACAGTAGCGACGACCCAAGCGATTTGATGTATGCGGGAGATGAGCCGTGGCAGCCTTCCATCCTCGATATTGGGCGCGACGATTATTATGGGCATGGTAAGCCTGATTGCCTTGATCTTGCCAAGAGTGTTTTCATGGATCCAACTGCGCCAGATGCGGTGATTCCGCCGGGGTGGCTTGCCTCTGAAGAAACAGGCCTACCCCCAGCGCCTATGACCTATAACACCGGTCTTTGTTCGGTGGATACTCGTACCCCAACTACCCTTATATTTAGCAATGTGAGCACGCAACCAGTGGACTTGTATTGGGTAGATTACAATTGTGGCGAAGTTTATTACAGCACGCTCCAGCCGGCTACCACCGTTTCACAATCAACGTTTGTTGGGCATCCTTGGCGCGTTCGTGACTCAGTCACGGCTGAATTACTGGTTGAGACAGTCGCTGTTTCAACGCACCTCTATACGATAACCATCCAATAATTTTACCAGCCCTGTGTCCCCGGCCCGCCCTTAAATGGGCCAATAATGTCGGATGTAATCCAACCGCCATAAAAATCACCTGCCTGTGGGGTGACTTTTTCGTCATTTACATAACACGCCTCAACTCGACTTGGGTAAAAGGCAAGATAATCCTTTAGGGCTTCATATCCTCGACTGGGATTGGCATAACTCCATGCCACATTTTCGGATATGACCTCGCCAATTTTAAGTGTCCAATAACTGGCCGACCCTTTAAATTCACAAAAGGTGCGTTGGGTGGTGGCAGAAAAATACTCCATCCGAATATCTTCTGGCGGGATGTAATAACTCGGCGGATGGCTGGTTTCGAGTAAGCGCAGGGCGTGTTCGGTTTCCGCGACCACTATCCCGTTAAAGACCACCTTGATCCTCTTGCTGGTTGGTTCAAGGCGCGGTGGGCGGGGATAATCCCACACTGATTCTTGTTGAGGGGTTTCGTTTGGCATTATTTTTCTCTATCCAAATTGAATGGTCGCTATTGCATGCGGGGGCAGCTCAACCCGCCACTGGTTTTTGCCATCAGCGTAGACAGTCATTTCAACGGGCTTGACACAGTCGGGATTCGCGCTGCTATTGACGGCTTGTGGCTGATCTGCGGTAAGTAAGGAGGCATGTTCTACCACCTCAGCGGTGGGAGTTGCTAGTTGAATGGACGCAGGTTGGTCGAAATGCCGATTAATCAGAGTTACAGCGATCTTGGATGCCTTAGTTGAGGCTGTTGCAGTGACGGCACTCTCTTGACCCGGTAATGTGGCACTGTGGATGATTTCTACAGGTAGAGCGATGGCTCCAATATGGGGGATGTGCAGTTGGAGGGCATAATAGGTTGGTGTGACCCACATGGATGCACCTTCAGTCATAACGGGCGCATGAAGCACATTCACGATTTGGGCAAGATTCGCTAACGTCAAGATATGGCACTGGCGGTGAAAGCCTTCAAGGGCAATAGCGGCGGCTAGTGCGTCGCGTAATGTACCCGCCTGTTCATAAGTAATGGGGCTACGGTGATTTTCGCTGTCGGGCCCCCATGTCCGCGCTTCAGGATGCCATACACCCCATTCATCCAACGCCACTCCAATTTGATGACTCTGGGTTCCTAAATGTTCATGGATGAATTCAGCAGTACGCTGGACAAAATTTTCGGTGGCATGGGCTTCGTGCAACAGAGTGTAATATTGAGCCTCGGTAAACTCGATTTCGGGCCCGCCTTGGATCCAATAGCGATGAATGGATAGGTGGTCAATTAAATCGAGATGGCGGCGATTGGTTTCAAGGAATTTGGTATTCCATTCATCCTCATGCCCGCAGGCCACGAGTTCAGCGGTGGGGTCAACGTGACGTAACATCGTCGCGTAACGGCGATATTCTTTGGCATAGGTTTCGGCATCATAATTGCCGCCACAGCCCCAATTCTCATTGCCAACGCCCCACAGCCGCACCCCAAAAGGTTGAGATGAACCATTTGCTGCACGTTCTCTTGCTAATGATGTTTTGACGTTACTGTTGCAATATTCCACCCAATCACAAAGTTCCTGTACTGAGCCGCTGCCGACATTGCCTGCGAGATAGGGTTCGGCTCCCAGCATACTACACAGCTTTATGAACTCATGGGTTCCCAAGCTGTTATTATCTTCAACTTGTAAACCGCACGACATTCCCAAGCGAACAGCGCGTTTTTCAATCGGGCCAATCCCGTCACGCCAATGGTAGTGATCGGCATAGCAGCCTCCGGGCCAGCGCAGCATTGGCACAGGTAATTTTTTAAGAGCATCTACCACATCCGCCCGAAATCCGTCATAGTGGCGAATATCCTGATTAGAGGCTCCTACCCATAGCCCATCATAGCAGCAGCGACCCAGATGCTCAGCAAAATGACCATAGAGACGGGGTGAAATTGTTCCGATTGGACTGTCATTACGAACAGTTAAAGTTGCCTCAATCATGAAGTTCCCTCTTTCCTTATATGGCAATAAATTAATCCACGTTACGATGTTCAAATAATTGCACAATCGTGCCATTTTCTTGTTGGGTAAGTTGGACAATTTCCCGATCAGACAGCTCCGGAAATTGCGCTCGGTCTTCCATCCGCACCCTAAATATCACGATACCTTCTTGCACATTCTCGCGGTAGCCACTGATATGTAAATACCAAAAATAGGGGATATACAGGTTTTGCCCCTCGAACGGGCCGGGGCTGCGAATAATTCCCGCATCATCCACTTGAAACATGGTAAACACTAATTCTCGGTTCATATACGAATCCTTGTTGCCTAAAATCTGGCTAAAACATTACCACCCCATTGTTCATTGAGGCAACAAAAACTGGAAACGAAAAGCGGCATCACTGCTTGAGCGATACCGCTTCCCAACTTACTGAGTCAGACTCAGCTTATTCGTCGGCTGCAATAACAGGCGCGCGCGTGAAGGTCGCTACTGCATCTGGGCCACCAACGGCTTCAATGCTGTCGTACAAGACCTGTAGGATGTAGTCTGGGTTGTGAGCAAACACACCGGGGTCTTTAACGGAGTATTGATAGTTGTAGGCGGCGCGGAGCAGGTTGGGTGTCCACAGCACATACTTATTGTCGTTATTGAGTTCTTCGGGATCAGCAGCACCATTGGCATTGGTATCAATGAACCAATAGGGATAGGCGGCTGGCGTATAGACGATGCCTGCACCAAGGGTATTGGTGGCATAGGATTGAATCGAAGCCATAAGAGCTTCTTGGTACGCAGCAATTTCGTCGCGGATGGGTTCATCCGTATTGCCATCACCGTCATAGTCGACTGGGTCTACGTCTTCGTCTTCTTGACGAATCAAGAGAACGTCTTCGGGCTTCTCGACGTTTTCATGGCAGTCAATGCACAGATCCGACTGAACGGTCAGTTGGTGTTGGTCATGGCATTCAACGCAGGTATTGAAACTACGAACATGCGTATTGCGTCCATTGTACTCTTTGCCTGCAAACTGATAGGCGCCTTGGACTTCACCACCGAACCAAGTGGCTCCGGCAGCAAAGTAATGGACGTTCTTGAAGGCCAGCTTATCGGAGACTTCATCATCACCGACACCAGCAGCGGTAATCGCTTTGTCAACGCTGACGGTAGACTCACGTCCCTGATGGCAGCTAATGCACAGATTCGCCGGGTCATTTTCTTCAAATGAAACCTTGGCGCCACTTGGGAAGACAACTTCCGCAACTTCGTAGAGACCAAAGTCTTCCGAAGCTGGGTTGTGGCAGGTGGTGCATTCAAGCGATGCGGTGGGGGCGGTGGCAATATTTACGCCATTCTTCAAATAGACGGGCAAACCACCAGCGGTATGGCAGCGTGCGCATGTGCCGGGAACTTCACCTTCGGCATCCCAATGACGGAAAGGTTCGCCTGTCGCGTCAAAGTGACCGGGGTCGTTACGGGTTTGGGCTGCTACACCACTGTCACCAGTTCCCATCGCCGTATTGAGAGCTTCAATCGTGTCGTACAACAATTCGATTTGATACTTAGGATTATGGGCAAAACCACCGGGGTCTTTAATCGTGACCTGATAGTTATAGGCTGCCTCTAACAACAAGCCTGTCCAAGCGTCGTAATTAGCTTCACCTTCGTCAATGGTGCCATTGGCATTCGCATCGGCGAAGTAATAAGGATAACGCGCTTCATCGTAGATGATCGCTTTACCAGCAATCTGAGTGGCATACGCTTGAATTGCAGCGTAAGTATTTTCTTTCAAGGTGTCGAGTTCACCCTTGATGCCTTCTTCAATATCACCGTCACCATCATAGTCGGTCAATGAACCGTTCATACGGATATTGGCGAGGTCGTCAACGGAAGCCACGTCTTCATGGCAAGCTGCGCATTCCGTGACCTTAACCTCAAGGGTGTGGGGATCATGGCATTCAACGCAGGTGTCATATTGTGGAACGTGGGTGTTGCGGGGTTGGTAGCTCTTGCCTTCAAATTGATAACCAGCATGAGCCTCAGAACCATAGAGTGTTGCCGCCGCCGCAAAATAGTGAATATTGATGAATTTGAGGTCGGCGCTGACAACATTCATATCGGTCAGACCAGCGGTGGTGATTGCTTCTTCAACGGTTAATCCAGAAGCACGTCCCTGATGGCAAACCATGCAGCGGGTCGAATCCGACAGATTTGTAACTTCGGCGCCTGATGGGAAGGTAACGGTTGTCAGTTCAGTGGCGACGGGGTTGTGACACGCATCGCAGTTAATCACTGAGCCAACGGGTGGGGTTACTTCAACAGTACCGGCGGCAGAGCCATCGCCACCGAGGAAATCGACATAACCGGGGGTGGAGTGACATTTGGCGCAGTCAGCTTCGACTACACCGTCAGCATCCCAATGCTTGAAGGCTTCAGCTTCAACATCAGCATGAGGGGACGCCACCCATTTATCATAATACTGGCGCAAAAATGTGGGCGGGGTACCATGGGGATCTTCTTGTCCCCCGTCCTGAGCCTGTACACCAACTACAAGGGCTGTTGCAATCAGCAGCAACCCAAGAACAATGAAATAACGGTATATTTTCATCGCAAACTTTTCTCCAGATGTTTCGATGTAGTGACAAGCAACTCAGAATGGCAAGCATTCTGCAAAACTGTTTGCTCGATAATGCGCTCCTTTACTAAGTTGGGACGATGGGTATAACCATATTTAGGGATGATGACGGATGAAGCTAAAACAAAAGAAGACCGCCCATTCAATGGTTGCAGTCTCCTTGTAGTAATTGGTGTTAATGTTGAGAAAGCAGGAGGGCCACGCCGCGAGACCGACCATTTGATTTCAGTCGAAACAGCAGGCGTGTCACTAACATGCTTCTCTGGAGATGAAGCAGGGGGTTTTATACTGTAGATAAATTGCTGGCAAATCCCTCCAAAACTGCATTTCTTATCAATTTTGAGGGTTGCTGCATCTGTGCCACCCGCGAATGGGATGGCGCTAATTTCAGCCCAATGATTTTGATGCTCGACCTCAGTAACCAGATTTTCAACGGTAGTCAGCAGTTGGAGGGTATTGCCCACTTGGGTCGGGTTATAGATGGCCTGTCCCAATATCTGTTGCTGATGAATTTGCATATAGCTTTCAATCATCGCTTGATATTGTAAACTGCTTGGTACGGGCTGTAAGGCAAGAACTCGTTTACTGACAGTCAGGAAACGGGCCTGTAATTGGTTAGTCATTTCTTGAGGCGATACAAGGAAGTCTATGTCGGTAGGAATGCTACCCTCATGACAGTGGATACAAGAGTCGTTATCCAAATCGCCGTCAAAATCGAATTCAGAGGGGAAATTAACAGAGGATTGAACTTTCGCGGCAACATCTGGTGGACAATCTTTGTCACAAAATTCAGACACGGTAAGCGGTTTTATCCATTTCGTTGAATGGAAGTTGCGCTGACTGTTGACTGATTGGGTTTGCGACAATAGGACGACAGTGAGAAAAATCAGCCCCAGCCCAAAAATCATATATCCAAGATATTGACGTTTGAGCATTCTTTACCTTTGATGTCCACAGTACACACATGATTTTACTAATCTTCTAAGGAGTTGCAAGGACATTAGTAGCGTGGTCGCAAAAAACAGGTCAAAAGTCACATGCTGTTAGTGTATGGATCACTGGTAAAGGGGAAGGAAACAAAAAACCGCTTAGAGCATGTCCAAGCGGTTTTGAGTATTAGAAGTGGTGTTTATTGAGCCACTGCAATTGCAGCCACAACCTGTTCAAAGGTTGCAGTATAGCTGGCCCAGTCGGCGGTAGCAGCACTGCCTTGGATCAGCAGATAGTTGCCGCCTTCAAACGATACCAGATAGAAAGTACCACTCTTGCCGGAGGTGGCATTGGTGAAATCAACTTTCAAGGCTGGCGCACCAGCAACAGTGGCTTCGGCAGGTTCCCCAGCCGTTGAGTCAGCACGTACCAATGCCCCAATAATTGTATTGGCATCAGCATCAGCCGTCAGACCAAAGCTGGTCAGGTCGGCGCTGGTGAAGGTTGTGAAAATCACTACAAAACCCTGAACTGAGTCTGGGTTGGCGAGGTAAGCATCAACGGTCGCATCGTCGGCTGCGGCAACAACAACGGGTAGCACGAAGAATTTATCATCGGTCTTGACCACATAACCAGCCGGGGCACTTACAGTGAAGTTGACAGCGCCAGCAGCATAGGGTTGGGGTTCAGCGAGTGTTGCACCAGCTTCAGCAGTGGCTTCTTCAGTAGCAACCTCAGTGGCCTCAACGGTCGCTTCCTCGGTGGGGGCTTCGGTAGCAACTTCGGTAACTTCGGCGGTCGCTTCTTCAGTCGGAGTCTCCGTAGCGACTTCAGTCACTTCAGCAGTGGCTTCTTCGGTAGCAACCTCAGTGGCCTCAACGGTCGCTTCCTCAGTGGGGGCTTCAGTGGCAACTTCGGTAACTTCGGCGGTCGCTTCTTCAGTCGGAGCCTCCGTAGCGACTTCAGTCACTTCAGCAGTGGCTTCTTCAGTAGCAACCTCAGTGGCCTCAACAGTCGCTTCCTCGGTGGGGGCTTCAGTGGCAACTTCGGTAACTTCGGCGGTCGCTTCTTCGGTCGGCATCATGGCGGCATTATCATCAACACCATCACCATTGACGTCACCGTCTTCACAGTCATTGACTGCCATCGGTTGAGCTTCAGTTGCACTTTCGGCAATGCTAAAAGTGCGGGTGAAACGGGTCGCCTTACCATCAACTTTGGTTACAACCAACACTTGATAGGTTTTGCCAGCTTCCAGATAGGAGGTATCGGCACTGCCGCCTTCACTATCGGGATCACTTGAGGTATCAAGGCTCACGGTTGCAATAGATGCCGCAACAACAAGGCTGCCGCTGACATCCACACGGGCGTGGGTTTCTTGGTTCGCAACAAACACCCCTGTGCCCTCAGCGAGGTCGGCACTAAAACGAAGCACGACGGTTTCAGGCAGATAATCAAGTGTAGCGCCATCGACAGGGGCGCTGCACACGAGTTCTAAACTGGTGTCCTGCGCCGCGGCGGATTTAAGGTTTAATCCGGCAAAATTTAGGGCATAGACCAAAATCAAAAATAATGAAAAGACAAACTTACGCACAGAAGTTCCTCCGTTCGGTTCGGTTTAAAATTTAGCTACGTTATTGTAGCGTGGGGCATTCAATTGACAAGCGCCCAGTTTAGCTGACTTATGATGCCCAAGTCAATGTAACTGAGGTAAAACCGCAATTGTACATTTTAACACAACCTGTAGGAAAAATTACCCGTCATTTGGTGATTTTAGTGATTCCTCAGGTTTTCCAACGGGTAACACCACACGGAAAGTTGTGCCGGGACAGGTTTTTTCATCCCGACCGGGGCTATCCACCTCGATTTTCCCGCCATGCGCCTCGATAATCCCTTTAGAGATTGCCAAGCCCAGTCCGGGGCCACCTCCTCGAAAAGCGGTTTTGCTTGAGGAATGCAGGCTGACATTGCCACCTTGATAAAATTTCTCGAAGATGAAGGGCATCTGGTCTGGCCCGATACCAATGCCGTGATCGGCCACAATGATCTCAAAACAGTGCCCCAATTCAAAATCCATGGCCTCGCGGGTAATGACATCAATCACTGAACCATCCGGCGAGTATTTAATCGCATTCGACAGCAGTTGATAAAAAACCTTATTCAGCAACACCGGGTCGCCATGAATAAACGGCACGGTTGGTGATTTTTGATGATGCTGCCGAATGGTGATATTGCGTTGAGCACAGGCTTTTTCAAAGGTATGAAGGGTTTCGGAAAACACCATGCGGGGTAAGACGGGCACAAAGGCTACTTGCAAGGTTTGGTTGTCAATCTTGCTCACGTCCAACATGCTGTTGACGATTTCAAACATGCGCTCGGTGCCTTCCCCCATGCCGTTGATGATGCGTAGTAAATCCGCATCTTTTTTCACCATAGGGTGCGACGACAGCACATCCCGATAGCCCCGAATAATGGTAATGGGGGTACGCAACTCATGGGCAGCGACCTGTATAAAATCAAGCTTGGCCCGATCCAACCGCTGTAAGGCTTCATAGGCGCGGCGCATCTCCTCAATTTGGAGGCGATCATTCACCCGCAGACGGTCAATCGTAGTTCGTACCATTGCCAACGCCATCTCAGGGCTGGTTCTCAACATTTTCATAATCGAATCACGGTCAATTTCCAACACCGTAGTAGGGCGCGTGGTACGGACAGTGGCTGTGCGTGGGCCATCTACAATAATGGACATCTCCCCAAAAAATTCGCCATTGTTCAAATGCCGAATAAATTTCTCCCCGCCAGCCGAATCGAAAAGTTTCAGAATTTCGACTTCCCCTTCCATGATTAAATAGAAGGTGTTTTCATATGCGCCTTCAGCACAGAGTACCGTGCCTTCGGGATATGCCTTGACCCGCGACAGTGTGTTTAACTGTTGAATGGCTTCCGTTGCCATGTCGGGAAACGCTTGATGCAGTAAAGAAATTGAGTCCATGCACACATCCATCAAAGGTGTTGCGGCCAAGTCCCGCGTATCATTCAATATCTCGATTCTATAAAAATCCCGCTACCTCGCGCAATAGGGTCTCTCCAATAACCTTGCCCTTTGAGCCTAGGACTTATTGGAGAGCGTTTATCTAAACACCACAGGAATTAGGGGTGTTTCCGTTAGGATGGAGCCATCGCGGGCCGAAAATGCTACCCCATATAATTGAGCCTGCGTGCCGGGTTGAATGGGCACTTTGTCAATCGTTACTGAGAAGCGCCCACTGCCACCGACCTCTTGGGTCGTAAAAGTCACAGGATATTGTGCAATGATTTGCCCATTAACGAGTATTTGCAGGGTGAAGGTGTTTTCAAAGATACCGCCTGCTTCGCCGACCAACGTAAAGCTACCCGGCGGAACGATTTCATTACTTGCAGGGGACACAATCCGAATATAGGCCGCAGCCAATGTCGGGCTTGGGATAGGAGTAATCGTGGGCGCATTAGTAGGGGTAGGAATGACCGCCCCGGTTACTTGAATGGAGATACCCTGTGCTAGACCTGCTTGAGGATAAGAAGCTCGAATACGTAACACCCCACTCCCAATATTGGCGGGAATAGGTAAGGTCGTCTGCCAGCGAGTTAAAGTTGCAATATTGGCTGTTTCTATCACCGCATTACTGGAAGCAATCGCATTACCGCCCCCAGTTTGTAATAGCTCAACCAAGATACTTTGCCCAGAAGCTATTCCTTGTACATTACCCGTCACCGTTACCACATCGCCTGCCTTAAATTGGCTATCAATGGCTGGCCCGGTAATCGTGAGCAGCGGGGTAATGCCAGCGGTGGCACTAGGTGCTGTGGTTGGCACAACGATTGGTCGCTGGGTCGCAGTCGGACTGGCCGTGACAGTTGGCGTCGGGGTGGTGAAACCCGGGGTGGGAGTCGGCAATTGACGTGGGGCTGAAGGTGGTTGACCCGGTTCCACCACAATTTCAAATCCAGCCTGCGCGGTTTGGGTTTGCCCTTGTGCGGTTACTTGGACCACGCCTCGTTCTACACTAAACGTTGAACGTCCGGTGATCGGCTCGACCTTGACGGTATAAATCGTCCCACGCACAGCAGCGTCGGCGGTGGGGGTTTTGACGTCATAACGTGAATTGGTGTTTAGTGTACGGTCAATACGGTTGGTGATTTGGCCCACTAATATATTTAACTGAATCTGATTATCCCCATTGGCCTCACCCTGCATGACCTCAATTTTTAGCTCGGTGTTGGGGGTGACTTCCGTTTCGTCCCCCGTAAAAAAGGTCAACAAGGCCTGTCCGCTTGCATTCGTGCGGATAGAGTCGCCTTCAGCTAAAACAAATCGAGCCGGGGCTGTTTGCCATATCTGCTGGTCTTGGCTTGTTTCAACATTGGCCGCGATGGTCAGCCCAGTTAAATCCCCTGCAATTTGATCGCTTTTGTCGTTATCTTTGTTCTTATCTTTCCCAAGCAGCACAACCGCTGCAACGATGCAAGCAACCAATAAGAAGAGTCCGCCGATGCCTGCCATTGCTCCCAACGCGACTACATTACGATTGGATTTTTTCGATGGGGTAGGGGTGATGCGGCTGGTTATTGCTTGTAAGGCAGCCACCGCCGGTTGCGTAATGCCTTGGGTCATGTCTAAAGCGGGTAATTGACCGGGCAAGAAAGGCAGTTGGGCCGTCGGTCGCATGACAACGGGTTGAATAGGCTTATTTAAGCGAGCCGCCTCGTTAATTTGGGGCTGGCAGTAGCCCGTTGCAATCTCTTCAGGGCTGATAACCACCATGACCATGTTGCAGGCTGCGATTTGCCGTTGCATTTCTTGCCATGCCACAGGTGGTTGCCCACTCAGAAAAACCGAATGTTGCATTTGACGTAATTGACTTGTCAAATGTTCCGCTGGTAGCTGGTCACCGGGGGCAGCACAAATATACAGGTAGGCCACAGTTTCAAATCCTTTTTCTCTGTCTACATCCTTTTAATAGTATAGTGAAATGCTGTACCCAGCGATAGACGCCGAAGTTTAGGGGGTGGGGTGGTCAAATCCTCCGACTTTCGACCTATTCTGACCCCTAAAAAAATCAAAATAGTTGACAACCTCCCATCATATCCCCTACAATAGGGCTGTCATGGCAAGGTTTTATAACCTCCCCAGACTTCATCCGCTGCTAGGAAAGGACAAGCCCGTGTCACCCGATGTCGCAAGGTAAGTGAACCCAACAACTTAACCTGCTTGGGCTGACTTTTTGCTGCTGACATCGTGCTGCACGTGTCTTGTGCTATTGGTTTTCCATTTCAATACCCACACATTCAATTTTGTGTGCCGCACCCCTTTGCAACAAAACCGTCAGCATCGGCTTTCAAATCATTGATATATGCTTGTCCAAAGGGGAATTCCTGCTATGCCAATCTTATCTGCCAATAATCTGAGCCTCAGTTTTGGCGCGACTACCATTTTTAGTGGCATTGAAGTTAGCATCCAACCCAATGCCAAAATCGGCTTAGTTGGACCAAATGGTGTCGGCAAAACATCATTGTTGTTTGTACTCAACGGTCTTACGCCAGCCTCGACAGGTCATATCCATAAGATTAGCGGTTTGCGGATTGGTTATCTGCATCAAGAGGCTATGCAAGCCTTTGCCGACCACGAAAATACGGTCTATTCTGAAATGTTAACTGTGTTTGCGGGGCTGCGGTCACTGGAATTGCGCTTGCGTGACCTTGAAGAACGCATGGCGGATAATTATTCCGAAGAGTTGTTAGACAAATATGGGCGATTGCAAGCCGAGTTCGAACACGCTGGGGGCTATGATTATGAGCTACGGATTGAGCAAACCCTGCATGGGTTAGGTTTTGACGACAGCCTTTATGATACTTCACTGGCTCATCTCAGTGGTGGGCAGAAAACTCGTGCATTGCTGGCGCGTCTCTTGCTGGAACAGCCTGAATTGCTCATTTTGGACGAGCCGACCAATCATTTAGATGTTGAGGCTGTTGAATGGCTAGAAGGGCGTTTGCGGGCATGGGAAGGGGCCTTGCTCATTGTCAGCCATGACCGCTATTTCCTAGATCGGGTTGTGTCCACGATTTGGGATATGAGCCGGGTTGGGATCGAAGCATATCGCGGCAATTACAGTGCCTATGCCCAACAACGGCAGGAACGCATCGAATATGCCGAGAAGATGTATGATCATGAAATGGAGCGCCTTGCCAAAGAATTAGATTACATCAAGCGCAATATCGTTCGTGCTTCAACCAACGGGATGGCAGTGGGGCGTTTACGTCGTCTCAGCCGTGACCTCGTGGCGATTCAGGAAGTGGGTTTGGTCAATTTCTTGGCGAGTTCAAAATGGTCAGAATTGGGTATCGGCGGTGTTCACCCTTTTACCGTCATGGAGGCTGAACAAGCTGTGAAGGCTATTCATAGGCCAACCCCGCGCCTGCCCAAATTCAATATGCGCCTGACGCCGACCAATCGCAGTGGCGAGATCGTCTTGCGTACCAATGATTTGCTGGTGGGCTATCCTGAACGACCCTTGTTTACCAGTAATGATATTGTGCTACTACGTCGCGAATGTGCTGCGATTATCGGTGGCAACGGCACGGGCAAAACAACGCTCCTGCGTACTTTGATGGGGCAGTTAGCGCCGCTAGACGGGCATATCGAGTTTGGGGCGAGCCTCAAAATTGGTTACTTTGCGCAGGCCCATAACAGCCTGAATCCCGAAAATACGGTCTTGGATGAACTCATCAGTCATAAGTTTATGCGCATCAGTGAGGCCCGGAGTCACTTAGCGAAATTTCTGTTTCGCAATGAGGATGTGTTTAAAAAAGTCGAGATGTTAAGTGGTGGCGAACGCGCTAAACTTGCGATGGCGATTTTGGCGTTGGACGGGGCAAATTTGTTACTGTTGGACGAGCCAACTAATCATCTCGATATTGCCGCCCAAGAGTCGCTCCAAGAGGTGCTAGAAAGTTTTGATGGCACAGTGTTGTTAGTCACCCATGACCGCTATCTGGTTGACCGTCTTGCCACTCAAATCTGGTCACTTGAGGATGGGCATATGGGCGTCTTTAAGGGCAATTACCGCGCCTATGTTGAGGAGCGGGCAATTGCCGCCACCCTATGATGTGGACTAATCATGTGGCGCTAGGAGGGGTCTTGCCAAAAGGTGATTGACAGATGGTAAGATTTTCACTATAGTCAATCAGGAATTGATAACTTCTGAACCATCCTGCGCCATCACTACGTTTCGATAGCTTTTAATAGACATGGTGTTATGAACGAAAAATCTGCCAATATACTCGAACTCCCGAAAATCCTAGAAAAACTGGCGCAGTATACGTCATTTTCAGGCAGCCGCGAATTGGCTCTGAAGCTGATGCCAACGCCAGACTTGAACGTGGCTCGTGAACTTCAGCGTGAAACCACCGAAGCCCGTGCGTTGCTGCTTGCCAAACCCGATACCCATATGGGCGGGGTCACAGATGTGCGCGAAGCAGCCCTCTCGTGTCAGCGCGGATTTGTGTTAGAAGCCGCAGTGCTGTTGAATATTCGCAGCACTTTACGCCGTGCCACTAATCTCAAACGCACCATTGGCAAATTGGGCAGCCAGTATCCGCTGTTGTCGGCCATTGCTGATACCCTAGAAGAATGTACGCCTGTCCAAAATGAGATAGGGCGCGTATTGGACGATGCTGGTCTAATCCTTGATTCCGCCAGCGTCAAACTTGCCACTATCCGCCGCGAACTACGTATTTCCTTTGAACGCCTGCACAGTAAAATTACCAACATCGCCACCAGCCAAGCCAACGCCAAATATCTACAAGAACCAATTGTCACCCAGCGCAACGGACGCTATGTCATCCCACTGAAGGCCGAACACAAAGGCCGGATCCCCGGGGTGGTACACGACCAAAGTTCCAGCGGGGCGACCTTATTTATTGAGCCATTGACCACAGTCGAACTCAATAATCGCTACCGCGAACTGCAAATTGAAGAAGAAAACGAAATCCGCCGAATTCTCACCGCCTTATCCGAAATGGTGGGGGAGTCGGCGGATAAAATTTCTCATACCGTCGAGGTGCTGGCCTATCTAGACTTGGTTTTTGCTCGTGCCAAATATGCGCATGCCTTGGATGCTAACGAACCGCAACTTGTGCCGTTCCGTACCAATATGGCAAATCACCCCGGCGGCACGATTAAAATCTTAGGTGCGCGTCACCCCCTGCTTAATCAGATAAAGGTCGTGCCAACTGATGTTGAACTGGATGACAACACCTTTATGCTTATCATCACCGGCCCTAACACAGGTGGTAAGACCGTCGCCCTTAAAACTATGGGCCTCATGATTCTGATGGCCCAATGTGGGTTACATGTTCCAGCCGCTTATGGGACAACCCTTTCGGTTTTTGAAGATGTTTACGCCGATATTGGCGATGAGCAAAGTATTGAGCAATCGCTGAGTACCTTCTCATCCCATATGACCAATATCATCCAGATTTTAAAATTGGCGAATTCACGTTCGCTCGTGATTTTGGATGAATTGGGGGCCGGAACTGACCCTGCTGAAGGGTCGGCTTTGGCACGGTCGCTGCTGTTGCATTTCTTGGAGCGTAGAGTCACAACGATTGTGACGACCCACCATCCTGAACTGAAGGCCTTTGGTTATGAACGTCCCGGTGTACGCAATGCCAGCGTTGAGTTCGATCTTGAAACCTTAGCCCCCACCTATCGTTTAATGGTGGGGATTCCCGGACGTTCTAACGCATTAGCTATTGCTTCGCGTTTGGGTCTTCCGGCTGGCATCATTGAACAGGCACGTGAGATGGTCGCCACCGAAGACTTGAAAGTGGATGACCTGCTCGATGAGATTCAGAAAACCCGTGACGAAATCCGCCATTTGCTTAGTCGTAAGCAAGAAGAAGAGGCTGAGGTTGATAACCTGCGGCTGGAACTGGTTGATCGGGTGGAAAATATCGAACATGAGCGTCGCAAAATCCTTGCCGAAGCACGCGAACAAGCTGAGGCCGACCTTGAAGATTTACGCCGTGAAATCCGCCGAATGCAGCGTCAGCTAGAAGGGGCAGGTCAACCATTGGATGCCATCCGCCAAATCGCGGAACAGGCCCGCACAGTTTCCCCAGCGGATTATCTGAAAACGCCTGACCCTGTCGAAAAACCGTCTAATGGTGAGGTGCAGCAATTCCGTTTGGATGAAGTGGTTTGGCTGCCCAATCTCAAAGCTGAGGGTAAGATTACCGAAATTGGGACTGACGAAATTGAGGTTTTGGTTGGCCGGCTGCGAATTCGGGCTAAACCAAATGAACTAGAGCGTCGTTCATCTAAGGAACGCAAGAAAGAAAAGCGCACTGCCATGCCGGAGTTGTATGACGGCCCCAGCACTCAATTTGATCGTGGCAAATCACCGGGCTTGGAATTGGATTTGCGGGGTAGTCGGATTGAAGATGCCGTTCCCCAAGTCGAGAGTTATGTGGATGCGGCTTATATGGCGGGCCTGCCATTTGTCCGGGTCATTCATGGCAAAGGGACAGGCGCCTTACGTAAAGCCATCCGAGAAGAACTCAGCCGCCATCCACTCGTATCTAAACATATGAGCGGTAGCGACAAAGAAGGCGGTGAAGGTGTCACGATTGTGCACTTAGTGACACAAAACTAACCCCTGTCGTGTCAAGGCTATTTTTATTTAAGCACTCCCTTGATTTTTACCTTGAGGAGGTGCTTTTGTTTTGAGCTATAATCAGCCCATACAAGCTCAGTTGGGGAAATGATGAGATGCTGCAAGATAACAAGAACCAGCGCAGTGACGAAATTCGACGAGGACAGGGGTTTATCAGTGATGTGCATAAAAAAATGTCACGGGTGGCCCAAGAATTTGCAGCAGGGGAACTTAATCGCACCCAATTTTTACATATCTATGACCGTTATCAGCGTCAAATCCTGCTCATTGCCCAACTGATTGCCGAATCTGACCCGACAGGCTGGCGCGAAGCAATTACTGATGGTGAAGATACCGTTGAAATCCGCCGCCGTTATGAATCCATGCCTATTGGCTTAAGTGTCTACAGCAACCGCTCTGGAATGCCCATTGAAACGGTTGGTGACTTTCAGGTTGAGCCCGAATTAGTGACACCTATGTTTGACGCTTATGCTTCGGCAACGGCTGAGATTTTCCAAGCGGCAGTACGTAACATCGAACTCGAAAACGGCGGGTGGTTGTGTTTTGTCCGAGGGCATCATACATCGTTGCTGGCCCTATTCTCTTTTGAACCCGCCAGTTTCCAAGTGAGTCTAATTGAAAAGCTCCATGCCGATTTCGAAGTGGCGAATGTCAAACATCTGGCTGAGGGCGAAACTGACCCGGCCCAACTGGCGCATTCATTTTATTCACTAGTTGAGCAAACCCAATTTGGGGTAGTGCCACCTCGCCAATATTAAAGCGGCGTGGTCACAATCTCCAATTGTTTATTAAAGGCTTTGGTGAAAATATCGGCGTGACGCAGAACGCTCCATTCAGCTACGACGCCATCCCCACCCACCAATAATTCCAATTGGGCAAACTGCCCTCCTACATGAACACGCACTTCATGGACGACCCCATCACGGCTGCGATCTAATTGTTCGGCCAAGCGCAAACACGCCGTCATTTGCAGCAGCTTTTTGGCGTCGGCCTCCTCTAAGATGGATCCAAATCGTTCTAAAGTAACTGGCCCTTTGCGATGAAACCGGGTCATAAGGGCAATCAATACCAATTCACGGTGATTAAAGCCGGGTAGACCCGCGTTCAACACCAGATAAAAGCTGTGTTTGTGATGGTCGTTGTAATCTACGGTGACACCAATATCATGCAAAATGCACGCTGCCCACAGCAGTTCGCGGTCGGCGGGGGTACAGACCATCGTGTCGGCTGGAATTTGGTCAAATAATTGCAGTGCCAGTTTAGCTACATGTTCAGCATGAGACTGTTGAAAATGATACAAGTTGGCAAGGTTATAGATGGAGGCTCTCCGTACATCTTCAAACAGATGACCGGGAGTATCCGGTAAAAAGTGTTCGTAAAAGACACCCTCCCGCATCCCTTGATGGCAAATCGTAATTCCACTAAATCCTGCGGCCTCCACTGCGGCACGGATGACGATACAGCCAGCGGTGGTAATATCGGCCCGATCTTCTTTCATACCGGGCACACGACGTTTTTGCTGCACTGTCATAGGCAGCAATTGCTCGTAAATTTGTTTAAGCCCTTTGGTGGAAAGCTGGTAGCCATGCAGTTCATCCAACGGATAGTCTTGGAACTGCTGGTCAATATGGGCTAAGTTGCGTAATGTGCCGCCTTGCCCAATCAACATGAGGCCCGGCCCAGCGCGAAACCAACCCAATTCGGCAACCATTTTTCGCACGGCCTTGTCTAATTTCTCCGCTGATTTGGGGTCAATGGGGTCGCCTGTCAGATAATCCTCAGTGGCGCGAATGGCCCCCAATGGCAGACTGACCGATTCACGCATCTGGCGGTTCTGGATATGGCTGATTTCAAGACTGCCGCCGCCCAAGTCCATGGCGAAACCATCAGTCAGGGTGGTGCTATTCATAGCGGCAAGATAGCCATAATAGGCTTCTTCCTCGCCGGATAGAATGCGTACTTCTAGCCCTGTCTCATTACGGACGCGATTCAAAAAGGCGTTATGGTTGTTAGCTAACCGGACAGCTTCTGTTGCGCAAACCCGCACGTCGTCAATGCCTGCCGCCTTGCAAAAAGCCGCATACATCTTCATAGTGTTGACAGCCAACTCCACCTGTGAAGCCCGCAGCACTTTGGTTTCAGAAAGCCCTGATCCCAACCGCACGACCTCACGGATTTCATCACTGAGCTGGAAGCAGGTATCTGGCACATAATCCATTACAATCAGGCGAAAGCTATTCGAGCCGACATCAATCACGGCCATGCGTTTAGGCCGGGAGTAGACCGCGTCAAGACTTTCGAGCGAGTGAAGTTTTCTCAGCATAAATCTCCCATTGGTGGGTTATGGTTCATCGTGTTCCGACGGTTCATCCGCCAGACTAAAAAGGCGCTCAGTTTCGGGATCAATTTTGCCATTGGCCGCTCCTTGAAAATCTTGCATAAAGGCTGCAACGGTCTGGTAACGTAGTCGTATCCGCGAAGTCATGGCCCGCAGCAGTACCGGTATCAATATGGGCGGCAATCCTTCCCGCGAAACCTTTTTGCGTGCCAATGGTTCGGGGTCATCAAAGGGAATGCGTCCGGTCAAAAGATGATACGCCAGCACGCCCAACGAAAAAACGTCGTGGCTGGGTTCAGGTGAAGCATGGTAGACCACTTCGGGAGCCATATAATAGCGCTGCATCAGGCTGGGTTCTTTAGGAATAAGCCCCAGTTCGCGCAAATGGGTCATGGGCAAATCTGAAAGCGTGGCGTTGCCTTGTGCGTCCAACAGTACATTGGTGGGTTTAATACTGCCATGTGCCACCTCTTGCTCATGTAAAAAATGCAGCACCGAGGCGATTTGAGTAATGACTTTAGTGGCCGCTCCGCGCGGAATGGTTTTACCTTCGACCAAATAACGATTGACCGAACGGGCGGCTGCCATCGGCATCACAATCCCCGTCAGGCCATCAGGCGATTCAAGAACTTGTGAAATAGGATGCAGGTGGGTATGGGTCAGGCTGGCGGCAAATTCAATCAATTCAACTGCCGCTCCACGCATCCCTTCGCGGCTCGTATCCACCTTATCTAAAATTTTAAGAGCGACTGTTTCTTGGGTCTGGGTGTTTTGGGCCTTATAGACCGTTCCCATATCCCCTTCTCCAATGGAAGGGCCAAGTTGAAAGGTACCAAAAACAAATGGAGGGGTTGAATCGGACATCAGTTATCCTCCTTAGGGGATGCCTCTTCTTTTTCCGCAATTTTTTGCCGAATGGCGATGAGGGCTGCATCAATACGTTGTTTAACTTCAATCCACTCAGCGGGGCAGTTGCTTTGCAAAAATTTCCAGCCGCTTTCCGATACCCGTAACAGCGTTGCAATTACATCTGAATTGAGGGCGTTTTGTAACATTTCTTGGGCGGTTTCAAAATAGATGGCGTTGCGCTGTCCACTGATGGTGCTGGACATAGCAATATCCATCATCAAAAAATAATCGTATGGGACTAAAGATAACTCGGTTTGGGCAAAATTGCGGGCTTTTTCAAAACTATCGAGAGCATTGTCATAGTCTTTTTTTTGCAAATACAGGGCTGCCAGATTTCCCATCGGATATGATGAGCGCGGGGTCACTTGCAGCGCCTTTTGATAGGCTCTAATCGCCTCATCAATATCCCCCATATCGCGCAGTAGCCCACCAACAGGCCCCCAATAAGATTCGGAATTGAAATCTGTCAGATAGAAATTAGCATCAAGGGCTTCTTCAAAGCGCCGTCGTGCCCGATTCAGTACCTTATCAAAGGGTTGATGGGCGCGTTTTAATTGACTGGCTTTGCGTCGCAATCCGACCCCATAAGCGGCTTGGGCCGACGGCCAATTGGGATTGAGTTGGGACAATCGCTCAAGTTTTTCTAACCCTGTGTCGAGCTTATCTGGAATGTGTTGAACCTCTAACCAACCAGCCATGTACAGAGCGAGGGCACTATCTGGATAAGCGGCCAGCGCCTCATTCGCAAAAACATAAGCTTCCGGATAGTTTTGTTTGCGTAACTCTTGGTCGGCCAATTGCATAGCTTGGCTGTAATTGCTGGCATTTTTGACTGCCGCTGCAATGTCTTGGGTGACACGCGCTTCGGTTAGGTCTAGGCGTGATTGAATTTCCGAAAGTCGTTCAAGTTGTGGACGGTAGATCGTCATTTGGGCGTTCAACTCGATGACCTTGTTGAGTTCTTGGCGGATCTCGTTCTCAATCTCCTCTAACTCATCGCGGATTTCTTGTTCGCGTTCTTCCAATTGTTCCCGAAAATCCCGCACATTTTGAAAACCATAAATCGCTGTGATACCAAGGGCTAGACCAATTAAAACCGAGGCCCCCTGCAAAAACCCTAAAATCATATCTGCGCCGCGTGATTCATCCGAGGAAGACGTGTACACTGTGAAGACATACCGCAGCATGACCAGCAGGGCCAGCGCAATAAATGCCCCAATTGCAAACCAAATAATGCGTTCCCACCAAATAGATTTTCGCTGTGGTGTCGTCTGCATACTCACATCCTGATTATTCATGAACGGCACTTTGCCGAAAATAAAGATAAGTGCGATAACCCCAATATAGCAGCGGATTATACACGCGATCCCACGCCCCGACGGTACGCACGACCCTGCCACCCCAACCCCGTTTAAAGCGATAGACTCCCCATAGCCCATCTTCGCGTTCTTCAAAATGCCGTTCCAAATAATCGACATTTTCATCGGGGATGCCATACAAATCGTAGGTAGTCGCGCCCTGTTTTCTGGCCCATTCAACCGCAGCCCATTGCACTGCATAGGGAGCCATCCGTTGGCGCTCTTCGTTGCTGCTGGCTCCATAGGGATACCAACTTCGCTGGCCTAAAGCAAATACAAAAATTCCAGCAAGGTCTTTGGTTTCACCCGTGTTTTCATCGGTATAACCTGCCATCAAGAGGGTGGCTTTGATAGGTGAGTGGGCAGTTTTTTGCTCAATCAGCAATTCATAGACCTGCTCATAATATTCGGACACATGCACCCCGAACTTTTGGCGCTCAGAGGTCGTTTGGATAAGGCGATTGAAATTATCCACATCCGTTCGTTGGCCTTCGCGCACCTCGATTTCAAATTTCTCACCTTTGCGGATATTGCGGCGTGTGCCTTGATTCATCCGTGCCAGAATTTTTTCGGCATCAATTACTTCACCCTTGTCGTCGCGCCCCCCAATATCAATCAAGATAGTCCGGGGTGGTTGCACGGTTTGTGGGCTAGGGCGATGCCTTAAGGATTTCAATACATCCGGGGGCACATCATAACCGGGTTCGACCTTACAGAACACGGCTCGATGTTGACGTGCTGCTCGATCAATCAGTTTGAGGAGGGCTTTGACTTGACCGATGTCAGCCCAATCTACCAGCGGCCCAAACGGAATATAGGCCATGCTACCTAAATGCAAGGGCAGGCGGCGATATAAAATCTGCGCCCCGGCAATCAATTTTCCGGTGTTTTTGTCCAATAAACCCACTTGCTGGGCCGACCAGCCAAAACCTGATTTAAAGACACCCCATGCGCTGAGTTGTAAAAAATGGGCACGCGGGTGGGCTGCCACAAATGCATCCCATGTCGCTTGGTCTGGCTGAAGTGTTGTGCTGTACATAATCCACTCACCATGCTGCAAAAGATTGAGAAATAAGAAAACAAGAATAGTCGAACCTACAAGAATTTATGAATTCTGAAAAATTCATGTAAAAAAATTCAAACTTACCCAAACTGTGTGATAATAAAAAACTATAGAAGCTACCCTTTGCGTGCAGGAGTTAAGGACATTGGCGACCAATTCCACCGGTCTGATGAAACGCAGCTTTACCGATGGTCAGTATACCATTTCTCGCCAATTTGATTGGCTATTAAAGGTATCGCTAGAAGGCCCTCTTGGTGAACGGGCAGGTATGGCTCTTGTGGGTTGGCTCACCGATTTTTTCGATCACCAAGATGATACCTGTTATGTGTTATTAGACGCGAGTAATCTTGGCCCAGTGACGCCCAATATCTTACGGGAGTTGGCAATTTCGCTCTATCATCCGCGCATTGGAGGGGTAGGGGTTTTGGGAGGTATGCAAGGCCAACAGCGCCTAGAAGTACTGTTGGTCATTACGGAGCACAGTGAGCAAGTAAAGTTTTTTCAAAATTCCGCCGAAGCCGTTACGTTCCTGCAAAATCTGCGGCGGGGCAAGCGTGTCGCCGAGCGGTAATCCTCAAGGATTTAGGTTGGGCGTAGCGCTGGGTGCGCGGTAGCGACGGGGGCCATGTAAATCAAAGATTAATCCATCTAATTTCTGCAAACAGGTTGGGTCAGTCGTCACCCCTTGAACCAATTTAAATAATTCCATAAACCCGTGTGGCTTAACCAGAAATGCGTTGCACCCGGCGGCAAATGCTTTGTGCATCATCCCCGGTTCGTCGTGCATGGTTGCCATCACAATTTTTGCTTCTGGCAGCAAGGGGCGTAGGGCCACCAAGAGTTCGGCTCCCGATTGGTCAGGTAGTTGATGATCTAACATAATCAGTTTGATGTTGTTGCCAAGCTCCGCGACAATTTCGAGGGCTTTTGATCCCAATGCCGCGCCCTGTACCTCAAATTTAGCTTGTTGTAAAAGCCGCATCAAAAAATCCCGATTTGCCAATTCATCATCAATTACCAATGCACAAAAGCGCTGTGGAGGAGCCAGTTTGGGTTCTGCTATAACAGGTTTCTCAACAGGTTTAACCTCCTCAACGCCCGGTTTTTCGGTTGCTTTGGTGTGAGCATCCACCACGGGCGGTTTTTCCGCAGGCTGTCCCTTTGGGGTAGGGACAGGTGGTGGGCTTTCCTCGGCTTTCGCTGAACTATTTGTCTCATCCGGATTTGTCATCACTATGCTCCATGGTTGGGGAGGAAACAATAGGTTGAGGATTGGGCGGCATGGCTGAAGTTTCAGCCGCGACGGGTACAGCCGGTGCAACAGGTATAGGTGTCGCCTGAGTTGCTGGCGTAGTAGCGACCACTGGTGGTGCTACAACCGGGTTAGGCTGTGTGACAGGCGCTTCAACGACAGGCGCTGTTGGCGTCGTCGTAGGAGCAGGCGCGATTGATACAGCGGGTGTGGCTACTGGTGTTGTTGCCGCCACTGTCGGTGTCGTAGGTACGGCTGATGCAGCTACTACTGGTGCTACTGGAGGCGCAGGTGTAACGACTGGCGTCTCGGTTGCTGGAGTAGCGGTGGTCGTTGGTGTGGCGGCAGTGCCTGCCACAGCGGGATGAGTCTTAGGCAGCACCAATTGTGAAGTGACGGGTTTACGTTCTGGCTCTGGTTTGGCCTGTGGCTGAGTGTTTGAAGGATCATATTTTGCCAATAATGTAATGAATTGGCTGATGGGTAGTGGCTTGGGTAGGTAATCATTACAACCCGAGCCTAAAATACGTTCCTCGTCACCACGCATTGCATACGCAGTAATAGCGATAATCGGTCGTTGATCGCCTCTGGTACGTAGCCGTTTAATGACCTCAATCCCGTCCATTTCGCCTTCAAGCTGAATATCCATCAGTACCAAATGGGCGGCATCCGTTTGTAAGGCGTCTAAAGCATCTTTGCCATTGCTGTATGAGACAACTTCATGCCCCCCCAGCCGGGCGATGCGGCGCACCAGTTCAAGATTTACCGCGTTATCTTCGACGTACATAATCCGCATAATGTGTTACCCCTATTGTGCTGGTTGGGTTTGGGTGGTTTCAACTTCGACCCATTCCGCATCTGAACCGGGTGGGTAATAACGCGGGAGGGCAACATAAAAGGTTGAACCTTTGCCCAATTCGCTTTCCACCCAAATCGCTCCATCCATCAAGTTCAATAGCTGGCGTGAAATTGCCAAACCAAGCCCTGCACCCTGTCGTTGTTGCTTACGTCCACTCTCGCCTTGTTGGAAGGCCTCAAAAACCAAATCTTGTTGATGTTTGGCGATACCTGCTCCCGTATCTGTCACGGCGATAATTACACGATTGGGTTCAGCTTCAAGGGAGAGGGTGATAGAACCTTCATCGGTGAATTTAGCTGCATTGCTGTACAAATTTAGCAAAACTTGTCGGAAACGAATAGGGTCTGCTACCACCATAGGCAGCGGGTCGGGTGTATTACGCATCAACTTGACCGTCTTGCCACCGACCAGCCCCACTGCGGTAGAAAGGACACCCTTGAAAATCGGTTCCAACTCCACTGGTTGAATTTCGACTTCCAAGCGCCCAGCGTCAATCTTACTCAGGTCGAGGATGTCATTGATAATGCTCAAGAGGTGCTTACCACTGGTATAAATCTGATTCATGTCTTTGCGATATTCGCCGGGCAGTTCAACTCCCTCGTACATTAACGGGAAGTTGAGCATTGTATCGCTAAAACCGATAATTGCATTGAGGGGTGTTCGCAATTCATGGCTCATATTGGCAAGAAATTGACCCCGAAACTGCTTGGCAATTTCGGCGGCTTCGCGGGCTTTGTCCAAATCGGCGTTTAAGTGCCGAAGCTGCATGGTCAAGCTTTGCTGCTTGAGCAAACTTTTCTCGACAGCTAACCGACTTTCGTGCAGCTTCACCGCTGTTTCACGTTCCTTGCGATAACTACCCAAAGCCCATTCGGCGATGCCATATAATTCACCGCTGGTCTGAGCCGAAATTAATGCTGTTAGGGTCATAAGGGTAAGGGCAAAGCCAACCCCATTGTTCATGACAAAATCACCCGTTGCTACATAGGGAATCCCCAACATTGCCACAAAACATAGAGTCAGCATCAGGAACAGTGCTTGTACTGACATGAGTGTCCCTGCGATGAAAATCACGAGGATACCCAAAAATGGCACGAGGGTTCGGGTGTCTTTATTATCAAACACCATCATAATTGCGACAGTAAAAATTAAGCCGACAATATAGCTATACGTGGCCCACTCATACCGCCCTGTTTTGAGCAATTGTGAAGTTAGGAGACTGCTAACCAAAATGGTTGATACAGCGACGATAATGGTGGCGGCTGAATCACCAACGCCCTGTGTGATAACAACGACAACCCAAATGACCACAAAGGCAAACGCTAAGGTCGCTTTCCAAAGCAGTGATAAACGCTCGGTGCGAACCTCTTCAACAAATTGGCTTTGTGAATACTCGGCGACAATGGGTACGTCTGTTGCTTCAGGCGCAGTGATTTCTGGTGAAGATGGCGTAGGGGCCATTGCAAGCTCTGTCACTGAAACCTCCTAAAATTTATGCCTATCATCAAGGCATATGGAAAAACTATTGTGTCTAGCTGTAAAGATTAATGAAAGATGAGTTTAACAAACTTTTAGCTAAATTATAGTATGAATTCTGTGTTTATTCTTTATGTTTGAGACAGGTTATAGTTTTTTCAGGAATATTTCAGAAATGCCCGATTGAAAGGCCGAATCGAGTGCTGCTAAAACTCCCGTCTATCCGCCAATATGTGATTGTCATTACCCTTGTTATGTCCACAACTTTTGGCCTATTTTTTCTGCGCGAGGTCTTAACTTTAGCAAATTTTTCCTTGATTTATCTGTTGGTGGTTCTATTAATCGCTGCCCGCGCGGGTACTCGCCCCTCGCTGTTGGCGGCTGTACTGTGTTTCTTGTCGTTCAATTTTTTCTTAATCAAGCCCTATTATACTTTTTTAGTCTCCGATAGCCGTGAACTGCTGGATTTAATCGTTTTTCTGTTGGTCGCGTTTTTAGTGGGCCAATTGGCTTCCAATGCCCGCCAACAAGCCAAAAATGCTCGCCAGCGTGCCGACGAAAAAGAAGTGCTACACAAATTAGCCAGCATGTTTAATCAACTCTCCACCCGTGAGGGCATTTATGATGCGTTGCAAAACGTGCTGTCGGAAGAATTGCACACCCGCCATGTCCATATTTTGCCTTATGCCAGTGTTGTCATGCTAACTGACCAGACGGTGTGTTATTTGGTCTTGGGACAGGGGGAACACGTCTATGGTACATTATGTGTTGCCTTTGATGAGCCCCCGGACGAAACGAAATTATCTTTACTCAATACGAGTGCTATTCAGGCGCGTATGGCCTTAGAGCGTATCGAATTGACCGAGAAGCTCAGTCGTAGCCAGACCATTGAGGAGGCTGACCGATTAAAAACAGCTTTACTTCATGCTGTTTCGCACGATTTGCGCACCCCTATCACCATTATCAAAACATCGGCCTCCAGCCTAATGAGTTTGCGTCAGCAATTGGATGTTGAACAGCAAAATGAAATGCTAGCGGTAATCGAAAGCGAAGCTGATGAACTCAATCGAATGGTGGGTAATTTGCTGGATATGTCACGCCTCCAAGCCGGGGCACTGTACCTTCATCTAGAGTTAAATTCACTTGAGGAGGTTATTGGTGATGTGGCAGCCCGCATGTATCAGCTCCACAAGGCTGAGCGCCTAAGCATTAGTTTCCCCGATGATATGCCGTTGGTAAAGTTCGATTATGGACTAATTTTGCAGGCCGTAACCAATTTGGTTGAAAATGCGCTGCGCTATGAGCCAGCCGAATCCAAAATTGAGATTGTCACAACGCTTGCCACTGCGAACAATGAGGCCCGTATTGCAGTGATTAATCATGGCCCTACCATTGTGTCAGAGGTGCGCCAACATCTTTTTGAACCGTTTTATCATGGGGTTGAAGGGAACATTGGCTTGGGGTTGGCAATTACTAAAGGTATTATTGAAGCTCATCAGGGGCGGATTACCGTAGAGGACACCCCCGGTGGTGGTGCCACATTTACTTTTACGCTATCGCTTTCTAAGGAGTCAGCCGAAATAACCCTATGAAAATCCTTGTAGTAGATGATGAGCCACAAATTCGCAAATTGCTCAAAACGGGCCTTAGTGGCTATGGCTATGAGGTCATCACAGCCGCGAACGGTCAAGAGGCAATTACTTTAGCTGCCCAACAAGCCCCCCAGTTGATTATTTTAGATATTTCATTAGGGTCGCCACCCGATGGAATTGAAGTGTGCCGCAACCTACGTGAGTGGTCTAAAACCCCGATTATTATGCTGTCAGTGCGCAATGAAGATAAAGCCAAAGTGACAGCCCTCGATGCTGGTGCCGATGATTATCTGACCAAACCCTTTAGCCTAGAAGAGCTGCGGGCCCGCATTCAAGCCGTTCTCCGGCGCATTGTAGCTGAGCCAACTGCCAGTGCTAAAGCCGAAATAATTGTGGGAGATTTGCGGATTGAACTTGCTAACCATCGGGTGTTTATCCAAACCGAAGAAGTCCATCTGACCCCTAAAGAATTTGAACTTTTGCGGCTGTTAGCCACGCATTCAGGCCGGGTATTGACCCATGAGGCTATCCTAAACCGCGTATGGGGGCCGGAGTATAGTGGCATGGATCATTATGTACGGGTCTTTGTCAACCAACTGCGCAAGAAACTGCGCGAAAATCCCGCCCGTAATATCCGCTACATCCTCAATGAACCCGGTGTCGGCTATCGGTTTATCGAGGTCGAGTAATCTTTACGAAATATTTATTCCTCGCCCCGATCTCTTGAAACCTTCCTTATTTTGCTCTGCTAGCATAGTAATTGTAAATCAATTGAATGCCTGTGGAGATTTTTAGCATGAACACTATTATGGTTCAAATATGTGATCGGCAATGGACACTTCAGGCGCTGCATCTGGCCTGTGCAATAGCTCGTAATCAACAATCTGACGTGACTTTGGTGCGCATGATTCCAGTTCAGCAAATGACTTGGGTGGGAACAGACTTGGCGAATATCCCTATGAGTCGGGATGAACAAAAATTAGTGGACGAACTTCAGTTAACGGCTGAGGATTATGGCATCAAAATCAGCATTCGTGATATGCAATATTTCACGCTGTTGGAGGCATTGGTAGAGATGGCAGAGTCGTTGGAAAGCAAGGCCATATTTGCGACTCTGCCCGACACCTCGCTACCCTATTGGCGACGTTTCCAAATGTGGCGTTTGCAACACCAACTCAATCGTCGGAACTGCCAACTCTATACCCTTGAGCCCGCTACCGCAGATGATGCCAAGTCGCCCTCTGTGACTGTTCAACCTGCCCACGGCTAGTAAGTTCGATAGGCAAATCATGCGAGGCCCAGCAATTCGTAAACTTTCACCAACGCTTGCTGGCCTCGGACTGCCATTTCCCCCAATAAATTGACTTGGATACGTTTACCCAGTTTTGTTACCATTTGGTCGGATATCAAAATTTGCCCCGGTCGGGCTTGTTCTTGGAGGCGACGTGCCAACAAGACATCCTTACCAACTGCGGTATAGTTTAAGCCGCTTAAGACACCCACATTACCCATGACAGCCTCACCCATGTGCAATCCAATACCAAAACGCAACCCATCCGGGCTAGCTTTAGCGTTTTCCATGCGGTGCTGCAATTGCAAGGCGGTTTCAACGGCCAATAATTCGTGTTGGGCCTGTGTTTGGGGAGCATTAAAGAAAATCAAGGCCCCGTCACCTGATACACGATCTATGGTTCCGCCATACTCAACGGCAATGTCGGTCAGCAATCCAAATTGGCGATTAATCAATTCCACCAGTTGGCCCGGTTGAACTTGGTCAATCAACATGGGATAGCCCCGCAAATCCACTGCTAAAATGCTTACCTCACTACGAATAGGTTGGAGCGCATTTTGGGGGTCATCGGTTAATAACTTTTCAATCAGATTGGGTGAAATGACCTGTTCTAACGAAGCCAGTACCGAGGTCATCTCTTGGTCTTTAAATTGAGATAGCTCAGCAAAATTGGCTGCATTTTCAATCGCAATCGCGGCATAGTCGGACAGGGCACTGAGCATCGCCCCATCTTGTTTGCGGAAGGGCTGAGCATTTTCGCGCATATTCCCGACCCCCAGCGCTCCAATCACTCGATTGCCTACGGTCAAAGGACTGTAGAGCGACGCGACAGGGAGTGATGGGTTTTTCTGGCGCAGTGGGGCCATTTCTTGTGGAGGCACTACCAATGGTTGACCATGTTGGATAACGTGCCACGCAAAGCGATTTTTGCTGGGTTGATAGACGGCCCGAATATTTGCTTCATCAGGGTGTTTTAGGGCGCGACAAATAAGCTCTTCCCCTTGAATGAGATGAAGACTGCCTTCTTCCGTACCCGTTACTTCAGTGGCCGCGCGGAGAATGCTGGGCAGCAATTCATCAAGGCTGGTGAGGGCAGTTACACTTTTGCCGACATTATAGAGGGCGTTGAGTTCGCGAATACGCTGGCTGAGGTCTGTATTGGCTGCGATGAGGCGTTCGGTGAGGGCGTCTTTTTCCTTACGCAGGCGTACTTCACCCATGCTACGTTCGATGGCCGCGACCATTTCTTCAACCGTATAGGGTTTTTTGACATAATCGCGCACCCCTTTACGGAAAACCTCAATCGCAATTTCCTCATTGCCATGAAAGGTCATCAGAATGACGGGGATGTCGATGTTTTCTTCATTCAGAGCGTCCAACACCTGCATCCCATTCATTTTGGGCATTTGTAAATCAAGCAGGATTAAATCGGGGCGATGCTGGCGTGCCAATTCCAATCCCTCTAGCCCATTACGCGCGATTAGAGGGGTATATTGGTTCGGTTTCAGGATGTAATCCACAATAAAATCGCGGCTTTCACGCCCATCGTCCACTACAAGAATGACTTCGCCTGCCATCGTGTCTACGCCTCTATTGATTTGATAATCGCCTGCACTATAGTATATGAAACCGACAGAAATGCCACTAATCGAGTGTTAAAAACCGGTTTCAACCCAACTATTGCGGCACTTGAATATTCACGGGTGCATTGGCGGTATAAGTAATATCGCTTTCCAACGAGAATATCACATTGATACTGGTTCCTTCGCCAATATCACCGGGAGCATACCCAAACGATTCTGGGGTAGGGCTACCTTGAATAACAAATACATATTGTTCCCGTACCCGCCGCGAATTGCTCTGGTCAAGCCAAATTGTCAAAGACATATCCACCCCTTCATTGACAAACGCCGCGACGAGAGCATCCACATTTGATCTGCCCACAAACGCTGCCCGTACTACCGCCGCCGGGTCAAGTTGGACAATTACTTTATTAAAGGTCTGTCCGGCGAAGGGGCCATCGAGGAATGTTTCAGGCTGTTCTTGGCGAATATCGGCGATTAAATCGCGTAGGGGGGTATTTTGGACTACACTGACCCAATCGGTTGATGTCAGCGGGTTAGTTCCGGAAGTTTGGGCTAATGTTGGCAGATATTGGCGTAGATTAATCACTTCCAGTGCTGGAAATTGATCCGGGCTATCGGTGATGTCCGTCCAACCAGCAGGTGGCATGGCAGGCAAGGTTTCGGAGCCACCTGTGCGAATGGCCTGTACATACAGTCGGCTGTTGATATAACGGGCTTCCACCAATAGGGTATATTGCTCGGTAGTGGGCGTGCCTGCCGAAAAACTGCTGCGCTCAATTCGCTCAACTGTCATCAGTGAATTTTGGCTGTGGGTGGGGCTGTGGATATCCCCTTGCACATCGGTTGTAATTAGACCATTCGTGTCCACTTGGCGCTGTGATAAGATGCTGCCATCGGCAAAGTTGGTTAACGTTTCTACAAAACTGGCGTTGTTAAAACTGACGGTGCGATAGGTTTGCCAGTTAGATTGGTCAAGGTTCGCCGCGTCTATTTGAGATAACAAGGCGAGTTGGCTGGTTGAGAGGGGCGGAGCAGCCGAGGTGGGTGTTGCAGGAATCGGCGTTACTTGTGGCCCTGCCTCAGTTGTTGGAGTAAGGGTCGCTGCATCTTGGGCACGGATTGAATAGGCTCCCGGCAGCATTAAGGCCAGAGCCAAGCCAACACATAAACCAACCGCCGTAATGCGCCAAAGTTTTTTAATAGGGGGGTGCATCTTAAATTTCCTCCCAGACATTCATGCACAAAATTTTCTATCCGAGTGTAACACGACTAGGGATAACATGCCGACACCACATATCCTCCTGATTTTTCTCGATGGCATTGGCTTGGGCGATGATGACCCGGCGATTAACCCGTTTGCGGTCATGAATGCGCCGACATTACATAATTTGGCGGGGGGTAAACGCTGGTTACGGGATACGCCCCGTACTGAAACCGAGCGGGCAATTTTTATTCCTACCGATGCCCAATTTGGTATCTCTGGGAGGCCGCAAAGTGCCAGTGGACAGGCGACTATTTTTACAGGGCGGAATGTGCCCGCCGAAATAGGCGAACACTATGGCCCCAAGCCTAATCCGCCGATTCGAGAGATTTTGCAACAGGGCAATCTATTTAAGACGCTGGTGGCTCATAACCGTACGGCAGCGCTGATTAACCCCTATCCACCCGGTTTTTTTAAGGGCATCAATAGTGGTAAACGTATTCCATCTAGCTATCAGATTGCCGTGATGTCGGCGGGGTTATCATTGCTGACGGAACAGCATTACAACGCGGGGGAAGCCATTGCACCGGATTGGACGGGTGAGGGTTGGCGCGAACATTTAGGGTATCTTGATGCGCCTGTTTATACACCGGAGGGGGCGGGGGTGCGATTGGGGGAATTGGCTTGGCAGCGCGATTTCACGTTTTTTAGCACATGGATTACGGATGAAATTGGGCATCGTGGGCCGTTTGAGGATGCGGTCAAGTTTATGGAACGATTTGACGGTGTGATGTCTGGATTACTGGGAAAGTGGCGTGATGATGGGGGTTTGATCATTATTACATCCGATCATGGCAATATGGAGGTGCAGGGCGACAGGCGGCACAGCGAAAACCAAGTGCCTACTGTCGTGATTGGCGAGAAACGGCATGAATTTGCGGAAAACTTCACCTCGTTGATGGATATTACGCCGGGGATTTTGCGGGTGCTGGGAATTGAAAATAGCTAAATTTTCTAAGCGAATGGCTATATTCGCTTGATTAGACAGGACATAAAAGACGCAGCATACACGTTCTTAAACGGTAGGGACTTGTCAAGTGGTGCTATCAAAATTCCATCAAAATTATGAGTTGGGCGCATATCTATGGCCGTTAGGATGAGGGGATTATGCTAGGGAATGGCGAGTGGGAAAATCGAAAAATCGCATGCACGATTATTGGGTATTATTAAGGAATGTTATTTGAACTATTGAAACAATCCCTGCCCTCTTGGAGTTGGTTCATTTATGACGACCCAAAAACCCACCCTATTTATTAGCTATCGCCGTGCCGACCACCCCGATTTTGTCGAACGCATCCGCGATTGGTTTATCGCCAACGGCTATGAGGATGAGCACGTGTTTATGGATTTGAGCAATATGCCGTATTTTACGGATTTTGCCGAGTTCATCCGCGAAAAAGTGCTTGAATCGGAAGTCGTGATTGTCATTATCGGGCCGCAGTGGTTGGAACTATTGAGGGAACGGGCGATCCGCGATGAAACTGATTATGTGCGGCTGGAAATTGCGATTGCGTTGGAACAAGGCAGATTAGTTGCGCCAATTTGTATTAAAGGTGCGAAGATGCCCTCGGCGAAAGATTTGCAGGATTTTCCTGACTTAAAACAAATGACCCGCTATCATGCACCGGAATTAGATTCAGGGCGACCCTTTCTGAAAAATGTCGCGGATATTATTGGGGCGCTGGAAGCTGAATTGGAACGGCGGAACGATAAAAAAGTGATGCCACCCCCGCCAGTGAAATCCAAGCCCAAGTTGACGCCTGAACAACAAAAATTACTAGATTTGATTGCCGACGCCAACGCCGAACCGCCCCAACGCGCCGAAGCCGGACGCCGACTGGCCGAAATTGGCGACCCTCGCCCCGGTGTAGGACTGAGAACCGATGGGATACCGGATATTGATTGGGTGGAAATTCCAGCAGGCGAGTTTATTTTTGGCGGTGACGACAAAGCGTATCAAGGGTTTCCGCGCCAGAAATTAAATTTGGATACATTCTCGATTGCCCGCTGTCCAGTAACCTTTGTCCAATTTCAGGCATTTGTGGACGCAAAAGATGGCATTCAGAATGACCGTTGGTGGGTGGGGTTGGCAGAGGAGCAAAAAGCTACTTTTGAACAGACATGGCCTATAGCCAACCATCCTCGCGAAAATGTCTCATGGTATCAAGCAATGGCATTTTGTGGGTGGTTGAGTGCAAAAGTAGGATATGAAGTGACTTTGCCAACTGAGCCACAGTGGGAAAAAGCGGCACGAGGAACAGTTGGGTTGTTTTACCCATGGAGAAATGAATACATTAGTGGCTATGCTAATCTTGATGAGACCGATGGAGAAATTGGCCCATATTATTTGAGGCAGACAACGGCAGTGGGGATTTATCCAAAGGGGGCCTCGCTGTATGGAGTTTTGGACATGGCCGGAAATGTGTGGGAGTGGACACTATCCGATTTTGATAATACCAGCAACAGCGACATAAAAGGGAATCCCCGGCGAGTAGTGAAGGGTGGATCATGGCGAGACAATCTACATCTGGCGCGATTGGCCTCTCGTAATGGTGGCCTGCCCTCTTTCTGGGATTTCTATTTAGGTTTTCGGGTGGTGTGCATTCTTCCATCTTGATAGAAACACTATGAAGTTAAGCCTCGACAATAAAGCGATGCAGCGATAATTCTTCTTATGACGAGTAGGGAGACATACTGGGGAGGTGAATGGCTCGACTTTGGATAGGTCTAAACGAATTAAAAGGGCGCATCATTGAGACACGCCCTAGATTATATCCCGCTGAAAATTCCTCGATTTATCCCTGACGGGCACGCCATGTCCCGGTTGGGCAGGCCGCGCCGACTTCTTTCTCTAGGAAAATATAGGTCGCGTTAAAGAATGACCCTACGCGCCATTCGCCGGGGGCGGGGACGTAAGCGCCATTTTGGACTGTGCCACCTGCCAGATATTCGCGGCGAGTGTTGTATTCAATTTCAGCTGTCAGCGCCCAACCCAGATGATCACGCAGCTCGGGTTGTTCACGCCACAATTTGCCAAAGCCACGAATGGGCTGTTGGACACGCGCTTGTGGATAGACCGAGGGAAAGGTCGAAGTGGTAACGGCATCAGCGGCAGGTTCCATGGCGGGATCGCTTTCCTGTTCGCCGTCTACAAAGGTGTCGTCAAAACAGACCCATTCGCCCTGTGCGGGATCAATCACAATTTGGTCAGGATTGGTAGGGTCGGTGCCATAGACAATCCAGATTTTGTGGTTTTCGCGGAACCAGAACATACGCCCACCTTCAAAGACCTGCTCGACCACAATCGCCTGTTCAATTTGAGGCGTGGGGAAGATGCTAGGTAGGTCGGTGGCTGTGGCGGTTGGCGTCGGGGATGGCAAACTGGCCTGATAAGTTTGCGTCGCGGCAATGGCGGGGTCAAGGGTCGGCTCACTGCCTTGTTGACCACCTTCGGCCTGTTGCGTTGTGGCAAGCGTCAATTGGGTTGCTTGAGCATCAATGATTTGCTGTTGGGCCGTGGCCGTGGCATTGGACGATTCTAAAATCGCTGCGATGGTTTCGGTTTCGTTGACAGGCGGTGCGCTGGTCGGCGAGGCTGTCGCGCTGGGTTGACCCGTCACCACCACAATTTCTGTAGGAGCAGGTTCATCTTTATCTCCGCACGCGACCAATAGCGCGGTGAGCATCAACGCGACTACCAAAATGAGCGGTAGGCGAGTGATCCAATTGGATGAACTCCGAACATTCAACATGGGCAGTATCCTAACTTGTGACAAACATTACAAGGGCATTTTAAGCCGTTGTTGTTGGGGTTGCAATAGTACAGAGTGCCGAAATAGGGCGAACGTGGGGTGATTGTGGATTTTTAGAGGTGCGGTTCTTCTACAACAACAGATTGATAGGTATAGACTTCAAGGTGAACTTGCTGCCATGTGTCGGGGTCAACCCCCATTTTTTCGCAGAGCATACTGAGGAAGGCGGCGGGGTCGGCGACACGTTCCCACACTTGGGGCAAAAAGGTGGCGCGACGGTCATGATATTGCAGGATGACGCCATCAATAGTGGGGCGTAATTTTCCCATCAAATCGGTAGGGCTGGTGTAAGCAAGGGGCTGCATGGGCGTCAGGATGCTGATTTCAATGTGTAGATGCGGTACTTCATCTGGGGTGACCGGATAGAAACGCGGATCATTGAGGGCGGTTTGGCGTGTGGTGTTGACGACTTCCAAAATTAAGGGGCTGCGGGCAGCAAGTGTGCCAGTACAACCACGTAATTCCCCGGAATGGGCATAGGTCAGGGTGACAAAACAGGCCCGTTCAGCTTGGAGGGCGGGCGAAAAATCATTCAAATGGAGGCGGGGCAAGGCCACTCCTTGTGTCACCGCCTCTAGGGTTGCACGGGCTGTCGTCAATAACTGACGCTGTTCATCCGGGGTGTAGATGGTATCCATCGCCTTAATCCGGGGGCATTAACCGCCGATAGGCCCGATTATAATACAACAGCGGCTCGTGGGGGGGGGATTGATTTAGCGAGGTCGCTACGACTTCGCCCACAATAATATGATGGGTGCTGCCGTCATAGATCGCCCAAATTTTACAGTCGAGCCACGCAAGGGCCTCGGTCAATAGAGGGGATTGGGTGACGGCGGTTTGGGTTGGGACACCGGTAAAACGATCGAGGTCGGCGGGGAAGTTGGAATCCATGCCCGCAAAACGCATGGATAAAATTTCCTGTTCGGCGGACAAGATAGAAATACCAAAGGCCTGTGCATCCAGAACCGCTTGGGCCGTCTCGGTGGATTTGGTTAGACAGATGGACACCAATAGAGGATTAAACGAGACCGAGGTAAACGAATTGACAGTGTTGCCCCGTGCGCGGCCCATAGCTGGTGAATAGGCGGTGACAATGGTGACCCCGGTAATCCATTGACGCATGACAGTGCGAAAATCATCAACAGTAACAGTCATAAATTTTCCTACTTTGCAAAAAGCGGTGTGGGTAGGCAATCAATGCTTTGGGTGTTTTTCTGGCGGCGATAGTCATCAAGGCTTGCTTCACCTTTGGTATCCACCCAACGCTGGATTTGGTCGCGCTCGCCGACAAATTCCATTAAAGGGACGCCATAACCACAGGAAGTTTGTACCCGCTCAATATCGGCGACGATAATTTGACGAACGCCGGGGAGGGACAGCTTGAAGTTGGGAGCGAGCTCTTCCCACTCCGGGGTATTCGGGATAACCGCGTGGCCCTTGCCATAGAAGCGAACAATATTAGGTGGGCCATCAAAAGTGCAGAACATAAAAGTGATGCGGCCATTTTCGAGCAAGTGGGCCGAGGTTTCATTGCCACTGCCTGTTAAATCTAGATACACCACCTTAAGCGGTGACAAAATGCGGAAGCAGTCTAATCCTTTGGGGGAGAGATTGACATGACCCTCACCGGAAAGAGGCGCAGTGGCAACAAAAAAGATATGCTGCTGTTCTATCAGTTCGCGCAGGTAGGGCGTAATTTCGTCATGAACTTTAGCCATGGGTATTTTATTCCTTCAATTGGTACGGTTGACGGGAGTTTAACATGGCTGGTTGGTTTGGGGATTAGGCGATTTTGCTATTCTGGTTATCCCAGCCAAAATTTCATCGGCAATGACGCTGAGAGCCGTTCGTAATTCATCGGTGGCAAGCACGGTGAATGGGATTTCTTGACCAACGAGATACCGCGCCAGCCAATAGGGGTCGTCCGAATAGCATCGCATAAGGGTAGTCCCATCGCCTGCATTTTCCAAAAGCGCTAGGTTGGATGGAAGGTAAGTTTCAACGGTTGATAGGGCGGCGTGCAAGATAATTTCAAACGTATAGATGCCGGGTAGCTGGGCAAGGGCATTTAAGACAAAACGGCTGGGGTCAAAATCGGCGGGTTGGCTAAATTGATGGTCGGTAGGCGAAACGGAACGCACACGATCTAGGCGAAAGAGACGTAGGTCGGCCCGTAGATGACAATAGGCGGGAATGTACCAAGTGCGGGCGTGCAAAACGAGGCCATAGGGGTCAATGGTGCGCTCGGTTAAGGTACCATCGGCGGAAACATACGTCATGTTAAGGGAGTGTTTTGCATGGGCGGCGATAGTAAAAGTTGTAATCCATTCACTGGAAACGGCGTAGGTATCGAGTTGGACATGCCCCCATCTCAAAGAGGTCTGTAGCGCCTCAGCCGATTGACGCAGTTCGGAAGGGATGACCCGCTCAATTTTGGCGGTGGCACTAGCAACTGCCAGACGAGGGGTCGTCCCCAATTCGCGCATCAGCATGAGACCCATCATCACGGCGGTTAGCTCATCGGCGTTGAACATGAGGGGTGGGATGCGAAAGCCGGGGCGGAGTGAATAACTCCCATGTCGGCCCCGCTCCCCTTCAATGGGAATCCCCATATCACGCAGCATCATGATATAGCGGCGGATACTACGCTCCTCAACTTCGAGTGCTTGGGCGAGTTCCTGTCCGCTGATTTCGGTGCGGGATTGCAGAAGTTCGAGGATGGCGAGAAGTCGGGTGGCTGGATTATACATACAACCTCGATTTTAGGACTGATTTTAGCCTAAATAGGGTGGAAAATGTAGATAAAAGACGATGCAACAGGAGAGGTTCTATGAGTATTGCACGGTTAAACCCCGATACGCTGTCCAAGAATCCAGCATTTACACAGGCGGTGGCAGTAGAAAATCCACAAAAACTGATTTATGTCGGCGGGCAAAATGGGGTGAATGTGACGGGGCAGGTTGTGGGCAATGATATTGCCAGCCAAAGTGAGCAAGCCTTCAAAAATGTGGTAGCGGCGTTGACGGCGGCTGGGGCGACATTGCAAGATGTCATCAAAATGACAATTTATGTGGTGCAAGGGCAATCCTTGCAGGCGGCGTTTATGGGGGCGCAAAAGGCAGGGAATATGAACGCCCATCCCCCTGCGATTAGCGTGATTATCGTGGCGGGACTAGCGAATCCCCAATTTTTGATTGAGATTGAAGCCGTGGCCGCGCTTGTATAAGGAGAAAAAATGATGATGCCCATTGGTAAAACAAAGGGACAGGGCTGGGAAATCGGGGTGAGGCGGACGCTGCCCATCGGCACTAATGTGGCATGGGAATTGTTGATGACGCAACCGGGGCTGGGTCTATGGCTGGGGAATGGGGTAACGCCGGATTTTAAAAAGGGGGATACTTTCAAAACTGCCGAAAATACCAAGGGTGAGATTCGCGGGTACGATGAGGGTCGTATGATTCGGATGCGCTGGCAGCCGGAGGGATGGGATTTTGCGACCACGCTGCAAATTCGAGTGTTACCTGCCAAGCGTGGGGCGACGATTAGTTTTCACCATGAGAAACTAGCCAATGGGGAGCAGCGGGAGCAAATGCAGCGACATTGGTTGGAGGTGTTGGATCAATTGGAGTGGTTGCTGGGAAGCACCGAGGAATAGAATCCCCCGGCTACGAAATCAATGTCCACAAGATGGGGACAGGATGGTTTTATAGGAGGCTCAATATTCTGTTTTATATGCCGATTATCGTTGTCAATTTTCAGCAACCCACAAGAAATGAGATGCAAGAAATTCTAGCTCCAGTATAGTGGAACGATGTTTCCCATTGATAGAATAATCTAGCTGTATCAATGCTCCCACACCTTCAAATTGATCCTTATCAAGGTCTGACCTGTGATCTACGTTCCATATATCAGCAGAGCAATTTTCCCAATCAATATCCTCAATCAGAGGGTTTGTTTTTAGATTTTCGACTTGGAAAAAAGTTAAAGTGCCTGATTCCCCTAGCTCATCCTCCCAATCGGCAAGCTGAAGTTTAATGACGAGAGTTTTATCTCTCAAATGATAGCTTATACTGCTAACTATGGCATCGTGAAGCGGCATTTCTTCAAGACCTTGAGAAATTTGCATAAAATCGCCTCGTTGATAAGAAATAATAATAGGTCAATTATGCTGCGGAAGATTTTCATAAAAGATGAATTTCGTAAAAATTTAGGAACGTTTGGGCGGGAATTGATTTAAAATAATCAAAACATACAGTATCTATTTCCACAAGCGGTCATCAAAATTTTGACAAATAGTTGCATAGTATAGTCGCTCGTTGTTACCATTTTGAGCGGGCAGGGAAATTAATGGAATATTTACGTGGGAGCACGCTACGGTAACACGCCGTGATTTAGCTTGATTTAATTCAGGAGGACGCGATTGTCTACGTGGATGTTGGTGGAAGATGAATTAGACATCCGAAACGTTGTGAAAGTGATGTTTCAGGTCTGGGGGCATAGTGTTTTAGAATTTTCAAATGGCCGAGATGCCGTTGCTTTTATCGAAAGCGTGGACAATGGCACGTTTGCGGGTGATTTGCCCGTCTTTATGCTCAGTGACATCCGGATGCCGGGGCCAAATGGGAACGAGATTGCGCATCGGATGCGTGAGTCGGAAAAATTGGGCAAGATTCCGGTCATCTTGATGACGGCGTTCCAACTTTCGGAAAGCGAACAAATGGAGTTTCGGACGAAAGATGGTGTGAATCGGATTATTTTTAAGCCGCTGCCCGATTTTGACAAATTCCATAATATGATTATGGAAGTACTCAACGGCAAATATGAGCCGCCTCTCCAATGAGCATAAGGGCCAGTGGATGAGGTCGACCCCTGAAAGGAGTGGCTGTTGTCAAATCGGACAACCCCTGATGCTGGCGCTCAAGAACTGCGCGGTTTTATGCGTGTGGTCAATGATCTCGCCACTGTGACGGATACGTTTTTTAAGCGGGCATATCTGAATTTGAGTCATCGACACAAGATTTTGGTAGACCCCGAAGCCTTGCGTGGCGCACAGGCTCATCTTCATGCTGTCCAGCAGCGGGTCAAAACACAGAATATTGAATTGGCACGGCTGACGGGTGTTTTGGCGACCCTTGATGAAGGGGTCGTTATGCAAAGCCCAGACGGACGAATCGTGCTGATGAATGAGGCCGCCCGTGAAATGATTGGCAGCACCCGTCATTTTTGGGACAGCCCCTTGGGTCAGTTGTTTAAAGATTATGTGACCTACGAGCGCGACATGACCTTTGCTGGACAGGTGGAACCATTAGGTGACCCACAGCGGGTGAAGGTCAATGGTAAACTGCTCGGTATTCGCTTGGCCCGTGTGTTTTCCGAGTCCGGGGAATTTCTGGGTACAGTCATGGTACTGCGTGACGTGACCTCCGATGCGCTGGCCGAACGACTAAAAGATTCATTCGTGACACAGATGTCGCATGAACTGCGAACACCCCTAACGGCGATTAAGGGCATGAGTGATGTCATGCTGAATTTGCCCGAAGGCAAACCCCCAAATCGTAAATTTTTGGAGGCGATAGGGCGGAATGTCGCCATTATGGATAGAATGGTGGTGGAACTGCTCGACCTGTCCGAAATTGGCGGGGGCAGTTTTGCGGTGCGGCGTGAAGTAGTGCAGCTACCCAATCAGGTTTTTAATGTCTTGCAAGGACTTGACCAGCGGCTCAAAAAGGCCGATTTGCAGGTTACAGTGATGGTGACACATCCTGAAAAAGCCTTGATTTTGGGGGATGAAAAACGCTTACTGTGGGCGCTGGGGCATCTGATTGATAACGCGATTAAATATACCCAGCCGGGTGGCGAGATTGTTGTCAAGGTGGGGGCAAGGCGCGAGGGTCAGGTGTTGGTCAAAGTGGAAGATACCGGGGTAGGGATTTCACAGACTGATTTACCCTATATCTTTGATCGTTTTTATCGCGGCGAGGCCCGCACCCCTGAAGGCAAAGTGCTTGATCCGCGCGGTTTGGGACAGGGTTTATTTGTTGCCAAAGCTGTCACGGAGGCACATGGGGGAACATTGAGTGTTGCCAGCGCACCGGGGCAGGGCACCACCTTTATTATGGCTTTGCCAGTCGCCGAAAATGAGACGGTCTAGTTTCTAACCAGTCTCAAACTCGATGCTCAACCTTAATGGGTGAGGACTTGCCGAGAACGCCGCTGATGCTATGATTAAGCAAATTTTGCTAAAGATTCATAAGGGGAGTAGTGAACATTGCGAACGTGGATGGTAGTTGAGGACGAGCCGGATATTTATGATGTCCTCCTTGCAATGTTTGAATTATGGGGCATTGAGGGCGTTGCGTTTGTGGATGGGGCCGAAGCGATCTCATGGATTGATGCGGTAGATCAAGGCCGGGTTCATGGCGAACTGCCCGAGCTGGCAATTTTGGATATTCATCTGCCCGAAGCCAGTGGCCCAGAAGTAGGCAGCCGTTTACGCAAAAGCCCTATTCTACGGAATGTGGCAATTGTTCTAATTACGGCCTATCGTCTGTCCCCGGATGAAGAACGCGAAGCTATTACCCAAGCTCAGGCCGATAAATTGATGTATAAACCCTTGCCAGCGATGCCCGAACTGCGGAGAATCTTGGATGAGGTTGTAAATAAACGGCAGGAGATTGCTGCTAAGGAAAAGGCTGAAGCAGCAGAGAACAAGACCGAAGTCAAAGTTCGCCAAGAGAAGAAAACGCCTCCGGCCTAAACATCACGAATAGAGAACGACGTTTGACGACTGAAGCGAAATCACCAATTACGCAACTAACATCACGACCCTTTCGGCTCAACTTTTGGGCCATTGCCCTGACAGCATGGGTCACATTTGGAATCGCAACCCTGTTAAACGGGTTAGCATTGAAACATCTAAATCCCGATTTCCCCGGTTATGGCCCGGTCAATTTGCCCGATAACATGCGCGAGGCGATTTGGTTGGTGCTGGGCATGTGGGCCGGGGGGTATATCGGTGGGTTTTTATGTGGCGTATGGCAAGAGCGCCCCGGTTATCACGCCTCAATGGTGTGGAGCGCGGTTTTGGGTTATGAAATCGCGGTGGGGCTGCGGCTGATGCTCATTGGCTATTTCCCCGATGTGGCGCATGAAGCCTTTACTGAAGCCCTCGATCTTTTTTACCTGAATTCGCTACCGACCTATCCCGCTTTTTTTGTCATGGTTATGTTTTTGGGTGCATTGATGGTTGGGTTGGCCGTAGTGACGGGGAGCTTTACTGCGAGTGGGGCACTTGCCAAAGCCCTGCCTATGCCAAAAATTGATGGGACTACGGTAATCGTGGCTGCATTGCTGCCCATGACCCTGCTTTTCCTCCAATTAGCCTTGTTGAACATGCGTGATATTGACCTTGCCCCCGGTATTGAAGCCAGCGGGGGAACACGCACTGCCGGAATTTTGCATATTGATGCCCTGATTAGCCCCATTATGAATATGTTGGTGGCAAGTGTGGTCGGAATTCGCTTTGGACGCGCTTTTTTCCAGCGATTCCAGCCTGCGGTCATCTACGGTGCAGGGGCGGGAGTCATGGTTCATCTGTTGTCGCTGGTCATCATCTATCAAGTGTTGACCATGTATGAGCCGACCTCGACCAATGCCCCGGATTTACACTTACTGATTCCTAAATCAGCCTTTTGGCTTATTTTGTGGATTGGCCCGGTTTTTGCGGCGATGGTTGTAACGTTTGTCTTTCAGGTGCTCTTGTTAAGCCTATTTGGTGAGCGGCCTTCGACACCACTGCCTGATTCGAGCCAGCCAGCATAGAAGCACAGTTTTGATTCTCATTTAGACCAAAATTCAGCCCGCTACCCACCCCAGCGGGTATTTTATTTTGTACACGGAGGACGAATCCGTACAATTGAGTCACTGAGTGGAGACAAAGGGGTGAAGATATGCAACGACGATGCTGGTGGATAGGGTTGGTGGTGGTGCTGACAATGGGCATGGGTGGGCCAGTTACGATGAGTCAGGCCGAGGATACTGAGGTCACAATTGTGGCAATGCTTCAGACTGATGTTCCAGTGACATTAGATTCGGCAACGGCTTCGGAAATCAGCACACTCGATCCAGCATTGGCTTCGGATACGGTGTCGTTAACCCCCATCGAAAATCTGTTTTTAGGGCTGACCGATGTTGATCCCTTTACCAACGAGATTGTGCCAGAGTTGGCGCAGTCGTGGGAAGTGAGTGCCGATGGGACAGTCTGGACATTTCATCTGCGCTCGGATGTCAATTGGATGCGTTATGACCCCGCTAGCGATACCGCCGGAATAGTGCGCCCAGTGGTCGCCGATGATTTTGTGTTTGGCATTAAACGGACGTGTGACCCTCGCCTCGGTGGATATTATGGCACGGTAGCCGCGAAGGTTATTTCAGGATGCGACATCATTAACCAGACTCCTTCCAACAATTTGACGGATGACGCGGTGTATGGCGATACCATCCAAGTACAGACTTTGGATGAGCAGACGCTGGCGATTACCCTGCAATACCCGGCGGCTTTTTTCTTTGCCATGACCCCGATGTGGATGCTGCGGCCTGTTCCGGCGGAAGTGATTCGGGAATATGGTGATGAATGGACAGCCCCCGGCAACATTGTGACGAATGGCCCCTTTTTTATCCAAGAATTGACACGCGGCCTACAACGGGTATTTGTGCGCAATACGGCCCTGCCGATTGAGTTATTTGGCTACCGCAGCAACTTAGAAAAAGTGGTGCAGTTGGTCATTGAAGATCAAGGCACGGCTTTTGCGCTTTATATTGATAACAAAACTGATTCGGCAGCAGTACCCCCAGCGGAGCTGCAAAATGTCTTGGCTGACCCCGACTTTGAAGGGGAAGTGCGGCAAGTTTTTGACCTATCAGTTTTCTATTTTGGCTTTATAGAAGACAAAGCGCCTTTTAACAATGTGCAGGTGCGACGGGCCTTTAGCGCCATCATTGACCGTGATGCCTTTGTGAATCAGGTGCGCGGTGGGCGTGGGATTCCGATGATTCATTTTACGCCGACGGGCATTGCTTATGCGCCACCTATCAACGAAATCGGGGTAGGCTTTGACCCCGACTATGCCAAAGATCAATTGTCATTGGGGGGATATACGGATTGTAAAGGCATGCCCCCCATCACCATTGCCACCTACAGTGGGGCGGGGCCTTGGGCCGAGTTTTTGGTGTCTTCCGCCGAGCAATATTTGGGTTGTGACACGACGATTTTTACGATTGAGCAGTTTGAATTTTCGGTGCTGCTGGAATCTATCGCGCCTGATGTGTTAACCGATGAACGTCCGAATATGTTCACATTGGGGTGGGGGCCGGGTTATGGGGATGCCCATAGTTGGTTGAGTGATGTACTGTCATGTACGGCTTTGAATCGTTTTCAACGACAGTGTACGAGCGTAGATGATTTGATGGATACGGCAGCCCGATCAAATGACCCGGCTTTACGAACCGAGTTGTATGCCGAAATTGAAGAGGCTTTTTTTGGGCCATTTGGTGAGTTTCCGATTGCCCCACTGTTTTTACGCTCGGATTTTGTATTGATTAAAACGTGGTATACCGGGCCATTTGAGACGGATGCCTTGTTTGGGGGAACCCATTGGAATTCGCAGACGATAGATATGGCTGCGAAATTAGCCGCGCGGGCGGGGTAGGAAATGGCCCCTCAACTTGTCCATTCGGGTTGAGGGGATTCTCAATATCACTTTGAAACGAGATAGGTTCAAATAATTAGTATTTTGGTGAAGGCCCTCTTAGAAATTGAACACCCCCTGATTCATCTGCGTAAATTAGCTGAGTAGTCGAAACAAACTTCGTTGGAGTTGCATCAGCCATCCGAAAGCCCGCTACTCGTCATTGGTCAGCAGCCTACATTTGTTCCCAGTGTAGGTTGCCTATTTTTCATTCGGAACAGCGCGAAAACGAGAGGAGGGTCGTCATTACCAGTCGGCTTGGACAGCCACCGCTGGCACGACATGGGAATTTCGTAACCAGCTACTTGATACATCATTTTCGATTCTATAAGGAGTTCCTAGATGTTTAATAACACCTTGCGAGCAGGCACGGTGATTGCTGTGCTGCTAATGGTATTGGTGTCTCTAGTTCCGGTCGGCTTGGTGGCGGCAGAAGATAGCACCATCACCGTGACGGCCCAATATCGCCAAGATGTGCCCGTCCAACGCGATACGGCTTCCGCTAACGAGGTCAGTAGCCTAGACCCAGCCGTGGGGTCGGATGTGATTTCTATTACAGCGGTGGAAAATTTGTTCCTTGGCCTGACCGATTCTGACCCTGTCACCAATCAGGTTGTGCCAGAATTGGCGACCTCTTGGACGGTCAGTGATGACGGCCTGACATGGACATTTAATCTGCGCAACGATGTCAACTGGATGCAATATAACCCCTCGTCTGATACGGCAGCGGTTATTCGCCCAGTTGTGGCTGGCGATTTTGTCTATGGCATTAAACGTGCGTGCGATCCACGCCTTGCTAGCTACTATGGCTCGGTGGTTGCTCCCGTCATTGCAGGCTGCGGAGTCGTTAACCAGACCCCCGTTGAGCAGATCACGGATGATTTGGTTTATGGCGATACCACACAGGTTGCCGCTCCCGATGACGTTACGCTGGTCATTACCTTGGAGTTCCCGGCGGGGTACTTCCTTTCGATGACTCCCCTGTGGGTGCTGCGCCCAACTCCCCGTGAAGCGATTGAAGAATATGGCGACGAATGGACAGCCCCCGGCAATATCATCACCAATGGGCCATACTTTGCGCAAGAAGTGACCCGTGGGGTACGTCGCGTGTTTGTGCGTAACGAAGCTCTTCCCGCCGATTTACAAGGCGCAGGTAATCTGGATGTGGTCAACACCATTTTGGTCGAAGACCTCGGTACCCAGTTCGCCCTGTATCTGGACAACCAAACGGATACCAGCAATATCCCTGATGCCGAAGTGCAAGGGGTAATCGCTGATCCGGAATATGAGGGCGAAGTCCGTCAGATTTTTGATCTTGCGGTGTCCTATTTTGGGTTTGCGCATGACAAAGCCCCCTTCGACAATGTTCACGCTCGCCGTGCCTTCAGCGCCATCCTTGATCGCCAAGCCTTCATTGATCAGGTTCAGGAAGGCCGCGGGGTGCCGATGATTCACTTCACGCCTCCCGGTATGGCTCATGCCGCACCCATTAATGAAATTGGGGTAGGCTTTGACCCTGCCTATGCTAAATCCGAACTAGAAGCAGCGGGCTATCCTGATTGCCAAGGCTTCCCCAATGTGGACATCGTGACCTACACGACGGCAGGCGACTGGGGTGAATTCTGGGCCTCCTCTGCTGAAGAATATCTGGGCTGTGACCCCAGCCTGTTCACTATTGAACAACTGGAATTCTCCGTGTTGCTCGAAATCACCGACGCTGATGCCCCAACCGAAGACCGCCCCAACGCATGGACGCTGTTGTGGGGGCCAGACTATGGGGACGCCAACAACTGGGTGGGGGACGTGTTGTCGTGCACGGTGTCAAATCGTGTCAAGCGGCCCTGCACCGAGGTAGATGACCTCATCACCGAAGCTGCCTCAGTCAGTGATCCGGCGGAACGTGATCAACTGTATGCCGAAATCGAAGAAGCTTTCTTCGGCCCCGAGGGCGAATTCCCGATTGCGCCGCTCTATCTCCGCTCGGATTACGTCCTGTTCAAATCGTGGTATACCGGCCCATTTGAAACCGACGGTTTGTTCGGCGGTCAGCACTGGAATGCTTATGACATTGATATGGCGGCTAAATTGGCTGCCCGTGGCTAAAAAATAGCAAAAAGATTATTCCGAGGGGTGTCCTGGCGCCTCTCGGAAATTTTTTGGTCAAATCGCCTTGAACTTTTCGCTAGCGAAAAATGTAATGGAGTAATCTATTTTAATTTTAGATAAGTACTACTTTATCTATAGATAGGTTCACAGTTTTTACAAATCCGAAAATGAATCAGAAAAACTCTATTTTTAGTTTACCTCGCACTGTTTTGGCATAAAATTTTAACAGCCCCGTTTGTCGGCAAGTGAGTCTATCACCCTGTGTTTCAACACCTCAGTTAACCAAATACATTCATCAAAGGAGAGGCTTACTGATGTCTTCAAAAATACGATTGGTTTCCGTCTTGGCGGTAGTGCTGACGATGGTGGTCGCACTGCTTCCGGTTGGTTTTGCAGCGGCAGAAGACAGCACCCTTACGGTGGTTGCGCTCTATCGCCAAGATGTGCCCGTGACCCGCGATACCTCATCAGGGGATGAAGTTAGTTCGCTTGACCCGGGGATTGCGACGGATGCGGTCTCGATTACCGCCATCGAAAACCTATTTTTGGGTTTGACCGATTCAGACCCAGTGACTGGGGCAGTCAATCCTGAATTGGCGACCTCATGGACGGTAAGCGAGGACGGCTTGACATGGACGTTTACTTTGCGTTCGGATGTCAACTGGATGCGTTATGACCCAGCCAGCCAAACAGCGGCGGTCATTCGCCCGGTGGTTGCAAGTGATTTTGTCTATGGCATCAAACGCGCCTGCGACAATCGGTTGGGTAGTTATTACGGATCGGTAGCCGCTAAGGTCATCGCTGGATGCGATCTTGTTAACCAGACCGGTTCAGACGTCACCACCGATGATTTTGTCTATGGCGATACAATTAAGGTCAATGCCCCCGACGACAACACATTGGTAGTCGAATTACAATTTGCGGCTGGCTACTTCTTCTCGATGACCCCCATGTGGATGCTGCGGGCTGTACCACAGGAAATTATTGAAGAATATGGTGACGAATGGACGGCCCCCGGCAATATCGTGACCAACGGCCCCTATTTCTTGCACGAAATTACGCGCGGGGTGCGTCGGGTGTATGTACGCAATGATGCCCTGTCGATTGATTTGTTTAGCGGCACTGGCAACATTGAAGTGGTTAATTACAATGTCATCGAGGACGCTGGAACGGTCTATGCCCTCTATCTGAACAATCAAAATGATGCGTCGGGTGTGCCGCCCGCCGAATTACAAAATGTGCTGGCTGACCCAGAGCTTTCTCAACAAGTTCGGCAAATCTTCACCTTGAGTGTCTACTATTTTGGTTTTGCCCACGACAAAGCGCCGTTTGATAACGTCCATACGCGCCGAGCCTTCTCCGCCATTGTAGATCGACAGGCCTTTATTGAGCAGGTTGCCAGCGGGCAAGGTGTGCCCATGATCCACTTTACACCACCCGGCATGGCCCATGCCCCAGCGATTAATACCATCGGGGTTGGGTTCGATCCCCAATATGCGGCTGAACAATTGGCGGAGGCGGGTTATCCCAATTGCGAGGGTTTCCCCAACATTGACATCGCGGCCTATCAAGGGGCTGGCAACTGGGCCGATTTTTGGGCAGCCGCCGCCGAAGAATATTTGGGCTGTGACCCCACTTTGTTCAATACCGAGCAGCTTGAATTCTCAGTCTTGCTGCAAATTATTGATAACGAGACACCCACCCAAGATCGCCCGAATGCGTGGACATTGGGGTGGGGGCCAGATTATGCGGATGCTAACAACTGGGTGAATGATGTGCTGTCTTGCACGGCGGCCTATAATTTCCTGCGCTCTTGCACCGAAGTGGATGATTTGATTAATCAGGCAGCCCGTGAGAGCGACCCAAGTGTGCGGGATCAATTGTATGCCGAGGTTGAAGAAGGCTTTTTTGGGACAGAGGGTGAATATCCCATTGTGCCCCTATTCCTTAGCTCCACGTTTAGCCTGTTTAAACCATGGTACACGGGCCCATTTGAGACCGATGGCTTGTTCGGTGGGGCTCATTGGGGAGCCTACAGCATTGATATGGCTGCGAAATTGGCCGCACGTGGTGAATAAACGTCGCTAAAGTCAAAAAAATATAGGGAGGTGAAACGCCTCCCTTATTTTTGCTAAAGTCCTATTGAACTTTTTGAAATATAAATTTGTATATAACATTATTTGTTCTATATACCTATAAAAAACTATAAAAGTTCGCTATTTCAACAAATTTCATATACAAGTCAGAAAAACTCTATTTTCCCCACAAACATGCTCTCTTTTGGCTATAATGCCGCTTAATAATGACGAGTGAGTCCTCGTAGTCGAACCCAAATTATGCCGAGGGTTAATCAGATTACGGGGTCGTTATAAGAACCATTTTCCCCTGCCTATTTGCCTACGCATCTCAATTTGGAATCCCAATTCTACGGCTACGAGGTCTTGCCATGCCCCAATGAAAGGAGCCTATGCCTTCAAACCGCACTACTTCTTTTTTTCTGCGTGATAAACCAAATAGTCTTTAGAGGAGAATTTCGACCATGACGACCAAACGTTTCAGAATGAGCCTTACTGCGGCAGCTTTGCTGGTTGCATTGATTGTGGCCGCTTTGCCAGTTGGGTTTGCGGCAGCGCAGGACACCAGCATTACCGTAGTGGCCCAATATCGCCAAGATGCGCCTGTGTCCCTTGATATTGCCACGACGGCTGAAATTAGCTCACTTGACCCCGGGATTGCCTCCGACGCAGTTTCGATTACCCCGATTGAAAATCTGTTTTTAGGGTTGACCGATTATGACCCAGTGACCAATGAAATTAACCCAGAAATTGCGACTTCGTGGGATGTCAGCACCGATGGCCTGACATGGACATTTAACCTACGTAGCGATGTCATGTGGATGCGCTACGACCCTGCCAGCAAGACCGCGACAGAAGTTCGTCCGGTGGTCGCAGGCGATTTTGTCTATGGCATCAAACGTGCCTGCAATCCTCAACTTGGGGGATATTATGGCGCGGTTGCTTCCAAAGTCATCAAAGGTTGTGACGTCGTTAACCAGACTGCTTCCGATGCCGTTACCGATGATTTGGTTTTTGGTGACACCATTGCCGTCAGTGCCCCCGACGACACGACGTTGGTGGTTGAATTGCAATTCCCCGCTGGTTATTTCTTCTCGATGACCCCCATGTGGATGCTGCGGGCCGTGCCACAAGAAACCATTGAAGAATATGGTGATGAATGGACTGCCCCCGGCAACATTATGACCAATGGGTCATATTTTGTGGATGAAATTACCCGCGGCGTTCGGCGGGTGTATATTCGTAACACAGCACTGGCGGCGGATTTGCAAAGCGGTACAGGGAATGTGGAAGTCCAGAACTACACCTTGATTGAAGACACCGGCACAATTTATGCGCTGTATCTTAACAATCAACTCGACTTGGCAGGTATTCCAACCGCCGAAATCCAGAATGCACTGTCCGACCCGGAATTGTCCAAAGAAGTAGTGCAAATCTTTAACTTGACCGTGTTCTATTTTGGGTTTGCCCAAGACAAAGCTCCGTTTGATAATGTCCATGCACGGCGTGCTTTCAGTGCCATTATTGACCGTGAGGCCTTTATTGAGCAGGTGTTGGCGGGTCGTGGCGTACCCATGATTCACTTTACACCCCCCGGCATGGCCCATGCCCCGGCCATTAATGAAATTGGGGTGGGTTTCGATCCAGACTTTGCCAAGACCGAAATGGAAGCCGCCGGGTATCCTAGTTGTGAAGGCTTCCCCAGCATCAACATTGTGACCTTCCAAACGGCAGGTAATTGGGCCGATTTCTGGGCGGCGGCTGCCGAGGAATATCTGGGCTGCGACCCCTCCGTTTTGAATGTGGAACAGTTGGAATTTTCGGTGCTGCTAGAATCGTATAAAGCCGATGTCCCAACCCAAGACCGCCCGAATGCGTGGACAGGTGGGTGGGGGCCAGACTATGCTGATGCCAACAACTGGGTCAACGACGTACTCTCCTGTACCTCGGATAACGCCTTCCTGCGCCCATGCAGTGAAGTGGACGACCTGATTAATCAGGCTGCTTCCGAAAGTGATCCCAGCGTGCGGGATCAACTGTATGCCGAAATTGAAGAGGCTTTCTTTGGGCCAGATGGCGAAACCCCTATTGCGCCCATTTATCTACGCTCAGTTTTTGTGCTGTTTAAGCCTTGGTACACTGGCCCATTTGAAACCGATGGGTTGTTTGGTGGTGCTCATTGGGGTGCTTACACAGTGGATATGGCGGCGAAATTGGCCGCACGTGGTGAATAAATAAGGTCTAGATTTTTTTGTAAGTAAAAAGAGAGGTGTCCTGGCACGCCCTCTTTTTACTTCTTAATTGCATGTACACTGTAAAATTTCAAAAGGTTCGGCATTTTAACAAAACCATAGAGACGTTAGAAAGATTTGATATTCCTCGACAAGGCCTGAACCTTTCCTATAATCTGGATTAATTGCATCAGTGAGTCTTTAACAATAAATTGGATTGTCTCCGCAGTTCAGTTTATGTACGGTTTGGAAACACGCCTGTTTCTGGGAAACCGATGTTCGTTCACTCGATGCGCTATCCCCAAAACAATTTTGAACTTCCAAACCGACCCACATGTATTTGTCGCAGAAGCATTCACCTAAGTATTTTGTCATTTCATTATGGATAGGGGAGGTGCTTGCCAAAAACCATTCATGACATGCTTGCCGGGGCAGATGGCCGGACAAACCCCTGATTAAAATTTTGATTCTTGAGATAAATTGCGCTCTCCAGGAGGAGCCAAAATGTCTAAATCCACTTTTCGGTTGATTCCAGTTGCAGCTATTTTGCTGACACTGGTGGTTTCAATGCTTCCGATTGGCTTTGCCGCCGCGGAAGATACCAGCATCACTGTGCTGGCCCAATATCGTCAGGATACCCCTGTTACGTTGGATGGGGCGAGCCAGAGCGAAATTAGTTCGCTTGACCCCGCCATTGCTTCCGATAATGTTGCAATTACCCCCATTGAAAACTTGTTCCTCGGCTTGACCGACTATGATCCAATCACTAGCGCCATCAATCCCGAATTGGCAACTTCATGGGAAGTTAGCTCGGATGGTCTGGCTTGGACGTTTAACCTCCGTAGCGATGTCAATTGGATGCGCTATGACCCCGCGACGCAGACCGCTGCTGTGGTGCGTCCAGTGGTGGCTGGCGATATTGTCTATGGTATCAAACGTGACTGTGACCCGCGCTTGGGTGGCTATTATGGCACCATCGCTGCTAAGGTCATTAAGGGTTGCGATGTTGTGAACCAAACAGACAGCGCCTCGGTGACCGACGACCTCGTTTTTGGTGATACGATTGGCGTCAGCGCCCCTGATGACACCACGCTGGTAGTCGAATTGCAATTCGCCGCTGGCTATTTCTTCTCGATGACTCCCATGTGGATGCTGCGTGCTGTGCCACAGGAAACGGTTGAAGAATTCGGTGATGAATGGACTGCCCCCGGTAATATCGTGACCAATGGCCCATTCTTTGTGCAAGAAATCACTCGTGGTGTGCGCCGTGTATTTGTCCGCAATACTGCTCTTCCTTCAGACTTGTCCAGCGGCACGGGTAATGTTGAAGTCATTAACAGCACCGTGATCGAAGACGGCGGCACGATTTACTCGCTGTATCAGAACAATCAACTGGATTCCTCTGGCGTACCTCCGGCGGAATTGCAGAATGTGTTGGCTGATCCCACCCTGTCACAACAAGTACTGCAAATCTTTGACCTGACCGTGTTCTATTTCGGTTTTGGTCATGACAAGGCCCCCTTTGACAATGTTCATGCTCGTCGTGCCTTCAGCGCGATTATTGATCGTCAGGCCTTTATTGAGCAGGTGTTGGCGGGTCGTGGTGTGCCGATGATTCACTTTACACCCCCCGGCATGGCCCATGCTCCGGCGATTAATGAAATCGGTGTTGGGTTTGATCCTGAATATGCCAAGACCGAGATGGAAGCGGCTGGGTATCCAAACTGCGAAGGTTTCCCGTCCATTGACATGGTGGCCTATCAAGGTGCGGGTAACTGGACGGACTTCTGGGCTGCTGCCGCTGAAGAATATCTGGGTTGCGATCCTTCATTGTTGAACGTTGAACAACTCGAATTCTCCGTCTTGTTGGAAATCGTTGACCCCAACACCCCCACGCAAGATCGTCCCAATGCTTGGACACTCGGCTGGGGCCCTGACTATGGCGACGCCAATAACTGGGTGAACGATGTGCTGTCCTGCACCTCCGACAACGCCTTCCTGCGCCCCTGCTCCGAAGTAGACGACCTGATCAATCAGGCTGCTTCTGAAAGCGACCCAACGGTGCGCGATCAGCTATATGCTGAAATCGAAGAATCCTTCTTTGGGCCAGAGGGTGAATTCCCAATTGCCCCCATCTATCTGCGCTCGTTCTTTACACTGGTGAAGCCATGGTACAGTGGCCCATTTGAGACCGACGGCCTTTTCGGCGGCGCTCACTGGGGTGCTTACACAATTGATATGGCTGCCAAGTTAGCTGCGCGTGGTGAATAAATAAATCGTTTCCCTATCCCTGCCATCGCCCTTGGATGATGACGGCAGGGTAGGGGAGGTTCTAGTCCTAAATCCCTCCGAGCTAGGTTTACATGGCTTGGGGGGATTTTGTTTTCAGGAGGAGCTAGAATCTAGATGAGAAAATCTTAAATCATTTGAACCTTTTGTGCCAAAACCCTGCATCCAGTACAATTTTTCTGAAGTTAGATCACTACCGACCTTTATGGAGAGAACCAATGAACAGAGTAGTAGGGAAAAAACTTGTTGGGATGATGCCAGTGTCGCTGCTGATACTGACATTAATTGTTGCCATGCTGCCCGCCGGATTTGCCTCCGCCAGCGACGCCGAAGTGACGGTCGTGGCCCTTTATCGTCAAAATGTCCCTGTCCAGCGCGACACCGCGGCCGGCAGTGAAATTAGCTCACTCGACCCGGCGATTGCTTCCGATCAGGTCTCAATCACCCCGATTGAAAATATCTTCCTCGGCCTAACGGACTATGACGCCATTACCAGTGCCGTCAATCCAGAAATTGCGACCTCATGGGTCATTTCACCCGATGGTTTGCTGTGGACGTTTAATCTGCGCACTGATGTCAATTGGATGCGCTGGGACCCAGCTAGTGATAGTGCGACCGTTGTTCGCCCAGTTGTGGCGGGCGATTTTGTGTATGGCATTAAGCGCACCTGCGATCCTCGCTTGGGTGGGTATTACGGGACAATTGCCGCGAAGGTCATTAAGGGCTGCGATGTGGTCAATCAAACCTCCAGTGAGGCCGTCACCGATGATTTGGTCTATGGCGATACCACCGCGGTCAGTGCGCCAGATGACACTACCTTGGTGGTCGAATTGCAATATGCGGCAGGCTTTTTCTTCTCCATGACCCCCATGTGGATGCTGCGCGCTGTGCCACAGGAAATTATTGAAGAGTTTGGCGATGAGTGGACCGCTCCCGGTAATATCGTGACGAATGGCCCCTATTTCATTGACGAATTGACCCGTGGGGTACGTCGCGTATTTGTCCGCAACGAAAACCTGCCTGCCGATTTGTTCAGTGGCACGGGCAATATCGAGATTGTTAACCAGCAGGTGATTGAAGATGGCGGCACGATCTATTCTCTCTATCTCAACAATCAACTCGATTCCTCCGGTGTGCCACAGGCCGAACTACAAAATGTTCTGGGTGACCCCGACCTTTCGCAACAGGTGATTCAACTGTTCCAACTCTCGGTGTTCTATTTTGCCTTTGCGCACGATAAAGCCCCGTTTGATAATGTTCATGCGCGGCGGGCATTTGCTGCTGTGATTGACCGTCAGGCCTTTATTGATCAGGTATTGGGTGGCAGCGCCATTCCGATGATCCACTTTACCCCACCCGGTATGGCCCATGCCCCAGCCATTAATGAAATTGGGGTGGGCTTTGATCCGGACTATGCCAAAGCTGAAATGGAAGCGGCTGGGTATCCAAATTGCGAAGGCTTCCCCAATATCAATATGACGACCTATACCGGGGCAGGCAATTGGGCCGACTTCTGGGCCGCTGCCGCTGAGGAATATCTAGGGTGCGATCCCTCGCTGTTTAATGTTGAACAATTGGAATTCTCGGTGCTGTTGGAAATCATCCGTGCCGATACACCTACCCAAGACCGCCCGAACGCTTGGACGTTGGGGTGGGGGCCAGACTATGGCGATGCCAACAACTGGGTGAACGATGTGTTGTCTTGCACGGCGGACAATGCCTTTATGCGCCCCTGCACCGAAGTAGACGACCTGATTAATGAGGCCGCCCGCGAAAGTGATCCTGCGGTACGCGATCAACTGTATGGTGAAATTGAAGAGGCTTTCTTCGGCCCCGATGGTGATTATCCCATTGCGCCTCTGTTTATGGACACGAGTTTTGTCTTGATTAAGCCGTGGTTCACCGGCCCACATGAGAGTGATGGCCTGTTTGGTGGTGCGCATTGGGGCGCCTATACGATTGATATGGCTGCCAAGTTAGCAGCGCGTGGGGAATAAAATCCAAACCTAACACTAGCCCCAACCTAGAATTGAAGCTCTATCCCCTCCTACTGAACGTGGTGAGGGGATTTTTTGTGCTTTGGCACTAGCCTGTACTTAGGGCAGTGGCAAAAGGTTGAACCTCTCAAAATCTTCACATGATTTGGTTTATGGCTTAAATTAAACCTTTTATTAAATTAAAGCCTAGATTAAAAAAATCTAATGTTGGGAACCATTTGCATTCTAGCGGTGTATGTGGCTATAATGTGAAACAGCATCGAGTGAGTCCTGTAATACAAATTTAAATTTAATGGGCTTGTGCTTCATATATCCTTTAGTGAGAAATAGTTGGTTTGATGGGGCAGCCGAAAGTTCATTTGGAACACTTTAGTTTAACTGGCTGGGATACTAATCTATCCAGTTATAGCCCTACCTCCACACTCCCTTTCTACACAAAGAGTCCCCAACCCATAACAGTTGCATACTTGACTTGTCCTGGCAGGTAAGGATGTAAATTATGTTAGAAGCACAGTGCCATTTGTTGTAAGAAAGGAGAAACAGCCACACTCGACGCCAACACCCATGCTACCGGGGCGGAAGGCCGGACAAACAGTTAATGGTATTTGAATACATAAAAAGTTTTAAGATGCTCTCTAGGAGGAGCTTAACAAATGTCTAAGAAAGTTTTTCGGATGATCCCAGTCGTCGCCGTTGTGCTGACGATGGTGGTTGCCCTCCTGCCAGCCGGATTTGCTTCCGCCGCTGACAGCGAGATTACAGTTATGGCCCAATATCGCCAAGATACCCCTGTCACCCGCGACACCGCCGACAGCAGCGAAATTAGCTCGCTCGACCCGGCCCTCGCTTCTGACACGGTTTCCATTACCCCTATTGAAAACCTGTTCCTCGGCCTGACCAACTATGACCCAGTGACCAGCGCGGTAACCCCCGAACTGGCGACCACTTGGGAAACCAGCGCCGATGGTTTGACTTGGACGTTCAACCTGCGTAGCGATGTCAACTGGATGAAGTGGGACCCGGCCAGCGATACCGCTGCGGCTGTCCGCCCAGTTGTAGCTGGCGACATTGTCTATGGCATCAAGCGCGCTTGCGATCCCCGTTTGGGCAGCTATTATGGTTCCATTGCCGCTGGCGTTATCGCTGGTTGCGATATTGTGAATCAGACCGCTAGCGAAGCCGTCACCGATGACCTCGTCTATGGCGACACCACCAAGGTCAGCGCCCCAGACGACACCACCTTGGTGATCGAACTGCAATTCGCCGCTGGTTACTTCCTGTCCATGACCCCCATGTGGATGATCCGTGCCGTTCCACAAGAAACCATTGAAGAATTCGGCGACGAATGGACTGCCCCCGGCAACATCGTGACCAATGGCCCATTCTTCGTTGACGAAATTACCCGTGGCGTGCGCCGCGTGTTCGTCCGTAATGAAGCCGAACCTGCTGACCTGTTCAGCGGCACCGGCAATATCGAAGTCATCAACCAGACCATCATTGAAGACGGCGGCACCACCTATGCCCTCTTCCTTGACAACCAACTGGATGCAACTGGCGTTCCCACCGCTGAAATTCAGAACGTGTTGGCCGACCCAGTGCTGTCCGCTCAGGTTCTGCAAATCTTCGACCTCGCCGTGTTCTATTTCGGCTATGCCCATGACAAAGCGCCATTCGACAATGTGAACGCCCGCCGTGCCTTCAGCGCCATCATTGACCGTACCGCCTTTGTTGAACAAATTCGCGGTGGCCGTGGTGTGCCCATGATCCACTTCACCCCCCCCGGCATGACCGGCGCCCCACCCATCAATGAAATTGGTGTTGGTTTCGACCCCGAATATGCCAGTGCTCAACTTGAAGCCGCTGGTTATCCAAACTGCGAAGGCTTCCCGAACATTGACCTCGCCGCCTATCAGGGCGCTGGTACATGGATTGAATTCTGGGCCGCCGCCGCTGAAGAATATCTGGGTTGCGATCCTGCGCTGTTCAATGTTGAACAACTCGAATTCTCCGTGCTGTTGGAAATCATTGATTCCAAGACCCCCACTCAGGATCGTCCCAATGCGTGGACGCTCGGCTGGGGCCCTGACTATGGTGACGCCAACAACTGGGTACACGACGTACTCTCCTGCAATGTTGACTACAACTTCCTGCGCCCCTGCTCCGAAGTAGACGACCTGATTGATCAGGCCGCTGCCGAAAGCGACCCGGCGGTACGTGAACAACTGTACGCGGAAGTTGAAGAAGCCTTCTTTGGTGCAGACGGTGAATTCCCGATTGCCCCCATCTTCCTGCGCTCTGGCTTCAGCCTGTTCAAGCCATGGTACACTGGCCCATTTGAGACCGACGGCCTGTTCGGCGGCGCTCACTGGGGTGCGTACAGCATTGACATGGCTGCCAAGCTGGCTGCTCGCGGTCAATAAATAAACAATGATTTGACCGGGGACGAGGGGTTCTACCTCTCCCCGGTACAAACAGTAAAAGTCCCTCCGTTGGTTGCTGTCGAGGCTCTGCGGGGGGATTTTTCATTTTCTACTTTCCTACTCGTTGCAGGGTAGGAAAGTTTTCTGCTATTCTAATAGTTGCATCTATTGGCACTGGATTAGAGGCAAATTCATGGCGTGGCGCGTATTGATTGTAGACTCGGATATAGGCTTTATTCTGCGGTTGAAAAAAGCCCTTGAAGAATTGGGTTACGATGTCCGGGCCATGGGGCGTGCGCGTCCGGCGCTTTCGGCTTTGGATGAACAGCATTATGACGTCGCGGTCGTTGATCTACATCTCGAACATGGTGATGCTGGCGAACTTATTTTGGGGATGCGGGTGCGTCAACCCGATTTGCCAGTCGTGGTGTCGGGCAGTTCCCCAAGCGACCCTGACTGTATTCCAGCCTTAAACGTGCAAGGCTATGCCCATAAACCCTATGGGGCGCGTGATCTGGCTCAATTAATCGAACGCGCGATTGAGCAGGGATTTAATTTTTATGCCAATTTGCGCTCCGATGAAAATTACCCGACCCTCCGCGATGAAGCCGAACACATCGAAACAGTAGCGGAGGCGGCACTATCGCAGGCCTTTGAAGCCGAGCCCCCGATTGATGAAGGGGCGACGGTGGGGCGGGTGCTTGAACTGTTGCAAGACCCAGCCGTTGTCGCTGAAATCTTAGGCGGGCATGAAGCCAATGAAAGCCATCAGATTTTGCCCATTCTACCCGAATCTGCCTCAGCTGGTATGACTAATGCGGGAGATGTAACTGGATTTATGGCTGCCGCTGCCCTCCGTATCACCGAGGATGATGTTTCCCCACTTGATACGGTATTGATGCGGATTGACCAACTATCCCAGCAGGGTGGACAACCTCAAATTCGACCCCTACCCTCATGGTTGAAGCCGCGTTCGGCTGATGAAAGAGCTTATTTATCCGAACTTTTAAAGGCGGTGCATCCAGTCCCCACCAGCATCGAAGAACTCTTGGAAAAAACCGGCCAGCGTCCTCAACCAGCCGACTCGTTTCTCAAAGAATATGATACTACGCCATACTTGTCTGTCACCCAGCCGATGCTACTGCCTGAATTGGATTTGATGCCCGATCCGTTGACCCGCGAAGAAATCGAGTGGCTAGAAGGGCCAAGCCAAGATTCTGGCCCGATTAATGTCGAATTATTAGAGGCCCTTGCCGAAGCCGAGAATGACCAAGACCCACGTCTCAATGCGGTACTGGGGAGTGTCTCTAAACAAGCTACCAATCATGCGTTGACGGATGACGCGGAATTGGTCGCTACAACATTGGAAGAAGCGACACAGGCGATGATTGTGCCCGATGAAACCCCCGATGTCATATTGGCCGAGGCTGAATTGCTCCCCGTTGACGAAGCCGCCGTTGATGAGATGTTGGGCGAGATGGATGTCATCGCGCGGGCCGCATTGCAATTAACCCAGCTTTCTTTGGACAACTCCGCTTTAGGAATTTTGCTGACCCATCATGATTATCCGGTGGGGCGCACGGGCAACTTTTCGAACGATATATGGCATGAGATTATCCAAGCGGTGTTGATGGCATGGCATCGTGAGGGCGAAAATAATACCCGGATGCGCTATATCCATCTGGAAGGCTATGGGCAATGCCTGCTGTTCAGTGTGCGCAGTGTCGATGATTTAACCCTCACACTCGTTTTTTCGGGTGACTTGCCCGTGCGTATTATCCGGCGACAGGTGGCCCAATTAACCGAGGCCCTGATGTTGGTTCCGGAAAAGACCGCTCCACCTGAAACCGAAACCCCATCCACCCCACCAGAAGATGTCTCTATTGAAGAAGAAGCCCCGGCTTCGATTACCCAACACAGCCGTCCCACCGACCTAAAAGCGCCTGCTGGACTGCGTGAGGTGGTTGCGACCCCGCCAACTCGTGAGCCGGGTAGCTATGCGGGTTATGCGTGCCTATGGTTGTTACAAGCCCCCAATATTCGTTTGGTGGATTATGGTGAACCACTGAGTTATTGGCTGCAAAAAGTCGCCACCGAACAAGATTGGGATTTTGTGGATGTTAGGGTAGGGGAATTTTGGGTGAATGCCCACATCGAAATTCCGGTGAAGGCCCAGCCCGCCGAGATGATGGAAATCGTGATGCGGGAAACGAGTCGCTATTTATTGGAGGCTGTCGGCCAAGACCCTGACACCTATGAATCAGTGTGGGCCAGCAGCTATAGTATCACAGCCCCCGGACGTTTGTTAGAACCTCAAGCCATTGAACGCTTTATCCGCTACTACAGCGAGCAAGTATAAAAAAAGGACAGGGGTTACCTGTCCTCATCATATTTCAGATATGAAGTTTGTTTAGCACATCACGGATAGAAACCGCGAGTCATGGTAGCATCGGCCACGCGCTTGATGGCATGGATTTGGGCGGCAGTGCGGAGGTCGCAGTCAAATTCTTCACGCACCTGCGCAACTTTGTCATAGGCTTTGACCAAAATCCGTTGCAGTTGGCGGCGGATTTCATCAATGTCCCATGAGAACATCTGCAAGTCTTGGACCCATTCAAAATACGAAACCGTGACACCACCCGCATTGGCGAGAATGTCTGGCACGACAATGATGCCGCGCTCTTGGAAAATATCATCCGCTTCAGTCGTGGTCGGGCCATTTGCGCCTTCGACAATCAACCGAGCTTGGACTTTATCCGCATTCTTGTGGGTCAGTTGACCTTCCATCGCGGCGGGGATCAGCACTTCGCAGGGGAGTTCGAGCAATTCAGCATTTGTGACATGATCCACATCACGGCTGATGTAGTCTTTCAGCATCTTGCCTTGACGGGTGTAGTTAAAGAGTTCACGGATGTCGAGACCGTTGGGGTTGTAGACCCCGCCGCTGACATCGCTGACCCCAACGACCTTGTAGCCCAATTCATCAGCATGGAGCGCCGCATATGAGCCTACATTGCCAAAGCCTTGAACGACGACCTTGATTTTTTCTTTGTCTGCTTCTTGATCGTGCGCATGTTTGAGGGCTTCTTCCATCACAATGACCGTGCCACGACCTGTGGCTTCCTCACGGCCCTCGCTACCACCGATGTTGATAGGTTTGCCAGTGACAACACCGGGGACAGAGTACCCGACGGTCATGGAATAGGTATCCATCATCCAAGCCATGGTTTGGGCATTGGTTCCCATGTCGGGGGCAGGAATATCGCTGTAGGGACTGATGACCGGGGCGAGCTCCGAAGCAAAACGTCGGGTCAGGCCTTCATTTTCGCGTTTAGAAAGTTCTTTCGGGTCACAGATGACGCCACCTTTAGCCCCACCATAAGGCAGGCCAACCAGCGCGCATTTCCATGTCATCCACATCGCAAGGGCACGCACTTCATCAATGTTGACGTAAGCTGCATACCGGATTCCCCCTTTGGAAGGGCCAAGGACGGTGTTGTGATGTACACGGTAGCCTGTAAACATGCGAATTTCGCCACTATCCATCCGCACAGGGAAATGGAACGTATATTCACGTTTGGGGCGGCGCATGAACTCCACAAGACCATCGTGTAAATTGAGGTACGAGACGGCCCGATCATACTGCGTCATCGCGGTTTGATAGGCCTCATTGGGGGCGGTAATAGGGGCTGACTGCATAACAGCCATGCGAAAAACTCCTCTCACAAGGTTAGACTCAAAACTGAACAATGGGGATAGATAAAGCCTTTTTTCTATATGACCTCCACAGCTAGATGGGGCTATGACTTGCAAAGGTCGTGACTATCTCTAGTATACTCTAAACAAATTGCTTCGTGGATGAGATTTTCATCCTTAATTTTAGATGCAAAAAGCCCGAAACCTATTAGGCTTGGGCTTTATCATCAGAAGTTTGGCATATGAAACGGCGATTGCTCTATTGATGGATAGCTTAACCGACTTTGAAAGAAATGGATTCGGTCTTCTTGCCGTCTACAAAAACATCAACCTTATAGGTTCCGCGCGGCCAATCGGTGGTTTGGTCGGGGCGGGTTTCATAATCTAGGCCTAGCACCACTGTCCCAACGTCTTTGCTGGCGGTGGTTTTAAGTGGATCACCTAGTGGCACATTCTCTGGCAAATAGAAACGGGCTTCGACTTCAACATCATCATTATGTTTGTTCAAGCGAATGACCACGTTCAAATCGTCGGTGACCAAGAATTGACCATTATTTTCGACGAGGGCATTGGGGTTTGTGCCATCCCCAGAGGCGGTAAAGGCTAGGCTATAGACATCACCGCTACAGGCTGAAAGACTAAGTATCACCAGCAGGGGGACTATCATTAAAACAGCACGTTTCATTAGCAAATTATCTCCCAAAAAATAAGCTGTTCGCGCCAATATGATACCTTAAGAACCGCAAAGGTAAAAGGGGCATAACCAAAAACTCCGGCGTGTTCTCGTACTATATACACGTCGGAGTTTTAAAATGTTCACAGAATTCTAGGCTGGGTTCAAAAGAGGGCGAAATTTATAGCCATATATAATGATGCCCTCCGAGCCTTCGGTGCGAAGTTTGCGGGTGACCATTTCAACGGGCATCCCAATGTGTGGCGGGCCTTCCAGATCGGTCAGTTGGGCTGTTACTAGCGGGCCTTCTTCCAATTGCACCAGCGCCAAGACGTAGGGCGCTTGTTCTTCAAAACCCGCCGGGGGGTCAGTCACAATGGTAAAACTATAGACCTCACCTTTGCCACCGAGTTTGACCGGGGTGGTGGAGGTCGTGGGCGACGTTTGTACGCTCATATGGTTAGGCAACTCGCTGAGCCGTCACGATTTCAGCTTCTTCAGCTTCGACAGTCTCATCATTGAGTTCAAAGTCATAACGCTCTGGTGCGCGGGTTTCAATGTTGGGGCGGGGTGGGAAGCTCACTTCGCCTTGATCGTTTGTGGCCCCTTCAAGGGTATAGCGTTGTGGGTTCAGCCGCCAATTTTGAGAAATGTTCATTGTACTCCTGCCTTTTAAATTTTGGAGTTGTTTTCCTGTCTGTCAACTTGCTCATAAGATAATCTGGTACGCCTATCAAAATCTCTCAGATTGTCGTTTTGAGAGGTTTTGAGAGTATTCCTAGGGGGACATTAAGGCTTGAGAATGCGGTGTTGGCCTAGCGATTAGGCACAGCATACAAATGGGCAGGGCAGGCCCAGTCCATCTTTTTTGATGTCTAAGTCTGCCCTGAAATTTGGACTATGGATTGAATTACTGGGCCGCGGGTGTCTCGGTTGGGGTGGTATCGGTAGGTTCGGGGGTGGTCGTTGTTTCTGGTTCAGGGGTGGGCCGACGGAAATAATAATCTAAGACGCGCCGCACAATCGGCATGGCGTTTTGCGACCCTTCACCGCCATTATAGATAAAAGCCACTACGGCGATTTCGGGGTCTTCGGCTGGTGCATAACCCACATACCATGCATGTGAGGGCCAGCGACCGGGGATACATAGTCCTTGTGGACGGGCGATGTCATCACAATATTCGGCTGTGCCTGTCTTGCCCCCTTCGCTAACATAACCCAATGGTGGGGAAGCCGGATTGGCCGCAGCGGATGATGTTCCCCGTATGACCACTTCTCGCATACCTTCTTGGGTAATCTGGAAACTTTCGGGTGTGGCAATGGGCGGGATATAACCCTGCCAGTCTCGAATTGCTAGGTCATCACACAGTCCAGCGCTCCAACGATATTGATAGGGGACGTGGACTTTGTATTGGACAAATGTTTGAACTTCATCCTCGGTGTTGGTATCACTATCAAATTGGGCAATATATTTGTCGGGGTTGCAGCGATCAGGCGAATAATAGGGCGAGTCGGCTTCGCAGCGGCACGCTAGGCTATTGGCCCCTTGCACCAACATATCCTCATGAATATTGAGAATCATGGGGCTGCCATCAGCCGGGGGTACAAGGGTACGCATGACCTGTGGTGGAAATTCTTGCAAGATATTGCCGCTGGCATCTTGGAAATTTTTGATGAGTGTTGGCTGCATAAATACGCCATTATTGATGACAGCCGAGATAACAGCCAGTTGTTGGAGTGGGGACAATGTGACATAGCCCTGACCAAAGGCCGCGTTATAGGTGTCACCGGTTGACCAGCTTTCCCCATAGAGACGACGTTTCCAATTGCGGTCAGGCATCCGACCCCCTGTTTCGCCATAAATTTCGACACCGAGGTCAGACCCGATACCAAAAGCCGTCGCCCAGCGATAGAGGTTGTCAATGCCGAGGCCACCCGGCCTTAGAGTGGAAGCTGGAACGGTTGGATTCCCCCCACCAACTTGGTAAAAATACACGTCGCAACTATTGGTAATGGCATCAATCAAATTTTGCGAGCCGTGCCCTTTGTCCAACCAGCAGACAAACGTTTGGCTTTGGGCTATGTCGTTAGGCGCATAAGCATTGGGTAGGACGAGGCTGCCTCCATCAAAAAGTGTAGCATTCGGGTCAATGACATCTTCGCCCTGCACCGCGATGGAGGTCAAAATCTTCCAGACGGAGCCGGGTGGATAGAGTGACCCGATGGCATGATTGACCAACGGGGTCAGGGGATCGTCGGCAAGGTCGAAATAATAATCAGCGTCAATGCTGCGGGCAAAACGACTGTTGTCATAGGTCGGCCACGAGACCATCGCCAAAATCTCACCCGTTTTGGGGTTCATGGCAATCACCACCCCGGATTGGGAGCGCAGGCGGCGTTCCCGTGCGTTCAGTTGGCTGATGCCTTCGACAAGGGCGCGTTGGGCAGCCTCTTGTAGATCAAGGTCAATCGTCAACTCGATACTCACCCCCGGTTGTGGGGCGGTGCGATCAACCAAACGCAGTGGTTGACCCGCCACATCTACCTCGGTTGTCTCGCTGCCATTGATGCCTTTTAGCTCGGTTTCAAAATAGGCCTCAATCCCCGCATAGCCTACTCGGTCATAGGCCGGATCATAGCCGAGCTCGCGCAGTTCTTGGGCCTGCCTTTCAGAAATGGGGCCAAGATAGCCGATAATCTGCGAAGTCTTTTCACCAGAGGGATAGCGTCGCACCGAACGCACTTCGATAGCCACCCCGGGTAGGGATTGGCGACTTTCCAAAATTTCACGGGCCACATTTTCATCTACGTCGGCAGCGATAGGCACGGCCCGGAAGGGGGCGATACCCTGACCTTCGCGCACCATTTCATCAATACTGCGTTCGTCCACCCGACCCGAGGCGTCGGCAATGGAACGGGTCGCGGGCACATCAACCAACGCTGATAGGCGGTTATAAATTTGCAGCACTTCATCGGCGTCATCGGGCAAAAGGGCGGGTGTAACGGTGACCAAAAAGGCCGCGTCATTCAACGCTAATGGTACACCATTGCGGTCATAAATTTTGCCGCGTGGGGCCGGGATAGGCAGAGTTTGGAAGCGATTTTCGTCGGCGTCGGCCCGGAAGGATGCCCCTTGAATAAACTGCAACTGCCATGTCCGCAAAATCAAGACAATCAACATGGCAACGATAGCGCCCCTAAAGAAATGCAGACGCCAACCTTGAAATGGCAACAGGGTTCGATTCATAAGACCTCACTATATGCCCCCAAAAACAATGGATTTTTACCTCAACATCGAGGCACGCTGTGGGCGTAGGAAGTTATTTACCCCGCCAATCAACCGGAAAACAACGAGAATACCCATAACATTTATAACCGCACCGGGCAGGATGATATACCACAGGCCATTAAAAAAGGGCACATCCCAACCTGCTAAGCGGAGAAAACCAAACATCATGAGACCATAGATATAGCTGGCTACTAAAATGGTCGGTGGGGGAATGGCGATGTTATGCCAACTAATTTTGGGGAAGATGCGGTCAATGATGATGACGATGATGACAAACGCCACTGCCGAACTGCCTGTTGGCGCAACCGAGAGTAGATCACGCATGACCCCACCCATCACCGCCCACGGCAGGGCATCTTCTAAATCGGCCACCAGTGCCCATGAGACCATTACCATGAGCATCAAGCTCGGAGCGCCCCCCCACAGCCGAAATAGCTGCATAAAGGTCGCGTCTAGGACAGCCACAATCATCAAAAATGGGAAGCCAATATAATAAATCGCCATAATGCGTTATGGATTACTTCCATTATCGGTTGTCGAATTATCAAAAACGGATAGGTCAACTGGCTCCCAATTGATCACAATCAAGACAAATTCTAGCCGTGAAAAATCTACCAGACTGCGAATGGAGGCCTGTTGAAATAATTCATCATCGCTTAGGCTGACCCCGGTCACTTGGCCGATAATGAGGTCAGCCGGAAAGTTCTGGCCTTCCCCAGAAGTTAACACAAGGTTGCCTACCCCAATTTGGGCGTCGGGATCAACAAAGGTCAGCAGCAAATCACCAGATAGAGTGCCCCGCACTGTGCCTACATCGCGGTTTTTGTTTTGGATCCGTGCATTCACGGCGCTGTTGGAATCGGTGATGAGCAGCACTTCGCAGCCTGTTGCGCTGACCTTGACCACTCGCCCCACCAGCCCTAATTCAGTAACAACTGGGTCGCCCGCCGCTACACCATCGCGTGTGCCCTTGTCTAAATGGAGGGTACGCACGACGCCAGCCGTATCGCGCCCAATGACATCAGCCGTGACATAGCGAAAATCGGCGGGGGTTTGGGTGGTGTAGTTGAGCAGAGCAATCAAGCGGTCATAATCGCTGCGGATTTCGCGTAGGTCAGCCAGTTCGGCTTGATAATCGGCCAGCGCTTCTTCAAGTTCCTGATTGCGGGTGCGGAGTGAACGAATCTCGGCAATGTTGTTAGCCGTGCTGTCGAGTGAGCCACTTAGGCTGCCAAAGATATTTTCTAAAAACGTGAGGGGTACACGCCCTAGGCTTTCGGCAGGCGCAAGGGTCCCCAACAGGCTGAGGATGACCAGCATAATTGAAATAAACAGGGCGCTGCCAATTGCCACCGCGCGTGGTGAACGATTCCCAATCAACCCAATAATTCCTTTTCCACCTGAATCGGAGACGAATTATACCCCATGCTGTAAAGGGGGATGGGGCTGTCAGCTAAGAGGCGGAAATTCGCTCATTCACACGGATAGGGCACACACGACACTTTGCGCCATGTATGCTCATCATCAGGATAGAGAGGACATTCGAGGCAGACCACCACCAGATTACTACCCATCGAGACTTCAGCCGTCACATTAAAACGCTGTTTATTATTGCCCCCAAGCGGCTTGCCGTTGACCCACGCCTTGCCCTGAAGCGGTTCCATAAATTCTAGCCACCATGTGCTGCATTCATCATTGGCAGGCATCTCGAAAGTTTGACGTAACCAGACCCAGCCTTCGTCGCTGACTAATTCTTTAAGGGCTTCCCCTTTGAGAATCTCCAAATTAGGCCATAGATGATCGTGCACCGACATTTGGCTGTAATCAGCGCTCCCCGGTACATCTTGTCGTAAAAAGCGCCAGTGGTCGTTGAGTTCAATTGGTTTCATTGGCTTCTACGTCTCCGATGTTTCCTGCCCGTTTGATAGGGGTAAGTGCGGCGGCCATAACACCCCAAAAAATAATCTGATGAGTGAAGATGACCCAATAATAATAATCATACCATCCAACGGCCAGCCACGCGCCGACTGCTCCCCATAGGCAAACCGCTTCGGGGGTAAGTCGTTGTTCACGCCATTGGATCCACAGCAGGCCTGCCGCGAAAATGAGTATCCAACTGGCAAAAGCCGCCCCAACGATGCCTAGTTCCGCCAAAATCAGATAATAGACATTGTGCACGTCCGTGCCTTGCATGTCCAAATGGCGGGGGTCACGCTCAATCATTTTTTGGCTTTCCCACGGGAAGTTACCAACACCAATCCCCGTCCAGCGATGGTCGCGGAAAATCTGCCGGGCTTGGTCTTTTAAAATCTGCCGTGCTGCCGTGCTAATATCCTCAACCGAGGCCAAGCCTTCATTACCCTCACCTGCTCGTGATTCAATAAGAGGACGATAGCCAATATAAAAAGTTCCCGCGATCAAAGCCAGCATCACTCCCAGCGCCGCGATACCCCGCCCGCCATCCCCTTTCAAATTCTGGTTCAAGAAAAAGAGGCCACAGGTGGCAATCAGGCCCACGGCTAAACTGCCCATGCCCGAGCGGCTAAAGGTTAACAAGAGTCCCCATAGAATAATCGTTGTTACCCATGCGGCAGTGCGGCGCGTTTCGGCTTTGAGCCACAGCCAGACGCTGGCGATTAGACCAACGACCAATCCCCCGGCCAGCGGATTCGGGTGCGAGGTGAGGCCATAGGCCCGTAAAAACCGGACGCCATTGGCTTGGACAACTGCTACGCCGGGGGCATCCGGTGTGCGACGGTACTCCACTAAATCGAGGCCGATTTTAAGCCAACCTTGATCTATCCACGCGATATTGACCTCATGCTGCAATGCCGATTGGGTAATCGCAAGTGCGGCATGAAAAATTGCGCCACCCGCCAAGGCCAGCGCCACCCATCGTGGTTGGGGGCCATTACAGGTAACGACTAGCGCAAAAATCGTGACCAGCATCCATTGGATGGCCTGCGAATTGGCAATGCCTTTTTGGTCGGCCCACCCAACCGATAGGCGGATATATAAAGACAAGCCAACGAGCCCAGCGGCCCACCAAATCCGGCCATCCAAGACCAATTCGCGTAAGCCTTTAAACATCGTTAAGGCCCACAGACAGCCCAAAATAATGACCAAATAGACCAGCGTAAAGCGGATATAGTAGACCGACAAATATTGCTGGGTATTGGAGGGGTAGCCGAGCCGTTCGCGGAAAAAATCAGGCACCCATTCAGCATAGGCCCAACGCGGACGCCACCACCATGTCGCGCAGAAAAAAATCGCCAATATTAGACCGTGCGTGGCATAGGTGAGATAGTGTACCCAGCGATTCCAGATCAGTTGTGAAGTCGATGATTGATTCATGGTGATTGAAGTTGACTAACTATTGGGGTTCGCTTTAGCACACTTTTTAGGCTTTAACGGCCATAGCGAAGCCATCTTATATAATCCATACCCATAAATGCGTTACTATAGTAACGGATTCAAATTATACTTATATAACCTACAGTAATAGAACGTATATTCTGTATTTTTTCTATATCTTTGCTATCCATTTTATTGCATGACCAATCAAAGTATACTTTGGACTTGAATTGTTTGCCGCTAGATGGGAAAACGCCATGCTGAAACTCAACCACCTCCGCAGTTTGCCCAATTTAATGTCCGACCAGCTTCACACCTTGCCACTGTTGGTGCTCTATTTGACCGATGGGTGTAACAGCAAATGCGCCATGTGCGATATTTGGAAAGCCCCGCGTCGTAATATGGATCTGGGTTTGGTCGAACGACTAGCGGCATCCAGCCAAAAATTGGGCACGCAGTTGGTCTTGCTGTCGGGCGGGGAGGCTATGCAGCACCCCGAATGGCCTTCCATTGCCCAACAATTTCGAGCGGCAGGGTCAAAAATTTGGCTACTGACCAATGGCCTGCTCTTACGCAAACAAGCCGACGAGGTCATAGCCCATGTGGATACCCTGACGGTCAGTTTGGACGCAGCGACCCCCGAACTCTATGCGAAGATTCGGGGGGTGGATGGGCTGGATTTAATCTTGGAGGGGATGCGGATTATCAGTGAGGCCGGGATTCCCATTAGCACCCGTACCACCTTGATGCGGGCTAATTTTCGGCAGATGCCCCAGATTGTGGACAGGGCCTTGTGGGCAGGGGCGCGACAGGTCAGCTTTTTGGCGGTGGATACGGTCAATCCCTTTGCGTTTGGCCCCCGTTTTGAGCAAGACGATATGATTCCGCTGAACGTTCCAGTTAATGAATTTGGTGGACTCACTGCCGACGACCTGCCCGAATTTGGGGCAATGTTGGATGAGTTGGAACATACCCATGCCGCACAGTTTGCCGATGGTCGGATTGCCGAAAGCCCAGCCAAGTTGCGCCGCTTATATGATTATTTTGCCGAGCCATTGGGGTTAGGGGAATTTGAAGGGCCGCGTTGTAATGCTCCCCATATTTCGGCGGTGGTCAATTGGGATGGACGTTTGCAACCCTGTTACTTTTTGCCATCGTGGGGCAAGCTGAATGGTGATGGGGTGGCGTTGGAAGATGCCCTCAACGATCCAGCGGCGGTGGCTTTGCGGACGGCCTATCGGAATGGCGAACGGGCGGAATGTGCGCGATGTGTCTGTCCCCTATATCGTGGGCCGCGAGCCTTGATACGCGGATTTTAGCAAACTATCTTGGGGTGATATGCCGCTTGGTGGGCGTGGCACGTATCAAGGAAGTGGTCGGGATGCCGTAACCCGAAAGTTGATCAATGACCTTGGATAATTGGTCAACCGAGGCCGCACCAACCTTAACGATAATCGAGTCTGTGCCTGTGACCCGCAGACATTCCAAGACCTCTGGAATTTGCATGACCTCCATTGCAATATGGTCGCAGCTTCGCCCGCCGATTTTGTCTATATGGATAATCGCCAGCACAGCTAGACCTAATTTGGCTAGGTCTACTTCGGCATGATAACCCGTAATAATGCCTGCCTCTTCCATACGACGAATGCGTTCCGTCACCGCTGGTGAAGAAAGCCCTACCCGCTGACCTAGCTCTGTGTAGGACAGCCGCGCATTTTCTTGGAGGGCCTGCAACAGCCGCCAACCCGTCTCATCCAGCAGTTTTTCAATTTCTAAGGTCATACGCTGATTTTTCCGTTGTATTTAAAGTTGGGGAATGCACATACCTTGGTTCTTCCATTCATTGTAGCGCAAAAACATCCTAGACTTAGAGCCATCGGGTTGGGATAGCGAGGTGATGAATGACAACGATTCTTGGCTTAGGGGGGAGTTTGCGGGCTGGGTCTACCACCCATTTGGCATTGCAAGTGGCCTTGGCAGGTGTTGAAGCATTAGGGGCGCAAAGCCAGCACCTTGACCTTGCCACTTTTCGATTGCCTCTATTTAACGGCACATATGACCTTGATGGTTATGCCGCCGCCGAGCAAGCCGCGATTGTTCAGTTGTTGGAAGCGGTGGATAGGGCACGGGGATTCATCCTTGCCTCGCCGACCTATCACAATACCATCAGTGGGGCGCTCAAAAATGCGCTGGATATATTGGAAATAACCCATGACGACTATCCGTCGCGGTTGCGGGGCAAGGTGGTCGGCCTAGTCAGTGTGCAGGGCGGGACATCAGGGACAGGCAACAATACCCTAACAACCATGCTGTTGGCAGCGCGGGGGATGGGTGCTTGGGTCGCACCAACGATGGTTTCTATCCCCGGCAGTCGGGAGGCGTTTGACGAAGGGGGTCTCCCGCGTAACCCGGCCATTCATCAGCGACTACAGACGCTTGGTATGGAGGTCGCACAGGCCAGTGCCATGTTCGCAGCCCAACCGCATTGGACAACCTAATTCACCGGAATGGTCACGGTGACAGGCAGGCGATCGCCCGTAACGGGATTATAGAGACCGACCAACACCGATAAACATTCGGGTGGATAGAGGCCGTCAGCGATAAGGAAATAGCGGAAATCTTGCCAGCGTTCACCTGCTTGCCATATCCCCAGCGGATAGAGGCGACCTATCGGCGGGCCATCGGCATCGGTGGCAAGGCGTTCTCCACACATCAGATGTACAAAAATTTCGATTGGTTCGGCGGGGGGCATTTCCACCTGCCAGATTAACTCCAACCGCAGAATATTCTTCTCAGTAGCCGCGCTCAATGCCTCATCCGGCTGAATTTGCAGTGATTCCAAAACAACCCCATTGCCAAAATCCGCTGCTGGGGAAGTGGGGATAGGGGCGTTGGATAAGTGGCTACCTGCCAGTGGAGCAAAAATATCCCCGTTGATTTGGCGGCTGACCAACACGCGGTCATAACTCGATAGAGTGGCCCGATCTAATTCAGCAGCTTCGACTTGGTAAATCATGGTGGTGGCTGGAATTAAATCTTCAGCCCGGACGACATGTGTTACCGCGCTGGTAGGGAAATCGGCATCATTGAGGCGCAAAAAGTCGGTCAGGCTGACAAAATCGGGCAAATAGACGCTGCCTTCTGCCCCTAACAAAAAGGTGGGTTTGCGCGGGGCGAGATAGGCAGGTGGGTTGACCAACAACAGCGACTGGTTTTCCACATTTGCTGTATCGGCAATTACTTGGTAGTAGTCATTCAGCAAATGATGTTCGTCAAGGCGGTTTTGGATAAACGGCACGGCCACTATGAGTGCAATCATCACCCCAGTCGCCCCAACAATAGATTGGAGCAGGCGCGGGGCGATGCGGGGCAGTGGGGTGGTTAGTAATCCTCCCCATGCCCATGCAATGCCCACCGAGGCCAAATAATGCAGGCGGGGGTTACTTAGGAGGTAATTGACGTCTAGAAAGAGCCATGCCGGGAGCATTGCCAATGGAATCCACACAAGACCCAGACGCACAAGGCGAATGGGTTCAAAGCGTGGCTCGACGGGAGTGTCACTGTCATCATCGTCCGATGGGGCAGGCCAGCGATGGTTCAGATAGAACCAGATGCCAAAAATGAGCAAGGCCACACATCCGCTGACCCATGCCCACAGTGTACCATTTTGGGGGTCACCAAACATGCGGATTTGGGCGGCGAGGGGAAAGCCGATGGCCTGTAAGGTTTGACCAACTTTGACATCCAACGCGGCGGTTTTGAGGCCTGTCGAGTCGTTATCCAGCGGAATGATTTGCCAGATGACCCCATACAACAAGGCTAAAAAGGCAATCGGAGCAAGGGCTATGATTAAACGATTTTGGCGCAGGCGGGTTAGCTGAAAATCGGCGCGGTGTAAGGGCAATTGGTCGGGGTGGGTGCTAAATACAATGAGGCTAATCAATATGGGGGCGACAATGCCATTTTCGTGGCTAAAGATCGCCCAAAACGCAACGACCCATGCCAAAATCAATTTCCAGTGTTGGGGATGGTCGAGCCATGTCAAGATCAGATAGGCCGATGCCAAAAAGCCAAAGGTCAGCCAGAGATGAAATTGCGCTGGGGTGGGGATGACGGTTTGATAGCTGAAAGGGAAGGTCACAAACAGCAATCCAGCAAAAAATCCGGCTTGGTGCGAACGGCTGAGGCGGGTAGCAAGGGCATAGACCAAAACTGCGTTGATGAGATGCAGGCCCAGCGAGAGGCTGTGTAAGGCGCTGGCATGGTGGCCCAAAATCTCCCATGCGGTAAAGGCGGCGGGGCGATAGAACGGGAAACCGCTGGAACTGAGCCAATAGTCACCCTCCAAATGGGTATCGAGCCAGAGCATATGGGGGATGTCGTCCCAAAACAGCATCAATTTTAGAGCAGGGCGATAGAGCACAAACCCCACAGCCAGAATGAGCAATGGGGGAATAAGATAAGGTAGCCGCTTAATTAGTGCCATAGAGGGCGCGGTAGATGTCGTATTGTTCATAAATGCGCGTGATATACGAGCGTGTTTCATCAAAGGTGATGGTCTGGACAAATTTATCCAAATCTGGGCCAGCGATAGATAGCCAATCTTGGGCGTTGCCGGGGCCACCGTTATAACCTGCGAGGGCGGCATAGGGCACACTATCTACCAAATCGAGTGTCCAATCCAGATAGTAGGTTCCAAATTCAACATTCACATAGGGCCGATAGACATCGCTGTTGGTGTAATTCTCCCACCCTAGCTGCGTGGCAATCCAAGCTCCCGTGTCGGGAATAATCTGCATCAGGCCCTGCGCGGCGGCACTGCTGGTAGCGAAACTCTGGAATAGGCTTTCTTGGCGAATGAGGCTGAACACCAAGAGCGGGTCAAGATTATATTTCTCAGTGGCGGGCAAGACTAAATCGGCATAATAGATGGGATAGCGCAGGCGGGCGATATAGCCGGGGGCGCTCAGGGTGTCTATCCCGGCAGCGGTGATTAAATTGGCAGCGGCTTCAATGGACGAGCGATAGAGGCCGATTTGCGCAAAATAGTAGGCTAATTGATAGGTTGCCAGCGGATCAGCCGTATAGGTTTCGGCAAGGGTATCAAATTCTTCACGGGCATCATCAAAAGCGGCCAGCGCCCACAATTCGCGGCCTCGAATCATATGCGGGTCGGTTTCGAGCGTTGGGCTCAGGGGATAAAGTGCCCCTGCTTGCTGGATGCCAAAAGTTGTTCGTAGCCAGTCTTCAGCTTTGGCGATTTCTTGGCCCTCGTCAAATTCAAATTGATAGTTGGCGGGTCGGGTAAAAGGTTCTTTGCCAGCCAAAATATCTTGGGCCCGCAGGCTGTAATAACCACCGGGGTCGGCTTGGGACGCGCCTAAAAAGGATTGTTGGGCAAGGTCGGTTTGGCCTTGATCGCGGTAGAGACGGCCCAACCACAAAAAGGCCAATGCTTGATTCTCACCAGCGCCCGTATTCGCCAGTTGAGTATAGAGAGCTTGGGCTTGTTGGGTCTGACCGGTATTGAGGGCAATGGAAGCGGCTAGTAGCAGGCCATCTTGGGCCCATTCGTCGCCGGGATAGGCCTTGCCCAATTGGTCAAACATTTGTAGGGCACGTTGATTGTCGTTTAACTGGGTGGCGTAGATGTAGCCGGAACGCCACAGGGCTTCGGCACATTGAGGACTGGCAGGGCTAACGGTCGGTAATTGGCTATAATGCGAAGCCGCGCCCAGAAAATTGCCCTGTAAAAACAGTGTGCGGCCTTGTTCTAACCATGCCATGCCAAATAGCGGGTCAGTGGGGTAGTTGGCCGTAATGGTTTGAAGGGTGGTGAAGGCAGCATCGAAATTACCCAAGCCGCGATAGGCCTGCCCCAACAGTAGCAGTGCATCCGTCGGCATGACATAGACCGTCGTGCTGTAATCATTGAGGACACTAATCACATCCCCATAGTCTTCAGCGGCAAAACTGACCTGTGCTCGTTCCAGTGGGTCAATTTCATAACCTGCGACCAAGAGAGTCTGCATGGCTTGATAGGCATAGATAGTCGAGGGGTAGTCATTAAAAATGCGTTCAAGACGAGCATAAGCCGCGACCGTGTTGCCCGCTTGTAATTCCAATTGGGCCGCTTGGGATTCAATGCTGGCCCGATAGCCCCCATTTTGGGCTACTTTCAAAATTTCGTCGTATTGAGCAATGGCTTCGCTCAATAGGCCTTGATTGATATAGGTAGCAGCGATGCGTTCGCGTAGGGCCAATTGGGGTACAAGGGTGCGGGTCGCATCGGCGGCAGCAAGGTAATTTTCAAAGGCTTGGGTGGGCAAATTGAGTGCAAGATAGGCGTCCCCGATGCGTTCATAGGCATAACTGTCAATGAGACCGGGGCGCAGTTGTAAGTATTTCTGAAAGTCGGTAATGGCGGCTTCCCAACTGCCAATGCCCAAATTGGCATCACCCCGCTGAAAATAGGCTTGGGCGTTGCGGGGGTCGTCGGGGAACTGCTGAATAAATTCACTGAAGGCGATAAAGGCTTGGTCAAAATAGCCTTCGCGCAAATTAGCCTGCCCTAATCCATAATAGGCCGAGGCGCGGAGTTCGCTGTCCACAAATTGTTGATTGACGACCGTTTGATATTGATTGACGGCCTCATCAAAATTACCATTGAACAGCGCACGTTCAGCGGCGGTAATGGCATCTTCGGGGGGCAGCGTTGGCACAGCAAGTGGTTCGGGTGTGGGTGTGTAATCGGGCGTGGCGGTGATATAGATGACGCCGCCGCCTTCGGGTGTGGCCGTAACAACAATGGGGTCGGGTTTGCCGCTAATGCTGCATCCCAATACCGCAACAAGGGTGATGATCAAAATCAGGTAGGGGAAAGGTGTTTTCAGTCGCATAGGGGCAGATTATGACGTAGGCAAGCGTTGGGGTCAACCCAAATCATGCGAACGCCCAAAGAAGGTAGCGATTGCGTTGGCCGGACAAGCCAATAGACGGTTGGCCTCAGCTACGGTAACATGGAGAGGGAAATGAATTATGTGGATTGAATTTAAACTATCTGGGATGAGTGTTAGTACATTCAATGTATGGCTTTTATTCAGTCGGTCAGCAATAACCACGGTCATGCTTAGGACGAAAAATGGAACTTCAACTCTTTGATACCTATACACGCACGGTACGCCCCTTTGAACCCTTGCATTCACCGGAGGTTGGTCTATATACATGCGGCCCGACGGTGTACGACTATGCCCATATCGGCAATTTACGCACCTATATCTTCGAGGATATTCTAAAGCGGGTTTTGGAATATAACGGCTACCAAGTCCGCCACATTATGAATATCACCGATGTGGGTCATTTGACCTCTGATGCTGATACGGGTGAAGATAAGATGGAAAAAGGGGCACGTCGGACGGGCAAAACAGCGTGGGATATTGCGGCTCAATATACACGCGCCTTTCAGGACGATTTGCAGCATCTCAACATCCTTGACCCCTCGGTTTGGTGCCGCGCCACTGACCATATTGAGGAACAGATCGAAGCCATTGAAACCATCGAAGCCAACGGATTTACCTATCGCACATCGGATGGTATTTATTTTGACACCTCCAAGTTGCCTGATTATGGCTACATTGGACGGTTGGATATTGAGGGGCAAAAAGCGGGCGCACGGGTGGATATGGGTGAAAAACGCAACCCAACCGACTTTGCCCTCTGGAAGTTCAGCACACCCGATGTGAAACGCCAGATGGAATGGGGCAGTCCGTGGGGCGTGGGTTTTCCGGGGTGGCACATTGAATGTACCGCGATGGCGGCGAAGTATTTGGGGACGTATTTTGATATTCACTGCGGCGGGGAAGACCATATCACCGTCCATCATCCCAATGAGATTGCCCAATCGGAGGCGTGTTTTGATACACGGTTAGCCAATTTCTGGATGCACGGCTATTTTCTGCAACTGGATGACAGCAAAATGTCCAAGTCCAGCGGCGAGTTTTTGCGGGTGCAAACTTTGATTGACAAGGGTTATGACCCATTGGCGTACCGCTTCTTTTGCCTTGGGGCGCATTATCGAGCCAAGTTGACCTTTAGCTGGGACAGCCTTGATGCAGCAGCGACGGCCTTGCAACGTTTGCGCCAAGCATCCTATGAATGGGGTGAACCGGGTAACATGGTTGACCCCGAATATCAGACACGGTTTATGGAGCATATCAACGCCGATTTGAACATGCCACGTGTCTTGGCGCTGATTTGGGAGATGGTCAAGAGTGATTTACCACCCCAAGTCAAGAAGGCTACCTTACTGGATTTTGATCGTGTATTGGGTCTCCAATTGGGCGAATGGCAACCCACTGTTGAGATCGTACCTGACGAAATTTTGGCAATGGTCGAGCAGCGTCAACAGGCCCGTGCCGAAAAACGCTGGAAAGATGCTGATGCCTTGCGCGATACGGTGATAGGGGCGGGGTATGAGATTGAGGATACCCCACAAGGGCCACGGGTTCGCGTCAAGGGGAGCAAAAATTAGGCGATAGTTGGCTCTGCTGTTAAGGGCCTGACGGTTTTCACGGTCGCGTTTTATGGCCCAACGAAACCAGTAAAGGCCTATAACAAGCAGCAGAGCGATACCCGAACAGCAAGGAATCTCTCATCTCTGCCAAAGCAAATGTAGTGGTCTTATGTTTTCATCAGTTCATCGAACTCCTCGCGGGTCATGCCAAATAACACATCATCATGGTATGTTCCGTTGAAGAAACTGTTGCGCCTGATTTTTCCTTCTTCTATGAACCCTAGTTTCTTGTGCATCCGAATAGATGCCTCATTGGTATGTACACAGACCGAATTGCATTTCTGGTAACGTTGTTCCCAAAAACCATATTTGAGTAGGATACGCACTGCATCAACGGCATAGCCATGCCCTCGATAATCCCGATAAACGGCGACACCAAAACTAAACGTCCCATTTTTCTGATCGAGGCTGTGTAATGTAACCCACCCGACGGTGACACCGTCCAAATTTTCCATAGCGAACCGAATCACGCGATCATCCTTGAAACCGGCTACCTTCTCCAACCATTCTTTCTGAAGCTCCACCGATGTAGGCAATTCAATGCCATCCTGATGGAGTTGCCGAGTTGGGCTATCCAAAGAGGCTATGAAACGTAACTCAGCATCTTCCAGCCGGAAAGGGCGTAGTCTGGTTTTTTCGCCTTGCCAGAAGTATTGTGAATAATCTGGCGTGAATGCGGTCATTTTTAATCTCCATACTCTCTATGCCAGAATAGGTGAAACAACCTCGCTCTAAAGTTGAGTATAGAATTGAGGGTGAAGAAAAGGAAACTATGAAATGTCAAATATATCAAATCTCGCCAAACTCACATTATCATAAGATAACCAGCAATAATAAGGCCGAATCTCACGATCATTACAAGCAAGCTCAGCCGCAGAGATATAACCGCCTTTAATGCTTTTACCGAGAAACAGGCGGTAGCTTTCGACATCAGTCAACTCCTGCTAGAATCAGGTTATTATTGAATGATACACGGTCAGAGTTCATGACAGACGCGACGGCAAAAAAATGGCTAACCTTGGCCCAAGCAGCAGACCTACTCGGCATTCATCCGACAACTCTGCGACGTTGGGCCGATAATGGCAGCATCCCGGTTTATATCACCCCCGGTGGACACCGCCGATTTTTAGAATCGGATGTGGCGGTGTTTGTCAAAAATCAGGAACAACAACTTTCCCCCAACAACCAACAGGCATGGGTGAGTTATGCGTTGGTGGAGACGCGCCATCGCCTGCAAACCAGCTTGCCGCCGTCCGGCCTAACAGTTTTTGATGCTGAACAGCGCGAAGAACAGCGTGAATTAGGTAAGCGATTGCTGGGCTTGATTATGCAGCATATTGCCATGCCCGCCGATGATGAAACCCTGTTGATTGAAGCCAAAAGCATTGCAGTGCGTTATGCGCAAAGCAGCATCGCCAATGGCCTTTCGGTGCGCGATGGGTTGGAAATCGTGATGTTTTTCCGCGATAGCCTGACCGAGGCGGCCATGCAGATGCCACAGGTAGCCCAACTTGACAGTGAAGCCCAAATTCGGTTGCTGCGTAAGATCAACCAAATTTTCAATACCATTCAACTCGCCCTTGTCGAATATTTTCATGAGCAGCTACCCCCCGGCGAAAAGTCATGAAGTCATGAGAAAATTTTGCGTCCTGCCTAGACGGGGCCGATAATTAACCCAAGTTATGTTTTGTGGGAAATTCTATTTAAGGGAAACACAATTCAATGAATAAAAAACAACTCTTTTTGATGGTCATGGTGTTGGTCGGTGGCGTGATGTCGCCTATTTTAACGGCACATGCCCAAGATGATTTGCAAACTACACTAGATACCCTGACAACGGCCTACCAAAATGCAGCGGCACTTCAAAGCTATGCGGCTCAATGGGATGGTACAACATCGGAAAGTACCCAACTAAGCGAAGGCGATAACCTCTATATTGTTTCGACACAGATTACTTCGGCCCAAACTGCCCAAATTGAGGGAGCAAACACTAGTTCGTCGGTGACACAGACGGTCACTCAAGGCCAGATTGTAGTGACTAAGCCCTTAGTCGAGGGAGCCGCCTTGCCCGAACCGACTTTGGCCTCACAATTGGAATTGAAGGCGTCGCTTGTTTCAATTGATGGACGGGTGTTTATCAATCTGGATGAAACCGCCCCTGAATATCGGGCTGGATTACCCGAAGGATGGCAAGAAGTCCGGGATGGGGTGGCACTGGGTGTGAATGGCACCGTGTCATTGACCGATGTGGCGGCTTCGCTAGACAATGTGCGGATGGATGCCACCAGTGTACTCGCTCTGCTTAATCCAACGGTGGTGAAGTCGGCGGAAGCCCTACCCGACGATGAGTTAAATGGGCAGGCGATGAAACGTTATCTGCTGACCTTAAATCTCGCAGAAGCGATGACGGCGTTGGGGCAAGATGCCTCGGCATTATTGGGAGATTTGGAATTATCGGATGAAGCTGTCAGTGCATTGCTCAGTGGGGCGACCTATACGGTTGAAGTATGGGTAGGGGCGGATGACCAGACGGTTTATCGCCATGTCATTACCTTGAATCTGAACAGCGAATTGGATGGCAAATCCTTTGGTAGCGATTTGGGCGGCGCAACCGTCAAGATTTCTCATAACCAATCTGATACCCTAACACTCAGTGAGTTGAATGCCGATTTTGAAATCCGCGTGCCCGCGATGGATGAAGTGGTTGGTTAATGGCCCGTATCGCGGTTATTGGCGTTCCGACAAATGGCGCGGGGACGGCGGATGGAGTCGCTCTTGCACCAACTGCTCTTCGCAACGCTGGGTTAATCGAAAGATTGAGCCATGTAGCGGACGTACTGGACACAGGGGATGTCCAATTTATTGCGCCCAGCCCATCCCGTGACGAAAAGACGGGAATCATTGCACCTAAAACAATGGTAAGCATGATTGTGGGAGTGGATGCGGCGGTCAATAGTGCGCTTGAACAGGGGCGTTTTCCGCTGGTGCTCGGTGGTGATTGCGGGCTGCTGCTTGGCTGCCTGAATGCGGCCCGCCGATTATATGGACAAGCAGGCTTGTTATTTGTGGACGGGCACGAAGATACCTATCCGCCACATCAATCGCCAACCGGTGAATCGGCTGATATGGAGATGGGGTTCGCGCTTGGCTGCCATATCGAAAATTTACCGGACACCCTTGCCACCATGTTACCCTTAATCACCCCCGCCGATGTTGCGATGTTGGGGGTACGGGACGCTGAAGTGTTGAAAAGTGAGGGTGTGGCGTCGTTGGCTCATGCGCTGTCCGTTCGGATGGTTGATGATGGGGCATTGATGCAGGGTGCTGCCACAGAGATTACGCAGGCGAGTTTGGCCTATATCGGGGCAGGTCAGCGGCGTTGGTGGTTGCACACTGATTTGGATGTGTTAACCGTTGAGGCGCTGGCCGCAGTGGACTATCATCAGCCGGGTGGGTTAAGTTGGGATGTGTTGACCCAAATTGCCCGTGTTGCCTGCCGAACCGAGGGCATTGTGGGGTGGGACATCACTATTTATAACCCTGATTTGGACACCGATGGACAGCAAGCACGGCGCATTATCGAGTATATCGAGGCCGTTATTAGGGGATAGCTACGTTTTATGTATAAAAAAGCCGCTGCCCGATTATTCTTCGCTTTTTTGCTGATGGCCCTTATGGGAACATCCGTGCATTTTAGCCGGGCGCAAGATGGCGGGGATGGACTTTCGCCCCAAGAACAGGAAGCCTTGCGTGAGATTGTGGCAGCCTATGACCGTACACGCAATTGGAATACCTATTCGGCGCAGTCGGGCGAGAATAGCCAATTGGCTCTAAGTTTGGCAGTGGGGGATGCTGATCCCTATACCCTCAATGACAACACACGCCGGGACGTGGATTCGGTGTATGATGTGCCCAATAGTGCGGTGCAAAGTCAATTGGGGCAAACCCGCACCATCCGTGAGAACGAAGGCCGCCAAACCATCAATAATGTCACTGTGCAGGCCGATTTTGATATTGTCGGAATCAATGGCATTGTGTATGTGCAGGGGGATCGTAAAGCCAACCCTGATGATGGGCAAAATATCGAGCTAGAAGATTACACCCCTGTCAATGCGCCATTGGCTTCGGACTTGGCTTCGGCGGAAGTCGCCAATTTGCAATCGCATGTGGATGCCAAAGAACTCATCGCGCTGCGGGCCACTGATGAATTGCTGGAAACAGCCACCAAAGTGGAAGATTTGGGCCAAGTCAAACTGCGCCAATATCCCAATGCGGTGCAGGTTTATGCCATTACAGTTGACCCGCTGGTCGGCATTGACGTGTTGAATATTGATGTGGAAAGCATTATTGCCAACCCCCGCTTGGACATACTTGATCAGGCCGTATTTTTTGATCGTCTTGCCACTGATAGTAGCTTGACCATTACGGTGTTCTTGGATGCCGAGAATGGTGGATTGGTTGGGGAGCAATTGGCACTGGGGGTGGATATTCAACTGGATGAGACCGCCGGGTTGAATGTGGCTCGGGGTACACAGGCTAGTTTTACATTGGCCCTAAGTTTTGAAAGCTCGGTGTTATATTTTGCGATTAACGAGGATGTGACGATTAACGATCCCAGCACGACTCAATAGGGCTGCGAAACCGATATTTGACCTACCCCGTAATTTATCACGGTGGTCATGACTACCCTGCTCACTATCAATAGCCTAATTTCAACACAGGAGCATCTAAGCATGGACAAAGCGAATCTGGCTCAGAAATTCACGCTGTTTAATGACCACTGGTCGCCGCGCGTGATTGCCGAGGCTAATGGACAATATGTCAAATTGGCGAAAGTGCAAGGTGAGTTTGTGTGGCACGCCCACGAACACGAAGACGAGATATTTTTTGTCATCAGCGGCAAATTGATCATCCAGATGCGCGATCAAACGGTTGAACTGAATCCGGGGGAATTATTTGTTGTTCCAAAAGGGGTGGAGCATAACCCCTTTGCCCCAGTAGAAACCCATCTTATGCTAATTGAACCTAAACAGACCACCCATACGGGCGATGTGGAGACAGATCGCACCGTTGCGATTGAAGATCAGGTGTGGGTTTAAGCGGTGTAGTGATCAAAAGAATTAAGAAGGGCGATAGGTGAGTCGCCCTTTTGGGTCTATTACATGCGTTCGGGGGCAGACATACCCATCAGATTTAACACGCGCTTAAAGACAATCTTGGCAGCGCGATACATCTGGAGACGAGCCTTAGCGACATTTTCGGGTACTTCAGTGTGCAGCACGCGGCTTTCGTCATACAGTGGGTGGAAGGCCCGTGCCAAATCCAGCGCCCAAAACGCCATTTGATGGGGGGCGAGGTTGTCGTGGGCAAACACCAATTGATCAGGGAATTCGAGCATCTTCAAAATGAAGCTGGTTTCAGCATCCCCCAGTAGCGATAAGTCAGCATCTTTGTCCCAATCGTTGGGATAGCCACGTTCTTCTACTTGGCGCAAAATCCCCGCGCAGCGCACATGGGCATTCTGGATATAAAACACTGGATTTTCGTTGGAGGTTTTGACTGCCAAATCTAGATCAAAATTGATGGTGGCGTCGGTGCTGCGGTTGAGCATGAAATAGCGTACCGCGTCTGGCCCGATTTCATTAATCAAATCATCCAAATTGACGACTTCGCCTTTGCGCGTACTCATACCAACGGGTTGACCATCTCGCATCAACTGTACCCATTGGGTCAAAACGACTTTGACCTTATTAGCGTCATAACCCAATGCTTGCAGGCCACGATTGACCGTTTGGGCCTCAGTAAAGTGATCGGAGCCGAAAATATCAATACACAGGTCGAAGCCACGCCCCAACTTGTTCACATGATACGCAATGTCAGGCAGTACATAAGTCGGCTCGCCCGTGCTGCGCAAGATAATCCGGTCTTCATCATCCCCAAATTCCGTACTCTTAAACCATAGGGCTGGGGCGAGATTTTTGGCTTTGGCCGCTTCAACATCTTCGTCAGATGCACCGTGACGAGTAGGCGAATGATAGAGGTAGCCGCGCTTCTCCAATTCGGCGCGTACCTGCTCAACGGGCTCGCCATAGAGACTTAGCTCCGGAAAGAATAGGTCGAAACGAATGCCGAGTCGGTCAAGGGTGTGCTCGATGTTTCGGAAGATTTCTTGCTCGGCGTATTCCTTAAAGACTGACCAATCGGCGTTTTTCCATTCATCCCCTTTTTCACCGGCCAATTTTTGGCCCATGTCGCTGTGATACTCGCCTTCATAGCCGCCTTTGGGCAGTTCGGTCTCAATACCCAAGGCCTGTAGATAGCGGGCCTGCAAACTTTGGCCCAGCATCATCATTTGGCGACCGCCGTTGTTGAAATAATATTCGCGGTGGACGTTCCAGCCACACATTTCCATTAGGCGGGCGATGCCATCGCCGACGACGGCTCCGCGTGTCCGCCCCACATGGAGAGGGCCAGTCGGATTGGCACTGAGGAATTCGACGTTGACACGGCGGTTTTTGCCAATATCCTGCTGAAAAATTTTATCATCGGCTTGGATAATGGTGTGAATTTGCTGACGCACCCAAGCGCGGTTGAGCCAAAAATTGAGGAAGCCGGGTGGGGCGACGATCACTTCGCGCACAAGATCGTCTTTGGGCATGTGGTCAGCAAGGATTTGGGCAATATCCAGCGGCTTAAGGCCAAAACTTTTGGCAAGAGCCATCGGCGCAGGGCAGGAATAATCACCCTGATCGGCTTTTTTGGGCCGATTGATGGGCACGGCAATGGCATCGGCAGCGGGCAGTTTTCCGGCTTTTTGGGCAGCAGCAAGGGCTTCGCGGACAAAGCCTTCAATGCGTTGGGGGATGGGCGTAAAAGTCAACGCGGTAACTCCTAATGTCCAGAAGAATCAATCGAAAGTGAGCTTTTTATTTTAGCATAGTCACAGGTAAGCAGTGAGGGCAGTTCAGGTATTTTGCACACGGCGAATGGCCTCCCACAGCGACAATCCCCCGACTACCAGTGGTAATAGCACATAGGCAAGGGCGAGTGCCCCGGCCAATGCACCGATGTTATGGGCACGGGTGAGCGGGACGGGGAGCCACATCCACAACAGCATCAATTCCCAATGCGGGAAGAGCAGCAGGGGGAAAAACCGAATTAGGTCAAAATCGGCAGGATTGTAGTATAGGACGAAAAATAGCAAACCAGCCAACATACGAAACAAGCCTTGCATAATCAGCATCCACAGATTGGCCTGTCGCATATTGGGGGTGGTGGCCGAGATCAATAACCCGCCACACATGGTCACAAACAATTCCAAAAGGGGTATCAAGACAATCATCAAGCCTAATCCGGCCAATGGCAGGGCGCTGGCAAGAGTTAGGGGGACATTATTGAGATTGTAGCGTAGCAGGCCGATAAAGATGGCAATCACTAGGCGGGAGATGAAAATTTGCAACAAAATGGGGCGGGCTGTCCATAACAAAGCGGCAAATTTGCTGAGGATAAGTTGATAGCGGGGCAGGGGCACGGTGCGGATAATGTCCCATGTGCCATGTTCGACTTCACCTGCAATGGCATTAGCCGCCATCCAACGGGCATTGGTCAGCAGGCGCAGATAAAAACTTTCGGACAGCAGCATGAGTAGTGGGGCAATGACCATCAGCGGCACATAGACCAGAAAACCAACGGTGGCTTCGCGCGAAATCACCAAGAGGAACGATATAATCAATAAAACAGGATTGAGGACAGAAAATAGCCTAACCAAGCGATGACTGGTGGCAGCAATGCGATAATCAAAAGCAGTCATTTTGCGTAATTCATTTGCCACTAACGGGAAACGCGGGTGCGCCCATCCCGGCAGCCAACTTGGAATCCGGTTATTCATTTTTAGTACCCCTGCGATGGGAGGATTTTTCATCTTGAGCCTCGATTATACTCAGTTAAGCCGAACCCTTGCTTATGCGTTGCGCCACAAGCCACACAGATATGCACTCATATTGGATGAAAATGGTTGGGTCGCGGTGGAAGATGTTTTGGCTGCACTGCACAAAGAGCGGCGCGATTGGCAAAATTTGACGGAGGCCGACCTTGTAAAAATGAATGAGCAGGCCAGCAAAAAGCGCTATGAGATTGCGGGTGGGCGGATTCGGGCATTGTATGGACATTCGACCGCGCAAAAAGTTGAGAAGACGCCAGCGGCCCCACCGCAGATTTTGTATCACGGCACAAATGATCGCGTATTGGAGACGATTTTGCAAAATGGCCTTAAACCCATGAGCCGCCAATATGTCCATTTTGCAACTGATCCTCAAATGGCTGCGGAGGTGGCTAGTCGGCGGGTGGGCAAGGTGGTGATATTGGAAATTTTGGCAGATGAGGCTTATCGAAATGGCGTGGCGTTTTATTTGGGGAATGAAAATGTATGGCTGGCGGATTTTGTGCCACCGAAGTTTATTCGGGTGATGGCTGAGGAATAAAGGAACACCAATTGAAATTAGACTCACATATGCTGGAGGTAGTTAATGTTAAAGAGTAACCTTGAAAAAGCAATCAACGGTGCCTTTAGTCTCTCCGGCATAATAGAAGGTGGACAATCTATTCGAAAAGGGGATCAACCTCCTGATGTGTTTGTTCATCTAGGCTGGATAGTAGAAATCCTCGCGGATAATTTGGCCGGGATTACAGTGGCCGGCGTAAAGACTCTACATATGGATGGCTCTCCGGCGTGGTACAAGGGATTATTGCTCGTTCCGCCTATCTGGGAACCCTTGGACCGCGAATTCGGCGGCCAAAATCTGAAGCCAGTAGACATGGAGTGGCCCAACTCGATTATTACAGCGTTCGAGTCGATGAACACCGTTCCTTATAATTACATCGCGGCAGCAAGACTAGGAGCGGGTAACCACAGATACAGGGTGCATGCCTATGCCCATCCGCTGAACACCACACACATTAATTTTTATGGCTTCCCTGTGCATAAAAACCAGCAGGCATTTTGGGAGGCCATTGAAGAGACTATTTCCTCATTAGGCGAGGCTATGGGGGACCCTGAAATTCAGGAATTTCTGGATCAATGCGACAATATGATTCTTGAATGAAAGCCATTGAGAGATTTTTCTGTAATTTAGTGTTATGGGGTTGGCAAACAATGAGAAATAACCCTAACAGTATGGGTACTGATCAAATATATCAAACTGAATGTACTGAGGAATTATTTTATAGACCCAGACGCCGAGAGAGTTCACCTACCAAAATATCGTGATCGGCAACGAGTTTTGGCACACCGTCGGGTAGGGTGGCCCAATAGAAGCGAAATTCCAGCGGTTCGGGGTTGCCGTCGCTGCGATTGGTTTCCATATGTGACCATGTTTCAGGTGGTGCATGGTCACAAGTCAGATGGAAAAAATAGCGGTGAGCGATTTCTTGATCGTTATAGTGATATTCGACCATGCCTAGAAATTCCGCCATAACAAGGCCCTCTAAGCCTGTTTCCTCAAAGGCTTCGCGCATGACACCCTGTTCGGGAGTCTCATCCGGTTCAATCGAACCAGCCGGAACTTGAATCCCCGCGTCGGGGTAATCGGCGTGTTCAAAGACCAACAGGCGGTTTTGATGGGTGATATAGGCGAAGGCCTTGCGCTTTTCGATCATTCGACAGCGATCACCGGATTACTTAGACTGCCGACGCCCTCGATTTCGATTTCGACGGTATCACCGGGTTTAATTTCGGTAACGCCTTCGGGTGTGCCTGTCAAAATGACATCCCCCGGTTCAAGTGTCATGGCCTGCGAAATAAATTCGATGAGGGTGGCGACATCAAAGACCATGTAGGAAGTGTTGGAATTGATGATTTCTTCACCATTGAGCCGCGCTTTGATGCCTAGATTACCGGGATCATCAATGTCGGTCACGATGAAGGGGCCAAGTGGACAGAAGGTGTCAAATCCTTTAGCCCGTCCCCACTGCCCATCGGCTTTTTGTAGCACGCGGGCGGAGACATCATTGGCACAGGTATAGCCCAATACATAATCGAGCGCGTCCTCTTTTTTGACCCGTTTGGCCCGTTTGCCGATGATAACCGCAAGTTCGGCTTCCAAATCTACCCGTCCAATATCAGAGGGCAGTTCGATATTTTCACCATAGGCAATTAAGGAACTGGGGGGTTTGAGGAAAAGCATTGGCGTTTTGGGCACGTCAACGGCGTGTTCGGCGGCATGGGCGGCATAATTGCGGGCGACACACACAATTTTGCTGGGTTGAATGGGCGGGGCGAGTTGGATATTGTCTAACGAACTAATCTCGGCCCCGGCACGGAAATTGCCTTGTAGATCGCCTTCGACTTTATAGACAATGCCGTTTTGAATCATGCCTAGCTGGATGCCGTCGTTGGTATAGTAGCGGAGGAGGGCCGTCGCCATAAGATTACTCCAATTAAAATGCTGGATAAATAGAACCTGACCAGTTTAAATTTTTCTGGCGGGTCTGTCCACTTTTGCTGAAAAAAGCTCAATGACCCCATCTGCACCAACTGGAATGGTTTGCCCGCAGTGGGTACATATCCATTGATTCGGCTGGGGGACAAGGGCAATTTGGTCACAGGTGGGGCAACGCCAGATTTCACCCAATGGTCGCGCGGTGGCGGTGGCGGAATCGCCAGCTTTAAAAGCCCACACGAGCGCATAACCAACCTGCCATTTTTCGATTTCGATAAATTCAAAACCGAGTGTTGCGGTCAGATAATGCTCAAAACGCTCATTGGACATGGTTTTACCGGGGAGCAGTTTGGCTTCACGCCCCTGCCGATTGGACATCAACACCACACCACCGGGGCGAGTGACCCGTTGGATTTCACGTAACACGGCCTCGGGTGAGGGCATAAATTCAAGCGCTTCGAGGATGGTGACAGCTTCAAAGGTATTATCAGGAAAGGGGAGGTGGTCGGCGGGGCAGTGCAGCAGATAGGCACGGTTGGCGTCGAGTTCATATTGGAGTTTGGCAGCGGCACGGGTCAGCATTTGGCGGCTGAGGTCAACCGCGACAATTTTGCCTGTGAAAGCCGGTCGTTGGAACAAGGTAGCGGGTAGGCGACCTGTCCCCGTAGCGACATCCAAAATCAGCGCGTTGGGAGTATCGAGGGCCTGTAACAAGGGACGACCCAGATAAGCGGTTTCATAGGCGGTTTCAAATTCTTTGGTGCGGTCATAGCGATGAGCATAACGATCATACAGCCAAATGACGACCCGACGACCGAGATAGACACCTTCAGTGGCGTTAATGAGCCACCAGAGGAGCAGCCCAACTAACCCGATTGAAACCAGCACACCAATGAAAATAAGGAGCGTTTCCATCTTGATTTGACCTGCGATAAGGGCGGGGTGATAATGTTTACAATCTTCGCATAGAAATTCAATTTTGGCATCATCTAAACTCGGAGTTGTGTCGTGGATAAGCAAACGAAAAAACTAGTACAAAATCTCTCTGACTCCGACCCGAAAGTGCGTTATAACGCAGTCATGGCGCTAGGCAAAACGGGTGATATTTCGCTGATAGATGAGTTAGATAAGGTCGCTACACTAGACCAAAATCCCAAAGTGCGTGATTTAGCCTATAAAGCAGTCCGCGCCTTGACCGTTCTACGCCAGCGTGAACAATCGGCTGCCCGCGAAAAACTAATGAAAGCCGCTGATGATGAATATGAGTGGCAGATGCTTTCGGGCGATATTAGTCGGCAAGCTGGGCCAGTTGTGACAGAAATTAAATGGGATGATGAGGATATTTTAGACTTACCCCCACATCCTGATGATGCCCCCTTGACGCCTGCCGATGAAAAACAGGACAAAAAACGCGCCAAGAAAGCTAGAGCAAAAGCTGCTAAACAAGAACGCTCACGCGGGCGGGTATCGGGCTGTTTTAAAGTATTTTTGTGGGCTGCTGCGTGTATCGGTTTATTAGGGGCAACGGTGGTGGCGTTTAATGAAATCAATACACCCAAAGACGCGCCTATCAATCGGGCCGATGCGCTGTATAAGTTGAACGAATGGGTTCAAGATGATGCCCAAACCGCCTTGGCTTATCAGGCCATTTTGAATGGCGCGACTCTCGATTGCAAGGCTTTCGGGTCAGAGGATGAATACCAAGTACCGGAGCGCCCTGAATGGGCTGGGGATGTCAAAGAATATAGCCAAGAAGGCCTTGATCCGTTTTTTAACTTAATGGCAGGGGGGACGGATGCTTTAAGTGTGACCCGTCAACAAATTGAAACTGCCTGTGCTGGCAAAGATCAGTTAAATAGTACGGATTGGGCCATTGGTGATGCACAGGGTCAACTGAATAGTGCGTTTTCGGCCCTTCAACAAGCCGTTGACCTTTTAGCCTTTGAGTGGCAAAAATTGCAACCCCAATGGCCCACATCCTAGCATTTGTCACTTACTAGGATTTCTTGGGAAGCCAATTTTTAGATTCGGGTTGGTCAGTGGGAGCGATGCTTAACAATAAGCGGCTGCGGGCCGAATAGTACACAATATATTCACGGCCTGCGTTCATAGGAACTTCCGATGGGACGACAAATGGGGCAAAGCTATAGCTGCCGATGATAAATGAGAATGGCATTTCGGGCCGATTCCGAGATGCCATTTTGATTTCAAGCGGGCCACGTTGCCAACGGACGGGCTTTTTGGAAAAGACTTCGGGCATAAACATGCGGGCATTTGTCCACAATACAGCCGCTAGAAAGAAAAAACTGGCAAACATCATAACATAGAAGAAATAGCTTAAAACTCCCGCACTAGGCCCTCTTAAAATAAGGCCAACACCTGTCGCCAACATGGTGGCGGGGCAGATAAAACCGATACTGGAAACAAGGGCGGCCACAATGATGGGTGATTTTTGGAGTTTGGTCAATTTACCTTGCCGGTTCATCGCCAATTTTTCAGCCATTTGTGAGGAAGGCGTGTAGTGAAAGGAGTGGTCGTCTTTTGGATTTTGGGTAGGATTCATCACTAGTGCATTTCTTTCTTGGATAAACAGCGGCTCGGCTGTACAATAGCCGCGCTCTTAAGACTATAAACCTTGCAGACGGGAGGCGCAAACAGCGTGGTTAGTCCTATAGACTGGCTGCTTGGCCTGTTTTCACTAGATATTGGAATTGATCTTGGTACAGCGAACACGCTGGTGAGCGTGCGCGGTAAAGGGATTGTCATTAACGAACCCTCGTATGTCGCCATTGAAAAGAAAACACGGCGACCTATTTCCTTTGGGCAAGAAGCTAAAGAGATGTCTGGAAAAGTGCCCAATAAAATTTTGGTGGTACGCCCTTTGCGGGATGGTGTCATCAGCGAATTTGAAATTACCGAGGGGATGCTTGAATATTTCATTGATAAAGCCCACCAACAAAGCTGGGTGCCGATGCCACGTCCGCGTGTGGTGGTTGGGATTCCTTCTGGTGTGACTGAGGTAGAAAAACGGGCCGTTTATGATGCTACCATGAGCGCCGGGGCGCGGGAAGCCTTCTTGATTGAAGAACCTGTCGCGGCTGCGATTGGGGCCGGATTGCCTATTCAAGAGACACGTGGCAGTATGATTGTAGACATCGGCGGCGGCACAACCGAAGTCGCGGTGTTTTCATTGGGGGGTATTGTCATCAGCCGTAGTATTCGCGTGGCGGGCGACGAAATGGACGAAGATGTTGTCCAATATATGCGCTCCAAATATAACCTGCTGATTGGTGAGCGCACTGCTGAGAAGGTCAAAATCGAAATTGGCTCGGCCTATCCCTTGTTGGAAGAACGCACGATGCTAGTACGTGGACGCAATCTGATTAGCGGCCTACCCGAAGCACGGGAGGTCTCGTCCATCGAAGTGCGTGAAGCTCTCTCGGGATCGGTGGGAATTTTGGTGGATACCATTCGAGACGCACTGGATGAAACCCCGCCCGAATTGGTGGCCGACCTGATGGAATCGGGCATTTGCCTTGCGGGAGGTGGGTCGCAACTTAAAGGCCTGACTGAGCGTGTGGCGGATGAGGTCAATGTGCGGGTGTGGCTGGCCGAAGATGCCATGACGTGTGTCGCACGTGGGGCCGGTCGTGTGTTGGAAGACTATGATAATCTGCGAAGCCTCTTGGCTGGCTTGGAGCGCGGCTCGACCCAGCATTGATGATAGAATAGAAGTTTAGGAGGTGTCTAATGGCAACACTACGAACTTCGACTATAACTGATGAGGTGTTGGATTTTTTGGCAACGAATCCGACTCCTCAGCAAATCATTGATTTTCGCGCTTCTGAGATGCTGCAAGAGCGTTTGCGTTATCTGCTAGATCAAAATAGAGAGGGAGTTTTAACCACTCAAGAAAACTCCGAATTAGACGAAATGCAGCATATGAACCACTTTATGGCAATGCTCAAAGCTCGGGTGCGGATCAAGTTGATGGAGCAGAATGAGCTACATTCCTGAGCCATTACGTCGTCTTGTTATGGAACGAGCGAACTATTGCTGCGAGTATTGTTTAATTGGTCAGGAAGATTATATTTGGGGACATGAGGTTGATCATATTATTGCTGAAAAGCATCGTGGCAAGACCTCTGAAGAAAATCTCTGTTATAGTTGTCTGAATTGCAATCGCCATAAAGGGAGTGATTTCGCTTCCTTTGACCCCGAAACTGATGAAGTTGCATTTCTTTTTAACCCCCGTCGAGAAAAATGGAGTGATCATTTTCGGCTTGAAGGTGCAAGAATAATCCCCTTAACGCCGCAAGGGCGTGTAACTGTCTTTTTGCTTGATTTGAACAATGCTGAAATCCTAGATGAACGAGAATTGTTGATAAAAGCCTACCGTTATCCCTGTAAATAGTGGTTAGGATTAAGAACTGGTAGATGCACTTTTGAAGCTAGACGTAGCTGAGGCGAAAAAACAACACCCTTATATAGATTCTGAAGAAATAATCATTGATGAAACTTTGCAGCAGCATACAACTTTTGTGGGATGGCTTGGATCTGTCACAAAAAAGTACCCTAGAACAATGTAAAACGTGCTTTAGTGCCTCGGTCTTGCAACCACACCCCACACATCCGCCAGAATTGAGAGGGCTTCGCTGCCATCGGTGCGAATGCGGAACAAGACACTGCCTGTCAGATAATCACTCGTCAGGCGGGGATCGGCAGGGCTGAGATCAGGGGGCAGGCGGCCTGAATTGAGATCATTAATCAGCGCTACATTACGCTCCACAGCGGTCAAAAAAACATACTCATCCGTGGCGGCAATCGAAGATACCCCGTAGAAATCCCCTAGTTCGGCTAATTGAGCAAGGCTACCCGTCACCAGATCCAAACGCCAGACAAAAATATCAGCCTCACGGTCATCTAGGGGCGAAGTGACCAACGGACTGAGGGGTAAGGGGTCTCTGGGTGTGCCGCGTACCACCAAATAGAGGGCGCTATCATCCAAAGCCCATGCCATGCGTTCCACCTCCCCGAAATTAATGGGATAATCGCGGGTTCCGGCGGTAATTAGATCAATGACGCGAATTGTGCCATTAATGGTTGGGCCTGCCAAGCGGGAGAGGCTGCCATTGATGGCGGATGGGCCGGGAATGAAGGTGCTGTCGTAGGCGCGAATCTCCCCTGTCGCTATATCAATCGCGTTGAGACCTGCATCTGGAAAACAGCAGGAATAAAACAGGGTTGTGCCATAGGTGGGGATTAAACGCGGTCGGCCTGAACCCAAGACACCGCCATCACGGGCATATTGAAAGGCGGCTCCCCCCAAAGCGGCTTCAGATGAGCCGATGGAATAGTTGCCAATATAATTGACCAAACGCCCCGTACCCCCCATGTCTAACATACTGGTTTCACGGAGGGGGAAGGTGATAAAACCAGCTTGATCGCTTTCGGCAGGATTGCTGGATTCGATGTAATAGATGGATTTGCCACTGCGATCAGGAGCAATCGTGATGCTAAAGTCACCGGGGAGACGCACGGCTGCACCTCCCGTAGCACTCGTTTCATAGAGACCATCACGGCGTGCAATATAGAGGCGTTCGCCATCGGGTGTCCAGAAAAGACTAGCGGCTTGGCCTGTTTGGAATTCCGGCCCGACGGTATTGATGGGATTGCCGCTGGCGTCGGCGAGTTGAACTGTGTTGGTATGTACATAGGCCAAATAGACATCGGCACTATTTTGACGGGCCAAGGTTGGGTTTTTGACCCCAGCTAGGAGCAATAATAGGGCAACTACTATACCTAAGAAGATGACCCGCCGACGTATTGACCCCATTAGCGCGACAAAACCTCAGCCATATGGAAATAATTTTCACTGATGCCCCGCTGATTGCTGATGACATCGGAAATTTGCACACAGGTAATGTCCCGCCCATCAAGGCCGACCATGATGCCAGAATTACCTGCCACCAATTGCTCGACAGCCGCTACACCCAAACGGGTTGCCAGCAGACGATCAAAAGCCGAGGGGCCGCCGCCGCGTTGGACATGGCCCAAAATGGTGATACGGACTTCAAAACCGACGGTGCGTTCTTCGAGGTATTTGGCGACTTCGGTGATGTTGTACTTCGCGCCTTCGGCAATGACCCCAATAGCGTGCGATTTGCCGCGTGTATAGGCGTCGTCAAGGGCTTTAGCGATTTCATCAAGTTCCAGTGGTTTTTCAGGCGTGACGACTAATTCGGCCCCACCCAAGATACCACTCATCAAGGCCAGATAACCGCAGTTACGGCCCATCGCCTCGACCAAAAAGGCGCGTTCGTGGCTGGTGGCGGTATCGCGCAGTTTGTCAATGGCGTCAAGGATAGTGTTAAGGGCAGTATCTACGCCGATGCTCATGTTAGTGCCCCAAATGTCGTTGTCAATGCTACCGGGGATGCCGACGACGGGGAAATTGAGGTTGTGGAGGGCTTGAGCGCCACGCAAACTGCCATCCCCACCGATTACCACCAAACCATCAACACCCGCTTCATTGAGGCGACGGAGACCCCGTTTTTGACCTTCAGGGGTTTTGAATTGTTCATTACGGGCGGTTTGAAGGATTGTGCCGCCGCGCTGCAAAATGCCGCTGACCTCGCGATTGGTCATGCGTTCAAAGTCGCCTGCCAGCATTCCGGTGTAACCCCGTCGAATGCCATAAACTTCCATACCTACATCAAGCGCAGTACGGACGACAGCGCGAATAGCGGCGTTCATGCCGGGGGCATCGCCACCGCTGGTAAGGACTGCGATTTTCTTCATCATTGAACTACTCTTTTGTGCCAACTTTACACGCTTCATTAAAACATTAGAGCGATTTTAGCGCCAGTTGGCACAAAAAGGGTATTTAACCTTTGTTTACTTTGTACCGATTAGGTTCTAACGCTCGCCTAATAGGTAGGGTTTGATGTATTGTCCGGTATAGCTGTGTTCACAGGCGACAATTTCTTCGGGTGTGCCCACCGCGATGACCTCACCGCCATCCTCACCGCCCTCTGGCCCCATATCAATCAACCAGTCGGCGACCTTGATGATGTCGGGGTTGTGTTCGATGATGAGGACACTGTTACCGCGATCTACGAGGGTTTGCAATACATTAATCAGACGCTCCACGTCGGCGGCATGTAGACCTGTGCTAGGTTCATCCAAGACATAAAGGGTGTCGCCTGTACCCTTTTTCGACAGTTCACGGCTCAGTTTGACACGCTGGGCTTCACCGCCGGATAGGGTTGTAGCTGGTTGTCCGATGCGGATATAGCCTAAACCAACCGCTTCAAGGGTCTCCAAGCGGCGATAGATGGTCGGGATGTTTTCAAAATAATCCAGACCCTCGGTGACGGTCATGTCGAGTACATCAGCGATACTCTTGCCCTTATATTTGACCTGCAAGGTCTCGCGGTTGTAGCGTTTGCCGTGACAGACGTCACAGACGACATAGACATCGGGCAGGAACTGCATCTCGATTTGCAGCATCCCTTGCCCCTCGCAGTTTTCGCAGCGACCACCCTTCACATTAAACGAGAAGCGCCCCTGTGAATAGCCGCGAATATTGCTTTCGGGCAGGTCGGCGAACAGCTTACGGATGTCGTCAAACATCTTGGTATAGGTGGCGGGGTTGGAACGGGGAGTGCGCCCAATCGGGCTTTGGTCAATGTTGATGACCTTATCAATTGTTTCGAGGCCATCAATGCCGTCGTGGTCACCGGGGCGTTCACGGCTGCCATATAAGCGTTGAGCTAATTTTTTATACAGGACATCTACCATCAACGATGATTTGCCCGACCCGCTGACACCCGTGATGACAACCAGTTTGCCGAGCGGGATGGTGGCCTCGACATTTTTAAGGTTGTTCTCACGAGCACCATGTACCACAATGTTACGACCATTGCCCGGGCGACGTTTGTCAGGAATGGCGATGCGGCGGCGGCCACTCAAAAATGCCCCGGTGATGCTATTGGGGTCGGCCATCACTTCTTCGGGCGTGCCTGTTGAGATAATAAACCCGCCATGTTCGCCCGCCCCCGGCCCCATATCAATGAGCCAGTCGGCGGCCCGCATAGTTTCATCATCGTGTTCGACCACTAGCAAAGTATTGCCGAGATCACGCATCCCTTTAAGGGTGTTAATCAGGCGTTCGTTGTCGCGCTGATGCAGTCCAATCGAGGGTTCATCTAAGACATAGAGTACCCCGGTCAGGCGTGAGCCAATTTGGGTTGCCAGTCGAATCCGTTGAGCCTCACCGCCGGAGAGTGTGCCTGCCGAGCGATTGAGGGTTAAATAGTCGAGACCGACATTGACCATGAAGCTGACACGGCTGGTAATTTCTTTTAAGACCTGCTTGGCGATTTCGGAGTTACGGGCGCTGAGGATAGCGACATGCCCATTATTTTCACCCGTTAATGATTGCACCCAATCGGCTAGACGTTTGACTGGTAGGGCTGTCACATCATTAATGGATAGGTCGGCAATGGTGACAGCGAGTGCCCAAGGATTGAGGCGGCGACCATTGCAGGTGGGGCAGGGACGCTCGGACATCACTTCTTCAATGCGTGCCCGCATCCAATCTGAGGTCGTTTCGTTATAGCGCCGTTCCAAGTTGGGGATGATGCCTTCAAATTGGGTGCGGTAGAGTCGCTTGTCCCCCTCATGACTGACGTACTCGACCTCGACCTTTTCGGAATCTGTGCCATACAAAATAATCTGCTGCTGGTCGGGCGTTAATTTGTTCCAAGGGGCGTTGTAATCAATGCCATATTGTTTGCACACGCTGGCAATGATTTGCATGGTATAGCTGTCTTTACCTTGCGGCCACGCTTGGGCTTGAATCGCGCCTTCGGGTAGGCTTAACTCCGGGTCAGGGACGACAAGTACTGGGTCAATTTCGAGCTTGACACCCAAGCCCTGACAGGCTGGACATGCACCATGTGGGCTATTGAATGAGAAGGTGCGTGGCTCGACTTCGGGGAAACTGCCATGCCCATATGGACAGGCCAATTGTTCGCTATAGACATGATCCACTGAGTTAGCGGCGTCAGTCAAGTCATTGATGATGACAAAACCATCCCCTAATTCGAGGGCGGTTTCAATCGAGTCGGTCAGACGGGTGGTGGCACTGCGGGCTTCTTCGGTGGTCGGGTCGTCATAGCGGTGGATGACCAGACGATCCACCACAATTTCGATATTGTGCATCTTATAGCGGTCAAGATCGGGCGGGCTATCCACTTCATAGACCTCACCATTCACTCGTGCGCGCACAAAACCGGCCTCTTGAATATCTTTGAAAACTTTTTCGTGTCGCCCTTTGCGATCTTTGATAATGGGGGCGAGGACTTGGATGCGTGTGCCATCTGGCATGGCCGCAATTGTATCTACAATTTGTTGGGCGGATTGGGCCTCTAGGAGCGTGCCGCAGGTTGGGCAATGGGGACTGCCAACACGGGCATAGAGCAAACGCAGGTAGTCATAAATTTCAGTGACAGTTCCCACGGTAGAACGTGGGTTGTGACTGACGCCTTTTTGGTCAATCGAAACAGCGGGGCTTAGACCCTCAATCTGATCTACATCTGGTTTTTCCATCTGGCCCAAAAATTGACGGGCATAGGCGGAGAGGCTTTCGACATAGCGGCGCTGACCTTCGGCAAAGATGGTATCAAACGCCAGTGAACTTTTGCCACTTCCAGACAGTCCAGTAATCACCACGAGTTTATCACGCGGAATCTCGACATCAATATTTTTCAGATTGTGTTCCCGCGCACCGCGCACAATAATCTTATCTTGCATGATAGCCTCAGCATGTTTTAGATAGTGATGGGCAGGGGAGACGACAAATTTCACCGCAGGTTAAACCCTAGACCTGACAGCGAACAGATGTGCGATTGTACCCCTTGTAGGAGCAGCGAGTCAAGATTGAAAAAGGTAAAAATTGAATAGAAGTTCGATGAGTTGGAATTAAGTGAAGCGATTGGGGTCAGTATTGAAAGTAATGGGTCGCTTCACTCTGAGGTTGTTTTAGCTGGCATCGGGACTTTGACGGAGTTTGCGTAGGGATTCGATAATAAGCGACTGTAAATAGGACTCGGTGGCGGCATCACTGAGGGCCTCAACAAGCGGTGGAATGGCGCGTTTATCCCCCAACCAACCAATTGCTACAATGGCGCTGGCCCGGACTTTGATATTGGATTGATACAAGTCTTTAATCAGTCGGTCAAGCGAACGATCTACCTGTTGGCGCATGATGTTGTGGATGGCAATGATCGCACTGTGGCTGACGATGTGGTCGTGGTCCTCCATCGCCCAGACAAGGGCTTCAATGGCCCGGGGGTCGCCAATATCACCCAGTGCAGTGGCAGCACGACGCCGAACGGTGATGTCTTTGTCACGCAGGGCGACCATCATGGCAGGGACAGCCCGATAGTCCCCAATTTGACCGAGAGCTTTGGCGGCAGCACTGCGCGCCCGATAATCAATATCGGTCAAAACTTCCACCAAAGAATCTACCGCCGCGTCATCCCCAAGTTCCCCTAATGCAAGGGCGGCGCTACGCTGAATATCAGGATTGTTATCGCGGAGAGCCGAAATCAAGGGTTCGACAGCAGGCCGACCCATATCCACAAGGGCTGTCCAGACGGCCATCTGCACCAACTCATCAGAATCTTGCAGGGCCGCTACTAACGGTTCAGCCGCGCGACCATCGCCAATTTTGGCAAGCGCCATAACCGCCAACACCCGTACACTCGCATCAGCATCTTGCAAGGAAGCAATTAACGGCTCAACCGCTGAATCCCCCAATTGATCAAGCGGGTCATCGTTGGCAGGGTCATATTTGGATTCATGCAAGGCACGAATGAGTGGTTCAGTGGCTCGCCAATCGCCGCGTTTACCTAATGATTTAGCTGCCCGCGCCCGTTCAACGGGGTCGTCACTGCGAAGGGCCGAAATGAGCCATTCCATTTCGTTTTCGTCACGGGCAGACTGGCGCGAACGAGGGTTGTTTTGATTTTGAGAGGGACGTTGGTGATGATTGCTATTGCCGTTCATGCCGTTCCGTGATGGTTCTGGTTGTCGAGATGCGCCGAAAAAATTCTCAAATTGAGGAGGAGGCGACTCTTTGGGTTCGTAGCCAAGTCGGCGGAGCGAGGCCAGCGCAAACATACCCAATTCTGGATGATCTATCAAGGGGATAAGTGCAGAAATCGCTTGCTGGTCACCAATGACACCCAAGGCTTGAATACAGACTTGGGCCACTTGTAAGACAGGGTCATCGAGCATGTCCATCAGCATAGGCACGGCTTGGCGTTCGCGCATTCGACCGAGGGCTTTGACGGCGCGAAAACGTGCTTGGGGATCGGGGTCGTTCAATGCGTCTAGTAATTGGTCAATCGCCCCCGGTTCGCCGTCAAACTGGGTATTGGCAATTCTTTCGCGGGCACGGTCAGCACTTCGCCCTTTTTTGCGCCCTTGAAAACGCGATTTTCCTTTACCATCTGATGAACTTTCCATCGTATTTGCCTCTTTTTAATCTCTCACAGGCGACGACATTGATCCCTCCCTATTGGGTATAACAGCGATGATGGCTGTAAGTTGTGAGTCCCACCCCTAAACTAGATCTGGCCTCTAAATCTAACCCATTTTTTATTCGCGCTTACCGGTAATGCCCCAAATCAGTTGCTCAAACGGATCGGGTGACGCTTTACGAAAATCCACCCACGTCATGCTCGTAAGAAAAATTGGCAATGGTGGAGGTTGCTGACAATCTGGCAAAATGACCGGGATGACGGGCATGGAACGTTTAGTGAATTCTCGAATAAATGCGCCTAGTTCCAAGTCTTGCCATGGGCCAATGCCATTTTTGCCAACCAGAACGGCGACGGATTTGATGTTTTCAATCTGCTGTTCTAGTAAACGCTGCCACGGTAGGCCCGGACGAAGCTCCCATTCATCCAGCCACGGTCGAATCCCCTTTTCTTTGAGTTTGGTGGCGATGCGAAGCACCTCGGTTTTATTCTGGTTATTGTGACACATAAACACATCAAATTCGCCTAGCTCGGTTTTGCCATTCACAATCGCAGTGGCGGTTGCCAAATCTCGATAGGTATTGGCATTTTTATCCATGCCCGATACGACATCGAGTGTGGCTGTGACCGAACGTTTTTTGACATCGGGGAAAACGATCTCGGTGGTGCAGATTGGGCAAGTCATAGATTCAGCATTGCGGGCTTTGCGCTTTTGCACCACATCACTAGGGACATGGTAGCCACATTCGGGACAGATCAGCATGGCCTCTTTTTTAAGCGTATCAGGAAGTGCCCGTTTATATAGATGCGTGTTGATGAATTCCTCAAATTGAATACGGCTGTATTCGGTGGTGGATTTATCGAAGAACACACTCAATTTGGCCTGACCCTCGCCATAGTTGTCGAGGCTGATGCCGCAGACGCCCCCAATCAGGGGTGAAAAAGTGGCTGCATTACGCCACGTTTCTTTCAATTTAAAGAACCCACTACGCGACAATCGCACGACTAATGTGGCATAGATATTGGCGATTGGGCCTTCAAATTGAAAGATGACACTTGGCCCATCCAGATCGGGTGGGTTGGTCATGTCACGGGTAATCTGAGATGGGAAAACAAGGTAAGTGCCTTCTGCCGCAGGAGTACGCAGGGCAATTTCGTGCCGCAGCAGGGTTTCAATAGTGGCAATTAGCAAGATTTTCTCGCGTTCGGGGTTTTTGATGCGTTCATCGTGGGGAATTGAAAAGTTGGCATTCCGCGCATCTTCTTCGCTAATAACCCCCATGCCATCGGGTTCATTGCGGGCAGCATTGACTAGGGCTGAGGCATAGGAATCCAAAATTTCGGGCTTGAGCAATACTAGATCACCAAAACTAAGGCGTTTGATTAAGCCTTTGGATTCCAAAAGGTCAATACAAGTGTCAAATTGGGAGCGGATTTCTTCAGAGGGTCCCGGCGCACCGAGGGTATGCAAAAAACTGTAGTAAAGATCATCTACCCCTGAAAGCTGATGCCCGGCTTCGCGTTCGGCCTCAAGATATTCTTTAATGGCTTTAAAAAGGTGGCTCGAGCTCACTTTGGGCAGGGTGTCCCAGTCAATCGCTTTCAAAACAGCTTTACGTACTGCTTCGATTTGAACACCTTCACGGGCGCTGGTTTCAAAATAGCCATCCAGCTTAAAGTTGTCCATCATTTCTTTGATGCGTTTTTGGGTAATGCCGACGCCGCCACGATCTACCCGTGCAGCTACAAGATAAATCTTCATGGGTTGGGATTTGCCCGCACGATTTAGTTGTTGGGCTTGGCGTAGGGCACGTACCCAGTGTAGGACGCCGCTGAAGGGATCAATTTCGTTGCGTGCATCGAATACGACTAGAGCGACGGTCACTTCATGCAAATGCAGTTGATGAATAAGGCGATACCCCGGTTGACCCGCTAAATCCCACAATAATACTTCATGAATTTCTTCCACATTGGAGGAAATGCGGATGTTCTGGGTGTCAAATTGATGGACTTGGCGGCTGTGGGTGGATTCCGTTTCCTGATAGCGATTGCCCGTCAATACGAGCGTTAGGGCGGATTTGCCAACGCCTGTATCCCCCACAAGGACTACCTTAGCATTCGTATAACGGATGGTTGGGTTCATGGTGGGTTTGGCAAGCAAGTCTGTAGTATCAAACTCCCAAATTTGCACCACGGTATCCTCTTCACAGGGGAGGGCTAGCATGGGTTGAGTTGGGTGGAAGGCAACCCCGCCAAGATAGGAACTGGTTGAAGTGCGGGTGGATTCCAAAAAAGCCAATGTTTCCCATGAATCGGTACGCCACAGACGGGTCGTGTTGTCGGAGGATTTGGAAGCCAGTAAGGCGCCATCGGGTGAAAAAGCCAGCCCATGCACAGCGCGGGTGTGGCCCTCGATCAAAAATCGCTGCTTACCACTGAGGATTTCCCAAAGTCGGATGGTTTTGTCTTCGGAACCCGAAATAAGATTTTTACCATCGGGTGAAAAAGCGAGAGTATAGATTGGCCCGTGATGGCCTTCGAGTCGTTGAAGACACTTGCCTGAGACGGTATCCCATAAGACAATGATTTTATCGTGTCCACCAGAGGCCAAAATGCGGCTGTCGGGCGACCACACCAAACTACCCACCGCATCGGTGTGGGCTTCTAGCTTCAGACGAACTTCACCAGATTCGGCATCCCACAGCCAAATGGCGTGTTGGTGGGGGGCAGTGGCAATGCGATCCCCTAATGGCGACCAAAGTACAAGGTTTGGATTACTGCCATTGGTCTCAAGCCGTTGCAGAACGGTTCCACTGGAAACATTCCAAATACGGAGCAATCCATCACTAGAAACCGAGGCGAGTCGCTTGCTATCTGGCGACCACGAGGCACTGTACACCTGCTGCATTTGATCGGCCAGCACCGTTGTGATGCAGCCATCCAGCGGATTCCAGATTCGCACAGTGCCGTCAGCGGATGGAGTCGCCAACAACTGTGGATTAGCTGCCCAATCTAGTTGGTATATTTCGTTGGTATGCCCACGTAAGACGGTTTTGAGCGAAAATCCTAGATTTTGGTTTTCTAATTCCATGACGAATGTAAAATACCTTCAGTTTCTAGATTTAGAAGAAGGGTGAAAAAAAGTTCCCTATGTTATTTTATAAATTTACTTTGATAGCATATATCACACCAACTTGAAACTATATTCAAAAAAATTTTAAACCAAAATTTAGTGTAACCTGCCTTGAAGAAATTAGCTATGATGGAAGTATTAGTGAGTGACCTAAATAACCAAAAACCGGGAAATAAATCATGTGGGTGCTGGGTTTGAGGATTTCAAAGCAGATAAAAAGGGGGTAACGGATCGGTTATTTCCCCCTTTGTTAAGGCATAAATTAGGATAGTTCTACATCATTGAGGCGGTAGCCGATACCACGCACATTCACTAAAATGTTAGGATTTTGCGAAGCATTTTTCAGTTTGCGACGTAGATTGCTGACGTGCGGGCGAATGACTTCACGGGCTTCGCGTTCTTCGACCCCATAACCGCGCACTTCCCGTACTAGCTCGGAACAGGGAACAACCCGTCCACGATGGGCCGCCAAATAGAGCAGCAAATCAAATTCGGTGGGGGTCAGATCAATCATGGTGCCCTCAACCTCAATTTGATAGCGCCCGGGGTAGATGGTCAACGGGCCAAGATTCATTGCGGTCATGGTCGTGCTGATCACGGGGGCAGTGGTGGCAGGTAAGCTGTTAGAGCTGTAATCCATACGTGGTTTGGTCGCGGGCGGCAATTGAACGTTACGCGGAGAAGCCTTTTCTTCGCTCAGGGCCGAGACATTCGATTTGATAGTGGTCAACAATTCACGACGGCGGCGCAGATTACGGGCGCGTTCGATACCACGTGAGACGCTTTCGCGGATGTCTTCGCTGGTGCTGGGTTTGATCAGATAATCGTGAGCGCCCAACCGCAAACTCTCAACGGCGGTTCCCAAGCTGGCATAGCCGGTCATTAAAATGACAATAGCGTCGGGTGATTGTTCTTTGATGCGTGCTAACAAGTCAACCCCACTGATACCGGGCATCCGAATATCTGTCACCACAACATCAAAGTCGTTTTGTGCCATAATATCGAGTGCTTCCTCGCCGCTTGAGGCCGTCATTACTTGATAACCTACTCGTTCGAGCGTTTTGGTCACCGAATAGCGAATCGCGCCCTCATCGTCTACGACAAGTATTAAGGCGTCCTCAGGGTTGGTTGACATAGTGTTGTTTATCCATTTTGAAAATTTACACTACAACAATTATAGATGAATGAATCTGCTAATGCAATATTTTTTTAACGGTTAGAAGGTGCTCTTATAAAGATTTTTGTGAACTCACCATAAAATTACCATGAACACTGTTGGTATTGAGTCAGAATGTCGGTGGGGAATCATGCCCCGATTTTAATTTTTTCACAATTTGCATATTCAGTAAATGCTTTAAAATACTAACCATCCCTCCTTTATAGTTGGTAAGTCTATTTTTACCGGAGCGTGTTGCATGATTGAAAAAATTACTTACAGCCAATTGCCGCATTGGGCACGACCCAATCATCCGATTATGCGGAGTATCCTTGGCCCAATCGAACGTTCCAGCCGCCTGCGCGGATTGCTGCGCATATTCATTGGCCTAGCCTTGATTGCGCTGGTAGTGGGGCTCGGTTATGTCACGGCTAAACAAGACTCTGGGAATGATGAGCCAGCCTTGCGAGATATACTCTATGGGCCATTGGTTGGGGCGCAGACAGTGGCCTTGGTTTTGGCTTTGGCGATGACTTCCAATGTTATTGCAGTAGAACGACAGAAACAAACATGGGATAGCCTTAAACTTACGACAGTTGGGGCATCGCTAAGTTTGCGGGCACGCTGGATAGCGGTTTTCTTCCGGTTGAAATGGCTACTGCTGGTGATTTTAATCGGACGGTTAGTTTATATTGGGCTATTGATGCGCGATATCGTGGATTTTCAGGGACGTGCACTTGATTTATATATCAGTGGCATTACCCCCGAAATCTCACTCAATGTTGCTATTCTGCTGATGACGGCTTTGATGACGGCCTTTGTAATGCTGCCTTTTATCGCGGTTGGTTTGGCGGCGGCGGTCGGGATTTTGCTGGCGGTCTATACCCGGGCCCGGTCAGTGGTTATTTTAGGATTACTGACTTTGGTGGGGATGCGTATTCTGCTGAGTATCTTTGCCCTCTCACTGGATGACAAGTTGTTTGAAGGCGCGTTGGACATGGGCCGCTATGAGGCTTGGGGGCGTTTATTATTTTCGGCGCTAGAAGGCGATATGGCCCTTAAACTGCTACACTTAGAGACATTGGGTCAGGTGTGGGCGGATGTGGATTACACCGTTTATGTCGGCGGCGTCTTGTTGGGAATTGTATTGATTGAGGCGGCGTTAGCAAACGGCATGGTTTTGTTTGCAGCGTGGCGTGCTACCAAACCTACCCGTAATTAATTTGATGACACCTGCGATTTTCCAAAAGCTATCTACTCAACAGCGCCGCATCGGATATACCCTTATTGCGGTGGTGCTGTTGAGCCTCTATCTGTATGGGGCCATCGCGCAATCCGTCAAGAAAAACACCTCCCCGCGCTTGATTGACCAAAGTTCCTATTTGCACTATGCCGAGAAATTACGCGAGTCGGCCTTCACTAATTACCGCAATGGCAACCAGATGCCATTATACCCGCTGATTCAATCACTCCATTACGTGCCTAACAGCGGCGATATGGAGTTTTTTCGACGGGGGCGTTGGCTCAATATTGGTCTGTCGGTGGTGGTATTAGCCGGGGTGGCGTGGATATTTTTCCGCCGATTTCCCCCCTTACTGGCCTTGAATTTGCTGTTGATGAGTATGTTCACGGTGTTCATGTTTAAAGCAGGTTATTTTCAGGTCGAGGTTTTGTACTATGGTTTAACGTTCATCAGCTTTTTGCTGATGCTGCGCATGTTGATAGCCCCCACGACCAAACTGGCGATTTGGACAGGGGTGATTACCGGATTGGCCTATCTTGCTAAAGCGTCGGTGCTGCCTGCGGTGGGCCTATTTGTAGGGTGGTTTGTCCTCAAGTGGATGTATGGCTTCTGGAAGAATCGAGCCGATACATCGCTAGCTCAGCTGCGAAATGGTCTATTGGTGGTTGTGGTCTTTTTAATGGTCATCGCACCCTTTCTGATTTATGTTCGTGTTCAGTTTGGGCATTGGTTCTATAACGTCAATACCACTTTTTATATCTGGTACGACTCATGGGACGAGGTGCGCTATGGCACGCGCAAATATCACGATGTGACACAATATCCCAATATGCCTGCCGATGAAATCCCCTCGATGGGTAAATATTTGCGCGAACATACAGTTGCTGACATGGTTGGCCGGGCGAGTTCGGGCCTGATTAAATCGTATGATCGCCACACCTTTTGCCCTTGCGCCTATGGCTATGTCAAATTTCTTCAGTTGTATAGTGTGTTTGCCTTGTGGGCCTGTGTCGTATTTTGGCATACCCACCTGAAGATACTCCTCAAGCGGCATTTTTTCCTCGGCCTATTTTGTCTCAGCTATTTTGCGGCCTATACGCTATCGTATGCGTGGTACGTGCCCATTGCGATGGGGCATCGGTTTATGTTGGCAATGTTTTTGCCCTTTATTTTTACCATCGGGGCTTTGCTTACCTATTTTCATCAGCAGCAACCAACTATTCGGGCGTTTGGACGACAGGTGGCATGGCTCAATCTATTTAATCTCGTTACGTTTTTGATACTGGTCGTGGATATTTTTGATATTTTGACTGACCGCATCACCCGAATTTCTGGCGCGGGTTAGTTCGGGACAGGAACAAGTAGGATATAGTCACCCGATGATCCACGTGCCCCTTCTATCAACACGGCATAGACGCCTTCCTGTTGAACAGTCAAGGTAATTTGGGCGGTGGTATCGCCTTCAGCTAAATTATCGTTAAAGTCCATGATGATGCCGTCTGGCCCATATAAACTGAGTACGGGGTCGAGGGCGCTGCCGTCGTCAGGGATAGCGATAATTTCCCATGTGAAACCGGGTTTGGCGACAAAGGTATAACCCCGCCGCTGACCTGATGATAGGGTGTCCTCAATACGGGCCGGGATACGGATAAATTGCTGGGCCGCATCAGTAGGAAAATCACCCCCTACCGGAATTGAGGGTAGATCGGCGGCGAGGGTAGGGACACTGGTCACAACAACAAAGCGTTCACGTGGCTCTGACCAGACAAACACCAATCCAGCGGCGACAACGACAATCCCCACAAATACCGTCGCCCCTAAAATGAGCCTCCAATTGCGCCATTCAGGTAGATGAAAACGCGGCGGTTGTTTACCTTCTTTGTAATGTTGGAAGGCACGGGTCTCGGTGTCATCGGGAAAATTATCCTGTGGCAATCGCCAGCGTTTGAGCATAGGAGAGGGTGTCCTTATCAGCGAGTTAGTCAATCAGCGGATTGATACAGTGCCGCTTTGATTTGTGGTATTATCCTGTGCCAAGATGAGGGAAGCAAGCGTTAGCCTTCAATTTGATGGAGTGCAGGATTTGATGGAGCTAGAAGCAATCGCCTTTGCGGTTGGTATTTTTCTGGTACGGGTTCTTGGCAACACCATTACCACCGTCCGTCTTATTTTAATTACCCGTGGCAACAAACTCTCTTCGACCATTTTAGGCTTTTTTGAATCCTTAATTTTTGTGGTTGTACTGGGGGCAGTCGTTTCGAATCTGGGTTCGATTGTCAATCTGATGGCCTATTGTGGTGGCTTTGCTGTTGGGGGGTACGTAGGTCAGTGGTTAGAGGATAAATGGACACGTGGTTATTTGATGATCATGGTGGTCACGCGTCATTGTGATAAGGGCACTGAGATTGCCAAGGCTATTCGCGCTGCTGGCTTTGGGGCGACCGAGGTTTCAGGGCGGGGTGGCGAGGGCGAAGTCTCAATTGTAGAATCCATCATCGAGCGCCATGATTTAGCTAAATGTACGGAAGCAATTCAAACAGTAGACCCTACCTCATTTATCTCGGTGCAAAATCTACGTATGACTCAGCGCGGCTATGTGCCCGTGACTCAACCCAGCCTAACGCGCATGTTTAATCAATAAATCACCTGCTTTTTGTGCCTATCCTCCTTTGACGCTCCTCGGTTGTGCGACAAAATTTGTATTACAGTTGACGTAATCTCTCATATATAGAAAACCTATATCCCCTTATGGTCAAAATTTTCGTTAGTAGCACATCCCTTGACTTGCGTGACTATCGTAAAGCCGTAGCTGAGGCTTGCTTAAACGCGGGTTTTCATCCTATCGGCATGGAAGATTTCATGGCGCGTTCGACTGACGCTGTAACCGCCTGTCTAAATGAAGTTGCCGAAGCGGATGTTTTTATCGGCGTCTATGCGTGGCGTTATGGGTATATCCCAGAAGGCGCAAACCGCTCTATCACTGAGATGGAGTTTGACCGTGCGCGTGATTTGGAAAAACCCATCTTTTGTTTTGTAGTTGATGAAGACCAAGCATGGCCCGATGAATTTATTGAAGGCGGGGCGGGCAGCCAGCTTTTACGCAAATTCAAGAAAAAAATAGATACCTCGTATGTACGGGCCACCTTTACCACTCCCGATGATTTGAGCAAAAAAGTATTGGCGACGCTGAATCGGTGGCAGGCCGAAAATGCCCGTCAAGCTGCACCCTCTAGCGTTCCGCATATTCAGACATCGGGTGACCGAAGCCCAGCGGTGAATGCACCGGGGGGTAAGGTCGAGATTGTCTACAACGAAACCCCTGAAGAGCTACGGGCCTTGCCGGGTCAGATTGAACATCTTGAACGAGAGACGACAATTCAACGCCTGCATCATGAAATTGACCTTGCACAACAAAAAATTCATCGCCTCAACCGGGAAAAACAAAATCAGGGGGTGGGTTCAAAAGTTAATCGCGGGATGGAAAGCCTCCTTTTAATCGGGATTATCGGCTTATGCGCAGTGGGGGTGGCATTTAGTACCAGTGAATTATTAGGCACACTGGTCTTGGTGGCTTGCCTTGTTGCGGCCATGTTCTGGTTTGGACGGGATATGCCACACCGTTATTCCATTGAAAATCAAATTACGCGACTTGAAAAAGAAATAGATACCAAGTCACGCGAGCTTAATGATTTACAAAACCAAAATAGGAAGGGTTAAATGGGTCGTTTTCCGCTTTTAAATCTTTATCGCTATCTGCTGTATCTCGGCGCAGTGTTGATAATTGCAGCGGGCTTTTTTTATGGATTAAAACATGCCAAGACTGAGACGGAGGATTGGGATTATTCAACAGGTCAATACATTACGCATACCTCCACTGATGAAGCTGATTTCTTTCAATATTTCCTTGTTGCGGTCTTTTTTTCGATACCCCTCATTGTTGTGGCGGAACTGGTCAAGCTGAGTTTGTTTGTTGAAGACCACCTCTATCATATGCGCTATCATGGGGTCATCGTCAATACAGGGGGAGGGATGGATTATGTGCCGAATTTACCTCCTCCACCCAAAGAAACACCAAAACTCCCAGCCGCTCTTTCCAACCTAGTACGCAACGAAATATTACAGAAAACGACACCCACGCCTAACGCTGCTGTAAAAAATATGCCAGCCCATGAAGAGTCCATTAATGCACTCGCTCTCTTTCCTGATGGCAAGCGGCTGGTCTCAGCTTCTAATGACAAAACGTTAAAAGTGTGGGATACCGATACCTTTGACTGTATTGCTACCCTTAAAGGCCATGCGGCTTGGGTGAAGGGTGTTGTCATTACTCCGAGTGGGCAACAAATAGTTTCTTGCTCGATGGATAGGACGCTCAAAATTTGGAATGCCCAATCGGGTGAGGCACTGCAAACCCTGTCAGGCCACTCGGATTCGGTGAATGCCCTAGCGATTACCCCGGATGGTCGAAAACTGGTTTCAGGCTCAAGCGACCGCACTTTGAAAATCTGGGACGTGGCGTCGGGTAGTGAGCTTCAAACGTTGGTAGGGCATGAAGATGCCGTTAATACTCTAACCATTTCGCCTGATGGGTCAAAGGTTATTTCGGCGGCGAGAGATTTAAGCCTGAAAATATGGGACTTGCAGTCTGGGGCTGAGATTTATACCTTGAAGGGCCACACCGCCAAAATCAATACTATTGTTTTTTTGGCAGACGGGAAGCAAGTGCTTTCGACCTCAGATGATGGCACATTCCGTTTCTGGGATTTAGAAACAGGTGACGAAATTCGTGGGGCAGGGGAGCGTACTGCCCATAACCATATCGTGACCGCATTTACAGTATATGCTCAGGGGCGCAAAGGGGTCTCAGTATCCAGCGACCATGTGCTAAGGATTTGGAATTTGGAACAGAAGACTCTTGAAAAGAGTATTAACCGTATTAGCGCCACTCCTCCATTGGCTTGTGCTGTAAGCATTTATGGCACGCATACCTATGTTGGAAACAAGGCTGGGGAATTGCTTACCGTGAGCTTAGAGTAGCTTCGCAGGTCTTGGCCTTGCCTCAAGCCAGCCACTAGAATAAAATTCAATTTCATTCAGAAAATTATCGGAATGAAATACCTGCAATGTGGCTGGTTTTGAGGAACACCCAATGAAGTACAACATTCAAACACTTGGTTGCCAGATGAACGTTGCCGATTCTCAGCGCTTGGCTTCGGCCTTGGAGCAGTTGGGGTATCGGGCGGCGGATGAGGCCAATCCTGATGGCGCAGATATTCATGTCATCAACACCTGTGTGGTGCGCCAACAGGCCGAAGATAAGGCATGGGGCCGTTTGCAGCAGTTGAAAAAGCTGAAAGAGAAAAACCCCAAGATGGTGATTAGTTTGATGGGGTGCTTAGTCGGCGTGCAAGACCCGCTGCGGTTGCGTAAACAAGTGCCGTTTGTGGATGTGTTTATCCCCCCCAGCGAAACTGAGCCGTTGATTGCTTTTCTGCAAGATCGCACTGTTGAAGCGGATGCAATTACGGCACAGGTTGCTAAACGGGCCAAACTCAACCAGATTATGGATGAGATGCAGCCATATGCGGACAACGAAATTATCCTGCCCACCCATGAAAAAGGCAATTTGGTCAGTGCCCACATTCCAATTGTATATGGCTGTTCACACGCCTGCACTTTTTGTATTATCCCCTTCCGGCGTGGGATTGAACGTTCTCGTCCAGTGGGTGAGATTGTACGTGAAGTGCGTAGCCTAGCACGGCAGGGCGTCAAAGAAATCACCCTGTTGGGGCAGATTGTGGATCGGTATGGCAAAGATATTGAAGATGGCCCCAATCTGGCTCAACTTTTGCGGGTGATTCATCAAGTGGCTGAGGAAGAAGACCTCTATCGTATCCGCTTTTTGACCAGCCATCCCAATTGGATGACTGACGAATTGTTGGAGACAGTAGCGGAACTCCCACGTTTGATGCCACACATCGAAGTGCCGATTCAAGCCGGGGATGATGAAGTGCTGCGGAATATGAAACGTGGTTATACAGCCCAACAATACCGCGATTTGATTCACAAAATCCGCCGGATTATCCCTGAAGTTGCCATCCACACCGATATTATTGTGGGGTTCCCCGGCGAAACCGATGCCCAATTCCAACAGACCTATGATGTGCTGGCGGAATTGAAACTCGACAAGGCACACTTGGCAATGTATAGCCCACGCCCCGGCACAGTTTCGGATCGGCGCATGGAAGATGATGTGCCCAAGACTGAAAAGAAACGTCGCCACACTGCTCTCGAAGATTTGCAGGAACAGGTGATGGCCGACGTCAATACCCGCTTCCTTGGTCAGACGGTGGAAGTGTTGGTGGAGGAAAAGGTCAAAGGCAAGTGGCGTGGACGTATCCCGCAAAACAAGCTGGTCTTTTTTGAGGATGATAGTCGTGATTGGCGCGGTCAACTAGCCGAGGTCGAGGTTATTTGGACAGGGCCATATAGTATGCAAGCCCGCTTACCCGGTCAGGATGTGCAGCCCATTCAGTCGGATGCGATTCCTGCCAGTGAATTTGCCGGAGATGTCATTCCATTGACCTCGTTTTAAACTCACTCGCCAAAAACTGAGATCAAAAAAGGACGGCATTGATTTGACCGTCCTTTTTGTTTATAGAATTAACGGGCTGGTTATTCAGCCGTGCCACCCGCAAATTGAGCACCAAAGACAACTTCTAGGGCTGCCAGTACAGCCGCATCCTCACCAACATAGAGGGCAATGGTGTTGTCTTTATAGAAAAAGTGAGGGGTACCTTCGACAGATACGGGGGTTGTTCCAACCGCTGTGCCATCCGGTGCGACCGAGGCGACCTGTTCCTCAGTGGTGGCGGCATCGGGAAATTCAAAGACCTGCACATCCTGACCGTTAACTTTCAAAATGTGGCCTTCCACCTCAAAGAATGGTTGGGTTACGGCTTCGCCTTCTTCGACGCTCGCACCAGCGGCGGTTAAGGCTTCGGCAAGGGATGGGGCAGCGGCTGTTTCGCCAGTAGTGGTTTCACCTTCAGCATGAGTTTCGGATGTCGTTTCGCCCTCAACTGCCTCGCCTTCGGTGGCGTGGTTGCTCTCGCCTTCGACTGCCTCGCCTTCACCGTGTGAGACTTCCGCTTGAATCTTAGGTTCGCCACAGCCTGCCACAAATAACATCGCCAACAGTGTCAATAGAATCAGCAAATAACGCATCGAAATTCTCCTCATGGGTATGTTCAATTATCCGTCCACCGGGACGTTTAGGTTTCGTGTAAAAAATTGCACGCCAAAAAGCTAACCCTAAGTCGCTTTTCCGTCAAGGGGGCAAGCCTCAATTTGGCAGATGTTTGCGCCAATTAGGGGGTATGAAATGCCCATAAATATGAATATTCAGTTGCTGGTGAAATAAGTAGCCTTATAGATCCGAGATGCACTCCGGAATCTATATAAGTGACATTTACGCATATGTTTGTAACATCGCCATAACTACCGATTAATTTACCATTTTCATAAACCGGATGCCATAATCCTACAGGTTGCATATTGAACTCATCTATTGGAAATAACTCATTGTCTATCATTATTTGCGAATCTCGCCTTATATATTTGTCAAGGTCTTCGGCAAAAATTCCCAGCTCCCATAACGCATGTTGCCATATATTTAGACACATCAATTTTTCAGAGCCATTTTCAGCGTTCAGATTATATTTAATACTGGTAATAAAATTTGGTAGTAGTTGGGGATTCTTCAAAAGGTACTCAGCAGTTGGTAATATAATTTGTCGTTCGTGATCCTGAGTATCAACATGTTTATCTGAACATGCTGAGAGCAGAATAAGAGCAACGAAAGCATAGCACGTTTTTTGACGAAGGCTCACTTATTTTTACTCCTTCCGCAGCAGGCCAAAGTGTTGATGCTGCCAGATACAAAAGATTTGACAGATGCTTCATTTCATTGATAGGGAGTCATCATATCCCTACGCAGATTTCGGTTTCATCAGCGGCAGCAGGTTGGGCATAAAAACCATGTTGGTGTTAGTTTCGTGTAATTTTTACAGGTCAAAAAGCTAGCCTTAAGTCGCTTTTCAGTCAAGGAGGCAGGTCTCAATTTGGCAGATGTTTGCGCCAATCCTCGGTAGGAGCAGGGGCAGACTCCATTTCATCTACCATCTTCTTTAAATTGCCAGAAGCTAATAGCCACAATTCTTCAGGTTCTACATCGGGCTGGTCAGTATATTTAATCAATAGTTCCATGAGGCGTAGAATGTCCGGCAAATGTTGGGATGGCAAATCATCTACCGCCTTATGGATTTCTTCGCGCAAATTGATTGTCATTGAGGTTTCCTCAGTCTGGAAAAATATCGCTCAGTTTTAAGTGGAACCCCGGCAACACATCCCCACCATCAACGACCCCGTCTGCTTCTACAAAAGTAACTGTAGCCGTCTGTTCTTCAGCAGGGCGATAGACTTCCACACGACGCTGGTTAGGATAAATAATCCAGACCATACGGGTACCATATTGCAGATATTTCTGAATTTTGGCACTGATTTCTTCGGCGTCATTACCCGGTGAAACCACCTCAACAGCAAGGTCAGGGGCGAAAGGGACATAGCCTTTGGGGGGTAATTCTTTGGGGACACGTTCCGCTGCAATAAAACCTACATCGGGTGCAAGAGATGTGCCGGGAGCTAGATTAAAGCCCGTTTCAGCAGCAGTCACACGACCCAATTTCTGCCCCTTCACATGATTGCTGATCTGACGGCCAACTTCCATCGCAACATCGCCATGCAGCCAACTGGTAGGGGGCATTTCGTACAAGGCTCCTTCAATCAAGTAGATACGCTTGCCATCATTTTCAGGTAGATGCGAAATCTCCCACAGGTCGTCAGCAGTGTAATCTTTTTCTTGGAGTGCAATGTTCGCCATCTGAATATCCTTTCACTCGGATACCAGCATTATATCCCCAATGCGAATTTCGGTTTCATCGCTTGAGGCGGGAGCAGCATAAAAACCGCGTGTGCCATTGTTTAAAAAGCGCAGGGTTTCGGCGATGGTGTGCGGCTCGACCTTATCCTCGATGCTGCCCAAACAAAACGCCGAGAAGGGTTTGCAGGGTGGGGCGACCAAAATATCTTTCAGAATTGTCAGCCGTCCATCCGCACCACGAATGGCAATCTCACCTTGTATATCCTCTTCGGTCAGCAGTATATCGCTTTGGATAAGGATATTTTCGCCCGCGATGCCCCATGTTAGGTGGTCGCCAAAACGTGCTTTCATCTGAGCATAGTAGCCGGTCAATCCAAATGACAGGGGGTTGGCGCCAGTGTTGCGGGTGCGCGGATGGTGGGCATTATGAGCATCAAAGACCCGTTCGCCATTCAGTTCGGCGGTCACACCAGCCGGGGTCAACCAGATGCGCTCGACTTGGGCTAGACGATCCGGTTTATACACACGGGTGGTGGTGCCTTCCTTCATTGGTTCACGCTGGATTTGTAATAAAGTGATTGGGCCGATTTCGCGCCAATTATTCAAGAGGTCATCTCCTCAAATTGATGGGTGATTAAAGGATGCAACAGTGCTTCAATTTGTTCGAGGCGGGTAACACGTACCAGTTGATAACGCAAATCCGCCAAGCTGGAATCAGTATCAATAAATTCGTCAAAATATTGGTGCAGGCGTCCGCGCAATTCCATCACCGAACGCTCTTCACCATAATCAGAAGTTTCGACCATGACCCGCGCATGGTCGAGGGCGGCTTGGGCACGGACAGCGATGGTGGGTTTGGGCAAAACTTCGCCAGTGCGAATCAGGTGGGCGATTTCTCGAAACAGCCAAGGATGTCCAGCCGCAGCACGCCCAATCATCACGCCATCACAGCCTGTTTGAGCCATCATGCGTTGAGCATCGGCGGCAGTGTGAATATCACCATTGCCCAAGACCGGAATCGAATGGACGGCATTTTTGACTTCGGCGATTACATCCCAATTGGGCGGGTCGGGGCGAAACCCCTGTGAGGCAAAACGCCAATGCACAGCAATCAATTTGACCCCGGCGTCCTCAGCGGCCCGCGAAAATGGAATCGCGGTAGGTTCGCCTTCGCTATAACCCGCGCGAACTTTGACGGTGACGGGCACATCGACTGCTTTGACGACGGCCTCAACCACGCTGGTAGCAGTGCAAATATCACGCAATAGACCTGCCCCACCGCCCTTACGCGCGACTTTGGGAACCCAGCAACCCATATTAATGTCAATAATCGCTGCCCCTGCATCCGCCAAAATCTTAGCGGCGAGGGCCATTTTGGGCGGGTCGTTGCCAAAAATCTGCACGGCAAAAGGATATTCATGCGGCTGCCAATCAAATTTGTGGCGGGCACGTGGGTCAGCACTTGTCAAAATATTGCTGCTGAGAAGTTCGGTGCAGACCAGTCCACAAGCACTGCCGGAATATTCACGTACCAAACGACGGAAGGCATAGTTGGTCATGCCATCCATCGGGGCAAGGGTTAGCGGCGTGTCAATCTGAATAGGGCCGACATGAATCGGCTTGAGTAGGGGTTCGGCATTGAAATTGGCAGTGTTACTTGTCAACATTATCGCTCGGCGTTACATTAATCACGGTTTTCGCAATAATCGTATCAAAAATTTATGCAGTTGAAACGGGTGGTTTTACCCTATGTCCAATTTAACCCCTACGCCATTGGCAATTCGTTGGCTATCCCTTGCCCACTTTGCCAATGATTTTTTCTCGGGCTCACTGGGTGTTTTGTTGGCATCGCAGGCTGAAAAGCTGGATTTGAGCAACGGGCAAATTGGCCTCGCCTCAACCGCTTATTTAGCCCTGTCATTTGGACAGCCACTTTTGGGATGGTTAGCCGATCGCACGGGTCAAGCCTTTTTGATGGTGACTGGTGCGTTTTTGACAGGTATCGGTCTATTACTGTGCGGCTTTGCCCCTACCTATGCTTGGTTAATTTTCGCGGCCCTTTTTGCTGGACTGGGAAGTGCGATGTTCCATCCAGTTGGGTTGGCTACGGCTCGGCATTTGGGCCAAGAATCCACCAAAGGCAAAACCGTCGCTTTGTTTATGCTGGGTGGCAACAGCGGCTATTCCGTTGCCCCGTTTCTAATCGGGTTTATTTTGGAGGCAAATGGGCCACACGGGATGCTATTTCCGTTTTTGGTAAGCCTTGTGTTTGTGCCGTATATCCTCGTCCGGTTGCGCCCTGCTATGTTAGGCCAACTCACTGCCGCCGAAAAAACGAACCCCCCGCCACAAAATACCCAAACAAATCGCATAAACCGCTGGCAAAAAACAGGTTTTTGGATGCTGGTGGCCTATCTAGCCATTGTTTTTGTACGCGGTACGGTGGATCAAGTGTTGGGAACCTATCTGCCGACTTATTATGAGCAGTCGGGTCGTTCGCTGTCATTCGCTGGCGTGGCGACCGGGGCCGTCTTGTTTTTCTCAGCAATTGGGTCTTATATGGGGGCGCGGCTGTCGGATCATATTTCCCGGTTGCTGATTATGGGAGTTTCGATGGCGATTATGCCACCCATGCTGTTATTACTTTTGGAATCGGATGGTATCGGTATCTTTATTTTTGGCGCCGTCTTGGGTGTTATGCTCAAAGCCAGCCTGCCCTTATTGTTAATGATGGGGCAAGAAGTTTTTCCCGGTGGAGCCAGCGGGGCAAGTGGATTGGCCTTTGGGTGGATGTTTGCCTCGAATACCATCGGCACGATTATTGCCAGTCTGCTTTCAGACGCGATTGGATTAAAAGAGACTCTCCAAGCGATGGCCCTATTGCCCATTATTGGGTTGTTCATGGTGATATTGATGCGAAGCCAAACCAAATCTACGCCTCGACCTCAGATGGCTGAAATACAGGCGATTCCAACTGTTGGGGATTGAAAAAAATGGGCTATGTTAGACTGGTTGGCATTGTTGGGGCCTCTCTGCTAAATTTAGTAGTATAAACTGACCTCTCTATTTGGGCGCTCTTATGAAGGGGGCTACTTATGCAAAAACTCCGTCGCAATGTGTTATTGATTACCGTTTTGCTTGTACTTGCGTTTGTAATGGTTTTTTCGAGCCTGTTTGTCTCTAATGTACCCGCTGCTGATGCTCAAGGGGGCAAAGGAACTTTCGTTGCAACTCGTGTTACTCCAACACCCTCGCCAGTTCCTGAAGAGCCCTATCTGTTCATCAACATCTATGCGCTGAACTTACGAACCGGGCCGGGTGTGGAATATGCCATTATCGCTGTGCTGGAAGGTGGCGATGCCTATGAAGTCTTTGGGCAGTCACCCGATCACCTGTGGTTCTTAATTTCTACCCAATATGGGTTCGGTTGGGTGCGGGGTAAGTACACCCTTTTCCGTGGGGATACAGAAGATGTGGCAGTGGTCTTGCCAGATGAAGAATCCGACCTGTATGGCGATTTGCAGAGTGGCACTTTCTTCCTACATATCTTCCAACCTGTATATGATGAACCCAATGGTGAACAGCTTGGCTATCTACCGGGGCGCTATGAATACCCTGTCGTTGGGCGTAGCCTTTCGGGTGCATGGTTGCTGTTGTTGACAGACGAATTTGACTTGGTGTGGATTCCGGCATCGGCGGGTGCATTCCGGGGCTATTTCTTTAACATCCCTGTCATTTTCCCGCCCTATAAATAGATTACTAATGCTACTGGTAGGGGTAAATGAATTGCCCCTACCTAAATCTTCTCATTGACCGGATAGACATCCGGGTTCAAAATTATCGGCATGACCGAACAAAACTCCAATTCATTTTCTCAAAACATTTATGATTTTGTGCTGCATCGCGCCGCTGAAGCACTTATTCAGACTGATGCTGCCAGCCAAGTCGCCTTATTTAATCCTGCCGCCGCTGCCATGCTGCAACTGTCCTCAGCGGATGTGCTTGGTAAGCCCACCAAAGATGCCTTCACCAATAATGTCAATCTCATTCGCTTGCTCAAACCCAGTGGGCCAGCCGTGCTCGATATAAAATTGCCCCGTGATCGTTTGGCTCAGGGTATTGCGCAAGATTTGCCCGAAGGTGGACGCATTATTTTGCTGCATGACGTGACCGAACGCCGCCAATTGGAATCGCGCCGAGAAGCTTTGATTAAGGCCATTTCGCACGATTTGCGCAATCCGATTAGTGCCCTCAACGGCTATGCGGATTTGATTTCTAAGCAAGGCCCACTCAATGAAAAACAAACGCTCTTTTTGACCCGTATTCAGCAAACCAGTGCCAAGCTGTGGGAATTGACCGCTAGCTTGGTTGATCTGGCATGGATTGAAGCAGGGATGCCGTTGGAATATCAACCGATTGACCTCCCTAAATTGATTCATCAGACGGCTGAGGCACTCAAAGGGGAAGCACGGCGTAAACAAATTGCTATTGTTATTAGTACTCAAGACCCCATGCCACTGATTATGGGTGACCCGTCGCGTTTACAACAGGCCATTTACCATTTGTTGGAAAACGCGATTTTCTATTCTCACAATGGTTCGAATGTTGGTATTCATGCATGGCAGCAGCAAGACCGTGTGTTTTGCTCAGTGATTGATCGCGGTTTTGGCATTTCAACCGAAGACCTGACCCAAATTTGGGATCGGATGTGGCGCTCACCAGATGAACGGGTGCGGGCTATCTCTGGAGGCGGGATTGGATTGACCTATGTCCGCACGATTATTCAACGCCATGGGGGTACGGTATCGGTCGAAAGCAAGTTGGATGAAGGCACCACCTTTACATTCGTTTTGCCGCTGGCTGATGAACGCTAAACTAGCGGTGCTGGATTTAGGGCTTTCTCTTAATTGGCGTTTCAAGGTATAGTGAATTTACAAATTTTCGTTGCAGGCATATCTCCCGGAGGGTGCGATGCGTTGCTGTTTTTCGACCTTTAGTTCAGTTATTGGATGGCTATTTTTAATCGCCGCCGGATATTTTCTCTATGTATCTTTCCTCGATAAACCCGAACTGCTTAAGCAAACTCTGGGCGGAGCCAGTGAGCTTGCTGTCCATGCAGTGCAGCAGGCAGGCACTGATCTTAATCTAATTGTGACAGCAGATGGTCAACCGCTTGACAGCAGCAACTTTGGTGGGGTTGATCCGGCCAGTGATGCCGCAGTCCAGGGTGGCTCAATGGGCGGGGAAGTACCTACCATTGATCCAGCCTCACAAGGCCAATCATCTAGTCAGGCGACTGACACATTTACTCCACAAGCTGAACAGAATGCTAGTCTAGGCAATCCCGTTCAAAATAATCAAATTCTGACCCCCGATACGAATGTACAGGTGGTTGGCCTAGGCGCTAGCAGTGGTGATGGTGGCGGCCAAGGGGGAGACGGACAAGGCGGCCCCGGTGGTGGCATCATCGAACAGCGAGTGGTTGAATTGGAATGGCCCCAAGAATTTCGTAAGGGTGAGTCACGCACAGTCAAAGTGACCCTCAAAGCGCTACCCGGTGGGGGCTTCCAAGTCTCGGCTGCCGAAATTCAATCAAATACCGTGCTGGCAACTCCGATTGTCATGACCGATTATTACAATACCCACATCGCACAGGTCACGGGTCGAGTAGTGGCGACTGATTTTGATGTCACTAGTGTGAATTCAACTGATACATTCCAAATGGAGCGCGGTCAGGAAGTGACATGGCGTTGGACACTAAAACCAACCGACACTGGTACGTTTGTCATTACTTTTGGGATTGAGGTTTTGTGGTTGCCCCGTGATGTCAATACTGCCACCCAGATAGGGCCCTATCCTATTTGGGGGCAATCCGTGCAAACCGAAGTCAAAGAAGTGCTCGGCCCATTGAGTGTTCCGACCATCAGCGTCGCAGGTGGTGTGCTGGGCGTGTTGGGTGCATTAAGCCAATTGCCCTTTGCAGGCGAAATCTTCAGTTTCTTCTTTGAAAAAGGGATGAGTCGTGGGGCCGAACGGCGACGTCAGCGCCAGTCCCAGCGTCGTCAACAGCGGCGGTAGTTAAAAATCGCGCGAGTCAATGTAAATCGGGCCACCACTCCACTGCGGTTCCCAATCAGGAACCAAGGGGCGGAACATTAACCAATAATCCGTTTGAGCGGTGGCCTCTTGAAAAAAGAACCCTGGTACGGTGTCGTTGCGATCAATAATCATGCTTAGTTTGGCAACATTTGAAGTGACGGCAAGGTCGCGCACATAATCGAAAATATTGCGGAGTGAATGGGTGTTGTGTAACCCTGTTGGGTCAAAAAGCCGCAATGTTCGGGCCCGCTTCATGACCTCTTCTTCGGTCGGCCACGGCTCATCGGCTGAAATTTGCTGATATACCAAGCTCTGGTCAAAAATACTCAACCCCGCAAAGTTTGGCCCCCCGTAGTCATAAAATAGGCGCTCAAAATTATAGGGCGAGACAGCAACGTCAACATCTTGTACGTACATATCACGTGTGCTATACACGGCATCTACAATGCCAGAGTCCGAAATACCATTGAGAAAGTGGGGTGCTTGAACGGGGGGCATAATCAACGGGTAGGGCGAATAGGTCAGGTGCAAAACCAAACGCGCCCGAGTGTGCCCAATTTTTTCGAGCATATTGAGGGCTGGATAGTTAGTTGCCACAACATAGGCATACATACCATGGACGCCCTCTTGAAACAAGAAATCCAGCTTGGCCTCTTGCATGGCGTTGGCAACCCCGATGCGCCGATAACTTGGATGCACGCGCGTGTCGAAGCTGTAAGCCACCCGGACGGCCTCGTTGCCAATCCATGTGTCTTTGATGGTAATCGAGGTTACACCAATGGGGCGATTGTCTTCTTCGGCGACAAATAAATAGTAGTTGTCATACATGGCCGCGCGATCAACAAAACGGCGGCGGAAATGCACAAAGGGACGCGGTTCGCCACGCGGCGAAAGCCTTTCTAACTCCATTAAATAGGGTTCGTCGCCCGGTTCATACCAACGAATGTGCATTCGACTTGATCTTGTCGTTAAACTTAAGAGACATCTAATTACAATCTTAATGGAAAATCAACACATAGGGGGATTAGAGATGGATTGAAAAGCGTTTCGAATTGGTTTATATCCGTGATTCAATCGGCTTTTTAATCAACTACTAACCCGACCAATAATTTTGCTGCCTGTGTTGATCCTCCTAGAGCCGCAAAGTTTTTGGCTAACCAATCACACTGTTCACGGACTTTGGTTTCAGTTCCAACTGCCTTAATGGCAGGCAGTAATTGACCATTTTTGACCTCATGGGCGGTCAAATGTAGGCCTACTTTGGCTTGAGAAACCCGTTTGGCTTGGCCGCGTTGGTCAGCCGCATGTGGGACAACCACCTGCGGAACACCATGTAGAATGGCCGAGTGGGTGGTGCCCATCCCGCCGTGATGCACAATCAATGCCAACCGTGGAAAAAGGTGTTCATAGTCCACCCAATTGAGCAAAAAAGTGCCGGGGGGAAGGGCGGCTTTGAGTTGGGCCTTGTCCTGTGGCGCGATTGGGTTGCGACCTATGACTACCACGGGAATCCAACCGAGCCGATGAGTGGCTTGGGCGGCCCACGCAAAAAAACCTAAATCACCTGTAAAGACACTCCCTAAGGTAATCAATACAATCGGCGCATCCGGTAGGCCTGCCATCCATTGAGGCTCGGGTGTGGTTGCGGTATCGGCTTTGCCACCGACAAAATGGGTCTGGGGTAAAAAGGGTGGATCCCCTTGATGCCAATAGTCGTTAAAGTAGCTGATATGCAAATGGGGTGATTGGATAGAGGGGGTTGGCCCTTGCGAAAAATTCTCCCCGTGCACATTGAACTGTTCACATAGGCGCTGAATGCGTCCCCGGCTATCTTCGGCCAGTTCGCGCTGCACTGCAAACAAATGGTCTTCGTCCAAGTCAGTGGTGGCAGGCCAGCCGCACACCACTAACTTGGCCCCCATTTTTTCGGCGGCAATGGCGGAGGCTGTTAAAAACGGGTCGGTGACAAGGACATCGGGTGCGCCCTCGGCCTCGGCTAAATTGAGCAAATTTTGAACCGCCGCTGGAATCAAATCCTCACTTAGCCATGTATCCAAAGCGCGTTTATAGCGGATAAATATGGCTTGCTGGGGGGGTAGAGTTTTGGGATCAGGCGGCGGAGGTGGCGGCCACAACCAACCTGTTTCGGGGATTGGTCTAAATTCGATCCCTTTTTCAATCAGATAAGTGCCAATAGTGGGTTGGCTAATCCAAGTAACTTGGTGTCCCGTTGATTGCAGTGCGAGGGCTGTCTTGAGGAAACCACCCCAGTCTAAGTGCCCAAACAGGGGTGCGGAAACAAACCAAAATTTTGCCATAGGTTATGCTCATGCCGATCAAAGTACTGCCTATGAGCATAACCTATTCATCCGACGCTTGCCAGAATATGGCTTAGAGTTCGGTTAGAAGATGAAACCTAGCACCATCAGCAAGAGGCCGCCTGCAACAGTGGTCATGGCACGTAGTTTGTAATGGTCGGTCTTGGCGTTGAAGTACCAAACGCCACCACCCACCGCGACGAAGAAGCCAAGCAAGGGGGCAATCTTCATCAAGAAGCCGACCAAAAATAGGCCAAGCATGAGTACAAAACAGACCATCGCCGCAGCCAAAAACAGGCCAACAAAGCCGCTGCTATTGCGTTGTTGAACGTTATGTGTCGTTTGCATGGGGTTGTGATCTCCGGTTTGCATAGTCCCTATTCATCTCTGTTCTCATCCAACATTACGTAGAATTTTGGGGCAGGTTGCGCGTCCAATTAGGTAGAACCACCTTACTTTTTATCCGATTATAGACCAAATTTCTTTGACAGATGAGTTGCATCCTACGGCTAGACACAGTAAAATAAGAATATGATAGTTAGTTTGCTAATTGATACGTTGTATCTTTGATATGATGTATCAATTAGGATGAAAGTTAGGTAAACCATGACCACACTCGCATCCAAGACGTATAAGGTACAGGGCATGGATTGCGCCCATTGTGCCGAAAAACTGCAAAAAGGGGTCGGTCAATTAGATGGGGTTCAAGCCGTACAGGTGGATTTTGCAACGGGCAAATTACATCTGACCGGAGCCGTTCCACAACCCGTATTAGAGCAGCGCGTCAAGTCACTTGGCTATGAATTGGCGGACGTCGAAGCGCCGACCGTAAAATCCCCCCAAAATCGAGGGGGTGTTATCGGATTTTGGGATTATCTGACGAGCCGCCGGGCCACCCAATTATCGTTGGTTGGTGGGGGGCTGATTCTGGTTGCTGCTGTTCTTGCATTGTTGGGCCTACCCGACATTGTCACGAATGCCATGTTTGTTGGGGCGATGGCGATTGCGGCTTATCCGATTGCCCGTAGCGGTATCAATACCCTCTTTATTAACCGCGACTTCAACATCAATTTGCTGATGACGATTGCGGCGGTTGGGGCGGTTATCATTGGCGAATATATGGAAAGTGCTACCGTCATTTTTCTATTTGCCATTGGCGAGGCCCTCGAAGGCTATACAACCGATCGGGCAAGGCAAAGTATTCGCGGCCTATTGGATTTAACCCCACCCCAAGCCATCCGCACGCTCGGTATTCTTGAAGAGGTTGTGCCCGTCGAGGCGTTGAAAATCGGCGATGTCATCCTTATCAAACCCGGTGAACGGGTGGCGATGGACGGTGAGGTTGTTGGTGGAACAAGTCATGTCAACCAAGCCCCTATCACAGGTGAAAGTGTGCCCGTGTTCAAAGAGATGGGGGCCGAAGTTTTTGCCGGAACGGTCAATGGCGAAGGCCTTTTGCATGTACGTGTGACCCGACTAGCCCAAGATAATACCTTGAATCGTATTATCCAACTGGTCGAAGAAGCGCAGGGTGTCCGTGCTCCTAGCCAACGGCTGATAGACCAGTTTTCACGCTGGTATACGCCGACGGTGGTTGTGTTGGCCCTACTGGTGGCAACCATTCCACCGCTGTTGTTCGGTGGATCGTTTTGGAACGCCGCAGATGGTACACATGGTTGGTTCTATCGGGCTTTGTCGCTGCTGGTGATTTCATGCCCCTGCGCCTTAGTGATTAGTGCTCCGGTGACAGTGATTAGCGCGATTACAGCGGCGGCACGGCAAGGGGTTTTGATTAAAGGTGGAGCCCATTTGGAAGCGTTGGGTCAGGTCAAAGCGGTGGCCTTTGATAAAACAGGCACATTGACACAAGGCCAGCCGATGGTCATGACCACTCGTTCCATTGATTGCACAACAGGCAATGAATGTGAATTATGCGATGATGTCTTGGCGTTGGCGGCAGCTGTCGAAAAACGCAGCACCCATCCCTTAGCGCGAGCCGTGGTGAATGCCGCCGAACAACGTGGCCTCGCCAATACCTATGTACCTGCCGAAAATGTCGCGACATTGGCTGGTCGAGGAGTACAGGGGCAGGTC
>JACRBG010000054.1 GCA_016234595.1 Chloroflexota bacterium | reverse complement strand
CCCGCGAATTCGGCGACATTTTGTTCAAGGCGATTTTCAGTGAGGCCATTCTAGAAGCCTATAATCGTAGTTTTCAGCGAGCTATGACGGAGGCCGAAATTGGGCTACGGCTCCAACTGAACTTGGATGGGGCGGGGGATTTAGTCAATCTACCTTTTGAATTTTTGCGCGGGCCACAAGATTATTTGGCACTTTCACGCCAGACACCCATTATTCGTTTCCCTAAACAGGTCGTGGTGCGCCGTCGTGTTTCCCTAAGTTATCCGCTCCGACTGTTGGTCATGATTGCCAGTCCTAGCGATCTGCCGCCGTTGAATGTGCAGCAAGAACGAACACTATTGGAAAAAGCGACGGCAGACTTACGAGCTAAAGGGCTTTTGGAAATTGATTTTTTGGAAGATGCCTCTTTACGGACCCTTCAGCGTACTTTGCGATTGAAGGACTATCACATTTTCCATTACATCGGCCATAGTGCTTATGATGCGGAAACAGGCGTAGGGACGCTGGCATTAGTTGATCCGTTGGGCGAAAATAGCCATTTCCCGGTACGGGCTGAGGCGCTGGCACGTGAATTGAGCGAAGAAAATACGATTCGTTTGGTAGTGCTCAATTCTTGTCATGGGGCACGTCAGAACCACCTTAATGCAGCAGAGGGGATTGCGAGTAGCCTGATTACACGGGGAATTCCGGCTGTGGTTGCTAATCAATTTGAGATTAGCAATGATGCGGCCAGCGTTTTCAGCGAAGAATTTTACCGGACAGTCGCGGAGGGTCTGCCCATAGATGCGGCGGTTTCGGAGGCGCGGCGGGCTGTAAGTAGCACGGTTGGCAATATTGAATGGGCTACTCCGGTTCTCTATTTGCGGGCTGAAGATGGTTATTTATTTACTCTGCAATCCGATTCGGCTCAACCCCAAAAGACCCGCTCGTTTAATCTACGGGATTGGGCGTTGCTGGCAGTGGTGATCGCGTTGATTGCGATTGGGGTGGGTGGATTTTTGTTACTCTCGCAGGATAACAATAAGCCCGATGATGGTGAAAGGCCAACCCACGTTCCTAATTCTGATTTGCAGATACAGATTTTTGAAATTGGCACCAGCCGGCCAATCCCCGGCCAATTTACCAGTGTGCGGGTCGTTGTTGAAAATGAGGGGACGGAAACTTCGGTGCCGGCCACTTTTGAATTTCTAGGGAACGACCGTGACCCTCGTTTACCCTCGCTTAATCGCGAAATCCCACCGATTGGGCCGGGAGCGACCTTTGAGGATGAATTTTCTTACCGCTTCAACTGGTTTGGCACGTTCATTGCACGGGTGCTGCTTGACCCTGACAACACCCTAATTGAAACCAATGAACGCAACAATATTCAGACCCAGCCGATTATCACAGGTGACCAACCTTTGATCGTCAATTTTTCGGACGCCTTGCCCGATGGCAAACGGGTGACCGAATCGCGGGTGGTGGCGGAAGACACTTTTGCGCTATGGGGGTTTGTTTTGACGGCTCTCCCAGATGGCAATTGTGCTGGGGCAGTGGCGTGGTTTAAGATGGGGAATGATGGGACTGTGCGAGTAGGGACAGGCCTGCCTGATAACCCAGTTGCGTGTGCCAATCTGCCATTGGTCATTACGTTACTCCCGCAAATTGACCTGACGCAAGAAGGCACCCGTGGTTTGGATGTACAGTTTGTGGCAGGACAGGGTGATTATCAACTGGCTGTGTTTGAAAACCGCGACCGCAGTACTGAAATTGATCGGGTCGCGAACGGGGATGGCGAAGTGTCGCTGCAACTTGGCCCATTTGACCGCGACAATATTTTGGCAGGGGTGATTGAAACCACCGCTCCTCTAATGGAAATTACCCAAATCAGTCTATCGGCCCCCTAAACAATTGGAATTGACTGGATTTGCGCTATAATCCCGCAAAATTTGATTCAAAAATATTTCTTAATAGGCTTGTTAAGAAAAATTTAAGGAGCGAGCTTGATGCAAAAAGTAGATCGGTTGCTCATCAAGGGCTATGTTCTCACCATGAATGAGGGCATGGATACCTATTCTGATGGCGCAGTAGCGATTAAAGGGTCTGAAATTGTCGCGGTGGGGCCGACCGCTGAAATTGTGGCGAATTTTGAGGCGCCGGAAGTAGTGGATTGCAGTGGGCATGTGATCATGCCCGGTTTAGTCAATGCCCATACGCATCTTTCAATGACCCTGCTACGTGGTTTAGCCGACGATTTGCGACTAGATGTGTGGCTGATGGGTTACATCATGCCCACCGAGAAAATCTATGTGAACGAAGAATTTGTGTATCTAGGGGCAAAACTGGCCCTCGCCGAACTGATTATGAGCGGCACAACCTGCTTTGCGGATATGTACTACTTCGAGTCAGAGGTGGCACGGGCGGCGGCTGAGGTTGGGGTGCGTGGACTGTGCGGCCAGACCATTTTAAAATTCCCTTCCCCTGACGCCGAAAGTTATGAAGATGCCCTAGCTTATACGGAAAAGTTTATTCAACAATGGAAGGGCCATGCACTGGTCGTGCCCTCGGTTGCCCCCCATGCCCCGTACACTAGCACCGATGAACTGCTGCAACTATGTGCCGATCTCGCACATAAATATGATGTACCTGTTATCATCCATGTAGCGGAGACTAAACAAGAAGTTGAGGATAGTCGCACCGAATATGGGATGCCTGTTGTGCCACGTATCAAAAAGATGGGTATTTTAGATCACAAATGCCTATGTGCTCATTGTGTCCACATTGATTCAGGCGAAATCCGCACATTACGAAACCACAACGCGGGGGTGTCGCACAACCCAACCAGCAATCTAAAACTTGCCAGTGGCATTGCTCCAGTCAAAACGATGCTAGATCAAGGGGTTAATGTGGGCATCGGGACAGATGGCACGGCTAGCAATAATGACCTTGATATGTTCACTGAAATCCACTTAGCCGCTTTGCTGGCGAAGGTGGCTACCAATGACCCCACGACACTCCCCGCCAAAGAAGCTTTGTTGATGGCGACCCGTTTGGGCGCACAGGCCTGTCATGTCGGGGATATTACAGGGAGCCTTGAGGTTGGTAAGCGGGCCGATATTATCATGGTCAATCAAAAGACCCTTCATAATACGCCATCTTTTTCACATGACCCGGATGGCATTTATGGACAGTTGGTGTACTCGACCAAGAGTACCGATGTGGAGCATGTGATGTGCAATGGGGCATGGTTGATGAAAAATCGTCAATTACTAACGATTGATCTGCCCCCAGTCTTGGAACAGGCCCAAGCAATTGCAGTGCAGATTGACAAATACATCCACGAATATTCGGGCAACATTATGTCGAAGTTGCTCTCGATTGCCAGCTTCCAACGGCAAGAGAGTTTTGAAATTCAGCTTAAGACGCGCTTTGACCATCCAGAGATGCTCCAACGCCTGTTAGAGCACCCCGCAGTGCAAATCGTCAAAGAAGCCCGTTATCGCCAATATGATACCTATTTCCTGTTTAATGATGGGTCACGGGTACGTTATCGTGAAGATGATTACATGGGGGAAAATGAAGAAGTGACCGGAGTCCGTACACGCCTGACCTATACCTCCCCAACCAAAGAACGGGAATTTGATCGGGCCGTGCTGCTGTCGCACTCGCAATTTATCGCCCCAGCAGATCGCCCACTGCGGTTCTATCATGAATATTTCCGAGGGGCCGAGGAGCGCGAAATTACCAAAGAACGCCGTCGTTGGAGCATACTCTATAAAGGTGTCCAGTTCTATGTCAATTTGGATCAATTCCTGAAGCCCGCAGCCCAGCATATCTATATGGAAATCAAGTCGCGCACGTGGTCAATGCGGGATGCCGAATTCAAGGCAGGACTGGTCGCCGAGATGCTGTCGGAAATTTTGGAAGTTGACCCTGCCGAACGGGTTGCCATGGATTATGTTGAATTGGCGGGTGGGCCACCCATCGCCGTCCCTAACTAGATTCGATGACCCTTCTTCCGTGTGGGGAAGGGAATTTTTCTTCACCTAAAGAGCCTATGCACATCTCAGAACTTGATACCCCAGTTGTCATCATTGATTTAGACCGACTTGAAGCCAATATTGCACGTCTGCAAAGCTATCTGGATGCCCACCAGATTTTGAACCGCCCTCATATCAAGACCCATAAAATCCCACAAATCGCGCAAATGCAATTACAAGCGGGTGCGACTGGGATTACCTGTCAGAAATTGGGCGAGGCCGAAGTTATGGCGCAGGCGGGAACTAAAGATATTTTTATCCCCTACAATCTGATGGGCGATAAAAAATTGGAACGACTGGCGATCTTAATGAAAATGGCCCAAATCAGCGTGACTGCCGATTCAGAATACACGGCCCGAGGACTAGCACGAGCTGCCCAACAAGCAAGTAACGAATTAACCGTCTTGGTCGAATTTGATACGGGGTCGGGTCGCTGTGGGGTGCAAAACCCGCAGCAAGCCGCTGATCTGGCGTGTGTGATTGCCGATATGCCCTCGCTGAAATTTGGCGGATTGATGACTTATCCTGCCAACCAGAATACCGCATTGTTTATCCAAGAGACCAAAACCTTGCTCGAAAAACGGGGTATCCCGGTTGAGCGGGTCAGTTTGGGTGGCACGCCGAAAATGTGGGAAGCCCATACGCATACGGGTGTCACCGAATATCGAGCCGGGACGTATGTTTATGGGGATCGGGCCACGCTTAAAGCAGGGGCGATGACTGTTAACCAGTGTGCCATGCACATTGTCAGCACTGTCATTAGTCGCCCTAACGCCGAGCGAGGGATATTGGACGCAGGCAGCAAAACCCTGTCATCGGATTTACTTGGATTAACAGGGCACGGGTTGATTTTGGAATATCCAGAGGCTCAGATTCATCAGCTTTCCGAAGAACATGGGCATGTGGATTTTTCGGGGTGTATCAATAGACCTCAAATTGGCGAACGGGTGACGATTATCCCCAACCACTGCTGTGTGGTGAGCAACTTGTTTAATCAGATGGTCGGGGTGCGCGGCGATCAAGTGGAGGTTGTGTGGGATGTGGCGGCAAGGGGGTTGCTGACTTAAACCGTCACCTCTGGGACAGATTCCCCTGCATAAGCGAGGATAATTTGTTCGCGGGGGATGCCTGCTTGAACAAGGGCATCTATAACAAGTTTATCATTCTGGTCGCGGTCAATAATAACCATATCTCCCATAATTCGGACAATTACACTCACTCCCACATAATGAGGCTCGCTTTTTTCTTTCGATTGAGCCACGTCTACAACTGTCAGAAGTGTATGTTCCTCATCTTGCGTTAGATAACTATAGCCGTTGAGAGCCTTGCCCGTATAACCCGTTATCACCTCGTATACAATTTGTTTTGAGGAATCCATCTGACTATGATCTATGGCTAATTTACCAATTTTCTCACTTAGGACGCCTCGGTGCGCGTCAATGGACACCGCTAGATACACGGGCAGAGTGATTTTTTTGTCATCTAAGGCGTGCGGTAGAGAAGATATTTCCCTACCGCATTTGCTAGTGCTTCAATTGGTGAATCAACTTTATCAAGCTCCTTAACTTCAACCAAAATAATCAAACCAGTTGATTCTTTGGTGGCCTCAAGGTCTATATAAAGACTACGCTCATCCACAACAACCTTGACTTGCTCATCTGTAATGACCCAACCGTCTTTGATCAAGGCGCGGGCGACCACATCATGGTGGCGATTTTTGGCAGGCATCACGATTTTACCCCTAGCTACAGTTAGTTCGGGTTTTCCAGCCGGAAGCCGTGGCCTCGCACGGTTACTACATATTGATGTTCTGGGTCAATTTCATTGAGACGATCGCGCAGGCGGCGTACTAGGGCATCAATAGCTTGTTCGCTAACACCCTCACCGATGGCATTGGGCCACACATAGCCGACCACTTCTTCACGGGTTTTGACTGCCCCGGCTGCATCGTAAAGCATTTCCAAGAGACGATATTGGGGAAGGCTGAGAGGCGGGTCTACTTCTTGTTCGTTAATAAACACGCGCCGCGAGTCACGGTCAAGTTGGAGGCGGCCTTGTTGGGCGGCCATCTTGCTTAAGACCATTGGGGCAGTGGCCTCACTTCCCACAAATGTCATCTTCACGACTTTAGAAATCGAGATTTCGTCGCCATCGTGTAGGGCAATCGTCTGATTTGGGATTTCGACACCATTCACCCATGTGCCATTTTTGCTGCCTAAATCTTGCAAGAAATATTCATTGCCATCGCGGTAAATGCGAATATGCTCCCGTGAGACTTGGCGTTCCGGCAAGACTAATTCACATTCGCCACCCCGCCCGACAACAAAGGTGTCCCCTTCAATTGTCCAACGCTGGCCTGCCTGTTCACCTTCCATAATAATCAGAACCGGTTTATCCGAATGTTCCGACATTTTTCCACCCTCAGTTAATGTAAATGCTCTAATCGTACTAAGGAATACGACGCTTAGACAGTGTAATTGAGTTCCATTGTAACGCAAAATTTTATTCGTGTTGTATAGTCATGTTTGGCAAGCCAAAAGGTGACGTATAGCAAGAGTCGGGCTATAGTCAGGTTGGATTTATTGGAAAGCGGATATAGAGGAATCGCTATGTTAGCAGTTGAAGAAGCATTACGTCGTATTCTTGCCACGGTGCAGCCACTTCATTCGGAAAATGTGGCTCTGCCTGACGCATTGCGCCGAGTTTTGGCAAGCGATGTCCATGCTGCCTATGACTTACCGCCTTTTGATAATAGCTCGATGGATGGTTTTGCGGTCATCGCAGCAGATATTATGATGAGCAGTGCCTCTAACCCAGTTACTTTACGAGTAATTGAAGATATTCCGGCTGGCAAAGCCCCTCAACTGAATGTGGCGAGCGGGCAAGCCGCGCGTATTATGACGGGTGCCCCCATGCCAATAGGCGCTGATGCCGTTGTCCCGGTGGAACAGACCGATCAAGACCGTTTGTCACCGGAGATGCCTGCCCAGATAAAAGTCTTGCAGGGTGTCAAAAAAGGCGATTATGTGCGCCCAGTTGGGGAGGATGTTAGACGCGGCGAGCTTGTTCTGGAAAAAGGCCGATTGCTGCGACCCGCTGATTTAGGGGTATTGGCAGGGTTGGGTGTGGCGCAAGTCGAAGTGATGGCTCGTCCACAAGTGGCGGTCATTTCAAATGGGGATGAACTGGTGCTGCCCCATGAACCTTTGACCCCCGGCAAAATCCGCGATATGAATAGTTATATTATTCCTGCGCTTATCACCGAGGCAGGTGGTGAACCTTTACTGCTTGGCATTGCCCACGATACCGCCGAATCGGTGCGTGCAAAATTGACAGAGGCGATTACACAAGGGGCCAATCTGATTCTAAGCTCGGCAGGGGTCTCGGTTGGGGCTTTTGATGTTGTAAAAACCGTCTTGGATGAAATGGGGTCGGTTGAGTTTTGGAAGGTCAATCTACGCCCCGGCAAACCACTGACTTTTGGGCAAATTCAAGGGGTGTGTTTCTTGGGTTTACCCGGCAATCCTGTTTCGGCCATGGTCACGTTTGATGTATTTGCGCGGGCTGTCATCCGTAAAATGTTGGGTTTGCCAGTGGAAATGCCCACACAGACAGCTAAAATGGGAGAGGCTATGACCAGTGATGGGCGTATGACCTTTGCGCGAGTGCGGTTGGTGCGCGAAAATGGAGATTTAGTCGCCTATAGTACAGGTAATCAAAGTAGCGGGGCGATTTCATCAATGGTCAAGGCGGATGGTTTACTGATTATCCCAGAGGGTGTCCGCGATATACAACCCGGTCAACGCCTCTCGGTACGACGTTTTAGGGCTGAGGATTAAATCATAGGAAAGGAACTGTAGGTAACGCTAATGGCTTCAAATATTTCAACATCTGTATCGGCGCAAGCGACCACTCCAACTGTAGACGCCAGCAAAAAATCACTGAATCATCTCTATTGGATTGCGGTGATGATGGCCGTGATTGGGACAGGCATTGGCCTCTATTTATCCTATGTCAAAATTGCGGATAAAGAAGCGGTCTGTGTCAAAAGCACCACATTTGACTGTGCATCAGTTCAAACAAGTGCCTATTCCGAATTGGTGGGCATTCCAGTGGCCTATTTAGGCTTGGCAGCCTATGCTACCATGTTGACGGTGCTGCTGCTTGAAACTCGCGTCAACCTTGTCAAAGACTATAGCCGACTGCTTCTTTTTGCCATGACCTTGTTTGGGGTAGTCTATTCGGCTTATTTAACCTATATCGAGGCTTTTGTCTTAGATAAATGGTGTTTGTGGTGCGTTTCGTCGGCTCTCTTGATGGTCGGCTTATTTGTCATCTCACTGGTACGGGTGATGGATTCGTTTAACGAGTTTGATGAGCTTGAAGATGACGAGGAATTGATCGAAGCCGCATAGAAAATGTGAAATCAAAAAGGGGCGGTTTAAACAAAATCGCCCCTCGTTGTGCTTCTACAATAACTAACGGCGTTGATTTTGCAGGGTACGGTTTAGAATATCGTCTTGCAAACCGTTGGCCTTGTCTTTCTTCCGGCGTTTATTGTCTTTATCAAGATTGCTGCCACCCATTGCTTTACGCAGAGCAGCGGCCATCGCGGTTAGTTCTTCCCGATCATCCTCTTCCACTTCAACACGTGCCATTGAAATTTCAGCGGCGCGGATGCTCAGGTCAATTTGTTTCTTGCGCTTATCGAGGCCGATAATCTTGACCTGCACTTCTTGGTCGGGTTTGACAACCGAATCGGCAGACCCAACAAAATCATCCGACATTTCTGAAATATGGACGAGGCCGGGACGCTCGGCACCAATATCTACAAACGCGCCATAACTTTCGACACGAATGACCTTGCCGTTGACAATTTCGCCAATTTTGAGTTCGTTCCATGTAAAAGCTGGTGGTTTAATGAGGGTGAGGCTGACACGTTCTTGGGTGCGGTCAATGTCGAGGACATAAACCGTGATGCTGTCGCCTTCTTTGACCACATCCGTCACATTATTCACCCGCTGCCGTTCGGTCAATTGAGAAATGTGCAGCAGGGCGGGTTTGCCGACGCCAATATCTACAAAGGCGCCGTACAGTTCAGTTTTCACAACCTTGCCCTTGAGTTCCATCTTGGGCTTCAAATCGGCGATGCTCACAGAACGACCATTGGCCGGGGCTGCCGGGGTGGTCGGGGCGACTTCTGCCGCCACTGCATCTTCGACTACTGGATTGTTGAGTTCGGCATTTTCCGCCGCGTTCATGGTGTCCATTGTTGCATCGCTCATGATAATTGCTCCTTAACGCGATACGCTTCCGTTTTAGTCCGCAGACCGACACGCGATTATAACCCCATCCAAGCGGGGTATCAATGGAAAGAAAACCTTTATTCTGAAATTGAACTGGCGTTCTGCGCCAGAGTGCGTACAATCAGGGGCTTGTGCCTACCTATTCGTAGGTAGAATTTGAATATAAATCATCAAAATAGAGAACAAATTCATGCACCTCCGACGAGACTTTTTGCGCTCGGTAGAAGCGGGCGTTATCGGGTTATTTCTCATTCAGGCCATCCGCTTTTTGTATGGGACACTATATGCCCATGTTAGTAGTGCCGACTTGGTGGGGCGGGTGGCAGACACAACACCCTTACGGAATTTACCGGGGTATATCACACCTGCCGAAGTCCAACGTGAGATCGCAGCAATAGGGATCGCCCTGCTTGCGCCACTCCTAGCTCTCATTTTGGCACGTACCCGTTGGAGCATTCCACTGGCGGTGGCGTTTTGTGTGGTGGGACGCAGTTTGGCGCTACAAGTGCCCGATTCCGCTCCTCTCGCGGCGGCCTTGGTGGTTGGGGCAGGGGTGCTTTATCTGGCCCTCATAATTATCCGCCGACCCGCCCATTTCCCCTCCATATTGCTGATAGGCTTCACCCTCGATCAACTGATTCGGGCTGCCAATAACAGTCAAGATGTCACATGGCAGGCCGATTTCAAAGTCGCGCTGTTTGGTCAAACCGTGACGATGGAAGCTCTCTATCTGGGGGCAGCAGTGGTCATGCTCCTGATTAGCGGCTATACCACCTTTATTGAAATTGAGGTGACCCGTCTCCCCGGCTATGAGCCTGAAAAACGAGGGCGTTTGACGGGGTGGGGCAGTTTGGCGTTTGGTAGTTTTATGTTTCTTGAGTTGACATTGCTTGGCCTTGCCAATGCCGTCGCACGCTGGTCAGAGGTCAGTTATGCAACTGCTGTGCCATGGATGTTATTGGCAACGGCAGCCCCCCTCATTCCATTTATCCGTGACCAAGCTCGCAATTTTCTGGGCTCGTTTGATGGCACGTGGCGAGGTTGGATTTGGGCGCTGCTGCTGGGCTTTTTGTTAGTGATTGGCAACCGCTTTGATGGCCCATTAGCTTTTGCGGTGCTGGTCGCAGCCCAATTTATTACTGGACTGACGTTATGGTGGATGGTCGTGATGCGTGAGGAAGATTCGCTGACCAACCCCACCCCCATCTTGCTATTGTTATCCCTTGTGATGTTCGGGTTGTTCAGTACGGGGGATTATTTCACCTACGACTATGCCTTTGTGCGTGATTTTGCAGCGCCATTTCAAGGCTTGGCGGATGTTTTGCGGGCCTTCCGTGAGATGGGTCTCCAACTATTTCTATTTGCTGCGATTGTCTTGGCGATGCCAATTATTTTGGAACGGCGGGTTATTCCATGGCGGGGTGGTCGTACCAGCGAATCCTTTTTGACCTTCTTGCTGGTTATCGGGGTGACTGTGACAGGATTGCAGACTTCGGCAGCACCAGCGGTGGTGCGACCTGATAATGTGGATTGCCTACGTTTTGCCAGCCTAAATATTCACAGCGGCTACACCATGCTCTTTGGCGAAAACTTGGAGCTGGTCAAACAATCCATTATAAAAAATGGTGCGGATGTGGTGCTGTTGCAAGAGGTGGATACAGGCCGCATGTCGAGCTACGGTGTAGATCAAGCCGAGTGGTTGGCGCGTGAATTGAGCATGGAGGTCACTTATTTCCCCCTCGATGAATCGCTGCGAGGATTGGCTGTCCTGAGTCGAATTCCGCTGAAAAATGTGCAAGGTGAAAAACTCACCAGTGAAAATGCCCAAGCCGGGGTCATGCATGTCGAACTAGAATTAGATACGGCTCCCTTTCATATCTACAATCTTTGGTTGGGGTATCGCACGACGGATGCCAATGGTCAACCGCTGCCAGATAGCTTGCAAGATCAAAATCGCCAAACTCAAGAATTGCAGGAGATTATTGCTGCTAATCATGGCCCAGCTTTTGCCGAGCGGATGGTATTGGGAGGGACGTTTAACTATGATATGGATTCGCCCCTCTATCAAAAGTGGGCTAATACAACCTTTGTTGATCCATTTGTTGGACTGGCGGAAGAACGACTAGATACTGTGTTTTTGGTCAACGGCACAGCGGCCCGGTTTGATTATCTATGGTTGATGAACTTAACCCCGGCGGGTGTGGGTATTGACCAAGATTTGGTGGTCTCTGATCATCGGCTGTCGGTGGTACAGGTCAGTCGAGCGCCGGGCCTGCAATGTCGTTAGGCGGCTCAGTCAAGCCCAGCAAGGTGAGCAGTTCACCTGCTAAGGCAATATTCATGGCCTGCCGAGCAGCATCTTGTTCGGCGGCCTGTTTACTGCGACCGTTGCCCCATCCGATCGCAATATTATTTAAGGTAACTTCAATCACGTAGGATCGGTCATGTTCGGGGCCAAGACCTGTGATGGTGCGATATACGGGGGTAAGGTGCAATTCGGATTGGCTCCACTCCTGAAAAAGTGTTTTGGCGTCCGTATCGGTCTTATTTTTGAGCATTTCTTCCAAGACAGGCTCAAACAGGGGAACCAGAAAATTACGGATGGTTTCCAGTCCCATATCGCCCGAATCCAGATACATCGCACCGACGACTGCCTCAAACGCATCGCAAATCAGCGAACGACGTATTCTGCCACCCGAATCTATTTCCCCTTTTGCCATTTTGAGCATCTCGCCCAATTGCAGGGCCTTGCCGAAATCAGCTAAGGTCTCAGTACGAACCAAGCCAGCCCGCAGACGGGTCATATAGCCTTCTGAAAAGCTAGGGAACTTGGCAAACAGAAAGTGCCCTGCGATAAACCCGATAACGGAGTCGCCTAAAAATTCAAGGCGCTCATTATGCCCCAAGGTATATTCCAAATTTTCATTCAAATAGGAACGATGGGTCAGGGCTTGTTCCAACAGGTCAGGGTTTTGGAATTGGTAGGCAAGGCGGTTTTGTAACAATTCAAGCATAAAAAGGCATCTCAGCAATGTCGTTGAGTGGATTTACACGGGCTATTATAACGATAGGGCAGTTGCAAAGAATAGGGTGATTAGTGCCATAACCATCGCGTAGTCAATGGTGCGTGTTTTAAAGACAGAGCTAGATCAAAGTATAAAACACTGTCTAGCACTGCCTTTGAGAATGATCTAGCTATTCAAATAATTCTGGATGATTTTTGCCAGACGGCGCGAATCCTGATTAGCCTCATACAGATGCCCACGCACACTCTCGGTATAGCCCATAAAATAAAAGCCGGGTTGGGCAGTGGGTTGCCCTGATGGAAAAGCCGGATAGCCCCGTTCATCTAAGACATTGGGTATATCAATCAATTCAGGTAGACCTGTTTGAAAACCCGTCCCCGCTATGATTACATCGAAATCTTCTGACGTGCCATCCACATAAACCACCCCCGTTGGTATAAATCGCTCAATATCGGGCCGGATGTTGATTTTGCCGCGTTTGAGTTCACCCACAAAACCAACGTCAATAATCGGGATGTGGTGGGCCGAGAAGGGTTGCCAGTCAGCGGGTTTCATGCCATAGGGTGCGAGATTACCCATCGCAACTCGAGCAATTTTACTGCCAATGTAATCCGCGATTTTAGGCGGGATGGGAGCCAAAAGAATCCCAAAAACCTGCACAGGCGTGCCAAGAAAATTACGGGGGACAACGGGTGGATGGGTGCGGATGCTGTTGGCAACAAACCCCGCACCTTGCTCGGCTAGGTCACAGGCGATTTCCGAGCCACTGTTGCCGCTACCGATCACCAAGACACGCTTTCCCGCATAATCTTGGCCTGTTTTATATTCGATAGAGTGGATGAGCTTGCCCTGAAATTCGGCTTTACCGGGCCAATCAGGGGTATAGGGTTTGCCAAAATGCCCGGTCGCCACAATAACCACTTTGCTTTGCCATATGTCGCCGTCGGTTTCCACTTCCCATTCATTATTGGAAGACTTACGGATTTTTTTGACAGTGGTTTCCCCCATAATATTCAATTCAAATTTTCGCGCGTAGTCTTGCAGATATTCAACAAATCTATTTTTTGGGACATAAGCGGGTAGGCTGTGGGGTAGGGGATAGTGGGCGAGACCGGAAAAACGACGGACACTGTGCAGATGCAGGCGATCATAACGCCGCTGCCATGTGCCGCCAACTACGGTATCTTTATCTAATAGAACGGGATTTAATCCCACGTGTTTTAACGCACCGCCCGTGGTTAATCCGGCTGGGCCTGCACCAATAATTAAAATATCTGTTTGTGGCATGGTCTAAACTCTGCTCTCTACCCGAAAAAATAATTACGGCGATTATGCCGAATTTTGGAGTAGGATGCTATCAATGGGCGCTTTTGTACCCCACGGTTAGACAGCGATGGGATGATAGACCAAGCGGACTGGTTGCCAGCACTAACCTAATCCTGTACAATCCCAAATCTGAAGCTGATATTAATAGAATTCTGTGGAAGATAGGCGACGTTTTTTCATGCTGGTACGTGGGTTTCGCCTTACCGATAAACTAAGCAATGCCTTTCTAAAATTGGCGGTCTGGCTGGTCAGCGGTTTTATGCAGCAGGTCACAGATTTGCGCGAGGCTGGACAGACCACGATGGTTAATCTTTATCAGAGCGTCACTGGCGCGACTGAAGTGGTCATGCGGGGCGGACGCAAAGCCTATGACGCTACGGGTACTCGCCAGCGCGGATTGATGGTGCAACGGGCCACGATGGTCGCGGTTGACCGTGAAAGCAAAGTGACAGTGGTCGAAGACCCACTGGTCACGCAAAACCGCACCCTGAGCGTTTTTGCAGTGGTGTTGATGATTTCACTTATCGCAGTAGTCATCTGGTCAACCAGTCGCAATAACGACAACGGGAACATTGGCAATAGTCGTGTTTTCGTCCCTTTGCCCCAGCAAACGGGTAATGCGACGGTGGTTTTGCTGCCCTCTGCCACACCAACCCTTACACCCGTACCCCAACCGCTGAATTGGCGTGGGACATTGGTCTTTTCTGTACGTGAAAATGGGCAAGATGATATTTTTGCTCTACAACGGGGTAGTAGTCAGCCGTTACGCCTAACTGATCACCTCTCGGATGATCGTGACCCGGCTTGGAGTCCAGATGGACGAACGGTGGCTTTTGTCAGCCGGCGCGATGGCCCTTGGGATTTATATACCCTTGATGTGATTACCAAACAAGTGACCCGCTTGACCTTTACACCCGGCTTTGAAGGCTCACCGAGTTTTAGCCCCGATGGTGCGTTTATCGCCTATGAATCCTACCAAGATAATGATTTGAATATTTACATTGTGGCGGTGGATGGTTCAGGCGGATGCCCGTGCCGCGTGACGAACAACCCCGGCCCTGATTACGAACCCGACTGGATGCCAAATGTGGATGGCAAAGGCGGACGGTGGATTGCATACACCAGTTGGCGTGGCGGACAACAAGATATTTACGCGATTAGCCTTGATAATCCATCTGATCAAGCTGCTATCAATGTGACCAATACCCGCGATATTGATGAAAGTTATGCGGCATGGAGTCCAGATGGGCGAGCGATTGCCTATAGCGGTGTATTTGATGGTATTGAAGGCTCGTTCTATCGGCAAATTCAGTGGGCTCAAGATTTTTCAGGCGGCACACCCGGCCCCGAGGTTTCGATTGGACGAGGACGTATGCCCGCTTGGAATCCGATTGACGGCAGCAGCCTGTTTTATGTTGCCCCCCGTCGGAGCAATTATTGGCAAATCCTAGCCGCACAGACGGGCAGTTTTGGCGGGGGTGGGGACTTGACGTTGATTAATGGCGAGGTGTCGGATTTGGATTGGACGCCCTATGAACCCCAGTTTACGGGCCTTACTGCGACCTATCCACCGCTTTATACAGAGCGGGAAGAACGTGGTTCCGATGGATTATATGGATTGGCTTCCCTACCGGGCGTGACAACCACCGATGCCTTTTTAAATACACGGGTGGACGATTCCTTTAATGCCCTGCGTGTCAAAATCTATGAGGTCGCCGGATGGGATGTGCTTGCCCAATTAGATGACGCCTTCTGGCGTAATTCGCGCCGGCCTGAACCCGGTCAAGACCCCTATAACTGGCATTATGCGGGGCGAGCCTTTTCGATGCAGCGCAATTTGATTTCACAAGGCAACCCCACCCCAATTGTGGTGGTGCGTGAAGATCGGGAAGTCGGCACCTTTTGGCGTGTATATGTGCGCGTAGATGATAAGTATCAGAATGGGGTCTTAGGCGAACCACTCCGCAGCGTCCCGTGGGATTTTGATTCCCGCACCAGTGGCGATATTGATGCCTATGAAAACGGTGGTAAATTGATGGATGCTGTTCCAACGGGCTATTATGTGGACTTTACTGAGCTTGCCGCTGATTATGGTTGGCTGCCCATTGAGGCGGGTCGCACTTGGCGACGCAATTTTGCTGATATTCTCTTTTGGGATTTTGTCAAAACTGATGACATCGTGTGGCAAACTGCAATGGGCGAACTGTATACCCAGAGTGAAGTGGAGCAGTTTATCAACTTCCTCAATGGTGGCCCATCGGTAGAGCCAACCGCTATCCCTGCCGCGACTGAAGTAGTGGCGGATACACCCGAACCCGAACGCAGCCCGACGCCATTGCCACCCGACGCCCAATAAAATAATCGTTGTGACCATCCAACAGAACGTATAGGTATCGTATGGGTAAGCAGAATAAATCGTTTGTGCGGAGTGCCAATTTTCAGGGCCTATTGGTTTTGTCACTGGTAACGACGATTGGCGCGTTTGTTTTGATGAACAATGAAAAGCCACCCCAGTATATTGTTCGCCCGGTACAGGTTCAGCCTACCCAATCGGTGGCTCCAGAATGGCGTGCGGCCCTCGAAAATCAAATTTTGAACCCGGCCACTGCCGAGCCGACCCAAGAAATCCCAACAGTGGAATATGTCGCACCGCCCACTGTTTCATATGAAATACCTTCGACCGTACAGGTGTTTGACGTGCAAGATGTGGAAGCCAGCCCTTTTCCATCCAGCACACCATATCCTACCCTCGAAGTACCAGCGACGCCGATTGAGTATCGTGGGGCTACGCCTGTCCCCAGTCCAGAGGGTATTCAACAGGATTTTTCAGATAGTACAGCCATTGCCCAATACGCCCCCCCACTGGAGCAAATCCCGCTGAGTTTACAACCCAATGACCACTTTTATATGAGCCGCCCGGTGGATGCCAGCGCCAATAATGAATCGCTGTTCTACTATCCCTATGGCGGGGTGGGGCAGGTGTTTCGGGTTCATCATGGCCTTGATATTCCCAACCCAATTGGGGAACGGGTTCTAGCCGCTGCTAGTGGCACCGTTGTTTGGGCAGCCAGTACTGCACAGGACATAAAAGAAGGTTCATTGGAAATTTATGTCGCTTACGGCAATGTGGTTGTCATCGAACACGACTTTAACATTGGTGGCAAACCCGTCTATTCACTCTATGCCCATATGTCAGCAATTTTGGTAGAAAAAGGCCAGCGGGTTGATATTGGGCAGGTGATCGGCCTTGTTGGAGAAACGGGTTTTGTAACGGGGCCGCATGTTCATTTTGAAGTGCGGGTTGGCGTCAATAGTTACTGGGAGACTCGTAACCCATTGTTGTGGATGGCCCCCTATATCAATCATGGGGTTGTGGCAGGGCGCGTAGTAGATGGGAATGGTCGGTTTATTGATAACGCCATCATCCAAATTAATCGGGGTGGACGGCGGATAGATAGTACAACGACCTATATCCAACCTAAGCAGCCGGGGGTAGCCCGTTGGCATATTGTCCCGGATGATAACTGGCAGGAAAATTTTGCCTTGGGGGATGTGCCGGAAGGGGAATATCAGATTGTGGCACTGGTGGATAATCAGCGTTACACCCAAACACTGACCGTCCGTGCGAGTATGGTCAATTTTGTTGAGTTTGTGGTTGGCCCATCGGCCCCGGCAACCCCAATTCCGTTGGATTCGGGTGAAGGCACGGAGGGAAGCTGATTAGTCTGACGCGCCACCTACAAGTTTCCCACGTTAGTGTCAGGTTGAAAAGGTATCATTGCTAACGCTGACAGCATTGGTTAGACTTGCCCCGGCAAAAAATTGGGGGCTGTTTAATGGGTCAGCCATCCAAAAATCGTTTTTAGGCTGGGCAGGATAAAGATTGTCTGATGGTTGAGACTGCCCTTTAATCAGGAGGAATAATGCGATATGCGACGCCAGAATAGCAGGCGTGCAATTTTAGGAATTATAGGACTGGTGGTGGTTGCCACAATTGGGGCACTCATTCAGCCCGTCAACGCTCAGTCAGATGGCGGTACTCGTCGTTTGACAGTCGGGCAAACGGTCACTGGCACACTCAGTGCCGAGAATTTTGCGGAATCTTACGTTTTCGACGCCTCTGCCGGGAATTCGGCAACCTTGACGGCGACTACCACGGTGGCTGAATTGTCATTGGCGCTGGTGTTGACTGGCCCCGATGGCGCTGTCGTAGCCCGTGATGGGGATTTATCTTCCGCCACTGTTGCAGTTTTGTCCAATGTGGCCCTGCCCTTAGATGGAGCATATGTTGTCACCGTACTGCGTGGCACAGGCGCCGATGGGGACGCGACGGGTGATTTTACATTGGCATTGGCTGGCAATATCGTTGCACCTGCGACAGCCACCCCCAATAACTCCAATGTTTCGCCTGCGGTCAGTGGTCGTTTTGTGTTTGTCAACTTGGAAGATGGCGGAGTAGATATGTCCCTCGCGTGGGCCTCTGCCGTTGACCTCAACTTGGAAGTACGTGACCCCATCGGTGGGGCGATTTATGGCGATAACCTGACTGGTGAAAGTGGTGGAGTGCATGGCGGCGATGTGAACCGCGACTGCACCACGGCAACTGCTGACAATCCAACTGAGTCAGTGGATTGGCCGCAGGGTAGTGTGCCAGTGGGTAGCTATGAAATTCTGATTTATTACAATCAGCCATGCAGCGTGGGTGGCCCCCAAAATTTCACTCTGACTACGGATGTGAATGGCGATGATACCCAAACCATTTCGGGTGTTTTGAACCCCGGGCAGGTCTATTTGGCGCGTGTGACACTGGATGTCAACCGCACATGGGCACTGTTTAACGGTGGGGTGAATGCGGGTCTGGATACCTCACTAGATGGTGAATTTGTGGAAGCTCAGTTAGGCCAGACCTACACTGGGACGATTACCAACCAAAATCCCAAGGATGTTTATACACTCGATTTGGCGCAGGGCGACCAGCTTTCGGTCAATGTTGATGCCACTTCTGGTAGCCTCGACACCCTCTTGTTGTTGCTCGACCCGAACGGTCAACGCCTGTTAGACAATGATGATCGCGCGGCGGGTATCACCGATTCAACCATTCAGACCACGATTAACACCGCTGGTATCTATACGGTGGTCGTGTCGCGTTATGGTCAGGTGATTGGTGGTACGGAAGGTGCTTATACATTGAGCATCAACACAGGTCAACAGGTTGCCAATGGGACACCCGTTGCTACGAATGGCACACCTACGACCCCGATTGTGACGACTGATAGCAATCTACCTGCTGGCAGTGTAGAAGTGCTGCTCACTTGGGCAACTGACCACGACCTGCAATTATTGGTGCGCGACCCATTGGGCAATTCGGTTTATGACGATGCGACCCAAGTTTCTAGCGGTGGCATTTTAGGCGCGGTGGGGAATCAAGGCTGTAATCGGGCCGATGGAACACCGACCTCCTATGTGTACTGGCCTGCCACTCGTACTCCTCCGGTGGGCACCTATGAAGTTGAAGTTTGGTTCCAAAGTGACTGCGATGACACCAGCCTCAATACTTTCCAATTGAGTATCAAAGTTGCCAATCAGCAAATCTTTACGACCACCCAGAATGCCAATGTGGACAATCATTTCATGGTGACATTTACGGTGAATGCTGATGGAACGCCTAATCTAACCCCGGGTGAAGCAGGCTTCTTTGATATGAAGAATGTTTCCGGAGGGATTGATTTGGCGGCGGCTTTAGCCGGTGAAATAACCCCGATGGACTATGGCACTGTAACCACTGGTGAACTCAATCAGGATCGTAAGTACCAAGTCTACAGTTTTGAAGGACGGGCGGGTGAACGTATCGATATCTTGATGCTGAAAACAGCTGGAAATTTGGACACTGCTGTTTACCTGATCGGCCCAAATAATACCCTATTCGCCTCCAACGATGACATTTCGGCGGGCACGGATACCGAAGCACGTAATACCAATTCGCGTATCACTGGATTTGTTTTGACCCAAGAAGGAACCTACTACATAATAGCAACCCACTATGGCCTGCGCTATGGTGGTACACAAGGCCCCTTCAGCCTCAACTTGACGTTGCGAAACTAAACGTTTTCTCAAATCAATGACTCAGAAGGGCAGGGCGCTGAAAATCCTGCCCTTTTTGATTGGCACGGCACGCTATAAGCCTGCTATACTTTTTAGCGTCTTCAGGATTGACTTCCTGTAGCAATCGTTATATGATTTAGAACACGGGTTCTACTAAAACTAGAGAGTAGATTGCGACTGAACTTATGGCGAAGAAAAAACAGACCACTGCTCCTGAAACGATGGGTATTAACAGTACCAACGAACAACGTTCGAAAGCCCTTGAAGCGGCCTTAGCCGACATTACCAAACGCTATGGTGATAATACGGTGATGCGCTTGGGCGATGCCCAGCATATTATCAACATTGACATCATCCCAACGGGTTCACTTGCGGTTGACCTCGCCTTGGGTATTGGTGGAATTCCGCGCGGACGTATCACCGAAATCTATGGGCCAGAAAGTTCTGGTAAAACGACCCTTTGCCTTAGCACGATTGCTCAATCGCAAAAAATGGGTGGGTTGGCCGCATTTGTGGATATGGAACACGCCCTTGACCCGCTATATGCCGAACGGCTCGGGGTCGACATCAATAACTTGTATGTCTCACAGCCCGATACGGCTGAGCAAGCCCTTGAGATTATTGAGGCGCTGATTCGGTCGGGTGCGATGGATGTTATTGTCCTCGACAGCGTGGCCGCCTTGGTTCCGCGTGCTGAAATCGAAGGCGAGATGGGCGATTCGCACGTGGGGTTGCAAGCCCGTTTGATGAGCCAAGCCCTGCGCAAAATTTCCGGGGCGATTAAACAAACCAATACTGCTGTGCTTTTTACCAACCAATTGCGTGAAAAAATCGGCGTGATGTTTGGTAATCCTGAAACCACTTCAGGCGGTCGGGCCTTGCGCTTTTATGCCAGTGTACGCATTGAAATCCGCCGTATTCAGGCCATTAAGCAGGGGCAAGAGGTGATCGGCAACCGTACCCGTGTCAAAGTCACCAAAAACAAGGTGGCTCCGCCTTTCCGCCAAGCCGAATTTGATGTGATGTATAACGAAGGCTTCAGCAAAGAGGGCGATGTGATTGACCTCGGTGTTGAGATGGGCATTGTTGAAAAACGCGGCGCTTTCCTGCGTTACAACGATGGCTTAATTGGGCAAGGCCGTGAAAATGCCAAGCAATATCTCCGCGAAAACCCAGCGTTGACCTATGAACTTGAAATGCTCATCCGTGAGGCGTCTGATAAGATGCCTGTGACCACCCGAACTGTATCGGATGAAGGTGGCGATGACGATGTGCCAGCGGGCCTAGACGAGTAATTTGCGTCTGATTGCGCTCAATTTCGCTTTATATGAAGATGCCCACCCATTGGGCATTTTTTGTTTTCTGTCTAGAAAGATTGACGATTTTGATGGCGTCAACTGCACTGTGATAGTGTATAACTGACACTGCTATTTAATGTGACTTAGGATTAAGATCGAATGCAACCCAATCAAAACCCCAATGTGCCACCTGCTCCCCCTGTAGATTTGGCAGGTGGGCGCCCCGGTATACCCAACCCAGTGCCTCCCCAACCGAGTACTACTCCGGCTCTGTTGATGACTGCTGCCATCTTTTTTGGGCTTGGTTTTGTCCTTGCCATGCTGATTTTTGGCACGGGTGGCGACAGCGTAAGTGATCAAGATTTACAGGCCGCCGTAGATACACGCCTGACTGAAATTGCCCCAACGCCAATGCCTACAGCCACTCCCTTGCCAAGCCAGCCAATGGAAGTGCTATTGACGGATTATAGCCCCACGCTTGGCCCCAGTGATGCCCCTGTCAAAATAGTCGAATTCTCAGATTATTTATGCCCCTATTGTGGAAGATTTCATGAGCAGACTTTTAAGCCTTTAATTGAACATTACGGCAACTTGGTTCAAGTGGCCTATCGAGAATATCCCGTGATTGGGACTCAGTTGACAGAGAAGATTGCCCTCTCCGCTTTGTGTATCAACGAGCAAGGTAAATATTGGGATTATATTGATCTTCTTTGGCCGAATCAGACCAGTATTCGGTCAGGCTTGCTGACCTCGGATGGAACGGCTATTAACGAGGACAGTACCGTTTTGGCGGATTATGCCGAAGTCGTTGGGGCGGATATGGATGCCTATACTACTTGCGTGGCTGATGGTCGCTATAACGATGAAGTCCAAGCGGATTTGCAGACAGGCTACAGCTTTGGCATCAATGGGACGCCTACTTTTTATATCAATGGCAAACCTTTGATTGGGGCACAACCGATTGAAGTATTTATGGACGTAATAGACGCAGAATTGGTGGCACAGGGGGTTACACCACCTGATCGTCCGAGCAATGAGTCTACGATCTCAGGAGCCAGTTAAATAAATATGCCGGGTGACTTCCAGATAAGCCCAATGTCGCCGCTTCGCTGGGAGTAGGTAGACATAATTTATTTGGAAGGTATTCAAACTGGCAACGCGATGCCTAAGACGGATAGCCCAACTTGGGAAGTTTGGGATACAGCTCATGTCTAAACACCGCGTTTAGTCGCCCACCGCAATGACGTAGTTTTAGGGTGGGTGGCTTTGTCCAGTGTATCGGGCTTGTGTTTCTATGGAGGCGTTGCGGAGATGAGTGTCTATATCGGACAGGGTGTGGCCTTGATGGAGCCCCGCAGTTATCCAGTTGCTATTGACTAACCCCCTATTTTTAAAATCCACGTTAATAATCCTTGACATTCATTTCGGATCGGCATATACTATAAGTTTCATATCTGTAAGAATGAGAGGAATGTCCGGTGACAAAATCAGGCACTAGGCCACATAGGCTTTAGGCGCATTTTTTTATTGCCTGATGGAGCTCCGAGCCATGCGAATAGTTGTGCCGCTGCGTCAAAAATCGCAAGCCCACGAAGACCAAATGAAAACTATACCGGACAAAACCCAGTTCCCTCGCACGGTCTTCACCCTTATCCACAACATATTTGTTGCAGTATATGTGAATTTAGTGGTCAATCGTAAAGGTATTTACACTAATTCAGGAGGGCGTCCCATTGGAGGCGAAAGACTTTAGTGCTTTGCGTATTAGCCTTGCCTCGCCTGAGCAAATCAGGTCGTGGTCCTATGGTGAGGTGACGAAGCCGGAAACCATCAACTATCGCCGCCTGCGGCCCGAAAAAGATGGCCTGTTTTGTGAGGCGATTTTTGGCCCAACCAAGGACTGGCAATGCTATTGCGGAAAGTACAAAAACATCCGCTATAAGGGCATTATTTGTGATAAGTGCGGGGTAGAAGTAACCCGTGCTTCAGTACGCCGGGAGCGTATGGGGCATATCGAACTGGCCGCTCCGGTGGCGCATGTATGGTATACCCGACGTGTTCCTAGCTATTTAGGTTTGCTGCTAGATGTCAACCGCCGTGACTTGGATCGCGTGTTGTATTTCGCGCAGTATGTGATTACCACTGTTGACCAAGATGCCCGCAACAAAGCATTGGGCCGCTTGTCTGAAGAGACCCATCGCCAAGAAGAGCAAATTGTGGGCGAACTGGATGGTCAGGTCAAAGAAATTCTATTGACCCGTGACGATACTCTGTCCAAGTTACAACAGGATATTGATGCTATTCACGATCATTATATTCGTGAACAAGAGCGTCTTTCCGAGGCCGTCACAGCCGAAGGCCAACGGATTCAGAGCCAGATTGAAAAGAATATAGGCAAAGTATTGGACTCGGAAATAGAGTTCACCAATGCCAGTTCAATCATTGTCCGTAAAGGCGAAAAAGTCAGCAACCAACATTTGGAATTGGTGAACGCTGCGGCGACGGCCCGCTTGAACGAAATCATGGCCGAAATTGATGAGCAGCGCACCGCCGATCTGGCCTCGTTAGATGCACAGGTGGATGAGATTACCAATTCCGCCGCCGACCAGATTGAAAATTTGCGGATGGACTATGATGGTCGTCTTGAAGATGTTCGAGACAAATCAGTCAAGACCAAGCGTGATCTCGAAAATCTCCAACCCATCCAATTTTTGGGTGAACAGGATTATCGTAACCTCAAGGCCAAATATGGGCAGGTCTTTAAAGCCGATATGGGGGCCGAGGCATTCTATGAAATCCTGAAGAATATGGATTTGGACAAACTTGCCAAGGAATTGTGGCAAGAAGTTCGCACCACCCGTTCTAAGCAACGCCGCAAGAAGGCCACCCAACGTTTGCGCGTGGTCGAAGCCCTGCGTGTCAGCAATAATCGTCCTGAATGGATGATTTTAACCGTTCTGCCAGTCATTCCACCCGATTTGCGCCCGATGGTGCAGTTGGATGGTGGTCGTTTTGCGACCAGTGACTTGAACGACCTCTATCGCCGTGTGATTAACCGTAACAACCGTTTGAAGCGCCTCTTAGAATTGGGCGCGCCGGATGTCATCGTCCGCAATGAAAAACGTATGTTGCAAGAAGCCGTTGATAGCTTGATTGACAATGGTCAACGGGGCCGTGCCCTCAGCCGTCGTGGTCGCCGTGAACTGAAGTCCCTCAGCAACATGCTTAAAGGGAAGAAGGGCCGTTTCCGCCGTAACCTGTTGGGTAAACGTGTGGACTATTCAGGCCGTTCGGTTATCGTGATTGGCCCAAATTTGAAGCTGTATCAATGCGGTTTGCCCAAGACAATGGCGCTGGAACTCTACCGCCCATTCGTAATTGGTCGTTTGGTGGCCGAAAACTATGCCAGCAACGTCAAAGGCGCTAAGCGTATTATTGAACGCGAACGTCCCGAAGTTTGGGAAGTGTTGGAAGAAGTCATCAAAGACCGTCCCGTCTTATTGAATCGTGCTCCCACCCTGCACCGTTTGGGTATTCAGGCCTTTGAACCCCAACTGGTTGAAGGCAAGGCCATCCAAATTCACCCGCTGGTCTGCGCGGCCTTTAATGCCGACTTTGACGGCGACCAAATGGCAATGCACGTACCCTTGAGCCAAAAAGCGGTTCAAGAAGCTCGTGAACTGATGCTCAGTAGCCGTAACCTGTTGAAGCCAGCCGACGGTTCACCTGTTGTTGGCCCCAACAAAGACATGGTCTTGGGCATCTACTATATGACGATGGATCCCACCGCCGAAATTATCTGCACGACAAGTGACGCCGATAAATATCGTTATTGGTCAACGCTTGATAATGCAGGTGTACGCATCGGTGTGGCGCATAATACGGCGGGTAGCAAAGAAACCCGTGCCCGTAGCCTTGATCAAGGTAACGAAATTGTCGTGTATCACGATCAAGTCAACGACTTAGGCAAGGTGGTCAAAGGCAAGGATGCCACGAGTCTTTTGTTTGAAGGGCTGGTCAATGGAGAAGTGGATGTCATCATCTACAACGCCTATGAAGGTCAGCAACTCATCAACAAGAAGAAATACCCGTTTGTGGTTTCCAATTTGCTAGAGCGTCGTGTTGTTGCCGACCTTGACGAAGTGGAAGCACTTTATCAATTGGGTATTGTGGGCCTGCATACGCCCATTTTGCTCGGCAACTATTTTGATTCACCTGAGATTCCAGCACCTGAGCACGCCGAAGTGTGTACGGTTGGCCGCGCTATTTTCAACCGCATTTTGCCCGACGAACTGCGTTTCCAACAAGGGACGTTTGGTAAGAAGCAGTTGCAAGACCTTGTGGCGATCACCTATCAGCGTTTTGGCTCTGATCGCACGACCGATATTGTGGATGCTGTCAAGAATCTTGGCTTCCACTACGCCACTGTTTCCGGCACTACGATTTCGATTTTCGACATCACTGTGCCCGAAGAACGCGAAGAAATTTTGGCGAATGCGGATCGGGCCGTTAACGAGGCCGAACGTAACTGGCGTCGTGGTCTGTTGACCGAAGAGGAACGTTATCAGAGCACCATTGATAACTGGAATATGGCGAAGGATAAGTTGCAAAACATTATCCGCAACACGCTTGACCCCTTCGGCCCCATCGCAGTTATGGCGATTTCTGGTTCGACCAAAGGCGGTTTCGGCCCCATTACCCAGATCGCTGGGATGCGTGGGTTGATGGCTGACCCGTCGGGCCGCATCATTGACCTGCCTATTCGTAGTCACTTCCGGATGGGCTTGACCGCACTGGAATACTTCATTAGTACGCATGGTGCGCGTAAGGGTCAGGCCGACACTGCGCTTCGTACTGCTGACGCCGGGTATATGACTCGTCGTTTGGTGGACGTGGCTCAAGACGTGATTGTGAACCGCCAAGACTGCGGTACTCATGCTGGCATTTGGATTTTGAATCCCCACCATGAGAATAACCGCCACAAGCCTGAAGCGAATATTGCTGGTCAATCTTTCCAAGAACGTATCTTGGGGCGTTTGGCCGCTAAGACGGCGATTGATCCCCGCACTGGTGAAATCATTGTTGACCGCAATGAAATGATTACCGAAGCTGTGGCGGATGCGCTGGCTGAGGCGAATGTCGAAACGCTTTATGTTCGCAGCCCCATGACCTGTGCTCTGATTCACGGTATCTGCGCCTACTGCTATGGCCGTGACTTGGGTCGTGGTGAACTGGTTCGTATTGGGGAAGCTGTCGGTATCGTGGCGGCCCAATCTATCGGCGAGCCCGGTACTCAATTGACCCTGCGTACATTCCATACAGGCGGTACGGCGGAAGCCTCCGGTGACATCACCAGCGGTTTGCCGCGTGTAGAAGAAATTTTCGAGGCCCGCAAGAATCCTAAAGGCGAGGCCGTCATGACCGACATCGGTGGGACGTTGCGCTTCGATAAACAAGGCGATGTTCGTATCGCCCGCATTATTGATAGCAAGGTCTTCAACGAGGAACATGACATTCCGATTGGCTGGGATTTGCAAGTTGAAGATGAAGCTGCTATCCGTGAGGGGCAGGTCATTGCTTCCGAAGCCAATGGCGATGGCGAAATCCGCGCTCGTATGAATGGGACGGTGCATATCGAAGGGCACATGCTCTACATCCGCTATGAAAAGGTGGAGACCGTTGAGTATGAAATCCCATCCAGCGCCCGTCTCTGCGAAGGTATCGCCGATGGTGTAACGGTGGCCCCCGGTCAGCAATTGACCGAAGGCTCCAAGAACCCGCATCGTATTCTCCGTGTTTTGGGCGCTGATGCCACCCAGTTATATCTCCTGAATGAATTGCAGGAGGTCTATCGGAATCAGGGTGTAAACATCGCCGACAAGCACTTTGAAATCATGATTCGCAAGATGTTGAGCAAGGTTCAGACCACCCGCAGTGGTGATAGTGGAATGCTCCCCGGCGAATTGATTGATAAACTGGCCCTGTTAAACCTGAATGACCGTTTGCTGGGTGAAGGCAAAGAACCAGCCGCAGGTGTGCCTGTCTTGCTTGGTATCACCAAAGCGGCCCTCAGTACCGATAGCTTCCTCAGCGCGGCCAGCTTCCAACACACCATCAAGGTGTTGGCTGGGGCAGCGATTGAGGGTAAGGTTGACCGCTTGTTTGGCCTAAAGGAAAACGTCATCATCGGGAAGCTCATTCCGGCAGGTACTGGTTTCCATACCTATAAAGACCGCGACATCATTGCCCCAACCATTGACCTTGCTGAACAGGGTGCTTTGGCGACCGATGAAGCCGAAGACGAGTACGAGGACGAATACGACTACGAAGAGGAAGATGGCGACTATGTGGATGGCGCTCTCGCCCTTGAGGTAGACGACGAAGAAGAACACGAATTTGAGGAAGAGGAAGAAGAAGTTGAGGTCGACTTCGAAGAAGAAGAAACCGAACTTGACTCTGACCCCTACGGCGAGGATTAACCCAAGCCAACTTCCCTCTAAGTAAATTTATAGGACGCAGCCCTAATTTTTGGGTGCTGCGTCTTTTTGTTTTTGTTTCGTATAATAAAACTATCAGCCAATTAATGGGTTTATAAAACAAATGCCCAACAAAAATTACACCCCCAAACCTCGTAATTTTAACCCCGGCGAAGTTGGCTATCGCAATCGAGGCAACCGCACAGGCTTAGACCCCTTTGATACATCCCGTGAAGCAGGCCGCATGGAAGGGCTTTTTTATCGTAACCTCATTCGGGGTACACTTCGCACTCGCAACCCCATCCTTGTTTTGTTTCTTTTGGCGGGTGGTGTCATTTTAATCGGTGGGGCGGTGGGCATGGTGACTGGCATTTACGCTGACCGTGATTATTATGATGGCCTCAGTGAGCTTTTTTGTGTTGGGACAATGATTGTTTTGTTCGCTGGGCTTGGCCTTTTGATGCTCCGGGCTAGTCTGACCAACGCGGTGCGGATGAGTGGGTTAGCCCACTGGTGGCATCGGCAATTCAAAAAGACAAAATCGAAGAAAGCAAGAAAATCCTGATTTCCCTTAGGGCACTTGTACCGCCACCACTGTAAGAGCATGAAATGCACCTTGCTCCCGGACGGCGTGTACAAATTGCTCTACCGTTTCTTGGGGATTCTCGGTTGGCTTCAAAAGATGTTCCTCAAATAATTGCCATCGGTGTCGATTTATCCAGTACCCGAACACTCCGTTGCTACACAATACAACTTTGTCATTGGTTTTCAATCGCAGGCCTTGGTTTTTTAATGCTTGGTCATCTGCCTCATTGTCATGCAGTCGCAGGTGAAAATCTGGTTTATCCATATCTTGAAACCCTAAGAACTGATAAAGAGAGCTACCAGCCGAACGCGAAATTTCTAATTGTTCAGCGGTAACATGCTTATCTTCGATTAACCTCTCTTCGAATGTGTGAGTAACAGAAATCTGGCGGGCTACGCTATCTCTTATAAGGAAGATACGACAGTCACCCACATTCACGATATGCAATCGTTGCTCTTTAATAACGATGGCGGCACACACAGTACTCGTCTCTAAAAAGCCCACTCTTTTAGAAGCTAATGCAAATCCATCTTTTAGGATTGCTAGGATAATGTTGTTACTCGAGTTCTTCCCAAATGCTTCTATGACACTGGCTGTAGCAATTTGTGCCGCTGGTTTTTTCAATAAAGGGTTATAGGTAACTACTCCATTTGCTATCACTGCCACAGTTGCAATTTCTTCGGATTTTGATGGTATATTGAATGCTCCAACAAAATGGGAATCCCCATTTAACCGATAGGCTGGGATTTCTGGATGTTCTCCTGCGAATGAGTATTGACCAATCAATAAATCGCTTGGTATAAAGTGTGGTAGCATCCCTGTTACGCCTCTCGGCTATTCCCAACTCAATAATTTAATTCTACTGCAAACTTCCTATAGTTTTCATCTAGATTTAACTTGGCTAATTGAAGCGATTATGGTAAAATAAAGAACACTCGTTCTATCACTATTGGTGTTTGACAAATCAGCTTCATATCGCGTATAGTTGCCCCGTTTTGGGGATTTGATGCGCTTCGTAGATAACCCAGCGTTTTAATAAGCGCAGCATGAGGGGTTTTGAATGGAAACAGGTCTGGTTAGACAGCGAAATATTAATGAAGAAATGCGCGATGCCTATCTGGATTACGCGATGAGCGTGATTGTGTCGCGTGCTTTGCCGGATGCGCGGGATGGTCTTAAACCAGTGCATCGGCGTATTCTATATGCCATGCACAATATGGGATCGACGGCTGCGGCGGAATATCGCAAGAGCGCCCGTATTGTCGGCGAAGTCTTGGGGAAATATCACCCCCATGGCGATGTGTCCGTTTATGAAGCGATGGTACGCATGGCCCAAGATTTTTCCATGCGCTACGAATTGGTGGACGGGCAGGGTAATTTTGGTTCGATTGACGGGGATGCCGCCGCCGCCATGCGTTATACCGAGGCCCGTATGGCCGCGCTTGGCAGTCGTTTGTTAGACGACATCGGTAAAAACACGGTTGATTTTACCGATAATTTTGACGGCTCTCTACAAGAACCGATTGTCCTGCCTGCCAGTGTGCCTAATTTGCTGGTCAATGGCTCATCGGGCATCGCCGTCGGCATGAGCACCAGCGTCCCGCCTCATAATTTGGGCGAAGTCTGTGATGCGTTGATGTATATGTTGGACAATTGGGAGCAGTTGAACGATATCTCGGTCACGGATTTGCTCCAATTTATCAAAGGGCCAGATTTTCCAACAGGTGGGTTGATTTATACCAAAGCCCGTGATGACGATGAAGATATGCTCGTCTCGGCCTACGCCACCGGACGTGGCAAAGTCATTGTCCGCGCCAAAGTTCATCTTGAAGAAATGGGGCGGGGACGCAGTCGCATTATTGTCACCGAGATACCCTTCCAAACCAACAAAAATGCTTTGTTGGAGCGCATTGCGGAACTGGCCCAGACGGGTAAAGTTGAGGGCATGGCCGATTTACGCGATGAGTCAGATCGGCAAGGGTTGCGGATTGTTATTGAAGTCTCACGTGCCGCCGATCCTGCCGACGTGTTGGCTGAATTATTTAAGTACACCCCCCTACAAAGTACCTTCAGTATCATTATGTTGGCGTTGGTGGATGGCGAACCCCGTACTCTGACGTTGAAACAATCTCTCCGTATTTTTGTTGAACATCGCCTTGACGTCATTCGCCGCCGTAGTGAATATGATTTAGCCCAAGCGGAATCACGGGCCCATATTATTCAGGGCTTGCTGATTGCCTTGGATAATATTGACCATGTGATTGAAATTATTCGTAAATCTCGCACACCCGATACGGCCCGTAAAAATCTCCGCGAGGCCCTCAAATTATCCGAGGCACAGGCTACCGCTATTTTGGACATGCGTCTCCGTCGTCTGGCCCAATTGGAGCGTAAGCAGCTTAAAGATGAATTTGACGCCCTTGTCAAACTCATCCAAGATTTGCGGATGCTGCTTTCAAGCGCCAAATTGATGCGCGTTGAAGTCAAGCGCGAACTGCTTGATCTCCGCAAGGAATATGCCGACCATCGCCGCACGGTCATAGTAGGTGATGTGCCGACCAATATCCGCGCAGGGGATTTGTTAGTCCCCCAAGAGGCCACTTATGTCACACTGACGCAGGTGGGTCGTCTCAGCCGTACCTTCCATCACGAACTACCTGCTATTCCAACACAAGCCGAGGATTATCCAGCTTTGGTTGTGAGCGCGACCACCGCCGATACACTCTATTTGTTCACGCCCGAGGGTTTGGTGGCGACTGTGCCTGTGTCCCAATTACCCCAAGCGACTGAACCGACCAGTGGCGAATTTTTCTATCGCCTGAGTGCCCTAAAGGACTCGCATACAGTGGTCAGTATGTTGAGCCTACCCCCAACGGTGAATGAGGGTTATGCGTTTTTCTCCACTCATAAGGGTGAAGTTAAGCGCCTGCGTTTAGAAGATTTACCGGGGATGCGAGCCGACAACTTTAGCGTGTTTGATGTGGAACAAGGCGACCATCTCATTCGCGTAGATATTGTGGAAGACGATGATGATATGGTCTTGGTAACACACGAGGCGCAGGCCATTCGTTTCAAGGTTGAAGAAGTCCGCCCGACGGGTCTCTCAGCAGGCGGGATGCGGGGCATCAAACTTCGCAGTGAAGAAGATTTTGTCGTTGGGGCAGGGGTGGCTCGTCCCGGTAAAGAGGTTTTGGTTTTGGCGGTGGATGGACGCGGCAAACGGACTGAATTAGAGGATTATCCAGTACAAGGACGTGCTGGTGGTGGGGTACGAACCTATAAGGGCTTGAAGGGGCAAGAATCGGTGTTGGCGGGTGCTGCGGTGATTGATCCGGGTATGCTATGTTTGATAGCCACAACACATGGCCGGACGGTTATGGTGGATACCAACAAGGCCCCCCTCTACAAACGCGATTTTCGGGGCGAATTGTTTTTCTCCCCCGGTATTGGTGAGCATATCAATGGGGTTGGGTTGGTAGAACCGCCCATCCAAAAGAAGGCTCCCCAAGAACCATCGCTGGCCGAGAATGCTATAGCCATTGAGGAAAATGGCTTCAATGAAACCAACCCCGCGCCTGCTAGGCTCGGCCTGTTCGATGATGCTGAATTTAGCAATGGTGATAACGGGTTTGAGCATTACCCCGACGATACTGAAGAGTAATTAACCAACCTGCGTTGTAAACACACTAGCCGCGCCTGCCTGTTTGAGAACTTCTTGAACAGCCGGGGCGGTTTTTTCATCCACCAGTGCAATCATATTGCCGCCGCGACCCCCACCCGATAATTTTGCCCCCATCGCTCCGGCTTGTTTGGCTACTCTACAAAATTGATCAAGTTCATCATCGGAGACCGTTAATTCGCAGAGCAGGGCATGATTTTCGTCCATCAGCGGGCCAAGCAAATTGGGCTGACCGGATTCAATCAAGCCCCGGGCTTCAGCAGCAATTGCCCCTATACGGTTAAAAATCGGCTGGATACGCTGTGGCTTCTGCTCGGCTAAATCGCGCACGGCATCCACCGTGATATGGGTGGGTGTGGCATGGCCTAAATTGCCCACCACAAGCAAAAAGGGGCGGGGGATGGTAAAAGTCTCTAAAGGTTTGCCACGCACAAAATAGACGGGTTGTTGATAGACAATGACCGTGTTATCAATCCCACTCGGTGTGCCATGATGGATTTTCTCCACTTCATAAACCAGTTCATTTAATGTTTCATTATCGAACGGTTGATGAAGGGCTTGCGCTAAAGCCCGTGCCAATGCTGCGCTTACCGCTGCCCCACTGCCAAAACCAGCCGCAAGGGGGATAGTTGAATGCAGAATTAGCTTCAAATCAGGCGGGGTCGCAACGCCTAGGGTCTTTAAGACTAGTTGCGCTGTATAGACCAGACCATTTTCAGTATCCTCACCAAGATGCACCCGCAGCGTGTGATGGTGGCGGCTGTCTGGCATCAGGATATGCAGGCCGCTATTAGGCAAGGTGGGTTCGGCTGTCACAGTAGCACGGAGCGCTGTCAAAGGGACAGCCAATGCTGGTTGCCCATGCACCACCGCATGTTCACCAAATAAGATGAGTTTACCGGGGGCTGTTGCGACAATGGGTTTCATCGGTGTGCCACTACTTTGCGACTACATAGAGCAGAAAGACGACGAGTAGCCCCCACAAGCCAATCCCCATCAATAAAGGGCGGTCTTCAAACAAGACTTCGGTGGGGTCGCCGCCTTTACCTAGACGATGAATGACATAGAGGTAGCGGAATAGGCCATAATAGACAAAGGGCACGGTCAGCAGCATATATTCAGGGGCGACGAGCGCCGTTTTGGACTCGGCAGCATAGAGTGTATAGGCAATGGCGACGCTAGTCACAACCAGACGCAGCATATCGTCCAAGAGGGGCATGTTATAGCCCTTATAGGTGTCGCGCACTTTCTCGGCATCCCCTTGTAACAAGACCAATTCTTGACGCCGTTTGCCAATTGCCAAGAACAGCGAGAGCAAGCCGGCACATACATAGAGCCATGCCGAAAAATTAGTCACCTCAATGGCTACGACACCCGCAATCGTGCGAAGTACAAACCCCGCCGCAATTGCAAAAACATCGAGCAGTACCATATTTTTCAGATAATAACTGTAGGCAATTTGTAAAACCATATAACCCAAGAGGACGAGGGCCAGCTTCCAGCTAAACAGGAGAGCTAAACCCACTGAGGTCAATGGCAACACGATCGCTGCAACCCGCGCTATACCTACCGGAAGTTGCCCAGATGGAAGGGGGCGATTTTTCTTTTTGGGGTGTAGGCGGTCACGGTCAATATCCACTAAGTCATTCATGATATAAACGGAACTGGCCGTTAGCGAAAATAGGCAGAAGGCCACAATTACCCGCCAGAGCGCGTCGGGGTCGAATAGCCGTCCGTCAAACAAAATACCCATAAACACAAAGCCATTTTTTGACCACTGTTTGGGGCGCATGGTGCGGATTAGGCCGCGTACCGAAGCTGGAATACCCCCCCAAAGGGACATGGCAGATTGCATGACAGTGTTCAAGCGATTTCAGCCTTTCAATTGGGTCATTTAGAGCAATACCGCCAGAATTATATCACAGCTAGTCGTTTCGATTTGCAGCGTTGGCCTTTCAGTCGCCTAACAGTTGGTGGTCGTCAGCAAGTAGGTTATGATGATACAAAATGCTAGGAGAAAATATTGGCGTGAACATCCTCACCAATTCATCCACCGAGGCACTACTCGACGCGACGGAAATTAATTATGCCGAGTTTTTTGCCCTCTATACTCATGTGCCCCATATCCAGCATCATGATGAGCCGGGTGTTTTGCGCCTAAGTAGCTCCCAGCCTGTTGATTATTTAAATACGGTGCTGCGAACCACGCTAGAAAATGGCACGGCCTCCAGTCGGATTCGAGAAATTATCGCAGGCTACAAAACGCAGCGAGTCTCGGTGCGTTGGCATGTTTGGCCCAACAGTCAACCCGCTAATTTGACAACCATACTCGACCAGTATGGTCTTCATTGCACCCGCAATATTCCGTGCATGGCGCTCGACTTGGCGACAATGCCGCCACCCGATCATCTGATTGATCATTTGGAAATGGCCCAAGTAGATGATTTGGCCGCGTTGTATGAATGGATGTCACCCGTAGCCTATGACCTGTTTTTTTGTTTGGCCTATGAGATGGGCTTGCGTAGTACTGCCCCCGTGCTGCACTTTTTGGCACGTTATAAAGGTGAACCCGCTGCAACAGCCTCGATCTATTTCGGGGCAGGCGTAGCGGGGTTATATGATGTGGTCACGATGCCAGAGGTACGGGGGCGGGGCATTGGTGGGGCAGTCTGTACTATGGCCCTGCAAGTTGCCCGACAAATGGGTTATCGTTATGCCGTCCTGCAATCCTCCAAAATGGGTTATCGGGTATATCAACGCTTGGGTTTTACGGAAATTGGTCGGTTGTTGCATTACAATTGGTACGATTTTTATGGGGATTTTTCCGGATGAACCTAGATCGCCTCGACCATTTGGTGTTGACGGTCACCAACATTGAAGCCACCTGCGTATTTTATCAGCGGGTGATGGGGATGCAGGTCATTACCTTTGGGGATAATCGTAAGGCGTTGGCCTTTGGTCAACAAAAAATAAATCTGCATCAAATCGGCCTTGAATTTGAACCCAAAGCACATCGCCCGACCCCCGGCTCAGCGGATTTGTGTTTTATTACCACGACGCCGTTAGCCGAAATTGTTGCCCAGTTGCAGGGAAACAACATTGAAATTATCGAAGGGCCAGTCCGCCGAAGTGGGGCATTTGGGCCGATTGAATCGGTCTATTTTCGTGATCCCGATTTTAATTTAATCGAAGTCTCCAATTATCAGGATTAGCTAGTGGCACAAAAAAAACGACTTGATGTGTTGGTGCATGAACTGGGTTTAGCCCCCAGCCGCGAAATGGCCCAACGGTATATCCTTGCGGGTGAAATTTCTGTTAATGGCGAACTACGCACCAAGCCCGGTGTCTCCGTGCCTGCTGATGCGGATGTCACCCTCAAAAAAGCGGCCCAATTTGTCAGTCGGGGTGGATTAAAACTAGAAGGGGCACTCCAAACTTTTCCTATCAGTGTAGCTGAACGGATTTGTGCTGATGTTGGGGCGAGTACAGGGGGTTTTACGGATTGCCTGTTACAACGTGGTGCAGCGAAGGTCTACGCGATTGATGTGGGTTATGGGCAGTTGGCAATGAAACTACGCCAAGATGTTCGTGTGGTTGTTATGGAGCGCACCAATGCCCGCTATTTGGATAACTTGCCCGAACCGATTTCACTTGCCGTCATTGACGCCAGTTTTATATCGCTCAAAATGTTACTACCCACGATTGCGGATTGGTTGACGCCCGAAGCCGATGTCATTGCGTTGATTAAACCCCAATTTGAGGCGGGCAGGGCTGAAGTAGACAAGGGGGATGGCGTCATCAAAGATATTGTGACCCATCGGAGCGTATTGCAGGATGTATTGAGTGCCGTGCAAGAAATGGGTTATAGCATAAGTGGCTTGGTGGAAAGTCAAATTACTGGGCCAAAGGGCAACCGCGAATTTCTGGTATGGTTGCAATGGTTGCCCGCCACGACTGCGGCAGACCTTGTGGGCTTGATTGATGGCCTTTTGCCCCTGCCAATGGAACCGGATAGTGAGCCGGAACAAAAATAGGCGGGTTTGTACCTCGCCTATTTAGTAATCTCAAGTAGCTTGTCGAGCTATGGTCTTAGATTTCGACTTCGCCTGATTCGCCAACGCGATGAATTTTGACAAAATTGGTTTGCCCGCCTGCCCCAAATGGCACACCTGCGATGATAATCATGGTGTCGCCGACCTCGACTAATTTACGATCAAACGCAGCTTGCACCACAATTTTGATCATTTCATCAATCGAGCGGAATTCTTCCACCAAGATTGGCAGCACGCCCCACACCAGCGCCATGCGTTGATACGTCCCACGATTCGGTGTAACACAAACAATGGGGGTCAGGGGGCGCTGACGAGCCACTCGCTGGGCGGTATAGCCTGTCCATGTGCTGGTGACAATCATTTTAGCGCCAAGATCACGGGCCATGACACTCGTCGCATGGCTGATGGCCTCAGAAATATTTTCAGTGACCGCTTCGCCAAAACCACGCAGCATCTTTTCAGTGGCATGTTCCATGAGATGGGCTTCAGCAATTTCCGCAATGGCCGACATCATCGCCACTGATTCGACAGGATATTTGCCGCTGGCACTTTCAGCCGAAAGCATAACAGCATCTGTCCCATCAAAAATAGCGTTGGCTACGTCACTCGCCTCAGCACGGGTGGGGCGGGGATTGCTCACCATACTGTTGAGCATTTGCGTGGCCGTGATAACTGGCTTGCCCACTTGATTACAGCGACGGATGATGTGCTTTTGGTGAATGGGGACTTCAGCGGTAGGCAGTTCCACTCCCAAATCACCCCGTGCCACCATGACGCCATCAGAGTGTTGCAGAATATCTTCAAAATTCTCCAACGCCTCGGATTTTTCGATCTTGGCAATCAGCCATACATCGCCACCATGATGCCGCACCAACCAGCGCAGTTCGCGCATATCATCGGCACTACGGACAAAGGACATTGCAAGATAGTCAAGGTTTTGCTCAAGGGCAAACACCACATCGGCCCGATCTTTGTCGGTCAACGCCGAGAGCGATAAATTTGCCCCCAACGCCGTAACCCCTTTGCGGCTTTTGAGTTCGTTGCCCACCACGACTTCACAAACGAGGTCATCGCCTGAACGGGTTTTGACCAGCAACTCGATTTCGCCATCATCCAACAACAGTTTGTTGCCTGCTCGGATGTCCTTGAGAAATTCAGGGTGGGGGAGTGGTAAGTGTTTCTTGGTCTGATCCGGTTTAGGGCGGGAGGTGAGAACAATCTCATCGCCCGCCTGAATCGGCAGTGGGTCTGGATTTAGCTCCCCCAAACGAATTTTCGGCCCTTGTAAGTCACCCATAATCGCCACCACGGCTTTCTCTTCATCGGCCAGACGGCGAATGAGGGCAATGTTTTCGGCGTGAGTTTGATGCGTTCCATGACTGAAATTGATCCGTGCCACATCCAGACCATTTTGAATCATCTTACGCAGCACGGCTTCATTATTGGAAGCTGGGCCGATGGTTGCAACAATCTTGGTACGCTTCCCGTCAATCATGTTTAGCATATGTTTTCCGTCCTAGAGTGTCCGTTTTAGGTTCGGGAAGGCCTGCTTGCCAGCAAAGCGAGCCGAATCTCCCAAGTCTTCTTCAATTCTGAGTAGTTGATTATATTTCGCAATGCGGTCACTACGAGCCGGTGCACCCGTCTTGATTTGGCCTGCATTAAGCGCGACCACCAAATCGGCAATAGTGCTGTCTTCGGTTTCACCGCTGCGATGACTAACCACCACTGTCCAACCATGCTGCTGACTGAGACGGCTGGCGGCAATGGATTCTGTCAGTGTACCGATTTGATTGACCTTGCACAACAGCGCATTGGCGTTGCGGCCTTCGATGGCGCGTTGTACCTTTTCGACATTGGTGACCAGCAAGTCATCGCCGACGATTTGGACACGATCGCCGATGGCTTCCATCAGTTCATGCCAATAGTCCCAGTCGTTTTGTTCAAGGCCATCTTCAAGGCTGATGATGGGATATTTCTCGACCCAATTGGCCCAGAATTTGACCATCTCGGCGCTAGTCAGTTTGCGGTTTTCGGTCTTGAGATGATAATAACCGTCTTCATAAATTTCGCTGGCGGCGGGGTCAAGCGCAAGGTACACATCACTACCGGGAGTATAGCCTGCTTTTTGAATGGCTTCCAGAATGACTTCGATCGCACCTTCATTGGTGGGTAAGCTAGGAGCGAAACCGCCTTCATCGCCAACGGTGGTATTCAACCCGCGCCCTTTGAGAACTTTGTGGAGGCTCTGATAGATTTCCGCACCCATGCGTAGACATTCCGCAAAGGATTGAGCGCCAACGGGCATTACCATAAATTCTTGGAAATCAGTGCTGTTGGCCGCGTGTTTGCCACCATTCATGATGTTCATCATGGGCACAGGCAGCACGTGTGAATAAACGCCACCCAAATAGCGATACAGTGGCATATTGAGGCTGACGGCAGCGGCGCGGGCTACGGCCAATGAAACACCCAGAATGGCGTTCGCCCCCAAATTGCCCTTGTTGTGAGTGCCGTCGAGTTCAACCAGTAGTTGGTCAATGCCGATCTGGTCAGTCGCATCAAACCCAACCAACGCTGCGGCAATCGCGTCATTCACATTTTCGACGGCCTTTAGCACGCCTTTACCGCCGTAACGTTTAGAGTCACCATCGCGTAGTTCGACGGCTTCATATTCGCCGGTGGAGGCTCCGCTGGGAACCATCGCCCGACCTACACTGCCATCAAGGAGTGTGACGTCAACTTCAACGGTGGGGTTGCCGCGTGAATCTAGAACTTCACGTCCGGTAATGCTTTCGATAAGAGTCATGATTAGGATATCCTTCCTGAGTAAACATACGTTAAGCAACAAAAGGCGAATCTAGTTATTTAGATCAAGCCCTTTGAGTAACCGCTCATAATCCAGATGTTCAGCCAGCATGGCTTGAAAACGATTGAGTTTTTCGGCCTGACCTAAGCGCGTCCGACCCATAACACTTTCAATCTTTTCAACGGCTTCCATCGTGGTATGGCTCACCAACAAGACCACTACACCTAATTCTTCGGCGCGGCGGACGATGGTGGCACTAGGCTGCAAGTTGCCTGTCAAAATCAGGCTGGCGGTTGAGGTTTCTAATGCAGCCGCTTGTAAATCGGTGCGGTCACCCCCGGTGATAACGGCTTTGTTGATGGTGCGACGGAACAGGGGTAGGGCGGATTCAACCGTCATCGCGCCCACCGAGAGATTTTCAACTAAACGAGAGGCCATATGCTCACCGGTGAGCACTTCGGCGTCTAGCAGGGCAATTAACTCACCAATGGTGATCGCTTGTAGCTCACGCTGATGGGGCAATACACCAAAAACTGGAATACCAACACTTTCGAGATAAGGGGCGACTTTAGTTTTGGCTTTTTCCCATGCGGTTTCGGGGACGCTGTTGATGACCACGCCATATAACTTATCCCCAATGCGACGTTTGGCAGCGGCAACGTCATCTAGCACATGACCCAAATCACGCCAGCGGATAACGGCGAGGGTTGGGATATTGAGATCGTGGACAACCTCAACCGTACTCAGACCTACGGACGAGCCATCCCGCATTGAGCCACCACCTTCGAGCAGTAGAACATCTTTGCCTTGCCCAGCCTGTTCATACGTTTGGCGCATATCGGCCCAAAAATCGCGCTGAACGGTGCCTTCCATCAGACTGTCTAATAAGGTGTTGGATAAAATGACCGGCGCTAGTTCGCTGGCGCTCATTTCTAAGCGTAAGACACGCCGCACAAATTCGGCATCCTCATCAACGATTTGATTGCCAATGCGATAGTCTTGTAAGCTGACCGGTTTCATATAGCCAATCTTAAGGCCACGAGACTGCATATAGAGGCCTAAGCCAAGACACAGCGCCGTTTTACCGGAAAATGTAACCACCGATGTGATATAAAGTGCCTTCATTCAATCAAAATCCTTTCACTGAAAAAGACTGTTTGATGCAGACGACAAGCATCGTGCAGCCATTCGTAAATATTTTAAAAGTGGGGATACGACTACCGGGCTTCTCCTTTGTTCGAGAACGTTTTTGCTTAATGATGGGCCTGTAAAATAATCCGCGCGTCGAGCGCCAACACCCCTCGACCTTTTTCATACACAAAAAGCGGGTTGATGTCCAATTCAGCAATCTCTGGGAAATCTGTTACCAACTGGCTGATGCGTTGTAAAGCATCGGCTAAGGCCTCTTTGTCGGATGGTTTTTGCCCGCGTACTCCGTCAAGCAATTGGGCAGCCCGAATTTCCTGTAACATGCCAGCCGCGTCTGTTTTGCCAAATGGCGCAACCCGGAAAGTAACATCTTTCAGCACTTCGACATAAATCCCACCAAGCCCGAATGTCACGAGTGGGCCGAATTGGGGGTCACGGCTCATCCCTAACAGTACTTCCAGACCGGGCGGAACCATTTCTTGTACCAAGCAACCCCAGATATTCGCTCCGGGGACATAGCGCGTGGCTCGATAGACCATCAACTCATGAGCGTCGCGCACTTCGGTGGCATTCCGTAAATTAACTTTAACGCCGCCGACCTCGGTTTTATGGAGGATATCAGGACTAGCGATTTTTAGCACGACCGGATAGCCCATTTCATCAGCCAGCCGCACCGCTTCGTCGGGTGTTGTGGCAAGTTCGCTGCGTGGCATTCGGAAGCCATAAGCGGCAAAAACCTCGCGGCTTTCCGCTTCGATCATCGAAACGCGATTTTCGGCCCGCACCTTCTCAAATAAGGCTTTGACATGGGTTTTATCCACCTCATATTGCCGAATTTCACCCGTATCGCGCTGGCGGGCTTGATTATAGTCACGCATGGCGGCAAAGGCACTTGCGGCCCGTTCGGGGAAGGCATAGTTGGGCACGCTGTAAAATTTTGCCAAGATTTCGATGCCCGCTTGCACGCGATGATCGCCCATAAAACAGCCTAACACAGGTTTATTGATTTCGGCGGTTAATTTGCCGATGGCATGGGCGGTGGCTTCAATTTCAGTCATGGCTTGTGGGGTTAGAATAACGATCATGCCGTCTACGTTGGGGTCGGCGGCGACATGCTTGAGGGCATATTCATAGCGGTCGGCCCGGGCGTCGCCCAACACGTCCACTGGATTGGCCGCACTGGCAGCATCGGGTAGGAATTCTTCCAAAGTTTTGATGGTCGCATTTTCTAAACGGGCCAGTTGTAGCCCCGCTTTTTCAAGCGCATCAGTTGCCAAAATCCCCGGCCCGCCTGCATTGGTCACAATCGCAATTCGATTGCCTTTCAGCATCGGCTGATAGGCAAAGGCGACGGCATGGTCGAACAAGGTTTGCAGGTTATTGACACGCAGAACACCACTTTGATAAAACGCGGCGTTATAGGCTTGCTCTGCCCCAGCCAACGAACCCGTGTGGGAGGACACCGCTTTTTGACCGGATTGTGTGACCCCGCTTTTTAGCATAATCACGGGTTTTTTACGGCTGACTTCGCGGGCGACGCGCATAAATTCTTGGCCGCTGGGTAGCCCTTCGGAATAGGCCAAAATGACTTTGGTGTTGGGGTCATTGGCCCAGTATTTCATCAGGTCAATTTCACTAACATCCCCTTTGTTGCCGAGGCTGACAAAGGCACTAAAGCCAATGTGTTTATTACCGCCCATGCTCATGTCGAGTACCGCAGTTCCTAATGCTCCCGACTGGCTCATGAAGGCAATTGAGCCTTTCATGGGCATTCCACCTGCCGCAAATGTAACATTAACGGGGTGGTGAATATCCATGACGCCTAGACAGTTTGGCCCGATTAAGCGCATTCCAAATTGTTTAGCAATGGCTAACACCTTGAGTTCAAGTTCCAATCCGGCCCGGCCTGTTTCGCGGAAACCCGCGCTGATCACCACAACGGCCTTGATGCCTTTTTCGCCACAAGCTTGCACGGCGTCGGGTACAAGCGGGTAGGGGATGACGATGACCGCGAGATCGGGTATTTCGGGAATATCTTGGATTTGTGGATAGGACGTATAACCGAGGATTTCTTCGCCCGTTGGATTAACGGGATAGATATGACCCGTGAACTTGCTTTCGACCAAATTTGCCAAGACCGCGTAGCCGAGTTTACTAGGGTTACGGCTTGCGCCAATGATGGCAACAGAATTGGGTCTAAAAAAAGCGTCTAACATTCAATCCTCCAAATCGCCTTCACAAGTTAAAAGCACATATCCCCCATGGTCAAAACCTGCGCGATGGATTAGGTTCGTTCGCCTGTCACAATAGCATGAGTCAGTGCATCAGGCATTTGGACAGGGCGATAGGTATCTCCATTTTTGGACAAAAACGCACCAGCCGCATAGTCCCGTGCCAAAAGCTCACCCGTATCGCGGTTATACATTTCGTGAATCCATGCCCCGCGCACCCGTGATTTTTCGGCGGCCCAACTAACAATTTTAATGGAATCGCCTTCTTTTGCCTCATGGAAATATTCTAATGCGTGACCTAGCGAAAAGATGACGAAATTTTCGCTTTGGAGACGGATAATACTCCAACCCACGCTTGCTAGGGCATCAAAATAGGCCTGCTCAACCCAACGCAGATAGTTGGCGTTGTTGACGTGACCTAGCTGGTCAATCTCATAACATTGGGCCCGGCGCTCGGAAACAAAATGGTGGGTGTCATAACTTTTGGCGGCGGGAATGCGGATTCCCAAATCTTCAAGAGGATTATTGGCTGGCTGGAATGCGTCTTCAAATTCGGGTAAAAGACGTTTGGGCTTCATCTCGGTGCGGTCAACAAAAACCCAATCGGCCCTTCCGCGCAAAATACGACAGTCATCGTGTACCCGTACTATTTCGTATTCGCGGTGAGAACGCACCCGCCGAAAATCCGAAACCCATGTGCGGATTTCTAATTCATCGCCATACAGGGCGGGTTCGTGGTAGCGCACGTGCATTTCGCGGATGACCCACATACATTGATTGGCTTCGTACCACGCATTGTCAAACCCAACACTGGCACTGGCACGGGTGGCGGCCTCCTCCAAATAGTTCAGATAGACAGCGTTGTTGACATGACCAAAGCGGTCAACTTCATAGGAACGCACGTTGAACCGCCATTTGTAGACTCTTGGCATTAGGCCTCACGCAAGCATTGTTTTAACGACAGGTGATTATAACCTACAATCCACCATCCGTACCCCGGTGTCAGCTAAATTTAGGGTAAAATGACAAGGATGCTAACTGACTGTTGACAGGGGAGTGTGTTGGGATGCCTGACCGTTTCATCTACCTTGACCATAGTGCTACGACGCCCGTTGATGAGCGTGTAATTGCCGCTATGACACCCTATTTTGCCGAAGTTTATGGCAATCCGGCCTCGGTGCATCGTTTTGGGCGAAGCGCCGAAAAAGCCCTTGAAAACTCCCGTGAAATGATTGCTAAAGTATTGAACTGCCGCCCGCATGAGATGGTTTTTACCAGCGGAGGCTCCGAAGGTGATAACTTGGCACTGCGGGGAGTGGCTTATGCAGCGAAAAAACAGGGCAAGGGAACACATTTGATTACCAGCCCGCTGGAACATAATGCAGTTGGCCGCACCATGCAACAGTTGGAAGATGTTTTTGGCCTGCCCACTACCTTTTTGCAACCCGACCACACAGGTAACATCACTCCTGAGATGTTGCGCGCGGCCATGCGTGATGATACGGTGTTGGTCAGTTTGATGCTGGCGAATAATGAAATCGGTACGATTTTGCCCGTTGCGGAACTGGCCCGGGTTGCCCACGAAAAAGGGGCTTATTTTCATACTGATGCCGTGCAGGCTGCGGGTCAATTAGATCTGGATGTTCAGAAGTTGGGCGTGGACTTGCTCTCGATTTCGGCACATAAATTTTATGGGCCAAAAGGGGTAGGGGCGCTGTATGTGCGCGATGGCACCCCGCTGATGCCTGCCCAGACAGGCGGTAGTCATGAAGAAGGCCGTCGCAGTGGTACGCATAATGTCCCGTTGATTGTGGGGATGGCAACAGCACTCGAAATCGCTTATGCCGAACACGACCAATGGATTCCACAGTTTATTGCATTGCGTGACCACTTGATTGACGGGGTTTTGACGACTATTCCGGATGTTGAATTAACGGGGGATCGGCGGAATCGCTTGCCATCCCATGCTAGTTTTGTATTTAAGCATGTCCATGGCAATACACTCTTGATGCACCTTGATATGAAAGGAATTGCAGCGTCATCGGGGAGTGCGTGCAAAACGGGCAATCCCGAACCATCCGAAGTGTTATTGGCGCTGGGATATGACCGAGAATGGGCGATGGGGGGCTTACGCTTGACGGTAGGGCGCCGGACAACCCACGCCGATATTGACGATGTCTTGGAGGTACTGCCCAAAGTGATTGAAGGGGTACGGCGCTTTAGTTTGGCATCGGCCTAGAGATTCACCTTCTTGCAAAATATTCCTAGCAATAGGTGAATTTTTTTATAGAACTCACGTTCTATTACTGGTACTTATATGCGCCGAATTTGAATCCGTTACCATGGTAACGGATTTATGCGGGGTGGTTATATTAACGAGGCGAAAAATGGCCGTTAGAAGCGGGGGAAATGTGGTAGGCTTGACCCCTTTCAACAAAACCGCTACCATTTGGGCAACCGAATAAGTTGGATAATGGTTCAAAAAATTCCATGACAGCAAATAAGCCTACCGTAGTGGTAGCCATGAGTGGTGGTGTTGATAGCTCTGTGGCAGCAGCTTTGTTAGTTGAGCAAGGCTACAATGTCATTGGCATGATGATGCGCTTGTGGTCAGAAGAAACGGCCCCCGGTTTAACAGGGCATAATCGTTGCTGCACGCCTGAGCAATTGAATGATGCGCGGCGAGTGGCGGATATGCTAGACATCCCGTTTTATGTCCTTGATACGCGTGATGTATTCCGCAATAAAATCGTCCAATTTTTCATTGATCAACATGCCGAAGGACTGACGCCTAATCCATGTCTGGCCTGCAATATGCACATTCGTTTTGATTGGTTATTGAACAATGCGCTGGCGTTGGGAGCGGATTATCTGGCGACGGGGCATTATGCACGAATTACCCAATCGGCTGACGGCTTGTTCGAGCTACGCAAAGGGCATAGCCTTGAAAAAGATCAATCTTATGTTCTGAGTGTAATGACGCAGGAACAACTTCGCCATACGATGTTTCCACTCGGCGAATACATCAAACCGCAGGTGCGCGAAATGGCGGCAAAATTTGGCCTACCCGTTGCCAGCAAACATGACTCGCAAGATTTATGTTTTTTGGGTGATGGTGATTATCGGCGCTTTTTGCGGGAGCATGGCCCAGTTGATTTATTTGTAGTTGGCCCGATTTTGAATCGGCAGGGTGAACAACTTGGGACACATGATGGCTTACCCAATTACACGATTGGTCAGCGCAAAGGCTTGGGCATTACAGGCAGTGGCGAACCTTTGTATGTGTTGGATTTAGACCGCCAGCGGAATGCCGTTATTGTGGGCACGCGGGAGGAACTAGGCCGCGACACATTGATTGCGGGCCGAGTGAATTGGATAGCAGGGACGACACCGGACGGGGCCATGCGGGCCGAGGTGAAAATTCGTTATAAAGCCAAGCCTGCCCTTGCTTCCCTCGAACCCCTCTCGGAAGGCCAAGTCAAAGTGATTTTTGATGAACCCCTGCGCGACATTACCCCGGGACAGGGTGCAGTATTTTATGCCGATGACCTCTGTTTGGGCGGGGGATTGATTCAGCGGGTTGAACGCAGCGAATCCATCGTCATCTCCTAATAACATTCCGTTTTAGCAATAATCCTGAATCTGCTCCAATTGGGGCAGATTTGTTTATACACTTAGAATGCACCTAGTTTCAAACATGACAGACTGCGGTAGAATAAGATTTGGAAAAAAGGGTCATGGGTAGGCTAGTTTAATGCCCTCAGTTCTAAGGAAATCTCACTGATGGCTATGCAGCTACATAAGCGTGAGGCATTATTGCAAAATGTGGTCTCGATTATGCAGCAGTTTTTGCTTGCCGAAGTGTCACAGAAAACCTTGGGCGAAACATTGGCTCATTTGGCAGCCCAATTGGAAGCCAGCAGCGCCTATCTATTTGAGATTGGTAATGCCACTGTACGGCAAATAGCTCAATGGCAGGTTGTCTCGGCTAATCCTGTGGCATCGTTTGAACCCCTCCCTTTAGAGACATTTAAACGTACTTTTACATGGGCCACACAAATTGAGTCGGGAGAGCTTATTCAAACTCCGACTGGAATGAATGGGCTTCATGGTCAACTCCATGTTATCGCCCCGATTCATGCTAAAAATAGATGGTTGGGGTTTCTTGGTATTGGACTACCCAGCCCGGAGCAAGAACGGTTATCTTCGCAATCAGAAGCTCTTAAGACAGCAGCGACTCTTTTAGGGGTGGCATTGTTCAATAAAAGAACACCTGCCCACGAGGCTAAATATCATATTGGAATGGAACAGGCGACCGACGCCATTATGGTCGTGACCCCCTTGGGTGAGTTCCGTGAAGTTAATCCTCGTTTTTGTGAGATGATTGGATATACCCGCGAAGAGCTTGTGCGGATGAGCCTGATTGATGTTGTTACTAAAGATTCGACGCTTCTCTCTTCCTTAGCTGATCAATCTGAATTGTCCCAAAATCGGTTTCAGGCCCAAGAGTGGTTAGTTCGCAAAGACCAAAGGCGAATTTTTGTTGAAGTCAACGCCCTCCAACTCGATGATCGCTTATATTATGGCGTATTACAGGATGTCTCTGAACGCAAGCAATCTGAAGAATTGCTGAAACGTCGTTCGGAAGCGATGGCTGCGCTTTATGAAACTTCATTGGCAATCAACTCTCAACCGGATGTAACCACACTGCTCCGCACCATTGTCGAACGGTCGGCAAAACTACTTAATGCACCGATTGGTGGCCTCTATTTGGTTCGGCCTGATAAACAGAGCCTTGAATTGGTGGTTGCCTATAACCTTGAGGGTAATTTTGTTGGAACGGTGCTACAGTTTGGCGAAGGTGTCTCTGGGAAAGTAGCACAATCGGGCGAGGCCGTATTTGTTGCCAACTATTCTCAATGGGAAGGTCAGGCACAAGTTTACCAAAAAACGCCATTTCGCCGTATTTTAGGAGTGCCCCTAAAAGTAGGTGGGCGAGTCATTGGGGCTATTGATATTGCCGATATGGAAAAAACGACGCCCTATGATGAGGAGGACATTCGCCTGCTCAGTTTGTTTGCTGACCAAGCCGCAATCGCCCTCACCAATACCCGCCTGATTGAACGAGTCTATGAAGAGCTGGCAGAACGTAAAAAGGCTGAGGATGCACTGCAAATCAGCGAGCAGCGTTTTAGGATGCTGACGGAGAACTCGCCAGACTATATCTATATCTTAGATTTACAAACCCGTGAGGGCATCTATTTTAATCGCCAAGAATTGTTAGGGTACTCTGCTAAAGAGGTGCGCCAGCCCGAGTCTATCACATTTGCTATCCATTCTGAAGATGTGGCAATGGTGACTCGTGAATGGCGTAAGGCAATTGAAGGACAGCTTGGGGAAAATCCGCTGGTTGAATATCGTGTTCGCCATAAACACGGACATTGGGAGTGGCTGCAAAGCCGTTTTACTGTTCTGACTTGGGAGAATGAGAAACCCCGCGAATTGTTGGTGACCAACACGATTGTGACCAATCGAAAACGCGCGGAGGAAGCCCTTGCTCAATCATTGAACTTTTATCTCAGCCTTTTGGATACTTTCCCCGTTCCAATTTGGCGATCAGAGCTAGATACCCGTATTCACTTTTTGAACACCAGTTGGTTTTCATTTACGGGTCTCACCTTAGGGCATAATTCGAACCGGGCATGGAAGAGCAGTTTTCACCCTGAAGATTTAGATAAATGGGAACAAAAATACTTAGCCGCTTTTGCCGATCAGCGTGGATTTGAGGTGGAATGTCGCCTGCGGCATAGTGACGGCAACTACCATACGGTGGTGGTGGTGGGGCAGCCTTTTTATGATTTGGAAGGGGCGTTTGCGGGCTTTATTGGGGTGCTATTTGACATTACTGAGATCCGCGAGGCACAACAAAAAAGTATTGATTTGACATTGGAGCGGGCGCGAGTCAAGATGCTTGAAGAGTTTATTGGTGACGTGTCGCATGATTTACGCACGCCGCTCTCGACCATCATTCTGAATACCTACTTACTGCGAGCTGGCCCGGATGACGATAAACGCCTAGAACGCCTCAATATTTTAGAATCGCAGGCGGAGCGTTTAAATAAGACCGTTCAAGATCTGTTGGATATTTCGCGTTTAGAAATCAATATTACAGAATTGACCTTTACTCAAATTGATATTAATCAATTGCTGACCAGTATTGCCCAATTTTATGCGCCGCATATTGCCAAGAAGAACTTGCAATTGACGCTAAACCTAACACAAGCGCTACCGCCAATTCTGGCGAACGAGACACAATTCCATCGGGGCATTGCCAATTTTGTTGAAAACGCGATGAAATATACAAAAAAGGGTGGTATCAGCCTCAAAACCTACCTGCGAGGTGAATTGATTGTGGTCGAGGTGGCTGATACGGGGGTGGGGATTTCTGTCGAACACCTGCCACGTATTTTTGACCGTTTTTATAAAGCTGACCGCGCTCGTACTACGGAAGGGGCAGGCCTTGGATTGGCTATCTCGAAGAAAATTATCGAGGCACATGGCGGCAAAATAGAAGTTGAAAGTATCGAAGGGGTCGGCACGACCTTTTTCGTGGTGCTGCCGACCTATAAAGCTAACGCCTAGCTACCCCGTAAAAGATCGCCAATTTCTGAGCGCCACAGCATCATGATAATAGTGCCGATGATAATATATTGACCATATGGGAGGGGTGTAAAGGCGTCGTAGCCACCACGAAAGGCCTGCACAATTAAGAAGACGATGCCCCCCAGTGCCCCTAAGAACACCGTGATAATGGCCGCAAAAATAAAGGCCTGCCAGCCAATCATCAGACCGCACATCGTCGCTACGTAGACATCACCCAATCCAAACGCGACTTCGCCTAGCTCTTCGCCACGTGCCGAAGCAACCACACTTGAGAAGATGCCACCGCCCCAAAACATGATCAAAAATAAGCCAAGCCCCAAACCACCGCCTGCAATGTAATCCACAAAGTCCCGATCTGACTCTGGGGCGACCAAGGCAATCACGAAGGCAAGAATACAGGCAATTAAAATAATCGGGGTAATGATAAGTCGGTGTTCAAGGTCTATCACCGTGACGAGTACCAAGATGGTCAGATAGATCATCCAGACAAAACGTCGTTCGTGACCCGGCCAGTTTAGGATAATAAATCCGAACAACGCGGCCATCGTTAGCTCGGTGATGGGATGACGCCAGCGTAATTTTGAGCCGACGGCATTGGTGCGTTGACCTGTCAAAAAAGCGAGTAGGCCTGACCAAGCTATTTTGGAGCGCGGTGAACCATCAGGGTAGGTTGGTGCGACGAGGAATTTGTTATTTGGCAGGTTATCGGAGAGCCAGTTAATACCAATTCCCAGTCCAAACCCAATCACGGCCATGACAATTGCAAGGATAATGTCGCCCAATAGTTGCTCCTTAAGCTATAAATTCGTCTACCCAATTAACGATGCGGCACAGGTCGCCCATTTGGAAAATCAATTCCCTCTGGAAAAGTTGGGGTGGGTGATGTGGGCGCTGGAGGCAACAAGCGCACCGAAAGGCCAATGACCCCCACCAACAATAAAACCGCTACGATAGCCAAAAGCACAATCCGAAATTTTGCCGAACTCACCACTTTCCCCCATCACTATAATGTATGTTTTCCTCAAGCGCGACTCCATATTATTGCCTACGGGGTCTCGCCATAAGAGGTCAAATCTCGGCTGAGTTGCACCACTAAATTGATAGGGCTTTCAGTTTCGGTGGTGACAGTAATGCCGTCTGAACTGACAGGCAGATAGCCCTCGGCCCGAATTATAACGCTATACAGATTTGGTTCGTCGAGTGTACCGCGCGGCAGCAGGGCCGGGATTTGAAAAAAGCCCTTTTGGTCAGTAGTGGCACGCCCCAAGACTTGGACGGCTTGCCACTGAAAATCTTCAACACTGAATTCGGCCAACAGCACGACAAATAGGGCACCGGGGATACCTTGACCTGTGGCCGCATCAAAGATCTGGCCTGTCATCTGGATACCTTCGGCGCTGGCGAAAGCCTCAACGGGCAATTGGCCCAAACCAACTTCGACTTGAACTGTTTCATCGGTCAGGCGAATGCCACCCATATATAACTCAAAACGATAGGTGGCGTCGGGTAAATTGGGAATGCCTAGCAGTGAAAAATAATAGTTTTCACCATTTACATCAGTGGCCCATTGGGTACGATTTTCAACCAGCACCTCGTTATCTACTAACCAGCGCCAGCGGAAAGGTGTGCCGGGGCGAACTTGTCGCCAATTGAAAAATACATAAATGGCAGGTGAACCCGCGGGCATGGATTCAGCCACAATGCTGATGGGCAGGCCCCCTTGTTCATCACGCGCAAAGCGAAAGTCACTAAAAATGAGGGCTTGGGCATTATTCGCGCCGCCCGCCCCGCCTGCTATCACAAAATCCGAGGTCACCATCAGACACCAATCACCTAAATCGGGGCTGATGTCGGGGCGCACCAAACACCAATCTTCGCCAGCGGGTAGCTGGACATAGAGTTCGAGACGATATTGGTCTGAGGGGAAACCGGTTTCACTGACGATACTGGGGTCACTGCTGCTGCCACTTGACCCACCGCCCCAGCCGGAGAGATTGCTGGTGGTTGGGGGGATAGAAATCAGGTCGCCGTTTTGATACCAACGCTGTTGCCAATTGAGGCCATCCCGCATATTTTGATAGTTGAAACGGGCACGAATGATATTGCCTTCGGGGATAATGTAGTTGGCCCCGGTCAGATTGCCGAGGGGGTCTTGAATACCGAATACGAGGTCAGAGAACTGTGGGTCGGTGCGTGGGCCACCACCGACAGTAATGCGGTGACTATCTACTTGGCGGCCTTCAATAAACAGGGTAAATTCGTAGACGCCATTTTCCCAACCTGTCGGCACCGTGCCACCGATGTACCATAAACCGCGTTCGCCCCCACTCCAAGTCACAGGCGGCAGGCTGTAGAGGACATTGGGGCGTCCACCAACTGTCGTGCGTAGCTCATAGATCTGCCCATTTTGCATATTTTTAAAATCGAAAAACAGATACAAGCTGTTGGTTCCGGTTGGCAGGCTGGTGACAACATTGGTCGGCATTCCAGCTTCATTTACGCCTGTGGAAACAAACAGCCGTCGAAAAGTGGGGGGATCGGCAGGTGGAGCTAGATCAACCGGGGCTTTTTCAGGGCCGGGTTGAATACCGAGTGCGGCGGCGCGCACCAACCCTCGTGCTAAACTGGATGGGCGAATGGCGCTAATGGTTCCACCTAGTGGGATGCACAAATCGAGATTATCAATTTGGGCATCGGCATTGGTGTCATATACTTGAGGGCACTCCAAGGCCTCACCCCCCGCGTGGGCCGGAGCAATCGTTGGAACGCCGATTAATTCGCCATTGCGGTTGTACACCCCGCCCCCACTCATTAATCCGGGGATTTCGGAAGTTGTTCGCAGCCAAGCCCGTTCCCCCAAGCCTGCCTCAGCCGTAAACCCACCAATCGTTCCTCGGATTACTTTAATCGGGTCGTTGCCGATATCGGGATAACCAAACACCGCAATTGTGTCGTCAATACTGACTGTGTTGGAATCGCCGAGTTCGACAAATGGCAGTTGCAAAACGCCGCGCTCGACCGTGCGCCCATCCAAATAGCGGGTAATCCGCAAGACAGCTAAATCATAGCCCCGATTGAATTCGATGATTTCAGCGGTATAGGTGGCAACGGGCGGCTCATCGGTGCGGAGTGTTAGGGCAATAACGGTGCGATCGGCAGGGCAACTTGTGGTTGCTTCGACAATATGGGCGTTCGTCAACACTAAACCATCGGCGCTAACCAATGTGCCCGTTCCTACACAGGTAATGACGGGGCCGCTGGCAGTATCCACCGTTTGCATAATGAAGACGGTCGCCTCTTTGATGTTTTCTTCGTTGAGGCGTACCAAAGGAGGATTATCGTCTTCTTGGGCCTGTGACGGGGCGGGGAGCAAGTTTAGAAGGCCCACACCCAGTGCTATCAAGAGTAGAACTGAGATTAACCAAAGGCGACGCTGGGTTTTTGGTAAATTTCGCATATGGAGATGTCCCTTAGTATTCGACGGTTTGGAGGAAGCGTTCAAAATAGGGACGGTTGCGCTCAAAATTATCCACAGCATCCCGATAGGTTAGGATAACGGCTTGATTGCCGCGCAGCACGACGAGGTCAATGCCTTGTACGACGACGGGAACGCTCTGCAAAAATGGGTTGGGGTCAGATTGGATAAAAGAATATTGAATTTCAACAGCCTCATCTTCGCCCAAACTCGTCTGCAAGATAGATTGGACATCATAACCGGGTAGGCGATTTGGCCCTTGGACTACTAGTAAATCCACGACACTGCGGGGATTGGCATCTGGCCCAACGGTTTGCAGACTGGCTTGAATGAGCGTTTTAAAGGGGCGGGCGTTTGGATTTTCAGCCCGAAAGACATAACTGGGTGGGTTGGCATCTAGCAACCAATTGGCAGGAATCTGCCCCCGAATACCATTTTCTTCATCTTTGAAAGGGGTGGTTGCATTTAGGATGCTCCCGCGCAAAATCATACCCAAGCCAATTACGACGACGGTGATGATAATTGCCAAACCGGTGTTCAGATTGACAAGACGGGCGATTCTTGAATCGGCAAAGTCTTTGGGGTTTTCAAGGTAGCTCATCGGATACGCCTTACTCCCAGTTTATCGGCCATCCGTGCATCGGCGCTTTCGATGATAAATGAGAGGACACCCAAAATGGCAGCAGTTAAACCAATGACCAAAAATAGACCCCCAATAGCCCGACTGCCTAAGCCACTGGCAATGGCGATACCGCGAAAGGCGAAATGGATGCCGCTTAACATGGCTGCGACAAATAAGCCAATAGGTAACCACATGGCTGAGGGATTGCCGATGGCGAGTTCCCCTAAGAAGTAGCCCATCACTGCGGCAATGGCAATATGGATATAGACATTGGTGAGAATATTGATGGCGGCGGATGAGAGGGTGAGTTCATCATACAAAACGAGGCGCAGATTGAGAACCGTAGCAAAACCCAGTGCGGCGGCGGTGCTGTAGGCTATCCCATCGAGGCGGATACGAAAACGCGACGGCCACATGGTGTAACGCACCACTGCATATTTGATAAATTCGCTTAAGATGCCAATGGTAAAGGCATAACCGAGGATGCGGTTGAAAAAGCCCGCTCCCGGTAGCCAACGTTCGGGCGTAAAAACCTCGTTAATGACGGGTACGGCGAGACCATTTGCTATCACCATACTTAAGAAAAGAATGGCTATCAAACCCTGACGTGGTTCTAAGACGCGGCGTTCGCGGCGAACAGAGAAAAATAGGAAGACCACGATTGGTAGAAGAGCCAATCCGCTACTTAATGTGCGGGAATAGGTATCTGCGACAAGGCCAAGACGGGTTGCCATAATAACAAAAATAACGGCTCCGCCCAGCACCGCTAATTCGAGAATCAGGGTTCGCCAGACGCGCCGATAGGGAAAAGGTTCCTCGCCTGCTTCAGCGGGGGCGAGGAGTTGAAAATCACGCAAAGTTTCTGCTCACTCGTGTTTAGTCGGCGGCGGTTGTAACCTCCGATGCCATCTCGCTCTTCAAATCTTCCAGTGGGCGAGCATAGGCCATGGTATAGAGATCACGATAAGCGCCGCCTTGCTTCAATAGGGCTTCGTGCGACCCTTGTTCAATAATTTCACCATGATTAATGACCACGATCAAATCGGCATTGGTAATGGTACTGAGCCGATGGGCAATCACAAAACTGGTGCGCCCTTTTAAGAGTCGCTCAAGGGCATTTTGAATGATTTTTTCGGTTTGGGTGTCAATGCTGCTGGTCGCCTCATCCAAGATTAGGATACGCGGGTCGGCTAGCAAGGCACGGGCAAAGGCCAATAACTGGCGCTGACCAGCCGAAAGCAGTGAACCCCCTTCACGAACCTCGGTATTATACCCGTTTTCCAAACGCATGATAAAGTCGTGTGCACCCACCGCTTTGGCAGCGTCTATCACTTCCTCGTCTGACGCATCCAAGCGGCCATAACGAATATTCTCCATCACCGTGCCCGAAAATAGGTGGGTTTCTTGCAGCACCACCCCCATCTGGCGGCGCAGGCTTTCTTGAGTGACGTGGCGGACATCATGACCATCAATGGTCAATGAACCACTGGTAATGTCGTAAAAACGGGTTACCAGTTTGATGATGGTGCTTTTACCCGCGCCGGTATGCCCGACTAATGCAACGGTTGATCCGGCGGGCACATCCAGATTGACCCCTTTGAGCACCATTTCGCCGTCACTATAACGAAATTCGACATTCTCAAATTTGACATGCCCTTCAATTTGGGGTAACTCGGTAGCATCTGGGGCATCCTGAATCTCAAGTGGGGTATCGAGTAGGGTGAAAATTTTATCCCCGGCGGCCATGACTGCTTGGAAGACATTATACCGCTGGGCCAACATACGGATCGGGAAGAAAAACTCGTCAATGTAGAGGACAAAAGTTAGGAGAGTAAAAACTGAAAGTTGATGCTTTAGGACGAGCGTACCGCCGACATAAATCATTGCACCCGTCGCCACGCCACCGACTAGTTCGATGCTGGGGAAGAAAAAGCCACTGATACGCGCTGCTGCCACATTCGCCTCACGATTGTTGTAGTCAATCTTGGAGGTGAAGCGGTCATAATTATAACCTTCGCGAGCAAAGGCTTGAGTCACACGCACACCATTAAAGGCTTCCGAAAGCTCGGCATTGACGATGGCATTAGTTTCGCGCACCCGGATATAGGCTTTGCGGGCAAAAATGCGCCAGAAATTGGCGATGGTAATCAACACCACCAGCACGACCAGCGCCACCCCAGTTAGGGTGAGATTAATCACCGACATCGAGATGAGGATGCCAACGAGAATCAACATTTCGCGGACTGTGCCGACTACCGCAAAGGTGATGGCTTCGCGTAGCACACTGACGTCGCTGATGACCCGGGCGATGAGACGGCCCGTTTCATAATTGGAAAAGAACGACATTGAGAAATATTGGATTTTCTCAAATAGCTCGTTGCGTAATTTCTCGATGATACGCTGTCCGGCATAGGCCATGTTCACCAGTTGGATGCGGAAGCCCAAGAAGCCAAGCCCTTGAACCATCAGATAGCCAAAGACACCCGCGCCTACTAATGACATATTGCCTTTACGGATACCCTCATCCACCGCCCACCCGATCAGTGGTGGCCCCATGATGTTGGCGATAACCACAAACATCATGGATATGAACGCGATGACGACATTTTTTTTGTAGGGCTTGAGATAACTAAAGAGGCGTTTGGTAACTTGCCAGTCGAAACCTTTACCGGCCTCGGATGCTGCTTGTGATAGTGCCATTGATTTCCGTTCCTTCCGATAAAGTTAGCTACTGCTCATTTGGGGTACGCGGACTTTGATCTTGTCCGTTGAGCGCACATTATCTCGTTCTAAGAGCCCACCGAGCGCCATGAGTTCGTGCTTGAGCCGTTCTTGATCGGCCAGTTGCAACTGATAGATTTCGGCATAGAGGCCGTTTTTTGCCAGTAATTCATGATGGGTGCCGCGTTCGGCAATCTCGCCACGATTCAAAACCAAAATCTGATCGGCATTTTGAACCGTTGTCAGACGTTGGGCAATGACAAAAGTGGTACGCCCTTCCATCAAGCGATTCAGAGCTTCTTGAATTAGGTATTCGGTGCGGGTATCCACACTACTGGTCGAGTCATCTAAAATCAGAATGCGTGGGTTAACCAATAGGGCACGGGCGATGGCGACTCGCTGACGTTGCCCGCCCGATAATGTCACCCCACGTTCCCCGATCTCGGTTTCATAGCCCTGTGGGAATTCCAAAATAAAATCGTGGGCATTGGCGGCTTTGGCAGCGGTGATGATTTCATCCATGCTGATGTCGGGCCGCCCATAGGCGATATTTTCACGGATGGTGGCGGAAAACAGCACTGATTCTTGCAACACAATGCCAATTTGGGGACGTAAAGTTGAGAGCCGCACATCGCGAATATCAATGCCGTCAATGGTCACGCGGCCTGCGGTTACATCGTAGAAACGCGGGATGAGGTTGATGAGACTGCTTTTGCCAGAACCGGTTTGACCTAACAGTGCTATCACCTGACCGGGCTTGGCTTCAATATTGATATTTTTGAGGACAGGCTCGGAGTCATAGGCGAACGAGACATTTTCAAAATTGACATAGCCTTGAATGGCAGGCATAGCTTGGGCATTTGGGTCATCATCAATTTCGATGGGCACATCCATGATTTCAAAGACACGCCGACTGCTGGTGACCGCTTGGGTGAATAACAAGATGACAAAGCCTAGAAAACGCACGGGTTGACCAATCAGCAGGATATAGGCGTTGAAGGCCGCAACCATACCCACGGTGACACCCGCAACATGACTGCGTTCCATCAGACCACCAACAAACAGGGTCATGGCGACGCAGCACGCGATCACAAAATTGCTGATGGGCATATAGGTCGTCCACAGATTGACCGATCGGAGTTGGTCAGTGAACAGCTTGGCATTTTCCTCTTCAAATTTTTTGAGTTCATATTTTTCACGGGCGAATGCTCGCACAACCTGCGCCCCTACCGCGTTTTGCTGGAGATGCTCGCTTAGATTTTGGACATGCTCCATCACTTTTTTCCACTGGGGGTCAAGGCGTTCGGCGTAACTCTTTGACATGAAAATCAGTGGCACAATTGGCAACAGGGCGATGACAGCCAGTGGCGGACTGCTGATAAACATGACTACTACGACACCGACTAGGAGAATCATGGTGCTTAGGCCGTCCAAAAGCCCATTGGCGAAATAACGCTGCATTTCATCCACATCACTGATGGCGCGAGTAATGAGCATACCCGTTTGAGTTTTATCGTGATAGCCAAAATGGAGATGCTGGACCTTGTTGTAAAGCTGATTGCGGACATCGTAGGCGATGTGATGGGAGAGTCGTTCGCCAAAAAAACGGGCGCAAAAACCTGTGAAACCACGCACCAAGCCCAGCCCGACCACTAACAACCCGGCCCTGAGCATGAAAGATTGATCGTCTTTTTCGACACCCACATCAATCACCCAGCGCAACAAGCTGGGGATGGTAATCGCTAGTATCGAACCCCCGACGATGCCAAAGAGGGCGATAGATGTCCATTTCCAATAGGGGCGCATATACCCCATTAAGCGTTTCCAGACGGCGAAATTACTCAAGTGTGACTCCTTGACACGATGCGATAGACACTGGGATTATGGGCGGGTTCTATGGATTCTGCTCGGCTAATCCTGTTAAGCTATGGGCGATCTCGTAGAGGGCGGGTGGGCTGACTTTGTAATAGCGCATGGCCCCATCGCGCCGCATCTGCAAAATATCGGTTTTTGCCAATAGACTCAGATGGCGGGAGGCCGTTGATTGTGTCAAATTCATGGCATCCGCAATGTCGCCCACATTACTTTCGCCATGCTGCGCCAAAAACGCCACGATTTTCAGTCGGGCTTCATCCGCTAAGGCTTTCATGGCAGGATACAAATTGATGATGGGCTGTTGAGTGCTGGCCGAATCCCCCGATACCAGCGGGGCAAGATTGGCATTAAACCCAATCCACAACCTATCCCCTAATGCAAACAAGGTTACGTATGTTCCTAAATGGCAGCAGGGAATCAATTCGACTTGTTTAAAACGGGCAGCATTTTCACTTAGCCATGGGGTGGGGGTGCGCCCGGAGACCGCCCGAAAAATGGTGGCGACATCGGGGGCATAGTTTTGAGTAGCGTGATATTCGACAGCGGCCATTTTTTGCGGCAAGTCCTCAGCGGCACGTTCGGCATAGAATCGCTGCCAAGTGTGTTGGATGGCGGCCAGTAGATGCTGATGAATGGCGGTGGCATCTAGCAGTAATTGGGCAAAGGTTTCGGGATAGAGTGGGGCAGGTGGGGCTTGCCATTGTTCTTCGCGAGCCTGCTGCATTTTATCTACTAATTTGGCAAGTGGGGCGACACTGTTGGGCAACCGCGTGTCTTTCCCAATCACGTCCATTCGCACTAATTGCTCTTCAAAAGCCTTCAGGGTGGCTTGTTGCAGCGCCTTGACATCAAGATTTTTTAAGTGTTTATAAAGCGCATCAAAATCAGTGTCAGCTTGGTTATGGGCGGGGATGCTATCAATCAGATGGGCTTGCATCCCGCTCGCAAAAATGACCAGCATATGAACCGGACGCAGGATGTCACGGTCTTGCGTATCTATATGGGTTGCTATGTTGCGCAGCCAATCGCTGAGACCTTCAAAACGTTCCGCATTGGGAAGCAAACCAATAATCGTTAACAAGTCGTGCAACAGGGTGACACGAAATTGAATATTCACTTTAGGGGAGATTGCGATCAGTTCCATTGTTACTCCCAGAATCGCATATATGCAAATATGCAGAAATTTGCATATTCGTGTCCTAGTCTACTCTTGTTGCATAAAATGTCAACCCGTGCGATAGTAAAGGTTGGTTAACCTGACCAATCATACTTTGTCAAAGCCGATGGTGGCGGTGGGTAAAAGTTGCTATACAATCACGCTTAGTCTTAGTAACATAATAGATAGATTCATTTATGCGCAGGGGAGTGGTTTAATGCGATTTCCAGAAAGTACCCCATTGAAGAACTCATTCAAATGCTGGCGTGTCATCCCACTGCTGTTGATTGTGGTGTTGGTGGTGACAATTCCATTGGCGCGGCCACGTATTTCCGATGCCCAAGATGGTGGTCAAACCTATACAGTGCAAAGCGGTGAAAATTTATTTCGTATCGCTCTGCGTTATGGGTTGACAGTGGATCAATTGGCGGCAGCAAATGGAATTACTGATCCTACTCGAATTTATGTGGGTCAAGTGCTGGTGATTCCGGCTCCCGGTAGTGGGCCTGCCGCGCCAGTCAATACCGCGCCTACTATAACCACCAGCGACCCTGTTGCAGTGGCCTCTAATCCTGCTCCGGCGGACTCAGCTTTGATTCATATTGTGCAACCGGGTCAGACACTGGCGAGCATCGCGCAACAATATGGGGTGGCATGGCAAGATTTAGCCACGTGGAATAATCTGACTGACCCCAATACCATTTTTGCAGGACAACGTTTGGTGGTGAATGGCGCGGCTGCACCGGGGAGTGCCGCTGTCGCAGGGCCGACGATTGTGCAAAATGCCCCGGCGACGACTGGTACAGAACGTACCCATGTGGTGCAAATTGGGGAACATTTGGCCTCGATTGCGCGATTGTACGGATTGCGTTGGACGACTATTGCGCGGGCGAATAATTTGCAGAACCCCAATCAGATTTATGCAGGTCAACAACTGATAATTCCAGCCCAAGATGACCCAGCCGGGACGAACTTTGTTCCAACAGGGGGCGTTCCTTCAGCACCTGCACCGACCATCACGAATGGCAAACAAATTATCGTTAATTTGAGCGAACAACGCATTTATGCCTATGAAAATGGCGTATTGATGCGGGCGGTGACGGTCTCGACAGGCCTGCCGGGAACCCCTACTGTTACAGGTGATTATCGTATCTATTGGAAGCTCAATTCCCAAACGATGTCTGGCCCCGGCTATTATCTGCCCGGTGTGCCATGGGTGATGTATTTTTACCAGGGCTATGCTATTCATGGCACTTATTGGCACAATAATTTTGGTCAGCCGATGAGTCATGGTTGTGTCAATTTGCCGACGCCTGAAGCGCTGTGGTTTTTTGATTGGGCGGAGGTTGGAACGCCTGTCCAAGTGAATTATTAATACTCTGTGATTAGAAAGGGGTCTGAACCTATGCGTTTGCTTCGTTTAGTCATTTTACTGGCATTAGTCGTTGGAATGGCAATGGCTTTTGCTCCGACTGGAAAAGCCTCTGCTCAAAGTAATTGCACCCAAACCCATGTGGTGCAAGCGGGACAAAATTTGTTCCGGATTGGCTTGCTCTATAATGTCTCGTGGACGGTGCTGGCCCAATGGAACGGGATTGTCAATCCGAATTATGTTTATGCAGGGCAGGTGTTGTGCGTGTCTGGCCCAACCGTTCCAGCAACGGGCGGCCCGTATGTTCCACCAGCGACAGGTGGCCCGATTACCCTCTATCCGGGTAATCCTTTTGGCCCTACGACTGAACCCCGTATTTTCTTTCCTAGTGTGACCCTTGGGCAAAAATTTGAGTTGCGTGGCTATAACTTCCCGCGTAACACCCAAATTACCATTGGGTTGACAACGTTGGGCGGGACGACCTACACCCCCTATTTCACCGCAACCAGCGATGCAACAGGGCAATTTTATGTGACGGTAACACTGCCAGCGGCATTTGTTAGCGCTGGATCGGTGGCAGTAGAAGCGCGTACCGTCAGTGGCTATTATGGCCGGAACTGGTACTACAATCGCTAGTCACTAAAAAATTGAGAAATAAAAAGACCCTAGTTTGCACTGGGGTCTTTTTTGTCGCTGTAGGCAGTTGGATTTAGTTACCGGGAACTGTGCCTAGCACCATGATGGCGTATTGACCAGCAGTTTGACCGCTGTAGGAGCCAAAGACGAACAACATTGGCAGGCTGCTATTGGGGGTTACGAGCAACCCTGCATCATAATCACCCGCGATATAGGTCGAGCCGTTAGCAATGTCTACACCACCACCGGGGAAGGCAGGTGTATTGGAGCAATCGTTAACCCCGGCGTCATCACATGAGAGGATGAACTCGAGGTTATTGTAGTCCAATGAATCTTCATAGAAATTGCCATCGGTGTCATAAGCTTGGGTCAACCCATCGCCTTGATATAGCTCAAGATAGGGATCAAGATCGGCATATTCGCTAATCATGTAAACCGAGAGATTATCTTCGGCCACGCTATCGGGTACACGCAGGGCGAAACCATCTAATTCACTGGCGGGTGAAATCGCCAAGCCTTCAATTACCAGCACATATTGGCCTGTTTCACCATTGGCTGAACCTACGCTGATATTGGTGGGGTTGCCGCGTGCTGGACTGGTGAAACGGACTTGGGCTGTACCACGACCTGCTGTGATGCTGCCGACATCGGGTACGGCGATTTGACTACCCACAGCGCCATTCGCATCGTCATTGCAAGTACCAACGCCGGGTTGGGTTTCGACGGCGACCACTGGGTCAAAGCCATCTAGTCCGACGGCAGTTACGGTATAGGAGAAGCCGGGATTGACGTCAATGAAGGACAGTTGGACACCGCCCACGATTTGCTCACCCGTATCGCAGGTAATGTTAATCACGACCTGATCTTCGGACGTAGAAGGGCCTTTGGGTGGAACGGTGGTGTTGGTCGTGCCTTTGCCGGCGCCTTCACTTAAGGTCAAACTGAAATTACCTGTACTATCGCCTTGATCGGCACCATAGCGGGTAGCAATAATCAGGTGTTGACCTGTGGTGGTCAGGGTAAATTCGATTTGGGCGTTACGAGTATTGGCATCGGCATCATCGTTTGAGGCATAGATGTCATTGCCTGTGTTGTCGGACAGTTGCAGGTAGGGGTCGAGTGTGCCGCTGGAGGCTTCCATCGAGATGACTACTTGGTCGCCAGCCGTGCCATCGAAGCAAAATCCAACCAGAAAAGCTGAGTTGTCAATTGAGCCAGTGGCGCTATCCCCATATTCAATGGCGGTAGCCTTGTTGCAGAGGTTGTTTTGACCTAGTTGGGCTGAAGCCGAAGGTACGAATGCACCGACGACAATCAGAACCGCTAGTGCGATAAGTGCTTTACGCATTAGACACTCCTTATATGATTGGGCAGATATTGATGAATGTGCGTTGGGTAAACTCAGTTTAGGCCAAATTAGGATGGGACGCAATCAGCATTTAGGCGGAGGTGGGTAGGGTCTCATCCAATGCTACCCACCTTGAGAGATTTGCAAATTATTGCGACGAGTTATTGCCACTCATAGTGGACAGTGTAATCAATCTGAACTTCTTCACCGGGGTTGACGGTGACACGATACTCGATGGTCGAGCTACTGGTCTTGGTGTATTCGTGAGTGGAGGTAGCGATTTGCCATTCAGACCAGCGGAAGAGATGCTCGACGACGCGGATT
>JACRBG010000053.1 GCA_016234595.1 Chloroflexota bacterium | reverse complement strand
GGATAAAAGCCTTGCATGAAATCATCGACACCACAGAATAGCTCGAGTAAACTCATCATCGGGATACCTCCTTTAGCTTTCGTCAGCTAGAAAGCATACCCTGCTTTCAAGGTATCCCGCCTTATCCAAAACTCAGGTTATGTTATAATTGCGATTGATAGGAAGGAGTTTACCCATGACGGACACTCTACGCGAAGATTTATTACAGCGATTAGATGAACTGGCCCGTGCTGAGCATCGCACCCTCAATGATTTTGTGGAAGATTTGCTCCTGCATTACGTTCCCTCTGTATCCCCAATTTCTGACCCTGAGATTGAGGCATTGCCGCCGGGGTCGTTATCGAGATTGATAGCTGCGGGCCGTCAAATGCCTGCTTTTGGTGGGCCAGATGGTGTTTCGGAACGTGCCGATGAAGTTCTTGGGATGGAGTATTATCCAAACGCATCAACCAGATAGGCGCGTACCTTTTCCGCCAATTCGTTCATAGCGGCCTCACTCACCCGATCTGCTTCCGGCACACCCAATTGTTTGAAGATACCCGACCCTCTGTGTTCATCTAGTTGATTGGGCATCCGGGGGATGATATGGAAATGCACATGGTTGTGACCGGGGGCTTCGGCGAATTGGACAACATATGTTTTGAGGCAGCCTGTCAATTCCTTCAAAACTATGGACACCAGTCGAATCAATTTGCCGAGTTCGATGGACTCTGTCTCGGTCATTTCCTCAATAGCACCGATATGCCGTTTTTGCACCAAGATCAACCACCCCAACAGCGAGGTGCTGTTGCAATGGACAACATCCCAGTAATGCGTGTGGTAGATGTCGTCCCATAGTGGGGCCTCGCCCGCATGGCGTCGTTTTACTAACTCGCACGTGTGGCAATCGGTCATTTGATTCTGCTCCCTAATTTGTACAGGTCGATTAAACTCCCTAAGACGAGCCAGTTAGAGTCTAGCTTAAATCAAAAGTCTGCCAGCCAGCCTTGCGAACAGTATCTAAAAGCAAGTCATACATATCCTCTCTGGTTTCAAATTGGAATCGAATCGGCGGCTCGGTATGAAATTCAATATAGGGGCCGTTGTCCCAAGGTGGCCCTAAGACATTCCGCGCCCCCACCTCTCGCCATGCTTTAAGACGTTTAATCGTGATTCGTAATCCTATAACATTCAATTTGTTTAGTTGGCGCAAGCGCTCACGAAAATGGGGGTCTTCAAAGCGTTTTAGATAGTTCTGATAGCAGGCCTCAAAGTCAATAAACTGTTCCTGCCCGTCATCATCAACATAGGTAATGCCCTTTGAAGTCACCTCGCGGATGTTCGTGCCATCCATAATCTTATACCCCTGCCCCGTGCAAACCGACTGTCATATAAGGCAGCAGGCCATCGGCTAATTCATCCACTGAAGTTTTCAGACCGCCATGTGCCCAATCAAAGGTCGCACCAAACACCAACCAACTGAGGGCTGTGGCGGTGGTTTCGGGTGATTTGGAAAGGGTGGCGGTTGGAAAATGGCCCTGAGTCTGGCAGGCCAAAAACATCTCATACAATACGACCTGTACTTGGATTGCCATTTGGGGATAACTCAATTGATCCAATGGCGTGCAGCGTCCAAAAAACGATCTTAGAAATTCGGCTGTCGCTACAATAAAAAGCCGCATGGTCGCCTGCGAAAATTCATGTTTGGCAGGCATTCGCTGTTGCAGTGCCTCCAAAAACATATGCCGCACATGGTAATTGACCAGCGCATATTTATCTTCAAAGTGGGCATAGAACGTTGCGCGGTTTACCCCGGCGCGGGTGGTAATGTCCTGCACCGAAATCTGGTTAAAGCTCATTTCGCCCATCAGATCAGTCAGGGCATTTTGCAGCAATTGGCGGGTGCGACGGACACGTGGGTCGTCAGGGTTAACCGACATTTTATCGCCTGCGTTGTTTACACGACAAAGCTCAGTTCTGGTTGGTTGATTCATACCCTGCCTCATTCTGCTATTTTGAACATCAGGTGTCGGTTAAGCAACTGTTGACGATTTTCTATCCATGAGAAGAAAAAAGCAAGATGAATACCGTCGCGTGAATTTTATAGGCAGTGTTGATGTTTGCCTAAGTTAAGGCCTGACAACCATTGGGCGGCTTACCACCGTTTATTGGCTAGGTGCTTGGATGATGCCCCATTTGTTGGCACAATTTGCGGCTTTGACCCACCTACCAATCAATAGGAAAAGCTCATGCGAATTGCCTTGCTGGCTGACATACACGGAAACTCAATTGCGCTGGATGCCGTCCTTGCCGATATTCACCAACACGGAGGTGTGGATGGCTATTGGATTTTGGGTGATTTGGCCTCGATTGGGACTGACCCAGCGGGGGTATTAGAACGATTGGCGGCCCTGCCGAATGCAGTTTTTATACGCGGCAATGCGGATCGCTATGTGTTTACGCAAGATCGCCCCGACCCCACCGTTGAGGATGCCCAACAGAACCCGGCCCTAATCCCAATCCTTGCCGAAGTCGCAGGCAGTTTCGCGTGGACTCAAGGCTATTTGGAAGGAACAGGCTGGCTGGATTGGTTAAAAAATCTACCGCTCGAACAGCGCCCCACCCTACCCGATGGCACACGAGTCTTGCTTGTCCATGCCGCGCCCGGGTGTGATGATGGGGATGGGCTGAATCCTGCCCTCAACGATGGCGAGTTGGCAACATGTCTGACGGGGTGTGAGGCTAATCTAATTTGTGTAGGGCATTTTCATTCCCAGATGGATCGTCGTTACAAGCAGTGGCATATTGTGAACCCCGGCAATGTCAGTAACCCTGTTACATCTGAAATGCGTGCATGTTATGCCATCTTGAGCGCCGATGAACAGGGTTATGCTTTTGATTTTCGTCGTGTGGCGTATGATCGTGCCGCTGCGATTGCCGCCGCTCAAAAATCGAGCAACCCCGGTGTAGCTTTTGTCATTCGCACCTTAGAAGGGCAGGTTAGGGCTGGATGGATGGAAAAATGGGACGGTTTTTCGCACCTACCCACCCCCTAAAAATTGGCATTTGCGCATGTTTGCCGTATTTTGATACCATCTATAATTATTTGGTATCCAATACAAGCAGACTATGTTTAACCCAATTCTTGGCAAGGTTTTTCATTTTGCGTGGGCGGAACTGGAGCGTAACCGCGAAGGTCAACTCACGGGTGACCAAGAACAATATCTCAAATGGCGCGACATCAAAATCACGGGACTGTGTGGGGTGGGAATTGTCCTAACCACAGTGTTTTCGCTGGCGGTAGTCAGTAACACTTCGGGGTGTCTATTTTTGGGTTTGATCGCTGGATTGTTGGCCTATGGATGCCTTTCCTATTGGCCCATGAATGAACCTTATATGCTCAGTAGCATTGAAGGACAAGCACGGCTGCGGATTGACCGAGGACGCAAGCGACGTTATTTTGTATTCGAAGTTCAGGGCTATCACTTCTATATCAACGGGGCACAGTTTCGTGCTCTTGACGATGGTACCCGCTATGTTGTTTACTATGTCACCCGTGAAAAACGTGAGCCGTATAAGAAGGTTGCCCGTAAAACAATCTTATCCATTGAATGTATCGTAGAGGACAAAAATCATGTCTTATAGTGGTCTCGCCCAAGTTTTCCATTTTGATGAAACTGACCTGCAATATAATCGTCAGGGCGTTATGTCGCCACGCCAACTTGAAAAATATGCCAATATGAATAAAAGCTGTCTCCAAGTATCTGTGATTGCCACGCTGGTCTTTATCACCCTCACCGTAGGCGTGGCAGTTTTGTTTGGCAAAGATGGGCTAGGTGGGATTATCACCCTAGGGGTTTTTAGTGGATTAAGTGGGGCGGGTACATTGTTTGCATGGATGACACGCAATGAGACCTATGAAATGCACCAAATTGAGGGGGAGGCTCGCCTGCGCACCGACCATACTGAAAATGGACGGCGCTATGTGGTCAGCATCAGCGGCTTTGAATTCTCAGTTGACCCAGCGGCCTATGATATTATCCAAGATGGGGCCACCTATCGCGTGTATTACTCGGTTTTGCAAGGTCAAAAAAGCCTCAAAACAGCCAGCAAACAAATTCAATCCATCGAGCAGCTTGCCTAAAACGCGGGCAGTTTTATCTGGTCGAAGAAACACTCCAGTAAAAATTCAAAACCCTCTCACCGTTGTTTAGGCAAGGGGGTAATGGTTTCAACCCTACGACTTCACCAATAACGCTCGGCTAATGGTTTTTGATTCGCCGCAACCTCACGGCGTAGCATCACCCAAAGGGCTGGCAGTTCCTTGTCAATTTCGTGCAAGCGATTTCGCATGTCGGAAGTCATCCGGGTCTTACCGCATTCCCGCCAGATGCCTGTCCGTTCTTGGGTAAGCCGGGTAATTTCATCGAAGGTCTCGGTGTAATTCATAATAAATCATCCTCCAATAGTGACATCCGTTGATTAGACGCTCCCACTCATTCAATCCTTACGTCTGTTATATCAGAAATGTGTTGAACCAGATAGCGAAGCAATGATTATTGATGCTAACATTGAAAATTTTTTCAAGGAGCATCAGCCATGAAGAAACGTTTGTTTTTTAGCATGATGGCGATCGTAGTAATTTTGTCCATTGGGCCGAACCAAGCAAGGGATTTTGTACAGGCACAGGATTCCACTGGCCTCAGCCTCTATTCGGATTCGCCTGTCTTTGGATTGGGCGAGGCTGGGGCATGGGATGATAGTCTGGTCGCGGTGGGCACAGTGGTCGTGCATGAGGGGGTTTTCCATCTGTTTTATGATGGAGGAACCAGCGACAACCCGCTCAAAACCTCGATAGGTCATGCTACTAGCCCCGACGGCATTAACTGGACACGCGATGCCGCCAATCCACTCTTAACCCCAGAATCGGTGGATGCCGATCGTCCACCTGCGACTGTCACAGCTTTGAGTGTGGTGCAAGATGGCGACACATGGGTCATGTATTTTTTTGCCTATGCCGCGATTGGGAATGTCGCTGGGGTGCAAATGCGTCGTGCCACCGCACCCTCATTGGATGGCCCTTGGACGATCGAGGCCAACCCGATTGATTTTGGGCCGGGGAGTGCTCGCCAGTGGGACAGCAACGTAGACTCGATCAATGTCAGTGCCACCGACGATGGCTTTGTGATGTATTTTGACGGGTGCTGCAATCAGGGGCACAATTTTGGCCGAGCCACCTCACCCGATGGCATCACATGGACAAAATATGATGACCCGACCACTACTGAACGGGCTTTTGCCGCCAGTGACCCCGTGTATTTCAGCAAGCCGAATCAGTGGAATCACTATATCGCGGCGGTGAATGTGCTGAAGATTGACAGCGGGTGGGCCATGATTTATCAGGGCGTGCCATTGGAAGCGACCGAATTTGGCATTGGTTATGCGACCAGCCTCGATGGGATTACTTGGACAGATTATGATGACAATCCCTTATTCGTGGGGCCACTGTTGACCACCAACCCTTATGATCGCCTGCGCTCGTCGGTGATTGTGGATGGCACATTGATGGTCTATTTTGATCCAGCATGGGACAGTGACGTGACCGGGGTTTATCTGGGGACGTGGACAGTGCCAACGGAATAAATCGCTTGGGGCTAGATTGAAAAAGAATCAATAATGAGGTGGTCGTGTTTGGTGCAGGCAATCTCCGACCACCAATAATGGGCATCGGCGGTCAGGATGTGTTTGAGATGTTCGGGTAGGGGTTCGTGATTGAGAATCATGCGGCGGCCTAGTTGAATGAGAACATAACTGCGGGTGTAGTTATCGAGGTCATCAAAGAGGCTGCACGACAAAACTCGATTTCCGGCGGCGAGTTCGCGTTCAAGGATAGGCTTTAAATCCTCGCAGATGTTCGCCAGCGCCTTGTCAGTTTCTTGTTGGTTGCTGGGGTTGCCAAAGAGCATGGCTATACATCTCTTTCACTTTTATACAATTAAGGTATATAATTATGTGAACTATTCTAAAGATTCCATATATGGTCAAGAAAATGCGACTAGCTTTTATTAGTTATTCCCACACCGATTCTGATTTCACATTAAAGTTATATCATGATCTAAAACGCAACAAAATTCCAACTTGGGTTGACCATATAGACATTCCAAAGGGGAAAGATTGGGATGTGGAGATAGACACAATTCTTCGGAAAGAAAAAGTATCTCACTTTCTTCTCGTACTGTCAAAATCGTCGGCAAAATCAGACAATGTCCTAGATGAAATAGACGCAGCAAGAGAGAGGAAAATCGAGTTTATCATACCTTTATTAATTGAGGATTGTGAACCACCTTTTAGAGTCCGTCGTAGAAACCGTATTGATTTTCGCCCAAATTATGATGCAGCATTTGAATCATTATTGAAATGCTTTGAAGAAGTTGAGACGGTTGAGACGGCAAAGGCTACAGATGAAGAAATCCTGTCTAAAGCTCAAACACCAACGGTTGAACAACTGCAAGCTGCTCATGATCCCAATCCACTAGTAAGATTGGTGGCAGGCCCTGGGACTGGAAAATCATTTGTGATTGAAGAGCGTGTCCATTGGCTGTTGAATCAAGGCACAAGCGAAAGGTCATTATATGTTGTTTCATTTACAAGAGCAGCAAGTCGCGATTTGCGCACTAGAATTGAAAAATACTGCAAATTAAATGGTCATGGTGATATCTTACAGATAAGTGTTAGCACGCTTCACTCACTGGCATTGACTGTTTTGAGGAAAGCAAAAGCCCTTCATTATCCTGTAAATCCACAGGTAATGGATGAATGGGAGCTTGAGAATATTTTCGACGCCGAATGTAGCCTTGAGTTAGGGCGCACGCCTAATCGTTGTAAAGAAATTCGATTGGCATATGAGGCCTTTTGGTGTACCGGTGAATGGAACCCACCCAACTATCCACAACCAGACACACCAATTACAGAAGAAGAAAGACAATCATTTAAAGCGTTTCATCAACCAACTACAAGAACTTATTCTTGCGTATTACCTGGAGAGATTGTCTACGAGTGTGTGAAGAATATCCGAGCGGGAATTATTGAGCCTGTCTCATTGCTAGAAATGCAACACTTCATAGTTGACGAATTTCAAGATCTCAATGTAATTGATTTAGCTTTTATTAATTCGGTGATTACGAGTGGCGCCACTACTTACGTTGCAGGTGATGACGATCAGAGCCTTTACTTCTTTAGATATGCCTTTCCAGCAGGCATTCAAGATTTCATGTTGCAGTACCCAAAGGCTACACAGCATACTTTGGAGATATGTTTTCGCTGTACTCCAAAAGTTCTGGCTTCAGCCCAAAATCTAATCAAAAACTACTCTGATCCCAAACGTATTCCTAAGAGTTTGCACTCGTTTTACGATAGCTTAGAGGAACCGATTCAGGGAGTAGTGCATCAATGGAGTTTTCAGAGTGGAATTTCAGAAGCAAGAGCAATGGCTTCATCATGTCAAGAATTGATTGCACAAGGAGTCGAACCAAGGTCAATCCTAATTTTAATTAGTGAGCGAAGAATTTTACTTCCAACCCTACAAAAAGCATTTTCGGATTTAGGAATTGACGTGGAGCTACCTGTAGGGACGCGTTTCATTGACTCTAATTGGGGGCGATATGCCTATGCGCTTGTACGGTTAGCTTGTGACAAAGATCTTGAAGACTATGTTGCCCATCGGCTAATTCTTGGCCTACCAAAAGGGGTTGGTACTGGGACTTGTTATAGCATCCGTAGAAAAGTTGTGGAAAACAACCTTAATTATTTGGATATTTTCTATTACGACAGGCCAAATGTATTTAGTGGAAGAGAAATGACGGCAATTAATCAAGCTCATGAGGTTTGTGAGGTTGTGACCAAATGGGATTCTAAAGATACTATTTCCAACTTAGCCGCACGCATTGCAAGTATTATCTCAATTGCATTCAAAGATGAAAATGCGGGTCAGAGTTGGCTAGACTATATCGATCAATCGCAGTTGCCTTCTGATATGAATCTTGATGAACTCCGGCTATATATGGGGACTGATAGCGATGAGCAGCAAGCCCTAATCATGGAATCTGTCTATAAGAGGTTGGACAAAGAAATACCTGAGAAGGGATTTTTACCCCAGCATGTACGTATTATGACTATGCACGGAGTCAAGGGCCTCAATGCCAAAGTTGTTTTTATACCAGGGCTGGAACAAGACATTTTTCCAAGCCAAAAACGCATGCGGTCTCCCGGTCTAATTTTAGAAGCCGCACGCATGCTGTATGTTGCAATCACGCGTGCGCGTGCTGCATGCATACTATCTTATGCTTCCTCTCGCATGATGTACAATACCTTCGAGCATACACGAGCATCTATGTTCAACCTATACCTAGGTGGAAGGTTCGAAAGACGTCAAACCGGACTTAGTAATGCAGAAGCAATGGAGATTGCTCAAGCTATTCAGTTGATTAGTTCTGATAAATGAACGTCTATCCTAATTGTTCCAATCGCTCGATTTCCAGCGGCAGGGTTTTGTCGTTCGGGAAAATATCAAGTGCCCGCCGATATAAGGATAGCGCCCGCTCAACATCCAGAACTTCTTCGGCTTGTTGGGCTGTCGTCGTGATAATCTCCATCGCCCGTAGCGGGTTGCCTGACTTCATGAGGTGATAGGCAATATCAATCAATAGGGCGTCGGTTAAATCACCCCCCTGCTCCTGATAATATTTCGCAGCCAGCCGATGCAAATTCAAGCGCTGCTGACGGGTTAGGCTTTCATAAACGGTACTTTCGCCTAGGCCATGCTTAAAATGATAGGTGCCATCGGGTTGGGATTCGATCAATTGTTTTTCGGTTAAATCTTTGAGCAGGGCATCCAATTTTTGCTCGTTATCCATTTGGGCCACTGCCGCCACTGCTTGACGTGAGAACCCCTCGCCTAAGACGGCGGCTGCCCGTAACAATTCTTTGGACTCCTGAGTTAGACGATCAATACGGCTCGTAATCAAACCGCGCACATCATCCGGCAGCATTTCAAGTTTGGCATCTTTTTTCAGTTCATATTTGCCAGTACGCCGCCAGATATGCTTGTTATCGCGCAGCACTTGCAACAGGGACTCCACAAAAAGGGGTCGGCCCTTGGTGCGCTCCCACAAAAATTCGTCCAGATGTGACCCAATTTCATCGGCCTCTAAAATCGCCTGTGCCATTTGGATGACCTCATCCCGGCTAAAATCTTTGATTTCGTTAGGCTGCAACCCCAAGTCAATCACTTTCAACGGTTCATAGGCCACTGCAATGACCAAACGGGCTTTCTTGATTTCTTCTAACACGCGCCGCAAGATCGTCACGGCCTCAGGGGTGGCGCTGTGCAAATCATCAATAACCAAGAGGGTCGGGGTTTCATTGGAAAAAGCCTGCAAAAAGCGCACCACCGCATCACTGATATTGATTTTGTGATCTACTACCTCAAACATCGAGGTCATCGTATCCCCCGATTGAGCGGCCTGTGCGACTTTGTTTTGCGCTTGGTCGCGGGCATCGCCAAAAATACCCGAACTCCGGGTGCTATCCAACTTGCGTTCGGCAATGAGGGCAAAAATATCCTTGACTTGTTTAGCTTGGGGTCGCGTTTCTTCATTAACTGGGGCAGCAACAGGGATGTCTTGGGTGGCACGGCGCACCTGATAATCTTTAATCGCCATCCACATCGTATCGTCGGGGTCAACCGCTATGGTTTCATTGAGGGCTTCTTGATCGGGAGGGAGTTCAAATAGATCACAAAGTGGCACATAGACATCCATCAGGTTGAATTCGGCAAGGCGTGCCCGCAAAAAACGATGCTGCTCACGGGCGCTTTTCAATTGGTCGAGGCGTAGCAATTGGGAGAGCAATCGCCCCCATGTGGTGTGCTGATTATCCCGCGTGCTACAGGTAGCCCAAGCGTTGAAAAAACCTTGTGCAGCGGCCTCTTGATAGTAATGCTGCATGATGCGGGTTTTGCCAACCCCGGTCTCTCCAACAAAGGCAAAAGCTCGGCGGCGACGCGGCCCTTTAGCCGTTTGCAGGGCATAGCTGAGGGTCAGCATCAAGACATCGCGCCCGACAAATTTGGTGGTCGAAGTCATCGGTAGGTCAGCAGAACGGGCAGTCACCCCCTGAACCGAATAGGCCTGTACGGGTTGGGCTTTCCCCTTCAATTTCAGGGGGGGTAAATCTACCGTTTGGAAATGCGGATTGACCCGCCGATAGACCCGATTGCTAATCACGACCTGACCGGATTCAGCCGCCTTCATCAAACGGGCAGCCAGATTAACATCATCGCCCATCACGGTATATTCGCGGCGGGCCCGCCAACCCGCCTCACCTGCATAAACAAAGCCCTGCGCGATGCCCATTTTCTGGCTGATAAAAGGCCAGCGGTGCAATTCTTTAGGTAGTTCATCCAATAGGCGGGTATTGAGGCGGTCAAGTTGCCAGTTCATTTCCATTGCTGTCGCCACCGCCCGGACTGGATCGTCAGGATGGGCCACCGGTGCACCAAACGTAATCAACATTTTCGTGCCACGCCCAAACGGGTCAGTACGGGTGAGCGACCCACCATTACTGGCAACCACTCGTTGCATCGTGCCGTAATAACGGTCTAAGACCGAGACCAAGAGGCTGAGATTTTCTGCCCCCCACTGCTCTAATAATTCGGCAAAACCATTGAAATTGACAAACATGACCGTCGCTGGGCGATTTTCGCTTTCGACATGATCGCCTGTCAGCGCCAGCTTATTGACGATTTCGGGCGCGACATATTTCGCTACGATTGCCAGCTTTTGGTATTCCTTCTGCAAGTCGGCCAGCAAATCTTTGTCTTCAAAACTGAGCAGGCCAGCCACCCCACCCCGTCGCCGTTTGGGGGCATTAATTTCATAATCGCTCAGAGCATTGCCAAAATTATCCACAACCTGATAAAAGCCCTCATCTTGGGTGGGCACCATTTCAAAGTCATTGTGGTAATCGGCAAACAGACCCGTGTCTACAATGACATCGTCGCGTACCCCCGCCTCTTCCGCCAACATTGCCATACCCGGCAGGATACCCTGAATAATGTGGTCACGCTGGATGTCATTGCCCACCAATGCCTCAAAGAGACGCCCCATACTAATCCCCACCGACATGGTCAGTTCCATGCCGTGATCTTCACCAAACATCTCCGCCAAAACAGAGTGCTGGATGGGTTGGAATTTTTGCATCATGGCCCGCTGCATCCGGAGTCCCGTGCGGATGGCTTTGGCCGGGACATCACTCTCGCCCTTTTCGTCGGGGAAAAACACGAGCAGGGCATCGCCAGCAAACTTCAATAATTCGCCGTTGGACTTGGCAATGATTTCCAACATCGTCGCAAAGTAATCATTGATGACCTCGGTCAAAATTTCGACCGCCTCGACCCCTTTAGCGGCCTGCAATTTCTCCGACAATGCTGTAAAGCCAGATACGTCCGAAAACATGAATGTGCCGGGGCGAAAATCGCCATAATCGCGGGTCAACAAGTCTTCGTTGTCGGCAATATACATCGGCAAAAATGATGATACCGATTTTTGCAGGCTACTGAGTCGGCGGATGGCTTGTGACATTGCTTTGTCGTCATCGGGCAGCAGGGCCATCAAATCGGCAGGGATAAAACGGGCAAGGCTGGCTTTGAATTGGGGGTCAAGGGTCATAAAATAAACTCTTTATTCATTTGATAAAAATGCGGCACAAGGATACGTACCTACCTCAATGAGTGATTCGCGTTCGATAACCCGTTGAGATTCATTGAGTCGTAGCGTCCACACAGTAACGCGCCCTTCTGGGGTTAGTGGTTCAATCATTGGCCCATTGAGACGAAAGTGTTCTGACCATTTTTGTTTACGTGGATTGAACAAGGGAGTGATTAAATCAGTTTCGGGATCAATTGAAGTTAAATCGCTCCCTTTAAAATTATTGCACTGCGGACAACTCAAACACAGGTTTTCGAGCTTGGTTTCACCACGATGTTTTTCAGCCACAATATGTTCGATATGAAAACTAAATAGCCGATCCGTTTGGCTGATGAGGCAATATTCACAACAGTTCCCTGCTCTCGCAACCACCTGCGGACGTAAGGTGGCGACACTAGAGGTCATACTTTACCCGCCGCTTTCAACCGAGCCTTTGCCTTCAACATTGTGACGGTGTGGTCAATGTGGAGCAGTTCATCCAATTCGGCCCGTTCTGTTGGCGTAATTACCCCGTTGCTATTTTGGTCAAGCAAATAGTGAACCCGCTCATTGACGGTTTCGGACGCCTTAAATTCGATGATTTCCGCTAGGCTTGGTGATGACATCAAAAACTCGTAGATTTCATCCACCACTAGGCTATTAGGTGCAATATCCATCCCGTAATTCCTTTCACCATGCTCTTTAACATTCTAACAAAATCCCGTGCAGTTTTTATAAACAAATCTCATTGTTGGAAGACTGTTAAATTATTGCGGGTGGAAATAAGTGAAGCGGTAGGGAAATTATAGATTTCATCTAGTAGTACAATACTTGGGGCAGCATCCATCTGGAAAACCCCTATCGCTATATCACCCATTATAGCCGAATAGCCTCTCGGTTTAGTCGAACAAGGAAACGGACTGGTGACTCAACTTAATAAGCCCTACCATTCCTATGCTGAACATCAGTATTCCGGCAATCGTCAACCATATTTTAGACCATCGATATCGCAGCGGTGGTTGCCAAGCTGCCTTCCAATCAAAATCTTGAGCAACTATTCGTTTTTCGGTTCCATCTTCTTTAACTAATACGAGATTACGGGTATATCCCCGACTAGGCAGCGTAACTTCCATGCCGATCGCCAGCCAACGTCCACCCATTGAAAGTTGAGGATTACCGATAATAAATCCTCCGCTGTTCTCAGTCACTAATTGCTCTATGCCCTGCCCATTGGAATGAACGCGAAACAAGCCAGTATCGCTTCCCTCCCACCCCATGAAATAAAGCCATCTCATATCTTGTGACCAAGCAGTAGATTGAATATGGGTAGGTTCCTCTATGGGAAATTCGTGAATATCATTTCCATTAGAGCGGGCCATCAAAAGGCTTAATTGTTCTTGAATGACAACTGTTACCCACTGACTGTCAGGCGTCCACCCAAAAATGTACAATCCATCCTGAATCGCAAATTCGAAAAGTTTTGTAAGGCCACGTGTAGGCAAATGTAGAACATAATATTGTTGGGTGGTCTGTCCAACAATAACTTGTATAAGAATACTACGACCATCTGGAGATAGCTTGAAGTTTGTAACCTCCGTATAGCCCTTTGGATCGTTGAAGTTCGCCAATGAAGTTACTTTTTGTGGGTTAAAGCCATCCCATTCAATCCGATAAACCTCATCTGGGCCGTCCCCTTTTGTTCCAAGGAAGTATATCCAGTGCCCATCCGGTGATACTTGTGGTTCAGCACCTACAATACTTGTATTGGTAGGAATAATCGCCTGTAGATTATCTCCATTCGATTGGACACGGTAGATTTGATAATAGGACTGGTCATCAAAAAGTAACCAATCCCCATCTGGCGACCATACGAAATTTGCTACACCCGCCTTTGTGCTTATATGGCGCTTCAGATTGCCGTCCATTCTTGCGATAACCAGCTCACCGAGGCTTGTGCGATAAGCAATCCACCCACTATCCGCCTTTGCCTTCGAGGAGCTATCAAAATTAAGTTCACGACAAGCAGAATCAGGCCAGTAAGCAACAAATTCCAATACCATAAGCGTCGCATAGTTTTTTGATCACAATCCTTATGGTTGTAAGCCCAACACCGTAATCACATCCTCATCATATTACAACTCGCCTGCAACCCGTTTGGGCAAGCTGAAATAGTGCCTTCTCAGAATAACTTTACCCTGAAATTGTAACGTTTCCATGTCCTCATGATACTCCAAAACATTAAGGCTTCGGTTATTTTGTGAAATCCGAAAATTGGGGCCTTGACCTGAAGTGTACTTCACGTTGTAGGATGTTTTTGGGTTAGTTATGAAATGGTGCATCATGAACGACAAACTCACAACCAAACAAATTTCTGAATTAACTGAGGTGAGCATCCCGACGCTTCGTTATTATGAGCGAATCGGCTTGCTTGATCGGGTAGACCGTGCTGATAACGGCCATCGGCTGTACTCAGAAGCGGATGTGCGTCGGGTGGATTTTCTAAAGCATCTGCGGGGCACTCAAATGTCCATTACAGAGATGCAGCATTATGTCGGGTTGTTCCGCACTGGGGAAAAAACCATCATGGAACGACGGCAGATTTTGGAAAGCCATCGGCGCGAAGTTCAAAAACAGATAGACGCCCTCTGTGAAACACTGGTCTTGTTAGACCGGAAAATTGACCACTATGGATGGCTTGAAGAACAAGTGGAACAAGGGCAATTCACCTACCCTATCAATGAGCGGGGTCTCATCCCAATTGAGGATATCGAGTGTCCAATAGGAGCAGATTATGGAACAGCAAACGGTACTGGTAACGGGCAGTAGCAGTGGATTAGGAAATGTACTAACCCGCACATTGCTGGCAAAGGATTACACAGTTTTTGCCACGATGCGTGACCTAGACGGCAAAAACAGCCAAGCAGCAGCCGAGTTGCGGAAAATCGCGGCACGGGAAAAGGGCAACCTACACCTGCTTGAAATGGATGTAGTGAACGAGGACTCAGTTCAAGCCGCAGTGGAACAAGCCCTCAAGGTGGCGGGTCGTATTGATGTAGTCATTAACAACGCTGGAATTGGTGGAGGCGGCTATAGTGAAGCCTTCTCCGTCAGCCAATTTCAACTGACCTTTGACGTTAATGTATTTGGTGTGCAGCGGGTGATGCGGGCGGTGTTGCCCTCAATGCGCCTCCGTCGGTCGGGCCTCATCATCAATATTTCCAGCGCGATGGGGCGGATTGTCATTCCATTCGCCGGGGCCTATACCGCCTCCAAATATGCATTGGAGGGTTTGACCGAAAGCTATCGGTATGAACTTGCCAATACGGGCGTGGAGGTGGTATTGGTTGAGCCGGGAGGGTTTATGTCGGACTATTGGACAAAACTCATGACCCCCGATGACGCCGCCCGCACCGCCAGCTATGGTGAGAGTGCCCAATTACCAGAGCAAATGTGGAATGGGGTCATCGGCATGTTAAATAGTGAGCAAGCACCCGATTCTCAGGTTTTTGCCGAGGCCATTGTCGGGATTATTGACACATCAGCGGAGAAGCGCCCATTGCGGGTGGTAGTTGATCCACTGACCGGAGGCGGTGGGCCATCAGCCATTAACACCGTCACCGATGGCGTCCAAAAACAGGTACTCGAATCATTCGGGCTTGGGAGCTTACTAGGCTAGGATGTGGCGAACATGGATGGGTCATCACAGGTGGCCCATCCATAAAAACTTCAGCTCTAGGGCAGAGGTTGCAAGCCCAACGCTGTAATCACATCCTCGTCGTATTGCAACTCGCCTGCAACCCGCTTGGCAAAACCGAAACCACCGTCATATTCCCACATCACCCACGCGATGCCATATTTTTCATAGGTGGTACGGACATCGCCAATCCACTGCACCCGACTTTTCTTCGGGGCGAGGGGTGCATAGGAGCCAAATTCGGTGCAAATCAATTGGACGTTGTGTTCTTCGGCCCATGCCACAGCTTGATGGATACGGGCATCCAATTTTTCGATATTCCAACGCTCCTCGCCATAAGCCCGCATCGCCGCTTGACCGTCTGTGCTATAACGATCAAATAGGGGTGTCACCACATTTTCGGGGTCAGAGGGATAGGGCACGCCAAAAAGTGACTTAATGGCGGGATTATCAATCCAATTGGCCCCTTGATGCGTGAAAATGAACGGCTCATAGAAATGGAAGTTATAGACGATATTGGGGTCGTCAATGGGCGTAACCAGCAGCAGGCCATCAATACTCGACCAGCGTGTACCACTAGCGATTAAGGTATGGTCAGGGGCGGCGGCACGCACGGCAGCAAGGGTGCGCGGCAAAATATCGTCTACCCAGCGTGTTTGGTTATCATAAAAGACGGGTTCGTTAAATACTTCTAAAAACAGCATATCGGGGTCATACTTTTTTAGATGGCCCGCTAAACCACCCCAAAACGCCAGATAATCCTCAACAAACGCATCATCAGTTTCAAGGTCGCCGCTGTAAACCGTCGCCCCCTCATCCACGTTCACCGTATGCAGGTCAATAATTACGGCAAGGTCGGCAGCAAGGATGCGGTCAATTTGCGAATCCAGCAGGGCCAGCCTATCAGCATTGGGTTCGGCAGGATTATCGGGACTATAAAAGGGGGCCATCGCCATCGGCACCCGCACATTGGTGAAGCCCATTTGACGCAGGCGGGTTAATTCTTCGTCACTCACTCGATTCCGAATCGCGTCGGGGTCATCCGGGCCAAGCCAGAACCAATTGGGCAGATTGATGCCCTTTGCCAAACGCGCCATGCGATCATCCGAAACGGCATGGGCTGGTGAGGGTGGCCGATTGACCACACCTCCCATGACGACAGCTAAAAATGCGGCTAGTGCTGATGGAATCCATTTTTTGGTCATGATTGCTCCTGCGTGCCTAGGGTTGCAAGCCCAAGGCGGTAATGACATCTGAGTCATAGGTAATTTGAGAGCCATTGCGGGTAGCAAAACCGAAATCGCTATCATATTCCCACATTGTCCACGCGATGCCATATTTTTCAAATGTCCGCCGGGTATCCGAAATCCATTGGATACGGCTGGCACGCGGGGCATACGGGGCATAGGCTCCAAATTCGGTGGCAATCAACCGCACATTATGGGCATTGGCCCACGCAACCACCTGCGCGATACGAGCATCTATGCGCTGGATGTTCCACTGTTCCGAGCCATAAGTACGCAGGGCGGCCTGTGCAGCAGCGCTAAACGTATAATATTGTGGGGTATAGATGTTGTTGGGTGTGGAGGGATAGGGCACGTTATACAGCGATTCAATCACCGGGTCGCCAACCCACGTCGCCCCTTGATGGGTAAAAGTCATCGGCTCATAGAAATGGAAATTGTAGATCACATTGGTATCGGCGACAGGTGTCACCAACATCAAGCTATCCATGCTGGCCCAACGCGCCCCGCTAGCGATGATGGTGTTATTCGGGGCCGCTGCTCGCACGGCTGCAATCGCACGCGGCAGAATGTTGCTATTCCAGCGCGATTGATTGTCGTAAAAAACGGGCTCGTTAAAAATCTCGAAGAACAACATTTCGGGGCTATAGCGGCTACTCAGGGTAGCGGCCAACCCACTCCAAAAGGCTAGAAAGTTAGTGACAAAAGCGTCACTGGTTTCCAAATCACCACTAAAAACCGCTGCGCCCTCATCAATATTGACCGTGTGCAAATCCACAATCACGGCAAGGTCAGCCGCGATTAATTGGTCAATCCCCTCCTGCAACAAATTCACCATATCGTGACTGGGTACGCCGGGCCTAGCAGGGTCATAAAAAAAGGGCATAGTGATAGGGATACGCACATCGGTAAAACCCATCTGGCGCAGGCGCGTAAATTCGGCAGGCGCAAAACGGCTGCGGATACCCTCCGTGCCAACTGGCCCGTACCAAAACCAGAACGGCAGATTGATGCCATGAGCTAGACGCGCCATGCGGGCATTGGAAACGGCATCGGCGCGGGCAGGTGGTTTATAAAGATTAGTCGCCAACAGGACAATGAGCAGGATAATGGGGGCGGACTTCTTGATCATGAGGTTACAGTGTCTCCTATAATTTCCAATGGGGTTGGCGCAGTCTGCCGCATTTGTTGGTGCAGCAGGGTCAAACCAATGATCCCAATCACGACGTATGACAATCCTTGAATATTGAGAACCGGAACGATCCCTACGTTATCACTCATTATGCCTGCAAATCCCATTCCCAACACAGTGAAAATTCCAAACGTCGTACCCAGCGCCCCAAATACCCGCCCGCGTAATTCATCTGGTACATGCAATTGCAAAATGGTCTGCAATCCAGTAAATACCGCCGCCCCCGGAATACCAACCACCACAAATAAGATTAAGGCAATTGCAAAGCCATCTACGAAGGTAGAATAGTTGAAAATTAGCAGGTCAATCAGGCCAAAAATCAGCGACCCTATGCCAAACAATCGGTCAGGCACGACTTTGGATGCCACCCATGCTACGGCTGCACCGCTGACAATGCCGCCCACTGCTTGGGCCGACATCAACACCCCGACTCCGGCCTCGCCGCCATGCAGCACCTTGAGCACAAAGGGCGCAAATAGCACACTAAATGTGCCTTCACCCAAAGCCATAAAGACGGCGCTTAGAAACAAGATGCGGATAACAGCTTGACCCCGGACAAAACGAACCCCAACTAGCCAATCCTGCCCCACTTTTTTGAGGGCATCCAAGGCATGGGCTGCTTGTTCTTGGACGGCAGGTTTCGAAATCACTGAGATAGCAGCTACCAAACCAGCCGCGGCAAAATAGGTTAATGTATCGAGAATGACCACGCCTTTGAGGTCGAGAGTTGCGACGACCACCCCACCAATGGCGGGGCCAATAAAACGGGCGAGATTGTTGTTCAAAATATTGAGGGCATTGGCGGGGGCAAGGTCTTTTTCGTCCACCAGTGTGGGTAGCATCGCGTTTTCGGCAGGAGCGAAAAATTGCCCTACCGCCGATTCGGCAAAGGCAGCGAGGTAAATTAACCATAGCCATGCGCGTGAATGCACCGCGACCAATGGCAAAATCGCTAGACCCATCAACAGGTTGGCAATGACCATTGTCCGGCGGCGCTCCCAACGATCCACAAATACGCCCGCCACCGACCCCAAGATGATGCCAGGCATGGTATAGGCAATAAACAACACGCTGATGGCAGCCGCAGAGCCCGTCATTTTGTAAACAGCGACGGGCAAGGCAATACGCAGCATCCAATCACCGGAATAGGAGATGAGTCCGGCACACCACAACAAAGCAAAGTTACGATTTTTGAAGGTAGTCCACATAAAAAATTCCCCTTTGATGCAATAGATTCAATTTGTTTGAACCAGTACGTTGCAAGGGGAGATTTTGTTTTGCAGTTGGTATAGAATTTTAATGTTAAGATCAATTTTCTAAAGCTAATCTATAAAATTCTTTATAAATGATACCTACTTGATCTATAAATCTTCAGGTGGCTTGGAGTCGCGCTTGGCTAAGCGTTCCGCCAAAACAGACCACATATCTTTATTGCCAGAGCCGCGTTTGGCTTTGAGATGGACTTTATATAAAAAATTGGGCGCTTCACCCATCATCAACAGCCAGTCATTTTGAGTCAATTCGACAAGGGTGTTTTCTAAATGGGCCGGATTGCTAAGGCGCTTACGCAAATCTTCCATCGAGATACCTTGCGTCGCAGCGGCATGGTCACGCATCATGAGCAGCATGACCTCCTTTTGATGAGAAGGCAAATCTACAATATCAAGCGGGGTTAACCCAGAGGGGTCTTGGGTTAGTTTATCAGTGACCTTGCGAAACACATCTTGCTGCGGAGGCTGCTCCGACGGCTTGGTCTTGAGATGTTCCATCAAACGATCATACCAATTCGACGATGATGACATAATGATTTATTTATCGCCCCCTGCCCTACTAGTACATCTCTGGCATTTCAATTGGTTCAGGTTGTGGTCGGCAAATTCCACACCAGATGGCATCGGCTACGACAATAGCCTTAGGTGTATTAGCCGCGCCGACATAGACCGCCATAAAATAGGGATATTTTGAGGCATGGTCTTTACACACGAATCGCCCACAAAATCGGCATGAGGCCTCGGCTGGCTTACCACACACCCAACATACACCTGCCATAATGGTCATTCCTTCCTGAATTTTTGGTTTATTTAAGTCGTCAATCCGCGCCCATTTGGGTCGTCGCAATTCCCCCGCGATGATCGAGAGGGTTTTAAAATTGTATCATTCTATTCGAGCATAGCGGGTATCTCATCATTATACAGCCATGTCTGAAAGAGGTCAGTCAAGTCCTCCCCGCTTACTTCTTCGGCCACTCCAATAAAATCATCGGTGGTGGCGTTGGCATATTGGAAGCGGTCATAATAGCTGCTGAGGATTTCAAAAAACAGATCATCGCCTACCTCTAGACGCAGGGCATGAAGTACCCAAGCCCCCCGTAAATAGACCGACCCATTAAACAAGTCGTCAACTGGCGGGTTGGCGGGTGCGCCTTCTTCGTCATCTACCATCGCATCATAGAGGTCGGACATATACGAGGTCAGCCCTTCTTCGCCATCCTGATATTCAGCCCAAAGCGCCTCGGCATAGGTCGCAAAACCTTCATTCAGCCAAATATCGTCCCATGTAGCCGGGGTGATGCTATCACCAAACCACTGATGGGCCAGTTCGTGGGCAATTGTATATTCATCGGTGGAATCGGTGGAAAATAGGGATAGGGTCTGGTTTTCCATTGCCTCCCCGAAATCCGATGGTACAACCACTACTCCATAGGTATCAAAGGGGTAGTCGCCAAACAAACTAGCAAAGTATTCAATCATATCGCTGGTTGAGCTAAAGGCTTCGGCATAGGTCTCTGCATCATCACTGGGGAAATAATTGCGAATCGGTAGACCGTCCGGGCCATCCAACAACTGCACCTCAAAATCACCAATGGTTACACTGACCAAATAAGTTGCCATGGGGTCAGTCATTTCCCAAACCGATGTACGTGTATCGCCATTATCAATTTCATCGGTCAACACCCCCGTCGCCGCAACGGTATAGTCTTTGGCAGTGGTGATGTTTAGGGTATAGGTCGCTTTATCCGCCGGATGATTGTTGCACGGATACCAGTTCATTGCCCCGGCAGGCTCACTCAGGACAAAGAGGGTGTCCTCTATTTGTAACCAGCCATCTTGCTCACCATCAATGGAGGGGTCGGCATAACCAACAGGCACGCCGTTATAGGTGACGGCTACCGTAAAAGTCGCTGCCTGTTCAATGGGGCTAGCGGGGGTAATGGTCAGTTCAAACCCATCACGGCTATAGTCGGCGGCAATATCATCCACCGTGACAGCCGCAATGTCGAGACCGTCGAAATCGAGATTGAAACTGGTCAGGGCTTGGGTGGCCTCGGCTTCAATTGTGGTCGTGCCGCTTATGGTGTTGGCTTCTACATCCACCGTGAGGTCAATGGTGTAATGCAAAGTATCATAACCACCATTGCCCAAACCGGGATAATACGGATCGCCGAGGCCGGGAGCGCCCTGCCCGCCATCTTGGGCGGTGGCAATGGGCACGCTACCTATCAATAGGGCCGCAACACAGCATACGATTCCAAAAGTCCAAATTGTTTTACGCATCATATATCCCTAGGAGTAGCGTGTAAAATTAGGGTTTTTCCGGTACAGTCGCATCATAGAGCCATGCTTGGAAAAACTCATCAAGCGATTGACTGCTCACTTCTTCGGCCACTGCAATAAAATCGGCGGTGGTGGCGTTGGCATATTGGAAACGGTCATAGTAGGTTCGCAAGATTTCAAAAAAGACGTCATCGCCCACTGTGAGGCGCAGGGCATGAAGCGTCCACCCACCCCGCAAATAAACCTGCCCATCAAAAAGATTATCAGCGGCTGGGGTGGCCGGTGCGCCCATCGCATTGCCGATAATGGTCTTATAGAGCTCGTCCAGATAATCCAATGCTGCGGCTTGGCCCTGATTATGTTCAATCCAAAGGGCTTCACTATAGGTGGCAAAGCCTTCGTTTAACCAAATATCCTGCCATGTCGCTGGACTCACACTATCACCAAACCATTGATGGGATAGTTCATGGGCGATCGTTACCTCACCACTCACATCAGCAGCAAACAGCGAGAGCGTCTGGTTTTCCAGCGCCACCCCAAAGGGAATATTCACAATCACCGCCCCGTATACGTCAAAGGGATATGGCCCAAAAATGCTGGAAAAATACGCAATCATTTCACTGGTGGGGCTAAAGGTTTCGGTCAATGCAGTGGCGTGGCTGGTGGGAAAGTAATTGCGAATCAGCAAACCATCCGGCCCAGTTTCATCCACCCGCACAAAATCGCCAACCGAGACGCTCGCCAGATAACTTGCCATCGGATCAGTCATTTCCGAAACAAAAGTACGAGTATCGCCGTTATCTATTTCATCAACGGGCACACCCGTCGCGGCCACCACAAGCGGCTTGGGCACAGTAATCTTAAAGGTATAGGTAGCCTTGTCGCTGGGATGATTGTTGCTAGGAAACCACGACATCGCCCCGCCCGGTTCGCTGACGACAAAAATAGTATTCGCCAGACGCAACCAACCCAACGGTGTCGCCCCCACAGCAGGATCGGCATATGGAGTGGGTACGCCACTATAGCTCACTATTGTCGTAAAAGTTTCGCCTATTTCTAGGGGAATGGCGGGGGTCACAGTCAATTCAAACCCATCACGACTGTAGTTGGCAGGGGTATCATCCACGGTAATTTGTGAAATCTCAAGCCCCGCAAAATCCAGATTGAAGCTGGTCAAGGCTTGGGTTGCTTGGGCCTCAATCGTCGTCGTGCCCCTGATGGTATTGGTCTGCAGATCAACCGATAAATCAATGGTGTAGTGCAGCGCATCATAACCCCCATTGCCCAAGCCGGGATAATAGGGATCGCCGAGACCGGGAGCGCCCTGCCCACCATCTTGGGCGGTGACAGCCGACGAATATAGACCACCCAGCAGGATTGTCCCGATGAGTGGAGCAATTAACCATGTTCGACGCATAAGGGCTTCCTAAATCAGCATAAATTTGTGATTGACCTCAATCGCCAGCGCATCTTGGTCAAGTTCATTTTTCATGGACGCCGCAAAATCTAACACGGTATCTAAATGTTTATCGAGTTCGCTTTGGGTGACATAGGTACGCACCGTGTAAATCGTCTCGCTGATGATGCCACTTTCGCCTGAACTGGTCATCCGCTGGCTTTCATCTTTGATCGCGGCGGATTCTTTAAAGAGCGTCGCCAAAAACTTCAGCGTTTTTTCGACAAACGGTGTGGTGTCTATTGGGTTATCTTCAAGCCGTTTGGGGATGTAAATGGTGATGCGGCTGGTACGCCCTAGCCGATCTGCCAAAGCTTGAACCGCCCGGCCAAACTGCGGTGGCAAATTGTCCTGCCGATGGCTCGCCAGTGAGGGTAAATTGTCCATATACGGGATATCCAGATCAGCTTGTCCATACACAATCTCCCCGCTTAAGGTAGCTAGGGGGCGATTAACGACAATATATACCCGTGTCCGATCAGGCGACGTGTTATTTTTAAGCCGATTGACCAATGCACTCACTTTTTTCCATGCGTCAGGGGTGGGTGGGGTCAAAATGACAATTTGGTTGGCACGCTCCAGCAGATAGCTCATGCTATCGTCCATCTCACCCGATAGGCCCAACACCATATTGGGGTATTCCCCGCGCAACTCGTCCAAAATCAAGGTGGCCCGTACCGCTGGTGGAATGCCGGGGCTGTTTTCAAGTACCTTGACCTGATAACCCCCTGCGTGGGTATAGGTTTTTTCCTCAGCCGGAAAACCAAAGAGAGCCGGTAATTTGTCGCTGGTAGGATATTCCGTATAGACAGTGGGTTGGCCGTTCGTCTTGGCAAGCGTCATAGCAAGGGTGCTGCCGAGAGTAGTCACCCCATAGCCTTCCCCCACGCTGACGACCAGCGCCAAACGGGCTTCATCCGCTGAACCATCGGAACGATTAGCCAAGGTGATGACCCGCTGAATTAACATCTGATTGAGAGCGAGCGCCGCCACATGATGTTTTTCAATTAATTCAAACACGTCTTCGCGTTTGAGGGCTAAGACCTCGACCTCACTCAAAGCGGTGGCCGTGACGGGCGACGATTGGATGTGCCCGACTTGCAAGGCATAAAACCCCAAAATCTCCCCCTGCTTCACGTACGACAAAATGCGTTTGTTAGCATCATGGGGATTAAAATGCGTCATGCCAACAATGCCGCTTTTGACAAACCGCACCATCGTGTTCGGCTCACCCTGCCACATAATTACTTCATTGCGGCGATAGGTACGTGGTTCTAATTTACCCAATATATCCTTAAAGATGTCGGGGGGTAAATCGCGGAACAGGGGAATGGATTTGAGAAATGATGAATTATCCAAATCCACCCGCGACCAAATGGCCTCAGGCAAATTTTGGGCCGCGCGACTAATTTTGCCACTAAACGCCACTCGATAATTTAAGTGGCCGTCCACCAACGCCTCACGCACATAGCCCGCTTGTTTGAGGTCACGAATGGTCTGGGCGGTCACTTGTGGCGTTGAGTTAAGGGCAGTCTGAATTTGCGACAGGGTGGCTTGTTTTTGGCGCGATAGCCAGTTTACCAAATCCCGCTGAGCTTGGGGCAAGGCTAAAAGATCAAGGGGGTTGAGTCCTTGAGGAACAGCCGGGACGGACGCTCCAACTGCACCCTCGACAGCCCCACTGTCAGTTGGGGTATTGTTCAGCGGCTCGGTCTTAGAACGCTGACGGGCCGAATGTAACAAGTCCTTCAGGGGATCATCATTACCGCTGGTCATGCGTCACTTCCCCTTCTTGCTCGGCCTAGCCGAGCATGTTTTCAGTGATTTCGCGGATAGCCTTCGACCACGGGTGGTCAGGGTGCATGGCGCTAAAAATGTTCGCGCTGGCGTTCGCTGCGACATCCATTGAAAGGGGCAAGACCCCGGCGATTTCGGCTGAGTATTGTTGAGAAATGGCCTCGCGGGTTTGCTTTTCATCATAGCGGTCGGCTAGGAACTTATTGATGACCAAACGCAGCTTGGGCACTTCCAATTTCCGCGCAATATCCACCGTGACTGCTGTCCCCTGAAAGTCTTGCTGATCCGGGCGCAGAATGATGATAAGTGCACTCGAAATAGCGATTGAAAGCAATGTTTCTTCGTTTAGGCCGGGGTGGGTATCAATAAACAGATAATCGAGTTGCAGGTCATCAATGATGGTATGGAACCCTTCGTTCAGCAACCCAACATCATAACCTTCGCGTAGGACGCGGGCGATTTCCGCCGTGCGGATGCTTGATGGAATCAACCACAGCTTAGTCTTTTTTAGGAAGGAGCGTTCCGGGTCGTCCCCAGCGACTTCATGAATCGCGTAGGCTGTTTCCTCAATCGTCGCCTTGCCCCACAAATAGTCGTTGAGTGACTTTTGGATGCGGGTCTCATCAAAGCCGAACAGCACATGGATACCGGGGGACATAATGTCGGTATCTACAATGCCAACACGATAGCCCTTAAGTGCGACCTGAGTAGCGACATTGGCCGTCACATTCGACTTGCCCGTGCCCCCGCGAAACGAATGGATCGAGATAATTTCACCCATGAAAATGCTCTCCTACAGGTGGTATTAAATGTCATGGTAGCGTGCCGGAAAAGTGATTGGTGCTGCTCCCGGCGTCCAATACGTTGGCTGGCATTGCCATTGCGGTTTTGCGCAGGGTCAATTAAGCCCCCAAACAGTGTTCCATCAACGTCTAAGCACAGCATTGGTACAGATTATAGCAGACGTGACCGAAAAGCACGCATTTTTTGAATTTTGGTTGGGGGCTTTCTTAATTTCATCAATGCTTGGTCTCAGGTTGCCGTCATCAAACCAACTGGGTTTTAAACTTTTTACTCAATGCCCATAGGCTGGCAGCGGGCAATACCCTTATAATCTTGATTGTGCATCATGTGATGAAGCCAAATATGAAATTGTGGCTTGCCTGTGAACCTGGATTGCCATTAGAAGAGAACGTGCCCCGATGATAGCAGATCAACCACTCGAAAAGCGCCGTTACCGTCTGGCCCAGCATTACCTGAGTAAATTACGTGCTGCGGAAACCACCTATCATTATGGGCACGAAAACTGCGAGGATGCCTTAGCCCTCTTTGATCAGGAGTGGCCGCAAATCAAGCAGTGGCACGACTGGTCGGTCGCTCATGCGGATGAGGATGACGAAATGGCCGCGTTGTGCAAAGAGTTTTCTCAAGTAGGAGCTGAGCTATTGGTGGTTCGCTTGCATCCCGAAGAGCGCCTTCAATGGTTGGAAGCTGGCCTAGCGGCGGCGCGATCGCTTAGGGACCAGCCAGCCGAAATGGTGCATCTCTATCTACTGGCGAGAACCTTGCGGCGCACTGGCCCCTTTGACAAGGCGCTGGACGCCGCCCAACAGGCCCTCGTCATGGCTCGCCAACTGAAGAACCGTCTCTATATTGCCAAGCTCCTAAACGTACTGGGTGGAATTTTCTATTTTCAAAATGCCTATGAGCTGGCCCAGCAGAATTATGAACAGGCCCTTGCCCTAAGTAAGGAACTGCAAGAAAAACACGAAATAGGCTTGTCGGTCAATGGCTTGGGAACAATTGCCCAAATGCAAGGCGACTTTGCGCATGCCTATTCCTTCGTTTCCGAATATCTGGAAATCTCCGAAGCCAACGGGCAACCCTATAATATTTGTATGGCGCTGCGTAATCTCAGCATGATCACAATGTATATGGGCCATGCACAGGCCGCCACCCAGTATGCCGAACGGTGTGTCGGATTATGTGAAGTGATTGGGTTTCACGTCTGTCTAGTAGGCGTCTTGGTCATTTTAGGTGATCTAGCCTCAGCACAAGGAAACTTTACAGAAGCCCGCGACTATTACCTGCGCAGCCTCGAAATATCGCGCCAGATCAACCATCCCACGAACGAGGCTTTTGTGCTTTGCCAATTGGGTCGGTTGTTTCGTCAGTTTGGCGATATTCCAACCTCACTGGAACACCTTGAGCCTGCGCTATACCTCTCTAATCGACTGCAAGAACGCTGGTATACCGCTACAGCCCTAGTGGAAATGGTCGCAACCTTTCGTGTCGGTGGTGATATTCCCCAAGCGCGTCTGAAATTACTTGAAGGCTTGGAAATTGCCTGTGAGATTGACAGCAGTGCTATACACTTGATTTACTTACTTGAGGCGGCCTTGGTATGGCCGGCACAGGGTCAAACAGTGGAAGCGTCTGTCTGGATGGGTGCTCTCAAAGAGAATTTTAGATTTCTCGCGGCTGAATCGCACCTCGATTACGACAATCTGTACCACAAGCTCGAAACTGAGTTGGGGCCGACCCAATTTGCCGCAGCCATTGAGCGTGGTAAATCCCTCGATGTGGGCAGCTTATTACAAGAAATATGGCAAGAGCTTAAGAGTAGCCCCAATCGCCCTTAAGCAACCGGAAAAATGGAAGAGGAAGGCATTGCACCCTCCTCTCCTCATTCAACAGCCCTTTAATTCCCGGTTACAACAAACACATCCACGGCTACCGTCCCATCAATCGGCACGATTTGCAGCGTATGGGATTCGTTGGTCAGATAATTGACGGTCGTGCTGGTAGTCGCCGCCGTCGAACTCGTGGCAATGACCGTGCGCACCGCCACATCATCTACCAAGATGGTAAATGTGCCCAAAGCTGGCCCTTCCATATAGACGATTTCAATAGATGTGCCAGTGAACCGGAGCGTCAGTGCCCCCTTGAGATCACGACTATAGACATACTGCCCACCGCTGGCATTCGGAGCGGCTTGGGTCGTCCAATTGCCGGACTTGAGGACATCCGCATTTTCGGCTTCCACACGCGACGGCTGGATAGAGACGCTATTTGGATCGCCTGCCTGTCCACCGCTTTCACCGCTACTGCCACCGGATGGATTGCGCCAACTAGTTGCGGTCATAGGTGTACCGACAGGTGCGCCAACCCGCTGCAACAAATAGGCCCCGCTGTTCCAGAGCAAATCATCGCGCCGATAGAACGCGCCATCTTGATAGAACAAGCCAAAGCTGTCACGCCCATTGCCATCCCAATCACCAACTACCAACACACCGTAGTCCGTCGCGTGGGGTGTCCCGATATATTGAGCCAGCGTGTATTCGCTTAACAGAGTCGTCGGGGCCACATTCGTCCATGCAATTGTTGGGCCACGCCGCACCGCGATCGAATCTACGCCGTTACCGTCAAAGTCCCCGGCACTAAATTGATGCACCCCGGTATGCCCTTGATTATCCGGCAGCAGCACACTCAGCCACTGGAAAGTCTTGGCTGGATCGCCCCCTGCCATATTACAGGTGAAGTACAAAGCAAAAGCCGTGCCATAGGGTGGGAAATTGGCATTGTCCACCACGCCCACACAATCATGATTGACCGTTCCATCAAACCGCCCTGCGACCGGAGGCCGATTGAAAAACCCGAACCATGTCCCTGTCCACTGATTGCTAGCGGCGGTGGCGTTGGTGGTGTAAAAGACCCCATTGGGCGCATAGACTCCCGGTGTTTTACGTCCGTCGCCATTCCAATCGCCCATGACCCACTGCCCACCCGCTGGTGGTGTCGGTGAGTAGCTGTTATAGGCCGCGAGGGGCGGTAAATCTTGCAGGCTACTAATCAAGCTCGTTGCGCTCGCATTCGGATTAAACACCGCCAGCGTATCGGTCGGCACGGGCGAGCCATATTCAAATGCTCCCATGTCAATCTGACCCACCACCGGACGAACACGGATGCCCAAACTAGCATTGTATTCGTGCCCTACCGGAAGCAAGGGCGGGGCGATGGTCTGCCCGGTGTTGACCGCTGGCGAAGTGCCCAGCAAGTAGTAATTCTCGGCGGCGGCATCCACAAAACCCGTTAGCGCCGGATTAGTCAGCACCGTCACATTAGCCTGTCCCGTCACCGTCGAATTTGGGCCACCCTGATTAAGATGGAAATTGGTCAAGGGGCTGCTGGCACGATTGACGATATTCACACCAAGGCTCAACTGCCCACGATAACTCATATAACTGATGTTATAGCCCGTGCCAACCGTATGCACGACGTTATTGACAGCAAAAGCGGTTTGTTCATCCGTTTGCAGTCGCAGCAGGGTCTTGTTGCCAGAGGAGACATATAACAAGACAGTGTTGTTATAAAAATAGAGTGGGCCTCGGCGGTAGCACTCGGTGGGGTCTTGACCGGGGTCAAATCCGCATGGCTGTGTGCCGGGAATGGGGTCTTCCCCACCGTTGTCCCCACCAAAATGCACCGTACTACGCCCATTGGACGAGGAAGTCGGGCGATTAATCAGTACATTGCCATAGACCCACGCGGTGTTGTAATTAGGCTGCACACTCAAGACAGGCCAGCCGCCATCCCCTTCGACAAGATCAACTACAATGGCGCCGCCGTCAATCCAGTTGTAACGAACAATCGTGCCTGATGAGCGATCTTTGAGGTTGGCCCCCATTGATCCTGTGCGCAGCGCCGAAAAATAGTTGAATTGATAGACCATGCCGATGGATTCGGTATAGGTGTTGTGTTCACGGTCAGAACCCACCACCCCGTTGCCATAGATATAGCTATATTCCAACGTCAAATCGCGGGTGATGTTCCCGCTATCATCAGTAGCAGCGAACAGGCCATTACCTGAACCGCTAATGATACAGCCTGTAATGCGAATGTGTTCACCACGCTGGATGTAGACAGCCGCCGCGTTGATGGCATAGGCACGCACTGACCCATTACGCGACGTAAAAGTGTAATCTTGATAGGCGTTCCGAAAATGCAGCCCCTCAACATAGATATAGGCAGGCAGCAGGCCGTCATCCGCCCCAATAATGGTGAACAAACCACGTTGCTGGCTGGCATCATAGTCGGTGTTCATATTGGTGGTGGTCGTGGCGTTCTGCCCATCAATAATAGGCAATTCGCCACCCGGCCCCGGCACACCCACAATGCATACAGGCTGATTTTGGGTCGCGATGGTGTTGACAAAGACTTTTTCATAATAGGGTGTAGCGCGGTAATGAATCCGCACAATCGAACTTGGGGCTAGGCTACTAAATGGCACGGCCCCAATTGAAGTATAGGGTTGTCCCGGTCCCACATTATAGGTATGGGCAAACGACCCCGTACAATTGCTGGCATAAACGGGTGGGCTAGGTGGAGCAGCCGAAACAATTGTTGGAGATTTGGAAAAAGGATAGACCCCCAAACTAAACAGCAAACTGACGAGGATTAGAAGAGATAATGTCTTAAAACGCATGGGATAAAATCCTTAGGAAAACTCGGTAAAGATAGAAACAAGGGTTCTGAAAATCTACAACCTCCTCTTAAAGATATACCGACAGAATGGGTTCTTTATCTATTCTATCAATCGAACGTCACAGAATCGTCACAAGTCTTCAAAAAAGGAGGGCCAAAACCCTCCCATAAAGCATTTAACTAGTTAGGAACAACGGCGTTTTGAACGAACACATCCACAGCGACCGTGCCATCAATCGGCACAATTTGCAGGGTATGGGATTCGTTGGTTAGATAATCAACGCTGGTGCTAGTGATGGCTGCCGTCGAACGGGTCGCAATGACCGTGCGCACCGCCACATCGTCCACCAAGACGGTGAACGTGCCCAGAGCTGGCCCTTCCATATAGGCAATTTCAATCGATGTACCGGTGAACCGGAGCGTCAGGGCCCCATTAAGATCACGACTATAGACATACTGCCCACCGCTAGCATTCGGAGCGGCTTGGGTTGTCCAATTGCCCGACTTAAGGACATCCGCATTTTCGGCTTCCACGCGCGACGGCTGGCTAGAGACGCTATTTGGATCGCTTGCCTGTCCACCGCTTTCACCGCTACTGCCACCGGATGGATTGCGCCAACTGGTCGCCGTCATGGGTGTGCCAACCGGTGCGCCAACCCGCTGCAACAAATAAGCCCCGCTGTTCCAGAGCAAATCATCACGCCGATAGAACGCACCATCTTGGTAGAACAAGCCAAAACTGTCCGCACCATTGCTATCCCAATCACCTGCCACCAACACACCATAATCGGTGGCATGGGGTGTGCCGATGTATTGGGCGAAGGTGAATTCCGACAGTTGGGTCGTCGGGGCCACATTCGTCCATGCTATCGTTGGGCCACGCCGTACCGCGATCGAATCTACGCCGTTGCCGTCAAAGTCCCCCCCACTAAATTGATGCGCCCCCGTATGCCCTTGATTATCCGGCAGCAGCACACTCAGCCATTGGAAGGTCTTGGCCGGATTACCCCCCGCCACATTACAGGTGAAGTATAGAGCAAACGCCGTGCCATAGGGTGGGAAGTTGGCGTTGTCCACTACCCCCAGACAGTCATGGTTGATCGTTCCATCAAACCGCCCTGCCACCGGAGGCCGATTCAATAGCCCAAACCATGTCCCCGTCCACTGATTGCTAGCCGCTGTCGCATTCGTGGTATAAAATACCCCGTTGGCCGCATAGACCCCCGGTGTTTTGCGTCCATCACCATCCCAATCCCCCATGACCCACTGCCCACCCGCAGGGGGTGTCGGTGAGTAGCTGTTATAAGCCGCGATGGGGGGTAAATCTTGCAGACTACTAATCAAACTCGTTGCACTGGCATTCGGATTAAACACCGCCAGCGTATCGGTCAGGGGTGGCGGGAATAATTCGAATGCGCCTTGATCAATCGCGCTGGTGATGATACGGGCACGTGAACCGAGGGTCGCATTATATTCATAGCTGACGGGTAAGGCTCCTGCGACAAGAGCTTGCCCGGTATTGACGGCAGGCGAAGTCCCTAACAAAGCATAATTACCAGTTGCCACGTTGACAAAACCCGTTTGGGCGGAATTGGTCAAGACGTTCACATTCGCCGTCCCGTTGACCGCCGAGCCTGATGCTTGCTGATAGAAATTCGTTAGGGTGCTACCCCCCCGATTGACGATATTGACCCCCAGATTGAGTATCCCCTTAGTATTCATATAGGAAATGGGGTTGCCGCTGCCGATGACATGCACAATGTTGTTAAAAGCGACGGCGCTCTGTTCATTGGTTTGCAAACGTAATAGGGTCTTGCGCCCGGTGGATACATCGAAAATCACGGTGTTGTTATAGAAATAGAGTGGGCCTTTGTGGAAACACTCGGTCGGGTCTTCGCCTGCATTCCACCCACATGGCTGTGTACCGGGGATGGGGTCTTCACCACCATTATCCCCGCCCCAATGTACCGTATTACGATAGCTGGAATTATTCACCAACACATTGCCATAAATCCACGCTTGGTTATAGTCGGGCTGAGCCATGGTGGCCGAGCAGCTATCTTCACATTCCACAAGGTCAATCAGATGGGCGCCGCTTTCAATCCAGTTGTAGCGGATGATTGTGCCGGAGCCGCGATCCTTGATATTGTTACCACCCGACCCTGACCGCAACGGCCCAAAATAATTGAATTGGTAGACCATGCCCATCGTTTCGGTATAAGCGTTATGGCGCTGGTCAAAACCGGGGTTCGGCGTGCCATTCCCATAGATATAACTGTATTGCAGGATAATGTCGCTGGTAATCATCGCGGGTGGGTCGCTGGTCTGCGTAAAAAGGCCGTTCCCATTATCCGTGATAATACAGCCAGTGATTCGGATGTGCTCCCCGCTCACGATCCGAATGCCAGCCGCGTTATCCGTATAGGTACGGGTTTGTCCGGCGGCAGTCGTAAAGCTATAGGCGCGATAGGCCCCTTGGATTTGCAGCCCCTCGACAAAAATATATTGAGGTAGCGGCCCGCCATAATCCTCGTGCATGATGATGAACACCCCATATTCTTGGATGCCATCGTAGTCAAAATACATATTATTGGTCGTGGTAGCCGCGTTGCCATCAATAATGGGTAATTCACCACTCGGCCCCGGCACTCCCACGATACACACTGGTTGAGCCGCCGAAGCATGGGTACTGACAATGACCTTTTCTCGATAGGCCGTTGAGCGCCAGTGAATCCGCACGATTGAACTGGGTTGCAAAGTGCTGAACGGCACAGCCCCGATCGAGGCATAGGGTTGCCCCGGCCCCACGTCATAAGTATGAGCAAAGGCCCCGGTACAATTACTTGGATAAACAGGCGGGTTGGTGGGTGGAGCGGCAGACGCTTCCCGTGCAGATTGGAATGATAGTGGCAAAACAAAGGTTAAGATCAAAACTATAACCAATGCCTTGCCAAGACGATAGGATAGCATGACAATTCCTCCCGACCATTGAGCAAAGATTAATAATAGAGCATTAGCAACCACTTCCTTAACCATTCTCCATTTTAACTACCGGTTGGCAAATTGGCTGACAGAGTTTCCTAACAATCACCGGATAGCCTCTAAATTCAACTGAAACGCCTAAATTAAAACGAGATTGCCCCAAGATTGCTTAGGAATCCTATACAACTTTCACACAATTTGGAGCTGGGTTCGCGCAAATTTTTGTCGAATTCGTCCGACATTCCCCATTAAAATCCGCCCCTTTTTGGGTTAAACTCGCCTGCGAAATATTCTGAACCCACCCAAGGGAAGCGATATTGACTAAGAAAATTTTAGTGACTGGTTCAAGTGGCCTAATTGGTTCTGAGGTCGTGATGCATTTTGATGCACTCGGCTGGACGGTACATGGCATTGATAACAATATGCGCGCCGATTTTTTTGGCCCTGCCGGGGATACCCGATGGAATCAGCACCGCCTAGAAGCCACCTGTCGTCATTTTCAACACCACGAACTCGACATTCGCAATCGTGCCGCCATTGAGCAGTGTATCCAAGAGTTACAGCCAGACTTGATTGTCCATGCCGCAGCCCAGCCCAGCCACGATCTTGCCGCCACCCGCCCCTTTGATGATTTTGATGTCAACGCCGGGGGCACGCTCAATTTATTGGAAGCCACCCACCGCCATGCACCCGATGCCATTTTTGTGCACATGTCCACCAATAAGGTCTATGGCGATGCACCCAACGAACTGGCCCTAAATGAATTGGCGACTCGTTGGGATTATGCTGACCCCTCGGACTTCGGTGGTATCCGTGAAAATATGCGGATTGACCAATCGAAACACTCAATTTTTGGCGTCTCGAAAGTATCAGCGGACGTGATGGTGCAGGAATATGGACGCTATTTTGGCCTAAAGACCTGCTGTTTACGCGGGGGCTGCTTGACGGGGCCGAATCATTCCGGCGTCGAACTGCACGGCTTTTTGAGTTATCTCATTAAGGTGAATGTGGCAGGCGGACAATACAAAATTTTCGGCTATAAGGGCAAACAGGTACGCGATAACATCCACGCCCATGATGTTGTCCGGTTTATTGAGGCCTTTTATGCTAACCCCCGCGCTGGCGAAGTCTATAATTTGGGGGGTGGACGTGGCAATTCGGTCTCGATTTTGGAAGCATTTGAGCTGGCAGCGCAACTCAGTGGGCAAAAAATGCGTTATGAATATGTAGACAAAAACCGCGAAGGCGACCATATTTGTTACATCTCCGATTTAGGGAAAATGAAAGCCCATTACCCTAATTGGGACATTACCAAAACCCTGCCGATGATCTTTGAAGAAATTTATCAGGGTTGGGTGGAGCGCCTACACCAACCGTCATAATTACTAGAGGGGCAGTCATTGGAAAATCGTCGCTATCACACCTTCTTCCTCACTTGTAGCCTAGGGGCACTTGTTGGTTTAATGCTGATTGGGGCGGGCATCATTGGCTATTTGCTGTTTGGCATGAATACCAATGACGACGCCAACCGCGAATCACTAGTGGCCTCGGTTACGCCTTCTAAACTTCCGTCGGGTGTGCCAACGCTACCTGCTACTGCGACCTTCACCCCGACGCCAACCTTGACCCCTACCCCAACACCCATCCCGCCTCAGGCTATTTTTGGCCCGATTCAGCGACAGGCATGGCTCGAAACAGCCCGGGAAGAAGTCGTGTTTCCCGAACTATATGCCGATGGCGACCAAGGCATCATACCGGGCAGCCTCTCACTCAAGTATCGGGCCTTTTTTGATGTGACGGGTGGGGTGGATTTGAGCCTTGTCACCCTCGATGACATCGTGGTGGATGGCACAACCGTGACAATCACCCTACCCCAAGCCCAAGTCCGCGAATGTATCGCCAACCAAGAAAAATCCGGATTTTATGATCGGGATTGTTCACGCGGGCCGGGGTTAGGTGATTGGCCGGGGTGTCGTGGTTTGGAAGATGAACTGATTAACAAGGCCCAAGACCGTGTGGTGTCCTATGATTACGCCAACCTTGTCAATAAGGCCTATACGCAAGCGGCGACGGTGGTCGAATCACTCATTCGGAATGTCAGCGGGGTTGAGCATGTTAATATTCGATTGAGCGAACAAGAACTCCCCCTCTTTTCAGTGGGTGGGACGTGCAGCATATTGGCGGAGCATTAATTGTGGTAAAGGGGTAAATCTCCGGCTTTAGTCGGATTGACCCACCTCTTCTCATCCAGCATAATGCACCTTTCTTGCTACCTCACCCGCGAAAGGTGCTTCATCATGACCATCATCCAAGGGCAAAAAATTGTCCTACGTCCGTATCAAGACGGGGATGCCGAAATTATCCTAGAGTCCAGCAATAATCCCACTATCCGCCGGCTGACGGCCACCTTCGCCACATTCACGCTCGAACAAACTCAGCAATATGTAGCCCGTTTTGCCCACGCGACTGACCGTGTTGGTTTCATCATCGCCCACCCCACCACCCTTGAGGCATTGGGCGAAATTGTCATCTTGAATATTGATGCCGACAGTCGCAGCGCCAATATTCGGGTCTCGTTGTTCTATGAGGCCGACTTTAATAAAGGGTATGGTTCGGAAGCGATGCGTTTAATGGTGGACTACGCCTTCCAAACGCTCAAATTGCACCGTTTGGGCTTGGATGTGTTGTCGCTCAACCCCCGCGCTTTCCATGTCTATGAAAAAGTCGGCTTCAAACGCGAGGGTATCTTACGCGATGTGTTGTTTTACGAGGGTCAGTACCACGACGAAATCATTATGAGCATTTTGGAACATGAATGGGAATCACGCCCCATCTTCGCTCAACCCGCCGCCCTCTAGCTTTTCAAGACCGACATCGGCGTGGAGGCTTTCGCCAGAAACGACCTCCTCCGCGCGGGGTAATCATTCCTAGGGACGCCATAAACGACGTCCCATGATTTATTGGGCTGGGCAATTATTCGAGAATCGGCGGGAAGAAGTAGATGGTATTGTCCAGCAAATCAATCACACTGGTATCCGGCTGGACACCATCACCCCACGCGCTGAAGCTGAACACCACTACCGAGCCAGCTTGCTCATTTAGCACGCTTATCACTATCGTCGTGGCAGTACCGTCGTCGGTTGTCACCGTGTAGAACGCCTCGTATGCGGGGAGTCCAGCAAAGGTCGTCTCTTGAATTTCACTCACGTCCCCTTCGATATTCGCGAGATTGGCTTCCAGTGCAGACAGCGCATCGGTTTCCAGATACACGTCCACAAACAGGGATTGGGTGCCGTTCGGGTCGGACAAGGCATTGGTCAGACTACCGTCGTCATTTGAGAGCGAATACATCTCGCCCCACGCATAGGGATACTGGAAGTAGACGCCTTCGTTAGTATCCGTATAGCTGCGTAATGTGCCATCTATCCCTTCGTTGTTGATACTGAGGTCGGCCCACTTGCGGACGGTATTGCCCGCGAGATCGGTGATGCTTAAGCCAATCACATACGATCCGCTGATCGCTGGTTTGTAGCCGAAGGTGAACGGTTCCAAGCCGAACGTCAATGGGGTGTCCTCTTGCGGCTGAACAACAATTTCGCCGTCTGGGCTGATAATGACCATGTCCACAATAAATTGGTCACCGGGTGTTGGAACCGGTTCATAGACTGATTCGCCGTTGCTCGCCAACATGCCCAAGAAAGTGTAGGTGCCTGCGTCGAACAACAGCGCGGCTGGCTGGCGACCTTGCGCGGTCACATACGTGCCGGAGATGGACAGTTGGTTGCCGCTGGTCGAGGCCACACTGAGAAGGCTGTTGGTACCATCCGTGAGGTAGGGGAACTCAACGCTCCAATTGAAGGTGCTAGGCGTCAATTCATTCGGGTACTCAGTTACCGTCTCGCCCGTTGGTAAGGTGGTCGTGTAGGCTATTGGTGCGGTATCCACAAGGATACGCGACCCGTCCTCTTGCACATACAAGATGGAGTAGGTGATATCTACCACACCGACCCCCGCCGCATCGAAGAAAATTACGGGGTTATCAACCGAACTTCCACTTTCGCCCAGCGTGAACACGTTCTTGATATCGAGACTGAGGGCACTGCCGTCAAGTTCGGTGCTAATGGTTTGGTAGAACTGGTCGAGATAGGCCTGCCAGAAGGCAAAACTGCTGGGGGCTGCCGCCGGGTAGGTAGTATCATAAGAGTCGGCTTGGGCAGGTAGATAGACCGCCAAACCAGTCGCCCCCGGTAGATGGCTGTCGGCCCGTGAATAGATCACCGTGTTATCATAGGCAGCAATCACCGCCAATGCCGCGCTGTAGGCATCTTCGGTAATGCTGGTTTGTAGACTGAACCAGTTCATGAAATCTCGCAAATCAATATACGAATAGTATTCCCCTCGGCTGGACAGCGAGGTGGCGAAGGCTTGACTATTATTACGGGCTGTCCCCAAAGCCGATAGCAGTTCGGCGGTGTCCGACCCGACAACAGCGGCGAAATCCTCAAGGGTAGCCAGAAGATCGGGCAAACCCGCTGTTTCAACCAGCGACAGGCCGACTTTCGTACGTGCCCCAACACCACCATAGTAATCCATATAGGAATCAACAAAGGTGCTACCGACTTGGAAGGCATCCCATTCCGGGTGCTGCTGCATCGCCGTGATGCTGTGATAATATTCCCAACCGTTGCTGGGGATGACTTCCTGCGAGAACAAGACATAATCGGCATGAGGTTCAAGCATGACCGCGACATCTGTTACGGCCATCAGGCAGGCGTCGAAACCAACAATATCGAATTTATCTATTCCCAAATCTGCGCGGGCAGTCGCTAGGGCCGCATCAATTTCCGGCAGTTCTAGCATAGACTCCTGACCAAGCCCGTCGTCGGGTCCAATGCCACGCCACCCGCCGCCATGACTGCCGATCACCAGCATGTAATGTTCAGCGGGGTAGTTCTGCACACTCCATTCGATGAAATCAACTAGCGACTGCGGATCGCCCATATCCACTTCGCCTAAGTCCTCAACGGGTGTTTGATCAAATGTCACGCCGAGGTTGTTTTCGGTGTAGAGGCGGTGAATCGTCTCGTCAGGTGTATTCTCCGCCTGAGCAGTCAAGTCCTCAACGGTACCCGCGCCCCGAGCCACCAGAAACTCGACTACTGCGGCGCGTTCGCCTTTGGCGTCGGCGGGTTCTGCCTGCGGAACGTACTCCATCACAAAGCGGCGCGTGTCCGTCCAATCGCCAAAGCGCGTGTCAAAACCTTCGGCGCGATCCAACTGGGCGACGATGGTGACGCCGTCCATACTGCCAGCACTTTGCATTTCATAGTAGTCGTTGAATGCTGCCCCTTCGAGGTTGTTGTCAACGTCGGTGTAGTGCATGATTGTCCAATTGGCGGGTTCAGACTGCTGCGCCTGTGAGGTTTGGATGGGGAAAACACCGAGTCCGCTAGTGAGTAGTAATGCCAAAACCAAGAATTTTTTCATAAGTCCTTCTTTGTACTGGTTATATGTGAGCTAAATTCTACTGTAACACCAAAGAAAGATTAGCGGCAACTGTGGCCTCTACGCTGACCGTGCTTAATATGAGCCTAACCAATTCAGTCTTAATTTTGTGGCGTAATTTTGATAATCAGGGAGTCATGGGGGGCAATCTCGGCAAAAAAGCTACGGGTATGCACCCCTAAATCATCCCCTGTCCACAAATTGGTAATCTGACATGGGCGACGATCATGCAAGCCCAGCGCTTCCCATGACATCGGGATTTTCTGGGTGCGGGTATCGCCCAAATTAAACAACCCTACCGCAATCGAGCCATCCGCGAGGGGTTTAGCCCACACATCCATCATCTCCCACGCATATTCCACCTGCCCTACGCGATAGCCCTGTCGGCCAAGGGGGTCTTGATTGACCGCAATCAAACGCGGATTAAGCAATAGCTCACGGGCCAATGGACTCATATGGCGGGCATCGCAGCCGATCATGAGGGGTGCGGCCAGCAAACACCACAATCCAAAATGGGAGCGATATTCGGCATCGGTACAGCCTCCTGCGGCTACATTACCTTTGCCATGCATCCCAATCACCAACATATCGGGGTCATTCCAGCCCCCCGGCCCAGCATAGGGATGTTTGCCAATTTGTTTACGAAAGCCGATTTCCAAAATAGACTTCCATGAGTCCTCAATATCGCCAGTGGTGCGCCACATATGCCCCCCAGTTTCGGCGGCCCATTCCCATGGTTGATGGTTGCCCCACTCGCAAATGCTATATAGAATCGGGCGGCCTGTTGCACGGAGGGCCTGCCCCATGCGTTTATATAAGGTGGGGTTATGGCTGTTGGCGGGAATATAACAGGCGTCATATTTCAGGAAATCCACTTCCCAATCAGCAAAGGTTTGAGCATCTATTTCTTCATAACCAAAACTCCCCGGCTTGCCTGCACACGTATGCGTACCCGCACAGGAATAAATACCGAATTTCAGGCCCTTGCTGTGCGCATAATCCGCGAGTGGTTTGATGCCATTTGGAAATCGATCCTCGTCCCATGTCAGCTTGCCATCTACCCGATCATTAGCCTGCCACGTATCATCAATCACCACATATTCATAACCCGCGTCTTTGAGGCCCTCGCTGATAAAGGCGTCAATTGTCTCTTGGACGACATCGGCATGGAGGTCTTTCCAGCCAAAGGTATTCCAACTATTCCAACCCATGGGGGGCGTTTGCGCCAGCATGATTCATCTAACCTTTCGGGGATGGAGCCGTATCATTTAGAAATAGTAGAATTGTACTGAAATTTTTAGAGGCGGGGTAAAACTTTTAGTGAAATTTTCAATTCAGAGGAGTTTAATCAGAATCAATCTCTCTAGCAGCAATCAATTGATGGTCAAACCAATAGACAATATTGAGCATGTTACTAATTTCGACCCGATAAATAATCATGTGGTTCTGCCAGTGATAACCAAGATCAATTACACAGCGGGGGCGGTCAAGTTTTTTCCTAAGATAAACAACATCACCCCATTGGAATGTCGCGGCCTTCATCTGGGTATATGTTTCAGGTTCGGTGCGAAAGATCTTAAAGCCATTCGTTAAAATGAGTCGTTGGTTTTCGACCGCAATACACTGAAATATTGTTCCATGGGTTAACCAGTGCGGTTGAACATCTCGCCAACGACGCACATCAGCCGTGTCTGTCCTTTCTTCAATCATTTCTGGGTACGACTTGCACAATCCCCATGTATTGACCAAACTTGCTAAATCCATAACTACCCTACCCTATTTTCTCGCCACTAACACCCCCCATTCTAGCACTGTCTCCGCGACAGGCAGGCCATCAATTCGCGCCCCATCTAAAATTGCACTAGCAGGCGTAGGGACAGCTTTACCCGCACAAACATTCACAAATTCGATTCGCCAGCCTGCTTGTTCAAAGAGGGCCAAAGCCGATTCCCGTATCATCAGTTCAATCAGATTGAGTTGGGTGAGAGCGGCTTGATTGGCCTCGTCAGTGGTCGGATAAAAATGATGAACAGCATAAATATGGTTACTGACTACACGATGTAACTCTCGCACTAAATCCCCCGGCGATTCGATATTGGCAAGGCCAACATTGCTTGTCATGACTGGGATAGTATCATTTTTAAAGGGGATATAGCGTGCATCAAAGGCCAGAAAGCTCATTTTGTGGCCTAATCCAGCCTGCTCATAACATTGTTGATTGCGCCGCAGCACACGCGGGCTAATATCGGTTACGATTAGGGGCCGGTCGAGTGATTTTGCCATTTGTTCAACCAGATAGCCCCGCCCTGAGGCCAAATCAAGGATTGGTTCCGTCCCGCCAGCCAATGCATTCAAAATATACTCATACTGACATTGGCTACACCGCAAAAAATCGGGGGTATACATGCCGCGCATGGCGACCTGTTCAACCAACTTGGCGGTGGCAAAATGTCCAGCATCCTCATGCAGCATCGCCCGGAAAAATTGGTCAGCGGGGTTCAACATCTCCAAAGGCCTATCCAGTAACTGGGCCATTAGTGCGGGTTGATTTTTCAAATAGCGCACAATGCCGCTTTCGGCCTGCTCCCATGCGTCCTGCACGGTCGAATCAGGCCTAACAAACAGACCGATACCCTCACGAACGGGATAGGTCACATAGCACTCGTCGCAGTGAGCCGAGGCCGATTCAATGCGCTCATTCCGTGACTCAGTAATCGTCCATTTCAACTCACCATGACAAATTGGACACGCCAATAGTTCCATCAAATAAGATTGCATAGGTCGCCCTCAAGAATCACAACATTCGCAGCATATTATATTCAGATAATATAACAATTACTCAAAAATTTCAAACTGTATTCAATATTTTTAAATTAAAAAGAGCCAACTATATAGCTGACTCTTTTTAATGGGCAAATTTGGAGCGGGTTATTGGGTCGCTAGGGTGAGGTGTGCCAATAGCCAATCGGTAAGGGTCGGCAAAAAGTCGGGGGTGAATTCTTGCTCCAATACACCATATTCCGAGACAGCCCCCGTTTGCGCCGCTTGGAATAGGTGATTAGCGTCGGGTAGCGTGACAATCTGAAAATCAGAATTGCCTGCTGTGGTCAGGATTTCTTCCAGCGCGGTGGCATTTTGGGTGGCGTCTACTTGCACATCATTACCCCCAAACAAGCCCAATACAGGTACGGTGACCTGTGCCCAATCCGGGCCGGGGTCACTTTGCAAAAAGGACAAAAACCATTGGCTGTTATATTGGCCCATAAAGGCGTCAGTGGATTGCTGCACATAGGAATCAATATCCCCCAGCGCCTCTTTTTGATCGTCGGATAGGGCTTCAATTTGGGCACGGGTATGGTCAGCCACCAATTGGTAAATCGTAGCCTCATCTGCCCCGCTTTCAAGCTGGTCAAAAAATTCTGAAACAAAGGCAAGTTGCTCGGCGACTTGTGTTTCAGTTGCGCCCTCAGCCACCAGCAGGCGTTCGTTTTGCACCAACAACAAATCGCGGCCATTCACAGCCGGGCCAGCCATGCCGATGATAAATGCCACATGCGAGTTTTGCGCCCCCAACATCGCGGCGATAATCCCACCCTGACTATGACCCAGAATACCAATTTGATTAGGGTCAATTTCGGGTCGCGTCAGCAAATAATCAATGGCAGCGGCGGTGTCAGTGGCATAATCGGCAATGGTGCCATCCACCTCCCCGATTGATTCCCCTACCCCACGATCATCGTAACGCAAGACCGCAATCCCATTACGAGTGAGATGGTCAGCGATCAAAGCAAAGGGTTTGATGTCCGCCACCGGAGCAAGACTTTCATCGCGGTCTTGGGGGCCGCTGCCTGTTACCAAAATCACAACAGGATGAGGCCCAGTCACATCCGGCATCGTCAGGGTTCCCGCCAATGTAATATCCCCATTGGCAAAGGTTACGTCCTCAACTACATACGGCACTTCGACGGGTTCGGGAGCATAGGGGGCAAGGGCTTGCAGCACAGGTAGAAAAACCGCTTCGTGCAAAGCATCATATTCATCCGAGCCAACTTGCATCACCACAATATAGGTTTTGCCATCGGCCTCAGCCAACGCCAAATCTACACTAATGGTGAGGGCTGGTGAGGGAACATCTACCCGATAGAGTGTCCAACTGAGCGTATCCGTGTCCAGTGTACCCACGCTCTCCGGTGCTGCGGTCAAACCAAGCTGGGGCAACAAAGCCGTTAAGGTCGCGTCGGCTGTACTGGGGGTCGCTTGCTCGGCCACCAATACAACATCCGTTGGGCCGTTCCCGCGGGCATAAACCCCCGGCGCAATTTCTTGCCACCCGTCTGGTACGACCCCTTGAATGCCAAACGATTCATCGGTGAAGGGAACAAGAGTCAACTCATCGCCCTGCCCCACAACGATACCCGGATTGGGGAGGGCTAAAACAATAGCCAACAAGATCAAACTTATCCATTTTTTCATGGCAATCCATTAATCCTTTTGGTGATGACTGATTTAGGGAAATTGTACCCCCCAAAATGGGCTACTTATTCCCTAATTTTTGGGGGTGGTCAAAAAAACTGGCACATAATGGCAGGCGTGCGTAATGTATTGGCAGTCCATTCAAAGGCATGATTGTGGCATATGCACAATCTTTGAAGGCAGATTATTTTGAGGGCTTGACACGCTCCGTGAAAAATTATACTCTATATGCAATAGTATACACGGTGTGCAATTATGCACTCTAGGGATAGTAATAATCGCAATGACCACTCCTGCACTCGACCGCCATGAACAACGTAAACTGGAAACCCGCCAGCGTCTCCTAGATGCTGCCGAGCAGGTTTTCAGCCGTATGGGCTATGAAGCTGCGTCAGTGCTAGACATCACCGAAGCCGCCAATGTCAGCAAGCGCACCTTCTATCTGCATTTCGATGATAAGGAAGATTTAGTTGAATCGCTTGCCATGCGGGGGTTTATCGAACTCCGCGCCCAAGCCGAGGACAAAGATAATCTTGTCCCTCCTGACCACACGTTTCAAGAAGGCATGTATCAAGTAGCCCTGCTCGTCTTTCAATATGTGGAGCAGCACCCTCAATTAATGCAGATTGTTTTTGGGCGGGATGGCTCATTCCGTTTGCAAGCAATGGCACGTGAATTTATGGCCCAAGCTTGGGAAGAGAATATCATGCGCGAATGCAAATGGGTTCCCAATGCACCTGTGCCACCCATGATTGTGGCGAACGCGATGGCAGGGATTATCTTCCAACTGATGTGTTGGTGGTCGCAACATCCTAATGAATATACCGCTGATGAAATGGCGAAGATGTACGTCTCGTTGTTAAGCAACGGCATCGAGGTCAATTTCATCCACCATAGTCTTAACCCAGAAGATTCATAGCTGGAGAACTGCCTATGTAACACCAAGTGCCCATGATGGGATTTGGGTCGGAGAGGTTGTGCATCGCGCCAATCATGCCGGGATCGCCGCGTCACAACCTCTAATGCAAAAAGGGCTGCCCGTTTTAGGCAACCCTTTCAGGTGACAATCAATCGCCGTTCCATTTGATCTGCCGGGATCGCAACGGCTAGTGCTGTCTTTAACGTTCATTATAACATAAGGTGAGGATCACTACCATGTTTAGCGCCATTGGTCGGCTCGCTGACCGCTATCGTATCCCGCTGTTGTTGGGCTGGATTCTCGTTGCCATTGCCGTAACCGCTCTGGCCCCCAATCTAGAAGATGTGACCAGCAATGACCAGTCCAATTTCTTGCCCGATGACGCCTCGTCGCGCGTGGGTCGCGAACTCGTCAACACGAATTTCCCACAACAAGCTAGTCAGGGTAGCATCGTGGTGGTCTTCGAGGCCACCGACGGAACAACCGTGACAGATGAGACCAACACAGCCTTTATTGGTCGGGTCAGCAATTGGCTGGCAAGCGCCGAAGCCCCTCAATATATTGCCGCTGTCCAGTCCCCTACCCTCAATCCTGATGCGGCAGGCGCTCTGATTTCACAGGATCAACAGGTAGCAATGGTCGTCGTGGCCCTCAATACTACCGATCTTGAACAGCGTCGCGTGGTGTTGGATGCCATTGGCGACGAATTAAAGGCCGCCCCTGCTTCGCTTAATACCTATCGTTCGGGTGAAGTTGCCATCTTCTCGGAATATGATGAAAACATCACTTCCAGCGTTGACCGCACCATTTTTGTCACACTGATTTTGGTGGTCGTGATTTTGCTGGCAATTTACCGCTCCCCCGTCTCGCCGCTGATTCCATTGGGTGTGGTAACAATTGCCTTCCTAATTGCCCGCGGCATTGTGGCATGGCTGGCCGAAAGCACCTTGACCATCTCTGGCACGGCGACTATGTTGCTGATTGTGGTCATGTATGGCGCCGGAACCGACTATTGTTTGTTCCTGATTAGCCGCTTCCAAGAAGAAATGGCCGATGGGTTGAAATCACGCAAGGCCGTTCAAAACACCGTGCATCGCGTGGGTGAATCCATTTCGAGCAGTGCCGGAACGGTTGTGGTCGGTTTTATGGCGATGACCTTCTCCAAACTCGGTTTGTTCAACACCACTGGCCCCACTTTGGCAATTGGTGTGGTCGTGAGCCTATTGGCGGGCTTAACTCTCACCCCCGCGCTGTTGGGTCTCTTGGGCAAGTGGGCGTTCTGGCCTTCCAAACCCCATCACCGCAACACGGGTGCGATGTACAAACGCACTTCACAATGGGTCAGTGCCCGTCCGCTGCAAACCATCCTGTTGATTGTCGTCCTGATGGCCCCCATGGCCGTCTATGGCATGTTGCAAGAACAGACCTATGACACACTGAAAGACCTACCTGAAGATACCGAATCCGTTGAAGGTTTCCGGGTTTTGGAAGACCACATCGGGGCAGGCCAAATGCAACCGCTGACCGGTCTGGCAATTTTTGACAGTGGCGACCTGCAAGCCAACACCGCCGCGCTGACCGAAAAACTATCGAAGGTCGCTGGTGTAGCTTATGTACGCAGTGCCTCCCAACCCCTTGGCCCCGGCACTCAATTACCCGCCGATGTGCAGCAACAACTCGGCAGCACCTACTTGAACACCGCCACCAATGCGGCCCGCTTTGAAATTGTGCTGAAGAATGAACCCTATAGCGCGGAAGCGATGGATGCCGCTGAGAAAATCAAGGACGTGCTTAACGCCAATTCCAAGACCTCCGGCCTCGAAGGTTCAACCGCCCAAATTACCGACATCCGCAGCTATCTAGCCGACGACCAGCGCTTGACGATTGCCCTTGTGTTAGGTGGCATCTTCATCATCCTCATGATTATGCTCCGCAGCATCGTCGCTCCCATGTACCTCATCGGCACAATTCTATTGAGCTATACCACAACCCTCGGCATCACGCGCCTCGCCTCCAATATCATTTGGGGATCAGATCAACTGACGTGGTGGGTTCCGTTCTTCATGTTCGTCTTCTTGGTGGCGCTCGGCATTGACTACAGCATCTTCCTGTTTGGGCGCATGAAAGAAGAAGTCCGCAAATATGGCTCCCCTGAAGGCATTCACCATTCGGTGCAGGCCACTGGCTCCATCATTACCTCCGCAGGCATTATCGTCGCAGGCACTTTCGGTGCGATGATGGCGGGTAGCATTCTCGGTCTGGCGCAAATCGGGTTCGCGGTCAGCGTCGGCATTTTGATTGACACCTTCGTAGTCCGTACTATCCTCGACCCCGCCTTGGCCGCTTTCTTCCGCCAATGGACATGGTGGCCGGGTGGCATTGCCCGCATCGAACCAGCGGAAACCACCCCCGACACCAAACGCTCCACTGGTGCGATGCCACAGGTCGGCGGGGCAGACTAATCCCCCCTCTGGCATAACCCTAACAACCTTTGCGAATTCCCCTTGCTGCCTTTGGTAGTGAGGGGAATTTTTTTCGGTGACCCCATGTCATATTGAAATTGATGATAAATCGGATTCGCCATTCGGTGACCGCTTTCCGTCCTCACTCCCCTTAGCCAATGGGTGATTGAGTAATTTCTAAGCTACCTGCTCTAGTATTACAAAACTTTGCTGAAATCGAGATAAGCATATTGAGGCCGTCTCTTATCTTAACAGTACCTCAACGAACTTCACTGGTTAATTCGTGTATCATTAATAAATAGATTCCTAAATTTCTTTCACCTCAGGAGATACTGACTATGAAACGATCCCTCAGATTATGTGTCGTTCTGTGTGTAGTATTGCTGACTGTATCATTGGTGGGTGGCACTAACTCTAAGCCCGCCGAAGCCGCCACCGTCTCCTTTCACGGCACTTTGTCCTATGGCATCGTCGGTACAGACAACGCTTTTGACATCTTTTCTTTGGTCATGACCGCTGGGCAAACCATTGAAATCATTATGCTCTGCGACGACGCCCAATTTGATCCCTTTGTCCGGCTGTATGACCCGGCAGGTGTCTTTATTGCCTCAAATGACGACGGCTACCCCGGTGGACCCGAAGACCCGTGCGACTATAGCTCCGATCTGACTTTTACCGCGCCTGCTGACGGCAATTACATCGTTCATGCCACGACTTATGATGCCAACTACGGTTACTTTGATCGTGGTTATGGCAGCGGTGGCTACACCATCATTGGCAGTGGCTCATTCGTCGCTTTTGGCCCCACCGCCAATAATGTTCCCAATCTCGGTTTGGTCAAACTCGATACGGGTCAAACCCAACCCGCCTATGTCAGCGCTGGGGGTGGTCAGGTTTTGCAAGGCAGTGATGGCGCAAGTGTGTTCCTGCCTGCTGATGCCGATCACAGTGGTTATGACACCTATGTCGTGACCGACGCCGTTGAGGTTGATGGCGCAATTTGGATTGCTGTTTGGTTGGGTGGTGTTGATTATGGTTGGTTGCCGCTCTCAGGCGTCACGCCCATTACCCAACTTGCCATTGAATAAGTTCTGAATAAAGATTTTCGTACTGCGGGGGTAGGGTCACAACCTTACCCCTGTTTTATTCTCCAAGCCCCACTTGGTTACTTGTCCTACCTCGCTTTATCCGCCTGACCCAGACAGAAACCATTCCCATGACCATTGTGACCGCTTCGTCATTCACCTAAGATTACTAATAGTTTTACGAAGTGCGATCAGATCTAATAAGGAGGGTTTCGATATGTCACTTCAAAAAATCGGTATGCTGGTACTTTCCAGTCTCATCATCATTGCCGTCGCCTTGGTTGTTTTCACACCCAAAGAAGCGTCAGCGGCCACTGTTACCTACCATGATTCATTATTGTGGGAAACAGGTAATACCAACAATGGTTATGATGAGTACGCCTTAGACATTGAAGCTGGGCAGACTGTTCAGCTTGTGATGCTCTGTAACGCAGCGGATTTCAACCCACTGATTCAAATTTATCAGGATGGCACACTCGTTGCGTCAGACGACAATAGCTATCCAGCAGGTAGCGAGAATCCCTGTGGCAATTCCGCCCTTTTGAACTTCACGGCCCCGGCGGCGGGTGGTTATGTGGTACGTGCCACCACCTATGACTTTGTGAATGGGGTTGATGCAGGACATGGGGTTGGTGGCTATAGTCTGGCTGCCAACGGCACTTTCTTGTCGCTAGGCCCAACTGCTAATAATGTGCCACATTTGGGGTTGGTACTCATTGGCTGGGGGCAATCTCAACCTGCCTTTGTTGCCGCCGCCAGCAGTCAGGTCATGACCGGCTCAGATGGCGCGGAAATTCGACTCCCTGCCGACGCCGATGGGAGCGGATACGACACCTATATCGTGACAGGTGCGGTCAATATGAACGGCGTAACATGGATTTCCATCTGGTTAGGTGGGTCAGCGTATGGCTGGGTTCCGTTGAAAAACGTGACCCCCGTTACCACACTCGATATTCCCAACTTCGCCACCTCGACCGCCCGACCACGCGCGTCAGCAACTCATGTTCCTACCACCGTTGCCCCTACCCAAGTTCCCAGCGCAACAGTGACCCAGTAGTCCGAAGCCTCTAAGCCTTCGGGCACCATAAGACAATCAAGTAACACAGAAAGAAGGCCTAACCCTCTTTCTGTGTTACTGTTTTAAATCACAAAACCGTCTGGCTCCTATGTCTCATAAATCATAAGGCCATGTAAGATTGAGCTAGGGCCCGCGGTAGGGGCGATTCGCGAATCACCCTCCTCATGATGGACTATTGGGGACACATAGGTGCAACAAGATGCCCCAGATATTTCAGTTGTTCTTCATCAGTAAGGTCTCGATTGGCAATCTGGCACGCCTTGGCACGCCACCTCGTCATGCCCGTCTCCCAAAACAAAAGGTCACCCCTCCGGCTCGCTGAGATCACGCTATCCGAAACTCCATCCAAGACAAGGCTGGTCAACCAAAGATTCTCTTGCAAATAGGGTCGGCCCAACATGCTGCGGGAGGAAACATCCCACCAAATGACCCGTCCATCCCGTCCACTGGAAACCAATTGCTGCCCATCCGCCGTAAAAACCAAATCTGTCACCCAACTGGTATGACCTAGCAAAATCTCCGCCGAATCAGAGGCAAGCGTCCATAGTAGAATGGTTTTATCGCGGCTACCCGATGCCAGATAGCGTCCATCTGGGCTAAAAGCAAGGGCTAACACACTGTCGGTGTGGCCTTCCAAAACCGTCATCAGCGTTCTATCTTGCATATTCCATAATCGAATGGTGTGGTCATGGCCTGCTGTTGCTAAAATTCGACCATCTGGGCTAAATGCCAATGTCACCACCCCGGCGGTGTGACCCACTAATGGTTTCCCGCTTGGCTCCCCTGTTGCCACATCCCATAATGTGACCTGCCCAGCCTCATTGGCCGAAGCCAACAGGCGGCTATCTGGGCTAAAGACGACTGACCATACTGGATTTTGAGCAAGGGTCGAGGTCACAAGGCGTTGTTTCAGTTGATACGACGCCGCATCCCACAAAATAATGGTTTGGTCAGCCCCCGCTGAGGCTAACCAAACACCGTCGGGGCTGAAGGCAACGCTCGTGACAGGGCCTGTATGTTCAGTCAATTGGGCAACGAATTGGTGGTCGGTAACATCCCAAAGCGTAACGGCATCCAGCCCATCATCCTCTGTTGGCCCGCCGGATGCCCCGGCCAGCAAATGTTTATTTGGATCAACAGCAAGATCATTAATCAATAAATTTGTCTGCAATTGATTGGCCTGTACCCTCAGCAACACGACTGCATTGCCATCCGTCGAAACGACCTCATCCCCTTGCGGGCTAAAACCAACACTCCAGACCTCATTTTGGGAAATTTGAATGGGTGTGGATGTGGGTTGACCTGAAGCAACCGACCAGAATTTCACGCTTTGATCAGCGCTGGCCGAAGCCAAAACATCGCCTGATGGATCAAAAGCAAGGCTGCGAATCCAATCTGTGTGGGCTGCTTCAATCGTAAAAACAGGCATATTGTTCGCGGGATTTTTGGTATCCAGCCGCCACAACATGATATTTTGGTCAGCCCCCGCTGAGGCCAACAAAGACCCGCTTGGATGAAATGCGACCGCCAATACCCAATTGGTATGGCCCATCAGCGGCTCACCAATGGCCTTGCCTGTTGCCACATCCCACAAACGCACCGTACTATCCGCGCTCCCCGAAGCCAGCATCTGACTGTCAGGGCTAAACGCGACGCTATAGACAATATCCGTATGACCAGCCAAGGGCGGGCCGAGAGGCAGGTGTGTTTTGACATCCCAAATCTGAATCAGGCCATCTTCGCCACCCGCTGCCAAAAACTGACCATCCGGGCTAAAGCGGACGCTCCACACTGCCCCAATACTGGCCTCAAGGGGTTGGTCGAGCATCTGCCCGCTGGCAACATCCCAAAGACGCACCGTGTTATCAGCACTGCCCGACGCCAGCACAGTTCCATCGGGGCTAAAGGCGACCGAGTTAATCCAATCCTCATGCCCGGTGAGCACATATCGCTTAGTATGGTTTTGGGCATCCCACACAATGATTTGGTTATCACGCCCGCCCGACGCAATGGAACGACCATCCGGGCTAAAGGCCACGCTACGCACCAAATCGGTATGCCCATGCAAATAGGCCTCAAGGCGTGGTTCAATCCGTAGGGTATCAAGTAAGCTGTTACGGGCTTCAAATGTATCCGATGCCCGCAGTGCCTCTAGGCTCAACAGCAGAGCCAAATCAATTTGGTCGTCATTTGCCAATGCGCTCGCGGCCAATTCTCGTGATTGGGCAACATGGGCCTGATTATTGGCCCGGTTTCGCTGCTGATCCGCTTGATTGGCCCGGTCTAGCGCCAATCCCGCCAAGATAATCGCTATAATCGTCAAAGTGGTCAGCACCCCAGCAATCAAACGCCGATACCATATCAATCGGTTATGGAGTGCAATACTAGCCGTAAGGTAGGTTTTTTCATCCGATGACAAACTAATGGTCTGATGGGTTGAGGTATAGAGTGATTTAAACTGGTCTAGCCTTGCCCCCCGCGCCAAAAAGCCGGTATCTCTATCGGTTTTAAGCCAGTCCTGCGTACTGTTGGCTAATTGCCGCTGAATACGCACTTCATCTCGGCTGGCCTCAATCCATTCTTTCAAACGACCCCATTCACGGATCAACGCTTCATGCGCAATCTCAACAGTTGGGGTACGGGTCACGGGGTCACGGTCAAAGGTCAAAAACCGCTGTTTATAAAAAAGCTCTAGTACCTTCTGGATGGCCTCTTTTCGTTCCGGGGATTGTTCCGCCAACAGGTCGGTTTGCGAAATCCGACGGCGAACGGGTTCTGATCCTTCGACAATCGAGATAATTTGCAAAAAAATCATCCTGACCAGTGTTTTTTCGGCGGGGTCGAGAGTCGAATAAAGCTCATCTGCCCGCCGTGTCAGCGTACCACTTAGCCCCCCCAAGCGATTATAGGTCTCTAAGGTTAGTGTCAGGCTATGGCGGTTCTCAAACAGTTCGGTCAGGGTATATTGGAGTAACGGCAAAGCCCCCGGTTGACGAATGACATCCGCGATAATGGCCGCAAGCAGAATTGATTCAAACGTTGCTCCGGCACGTTGGGCTGGGCCAATAATGGCGTACTCCAACTCCTTTGGAGCAAGGGGCAAAACGACTTCCGTATGGGCGCGGACAAGCTCTCCAAAATTCGCATACAACAAGGGTCGGTCATACAAATCGGCCCGCAGCGTAACCAAGATATGGAAATGGCTTTGCGGGTCCTGCACCGCCTGAACAATATTTTCTAGAAAATAATTCCGTTCGGCTTCATCTTCAACCGACGTGAACACTTCTTCAAATTGGTCAATAAAAATAACGATGCCGCTCTGGTGTTGCTCGAAAATTTTCTGACCGATCTTTTTAAGGCTATCCAAACATGTCCTGTCAAATTGAATATTTTCCGCTTGAACCGCAATCTGAAGAAGGCTGCTTTCTAGCTCCTGCACGGGGTTGGCACCCGGTGTCATGGTCAAAAAAAAGTTATTCCGAAAAGTGGGGTTGGCCCCATTCCTTAAAATGGGCAGGACACCGGCTCGAATGACACTAGATTTACCACTCCCGCTTGGCCCCACTACCGCCAGAAATCGTTCATGCTCTAAACGTCCAAGAATCTTGCTAACAAGGGCCTCTCGACCAAAAAAATCTGCCGCGTCAATTTCTTCAAAAGCCCGCAATCCTTTATAGGGATTTCTGGCACTCGCCACATCCTTTTCAAATACCATCGTGCCAAGTTGTTGGCTCTCGACAAGGTTTTGCGCTGCGGCCTCGCCTACAAGGGCAATGGGCACTAGGCTTTTCTTCACAATATCAGCGGCCCTATAAAAAGCCTCGCTTAACTCAGCCGTTGATGTAAATCGTTCAGCCGCAACCTTTGCGGTAGCCTGCCAGATGACCTCATTCATTTGCTCTGGAATATCTAACCGCTGCAAGGAGACGGGCGGGACATTGCCATAGAGCTGCCCCTGTATAAACTCCTCGCGTGATTTTCCAATGAAGGGTAATACGCCTGTCAAAAGCTCATACAACATAATACCGAGGCTGTAAATATCGCTCAGCGCCGAGGTCGTCTTTTGCATGACCGCTTCAGGCGACATATATTCGGGCGAACCAAAAATATACTTGACCTTTTCTGGGTTTGTCTCAACCAGTGATTTAGCGATTCCGAAGTCGGAGAGATAGGCGTTCCCTTGCTCATCCAGCAGAATATTTTCAGGCTTAATGTCTTGGTGGATGACTTCATGGGTATGGGCAAATTGGAGGGCCGAGCTAATCTGGTCAAGTAACCCTGCAATAGCGTTTAGCGGCAACCCTTTGGGGTTCATCAAAATCAGTTTACGTAGATTACCCCCTCGCAAAAGTCGCATTATCAAATAGGCGCGATCTGGTTCCCGCCAATAGTCATATAAGGGCACAATATGGGGATGCTCTAGTCGGGCGACAACATGCGCTTCTAATTCAAATTGTCGAATAAACTGCGGGTCATTGGCATAGGCAGGGAGAATAATTTTAATCGCAACATCACGATTAATGATGGGCTGATGGGCGCGATATACACTTCCAAACCCCCCCTTGCCAATCAGTCCCCCTAGTTCATATCCCCGTATGGTTTGGGGTGAGGGTTCTGAATTTTCCATTGGGCTATAGTGATTTATTCTATGATTATTTCAAATGGGCTGGTGAGGATTGTCTTGATCAACGGTTGGATTTTCGCCACAAACTCTTTTTTCTTTTCCTCGTCCAAGGGAGCCACGCCAAACTTCTGTAACAGCGTATCAATAAGCTCAGCAATCATCTGTTCCCCTCCCCCTAACATGGCTAAGTCAAGAGGTAAAGGCGATGGAAGCGTCTCCTCCGGGGAGGGTTCAGTTCCTTGAATTTTTTTCGCAAACTCGTCGCGTCGTTTGCTGATTTCATCCTTGATAAATTCAACGGCATTATGGGCGCCAACTAACCTCGCTTGGATCAGCGCACGGTCTTTATCAAAACTGACTGCCTTTATTTGCACGTCAGGTGAAGGCTGATCTTGGACACCATTAATATTCTTCTCAAGTTCTTGAATCGAGTTCAACAGTTGCAACAAGCCATCCGAAAAAGCATTCGCCGTCAGGCCTAGATTGACATCGCCCCGGGTATCGCGTACCAATAAGGTCTGCTCAGGCAATTCGACTGATTGAAAATAAATGAACATCAACAGTTGGCCGAGCCGAATAATGTCCCCATTTTTAAGTGGATGGGTTTGGTGAGGCATCAACTTCGATTCGTTCACCCATGTGCCGTTGCTACTGCCCAAATCTACCAAAATGACTTCTGAGTCTACCACCCTAATTTTGGCATGACGGCGCGAGACACCCGACAGATAACCATAATAGGCCGTCAAATCAATATCAGGGGCCGGAAGCCCATCTTGATAACGGCCAATCAGGATTTCTTCTTTGACAGTCAATCGGAGGGGCTGACCGAAACCGGGTACATAAAAAGTAAAAACTCCCGGCTGCGGAAACGAAAAAATGGACGGTTCGGCAGGGGAAGCCTCCAGTTCATCTGGAACTGACACTGTAGTCGAAGACCGTAGCGGCGCCCCACACTTCGCGCAGGCCAGTGCGTCCATTGGGTTTTGCTGTTGACATACTGGGCAAATCTTAAAATCTGAGCTGTTGGAATGCAATTTCTATTCTCCCAAGCGCAAAACAAATTAATTCTTGCGACGTGCCATAATCCCAATCGGTACGACAAACAGCGCTATCACCAACACCAGTGGTGTTGCGCCAAGCTTCATACCTTCCTGCTCAACCTCTGCGTGTCCATTACCGTTGCCGTTATTCCCATTGTTCCCGTTGCCATTATTGCCATTATTCCCGTTATTGCCGTTGTCAGCCGTAACAGTGGCAGTCGGTGAAGTCACGGTCGGGCTATTGCCATTCCCATTGTTATTATTGCCATTACCGTTATTGCCGTTCCCATTATTCCCATTGCCGTTATTGCCGTTGTTATTTACGGCTGTTGGTTGGGTTGTATTGGATTGATTGCCATTACCGTTATTGCCATTCCCATTATTCCCATTGCCGTTATTGCCGTTGTTATTTACGGCTGTTGGTTGGGTCGTATTGGATTGGTTGCCGTTCCCATTATTGCCATTCCCATTATTGCCGTTGCCGTTATTGCTGTTGTTCCCATTCCCATTGTTGCCATTGTTATTTGCAGTAGTCGGCTGAGTCACATTAGAGGAAGCATTGGCCGAGTTCCCATTGCCATTGTTGCCATTATTCGCATTATTGCCATTGCCGTTCCCATTATTCCCGTTATTCGCCGAGTTACCGTTATTCCCATTATTGCCATTATTGCCGTTGTTCCCATTGCCATTCCCGTTGTTGCCAGTTCCGTGATTGCCATTGTTCCCATTATTTTGAGCATTGCTTGCTTCTATAACTTCAACTTCAGCAGGCGCGGCAATCTCGATTGGGCGCTCAAGCATATCAATAGGCAGGGCTTCCACGTCGGTCATTTCAAAAGCAGTGGGCGCATTAGGGGCACCCGCTGGGGTCAGGTCAGCCGTCATGGGAATATCAATTTTTGCACCAGCCGGAACTTCGTATACCACGTCCCCGGAACTAACAACCGCCTTCCCCTCCAACATCGTAATCTGCATAGATTGACCGGGTTGGGCTTGGATAAAGGCTGTCGAACCAAGTTCAATATTGACCTCATTAATTAATAAGGTCACTTGGGCGATACCTTCGGGGGTTTGAATCAGCAATCCATCGGAAGGGATACCTGTGCACCCATAATCATTAGTCCCCGTCTGCAAATAAAAGGCTTGCATGGGGGTTTGGTACGGGGTCACTCCGTCTGAAACAGCCAATTCCGAAATCTCACCTGACACACGATTAGCAGGCACCCAACCGCGTAGGCCATCTTCAAGCGATTCGACCTGTAACCAAGCATTGTCGCTGGTTCGGCCCGTCGCATTCAGGATTTGACTGGGGACTGCCGAGGTAACAATTTCACCAAGCGGCGAGGGCTGGTCAAGAATAGGCAGTTCCGTTTCGCCTGTCACCTCTACTTCGGTGACAACACTGGGTGGGACGGCATTCTTAATTTGCACATCGCCAAAAAGAACAAGCGTGACATTTTGGGGCTGCGAAGATGGAATATCAGCTTGTAAGCGGAGTTCAGCGATACCCCAAATATTTTCTTGTGGATCATAGGGACTAAGACTAAGTGACTTGAGCGCCGCCACTTCAATCGTATCGCCCGGTTGGTCAAATTTAAACTGCTCGGCATTGTTTTGGGGTTCAGCGCTCACCAATAGGTTGCCATAACAGGCCTCATGACGACCCACACCCGTGCAAAAACGCTTAGCTGCTTCTAAGGCCGCCTGCACAGTATCCGGGCAAGCCGGAGGATTATCTTGTGCTTTTGAGGGACGATGAGTCAGTGATGTCAGCAGTGCAAGGAGCATCAAAATTGAAAGGAGTCTTAGCGATTTCATATTTTAGGCTCCTGATTTTTTGTTGGTCTACCGTTAATTTAATAGTTATAACATAAATCAGCCTGTTTTGCAGAAATTTTACTCTTTTTATAAATCCGAGGATAGGCAAATATCATTCAAAATACGGAGATGGATCAAACTGAAATTCAAGTGGCGTGACACAAGAGGTGATATTCGACCTCCTCTGTCCGATGTTTTGGGGAAACGACTGGGGCAAGGATATTGTAAAAGTGTAGGCTAACCTCCGTAGATCACTTCCGTACCCGATAGAGCATTTCACCCGCTTTGGGAACGTACAAAATGCCCTCATCCTCGCGCCCCTGCCACGCGCCAATATCAATACCTTGCGGGTTCAGATAGCCGAGAGCGAGTGTTTCACAGTCCGCCGCCGAGATAGCCGTCGCTAGGGTAACATCAATGCGGGCCTTTTCGATGCCGTTTTCAAACACCCCACTCCCCCGTAGATGAGTGCCGTGTGCCAGCACCCCCAACGGAATGTGCCGATATTTGTCCCATTGTTTAAGATAGAAGTCGCGCACATGATAGCCCGCCTCATAGATATATTGGCCGTGTACATGGCTGACCACGCCTAAATCCGGCGCGTATACAATGACTTCGCCACCATCCATAATGGCGGGTTCGAGTTTGTACATGGCTTTGGCAGCCGTCCACAGTTCGTCATACATCGGCGGGGCGACCGACAGTACACGCTTGAAGGGTTTGTCCACCCATATAATATGACGCTCCGACGACAAATCCGCCGCTGCACTCCACGCGCTCAAATGGTCACCAATAAATAGTCCGGCCATCCCATCTTTGACAACAACAGGCGCAACCAACGTAATCGGCTTGGGTACACAGGTGGCCGCGGCATTGATAACATCGCGCACGGGGGTATTTTTCACCCCGATGGTATCCAAAATGGTGATGAGCGCCCCTAGCCAATGGGTTACATTAATCATCTCCGGGCCAGAAATCCCCGGAAAAAGATATTTAGCTCCACCCGAAAACCCAACCACTTCATGCGGAAAAACTGGGCCAAGGATGATGAGGTGGTCATAGTCCAAAATACGCTTATTGATGCGAATATCCACATCTCCGCCCAGTGACGGATGCCACACCTCCCCGGCAATGGCTTGAATCTGGGCTTGCTGGATAGTACCGAGGATAGTCAAAGCAGCGGGGTTATCCCACTCATGATTGAGCAGTCCAACATGTTTAAATTGACTGGCTCGTTCTTCCGCCGTAATGCCCACCAGCTTATTCAATGACGATTCGCTGAGGGCTGGGTGGGTTCCCAACGCCACCATAAAATCCAAGTGTTTAGTATCATGTAGGGCCTCGGTCACGCCCCGAAAAAGCAGCGGTAGGGGAATGGTGCGGGTGTGGTCGGGAATGAGTACCAATACCGAGGCATTGGTAAATTGGCCCGCCAAACCCCGTTGTAACGTGTTTAGGATTTCGTCAGACGATAGGACATCGGGAGCAATGGACTGAATCATGGTTCTTCTATCCTAAACTTGTACAGGCTAACGTAGGTTGCCGTTACTGAATCTGCTCAATATATTGAGACGCTAATTGACGGAGGCTATCCCAATCGCGCAGGGCAATCATTTTAGGGCTAACCAGTGCGCTCCCCACCCCGACCGCGACACACCCCGCCTTCAAATATTGGGCAATGTTCTCTAAGGTTACACCTCCCGTTGGCACAAGGCGCAGTTCCGGCATTGCAGCCAGAACCCCCTTCATATAGGCGGGCCCTAGGGTATCAGCCGGGAACACTTTGACAAAATCCGCCCCGGAACCAGCAGCGGTTGCGATTTCTGTCGGGCTATATGCGCCACAAATACTCGTCACCCCGCGCCGCTGACATTCGGCCACCATCTCAAGTTGCTGAACCGGCGAGACGAGAAATTGAGCACCTGCGTTAATCGCTTGGCGGGTGTGTTCAATTGAGCGCACCGACCCGATCCCAATGAGTGCTTCCCCGGTGTCGAAAATCGGCAGCGTCTGGCGTAGCGATTCCACAGCCTTAAGTGAGTCCAGATTGGTCAGTGTAAATTCCAAAATGCGCACCCCCCCCGCCAATAAGGTCTCGGCCAGCGGACGAAAGTTTGCCAAATCATCATGGCGGATGACGGCAACAAGCCGATTTTTCAGCACAACATCAGCGGCGTCCATAAGTCATCCCCTGATACAACCCATAGAGGTACATCGCACCTAATGAGCGGTCATGCAAGCCATAACCCATAATGCCCTTCTCCCCCCAGATCATACGACCATGATCCGGGCGGATTGGCCCAGTAAAGCCGATTTCGATCAGCGCCTGTATCACGGCTTCCATATTGACCGAGCCAAATTCGGATGGATGGGCCACTTCATAAAAGTCGTGTTCACCGGTGACTTTGACGTTTCGTGCATGGAAAAAATTAATGCGCCCCCTGAAGGCCCGAATCATTGCAGGTAAATCATTATCGAGCCTTGTACCCAACGAACCAGTGCAAAAGGTCAGGCCGTGGTGGGGACTCTCGACGACATCCAAAATGCGCTGGATAGTGGGCTGATCCCGCACAATACGCGGCAGACCCCAAATTGACCATGGCGGGTCATCTGGGTGCAGGGCAAGATAGACGCCACTGGCCTCCGCGACCGGCACAACTCGCCGCAGGAAATAGGCGAAATTCTCAAAGAGTTGGTCTTCTGAAACCTGCTGATAACGGTCAATGAGGGCCTGCAATTGTTCACCCGAAAAGGCATTCGTCCACGCCACCCGCTTTTCGATACCCTGACTGATGTCAAATGCCATAATATCCGCATTCACATAGGCGCTGCTGGCCGAGCCATCGGGGTGAACATAATATAGGTTACTGCGCATCCAATCGAACCCCGGCATGAAGTTATAACATAAGACCGGAATTCCCAGTTCGCCCATATGCCGGATGCTCTGGCAGTAATTTTCGATATGGGCCTTGCGCTCCGGCAAACCTAATTTGATGGCTTCGGAGATGTTGATACTCTCAATCACCTCCAATTTCAGACCCACAGCTTCAATTTTTGCTTTAAGGGCCTGCAAGCGGTCAATCGGCCACACCTCACCCACCGGAATACCATCAAGTGCGCTCACAATGCCTTTAATACAGGGTACTTGGGCGATATAGTCTAAACGCACCGGGTCGGTTTCGCCGAGCCAACGCATCGTCATTTTCATAGGGTTTTCACTTTGTGTGATACGCTAAATTCCACTAAACGCGCTCCATCCGCCATCCACCGGAATCACTACCCCGGTCACAAATCGCGCCGCATCACTGACCAGCCACAACAGCGTACCCAACAAATCCTCGGGGTCACCAAATCGGCGCATCGGTGTATGGTCAATAATCTGCTGTCCACGTGGGGTCAAATTGCCCGTCTCAGCATCAATTAGCAAGAAGCGATTCTGTTCACCCAAAAAGAAACCGGGGGCAATCGCATTGACGCGAATATCAGGGCTGTGTTCGCGTGCCATATACACCGCCATCCACTGTGTAAAATTTTGGAGGGCTGCTTTGGCCGCGCTATAGGCCACCACCCGCGTCAGGATTTGGTAGACCGCCATCGAGGAGAAATTAATCATCACCCCCGTTGGCTGTTTCGCCATATAGCGCCCAAACACCTGTGAGGCCAAAAGCGTGCTGGTAAAATTTAAGTCGAACACCCAGCGCAGGGCATCTTCCGGTAAATCAAAAAAACTGCGCTCACCGGGTACAGCCGTCGCTCCGGGTTTATTGCCCCCTGCCCCATTCACCAAAATGTCAAGTTTGCCATAGGTATCATGGATGGTCTTGGCGGCGGCTTCTAGCGAGTCTTTTTGCAAGACATCCGCGCTAAGGCCAAGCGCCTTACCACCCTTGGCTTTGATCTGCTCGACCAGTGCATCAATTTTGGTCTGATTTTGCGCGAGCACCACAACCGTCGCGCCAGCCTCCGCCAGTGCTAAACACATCGGTGAGCAAAGTACCCCTGTCCCCCCGGTGACAATGGCGACTTTACCCGAAAGATCAACCTGCATAGACAACTATCCCTTCAAAAAATCCTCGCGGATGGGGCTAAAAGTATCAATCAGACGCACCTTTGGCGTCAGCAATTGGATGGTATGTGGCACATTCGCGGGGATCGCAATCATATCCCCGGCCTGTAATTGGTGGGGGGTATCGCCCAAAAAGAACACCAGCTCCCCCTCGGCCACATAAGTAATTTGTTCATGGGGGTGGCTGTGCGGTGGATCGGGCAGGTCACAGGGGCCATCACTAAAATCCATCACCACCATCATTAAATCATGGGTGTAGGTTAAATATCGGGTGCGTCCCGCTTTAATTGTTTCACGCACCGCTTCTGCTTGAAATGTTGCCGCCATTTTAACGCTCCTCAACGCGCTAACCAACCGCCATCAACCGGAATAATTGCTCCATATAGATAGTCCGAGGCCGCTGATGCCAAAAACACGGCGGCCCCCTGCAAATCGCTGGCTTCCCCCCACCGCCCCGCCGGAATGCGGGCAAGGATGGAGGCGCTGCGATTTTCATCAGCACGAATGGGGGCAGTGTTATCAGTTGCCATATAACCGGGGGCAATCGCGTTGACATTAATGCCCATAGCGGCCCACTCATTGGCAAGTGCCCGCGTAATACCCATCACCCCACTTTTGGCTGCGGTATAGGATGGCACAAGAATGCCCCCTTGATAGGACAACATGGAGGCAATGTTGATAATCTTGCCACGACCATGCGGAACCATCTGACGGGCGGCGGCCTGCGATAGGAAAAAAACTGATTTTAGATTGATTTGCAGAACACTGTCCCAATCATCCTCGCTAAATTCGAGGGCCGGGGAGCGCCGGATAATCCCCGCATTATTTACCAAAATATCAATCTGGCCGAGTTCCTGAACAACCGTCTTAACTACATCCCCCAGCCCGCTCACCGGGGTGCTATATAAATCGCACGAGATGGTGGTAAAACGGCGACCCGCTTTTTTGACCAGATCACACGTTTCGTTACAATCCGGGGTGCGGTCTAAGACGGCAATGTTTGCGCCTGCCTCCGCCAACCCTACCGCCATCGCCTGCCCCAAGCCGCGACTTGCCCCTGTAACCAGCGCGACTTTCCCATCTAGTCGAAATGAATCCAAAATGCCCATTGACGTGTTCCTCTATAAATAATGTGTGGGGTACAAAAAAACTCACCTCACCTAGGCCATCTGCCTTCTTTCCTCTTCCTATATTTGAGGAAGGGTCAGGGGTGGGGCCATCTTTCGCCCCCGAAATGGCCGTCTAAAGCCCTTACAGCAAACTCCCCATCGCAACCGCGTCCATGTCGGAGAAGGTTTGGTTTTCACCAGCCATTGCCCAAATAAACGCATAATTCCCCGTGCCCATGCCCGCATGAATTGACCAACTGGGCGAGATCACAGCCTGCCGATTGCGCACGACTAGATGGCGGGTTTCATTGGGTTCTCCCATCAGATGAAAAACCACATTGTCGCCTTCAAGGTCGAAATAAAAATACGCCTCCATCCGCCGAGCGTGGGTATGGGCAGGCATGGTGTTCCACATATTGTTGGGATCAAGCAGTGTGACCCCCATCACCAATTGGCAGCTTTGGATGCCTTCAGGATGGATAAATTTATTGATGGTACGCTCATTCGAATTGGCGATACTCCCTAAATGGACGGGCTGGGCTTGGGTGATGGGTAGATGCACCGTTGGGTAGGTCATGTGGGCAGGGGTACTAGCAAAATAGAACAGCGCCCCCTCCCCCGCAAAACAGACCGATTTTGTCCCCATGCCAATATACAGGCAGTCGCGTTTTTCCAGCGGATAGACTGTGCCATCCACTGTAACCGTGCCGCGTCCGCCGACATTTACAATACCGACCTCACGTCGCGCAAGGAAAAATTCGGCTCCCAAATCTTTCGGGCTGGCCGTCAGTTCAATCGGTTGGGTATTGGTCGGGCTGGCCCCACCGAGGATAATCCGGTCAATATGGCTGTAGGTCAGGGTCAGTTCACCGGGTATAAATAATTCAGGAATCAGAAACTCCGCCCGCAGTTGCTCCGTCGTAAAATTCTTGACCTTGTCCGGATGTGATGGATAACGCATGTCCATAATCAACAACTCCCTATAATTCCAGCAAATAAAGTTGGACTCGTCCGCCTTCATCCGAGGCGAACAAAATCCGGCTACCATCCCAATCCCATGTGGGGTGACAATGGCTGCTTTGGGTGTGCCATGAGGTGTGGTGTCCGCATAATTCGGTCAATTTCGGCTCAGTACCTGCGATGTCAATCAGCACCAATTTATCCACATCGTCACCCACCAACACGGTGTTGTCGGGGTTGGCGTGATAATGATTGCAATAAAACGGCATATCAATCTTTTTGATTATCTGACCATGCCGATCCATCAAGCCAACAAAGGGTGTCATCGTGTTTTCGTTGACGGCCACGTCTTTTAACACGGCCTGAGTCTTGTCGGAGGTAATCGTGCCATCATGCCCCGGCCCCCGATTGTCAAAAAACACATAGCCATCTTGAGTCCAAAACTCGTGTCCAATCGAGTCCTGCTCCAGTTGGCGGAAACAGGGTCGGGTTTCGCGCGAGATAAAATCCAAAAACCAGATGCGCTGTGTGACTAGGTTCCAAGGCCCTTCGTGGCAGAACATGCCCAGATTCGAATCTACGGGTGAGAATTGGAAGTGCCCAACTTGGTGGGTATCTTTAAGCACATCAAACGCGCCCGACCCATCCATATAGGCCAACGTAATCCGCCCGTCCTTAATGGCGTAAAAGCGCTCTTTGAAACCCGCATAATTGGCCCCGTGATAATGAATAGGGTCTTTGCTATCCTCATTGCGGCAAAAGGCAACATATTGGCGATTCGGGGCAATCGAGGGCACACTCGCCATTTGATACGGGCCAGTCTCTCGATAGACCAACGTCGTGACGCCTGTTTCGGTATTCAATACTTTGACTTCGCAATCGGTGGTGTAGGCAATCAACTGGCCTTCCGGGGTTTTGGTAACGGCGCTGGCGGAGCGAACAATATCGTCGCTTAACTGCTCGATAACCCCTGTATCCAAATTCATGCGAAAGATGCTGAATTCAGGGTCTTCGTGTGGGGCGCGGTCTTTACCAGACGCTCGGTCTGACTGAAATATGATTTCATTTTTGCCCTGCACAAATGAATTTTCAGTAAAGTACATATGCACATTGTTGCCAGTCGTCGTTAGGCGCTTGATAGTGCGGCCCGTCAGTGCATCGGTGAATGTGCTCATTTCCGATTGCCAAGTTCTCATTACCTCTATCCTTTTACGCTTCAGGGGTCACGACCAATGTAAAGGTTGTGCCCGTAATTAAGGTGCTAATGCGTTTCAACACGCCACGCCGTTCATTTTCGCGGCTGGCCTGCTCCAAAAATTCCACCTGAAAATTCGCCCCGGCTCCCTCCGCGCAAACCTTAATCGCGGCTTGTTCACCCCGAATAAGCACCGTATCGGCGGATTGCGATGTTACATCATGCCATGTAACAAAAGCTTCTTCGATAGGCAACGGGTCAGCGGCAAATTCAAATTGATCTTGGATAATGGCAACACCTGTTTTAGGGTCGAGCGAGACGGTGCGGCGGGCGAGGGTCAATTCAGGCAAATCATAGGCGGTGTGGAAATCCAGTGTGACAAATTTCCATCCATCGTCCTCACCATGATCAACAATCGTGCCATAAAAGCGCCGCTCCCCGCCAAATTCACGTCCCGGTTGCTGCATCTTGCCGCTGATACGTGGGATGTTGTGGCTATAGGCGTTGGTGAAAATATTGTCATAGCGGGTTTGGCGGAAATACGCCTTGCTATATTTGCCACGTCCAGCGTCGGGGATAAGGCTCTCCCCATTGATATGATAGACAAAGCTGCCCACGTCCACATGACTATGGTGTCCATCGTTGTGGCCCACCGTTACGGCTAATACGACGGGTTGAGCCGCCGCCTTGCCCACCATTTTGACCACACCCACCGTTGGCAAATAGTAATCACGTAGCGCGGGCGGGTCATAGGCTTGCCCGTCCCACCACACCAATTGACGCAGCATAATTGGCAGTTTAGCAACCGAATAACTCTGTTCATCTGGTTTGGGCAGGCTGCCAACCAGTGCCCGTAGTTCATGGACACCCGTGCGCTCGGCCAACTTTTGAGCGATGCCCGCCGCGATGTTAACCGTCTCCGGTGTATCGCCAAAATTGAGATACTGTGGGGGTTGCAAAGCCATCCCCACCGGATAATACGCAATGTCTTTCATGCGATCAGCCGCCAGCAAATCTAATTCGCCCTTGGTTAATTCGCGCAGCAGTTCGGCGACAGTCACGTAAAACATCAGGCCATAATTCCAATAGCCCACCCCTTCGATGCTGCCGCCATCGGCCTCAAATCCGGTGGCGATATAGGTCTCAAATCCTTCCAAGACCATCGCAAAGGCTTCCGCCAGTGTTTGGGGGTCGTCCACCATGCGCAAAAATGCCAAACCGATGCTGCCGTTGCACACCCCGTTCCAATTCAGCGCCCCTTTAAACCACCAGTGTTTGCGTGCATGTGCCAGATAGGGTTTAAAGATGTGCCGTTCCAATTCTTGTTTGACCCGCTGATACACTTCGGGGGTCAGGTCATCCTTCAGCAAATAGGCTGTTTCCGCCAGCACTGCCCCTGTTTCTGCTGCAAATAAATCAATACTGTCTGGTTCTCGTGTCAGTGCGGTGTGTGCGCCAAGGGGTTCGGTGCGAAGAATGGGTGGTTCAACCTCCCAATAATTCGGCCCTTGTTCCTCGTGTGCCGGAACAACCCAAGACGTTTCTTCGCAAATCGCCCACAACAAATTCTCAATCGGGCGCAGCATGGATGAATCACCCATGATGTATTCCACAAGGGCGCGGGTGAGCATGGCCCGCCGTAGAAAATAGGGGTCTTGAAACTCTGGGCGGCTACCCGTATGTTCAAATTCGCGGTAAAGGTGATAGGTTAGCAGCGGAATGGTGGTAACATCCGGCACCATGGCCCGCATCACCTCAAGCATGGGTGCGGTCATCGGTGCAGTGCGAATTTGTTGGCGCAAATTACTGAGGGGGGCAGGGTCGGCAAACCACTGCTTCAATTGCTGGACAGATGGACGCATGATTAATGCACTCCTACGAGTGAGAGTTCATCGGCTAAATGACAGGCGACGCCATGCCCATCCGATGTTTCGTGCCATGGTGGGATTTCTTGTTTGCAGATGTCTTTGGCATAGCGGCAGCGCGGATGGAAAGCACAGCCCGTTGGTGGATTGGCTGGATTTGGCACATCGCCCGAAAGGAAAATGCGTTCCCGTTTAACATCAGGGTCGGTCGAAGGAACCGAGGCCAGCAACGCCTCAGTATAGGGATGCCGGGGATTGTGGTAGAGTTCTTTGGATTCGCACAGTTCCACAATCTTGCCCAGATACATCACCGCGACACGATTGCTGATGTGCTGCACTACGGACAAGTCGTGGGCAATAAACAAATAGGCCATGTTTAGGTCGTTCTGTAAATCTTGCAGCAAATTGACGACCTGCGCCTGCACCGACACATCCAGTGCCGACACGGGTTCATCGCACACAATCAATTTGGGTCGCAGGGCCAGAGCACGCGCAATGCCGATGCGTTGACGTTGCCCCCCACTAAACGCATTTGGATAGCGGTTCATATGTTCCGGGCGCAGACCAACCTTTCGCAGCAAGTCGGCCACTTCTTCTTTTAGTTGGCGCGGACGTTTGCCCGTATGGATGACCAGCGGCTCGGCGACAATATCCAAAACGGTCATACGCGGATTCAGTGAGGAAAAGGGGTCTTGGAAAATCATCTGGATTTCATGCCGATAGCTGCGCAGGCCGTTGGAATCGAGCTTGGCAAAATCAATCATATGCCCCCGACTGACGCCATCTTTGCTATGTTTGGCATGAACAACCAATTTCTTGACGTTATAGGTCAGGTCTTCGTCTTCATGAAACAAGATTTCGCCAGCCGTCGGTTGATAGGCCCGCACAACACACCGGCCTGCGGTGGTCTTGCCACAGCCCGATTCGCCCACTAATCCTAACGTCTCCCCACGTTGAATGTTAAAACTGACCCCATCCACAGCCCGGACATTCCCTACTACTCGTTTGAGGACACCCCGGCGGATAGGAAAGTATTTTTTCAGATCATTCACTTCAATTAAATAATTGGATTGCATCACGATACCCTTAGCTATACAGTGTGCAGCGGACTTGATGACCGGGTTCAACTTCGACCAATGGCACACCTGCCGGGTCTTGGCACGCCGATTTTTTATTTTTGACTGGGCAGCGGTCGAAAAAAGCACAGCCTTTAGGCACATTAAACGGGTCAGGAATCATACCGGGGATGGGATGCAGCCGCGTACGTTCCTGATTTCCCATCGCTGGAACCGATTGCAACAGGCCGACGGTATACGGATGGGCCGGACGTTTGAGCAGTGTAGTACGCTCCGCCACCTCGACGACTTTGCCCAGATACATGACCGCGATACGATCCGCCATTTCGTTAATAACGCCCAAGTTATGGGTAATCATCATAATGGCCGAGCTAAATTCGTTTTGGAGATCACGCATCAAATCCAAAATCTGGGCTTGAATCGTCACATCAAGTGCCGTCGTCGGTTCGTCAGCTATCAACAAGGACGGATTGCACGAGAGTGCCATCGCAATCATGGCCCGTTGACGCATCCCACCCGAATATTGATGGGGATACGAACGCACAAATTCGCGTGGATTGGCGATGCGTACAGCCTGCAACATGGCAATCGCTTTTTCTTCCGCCTCGCGTTTGCCCACCCGCTGATGCAGCATAATCGCTTCCATGATTTGGTCACCGATGGTGTGCATCGGCGAAAGCGAGGTCATGGGTTCTTGGAAAATCATGGCGATTTCATTACCGCGTATCGTGCGAATCGCCGAGCCGTTGGGGTCAAGGGCGGTCATATTGATTTCTTCCCCATTACGGCGACGGAACCAGACATCCCCTTTGGAGATTTTAGCAACCCGGCGCGGTAGCAAGCGCATGACACTATGAGCCGTGACGCTTTTGCCGCAACCAGATTCACCCACCACCCCCAATGTTTCACCATTGCGAATCGAAAGCGTGACACCATCCACCCCGCGCACCGTGCCATCTAATGTATGGAAATGGACTTCCAAGTCTTGAATTTCTAAGCAGTTTTCAGAGTTCATGGCACACCTTAAACCGTATAGGGGTCAGCCGCGTCACGCAGGCCATCACCCAAAAAGCTGAATGCAACGGTGACAATAACGATGACAAAAGCTGGCGAGAACACCCAAGGATAGAGCGCCAACGATTGCAGGTTTTGCACCTCATTAAGTAGCACACCCCAACTCGTGGTCGGCGGTCGCAGGCCCAAGCCCAAATAGCTGAGGGCGGTTTCGGCCAAAATCATGCTCGGCAGGGACAGCGTAGCGACCACGATAATCTGCCCAATCGTCGCGGGCACAAGATGTTTAAAAATGATCCGCGCATCACTGGCCCCCGCCAACCGCGCCGCCATAATGTAATCACTTTCACGCAGCGACAGCACCACCCCACGCAGTTGACGCGCCAGCCATGTCCACCCAATCAGCGATAGAATGAGCGTAATGGCAAAGTAGGTCTGAATCTGTGACCAATCTTTGGGCACGGCAGCAGAAAGTGCCATCCACAACGGAATGGATGGAAAAGCGCGGACGACTTCAATTAAACGCTGAATCAGCTCGTCTACTAGCCCGCCATAATAGCCGGAGACAATCCCCAAGACCGTTCCCAAGACCAGACTGAGCAGCACCCCGATCAGACCAATGGTGAGTGAAATCTGCCCCCCGATCAAGATACGGGTGAACATATCACGTCCCTGCCGATCTGTACCCAAAATGGCGACAACCCCTCCCGGTGCTTGAAACAAATGGACATCCGTTTTAAACAGTCCCATTAATTTATAGGGTTCGCCCTTTGCCAAAAATTCCAGATAGATTTTTTTATCGGTGCGGGTAAACACGCGCCGCAAATTTTTATCGTAGCTACTTTCAACCTCATATACATAAGGTCGAAGCGTCCCGCCATCAAAAAAGTAGACGGGTTGCGGGGGCAGATAGGTTTGTTTGGCAAAACGGGTTTGCAGGGTATACGGGGCGACAAAATTAGCAAACAGCGCCAGCAAATAATAGATCAGCACCACGACCCCACCAATCATGGCAAATCGATTGCGGCGAAAACGTCGCCAAATCATTGTCCATTGTGAGGCAGCATAACGTGCTTCTTTTTCAGAAAGGCCCTCATACACGGCGCCTTCCTCGATTGCCTCTTCATATAAACCGCGCAGCTCGCCCGATTTTTGTTCTAGTTGAATACTTCCCACAGCCATGTCGTGACACTCCTCATCCATTAGTTATAGGCAATGCGCGGGTCAACCCAAGCCAGCACCAGATCGGCGATAAGATTGGCAATCAGCAGCATTAAAGACATCAGCATCAAAAATGTACCCGCCACAAAGGGGTCTTGGCTTCGCAGCGACCGCAGAAACAACGGGCCAGTAGTCGGTACCGACAACACCTGTCCAATTAGGATGGAGGAAGAGATAATTTTCGGAATTTCAAGGGCCACCACACTGATGACCGGATTAAGCGCCGACCGCACCACATATTTATTGATGACGACTTTTTCTTTTAGCCCTTTAGCGCGGGCGGTGGTGACATATTGTTGGTTGAGTGTATCCAGCATTCCGCTGCGCATAATACGCACCAACTGCGCGGTACTTGCAAGGGCCAAGATAATGGCTGCCGGAATCAGGTGCATAATATAGTCCACCGTCTTATCAAAACTGCCGGCGGTGTTGGCATATTTAATAGATTGGTCGCCAAGTACCTCCAAATTGAGGACAATCCCGCCGACATATAACCAAATCAGCGCCAACAAGAACCCCGGAATGGACAACCCCAGATAGGCCAGTGCCGACAGAAATGTATCCCCAATGGAATATTGATGGGTGGCGGAATAGATGCCAATCGGGATGGCCGTCACAATCATAATGAGAATCGAGATACCCCCCAACAGCAAGGTATACGTCACCCGGCTATCAATCAAAGGCCATACATCTTCCGACCATTCATACGAATAGCCAAAGTCACCTTTTGGAAAACCTTTGATCCATTTGTAATATTGCGTCAGAAAAGGTTGATCTAGACCGTAGCGTTCACGCAGCAGATTAGCCGTATCGTCAGACATCCCCCCACCGCTAGTACCCTGCACGGCTTGCAAGGTTGTGAAGTAATCACCCTTGGGCAGTTGAATGATGCCAAAGGAGATGAAGGAGATGACAAACATCATCGGGATCATCCCTAAGAAGCGGCGAATGATATAGGCAACCACTTTTTATACTCCATCAAAAAACTTAAGTGCGTTTAAGAAAAGGTGGGGAGGTCATCCCCACCGTTTAAGTTAAACTGATGCGTTATTCTCCGCCATCCGAGAAATAGAAATGTTCGGGGTTCATCGTGCCGGGGGTCATGATAATCCAGTCAGCAGTATGGTTTTCGGCCACATTCATGAAGTTGTTCTTCACCACAACTGGATTGGGAACTAACCCCACTGTACCAAGTGTCCACAGATTTTCGCTGGACATGCGGACAAGCTCTGTGCCGATTTCAACTTGACGGGCTGGATCAGTCGTCAACTTGTATTCGTCATAGAGTGCCATGGCAGCCTTGAATTCATCGGTGGGTTCCAGACCTTCAGCGCCACCGGTCTTGTACCATGTCCCGTAGGCCGGGGCCATCCAAGAACGCTCATCGAAGGGGAAGATGTAGATGGGGTCAACCATCGGCTGCAACCCACGATCCGTCGTCCATGTGGACACCATGACCTCATTGGCACCAGCGCGCGGCCAGAACACATCGCGGGTCGAGGTCTGAACCTGTGTCTCAATACCGACGGTGTTCCACCATTCCGCGATCAGTTCCAACGAGTCTTGGATACCCGAGGAGGTGTTGGAGGTTTCGATCAAGAGCAGGATGTCCGAGCCATCCGCGAAGTTATAGAAGCCATCGTCACCTTTTTGCAGGCCGATTTCGTCCAGCAAGGAGGTCGCTAAGTCAACATCGTATTCGCCGTTTAGATTTTCAATCTCAGGGATATAGTATGGGGAATCGGGCACAACCGCGATCGTGCGTGGCACACCTTGACCTAGGAAGGCAATGTCATTGATAGCTTCACGGTCAATCGCGTGTGACATGGCCTGACGGAAGCGCAGGTCTTGGAACAGCGTGCGATATTTGTCATCGGGATAGCTCTGGTTGAACCACAGACTCGCAGAGGAAGCCTGCGCCTGCGGCCACAGCAGCATGTGATAGTTGCCTTCCTCGGCATTGTCCATATAGACTGGATACTGTGCAAGGTCAATGGCACGGGCCTGCATATCAAGATCACCCGCGATACCCATTGCATTCACGCCGTCCACGCCTTCGACTAAGTGCAGATACACGTAGTCAATATAGGGCAGTTGATTACCAGCTTCATCTACTTTCCAGTAGTAGGGGTTACGTTCCGCCACCACCAAGGTAGTACCCGCTTCATATTGCGTAATCTTCCACGCCGTCATCACCGGGCGATCTACATTGTAATCAAAGGCTTTTTCTTCAAACTGTTCATAGGTGGCATCACTATTATATTTGGGGTGGAATTGCTCCAAATAATGCCGGGGGGCAAAGAAGCCAAAGCGTTCAAACCCCAGCGGCCATTCGTTACCGTGGAAAGCCAAGCCAACCGTTTCGGCCAGACCGTTCGCAGCCGCAAAATGCAGCGTGATGGTATTGTCATCCAATTTTTCGAGGGTCATAGGTTCACCACCCACCATCCATTCACCGTGTACCGCAGCGGTGATATTGGTGTCGTTTTCGATGTCTTCCCACCAGAAGATCACGTCATCAACGGTAAATGGCACACCATCTGACCATTTCAGTCCGGGGCGGAAATGTAGGGTCAGCGCCTTGCCCTCATCACTAAATTCCCAACTCTGGGCCAGATTTTCTTGCACTGCGTCCGATGGGTTACGCGGCCAACGCAACACGGGGTCATAAGTAATACGGCCAAAGCAGTGAAAGTCATCCACACCACGCCACGCGCGATGCCAAATGCCACCATAAACGCCGAGGGTGTCGCCTTCAGCTAAACTTACCACGAGTGGATTTTCGGGGAGACGTTCGGCCACCGGGGGGAGTTCACCCGCCGCAACTTTTTCGGCCAGCATGGGGGCTTCCCCATATTGAGCATTGTCTTGGGCAGCGGTGGGTCGGGGTAACGCGGCAATCGCCGAAACGAGTAGAACAAACACGACTACAAAAGGCAGAATTCGCTTGTACATCTTCCCTCCTAAGACTTTTGGTTTTTAATAAACGGACAACCAACTATTTAATGTCGCGGTTCTCCTTTCTCTATTTTTATTTTTTCGTCGAGTTAGCGCTAACTCTAGTAAAGCAACAAAAACTCGACTCTTCTTGTGTTAGCGTTAACCCTCAAAACATTCAATCAATAGTTGCAAAAGGTTAGCGTTAACTCATATAATTGTTAACATGATAAAATGCTTTTTAAATTTTGTCAAATTTGTGTTATTAGACGATTGACATTGCATGTATTGGTATAGATATGGCCCACAAACAACAACGAGCAACCCTTGCCGATGTGGCACGCGAGGCAGGCGTGTCCATGATGACTGTCTCACGAGTTATTCACGGGACAGGGCGAATTAGCGACGATACCCGTCAACATGTCCGCGAAATTATCGAAAAAATGGAGTATCGCCCCAACCGCGCCGCCCGTACCCTTGTCACCAAACGCACCTTCACCATTGGTTTTGTCGCCCCCGACATCACCAACCCCTACTTTACGGAAATCCTGCAAGGGGTCGAAGAATTTTTTTGGCGTGAAGGTTATAACGTCTTACTTGCCAATAGCAACGAAAACCCTGACCGCGAAAAAGCGATCCTTGAACAGTTGGAAGACACGATGGTAGATGGGGTCATTGTCTGCTCATCCCGCTTATCCGACGACGAATTACTGCCGTTGATTGCCAAACACGCGGCGGTCGTGGCTGTGAATCGCAATCTCCCCCAACATCTCGGCAGTGTCGTGACAACCCGCCATCCGCGCGGCTATCGGGCTGTTCTTGCCGCCAAATACCTCCACGAAACAGGCCGACAGCGCATCGGTTATATCAATCTCGTGCGCAGTATTTCCAGCGTCAATTTGGATATGTTCATGCGCGAATTGCAGAGTTTAGAAATTCCAATCAATCCTAACTGGTATGCCACCTGTCAACCCAATTGGCAAGCAGGTTACGACACAGCCAGCCAGTTAATTGCTGGGCATCCTGAATTGGACGCGATCATTGCAGGGAATGACCTAGTCGCTTTGGGAGCGATGCGAGCCGCCAAACAGTACGGTCGGCACATTCCAGATGACTTAGCTCTCATCGGCGGGGATGATATTTTGATGGCAAGCCAAGTAACCCCTGCCCTCACCACCTTTCGCAGCGATAAATACAACATCGGCACCACCGCTGCCAAACTACTCCTCCAACGTATCGGAGGCGATATGACCTATTGTGAACACCACTATCAAGATGAGCTTATTATCCGAGAGAGTACCTAATGTCAGAGCGATACTTGAATTCTCAACTCGCCGCCGAGCTCTATCACACCATCGCCAATCTACCCTATATTTGCCCGCACGGGCACGTTGACCCGCGCATGTTTGCCGAAGCCAATTATTCGTTTGGGACACCTGTAGATTTGCTCATCATCCCCGACCACTATATTTTTCGGATGCTCTATTCGCAGGGCATCTCCCTTGAATCGCTGGGTATCCCTCGCCGCGATGGAGGGGCTGTCGAGCAAGATCATCGCCGCATATGGCAGACCTTTGCCGATCATTTTTATCTATTTCGCGGCACACCCACTGGCATCTGGATTCGCGACGAGCTAGAGCATGTTTTTGGCATCTCGCAAAAACTGACGGGCAGTACCGCCCAAGCCATCTACGACGCCATTACTGCCAAGTTAGCCCAACCCGATTTCACCCCCCGCCGCCTCTTTGAGCGTTTTAACATCGAGACCCTCGCCACCACCGACACCGCCACCGACTCCCTCAGTTATCATACTCAAATGCGGGCCTCCGGTTGGTCAGGTCATATTATCCCGACCTTCCGCCCCGACGCGGTAGTCAATTTGGACAGCCCCAACTGGCTCGACAATATCCAAAAACTCAGCCAGATCAGCGGAGTCAGCATTCACAACTACGCCTCGTTTATTCAAGCCCTTGAACAGCGCCGCGCATTCTTTAAACAAATGGGCGCTGTCGCCACTGACCACGCCGCCCTAACCGCCTATACGGAGCCACTGACTGCAACCGAAGCCAACCGCATTTTTCAGCAAGCGCTTAAGGGTGATCTCAATCCCGATGATACCCGCCGTTTTACCGGCCACCTGCTTATTGAAATGGCCCGTATGAGTGTCGAAGATGGCTTGGTCATGCAGTTACACATCGGCGCGTTCCGCAATCATAACTCCCTGATTTTTGAGCATTTTGGGCGCGACATGGGTGGTGATATTCCCATCCAGACCGAATTCACCCGTGCCCTCCGCCCCTTATTGGAGTGTTATGGCAATGATCCCCGTCTGACCCTTATTCTGTTCACCCTTGATGAAACCACCTACAGCCGCGAACTCGCCCCCCTTGCAGGCCACTACCCCACCCTGCGCCTCGGCCCCCCGTGGTGGTTTTTTGATAGTTTTAATGGGATGGCCCACTATTTTGACCAAGTGATTGAGACCGCTGGACTGTACAACACGGTCGGGTTCAATGACGATACACGGGCCTTTCCTTCCATCCCAGCCCGCCATGATGTGTGGCGACGGGCCAGTGCCAATTGGGTTGCTGGATTAGTGACCCGGCACATCGTGGATGAAGAGGATGCCGCGGAAATGATGCACGATTTAGCTTATGGCTTGGTAAAACAAGCGTACCGACTTGGAGACTAGACATGCCAACTTATCAGATTAACGGAACAATCTACCGCTCAGCCGAGCTGGATAATGGTCAAAAGGCCTTGATTGTAGCCGGCGATTCCGGTGGTTTCGAAGGGCAGACCATCTCGAATAATGCCGAATTAGCCTGTGCCTTGACCCCCCACAACGCCGCCGAACTGCGCCAACGTTTGGCTTGGCTCAACCCCCAGCCCCTAGGCTTAGCCACCTCAGCCGGCTTTGGCGATCGCCTTGGTGTCGCCACCCCCGGTCATGTTCAAGCTGTGCAGGGCACCGGCATTGCCCCCATCTTTGCCCAACAATCCGTCCGCGAAAACACCCGCACCGGACGCACCCCCCAACAAGTTTTGGATGACGCCATGTGGGGTGTTTTTGAAAGCGGCTGGCGCTCCGCATGGGGCGCAGATGCCGACCATCAAAAGAACACCGCTGATCTCGACCAATTTATCGCAGCAGGCTATACCTTTTTTACGATTGACCCCGGTGATTTTGTGGATAATGATGCCGAAACCGACGATTTGGAGACCTTGCGCCACAAAGTCGCCCAATTGGAATGGGATATTTTGGCAAGCGACCCCACCCATCTGCACGCTGATTATCTAAAAGAATGGCCTTCGCTCAATCTCAACTTCGATGAATATACCCTGCTCAAAGCCGCTGCCAAATATGGCAAGGCCGTCGTGCATACGGTCAAAATGGCCCGCTATTTAATGGCCCGCCTGACCGCCTTTGATTTGGAAATGTCAGTGGACGAAACCGACATCCCCACCTCGTTTGCCGAGCATTTTTATATTGTCAGCGAGCTAAAACGCCTGCAAATCCCGGTGGTCAGCATCGCCCCCCGTTTTGTGGGCCGCTTTGAAAAAGGCGTGGATTTTATTGGCGACCTAACCGAATTGGATCACAATATCGCCGGACACGCCGCCATTCAGACCCATTTTGGGCGGACATATAAACTGAGCCTGCACAGCGGCTCTGACAAATTCTCGGTCTATCCCATCGCCATGCGCCATACCGACGGCCTTGTTCATCTGAAAACGGCTGGCACTAGCTATTTAGAAGCCCTCCGCATTTTGGCCGTCCAAACCCCAACCGCCTTTCGGGATTTATTCGAGTTTGCTTGCAATCGCTATGAAACTGACCGCAAGACCTATCATGTCTCAGCCGAATTAGCCCGCCTCCCCAAACATGTGCCCGACGACGAATTGGCCGATTTGCTCGACAATTTTGATGCCCGTCAAATTCTGCATGTTACGTTTGGGTCAGCCCTACACGAATACAAGGAACTGATTCAAAGCACGCTAAAGCAGCATGAAGCCGAATATCACGCGGGTTTGAAATCTCATTTTGAAAAACACCTTCAGCCTTTTGTGGTCAGCAAGGGATAAAAATGGCACTCGATATTCTCACGATGGGTGAAATTATGCTGCGTTTCACCCCCCCCCTGCCCCAAGTATTGGAGCAAGCCCCCTACTTTGAAGTACGACCTGCCGGGGCCGAATCCAATGTCGCAATTACCGCTGCCCGCATGGGCCTTAAAACGGGTTGGATCTCGCGCCTACCCGAAAATTCTTTGGGGCGACGGGCCGTTGCATCTGTTCAGCAGCACGGGGTTGATATTGCTGGGGTCGTTTGGACACCCCATGGTCGGCTCGGCTCATATTACCTCGATTACGGCGTGCCACCGCGCCCCCCCCATGTGATTTATGATCGGGCCAACTCCACCTTTACTGAAATGACCATTGGTGAGGTCAACTGGGACTATTTCTCTACCACCCGCCTCTTTCACGTTTCCGGCATCACGCTGGCCCTCAGCGACAATTTGCGTGCGGTCGTGCGCCATGCCATGACCCTCGCCCGTCAATCGGGCATCTTAGTATCACTGGATGTCAACCATCGCGCCAAACTATGGTCAACCGATAGTGCCAACCAAACTATCCGCCCTCTTTTAGCGCAGGTGGATATTCTAAAAATGGGCCTCGACGAAGCCTATGCGGTGCTAAAAATGACTGGCGACGCCGCCTCCATTGCCCAAGCCCTTTATGCTGATTTTGGTTGTAAGGTCGTGGTGATTACCAACGAAAGTCAGCCTGTCGTAGCCTATGACGGCCAACTGCATACCCAAGCCACCTATCCAGTCCAAGTAGTGGATTCAATTGGGGCGGGTGATGCGTTTATGGGTGGATTTTTGTGCGGCTATCTCGAACAAGGGGTAGCTTGGGGATTGAAAATGGGCAACGCCTTAGGCGCAATCAAAATCACCTATCAAGGCGATGTGATATGGTGCAACCGCGACCAGGTCATGACGCTGATAGAATCACGCGATGCAGCTTTTCGCTAGTAGCCCATAGTTTATAAAACTGGTGGTAGCGAGTATTCCTCCCCTACCACCAGTCTCGTTAAGCCTACAGTGGTTTTCACGTTGGCTGACCTGTATCTTCAAGTTAGATTCAGCACGGCGGCTTTAGCCCCGTGTCCTAATAGGCCAATCTACTTGAAAACCGCTTTAGCGATGATAATAGGTCGCCCAGCCCAAATATTTGCTAAAGGCCTCATGAACGGCCTCAGCCACATGCGCCTGATTGAGCGAAACATGGTGTTCATACCCATGATTGCAAATATGGGCCAATAATTCTTGGAAACGGGGGACTCGCACCACGCCATAACCACCAAAGGTATCAATGGGGTCGGTGGTAAATTCACCCTCGCCCACATACGCCCGCATACAGCCTGCATAATCATCGGTCGTGATGCGTAAATAGGTAAACGGATTTTGGCGGATACGTCCATAGATCGTACCAAACGTATTTTCAGCACCTACTGAGCCAGCAATAATTTCCTGATAGCTCATCACTGGAATGTCGTCTACAAAAATATCCTTGGGCAGATTGGAACAATGGAACACCACACCCTTATCGGGGTCATCTCCATAATTATTGTTCCAGTCTACCAGCGCCGAGGGCCGCCCCGACGCCAGTTGCAGCGCCAACATTGCCAGCGCCCCAACAATATCCGTCTCACAGGCCGATGGGTTGAGGCTGTTGCTCGACATGCTCATAAGTGTACAGGGCACAATCCCAAAATATTCTTCCATCGAAGTCCAACATTGAATCGCGGTGGCGTCTAGTGCATTAGCTTCCATCCAGCCATCCAGCACCACCCCAAATTTTGCCATGCGATAGAGTGAAAGTTCAGGAATACCTTGTACGCGGGCATACTGGCTAATCGAGACCAATTTAGCCTGAACTAACTCATCATTATCTTGTAACCGTTCAATCCGCCCAAAAATTTCGGAAAGATCAATGGTTTCAACGCTGATGCCCGATTGCTCCAAAAGTTTCTCGCTAAAGCGCACGGTCTTAAAGGCTTCCGGACGTGCCCCCATCATGCCCAATCGCGCGGTTCGCATCCCACGCACCACCCGACAGACCGCCGCAAATTTCTCCAAGTCACGCCGAAAAGCCTCGCCAGTCGGCTCCATCGTATGCTGGGAGGTCAATGAATAGGGAATGCCATATTGATGCAAATTGTTGCAGGCGCTCATCTTGCCGCAAAAACTATCACGCCGATCTGCAATGCTCATGCGGGTCATATCGTCAGGGAAAGCATGAACCAGAACTGGAACATTGAGGCCAGCAAACCGCAATGTATTGGCAATCGCTCGCTCATCCCCAAAATTGGGCAAGGTGATGAGTATGCCATCAATTTCATCTCGATGTCGTTTAAATAAATCAGCACAGATGCGGGCTTCTTCAAGCGATTCAATCGCTCCCACATTAGTGAGATTTTCATCGGTGATAATGGCGTTCATACCCGCCGCCGCCAGTTGCTCCAAAATGACTTGGCGTCCGCTCAGGGCGAGGTGATCGGGGAAAAACCCACGATTACCCACAATAACCGCCAGCGTAACAGGCCGTGTATTCAAGCGTGAGGCCGCGGTGGGTTGGGTTAAATATTGTGCTTCCATCATAGTTTCTCCAAGTAAAAAGTTAAAATTACTGCCCGTAAATCGTCTGATAGCGATGATGCAATTTTTGGATGTCTTCATCGGTGATTGAAATAGGGTTACCGATCTGCAAGGCTGTCCAGACAATTGCGGCGTTATCTTCGGTCATAATGGCAGCTTTGACAGCGGCTTCAGCGTTTTCACCGAGGGCAAAAACCCCATGATTTTGCAGCAAACAAGCGGGGCTGTGGCTATTTGCCAATGTTTCAACTACAACTTGGCCGATTTCTTCCCCGCCAATCAGGGCAAAGCCACCACATGGAATGGGGCCACCAAATTCATCCCCCATCGCCGTCGTAATACATGGAATCGAGCGCCCAACCGCAGCAAAGGCAGTGGCATAGCGCGAATGGGTATGCACGACTCCGAAGGTCGTAGGGCGATGGCGATAGATATAACAATGCGAAGCTGTGTCGGACGACGGTTTCAAATCACCTTCAACCACCCGTCCCATTTCGTCCACCACAATCATATTTTCGGGGGTTAGGTCAGGGAATTTGACCCCACTTGGCTTAATCACAATCAAGCCTGTTTCAGGGTCGCGTCCACTGACATTACCGCTCGTCCATGCCACCAAATTATTTTTGGGCAGTTCGGCGTGCAGTTCACATACTTCTTGGCGTAATTTTTGCAGCATCATTGGCCCATCGCCTTATTCCGGATTTGCTTGAGCCGCTTCATCATATGATTTTGCCCTTCGCTTCGCCCAAAATAATCATAGAGCGTTTTATACTCGGCATACAGCGCATCATAAACGGCTTGATTCTCTGGAATCGGCATGACCACTTCATCCTTGAGTTTGCCCATCTGGGCGGCTGCCTCTTGAATGTTCGGATACACCCCCGCCGCCACCGCTGCATAAATGGCTGATCCGAGCGCCGGGGCTTGGGCTGACCCCGATAATTTCAAAGGCCGTCCGGTGACATCCGCATAAATTTGGCGTAACAGGGCGTTTTTCTCTGGCAAGCCACCTGCCGCAACCAGTTCACGCACGGGCACACCGCGTTTTTCAAACGACTCAATGATTTCGCGTGTCCCATAGGCGGTGGATTCAATCAGCGCGCGATAGATGTCTGGCGCACGAGTGGCAAGGGTCGCTCCAATCAGCAGGCCCGATACATTGGCATCTACCAACGTTGAGCGGTTGCCATTCCACCAATCCAGCGCAATCAACCCATGTTCCCCGGGGACTTGCTGGCTGGCCTCACGTTCCAAATATTCGTGCAACGAGAGTTTGGCTTCCTTAGCGGCAGCGTGGTAAACAGGCGGCACGGCGTGTTCAACAAACCAGTTGAAAATATCGCCGACCCCGCTCTGACCTGCCTCATAGCCATAGAAACCCGGGATAATGCCGTCGGGCACAACCCCGCACATACCCTCGACCACGTTGATGTTTTCGCCACACATGACATCACAGGTCGAAGTGCCCATAATCATGACCATAATCCCCGGCTCAACCGCTTTGACGGCGGGTGCGGTGACATGGGCATCCACATTGGCAACAGCGACCGTCGTCCCCGGCAACAAGCCCATCCACTCAGCGGCTTGGGGTGTTAATCCCCCTGCTTTGTCGCCAAGTTGGGCAAAAGTCCGGCACATTTTTTCATCTACCACGTCCGCAAAGGCTGGATCGAGCGCGGCGAAATAGTCACGGGATGGGAACTCACCCCCCTGCACCATCGCCTTATAGCCTGCCGTACACATATTGCGCGTTTCAACACCCGTCAATTGCCAGATAACCCAATCGGCAGCCTCAATCAAGCGATCAGTGGCCCGATACACTTCCGGGGCTTCTTGTAAAATTTGTAGTGACTTGCTGAAAAACCACTCCGATGAAATCTTGCCCCCATAATAATCCAGCCATGTTTCACCCCGCTGACGAGCAACCGCATTAATTAAATCGGCTTGGGGTTGCGAGGCATGATGTTTCCACAGCTTGACCCATGCATGAGGGTGATTTTTCCATTCATCAAGTACACACATCGGCGTGCCATCGGCTTTGACTGGCAGCATCGTGCAGGCCGTAAAATCAATGCCAATGCCGACCACTTCTTTGGGGTCAACTCCGCTTAAGCGTAATACGGCGGGAACGGTCTGCTTAAACACTTCAATATAATCCAGCGGGTCTTGCAAGGCCCATTCGGGTGGCAGAGGCTCATCTGAACCGGGCAAGTGGCTGTCAATTACGCCGTTGGCATATTCATGAATGGCGGTGGCGATTTCACGGCCATCCCGCGCATCCACTAAGAGCGCCCGTCCCGAAAGCGTTCCAAAATCAATTCCTATGGTATACATTTTTCTATCAGCCTTAAATTGATTACCTGTTATCAAGCCGCACATCTTTCCCAATCGCCAGTGCTTCATGCGGTTGAGACGTTGGTAGGCCGGACTTGTCGCCTAAATGAGAATAGTCTCGGGCGGGTGCTGAGGAGTTTTTGCATGGCTATAAAGCCGAACAGCAGGACACCAATGACGATCTTAATCCACCATGGGGATAGCGAGCCGTCTAGGGTAAGATAGGTTCGGATAACTCCCGGTAGCAGCACCCCAATAAACGTGCCAATGACATAGCCGACCCCACCAGTTAAAAGCGTGCCGCCGATGACCACCGCCGCGATAATGTCCATTTCAGCCCCAACCGTAATGGTCGAGTCGCCCGAGCGTTTGGAAAGCGAGAGCACGATACCCGCGAAAGTCGCCAAGAAGCTGCTAAGGGTATATACCATGATGGTCGTGCGTCCAACGGGCACACCCATCATCAGCGCGGCAGTCTCATTGCCACCCATCGCATACACATTCCGCCCAAATCGGGTGAAGTGGGCAATATAGATACCGAGCACCAACACCGCCAAAAACGCCCCTGCCGCAAAGGTGAAACGGCCTTTGTCGGGGAAGATATACACTAGCTTGGACACCCGGATGTAAAGCGGATCGGTGATGCGGATAGATTCGGTGGTCAACACATAGGCCATGCCACGCGCCAAAAACATGCCAGACAGCGTGACGATGAAGGCCGGAATCTTGAGATAATAAATGAATACCCCCATCACCGCACCGAAAATCGTCCCCATTCCTAACACGATGGCAAATGCAAGGCGGGGATCCATTCCTTCGCGTGTAATCATCAGCGCACAGAACACCCCGGTAAACGCAATCACCGAGCCAACTGAGAGGTCAATCCCGCCAGAGATAATCACAAACGTCATGCCGATGGCCGCGATTCCCAGATGGGCATTATCGCGCAGCAGGTTGCAAACCACCCGCATCGAGCCGAAACTTGAGAAGTGCGAATAGCAATAGGCATAGATTGCAATAAAGACCAAAAAAGTCACTAATAGAGGAAAAAACCGCGATTTCATACCGCTCTCCTAAACATCTATCTGAAAACTGCTCGAAGTTTGAGCAAGGGCTTGAACAACCGACCAATCGCTTGTTTGAATTCCTTAGATTGAAGCAACAGCACCAGCAAAATGACGATGGCCTTGACGACCAAGTTCGCATTCGGGTGCAAATCGCTGATGTACAGGCCGATTCGCAAACTTTGGATAATCAGCGTACCCACCACACTCAGCACCAAGTTAAAGCGTCCACCACTCAGCAGCGTCCCACCAATCACCACCGCCACAATCGCGTCGAGTTCTGACCACATGCCAGCGGTATGCGGGTCAGCATAGGTGTTTTCACCCGCCACAATCAACCCGGCGATGGCGGCACAGATACCGGAGATGATATAGACAAACAATTTGATGCTGGCCGCGTTAACCCCTGTATAACGACTGGCCTTGGAGTTAATCCCGACTGATTCAATCAACAGGCCCAGTGCCGTGCGCCGCACCAGCAGAAAAACCCCCACCAGCGCAATTAGGGCTACATACACCGGGAAGGGCATTCCAAAGATAGTCCCTTGACCCATAAAGGCGAGGGTCTCATTGCTGAACGTCGGCGATTGGCCGTCGGTGATCATTTGGGCGATTCCACGACCCGCCACCATCAAAATGAGCGTGGCGATGATGGGCTGGATATCAAACAGCGCAACCAAGATACCGTTCCACAACCCGCAAGCCGCACCCGCCAAAATCGCAATGGCAATCACGAACCCCGGATAGTACAAAATATTGTCCGATCCGGCCTCGTGTCGGTTAATCAGCACGGCGGCTACTGCACCACAAATCGCCATCACTGCGCCCACCGAAAGATCAACACCTTTGGTAGCGATGACCAGCGTCATACCGATTGAAAGCAGAATAATCGGCGCGGCCCCGTCCAGTGTATTGATAAGGCTGCCGGTCAAGCGACCATTGACCATACGGACGGTGAAAAAACTCGGCGATACCATGCGATCAACTATTAAGATAATAACGAGGGCCAAGATCGTCCAAAGGGCACGGTTGTCGCCTCTAAGAATATTGCTCCACTTAAAGTTGGGCGTCCTGCGTGGTTTATTCTCGTCGAGAGGCGCCACTACCTGTTTTTCCATTTCTACCATTTCTACTTCTCCGCAATCGCGTGCATGATAGCGTCTTCACTGATTTCATCGCCCGTCAGTTCCGTGAGCTTTTTGCGGTCACGCAGCACCACCACCCTGTCACTATAATCCACGATTTCCGCCAACTCGGAGGAAATGACCATCATGGCTTTTCCTTCTTTGGCAAGCCGTTTGATGATGTTGATGATTTCGGCATGTGCCCCAATATCAATCCCGCGGGTTGGCTCATCCAAAATAAGGAATTCAGGATTGGACACCAGCCAGCGGGCCAAGATGACCTTTTGTTGGTTGCCGCCAGAAAGTTGACCGACAGGCTTCTCAGCATCCGGGGTGGCAATGTGTAAGGCGGCAATCATTTCGTTAGCAAACTGCTCCTGCCGCCTGTAAGGGATATGCCGATACCACCCCATTTTGGCTTGGAGCGCGAGGATAATATTTTCACGCACGGTCAAATCAGCAATCAGGCCTTCGACTTTACGGTCTTCCGGGCAAAGGCCAAATCCATGATGGATGGCTTTGCGTGGGGAGTTGAGTCTTACCTTTTTACCCTCAACAAAGGCTTCACCCTGTTCGCTCCGATTAATGCCAAATACCAGTTGGCCCAGTTCCGTACGTCCCGACCCCAGCAACCCTGCTAATCCAACGATTTCGCCCTTCTTGATTTCGAGGTCGAAGGATTCGATCATGCCACGTTTGGCAAAACCTTTGACATCAAGGAAGGTCTCGTGTTTACTGTTGTCAGCAGTGGTTTGGCTGCTCCGCTTACCCAACGTCTCGGTAAACTCCCGGCCCAGCATCTCGGAGATAAGTTTCTTTCTCGGTAATTCTTTGGTCAGGTGCTCGCCAACTTTACGACCATTACGGAGCACCGTGATACGATCTGAAATTTCATATACTTGATCAAGAAAATGCGTAATCAATAAGATTCCGATGCCGCGTTCTTTCAGGGAACGGATCACCGAAAACAACGTTTCCACTTCATGTCTATCCAAGCTCGATGTGGGTTCATCCAGAATGAGGATTTTGGCGGAAAGATCAACTCCCCGCACAATCGCCACAATCTGCTGAATGGCGATGGAATAGGCTGAAAGGTCGCGTGTGACATCAATATCAATATTGAATGTCTTAAGTAGCTTACGGGCCTTGTTGTTGGTGAGCTGCATACTCACCATGCCGAGAAAACGCGGCTGGCGGCCCACAAAAAGATTCTCTGCTACCGACAGGGTCGGGATAAGATTAATTTCCTGATAGACGGCGCTAATGCCCAATTCTTGAGCATGGCGGGGATTACGAGGTTCAATCGTTTTGCCGTTTAGATGAATGGTCCCGGCGTCGCGTTTATAAACTCCGGTGATGAGCTTAATCAGGGTTGATTTGCCAGCGCCGTTTTCGCCCAACACTGCATGAACCTCACCCGGATATAATGTGAAATCAACGTCGGATAATGCAGGTGTCGCCGTGAATGTTTTGGTGAGACCCCGCACCTCTAGCAAGGCAGGCTGCTCGTTGGTACTCATAATTCAATAGCCCTATAAATTTGGTAAGATAGTCACCCTTAAGTGATGTCGGAGGGAAATCAACCTGCAACCACTCCGCTGCTTTGTTGATTTCCGCTCCGTAATGGTCGGAGGGGATTGGGTTATGCCCCTCCTACCTCACGTACTAGCTATTGATGATCGGCATCATAGGCGGCGCGGCTGGTATACAGCTTGCCAGCAACTGGAATCCACTTGGGCAGTTCTTCACCATTGAGCGTAGCAACAACGGCGTCAAACGCTGGGCCACCCATGAAGGGGCTGAGTTCAACCGTTGCATTGGTCTCGCCAGCATCTAGTGAAGCGAAGATGTCAGGAATTGCGTCTACGGAAACAACCAGAATATCCTTGCCGGGAACGAGGCCAGCTTCTTTGATGGCTTCGATAGCGCCAATCGCCATGTCGTCATTGTGCGCCCATACGGCACAAATTTCGGCTGGGTCCATGCTGCTGAGGAAGCTTTCCATAACCTGCTTGCCCTGAGCGCGTACAAAGTCGCCTGTTTCCGAGGCAACGATTTGCATACCGGGGAAGAGAGCAATCACTTCTTTGAAGCCAGCCATACGGTCATTGGCTGCTGCGGAACCAACGGTACCTTGCAGTTCAACAATACTGCATTGACCAGAAGTGGCCTGCACCAACCATGCGGCGGCCAAACGGCCTTCGTGTACAAAGTCAGAGGAAACGCGGGTAACATACAGCGAGGGGTCGGAATCAACATTACGGTCAACAATCACAACGGGAATACCAGCGTCCTGCGCTTCTTGCAGAACATCGTCCCAACCGCTTTCAACCACGGGGGCCAGAATGATGGCGTCTACATCACCTTGAGCAATCCACGCACGCATGGCTGCAATTTGATTTTCTTGTTGCTGTTGGGCATCGGAGAACAGCAAGTTGATGCCACGGGCTTCGGCTTCAGCTTTGACAGCATCGGTAAAGGACGTGCGCCAAGCGCTTTCGGAACCAATTTGCGAGAAACCAATGGTCAGGCCTTCGCCGCCTTGGGCTTTCACATTGACTGCACCTACAAATGTGACCATCAACGCGAGCAGTAGACAGAATTTCACCAATTTCATTTCAAAATCCTCCTAAATTGAATCAATCAAAACAGAGCGAATTGCGCGTGTTTAAAAATCGTCGTTATGCCTAAAATCGGCCCCGATAGATGCCTCCTTTACACATGATTTGCTGAATGGAATTATCTGTGCGGTG
>JACRBG010000051.1 GCA_016234595.1 Chloroflexota bacterium | reverse complement strand
TGTTGTCGTCGTTGTGGGGGACGTCTTACCGGTCGGAGGGCTAGAAGTTGTACTTGTACGCGCCGGTTTAGGTGTCTCTGGTGGTTTGCGCGGCGGCGTTTTGCGGTCCGACATGCAAAGCAAATATCCTTTTGAATTAAGCTACCTGATTATTGTACCATGCCAACCGACTCGCTGAAAGAAACGTTAGTCCTACTTTCAAACCAAACGGGAATGATAGATCAACGATGGTCAGGCAGCACGCATTATTGGCAATTTGACCGGATTTTTCAAGCGTTATTATTTCTAGGCCAATTTTGGGTAAGAATGTTATGATTATCTGGTGAGCAGAGTGAATTTGGGGAGTCATCTAAATGCCAATGGAGGCACGCCAAACGGAATTTGCAATTTTGCAAAAACGGGCCCTTACTGCCTTAGAAAACATTACTCCACCGTCTGAGTCGTCTATTTTTCTAATGCGATTATCTATTTACCCTGCCTTCTTTACATACTCATCATGGGTGGTTTTTTCTGAGACAAATTTGCTGGTACGGCAAACGACTTGGGACAGACCCAGCGACTATTATCGTTTTATTGATCCAATGGAAGGTTTAAAAAAGGCTGGCATACTTCTCCCACTCTTGCTATATCCGAGAAATATATGGACTTATTAGAATTTTATTCTCTGTTTAGTCAAATACAGCAGATTCCCATGCCTAAGGCCAAGCGCGGAATCGCTTTAGATGGTGAAGTATGGTATCTATCTATCCCCAATTTCTTTGAAAATCGAGTTCTAGACTGGAATATAGCTGGTCAAAAGGACAAAGACTGGGAACCAATTGCCCAATGGGCGGCCAATATGCGTGATTTTTTCCTAACAGTTTTCAATTTATCTTGAAAGGCATCGTTATGTCCTACGAAAATATCTTATATGAAGTTGCCGATGGGGTGGCGACCATTACCCTAAATCGTCCCGAAAAATACAATGCTTTTTCTGCTAAGATGCTGCACGAAACCAACGACGCCTTTAAACAAATTGCCCGTGATGCCACTGTGCGGGCGGTGATTATCACTGGGGCGGGTAAAGCTTTTTGTTCGGGTCAAGACTTGGGCGACGCCGAAAGTGTCGAAAAAGGCTTTATGGAGCATGTCCGTTCCAAATATAACCCGCTGATCTTGGCGATGCGTGGTCTTGAAAAACCGATTATCGCGGCGATTAATGGCGTGGTGGCAGGCGCAGGTGCTGGTGTAGCACTGGCCTGTGATTTACGCATCCTTTCCGACAAAGCCAGTTTTGTTTTTGCTGCCTTTGTTGGGATTGGCCTCGTGCCTGATACTGGCATTGACTATCACCTGCCACGCTTGGTTGGGCAAGCCAAAGCCTTTGAATTGATGCTGCTTGCCGATGGTAAAAATCGAATTTCCCCGCAGCAAGCCCTCGATCTCAATCTCTGTACCTCGGTGGTTGAACATGATACCTTAATGGAACAGGCCCATCTATTGGGAGTCAAATTAGCCACCATGCCCACCCGCGCCATCGGCCTAACCAAACGATTATTGAATGGCACATGGGATCAAACCCTTGCTGAGACACTCGACATGGAGGCCCAATTACAGCACGCTGCCAGCAATACCAAAGATGCGCTGGAGGGCATTACTGCCTTTAACGAAAAACGCGAACCGAAATTCACGGGGCAGTAGACCAAATACAGTAGAGCAATGGGCATTTATCGCTTGTGACAATCTCGTAACATACAGTTACATGGTTGATACGCCACTGTCATAGGGTCGTAACACCATGCGCCTAAAGTGAAATTTGTCATAGCATTCATCATCAATGACCTTAATGGGTCAAAGGATTCAACTATCATGGACAATCGAACTCCCACTCCCTTAGCCGGACAAATGAGTCCGCAAATGCAATGGGGGATTATTGGGGCGGTCATTATCGGCCTAACCTGTTTGATTTGTACGGGGGTTATGGCAATCTATCTCTTATTTAGTGGAGATAGCAACAAGGACAATACCCAGTCGGTTAATAATCCGACGCCATTTATTTTCCCCACCCAGTCAACACCCCAAACTTTCCCGACTGCTCAACCAACCCAGACGCTCCGCCCTTCCGCTACGCCTTTTTCGAGCGGCGGCAACAACAATAATCCACCGCCTGTTGTACAACCAACTTTCCCATCCAATGCGGGACCAGCCGCCTACGTTTCGGGTACAAACACCTTAAATGTTCGTTCTGGGCCGGGTACAGAATTTGCCATTGTGCAAACCATCGGCCTCGATCAACTAGTGGGCTTAGTAGGTCGTAACAATGCTTCAACTTGGCTGCAAATTCGTTTGGTCAGTGGCACAGTGGGTTGGGCCAGTACAACCTATCTGCGGGCTAATGTTGCCCTCGCCAGTTTGCCTGTGACCGAAGCGCCGCCTGCTCAACCACTTCTGACCGCCAATCCCAGCACTATTGCTAAAGATACTCAGGTCGCCCTTGTTGGTACGGGGTATCCTGCTTCAACCCAAGTCAATGTTTACATCGGGCTGAACGCTGCGACGATTTTTACCAATGTCTATGCTTCGACTTTTACCGATGCCAACGGCAATTTCTCGACCAGCTTCAAGATGCCCGCCCAATGGCCGAATGGTCAAAATATTGGCTCTGGCCCCATGGTCATTAGTGTCAAGACGGCGGCCAATGTTGGGGCACTGACCACCGTGACCTTTACAGCATCCCAAACCTATACACCCGTCGTTGTTATCAGTCCCAACACCGGCCCATCTGGTACAAATATCACGGTTTCTGGCTCCGGCTATCCGCCATCTGTCAGCGTGAGTGTCCGACTAGCAATTACCAGCACCGATTTTCTGACAACGCCCTATGTTACCGCCGTCACCTCAACCAGCGGCACATTTGCTACCTCTTTTATCATGCCCTCCAAGTGGCCGGATAATTCCACCATCACCCAAACCAATTTGCAGGTCGTGGCCTTGGTAGATGGTACTAGCTATGTGGATTCTGAAGCCTTTACCTATCAACCAGCAGTCTCGACGGCTGTTATTACCATCAATCCAACGTCGGCCTCGGCTTCAACCGATATTTCGGTCAGTGGTTCCAATTTCCCAGCCAACACCACCGTTGAAATTCGCTTGGGCCTGCCCAGTGCTGGTTATATTTCCAGCCCCTATCTGACGGTCAGCACTAATAGCTCCGGTGCATTTACGACACCCTTTACTATCCCGACCCAATGGACAAATGGTACACCCATTACTGATACCGCCCTACAGGTGGTCGTCACAGTGGCAAGCAACCCGTCTATTTCGGCAGTCACGCCCTTCACTTTTGTTCCCTAAAACCAGCGCTCACCCCATGCTTTGAACAAAGGACGGCTCACCCCCGTCCTTTGTTGTCTTCCCACAGGTGTTCATCCTCATTAATTAAATTGCCATTTGGATTTTTTAGGATTCTGAGTATAATTTAATCAAATCACCATTTGATTATGCTAGAGTGGATGGAGTTTAGACAATGGCCCAAGCGGTAATGCCAACTATTGCTGGTGTCTCTTTTGATTTAACTGATGAACAAAAAATGCTCCAACAGGTCGCCCGCGATTTTGCCCGCAGCGAGATTGCGCCCAAAGCCGAACATTATGATCGTACCGCTGAATTTCCTTGGGAAATTGCCCACAAAGCCCGTGAACTTGGCCTACTGACCCTCAATATCCCTGAAGAGTATGGTGGTGTCGGTGCTAATGTGCTCGAAGAATCTCTCGTCAACGAAGAACTGGCATGGGGCTGTTCGGGCGTCAGCACTGCCCTCAATATTAATAATTTGGCCTCCCTGCCCATCCAGATTGCTGGGACAGATGCTCAGAAAAAAGAATGGTTAGGTCGTTTAGTAGATGGTCAGATGGCCGCCTATGCCGTCACCGAACCCGGTGCTGGTTCCAATGTGGTTGGAATGCGTACTCGGGCTGAAAAACGCGGTGATGTCTATATTTTGAATGGCAGTAAAACCTTCATCTCCAATGCCAATATCGCCGATTTTTACACCGTCTTTGCTGTCACCGATCCAGCCTCTGGTCACAAAGGCCTCGGCGTGTTTGTTGTTGAAAAATCCTCCCCTGGGGTCAGTGTGAGCAAGCATTTTGATAAACTCGGTCAGCGTTGCGCCGATACCGCCGAGATCACCTTTGAAAATGTCGAAGTCCCTGCCGCTAATTTGCTGGGTGGTAAGGATGGTATGGGCTTTTACACCGCTATGAAAGTCTTCGACAAGAGTCGTCCTCCCGTCGCTGCTGGTGCGGTGGGCGTGGCCCAACGTGCGTTGGATGAATGTATCAAGTATGCCCAAGAGCGCGAAACCTTTGGTGTGCCGATTTATGAACACCAAGCGGTTGGTCACAAAATTGCCGACATTGCCATGAATGTTGAAGCGGCCCGTTTGCTAACGTGGCGCGCAGCCTCGATTATTGACAGCGGCGTATCCAACACCAAATATGCCTCCTTCGCTAAGGCCTTTGCTGCCGATACTGCAATGAAAGCCACCGTCGAAGCCGTGCAGGTCTTTGGGGGGTATGGCTTCATGAAGGAATACCCTGTCGAAAAACTGATGCGTGATGTTAAGGTCTTCCAAATCTACGAAGGCACTAGCGAAATTCAACGCAATATCATCGTGCGTGAACTGTTCCGCCAGTAGACACTTTGCGTAATAAACACCTCTGACTCACAATAGGGGTGAGAGGTGTTTTTATTGTAAGGGGCATACAATGGCGTGGTTAACAGTGGGATTAGCGATTTCGGCGGCATTAGGCCTGATTGGATATGGGGTTTATAGCGAAATCGTCGCGCGTCGCAAAACCCTAGCCGAGCCACCCCTCCTAGATACGCTTTTCCCCGACAGTGACCTGCCTCCCCGACCAAATTTTTCCCAGCTTTTCCAAAGACGCCTACAGCAATTTCAACTCGCTGTCGAAACCCATCCCTTTAAAGTTTATGGGGTTATTGAGACCATTTTCTGGCTGACTTGTCTCATTCCTTTGCTCAATCATGTGTCCTCGTTGCGCGGGGGTTGGGCTGCCTATATCACGTGGACGATGGTGATTTTGCCCCACGAAATAGGCCATGTCATTTGCTCACCCTTTGGAACTCTCATCATGTTTATGGGTGGCTCCATCTGGCAGGTGTTGTTTTGGTTGTTGATTGCTACCTATACATTGGTAATCCATAAGCAATTCACCAGTGCCTTGTTTTGCTGGATGGTTGTGGGGCACAGTTTTATGGATATGTCGGTCTATATCCGCGATGCCCGTAGCCGCAATTTGCCCCTCTTATTTGGTATGGACAGCAGTCATCACGATTGGTGGAACATCTTGCGGCGTCTAGGTCTCCTAAAATTTGACCATGTCTTTGCCGATGTTGCTGTCACACTTGGAGTCCTGATTGTTCTATCGGCTATTCTTTTGGGTGTCTGGACGACATGGGTATTCCCCCGCCTAGCCTTAGGCCGTAGCCCTCGCTATCAAGGCAATATTTGGCGAACCAAACAGAATGCCTATTCGCCAGATGGGATGCCCAAAACATAAACTCCGCCCCGCGCATCACTGATGGCAATCATTTTCCCGTCAGGTGACCAAACGGCCCGATAAATATCCAAATTGGGGATTTGTTGTGGGGCAATTTGGGCGCTCGGCACACGCAATTGTTGAGCATCACCCTGTTGAATAGTTTCAGCGGCGGCTAAATTCCACAAGAAAAGGTTCGGGCCATTGGTTCCGGTCAATACCAACCGATTATCTCTGGAAAATTCGGCGGCACTGATGCGTGACTGGTGCCCCGGTAGACCAACCACCAATTCACCGGTGTTGACATCCCAAATGTTGACCAATTCGCCCTCGCCACTGGCAATCAACATGCTCTGGTCAGGCGAAAATGCAATCGAGACACCTGAATTTTCTGGAATAGTAAACTCGCGTAATGGCAGGTAATCATTATCCAATTGCCAAATGGTGATGCTATCAGGGAATGAGGCAGCTAATAATTTCCCATCGGGCGATAGGGCAATATCTTGTGGTTCGGGCTGGAACTGCCCAATATTGTGAATTTGTTCCAGCGTATCAAATTTCCACAACCGGATATTTCCCTCTTGGCCCAATGTAATGACGGTGTTGCCATCTGGTGAAAACAGCACCTCTTGCACGGGGAAAAAATGAGCATCGGTGTGGGCAACTTCGGCCAGCGGGTTGAGTGTAAACACAAACAACCGCCCATCCACGCTGCCAACCGCTAATCGGTTTAAATCAGCCGATTGCGCAACTGGCCCTACAATATTGCTGGATGCTTTGATTCCTTCAGGGCGCTGCGTTTCATCCAGCATATCCCACGCATAGAGTTTACTATCACCGCCAATAGTATAAAGGGTGTTGTCATCGGGGCTAAAAAAGAGATGTTGGGCACTGAGATCAGTGATAGACCGTACCCCACGACCACTGGCTAAATTCCAAACTTGCACCAACTGATCGGCGACACTTGAAGTGGCAAGGCGCAAATTATCGGCTGAAAACCCCATAACTGAGACCGTCTGTTTATGGCCTCCAAAATAGCCAATCAATTGCAGTTTGGACGCATTTTCAGCCGTGATGACTTCACCGGGGCGCTGCCACAAAATTTCACCCAGCGTTGGGGTGGGGCGTGGGCCGCTTGGTTTATCATCATCAGTACATGCCACAATCAAGCTTACCAAAAGGATTATCATGAACAGTGGACGCATTTTCATTAGATTTTTTTATTCCTCTTGCCATAAAGGAAGCCACCAGTCTTGATGGGGCATTCCGCTGTTTTGCACTGCTTGAAAATACTGATCTAAAGGGTATACCAATTGGCGAAATTCGACACTCACCCGCCCCCGCTCCACTGTCAAAATTAAATATTCAGCCCGATTATTATTCAACTCGCGCCCATCTGGGGTAGGCGTAAACGCCAAGCCTATACTGCCCGGATTGAGAATGATTTTATCATGCAGTCGCCGCAAAAATGGCAAATGAGTATGTCCCCCCACCATGACCCGTGCTGTTGGATTTTCAAGCATTACTTTGAGGTCATCATCGGGGGTACTAGCCCAAATCCTATCCATGTTGGAGCGTGGCGAACCGTGATAACACAATAATGCCTGCCCGTTATCCAGCGAGATAGTCAAAGCGGGTTGAAAGGAGTGCATAAAAGCGAGGTCGGTATCCGTTAATTGAGCGCGGCACCACTGCACCACCCCCCAAAAAGGGACTTTGGCCTGCTTATTGAGTTCGATGGCACTAGGGGGATGAATCAGTAAATCATCAGTATTGCCCATCACCGCTGGGCAGTTGAGTGATTGCACACACTGAATAACTTCATGGGGTTGTGGCCCACGATCAGCTAGGTCGCCCAAAAAAATAATCTGGTCAGGGCTGTTGGCTTGAATATCAGCCAATGCTGCTTCTAAGGCAATCAAATTGCCGTGAATATCGGAGATGATTGCCAGACGCATAGCAAGATCATGTAAAGTCGCGGAGTTGGCGCGAACGGCGCGGATGGCGCAGTCTTCGCAGGGCTTTGCCTTCAATTTGGCGAATCCGTTCACGGGTCAGGCCAAATTTTTGCCCCACTTCCTCCAATGTATAGCTTCGTCCATTTTGCAAGCCAAAGCGCAGGCGCAAGATGCGTGCCTCACGCGGGGTCAAAGTGCTTAACACCTCATCCAGTTTTTCGCGCAGCAAATTTTGATAGGCACTTTGCAGCGGGGTGGGCATGGTGTAATCTTCGATAAAGTTGCCCAGTTCGCTTTCTTCATCTTCCCCGACCGGACGTTCAAGGCTGAGCGGTCGCCATGACACTTTCAGCATCCATTGAACTTTGCGCGGCTCTAAATCCATTTCCTGTGCAATTTCTTCAGGGGTGGGTTTGCGCCCATGTTTTTGTTCTAATTCGCGGGCCGTCTTATATAAATGACGAATCCGATCCGACATATGCACCGGAACGCGGATGGTGCGACCCTGATCGGCAATCGCACGGGTAATGGTTTGGCGAATCCACCATGTGGCATAGGTACTAAAACGATACCCGCGTTTATAGTCAAACTTTTCAACGGCCTTCATCAAGCCAAGATTGCCCTCTTGAATCAAATCCAAAAATGGCACACCCCGCCCCATATAACGTTTGGCGATGCTGACAACCAAGCGTGTATTGGCCTTAATCAGGTGGTCACGGGCATCCCGTCCATCGTCCACCATCTCAACCAGTTTAAGGCGTTCTTCTTCTGGGCAGTGGCCGTTCAAACGAGCCAATTTTTCGCCTGCCTCTTTGCCTTTTTCAAGCCGTTGGGCCAGCGAAATTTCTTCCTCGGTGGTCAGCAGCGGAACCCGCGCCATCTCTTTTAGATAAAGGCCAACGGTATCATCGGAGGAGACTTCAGTGAGATCAAATTCCTCGTCGTCAAATTCATCTTCATCTTCGAGGTCTTCTAAGTCAAACTCATCCAAGTCATCAAGGTCATCAAAGTCTTCATCTGGCAGGTCGCCATTTTCATCCATCGCAAAAAAGACATCATCCATTGGCTCGGCATCGTCCTGCTCGACCTCTGGCAGTTCCAGCATATCTTCTTCTTCGTGCGAAGGGTTTTCCTGTGCATCAAAATTTTCAAACAGGTCGTCAGGCATAGGGAGTCCTCATTGATTTTTACGATGAACTCTTGATGACCATCTATTTTTCGTCATCGTCATCTTGTAATTGATCGCGCAGCGCTCGTAAGGCTTCAAAACGGGGATCAATATCGTCCAACAAGCCATTGTCGCGCATGACATCCCGCATGGTTCGGTTACAGAACATGCAGCGCCCATCTTCATTGGTTGGTGTGGTCATAGGGCGGTTTATCATCGCCTCTTCCCGTACCAATGGGGCAAGGTCAAGAATACCTGTTTCGTCTACCCGATATTCCGTTTCCAGATTTTCATTTGTCGCAAAAAGTTCTTCGATTTCAAATTCAATCGGGATTGAAACATCATCGGTGCAGCGTGAGCATTCATCGAAAACGCTGGTTTCGACCTTGCCTTGGATGAGCAATCCATCGCGGGTCTTAGAAAGGCGCAGCGTTGCATAAAAATGCCCCAGCATCAAGTCATCTGAAACTTTCAACAGGGACGGCACATTAAATTCAGTTTCGCGGTTAAACCCAATGGTCTCTGCGAGGATAAACCCAACATTTATTCGCAGGACTTTGGCGCTCACATAGCCAGTATTAGGTGTCTGAGTCACTCAAGCCTCCTGCGTGGTTTGCCCCAACTAACCATACCAATACCTATTAGGGCAGCAAATAGAACAAAAAATAAAGAACTTTGCCCGTATTTTTTACAAGACCGGAGGTCTGCATTACCGCCTGTTTTGCATCTGAAAATTGTATAGCCTAATTGTATTCGCTTGACTATGGCCTGTCAAGAAATATTAATAGAGGAGCATAACAGTTAAAAAAGAATTGATGCCGATTGCGAAGATGTCTATTGAAGCCAAAAATTTATGAAATTCATGAAGTGGGCCAATTGACCCACCCCATCCTATAATGTCAAGCAATTGTACAGATTAGCCTAGACCATAGTCTTGTAGAACGCGCCGCGCAATGACCACTCGCTGAATTTGACTGGTTCCTTCGCCAATGGTCATCAGGCGTTGGTCTCGATAAATGCGCTCAACTGGAAATTCTTGACTATAGCCATATGAGCCGTGAATTTGAATGGCGTTGAAGCTGACTTTCTCGGCCACTTCCGAGGCCATCAGTTTTGCCATCGCCGCTTCTTTGGTGAAGTTCTTGCCCTGATCTTTCAGCCACGCCGCACGATAGACCATCAGGCGGGCTGCTTCAATTTCAAGGGCGGCATCCGCAATCATCCACTGGATGGCTTGGAATTGGGTGATCTTGTTACCAAAGGCCTCCCGCTGGGCCGCATATCGCATGGCGGCTTCAAAAGCGGCTTGGGCCAACCCAACACTCAATGCCCCAATGCTAATGCGCCCCCCATCCAATGTTTCCATGGTTTGGTAAAAGCCTTTGCCCTCCTCACCTAATGTTCCCTCCGCCATTGGCACACGCACATTGTCGTAGGTGATTTGTTGGGTGGGTGATCCTTTTAGGCCCATCTTCTTTTCAGGGTGATGCAGCGTAACCCCTTCATATTGTGGCTCGACCAACAGCATACAAAAACCCCTTGCTCCGGCATTTTTATCAGTGCGGGTCAGCGTGATAACCACAGGGGCATATTTGGGATTGGTAATCCATGCTTTGTGACCATCAATAATCCACGAGTCACTCTCTTTGACCGCCGAGGTACGCACGCCGCCAGCCAAATCTGAGCCAGCATTTGGTTCAGTCAGAGCCAACGCGCCTAAAACCTCACCCGAAGTCAGACGAGGCAGGTATTTGGCTTTTTGCGCATGATTGCCCCAGCGATTAATGGGGAAACAACATAGACCGTTGTGTGCTGCCAGTGACAAACCGGTCGAACCACACGCCCGCCCCACTTCTTCCATAGCGATTGCTGCCGAAATAGAATCGAGTGCCGCACCGCCATATTCTTCCGGTACCTGCAATCCCGTCAGGCCTAATTGCGGCATTTTGCGGATGGCCTCCCAGCGCAATTCGCCAGTCTGATCCACCTGTGCGGCATAAGGGGCCAGCTCGCGGTCACAAAAATCGCGCACAGCCTCTTGATACATGCGCTGTTCTTCGTTTAACTCAAAATACATGGAATAGCTTCTCCTTGTTCGTTCCTAGCTCTGAGACAATGCTTAAGTTATTTTTTAAACTGGGTGGATTTCCATTGAGTGAATAGGTCACGCAATTTCAACCGCTGATATTTACCTGTTGTAGTCACAGGGATTTCTGTCCCAAAGACCACCGCTTTGGGGCTTTTCTCAAACGACATTTTGGCACGGCAATAGCTTAAAATGGCGGCTTCGGTCAAGGTTGCTCCCTCTTGTAAGACGACATAAGCCCCCACCTCCTCCCCGTAATAGTCATTTTCAAAGGCCACCGCAAGGCCAACCTTGACCTCGGGGATTTGCAGCAGGATTTCTTCAATGTCAAAGGGGCTAAACTTAACTCCCCCCCGATTGATCAACTCTTTCAGGCGGCCAGTGATGAAAAAGAAACGACGGCCCTTCGCATCTTCCTCATAAAAGCCTTCATCGCCACTGCGGAACCAACCAAACTTGAACGTTTCGGTGTTGGCGTCGGGGCGTTGATAATAATATTTCATGACGTTGTGGCCCCGGATACAGATTTCCCCCCGCTCCTCCGGCCCTAATTCTTGGCCGTTACCACTGGCATCAAAAATCGCCATTTCGTTGGTCGAAATCGCTACGCCGATACTGGGATAACCATAATCTTGCATCCAATGTTGGTGGGTTTGCCAATCCAACTCAATCGGCAAGAAGCAGCTATAACAGGTGGTTTCGCTCAGGCCATAGCCGTGCAAGATTTTGAAACCAAATTGATTTTCAAAACGCTTGGCAAGCTGTACGGCCAATGTGCCCGCCCCACAGGTCAGATGGCGAAAATGGCTTAAATCCTCATGGGTGACGTTTGGCCCGAAAATACTTTGGCCCTTCGCAGCTTGCTCATCGGCATATTCACAGCAGAATTGCAGCAGGGTTGGCACCACGCTGACCATATTGACTTTTTCTTGGGCAATGCGCTCCCAAAAATGCTGAGAACTATAGGCCCGATTTAACACAGTACTGCCGCCAATAAACAAGGGCGTGACAATCGTGACAATTGTGCCGTTGACATGATGGATGGGCAAAACGGCCATCGTGCGCTGATTGCCTGTCAACCCCTGTGCCGCCGAGATACCATAGGCGTCCACCAGCATATGATATTGGGTCAGCACTACCCCTTTAGGCGCACCCGTTGTACCACTGGTATAGACCAAGAGGCTTTCATCATCCAGCATGGTCGTGTCGGGGACATCCAGCGTGATATGAGACGGATGTAAATCTTGCAGGCGGTCGTAGGCAGGTCGTTTTTCACCGCCGACTTGGATAATCTGGCGCACATTGGACGCCCCTAGCCCCTCATCCGTCCCATGAATAATGGCCGCAGCCCGTTCCAGATATTCGTCCCGCACCAAACACAGAACAGCCTCACTATTGCGCAGGATGAAGGCGATGCGGCGGTCATCTTCGGCGACGTTTTGCGGGGCGACAGCGGCTCCGATCTTCCAACAGGCAAAATAGATGACGACAGTATCGCTGTGGTTGTACCCGATGGTCGCCACCCGATCCCCCTGTTTGACACCTAGTTGGAGTAGGACATGGGCGGTCTGGTTGACGCGACTATTCAAGGCAGCATACGTGATTTCCTCACGCTGACCATCTTTGTCATAATGGATGAGGAAAACCTTGTCGGGGGATTCCATCGCGCGGTTTTCCAACAGGTGGCGGATATTACGATAGGGGACAAGGTGGCTGGAGGGCGGACGACCCCGCAGCATTTGTGCCTGTAAAATATTAGCTTGGGTATCGGCTGGAACTGAAGTCAACATATGACCCTTTGGGGAAAATTAAATTTTTGAAATGGGAAACGGCTTACACCTAAACTCTTATACTATAACGTGGGGCAAAACTTTCAGAAAGATGGAAAAAAGGGACGGGAGGATAATAAAACCCTATGCCGATTTATTTCTATTCCAACACCGATGAATATGCCTACCTATCGAATTTCGCAGCACATGGCTTTGAATTAGGGGGTGCATATTGGCCGACGGTGGAGCATTATTTTCAGGGTCAGAAGTTTGTGGAGACCGACCCCGCCTATGCTGAAAAAATCCGACTGGCAAAATCCCCCAAGCAGGCTAAGACGTTGGGACGTAGCCGAGAGCACCCTTTGCGGACCGATTGGGAAGAAGTCAAAGATGAGATTATGCGGCAGGCGGTGTTGAAGAAATTTCAGACGCATACCCAGTTGCGGGAAAAGCTCTTGGCGACGGGCGATGAGGAACTGATTGAGAATGCCCCGACGGATTATTATTGGGGGTGTGGCAAGAGTGGCACAGGTCAAAACAAATTGGGCCAAATCTTAATGGCAGTGCGGCGGCAATTGCGCGGTGATGAAAATTAGAACATAATTTCTAATTATATGCGCCGAAGTTAAATCCGTTACCACGGTAACGGATTTATATTTAGGGGTTATATGGATGAAAGATATAGAACATATGGTCGTAGCTATGGATATAAGGTATGAAACGGTAGCTACATGACAAGTGGTGTCATTTTTTTATTAGACTTGGTAGCGGGTGGCGCGTTGGCGAAGATTGGTTAGGACATCGGCAGGCATGTTGGGCGCTTCGACCCCCATGCGGATATTGCCGTTTTCAGGGTAGTGAAAATCACTGCCGCCTGTCGCAATCAGGTTGTGTTCTTGGACGATTTTTAACAACTGCTGGCGAAACTCTGGCGCATGGTCAGGATAATAGACTTCAAGACCATCCACACCTGCCGCAATCGCCTCGTCAATCACTTTCATGGGGGAGGCATAACGTCCGGGGTGGGCCAAAATCGCTACGCCCTTGGCCTGATGAATCATAACGATGGCTTGGGGAATGGTGAGGCGGAAACGCGGTACATAGGCTGGGCCATCATTGGCAAGGTAGCGATCAAAAGCCGTTTGCTTATCTGGCACAATGCCGCTTTCAACCAAAACACGGGCAATATGGGGACGTGTAATAGCAGCGCCTTCAGAAATTGCGCGGATGCGATCAACGGAGATATTGACCCCGAGACGCGCTAGTTTTTCAACGATTAATTCGGCGCGATGTTCCCGAAAGGTGCGGAGTTCAACAAGGTGGTTTTGGAACTCAGTATTTTGGATGTCAATAAAGTAGCCCAAAATATCAATGGTGCGTTGGGCATCTTCACAACCCATCTCAATGCCGGGAATGAGTTGTAGGGGCGTTTGGCTGGCGGCGACCAATGCTTCGGTCACGCCATTGGTGGTGTCGTGGTCGGTCAGCGCAATGGCATGAAGGCCACGCCCCAGAGCGGTATGAACAACCTCCGCAGGAGAAAATTGCCCGTCGGAGGCTGTGCTGTGCATATGTAGGTCAATGAGTGGCTGCGATGATGTTGATAGATTCACTGTGTTTAACAGGCTTGGCCTTCCATGATGAAGCGGATAGCGGTACGTTCTTGACCGTTAATCATAACCTCAGTGAAGACTGGAATGCCAGTAATTGTATATTCTTCAGCAAGGTAATTACGGGCAATAGCGATAGCCTTGACGGTTTGATAGACCGCCCCCGCACCAATCGCCTGTATCTCGGCACGGTGATGCTCACGAATTACGCCCGCAATTGCCCCAGCCACCGCAGTCGAGCGGGAATGGGCTGAGACTTTAATCAGGCCGGCTTGACCTAGGTCTTCAGTTAAGTGGTCTTCAAAAGTATGAGTTGGTTGTAGCGCGTCCATGAATTTGCCTGATTTCTTCTATTTATACGGTGACTAAAACAATGCTCAAAGTGAGTATATAACGACTTAATGCCCTAACCAATAGACATAGAACAAAAGGTGATGGGTGTCATTTGATTCATGTGCTAAAAAGCATAGATAGATATGAATATATTGAAAAAATTCTCGGCTTAGGCCCTGAGACCTTGAACGTCAAATCTATGTTAGTCAAGGGGGAAGTTGGGAGGGGGTGAAAAATTTAAGGTTGTGGAGAGTTATATAAATTCTACTTAACCTTACTCCCACCTGTGGGACTTGGGGAGGAATTGACCCCTATATATGGGGGGTGCTATTGTGCTAGAATAGCGAACATATGTTTTGATGTGAAAAAAGAACCAATTAATTTTATAGGACTAGTGCTGTTACCTTAAAAAATTCGAGAATCCATAAATCTGCCCCCCAAATCTGTTGCCCCTTTTGAGTCCGTTTGGTAAAATCATTTAAACTTTCGGAGTGAACAAAGTACGAGGCAAACTAACGGCTCAAACTTCCCTGAGCCTTGCATCCACATATTGGCCTCATTCACTCCTTGTATCCGGTCATAAAAGCACTCGGCAAGCGCCATCTATAACTTGTTTAACCACCTTATTAAGAGTGGGAGTATATTTATTGCCTGCTGCCGAAACAACCATTTGATGTTGTCTCTATCAAGAACGAGTACGGGTGTGATGAAACCTGAAGATGCTTGGCTTGCGACGTTAGGCCAACTCCAATTGCAACTCCACCGCAGCACCTATGACACATGGCTGCGCGACTCTAAGTTCTTATCTTATGAGGATAAGACCTTTACGATTCGCGTGCGGAATGGATATACCAAAGACTGGTTGGAGCAAAAACTCTATCGGGCGATTCGACATACCATGTGCTCAGTCTTTCGTGAGCAAGTGGAAATTAAATTTGTGGTGCAGACTCGCCCACAGCGCGAACTTGGCGATGGAAGTTTTGACACGGCCTATGATCCAGACGCTCAATCGGGTGGGTGGTCAGCCTATCGGGCGAGTGAAGAAGCACGGCAATATAGTTCCATTTATGTTAATGAACCGCCGCCAGCGAATGATTGGAATCCCCAGTTAAATTCGGCCTATACGTTTGAAAATTTTGTGGTTGGCCCCAGCAACCAGATGGCCCAAGCCGCTGCCTATGCCGTTTCGGTGAATCCGGGACAGGTCTATAACCCACTCTATATTTATGGAAATTCAGGGCTAGGGAAAACACATTTGCTCCAAGCGATTGGGAACGCTTGCTTCCAACGCGGCTTGAAAGTGTTGTATGCGACCTCGGAGCAGTTTATGAATGGCTTGGTTGAGGCCATCCGAGGCAAGACTACCTCTGATTTCCGTGATTATTATCGCGGGGTGGATGTGCTGCTGATTGATGATGTCCAGTTTATGGCAGGCAAGGACAGCACGCAGGAAGAATTTTTCCATACCTTTAATGCGCTGCGCGAACAGGGCAAGCAAGTCGTCATCGCTTCTGACCGACGGCCCCAAGCGATTAAAGGGTTGGATGATCGGCTACGTTCACGGTTTGAATGGGGGTTGCAGGTCGAAATTTTGACGCCTTCATATGAAACACGTTTGGCGATTCTGAATGATAAGTCGGAGATGAAAGGCCATGCCCTGCCGCATGAAATTGCCCATCTCATCGCCAGTTACACCTATGCCAGCATCCGCGATTTGGAAGGCACACTAACCCAAATCTTGGCATATAAGACATTGATGGGAAATCATTTGACCATCGAGACGACCGAACGCATCTTGGCGGAAAAACGCGGCGATATGGCAATACCGAATGCGTTACCCCGACATGATGTAATGGCGATCAAACGCCAAATTAGCCTGAATGACGTGTTGCAGGCGACGGCTCGGTTTTATCAGCTTTCGTTGGATGACATCTTGAGCAAGCGTCGTACCAAAGATGTGAGCTATATCCGACAGTTGGCGATTTATTTGGCCCGTGAGGAAACCCAAGCCTCGTGGCCGGAAATTGGGGACGCCTTTGGTGGACGTAACCATAGTACCATGGTACACGGTTATAAGAAGGTCGCCGAAGAAATGGAAACCAATTTGGATATGCGCCGTGAAATTGAAGATTTGCGTAAACATATCCACCAAGCCGCAGTTTAATTTTTGAAAACGTGTGGCATTTACACCCACCAATCTTAAAGACTCTCGAAATCCTCTAAACTAGTGCAACCTTTTAGTAGGCATCCCGTATAAAATATAGATGGGATGGTAGTTCTATCCCCAACTTGAAATTGACGGCGGGAATTCAATCCATGATTTTGCCCGAACTGTTAGTGGAACAAGAAAACGCCTTGCTGGAAAAAACCCTGCGAGGCGATGTTGAGGCGTTTGGCGAATTGATTCGTCTGTACGAACGACCTATTTTCAATTTGTGTTATCGCATGTTAGGCGATGGGGCCGAGGCCGAAGACGCTGCCCAAGAAGCGTTTATCCGCGCTTATAGCAATTTGGCTTCCTATGATCGGGCACGGTCATTTAAGACATGGGTGTTTTCAATCGCCTCGAACCATTGCATTGACCGCCTACGCAAGCGACGATTGACGTTGCTCTCGATTGATGAGCCGCTGCCACCCCATCCTGCCCTAGTGAGTGATCAGCCCGACCCAGAACAACAAATTTTAGAAGCAGAACGCAGTGCCCTTATTCAAAAATTGCTTAATCAGTTAGCTCCGGATTATCGAGTGGCGGTGGTGCTGCGGTATTGGTATGACCTGTCGTATCAGGAAATGTCGGAAATGTTGGAGACCACTGAGAGTGCGGTGAAGAGTCGCCTGTTTCGCGCAAGGCAAGCTCTCGTAGAATTATTGGAAGACTCAGAGGCCCAGATGATTTTGCAGCCGCTGTTGGCAAGTTGAGACACGCAAGTTGAACCATGCAAGTGAAACGTATTGGAATTAGCTGAAAAGAGTAGGATCACACTATGTCGCGGTTAGAACAAGACCCAATGCGGAAGAAATATAATCATCTTGATGATGAGGCAACTCAAGTGGATGATGCGGTTGAATCGCGGTTGCAGGCTGGTCAACGTTTGGCTGCTCCCGCTGATAACACTCGCCACGAAGAGGATAGCCAATCAGCGGTTGACGCCTCATTGGAACGGTTTCAACAAGTTGACCATTTGATGAAAACCGCCCCGATTGTGGCATCGCCACGCGGGTTTGCTGACCGTGTAATTGGTTTGTTAAAAAAACAAGCCCAGATATACCCCAACTACTCGGAGGGCACAGGCATCATTTTAGGGTTGGCCGCCGCCGCACTGGTGATCATTCCCGTTTTGGGAACCGCCCTTTTTTTGACGACGCAGGCGATTGTTAACCAGAGTTTGCGGGTTTCGCTAATTCACGAAGCAAGCCATGTAATTGAGGCGGTGGCAACATGGGTGCAAAACCCCAGCATTAGTTTGCCGATTGCGATGCTGATGGTGGTGGCGATGTTGCCTTTTACGGCCCTTTCGGGTTACCTGTTTTGGTTTTTTAATGGCCTTGCCAAAGCTGGATCAGCTTCATCTGAGCAAGCTTAGACGGTTGACCCATTCGAACACGGGGCTAAAACCGCCGTGCTGAATCTAGCTTGAAAGGCGGGTCATTCCACATGAGAACCGCCGTAGCACAACCACTAAACCACTAAAACTAGATTCTAAACTTGGGCAATAGAAATCGTGGTATGCAACGCCCGTTGCTGCGATGAAGCATTTACCTCGACATCAAAATACATCCCACCCGATTCATAGGGTTCATCCATCTCCATCAATTGGAAGACCTCGACACGTATGCGCACCGATGACTGAGCGGCGGTGAGTTTTAGTTCGGCAAACTGAGTAGCTTGCTCGGGTGACAGGGTCAAGGTTACATCGGCAGGGGCGACTTGCCCCCCATTGGCGCTAAAACGCAACAACATAGAAACAGGTTCACTGAGCAATTCCATTTCCATAGGGTCGGGTTCGAGGCCAATTAGCCAGCGCGAAGGTTGATTGAGGCTGACTGGTTGGGGAATGACCGCACAAAGATCGTAGGCAAAGGTAGCATAGTGCGTGCCGGTGTACGCAGGGGCGGTGAGGTCATAGCCTGCAATATCCTCAATGGCCTGATAGCCCTTTTGGGTGACGCGATAGTAGCGGGCTTCATCCATTGCCATATAGCTTTTAGTGACGAGGCGTTTGATGCCCTTGCTAAATGAACGTTCGGACATGCCTAGCCCATTCATTAACTCGTCGGAGTGGATGTTGTCCACTTGGATACGGCCCATATAACGCAAAATTTCGAGCGCCTGTTCCGGCATGGTGGTGAGTTCAAAGGGTAAAGTCATGACAAATACCTGTTTACATGAAAATTAAGAAAATCCGCCAGTTTAACCAGTGTAGTAGACAACCCTATTTGCGGCAAGTCGGGCATGGTCTAAAACACGAAAAAAGAGGCGTATCGGAATGACACGCCCCTGTAAAATACCTGTTAGAGGGCAGGTTTAGGACATGATGTCCTGATAGACCGATTGAGTTTGAGCGGAGGGCTGGAGACCATTGCTGCGGAGGGTATCCATCAAGCGTTGGTAGTGACCAGCGGCTTCACTGCGACGACCCAAACGGGCGTATAGCTGCATGATTTCCCGATGAATGGGTTCATAGGTGTCGTTTTCGCTGGCGGCACGTAGCAACAAGGCAAGGGCTTGTTCTTCACGGCCTTCTTCCAGACGAACTTTGGCAATGGCAGTCATGGCTTCAAGATAGCCCGCTTGGAAATCTTCACGGCGTTCCTTAATCCACAACTCGGTGTGGCCTTGCAGGAATGGGCCACGATATAACTCGGCGGCTTCTTGCCAATAGGACAAGCCAGCGGTATAGGTGGGGGATTGACGACCCTTGACCAAAGCGGTTACGAAGCGTTCCACATCGTATTCGACGCGTGATTCGGGATTGATTTGATAGTAACCATCTTGGTGGACTAACACATCAAAACCGAGGGCCTTATGTAGGCGGCGTTTCGTGACATGGAACACATTGACCGCTTGGTCACTGTCCAAATCCGGCCAGAATGTGCCACAGATTTCGGAACGGGTGACGATAGGACGGTCTAGGACAAAAAAGAACAGTAGGCGCGGTAGGTGGCCTTCCCATTCTTCAATCGAGGTCTCATCTTTATAGACAAAGCCGGGGCCAAGCCCAAGAGCATCAAGCTGGGCGACGGGACTATCGGTTTGGATACGATAGAAGTTTTCGCCAATGATTTCGGTATCTTTCAACATTACGGCCTGACGGCGGGCAATCATTGAAATCCAAGGCATACGTGGAATGGTGCGGCTGTTGATGACTAGTTGGCAATGGGGGGGTAGAAAGTGAACCACCCGTTCCCAAAAAACCTGAATGTCATCGGCTTCATTGCTGGCATCAAATTCATCGAGGATTAAGATGAACGGGCCATCATGAAGTTCGGCGAGATCATTGATGAAGGCATTGATTCTCGCTTGGGGGTTACCCCGCGAATTTTGCCACAATTGGTAAAGATGTCGTCCGAAGGTGGGGTGTTGAACTGCCATGTCATGGGAGAAGCCATCAAGAAAGGCATCGAGATTGATGTCGTCTGGCCCCATCGCATAATAAAAAGTTGGTAAGGGGGCTTCATTCAATAAGTGGGCTACTAACATCGAACGTAGACGACTTTGTGGATGGAGCAGAATAATTTGGGCCTCGGCAGCATATTTTTGAAATGCTGTATAGGTATCCGCTACTAATGTTTGTAAAGCCATTGTTCCCTCCCGGTCACAATACTAGGACTAGATTGTGTTGGCTCAGAAATCTAGTCCCCATTGAAAATAGGGCACTAACAAGCATGACAGGGGGTTTTTCCGCCCACTGGCATAGTAGGTAGTATAAATCAGTTATGGCATGAATTGCAATAGTAACGTAGTGTTAAGATTACTAAAGTACCACTACAGATAGGTCTAGAAAACAATTTCATAGTTAGGATATTTCTGAACCATTTTAGACAAGGTGCTTTGACATTCACCTTTTGGGAGAATACAATACAGGTTTTGAATCTTTTGTGAAATTTTGGGTTAAGCACCTCATAACTATCAATACTCTCTTCATTCTGGTGTAAAATTTAAGTTAGGCGTTTGAGGGTAGGATGATGCGAATTTTAAAAGGACTGGGGTTATTTATCAGTGGGTTGGGGATTAGTTTAGTGGTTGGCTGGTGGCTATCTCAGCAGGAACGACACGCTAAACGAACTGGCAGCCCTGCCCCAGATGTCACTGAAGCGACAATTGAACCTGCCATTGTTCTGCCGCCAGAAGCATTTGAGGGAGTCATTGAACCCGTTCAGCCAAAGGGCAAAATTGAACTCAAGCCGGACAAAGCTGAAACAAAACGGGAAGCCGATGACCTGACCATTATTAAGGGAATTGGCCCGAAAAAAGCCGAAGCCCTAGCAAGCATTGGCATTACCACTTTTGATGGGCTAGGGACAGCGGATGCCAACGAACTGAAAGATAAATTGGCAGGGATTGGCTCTTTAGAACAGCTTGAAGAGTGGATTGCAGCGGCAAAAGAGTTCCAACAATAAGGAGTTTTAATAAGCGTGGCAGTTGATTTGCGCCCCACTAACATTACATTGGATCGGACCCAAGGCCACCTTACCATTGCATGGTCAACGGGACAGACATGCCTTTATCCCTTAAGTCATCTGCGCGAGGCCTGTCCTTGCGTTGAGTGTCGGGGCGGACATCATAATATGGGGATGCAGAATGCGCCGAAAGATATTTTGACCCTGACCCCCGCGCGTTCGTATAAGGCCGAACGTTTAGAATTAGTGGGTAATTACGCTTTACAGTTTTTTTGGGATGATGGTCATCACACTGGCATTTATACATGGGAATATCTTCACCATCTTTGTCCGACACCGCCCACCGAAAATTCGTAGGTATTTGAACGTCATGTTTGAAACAACCCCACATACCGATTTGCTCACCATGCTCGAAATTAATCATTTGCGATTAGAGGCGATTAACCTGTATGACCGCTGTCTGGCGGAGGGCAATCTTGTGCCTCTAGAAAAATTTATCGAGCAACAATTGGCGTATGATCCGCCACAAATCCAACTGTTGAGCGACATTGCTAACGATTTGCAGCAGCGACTGTTGACCCTGAAAGCGTATCATTTTGATATTCGGCAGAAAATCGTGGTGATGTTCGATGAAATGTATCACATTGATGTCACCGATATGATGCCGGCTGACAAATTGGATGTTTATCATATCATTCAACCCGAACGGGTGTTGATGTATGTGATTGAGCAAGGTGTTCGGATTGAAGAAGACGAACGCATGGTTGTCTTGGAAGTGCTGCGAGCTTCACGTGAGACGGCTGGACATCTGCACAGCGACATTTTGTTAACTGAAAAGCTGCATGACATGATTTTGGATTGGATTTATGCGTTGAGTGTTAGTTCGGTGCGGTCTGGTTGGCAGATGTTTAATTGGGCGAGTAAACCAGACGCCAAACATATTCACTAGCCTTGCATTCACCGGATAAGTATTTTATGACACACCCCTATAGTCCCTATTTGGCCGAGATTTTGCTTGATAGTGAGACGGTTCAGACCCGAGTACAAGAATTAGGCGCACAGATTACTGAGTCTTATCAAGATGCCCGCAATCTCCTTTTAGTGTGTATTTTGAAAGGTGGGGTGATGTTCCTCACCGATTTGATGCGACACGTAGATGTTCCCCATTCGATTGATTTTATGGCTGTTTCGAGTTATGGTGCGGGCGCACGGCGCAGTACGGGTCATGTTCGGATTGTGATGGATTTGGAGCGGGATATTTCGGGGCGGGATGTGCTGCTGGTTGAGGATATTATTGACAGCGGACATACCCTCAGTTATATCATCGGGCAATTGAAAGCGCGGAATCCACACAGTTTACGAATTTGCAGCCTGCTTAGTAAACCGTCACGGCGAGAAGTGGATATTGCGATTGATTTCCTAGGGTTTGAAATCCCCGACAAGTTTGTATTTGGCTATGGCCTTGATTTAGACGAAAAATTCCGCAACCTGCCCTTTATTGGCGTAGTGGATTTAGCGGCCTTGGATGGGAAAAACTAAGCACTATTAGCCTCTAAAATTTGGGAGGGAAACCGATGACCATGATCCCCGTTCCCTCGAACCGCCCGCTCTTCTGGTCTGAACTGATTTACGAATTACAGCACCTCTTGGCGGACAACGAGAATAAACACCCGTATGAGATTTATATTGTGGGGGGGACGGTGCGGGATATGTTGCTGCGCCGCCCTGTCCATGACCTCGATTTTGTGACGCCAGAAGATGGCCGACCGATTGCACGTTTGATTGCCAATGCGTTTAACGGAGATTATTACCCGTTGGATGCTGAACGCAAGGTGGGGCGGGCCTTGATTCAATATCAGGAGCAGGCATGGGTAATTGATGTGGCCCAACTGCGTGCGCCGACGCTTGAAGAAGATCTGCGTGACCGCGATTTTTCGATTAATGCCATGGCTGTAAATTTGCATGATCTTGACCATCTGTTTGACCCGACCGATGGGCTTGGGGCGATCGACAATAAACAGGTCATGATTTGCGCGGAGGACGCGATTTATCGTGATCCAGTGCGGGCGTTACGGGCCATTCGCATGAGCCTGACATTGAAATATTACCTTGCGCCGGAAACCAAAGCGGCGATTCGACGGGATGGGCCAGAAATAAGCCGGGTATCACCTGAACGGGTACGCGACGAATTATTTAAGTTGCTGGGCAAGACGAAACCATCGTCGGCCATCGCCCTCTTAGATCATTTGGGGTTGCTGGCGCTCTTATTGCCCGAAACGCCAACTATGCAAGGGGTGACACAAAGCCCACCGCATACATTGGATGTTTGGCGACATACCCTGAGCGTGATGGATGTCTTAGATAACCTACTAATCGCCTTTGGCCCGCGCCGGACTGACGAATCGGCGGCAAATTTTGGATTAGGCATGGTGATCTTTAGTCTGGCTCATCTGCGCAGTGAAATCGTGGAGCATGTTCAACAGATGTGGCCGACGGAACGCTCCCATCATGCTTTGATGATGTTGGCTGCCTTGGCTCACGACATTGCAAAACCAATCACCCGGACGGTTGACCCGGATGGACGGATTCGATTTTTCGGGCATCCTGAAAAAGGGGCCGAAATCGCCGAGCAGTGGGGGTTGCAACTCCGCTTGAGCAATGATGAGATTGAGCGCCTATATCTGATTGTTTACCATCATATGCGACCTCTCCTTTTATATAGTGGGGGTGAATTATCTCGTCGGGCCATTTATCGGTTTTGGCGGGATTTAGGGGCGGCAGGGGTGGATGTGTGCCTGATGAGTTGCGCCGATTATTTGGCGACATATGGTACAACCTTGAACCAAGATGAGTGGTTGAAGTTTGTCCAGAATATTCGGACACTGCTGGAGGGGTACTATCGGCAGCGAGAGGAATTGGTCAGCTTCCCGATGTTATTGGATGGACGGTTGATTATGAGCGAGTTTGATTTGGAACCGGGGCCAATCATTGGACAAATATTGGATGGTCTGCGGGAAGCACAGGCTGTTAAAGAAGTGCAGACCAAACACGAGGCGATGGTATGGGTTGAACATTGGCTGGCGGAACGGGGAAAATCAAATCCGTAGGCTGGTTTAAAAAATTGATTGAAGTGGTAATCTTGAAGGGCGGACACACGAACCGCCCTTTTTTGCTATTCAACTAGAGTTCTGTGAGAGGAATCTGATGGCTGAAATAGTGTTGGCGCTGGATCAAGGGACAACCAGTTCACGCGCCATTTTGTTTGATGCAGGCGGGCAGATTTTGGCGACGGCCCAACGCGAATTCACCCAATATTATCCAAAGCCGGGATGGGTGGAACATAACCCGATGGATATTTGGGAGTCGCAGTTTGAAGTGGCGGCAGAAGTGATGAACCGGGCGAGTTTGCGCTCGGAAGATATTGCGGCGATTGGCGTTACGAATCAGCGCGAAACGACGATTATTTGGGATCGGAAGACGGGCCAGCCGATTTATAACGCGATTGTATGGCAGTGCCGCCGAACCGCGCCGATGTGTGACCAATTAAAGGCCGAGGGGTTTGACAAAGTTATCCGAGACAAGACGGGCCTCGTGACCGATGCCTATTTTTCGGGGACGAAGATTGCGTGGCTACTGGATAATGTGCCGGGGGCACGTGCCAAAGCTGAGGCGGGTGAATTGGCGTTTGGCACGGTGGACACATGGTTACTGTGGAATTTGTCCGGCGGGTCACTGCATATCACCGATGTGAGTAATGCAGCACGGACGCTGATTTATAACATCCACACGGGCGATTGGGATGATGAAATCTTAGCAAAATTGCGCATCCCGCGTAGCCTATTGCCGCAAGTTCGCTCCTCCAGTGAGGTGTATGGTGAATCGGTGTTGTTTGGGGCTAAGCCGATTCCTTTGGCCGGAGACGCAGGCGATCAACAAGCCGCAACGTTTGGGCAGGTGTGTTATCAACCGGGCCTTGCCAAAAATACCTATGGGACGGGCTGCTTTTTATTGATGAATACGGGTGAAAAACCTGTGCCATCGAATGCGGGATTATTGACGACGGTGGCATGGCGGTTGGGGCAAAATCAGCCGATGATTTATGCACTGGAAGGTAGCGTATTTATCGCTGGGGCGGCGGTGCAATGGCTGCGCGATGAACTGGGCATTATTTCGTCGGCAGGGGAGATCGAAACGCTGGCGGCGGTCAATGATTCTAATGGGGTCTATGTTGTTCCGGCCTTTGTGGGGTTGGGTGCACCATATTGGGATTCGTCAGCACGGGGGACGATCGTGGGCCTGACGCGCGGCGCGAATAGACAACATATCGCACGGGCGACATTGGAGGCGATTGCTTTTCAAAGTCTGGATGTGATTACAGCGATGTTGAGCGATTCCAAATTAACGATTGATACACTGCGGGTAGATGGTGGCGCGACGAAAAATGATCTGTTGCTGCAAATTCAGGCCGATATTTTGGGGGCGGCGGTGGAACGTCCGGCTGTCACCGAGACAACGGCATTAGGAGCGGCTTATTTGGCAGGATTGGCGGTTGGGGTTTGGAAATCCACCCATGAACTGTCGCGGCAGTGGAAAATTGACCGTACCTTTGAGCCGAGTATTGGGGACGACCAGCGCCAGACTATGTTGATGGGCTGGCGAAAAGCAGTCGAGAAATCGCGGGGATGGATATAGGTTTTTGGATGTCAAAGCCACTGATAAGACATTTTATCGGGTCGCTAAGGGTCGAATGAATCAGCGTTGACAGGCCCCCCCACCCCTGCTATACTGACAAAACATCTTAGGAAGGATGGCTGAGCGGTTTAAAGCGGCGGTCTTGAAAACCGTTGTGGCGTTATACGTCACCGGGGGTTCGAATCCCTCTCCTTCCGCAGATTATGACAATTGGGGAGATGCCAGAGTGGACGATTGGGGCCGCCTGCTAAGCGGTTATGCGGTTGAAAAGCTGCATCGCAGGTTCGAATCCTGTTCTCCCCGCCAATCAGTAATAAAGTAGTGTAAAAACCAGTCGCTATGGCTGGTTTTTTGTTGCCTCCATTTTTCTCGAATTAAATTTTCAACAATGCAATTAATTACGATGAATGTCAGCGAAATTGAGTGACATGAAAGTTTGCTGTTAGGGCTTTGTTTGGTTAAAATAGACAATCGCTTTAACTCAATGTGGATTTACTTATAAGGAGCTTTTTCGTATGTCAAAGCGGTTGTTGAGTTTAGGTAGTTTTTTGTTCATTCTCGCTATTGTCGTAGGCGCACTGGGTGCCCCGACTGCCCGCGCTCAAGATGATCTGTCCGGGCAGCTTGAAATTTTCTCGTGGTGGTCTGGTGATGAAGGCCCGGCTTTGGAAGCCTTGATTGCCCTATTTAATGAACAACACCCCAATGTTGAACTCATTAACGCAACAGTTGCTGGTGGTTCTGGTGTGAACGCCCGCGCTGTGTTGAAGACCCGTATGGAAGGCGGCGAGCCACCAGATTCCTTCCAAGTTCACGCTGGTCAGGAATTGATTGGGACATGGGTCGTTGCCGATCGTATGGAAGATCTATCTTTCCTGTATGAAGAACAGGGCTGGTACGATGTCTTCCCAGAGGGTCTAATTGACCTGCTCTCCACTGAAGACGGTATCTGGAGCGTTCCAGTTAACATTCACCGTTCAAACGTTATGTGGTACAACCCTGCCAAGGTCGAAGAGTGGGGCATTGAAGTGCCAACCACTTGGGACGAATTCCTTGCGGTTTGCCCAACCCTACAAGATGCTGGCGTAACCCCGTTGGCGATTGGCGAAGCATGGACTGTCAATCACCTGTGGGAAAGCGTTGCCCTTGGTACCCTTGGTGCTGAAGGCTGGAACGGCATTTGGAGCGGTGAAACCGACCTCGCTGGCGAAGATTTCCTGAAAGTATGGGACACCTTTGGCAAAGTTCTGGCTTGCTCCAACTTTGGTGATGACAATGCCAGTCTTTCTTGGCAACAGGCGATTGACCGCGTGGTTGATGGCTCCGCTGCCTTTAACGTGATGGGCGACTGGGCGGCTGGCTATATGTCCACCACTCTCGGCCTCGTCCCCGGTGAAGGTTTTGGTTATGTTCCTTCCCCCGGCACTGCTGGCACATTCTTGATGCTGTCTGACAGCTTTGGCCTGCCCGTGGGCGCCCCCAATCGTGACAACGCGATTGCATGGCTGACCCTGCTCGGCTCCAAAGAAGGTCAAGATGCCTTCAACCCACTCAAGGGTTCGATTCCCGCTCGTATTGACGGAGATGTGACCAACCCAGACCTGTACAACGCCTATCTGCAATCTGCTGCTGCCGACTGGGCAGTTGATACGATTGTTGGTAGCTTGGTACACGGTGCTGCCGCCAATGAAAACTTCAATGGCAATTTCAGCAGCGTAATTGACTTGTTCACCGCCAGCGGTGACCCAAGTGCTGCTTCAGCCGCGTTTGTTGAACTGTGCTCAACCTCAGGCGCTTGCGGTGGCTGATTCGGAATAACTGTTAGTTAGTATGGAAAGCCCTGCCCTAAAAGCAGGGTTTTCTTTTAATTTTTTTGGAGGTGGCTTGATGTACAACCGAAAAGACAAGACGATCGCCTTTTTAATGATTTTGCCATCGCTGATTTTGCTAGGGATTTTCGTCTATTTTTTCATTGCACAAACGGCATGGTATTCGGTTTCGGACTGGGGTGTTAATCCAGCTACAGCTTTGAAAAAAGGTGTAGAAAAGAACTACGTGGGCCTTGATAACTATCATACGTTAATTTCTAGTGCTAGCGATTATGAATTTCGCATCTCGTTTGTAAATACCTTTTTCTTCACGATCTTTTTTCTGGCCGCGTGCTTAATTCTTGGTTTCTTTTTGGCCTTTTTGCTTGACCAGCGCATTAAAGGCGAAGCCGTTTTTAGGACGATTTTCCTGTTTCCGATGTCATTGTCTTTTATTGTGACAGGGACGATTTGGAACTGGCTACTCAAACCTAAGGGCGGGTTGAATATCCTCCCAGAAAAATTGTTTGGATTAGACCCTTTGAAATTTAAGTGGTTAAACAGCGAAACTAAGGTATTCAAGTTTGAATGGATGCAAGGAGGTAATCTCTTCTATCTTGGCGTTGCCTTGTTTGCGTTTGCTCTGTTTACCTATACCGCCCAAAAACGGCATCTAAGTTGGTTCTGGATAGCACTTGTTGGTGTGGGGCTATGGTTGATTTCCTCGGCAGGGTTTTGGAACAAGATTTGGTTACCGATTGATAACCCCAAACTTGACATCGGAACCTATACAGGCTATGGCTATAACGCCGCACTTTCGGGTGTGATTATTGCCGCCACATGGCAAATGGCAGGTTATGTCATGGCGCTGTTTTTGGCGGGCATTCGAGGCATTTCTGAGGAGCTGCGCGAGGCGGCACGGGTGGATGGGTGTTCAGAGTGGCAGGTCTATCTTCACATTATTTTGCCGCAACTTCGACCCATTGCACTGAGTGCGATTATCATTTTGGGACATATCTCGCTCAAGATTTTCGACCTTGTGTACGCAATGGCAGGGATTGATAACCGTGAAGTCAAAGTTCCGGGTATTTTGATGCTCAAGGGGTTTCGCAGTAATGAATGGGCACGCAGTAGCGCGGTTGCAATGGTGATGTTGTTTGCCATTTCGTTAGTGATTATCCCTTATCTTTGGTCGAATTTGCGGACGGAGAAGAGTTAACGATGAAGGCCCAAATGGAAGCACGGATGTTGACACGTCGCCTATGGCGGTTAGTAGCCTATTCCCTATTGATTCTCATGGCTTTGATTTTCTTAATTCCAGTTTACATGGTGATTGTAACCTCGCTGAAAAATCCGATTGAGGCTGGACAAGAAACGACATCGTGGAATTTGCCGACCAAGATTTATTGGGAGAGCTTTAGCTCAGTCTGGAAAGAATTAGCGCCAAATTTACGGAACAGTGCCCTACTGGTGACGGGCGCTACCACGATTTCGGCGCTAGTTGGCTCGATGAATGGCTACGTTTTAGCGAAATGGCGTATACGGGGAGCTTCGTTCTTTTTCCCACTGATGCTGTTTGGGATGTTTATTCCGTATCAGGCCATTATTATTCCGCTGTTTAAGTTTATGGATGGCATCAATTTGTATGGCGGGATACCGGGGCTGGTGTTGGTGCATGTGGTGTACGGCATTCCTATTACCACCCTGATTTTCCGCAATTTTTATATTGATATTCCCAATGAGCTATTAGAAGCAGGCGCGATTGACGGGGCAGGCTTTTTTGGCATCTATACCAAGATTGTGTTCCCGCTGTCGCTGCCGGGGTTTGTGGTGGTGGTGATTTGGCAGTTTACGCAAATCTGGAATGAATTTTTGTTTGCGGTGACGCTGGTCAAGGACAAATGGCAACCCATTACGGTGCCATTGGCCGAGACAGCAGGCGGCATTGCAGTCAAGTGGAATCAACCGATGGCAGCCGCTATTTTGGCCGCTATCCCCACGCTGTTTGTATATATTGTGATGGGGCGTTGGTTCATTCGTGGCTTGCTGGCGGGGTCTATCAAAGGGTAGATTGCCTTGCATCCGTGCTAAAAAACAAGTAAACTAGGGCGCTTGCATAGCTAGGATTTTGATGGAGAACGCTGGCACGGATGGCAAAAAAGGCAACGGCACTGGTTTGGCTTTTAATCATAATGAGCGTTGCCCCAACGCCGACGTTTGCACAGGGGCGAGAAGCTACAATTGCGATTATCACGTCGCCAGCAGATGGATCAACCGTCTCTGGGCAGGTGGTGATTATGGGCAGTGCCAGCCACCCCAGCGTATTTGTAGGCTATGAAGTCGAATTTGACAATATGGCAGATGCCAATGAGATTTGGCTGCCGATTGGGACACGAGTCTCGCAGCCAATTACCGAAGGCACCCTGCAAATCTGGGATACTGTAGCGAATAATGTGGCGGATGGGGTGTATCAAATCCGCCTCCGTGTTTTTTTGAACTTGCCAGACGAACCGCCGGTTGAATTTGTGGTGCAGAATGTGACGGTGTTGAATTCTGTGCCGACTTTGCTGCCGACATCTCTACCGCCCCCTGCAACTTCGACCGAGGGGCCACCCGCACCCACCGCGCCTATTCAGCAACCGCCGACCAATACACCTCGACCAACCGTTGAGACGCTGATTAATTCCAACAACTCTAGCAGTTCATTGAGTGGAGAAACGTCGTCATCATCACTGAATTTTGACCGACTACAGGGTGCGTTTTGCAGCGGGGCGGTCATTGCGGGGGTCTTTTTTGCGCTCTTAGGTGGGTATCTAGCCGTTCGGGCAAGATTACGTCCGGTAGCGCGTCAAATTATGTGGCAGATTCGCAGCGAGATTGATGATGACCGACGGGGATAGATAAGTTGTCCCCACCCCCACCCCACCAAGTAGAGAGGGGCTTAAGTACAGACGAGGTCGTATTGGTGCGATTTTTCAGGCGTAACGTTAAAACAGAGCATGAGGAAGACGTAGACGTGAGTATTGAGCGTTACCTGATTGTGGGATTAGGTAATCCGGGCCGTCAATATGTGGACACACGGCATAATATCGGATTTATGGCAGTAGATGCGCTGGCAAATGCCTATAGCCTAAAATTTGATGGAAATAAGTCTAAAGCCCTGTTTGCCGAAGGCCCAGTGGCTGGTAAGCGTGTCGTTGTTGCCAAACCACAAACGTATATGAACGAAAGCGGTTTGGCAGTCCGTGGCCTAATGGATTTCTATAAAATCCCACTGACCCATCTCATCGTTGTTTCAGATGATTTGGATATTCCATTGGGGACACTGCGGATTCGACCCAAAGGTGGGGCAGGTGGGCAAAAAGGCCTGCGTAACATTATCGCCCAAGTGGGGAGCGAAGATTTTGCCCGGATGCGAATTGGCATTGGTCGCCCGCCGGGGAGAATGGATGCTGCCGCCTATGTCTTACAGCCGTTTTTGAAACCAGATCAAGTGCTATTGCAAGAAACCCTTAGCCGAGCGATTAAGGCGGTTGAGGTGTGGCTCGAAAATGGGATTGATGCCGCGATGAATCGCCAAAATGGAACCGCAGAGGAAGCTGCCGCCCGTTTTATTAAACGCGAGGCGGTTCCCCAACCTAATTCTCCTGAACAACCCAATCCATAAATCCGCCAGAGGTGGCGAAACCCAATATGCAATTGACCGGCTTGCTTGATGTATTGGCAGGAACCGAGGCGTTTCAGTCGCTGGTGAACGCGCTGAATACGCATTTGCAGGAATATCCCGACCAGATGCTGGTGCGGGCGGCCCGACCGTATGTGGTGGCGGCGCTGGCCCGTGAACTTGCTCGGCCTGTGTTAGTGGTGACGGCGCGGGTAGAACGTGCTTATGATATTGCCGAACAACTTCCAGCATGGTTGCCCGACACGCGGATTTTACGTTTCCAAGAACCAACCGCCATGTTTTATGAGCGTGCTCCATGGACAGAGGTCGTGATGCGGGCACGATTGCAGACCCTAGCCGCCTTAGCTCCGCCGATTGTGCCGGGAAATAAGACACCCTCGGAAACCCAACCGCCTATATTGGTGACATCAGCCTATGCGTTGATGCAAGTGACAGTGCCTGTGCGTGATTTTCGGGCGGCGTCACGGCAATTTCGCGTAGGGCAGCGGATTGATATTGATCAATTGATTAAGCAATGGGTTGGGGTGGGCTATCAACCTGTGTCGGTGGTTGTCCAACCGGGGACATTTAGTCGGCGGGGTGGGATTGTGGATGTATTTCCACCTGCGATGGATTTCCCGGTACGCATCGAGTTTTTTGGGGATGAAATTGACAGCCTGCGCACGTTTGACCCAGCGACTCAGCGCTCGGTGGAGCCACTCAAAAACTTTGTGACCACGCCAGCGCGTGAGGCCTTACCCGGTCAGTTACCTGTTGCAGCAGCACGCTTGGCCCAATGGTTTGAAGGACTGCCCCCCCAAGATGAGGATTTGGCATCGCCTGCCCCAGATTGGCATCAATTGGAAAATGCTACAGGCTTCCCAATGGCCGAAAGCTATTTGCCCTATTTGTATGATAGCCCAGCCAGTTTGCTGGATTATCTGCCCGACGATACGCTGATTATCGTTGAGGACTGGGCGAATCTGCGCGACACAATTGGCGAGTTGGAAGATCAAGCGTTGGGGCTGCGTGATGAAAAAGAAGGCATGAACGCCCTACCGCCGAATGCGCCATTGCCGTATCACACATGGGACGAAATTCTTGACCAACTTTCGGCGCGGGCCGTGCTGCATTTGGGCCAACCCGATGATATAGGCCAGATGACCAGTGCAGTTTTGGGGGAATTTTTCTCCCCCGGCCCACGCTATGCGGGTCAATTGCGCCTGTTTTTGGATGAATTGCAGCAAAGCAGTAGCAGTAGTCAAAGTGATAACCCCACCCATGCCGATACGTTTTCGATTATTGTCACGCGGCAGGCCCAACGTGTAGCCGAATTGTGGGGCGAACGAACCGATCATCTGACCCCCGTGACCAAATTGGAGTCCGCTTCGGAATTACGGCCCATCACGTTTGTTGAAGGGGCGCTGACCGAGGGTTGGACATTGCATTATGGCGATACCTCTAGCCTGTATCTGCTGACCGATGCCGAAATTTTTGGGTGGAATCGGCCTGAACCACGTCGCCGTATACAACCACGCCCCATGACGCCGGAAGCCTATTTTGCGGATATGACCGAAGGCGACTATGTGGTGCATGTGGATTACGGGGTGGGCAAATTTAAAGGCATCCACAAGCGCAAATTGGACGGCAGCGAACGTGAATATTTGCTGGTGGAATATGGTGGTGGGGATATGTTGTATGTCCCGATTCACCAAGCCGATCGCCTATCCAAATATGTAGGGAGTGACGGCGGCGCACCGACTGTTAATCGGCTCGGTTCACAAGAATGGGGGCGTACCAAAGAACGTACCCAAAAAGCGGTTGAGGAAGTCGCCGAGGATTTGCTGCAATTGTATGCAGCCCGCAATGTGGTGCGCGGCCATGCCTTTAATCCAGATTCAGCGTGGCAGCACGAAATGGAAGCCTCGTTTCCCTATGTGGAGACGGATGACCAACTCCGGGCGATTGATGAAGTCAAAGCCGATATGGAACGGCCCCGCCCAATGGACAGGTTGATATGTGGCGATGTGGGCTATGGCAAAACTGAGGTCGCCTTACGCGCAGCTTTTAAAGCGGTAATGGACGGCAAACAAGTGGCCCTGCTCGTTCCGACGACGGTCTTGGCCCAACAACACTACACCACCTTTGGTAACCGGGTGATTTCCTTCCCAATGCGGGTGGAGATGCTCTCGCGTTTTCGCACACGCCCCCAACAAGATGCCATTTTGCAGGATTTGAAAGAGGGCAAGATTGACATCATCATTGGGACACATCGTTTGTTGCAAGAGGATGTGGGTTTTAAAGACCTCGGCCTGCTGATTATTGACGAAGAACAGCGGTTTGGGGTGACGCACAAAGAGCAACTCAAGAAAATGCGGACGGAGGTGGATGTGTTGACGATGACCGCCACGCCCATTCCACGTACCCTGTATATGGGATTAACAGGGGTGCGCGACATTAGCGTCATCCAAACACCCCCAGATGAACGCCTGCCCGTTGTGACGCATGTGGGGGTTTATGACGATAAACTGGTGCGCCAAGCCATTTTGCGCGAACTTGACCGAGGAGGTCAGGTGTTTTTTGTGCATAACCGTGTGCAGTCCATTGATATGATGGCGGATCGCCTGCGTCGGCTTGTGCCTGAAGCTAGTTTTGTGATTGGGCATGGGCAGATGGAGGAACGTGAACTTGAGGCGATTATGGGGGATTTTGCCGCTGGAGAATATGATGTGCTGGTTTCGACCACTATCATTGAAAGCGGGCTGGATATTCCCAATGCCAACACGATTATCATTGACCGGGCTGACCGTTTTGGCTTGGCGCAGTTGTATCAATTGCGAGGGCGGGTGGGACGTAGCGCAAATCAGGCATTTGTCTACTTTTTCCATGACCGCGACCATCGTATGACGCCGGAAGCCCGTGAGCGATTGGAAACGATTGGTGAGTACACCGATTTGGGGGCGGGGCTTTCGATTGCCATCCGAGATTTGGAAATTCGCGGGATTGGTGATTTGTTGGGCACACGCCAAAGTGGTCATATTGATGCGGTTGGTTTTCATCTCTATACCCAAATGCTGTCGGATGCGGTGCAGCGTGTTCGGCAAGACACTGGGGGAGAGACCTTGACGGTTGAAGAAGTGGCCGACCATGCGGCGGATCAGGCGGCCCAATTGCTGCAAGCGCGGTCTATGGTGACGATTGATTTAGCGTTACCGGGGTATTTGCCAGTGGACTATGTGCCAGATATGCAACTGCGGATTCAACTCTATCGGCGGTTGGCAAATGTCGAAACGGAAGCCGAGGTTGATGCGATGCAGGCCGAGTTACAAGACCGTTTTGGGGTGATGCCTAAATCGGTGGAAGGGTTGTTGGTTCAGCTTAGGATTAAGCTCTTGGCCCAACAAGCCGGAGCAACGGCGGTCGCTACGGAAAATGGTCGGCTGAATATCAAACTGCCCTATTTGGGGAGTATTGACCGCGTGGCGCTGCAAAATTATCTGGGCGAAGTGGTGCGGGTCAGCCGAACCGCCATCTGGTTTCCGCAGAATATGCCAGAACTGGAATGGCGGCCTTTGCTGGTAGACATCTTGCGGCGACTGGATCGAGAACAGGTGCAAGAGGTTTTTGCAATTGGGGAGGATTAAATCCGTCCCCAAGCCAATATTGACCTCACCCCCAACCCCCTCTCCAACAGGCGAGGGGGCTTAAATACAGGGGATTATTAACCGTAGATGTCGAAATACATAAATGTGCCGAGCGCAATGATGAGCAACCAGATGAGCAGGGTGGCGCGCATTTGCAGCTTGAAGTTTTTGACCAAAAACCACGAAGGCAGTTTCTTCTCGAACCACATACGAATGATGAGATAGGTAGCCGAAATCATGACAAGGGTCGCCCCGATGGCATGAATCATAATGGCGATTTTCTCAAAGCCAGCCGGTTCGGTAGCATCCAAATAGCCCTGCACATTTGGCGTCATACGGCCTACGATGGAAAACCAGTTGAGCAGCACCAAAAAGGTCATGGTGTTGCGGTGGCTGGTGAAATCCTTACGGACGGCAAAAGATGCTCCAAATAATAGCGCCAGCGCCATAAACCACTGGAAGACAATATTAAAATCCGCACCAAACGGGGTTGGTACTTTGATTTTTTCGGTGGTTGGACCAATGGAAGTTTCAGTTGGGCCAATGCTGGTTCCATCGGAGGGTTCGGCGGTGGCAAGCGGTTCCTCAGTCGCATTAGGGGCGGGTTCTTGCGTCACATCAACGGGTTCTTCGGTGGGGGCAAGGGATGGCCCAGCGCTCGTTTCCATCTCGACCAAGCCCAGAAAGCCTTCGTCGTCGTTGTTACGTACCATCGTAAAAACTACACTACCAACTAAACAGGCCAGTACAAGGACGATGATGCCCTGTATGGGCTTTGATAATTTGGGCATAAATGAAAATCTCCTTCAAACATGCGAGAATATGTTTTCCCCACCTCGTAATGTTTTAAGGGAAATGGGCTGCAAAGTCAAATAGGCCCGTCAAAATAAATTAACGGGCTTATCGGAATAGTTTTCAAGCTGTGGGGGTTATGACTGAGTGGGGTGTTCCAAAACTTCCGCATCGAAATGTTCGAGTTCACGACGGAGTTGGTTGAGAGCTTCGGGGGTTTCCACCTCGACAATCAAGGCAGCTTCACCGAATTTAAGATGCTCGGCAGCGGCTTCGACTTGGGGATGACGCGAACCAAACGATACAGCACTCGCGATGGAGCGGCCAATGAGGTATCCCATGAGCGCTCCCAACAGAGCGGCTAACAACAAGATGACAAAGGTAAACAAATGGGCTGAATCAAAAAAGCCAATTTGGTTGGTCCAAAATGCCAATATGAGTGCCCCAGCAAGGCCACCAATGAAGCCAGCTTCTTCGGGGGTTAGATGACTGCCAACGACAACAGTAGAACCGTTTTTATCACGGGCTACGACGGCGGTACGGCTGATTTCCATCAAATCCACTTCGGTCAATTGGTCAACAGCGTGCATGACTTCTTGGCGTGATTTAAAAATGGCTATCAAGCTAGTTTCACTATTAAGCATTATTTTTCCCTCTCCCTGACTTTCCCTATTTTTTTACTGGAAGTGGGCGGACAATCTACAGGATAGCACAATCGTGGGGCGGGTTGCTAGACAACAGACCCAGCGTCTGTGTATAATCGCCAAAAACAACGCCCCCATACTATAATAGATTATCTGGTTGACCCACTATTAAAGGCGGCATCCGTGAATCGGCGTCCCAATATTTGGAAACTCCAAGCGGAAAAAGACATCAAAGGTCTCATCGCAGCATTGCAACATCTGGACCCGGATATTCGCAAACGTTCGGCGGCGGCCCTGCGCGTGCTGGGGAACCCTGAAGCGGTGTTTGCGCTGGCGCGGGCATTGGAACGAGAGCGTAATCCTGATGTGCGCGATCACCTTGCGGCGGCTATTGAATACTTGGATCAAGATACCCTCGTTGAAAGTCTAATAGAGAATCAAAACGTGCCCGGTCTCATTGAAATGCTGGCTAGTCCACGCATTGAAGATGTCATCCGTGCTGCCCGTGCATTGGGGCAAATTGGTGACCAACGAGCAACCGAACCATTGGTTACTGTATTTCGTAACCCCGTTGTAGCGGATGAGGTACGCCTTGCGTCCGCCGAAGCGCTGTTGGAGTTGAAAAGTGCTCCGGCAGTGGTAACGTTGTTGGCGGCTCTACGTAAAAATAATTGGCGGGTACGGCATAATGCAGCAGCCGTGCTGGGTCAACTGAACGCGACATGGGCGACTGGGCCGTTGATTAAGTGCCTAGAGGACGAACATGCGTGGGTGCGAAATACAGCGGCAGATTCGTTGGGCCGCTTCAATAATCCGCGTGCGTTAAAAGCAGTGTCTGAATATCGGTCGAAACAAGAGCAAGGCAAAACCGCCCCGCTACCCGAAAAAGACGGCGGAGAAGAAGAAACAATGCCCGCCATGTCTACGGTTGAGGCTGTCTTGGATGCGACCGAGGCACCTTCAGGGCTGATGGGACGACTTGCCGGGGTTGGGAGTGCCAGTGAAAAAGATGATACTGTTGTTAGGATGCCCGCCATCAAATTAGAGAACTTGCAAACGAATATGGATGATAAAGGGGAGGCCGAGGAGGAAACGCTTTCTCCTGCATTAGCCGCCGCCGAAGCTGCCCTAAATCAACTTTCGATGGAAGCCTCGCCGGGTGGTGGTTCGCTATTTGATGAGGAAGATGGATCTGAAGGGGTGGACGACCAAATGGATGAGGCCACCCCCTCAGATGATGACGAAATTCCGCTGGAATAATTAATCTTCTGGAGGAGTGGTACGGCCTTTGCTACTCCCTCGATTTATGAAAGCTTCCAAAAGATCAATGGGAATGGGGAAGAGAATGGTCGAATTCTTCTCCACCGCGATTTCGGTTAGAGTTTGTAGATAACGCAGTTGTAGCGAAATGGGCTCGTTCGACATTTCTTGGGCCGCCTGTCGAAGTTGAATAGCTGCTTGGAATTCACCTTCGGCATGAATAATTTTGGCGCGGCGTTCACGGTCGGCTTCGGCTTGACGGGCCATAACACGCTGCATGGATTGCGGCAATTCCACGTCTTTGATCTCGACTACGCTCACTTTGATACCCCACGGCTCGGTTTGCTCATCAATGACTTTTTGTAATTCTTCATTGATTCTTTCCCGCTGCGAGAGCAATTGGTCAAGTTCATGCTGACCAATGATGCTGCGTAAGGTAGTTTGAGCGATTTGCAAGGTGGCAACATTATAGTTTTTAATGGTGATGACGGCTTTGATGGGGTCGATCACACGATAATAGACGACGGCGTTCACCCGCAAGGTCACATTGTCGCGGCTGATACATTCCTGTGAGGGAACGTCCAGCGTAATCACCCGCAAATCAACAACAAGCATCCGTTCTAGACCGGGGAGAATGAAAAACCAGCCCGGCCCACGGGCACCTTTGGTGATGCGCCCCAAACGAAAAACAACACCCCGCTCATATTCATTAACAATGCGAAAGCCTGAAAACAAATAAAGCAGGCCTGCCACAAGGACTGACCCACAACATACAAGTACAACTTCCATAAAATTTCTCTCCCTGTTTGGAGGCGAATTTTGTAGTTCATTTAAAAGTATACCCCTATTTGCGCCCTCGCCAACCGCCCTCAAATTGGGGGTTTCAAGATGCTAGACCCGTTTGAAAATGGATTGGAAAAAGCCACCCTGTTTGCAGTCGGACTCGGGCCCGTGCTATTATCGCCACTGGCAAAACGTAAATTGGTTGGGAATTAGCAGGGAAATTTGTAAGATGAGCCGCCGAACTGCCCAGATTATTCGTCAACGTCGCAAACGCCGCCAACAGCGGGCTGGAAGTGCCACCAAATTGGGTCGCTATGTTGGATTAACTAGCATTGTGCTGTTGATTTTGGCAATTGTGCTGACAGTGGGCGCAGCGGGCACAGGGGTTGGGGTGTACGCCGTCTATGCACGACAGTTGCCCCCGGCGGATTCGATTGTGGATGCCCAAGCGGATACGTTCCATACAACGATTTTGTATGACCGCAGCGGACAATTTTCGATTTATGAAGTGATTGACCCCCTCGGCGGTGATCGGCAATATATTACGATTGATGAAGTGCCGGATTATTTCTTAAAAGCGACAGTCTCGATTGAAGATGCCAGCTTTTATGATAACCCCGGTTTCGATTTGCAAGGGATGCTGCGGGCGGTGTGGGCCAATACCACAAGCGATCAATTGCAGGGTGGCAGCACCATCACCCAACAATTGGTTAAAAATGTGCTGATACCACCGGATGAACGTAATGATGTGTCGTTTGACCGTAAACTCAAAGAAATTATTTTGGCGTCGGAAATTTCGCGCCTATATAGCAAAGATCAAATTTTAGAGTGGTATATCAATACCAATTTTTATGGAAATTTGGCTTATGGGGTGGAGGCGGCCTCGCGGGTCTATTTTGATAAGCCTGCCCGTAACCTGACGTTAGCCGAAGCAGCCCTCTTGGCGGCGATTCCGCAATACCCGCTGCTGAATCCGATTGATAACCCCGAAGCCTCGCGTGAACGTCAAAAAGTAGTGCTGGATACAATGGTGACCGAGGGCTATGTCTCGCGTCAGCAGGCCGATGATGCGCTGGCCCAGCCCGTGATTATCAAATCTTTTGCGCAACGCTTTAACATCTCCGCGCCACATTTTGCCCTGTATGCCCGCCGTGAGGCTGAAGCAATTTTGAATGATATGGGGCTGGATGGCTCACGCATGGTGTCACGCGACGGCCTACGGATTTATACGACGCTCGATTTAGATTTGCAGCGGCAATTGGAATGTGCGGCCCGTACCCATGTGAGTCGGTTGGCGGGGGGGGACCCGAATTTTGTGCATAACACGAATGCAGGCGGGGAGTGTATCGCGGCGCAATATTTGCCGTCCTTGTCGCCTGATGAGTTACTGAAACCGCGCACTGTGACCAATGCAGCGGGGGTGGTGCTCAATGCTAAGACAGGTGAAATCTTAGCCATGTTGGGCAGTGTGGATTATTGGAACGAGGGCATTGATGGGAATTACAATTCGGCGCTGGCGATGCGTCAACCTGCTTCGACCTTTAAGCCCTTTGTCTACCTAACGGCGTTCTTCAATCCGATAGATAACAATACGGTCGTGACGCCTGCAACGATGTTGTATGATGTGCGCACCGAGTTTGATACAGGTGGGCCAGAACCGTATATCCCAGAAAATATTGACCTGCAATATCATGGGCCTGTCAGTGTACGAGAGGCATTGGCGAATTCTTATAATATTCCCGCTGTTGAGATTATGAATTGGGTCGGGATGAGCCGTGTGTTGACCACCGCCCACAGTATGGGCATTAATTCAATGACGGATGGGTTAAGCAGTTATGGCCTATCACTGGCGCTAGGAACGGCTGAGGCGAGTTTGCTGGATATGACTTATGCCTATAATGTCCTCGATAATTTGGGGACGATGGTTGGATCACCTGTGCCGCCCGAAGATGCCCGAATTGGCTATCGGCAGTTGAACCCAGTTTCAATTTTGCGAATTGAAGACCGCGATGGCAAGATTTTGTGGCAGTACAGCGAGGATGAAGGGACATTTGATCGTCGGGCCATCTTGGAACCGGGTATGGCCTATATGATGACGAATATTTTGTCAGACAACGAAGCGCGGTGGCCTGCTTTTGGGCGTGGTAACGCGATGGAATTGACTCGTCCAGCAGCGGTTAAGACAGGCACCAGCGATAATTTCCGCGACAGTTGGACGATTGGCTATACCCCGCAATATACCACCGGCATTTGGGTCGGGAACAATGATAATCAGGGTATGGGGGATGTAACAGGGCATATGGGGGCGGCTCCCATTTGGCACGCGGTCATGGAATATATTCATGCCCGTGAGCAGCAGCCCGTCGAGACATGGACAAAACCCGATACAGTTATTGAAAAAATGGTATGCCGCTGGTCGGGGATGCTGCCCAATCAAAATTGCCCCGCCTATAGCGAAATCTTCTATGCCAATCCAGCGTCGGGCATTGATTACAGCCCCTATCAGGTGGATACCTATTACACCACCGTCGAAGTGAATTTCTGTAACAACACGCTTGCCACTGTTTATTCACCGAAAGAATGTGTGGCCGAAAAAGTCTATTTTAATTTCCCGCGTGAATTGATGGCATGGGCGCAGAACAACCCCTCGATTGAATTGCCGCCGACGGTGTACGACACCTCGACTTCAGTGGTGATTGGGCCAGTGGTGATTACCGAACCCGCCCAATTTGACTATGTCAGTGGCACGGTGGATGTGCTTGGTAATGCGGATGATGGCCTGCTGCCTGCTCAACGCGAAACAAGCGACCAAGCCATTGATTATTTTCAATTGGATTTTGGAGCTGGATCGCCACCGCAATCGTGGCAGCAAATTGGGAACAGCCAAACTGAAGGCGGAACGGGTATTGTCTTGGGGACATGGAACACCCGCAATGTGCCTGATGGGTTGTATACGATTCGTTTGACACTGGCCCGCAAAAATACCAGTATCGAAGTAGCCAACCGCGAGGTGGTTGTGGATAACACCCCACCCGTTGTACGACTAGTTTCATTGGAAGTAGGCAAAACATACAGCGCCCAACGCGATGTTTTTGTGGAATTGCAAGCCGAGGCCTCGGACGCTAATCAGGTTAGCTCGGTTGAGTTTTATGTGGATGGCGAATTGGTTGCAACTACTACTGAGGGGTCGTATTTGTCACGCTGGGAAATTACCAAGACCGGGGAAGCAACTTTTTGGGCTGTGGTGAAAGATGCAGCAGGCAATCAGGCGGAAAGCGAACGCATCACGGTGCAGTTGGTTCCCTAGTGGTCTAGGTTGGAGCCGTTCAGTAGATTTTGGATTTCTTGGCGCATTTGGCTGGGTGTAATGGGTTTAACCAAAAACTGCTTCGCACCCGCCTTGTACGATTCTTCTTTGATGTGGGCGGAGGCGTGCCCGGTATAGACAATAACGGGAATATGAGCGGTGCTGGGGTCGGAAGTGATTTCTCGACAGGCTTCCGCGCCATTTTTGGTCGGCATGTCATAATCCATGACCACGATGGTTGGTTGGTGTTGGCGTGCAACATCAATGGCTTCTTGGCCGTCGCGTGCTTCTAGGACGTTCCACCCATTGCGCTTGAGTGTCAGGTTCATGAGCGTCCGCATGTCTGACAAGTCATCTACAATAAGAATTGTTACTGATGATGCCATAAAACCACCTCTTTAACAGTACTGCCAAGTAAGTAGGTTCAAAATTTATGGGCTGGCAGTTATAGAGCAAATCCCCTAATGCAGATTTATTATAACATGGGGAATCTTCATCTTATGACCAGTTTTCATTTAATTTAATGAAAAATTCAAGTAAACGAATTTTGTCGTTAGACCGCTGGCTCATCTGTCTTCTTTTGAAGCAGTTGTTTGATCTCGCGCGAGAGCTTGCCGAGTTCGATTGGTTTGGTGAGATAGGCATTGGCCCCAAGCCCTAAAGCCTTCTCGATGGCATCTTTATCGGTACGGGCCGAGATAATGACGACAGGCAGTGTGGCAAAATCGGAATGAGCGCGAACTCGTTTACAAACCTCAAAACCATCAATATCAGGCATCATCAGGTCAAGGATTAACAAATCGGGCTTTTCGACTTCGACCAAGACCAAGCCATCGGTACCGTTATAAGCGCCAAAGGGTTCGTGGCCGAGCAATTTTAAATAGGTGGAGAGCATGTCTACCGTGGCGACTTCGTCATCCACAATCAATAATCTGGGCATAGGATTTTCTGCCTTCCTCATCATCTCATCTCATTTCATCCGCAGATCATCGGCAAATTAGAGCTCAACACTGGTGCGATCTGCATAGACTACTTCATCAATGCCTTGCAACAAGCGAAGTGCAAGGTAGGCGGTCAATATCAACATCATACCATAACAAAAAAACACTGTCTGTACAGGCAAAATACCAAGCATGGCTCCGGCTAAACCAATCGAAAGTACAAACGGCGACTGGAACACAAGATCGAAAGCGCCTTGCACCCGGCCTTGTAAAGAATCGGGCGGAATGGCTTGGGTCAAGGTGCCTAGGACAGCACGCGAAACCACAAAACTAAAGCCGATAATCGCCGCGAGACCCAAGACAATAATCAGCGGCGGCTGAATTACAAAAAATGACAAGGCTAGGCCGTTGACCGAAATGGCAAGCGCGACAAGGCGATTAGTCGGTAAGGCGCCTGATAGTTTTTTCAGAATGGCCCCGCCTAATATAATGCCAAGTCCTAGCACCGCAATCACTAGGCCAAATTGACTAGTCCCCACTTGAAGTTGGTTTTGTAAATAGTCGAGGGTGAGAATGAGCGTACCCCCAAGCCCCAAAGCAATGGCTACGGATAACGCCATAATATACCGTATTGAACGGGTCTTCCACACATAGATCAGACCCTCTTTGAGCTCATGCCAAACCTGTTGGGCTGACCCGACGGGTTGGATGGTACGTCTGGGAAGGACGATAAAAAGGATGGTGAGGCCGGAAATATAATAACTGCTGGCGTCAATCGCAAAAGCCCACTGTGGGCCGATCAACTCTACTGTGACCCCAGCCATTAGACTACCAAAAATTAGCGCCATGACCACACCCATGTTGAGCAGGGCGTTGGCAATAGCCAGTTCTTGACGGGTCAAAATAATGGGCAAGACCGCCGAACGGGCCGGATAGAACAGCGTCGCTACAAACCCTTGACCGAGAGCGACAAAATAAAACATCCACAGATAGGCTGCATCACGGCTGGCAAAAACAAGCAGCATCATGAGCGTGCCACGAATAGCCTCACTTGCCAGCATTAGCTTTTTACGGTCAAACCGATCTACTAAAACGCCGCCAACCAAGCCAAAAAAGATACGTGGCAGGGCCAAACAAATCGGCATGGCAGCAGTAGCAAGGGCATTGCCGCCGCTCAGTTTATGGATGACGGGGAGGGTAGCGATGATGGTAAATTGGTCGCCAAAAAATGAAGCCCATTGCCCAATCAGCAAGGCTAGGAATGAACGGTTTCGCCCGATAGCCTTAAAGGTTTCCGGGTTGATGCTCGTAGCTAGGGTTTGCCCATTGCTGGGGCTGGTTGGTTGTTCGGGAGTGGTCATGGTTTAATAAGCGTTTTGTCCTGTGTACGCCGTATTGTAGCGCAGAATTGGCTTCTAAGCGTGAACCGTTGAGGATTAGTGGGGTGAAATTGGGCAAAAAATCACAACCAACCACAAAAAATCGGTCAAAATTCTAAAAAACAAAGGCTATTACTTATTGCTCGTCGTAATCAGGGGCCGGGGCGTCATCCTCAGCTTGTCCCAACATGCGGGCGGGGGTACTCATTAAGTGGATATTGCCAAAGGTGCTGGCAAGGGTAATTTCAATCGCTGGTTGATCGGGTTCGTAGGCGGCTGTGACAATGGTTTGGTCGGGTTTTTGGCGGAATTGGCGGGAATGACGGATGATGCGGCAAAACGGGCCACTTTGAACATGGATAATGGCTGGGACATGTTCAGGTACAGCAAGGCGGACATCCCCAAAAGTTGAACGGGCCAAGATGGGGCCAGCGGGGCGATCCGGCGCGACGATGCGTAAATCACCAAAACCAGAAGCCATGTAAGCCCGACTGATGTCGAGGCCGCGTAAATCAAGTTCAAGCTGCCCAATGTGTGAACTGGCAAGTAGTGCCCACGGCAAATCGGGGGCAAGATTGACATCCCAATCGGCCAATGAGAATAACCATGTATTGCCACGTCGCAGTGTCAGGGAAGCTCGATTGTTGCGGACATTCAAATTGGGGCGAGAACGGGCAGTGTATTGTCCAGCCGCCAGACGACCGGGTTTGGTAAGGGCTTTGAGCTTGACATCAATTTCGCCGCTACTGATTTCGACGAGCCCGCTTTGAACGCTGCCACGGGTAATGCCGAAAGTCTGAGCCTGCCAACTGAGGGCAAAATCACCACGCCACAGCAGTTGCAGACCCAGAAAAATGAGCAAGACAGGCCAAAAATTGAGGACATCCAGCGATAGCAGTAGATAGTTATTGAGCAGCAGCAGAACGCCAACCACCACAATCAGTACGGGCCAGAGAAATGGTGTTTGGCGAAGTTGTGACCGTTGGCCCATCGTCTTTCACCTATTAGCGCAGATAATCAACCAACAGGGTGTGCGCCGATGAACGACGCAGACGATTTAGGGCTTGGGCTTCCAATTGACGGACGCGCTCACGGGTGACGCCAATTTGCCGACCCACTTCTTCGAGCGTGTGGGTTTCGCCGTCCAACAGACCATAACGCAGGCGCAGGATATGGGCTTCACGCTCTGGCAGGCGGGCTAAGACCAATTCTAATTGTTCACGCAGCAAATTCTGCATGGTCAATTCATCGGGCGCAGGGCTGCTGGTGTCCTCGATAAAATCACCCAGATTGGTATCGCCTTCGTCATCAATGGGCGTGTCGAGGCTCATCGGACGGCGCGAAATTTCCATGAGGGTATGAATTTTATCGGAGGTCGTTTCCATCCGGTCGGCAATTTCGTCCGGGTTGGGATCGCGACCCAATGATTGCTGCAATTCAAGGCTGGTGCGACGCATCTTGTTGAGTTGATCGCCCATGTGGACCGGAACACGAATGGTACGGCCTTGATCGGCAACAGCACGGCTAACGGCTTGGCGAATCCACCATGTCGCATAGGTGCTGAATTTGTGCTTGCGTTGATACTCAAATTTGCGGACGGCCCGAATAAGGCCGATGTTGCCTTCTTGAATCAAATCAAGGAAGGGAACACCACGACCCACGAATTTTTTGGCGACGCTGATGACCAAACGTGAATTGGCACGAATCAGATGTTCGCGGGCCAAACCACCATCATCAATAATGGTCTGTAGGCGTTCGCGCATGTCATCATCCATCAGATCGCCCATCTCTTCGATTTGGGCAACAGCGAATTCGGCAGCCTCCATGCGTTTGGCAAGCGAGACTTCTTCGTCCGCCGTTAGCAATGGAATATGGCCGGCTTCTTTGAGATATAACCCGACAACATCATCCGTCTCGATAGCCTGTTGATAGCCCGCATCTTTGGAAAGATCAGGTGTCAGAAGCTCGATTTCGCTTAGGGCTTCGTCTTCATCCAGCACGAATTCCTCGAGCGAATCCAGATCGGGCTCTTCATCATCTTCCGGTGGCGCTTCTAAGACCGCAATGCCCGCTTCCGTTAGCTCGTCAAAGAGCTTTTCGATTAACGGCACATTTTCTTTGTCTTCGGGCGGCAGGGTCTTTAGAATATCATCATAGGTGATGTAGCCTTTTTTCTCGGCTAGAAGCGTCAGTTGCTCCTGCATGGTCAACTGTTTGTTCACCTCAATTGTTGTGGGCATGGTCAGTGTCATTGTCATGCGTTATACCTTCAAAGTTTCCCGCTTTACGTTCATTTATGCAAGTCGTTACGACAAGAAAGCCCTACCGCACAGGGTAGGGCCATGTTTTGCTAACTGGCTGTCCCCAGATCGGTGCTACGAAGTCGGCGGCGTTTGACTTTCATCCGCCGGTGGTGTGGCGTCTAATGGCGCAAAATTGGTCGCCAGCAAGTCCATCAACGTGTTGATACTTTCTTTGTCAATGAGGTAGACCCATTCCCCTAGACGGGCATTGGTCACACCGTCGGCAAAAACCGCGTAATAGGCGGTTTGATCGGGGTTAAGGGAGCCAATATGCAAGGTGGTATCCTTTACCTCATTACCATTACTTTGATTGTACGCAATCACCCCAAAACTTACCACAAATTGGGGTTGCGGATCGAGACCATATTGGCTGAGATCACTCGTTGCATCAAACTTTACGAGTTGAGTCAACCATAGGTTGTAAATCACTTCTGTCGCAAACTCTGCCGCTGTTGGGTCGGGCACAGCATTGGCGACATCCCCCCGTACCCATGAATTGTCTTGACCGCGTACCAATAAAATAGACGCATCTGCAACGTGGCTGACAAGCCGAATCCCAATAATATCGTCAAGAGACTGCTCTGGGCCAAAAATGGGTGCTTCAATCGCGGCTGGGGTTGCGTTGTTGGCTTTAGGTTGAAAAGGTGGGCCGTTATCAATTAACAAACCAACCATTAAACCAGCAAACAGCAGCAACATCACAGTATACGGCAAATTTGATTTTCTTACACGTTTTTGGTTCATATGTACAAAAACATTGAAAAATTCAATGCACGGTAGTACGGCCTTTAAAAACCAAAAGGTGTAGTGGATGCCGTTTTTATATACTACACCGGTTACGTTAGTTAGGCGTATATATTTTGCCTAAATTTTGAGGACAAAGGTTAGTTGTTGGTTTTCTCTGTCCAATAAATAGGGCACTAATTGCGGCGGCGCGTGCCCCACATCACGACCCCTGCCCCTAAGACCAAGCCGGGAAGGAGAATCAAAGTAATCAATTGAATCCGACTGCGTTCTTGGTTACTGACGGTGACGGGCAGCAAGTCGGGTCGGCTGGCGGCGGGTGGTGTGACCAGATCAGCCGAGCCGATTAACCAGTCCACCAAACTTTGCAACAGATAGCTATTGGCGGCTTGGGAAACCAACTGGTTGGTCATCCAATCGGCATCGCCTACTAGAACAATGCGCGGGGTGACGGTTTGTTGATCCTCCAGCGGCAATTGGATGGCGGCAGCAATGGTCAAAGGGCCACGAATATCCACCCCTTCAGTAAAATCAGTAGGGTTATCTAAATTGATGAGCGTCAGGCTGTAATTCCCATCCGCATCGGGCAGGCCAAATTCGGCAAACGATTCCTCGCTGGAGCCAAGCAAGGGCGAGCGCACATATTTACCCTGATTGGTGTCGGGTTCAGGTACGCCAGCCGAAGTATCCTCAAGCAACTCAATGGAGCGTACTAGGCTGAAAATCGGCGATGTGTTGGGAAAATTAGCAACGGCGGCATGGCTGCTAAATTGTTGCACCACAAGGTTCAAGTCACTATCTTCGGTAGAAGAAAGTGGGTCGGAAACTATATCTTCGCGGAAGCGCACCCCAAATTCGTGCCAGAGATATTGATTAAACAGACCGTCCTTTAAAAAGGACTGATTGTTACCCCCAGATGTCAACCGACTGTCCACATAAGGAGGGTCAGCCGCAATGAGCATTCGTCCGCCTTGCTGGATATAGGCATCAATTTTGGCGATGTCGCTTTCCGAATAGTCGGTTTGCGGGGCGATAATCATAATCGCGCTGGCGTCGTCTGGAATGGCGTCGACTTGGGATAAATCCAGTTCAGCAACGTCAATGCCAAGCCCATCGGTTAATCCAGTGGCCGCTTTGGAGAGGCCCAGACTGGCTTCGGAAGTGATTTCGTCTTCAATATGCCCGGTAATAAAATACACCTTAAATTGACCTGCCACCAAGAGCTGGACAATCTGGGTGGAGATATTTCGTTCATTCGGCTCCCCGATCACCAGCGGTTGGAAACCTCGGGTGTCGTCATTTTCATCCACAAGAGTCAAAAACAGCGGGCCAATCGTTGATCCACTGGCGCTGTCAAGGCCATAACCATAACGACTGGCTTGCAAGGGGTTTTCGTCGGGATCAATATACTCGACCTTAATTTTACCCTTCCCCGCGTTGACAAACTGGCGCAGGATGATGTCGGCGGCTTCGCGTTCACGCAATTGGCTACGCGGATAGAATCCGACGATTTTGGCCGTAATTTTTAAGGGGCTACCATCGGCCTCAGTTCCACTTTGTTCGACTTGGTTCATACGCTCGATAAGGCGATTGACCGCATCAATGGATACGTTATCGAGGGTGAATTTTTGATAGGTGGTGAGATCGCCCGTAATTTGCTGGCGCTGCACAACAGCATAACCAGCCGAGACCAAGCCCACAAAAATGACCGTGACAACGACTGTGCCTGTGCCATAATAAATCTGACGGCCACTCAGCCAACCCCGCAATTCATCAGGAGCGATGAGCATCCATGCGCCTAGGCCGATTACCCCAATTACCAGCGCGGCAAAGGCCTCATTAGTCAATTTTTCTTGGGCAAGGAAAATAATGAGGGCGATGAGCAGTGAGACCGCGCCAATCATGGCTCCCCAACGGGATAGTTTAGGTAAATCGAGTGATTGAAATGCCTGACGGAAGTTCATTTATCGCCACCTCCGCGATTCGATCAAACGGGTTGTCACAAACAGCATAATAAACATCACCGCAGCATAAAAGTAGACATCTTCAGGCCGGATGACCCCTTCTAGGAATGAGGTCGAATAGTGCGATTGAAGGCTAATGACCCGCAACGCCTCAGCCACGCGAGTACTAACGATGGATGCGGGTAACAAACCAGCCAAGTCACCGACCCACAAAATAAACAAAACCGCCATGCTAAGAAAGCCTGCGATAATCTGATTTTCGGTCATGGCCGAGAAAAACATGCCGATAGCGATAGTGGCTCCGCTGAATAACCAGATGCCAATATAACCCCCAATAATGGGGCCAAGGTCGAGTTCAGATTGCAATAGGGCGGGGTTGGGGTCGAAGTTGGTCAGGGAGAGCAAAATGCCCTGATAGACCAGTGTGACCAAGAGCATAATGCTATAGAAGGCCCATGCGCCCAAAAACTTACCTATCACTAATTCATGGTCACGGATAGGCATGGTCAGCATTAATTCGAGCGTGCCTTCACGGGTTTCTTCGGCAAAGAGGCGCATGGTCAGCAAGGGTGCAAAAAAGACCATTAAAAAGGCGAAGGTACTCAAGACGACTGTGCCATCAGCGGGTTCAAAATTGGCGCGGTCTTGCAAATCGGTATTGAAATTCAGGCCAATCAGCAGCAGCACCGCAAACATGACCAGATAGGCGATGGGTGAGACAAAATATTGGCGCAGTTCACGCTTATAGACTGTCCAGATGTTACGCATCGTGGCTTTCTCCCAACGGTGACGTGACTTCAAGGAAAATTTCTTCGAGGGTAATGGCAACCGGGCGAAGTTCCAGCAATTCTAAGCCGTTTTCTAACACCGCAGCAGCAAGGGCAGGCCGCACATCTTTATTATCTTTGAGGTTGACCACAACGCCGTTCTGGTAGGGTTCGGCATATTTGACACCCTGCACTTTTGCCAGTGTATTCGCCAACGTTTTTTGGTCAGCCCGACCACGCGCTTCAACATAAATCCGGCTGCCTAGGTTCAATTTTGTCCGCAGATCGCGCGGAGCACCCTGAGCCACAATTTGCCCGCGATTGATGATGACCACACGGTCACAAATTTGCTCGGCTTCGGAAAGGATATGGGTGCTGAACATGACAGTGTGTTGGGTGCGCAGGTCGCGGATAAATGACCGTAAATCCGCCACTTGGGCTGGGTCGAGACCGATGGTGGGTTCATCTAAAATCAAGACAGGTGGATTGTGAATCAAAGATTGAGCCAAACCGACGCGCTGACGCATCCCTTTGGAAATGCTGCGGATAAGACTTTTCGCCCGTTGATCCATCCCAACCAGTTCCAGCACCTCTTTGGTACGTTTTTTGCGGTTAGGCACATGGCGGAGTTCTGCCATAAATTCCAGATAGCCTTGCACGGTCATATCGGGGTAGAGTGGGACAGTTTCCGGCAGGTAGCCGATTTTTTCACGGGCGGCGAGGGATTCATCAAAAATATCGTGACCCGCAACTTTGGCAAGGCCAGAGGTCGGCGGCATAAACCCCGTTAAAATCCGCATAGTGGTCGTTTTACCCGCACCATTTGGCCCTAAAAAGCCTAGAATTTCGCCTTCCTTGGCTTTGAAGGAAATGCCATGCAGGGCAGTAAAATCGCCATATTTTTTGACCAGATTTTGGACTTCAATCATTTTTTGGGTGTGTCCTCATCTATTTTGGCTAGGATGGCCTGAATAAATTCATAGGCCCGTTGTTGAGTAGCAGGATTCAAAATGGCGGGAGTATCACCAGTTTGTCGCCATTGGGTCGGCGTGTTGCCGGCGCGTTCATAGCCCATCACCGCTGCGGCCTTACAACCATTGGCGACCAGTGGCCTAACAGCATTGACAGTCATCAGGGGGCGACCCATGATGCCCAGCGTGGGGTTAGCCGCTGCCACCTGTTCTAGAATACACATCAAGTCAGGATCAGAATGATAGCGGGAGCCAAAATCAGCGGCCCAGCCATGTTCGGTGACCCAGCACAATTCACCTGCGCCAACGCTATCAATGACCAACCACCATGCTGACGCCCATTCTTTGCCATATTTGGCGGCGAGTTCGGCAGCACCATTGCAACCAGCGGTTTCGCAGCCTGTGAAGGCCAAAACTACTTCGGTATCGGCAAGGGGGTGCTGAGTTAATTCCTCGGCTAGTTGGAGCAGCAAGGCCACCCCAGAGGCATTGTCATTAGCACCGGGGCTAGCTGACCCAATTTCATCAGCCATCACCAAACCCGCCTGCCCAATCATCAAAGCACTGACCATACGCCGCAACCACACCGGAGCATTCAAGGCGGTCAACAACGCTCCGGCAAAAGCTAGGGCGGGTAGACTGCTAAATAGATAGGGGCTGTAGGGGCGTATAGGCGGTTGAGCCGAAAATCGAGCCGTGTCGGTATCCAGATGGGCCAACAGCACGACCCGCGCTTGGGCTTGGTTGGATTGGGAGGGGAGACGCGCGATGATATTGTGCGAACGGCGCTGCGGCCAAAACCATTCACCCAGCGGGGCACGACCCATCAGAGCTCGGCGAAGGTTATGATGAGCCACGAGGGTTAGAGTCACCCCCAGCAAACGCAATAGACGTGATTTGCCGCTGCCGATTGCGCCAATGAGTATCCCAAAATTGGCAACGAGGGTGGTAAACCCAAGCCGTTCGCCGATGCGCCGGATGCTGTAGAAGGGTTGTTCTTGTAGATCGGTCAAACCAATTTCACGCAGACGACTTAGGACATATTGCCCTGCTTCGTATTCTTCTTGGGACAGGGGCGGACGGATGCCAATGGTTTGAGCCAAATGCTGGATATCCGCTTGTACTTTTTCCATACGAAATACTCGTTTCAGTGTTAAAAGGGAACTTTTTTGCTCTGGTCAGCGTCCTGCACATAAAAGGTCACTTAGCCTTTTAAGGAGAATATTTGCATCCATGAGAGCTAAAGCATCCCTGATTATAGCCCTGACTTTGGGGCTGGTCATGGTAGTTGCGAGTGTAATTCCTGTGATGGCCCAACAAGACACCACATCCATCACCGGAATGACCCAAACCTCTACTACCGCTGTATTCATTAAGTCGCATCGTGTCTCGGTTGAGATTACCAACCAGATTGCCCACACGACCATTGAGCAAGTGTTTGTCAATGAAGGATCGGTGCAGGCTGAGGGCACGTATGTTTTCCCCCTGCCACGTGGCGTCACCATCTCGGATTTAAAGATGATTATTGATGGTGTGGCTGTCCAAGCCCAAGTTTTGGAAAAAGACGAAGCCCGTGCCATTTATGACCAGATTGTACGCCAAATGCGTGACCCTGCATTGTTAGAGTATGTTGGAACAGATGCCATCCAAGCAAATGTGTTCCCCATTCCGGCAGGTGGTCAGCGTACCCTCCAAATTGAATATACCCAATTGCTGCCTGTTGAAAGCGGCTTGGTACACTATGTTTACCCGCTACAGACCCGCCATGTCTCACCCCTACCGGTTGGGGAATTGAGCATTCATGTCAGCGTTGAATCGAATGACCCGATTAGCAATATCTATTCGCCGACCCACCCCATTGCGATTGACCGTAAGAGCGATACCTCGTTTGCGGCGGGTTTTGAGACTACCAACACCCAAGAATCAACCGATTTCAGCTTGTACTATGGCGTGTCCAGCGAGGACATTAACCTTAATCTGCTGACCTATCGGGAAAGCGCCAGTGAAGACGGCTTTTTTGTCGTGCTGGTGGCACCCCCCGTCGAAGTGGATGAGAGCCGTGTCATTCCCAAAGATGTGATTGTTGTGCTGGATCAGTCTGGCTCAATGTTTGGCGAAAAATGGGATCAGGCCCGCACTGCCGCTAAATATGTGCTGGATAACCTCAACAGCGAAGACCGTTTTAATCTGGTGGTGTTTAGCACCGGAGTCAACATTTATGCCAATGATATGCAAGGCCTAGATGCGGTCGGTGATGCAAAAGGTTGGATTAGCGGCCTTGAGGCGATTGGCGGCACGAATATTGACGATGCCTTGCAAACGGCACTCAATATGAATGGGCGCGAACGTCAGACGGTCGTGCTGTTCTTGACCGACGGCCTAGCCACCGAAGGCGAAACGAACGGTGCAACCATTTTAGCCAATGTGAAAGCCAATGCTCCTGAAAATGTGCGGTTTTTCACCTTTGGCGTGGGTGATGATGTGGATACGGTGCTGCTGGATCAACTAAGTCAAAATTTTGGTGGGACATCCGCTTATGTGCGCCCAACCGAACGGGTGGATGAAGAAGTCAGCACGCTGTATAACAAAATCAATTCGCCTGTGTTGACCGATTTGAATCTGGAAATTGATGGCGTCAGCGTCTATGACGTCTATCCCGCCATTGATAATTTGCCAGATTTATTCGTGGGATCACAGTTGATTATCACTGGACGCTATCGTGGGGACGCGGATAACGCTACGCTGCGTTTAAGCGGCAAGGTTGAAAATGATACCCAGTCCTTTACCTATAGCGAACTGGATTTCCGAGCCAATGCAGGCGGTGAAGAACTCATTCCACGCTTGTGGGCCACGCGCCGCATCGGAGAATTGCTTAATCAAATTCGCTTAAATGGCGAGAATCCAGAATTGGTGGACAGTATTGTACGCCTCAGCATCCGCTATGGGATTATCACGCCCTACACCTCATTCCTGATTACCGAGGATGATATTTTCTCCCAAGCGGGTCGGGATGAAGCGTTACGCAATACGGAGGCCCAAGTCGGCCAATCGGCTGGTGTGGCTTCTGGTTCAGTAGCGGTACAGGCGGCGGAAGATGCCAGTACGATGTCCAATGCGCCTGCTCCAGCAGCCATGCCGACCTCAATGGCTACGGGGAGCGGCGGCGAAGGGAATGTCAACGAGGGCTATTATGCCCCGCAACAACCTATGCAGGTCGTAGGGGATCGCACCTTTGTCTGGCGAGATGGGGTTTGGATTGATACGACCTATGATGCAGATACGATGGAACCCGAAGAAATTGTGTTCCTAAGTGATGCCTACTTTGAACTGTTGGACACAGATGACCGAGTGGCCGAGTTTTATGCGGTTGGCGAGCAGGTCATCTTTGTATTGGACGGCAAAGCCTATGAGGTTGTGCCGGAATAGTCACTGAACTCTGACAAATTTTGTACACCGGACGGGCGGCGGAATAACATTCTGTTGCCCGTTTGCATTTGGCACAAAACACAGGCGGCGCTACAATGCTCTTACGTACTGGCTTGTACGCGGTAGTTCAAGGAGCGCGACGAATGTTAAAGGGTTTACTCCCTAGTCGAATTAATCGGCGTTTTACCAGTGTCCTGCTGATAGGCCTGTTATTATTGGCAGGGTGTAACAAAAATGATGATAAGAAAAAGAACGATTCGCAGGATAGCGATAATTTAGGCTTATTTGAATGGGATCGTTCGCCCGATACAATTATTTTGCGGATGGATGATCAGGCGAATTATGAACCACAGGCCTACTTTGACAACGATATTCCCCTGTGTACTTTATGGGGGGATGGGCGGTTGGTGTGGGTCAATTTGTTATCTGGACGAAGTGAGGTCTTAGAGGCGCGACTGACCGATGACCAGATTCGCGGCTTGATAGAGACTATTATTCGGACGGGCTTTTATGACTGGGAAAATGATATTGTGCCACCGGGGACGGATAACCCCGTTTTACAAAGCCTGACCTTGAACCTCTTCGATTCGAGCCAGACGGTGGAGCGCTATTCGCCATGGCCTGCCAATGGATTTGCGACTTTGTTTGATACGTGTGCCAATTTAGCCGAAACACGCGCTTCGGTCCTTCCGACAGGGGGGTGGATGAAGGCATATGAAGTTGAAGTAGACCAGAATGCCAAAGTCATTCCTTGGCCGCGTACCGCTCCCTTTACTTTGGCGGAGCTTGCCAGCAGTGGCACGCCGCGTTGGATTGAAACCCCTTGGGCCGAATTTATTTGGACTAACGTCACTCGCGAATCGGGTAGTGTGCAGGTACGCGAGGAGGGCAAAGCGTATTTGGTGAGCTTGCAAGTCCCCGGCATTTCACGCGATGCTCCGCCTGCGCCCGAAAGCTGACAGTGGGAATTATATAGATCGGTAAAATACACGGGCTGGAATTTAGACTAAGTTTCAGCCCGTGTTTGGGTTCTCCCAGCGAAATATGCACTAGTCGGTGCAACCCGGTGTGACACCTTTTGTCCAATCTAATTTGTAGACCTTCATGTTGTCGCCCGCCGCTTCTTTTAAATACGGCGAATTAGTCGAATAGACCAGTATAGTGCGCGGGTCATCATCATCCGCTGGGTTTTGGGTCGTCAAAACCATCATCCATTGTGCCCCTTTTTTACACATCAACGTCATTGTTTTTTCGCGGTCTAGAATAATGGGCACAACTTCGGGCGTGACCAAACCCGCGATGTCAAAAACATGTTCACGCGGGGCGAAATAGCCGAGTGCGCCAATATCATGCACCGCAAAAACTTGATCTTTGGGGACATTGATTTCGACCCACTTAGACGCCTTGACCATTTCAGTGTTGATGATTTGCACGTCCTCAGCATAAACCTTCCCGCCAATCCACCAAAAACCGGGCACAGCAAAAATCGCACTGAGGGCAAGAGTACGGGTCAAGACACGCTTGGGAGCATTATTCTTGCCCCAGTCCACAAACAGCAACATACCCCCCACCGCATAAAGCAGCAAGGCCGGAATGACCGGAATGACATAACGCCCATGATGATAGTAGACGGGCATAACAATGATGTAGAGAATATGGTGGGTCAGGCCCCAGAGCAGCGGCAGCAGGTGAAGCCATTTGAGAGAGGGTTTATCGGAAGTCGGTTTTTGGCGGATGAGAGCAGCCACCCCACCCACCACCGCAGGCAGCCAGAGCAATTGGGCTCCGGCCATAATCACAATAGTCATTGTCCAAATGCGGGTGGTAATGGGTTTTTCGCGGAAACCTGCGTTATAGGCAATTTTGGCGCGGACGGTTGAAGGCAGTGCCTCGCCCACTAGTGAGAGATTAATCAAGATATAGGGAATGATGATGACCGCCGCCCCAAGTGCCACCCCGAGCGACCAGATCACAAAAGTTCGGAAATCGGGGTGAACACGACAAATCCAAATGAGCAACATGCCCCACCCCAAGAGCACCAAACCTTCAGGGCGCGTTAAATAGAGCAGGCCACTGATAAGCCCAATGATGATGCCGTTTTTGAAAACCGCCTGTGGGTTATCTTGGGATAAGGTTGGTTCTTGAAACAGACGATAAATCAAAACGAAGCCAATAGCGATGAACTGCATGGTTTCCATGCCTGATGCGGCAGACCAGATGAGATGCCACGATGAAATAACCAACAACCCTGTACCAAGCCCGACCCATTTGAGATGGGGGAAAAGCCGTTCGGCAATGCGGACACTCATCGCACCGGCGATAAAAAGTGACAGCACACCCAAAAGATGGGCCCATAAAACAGGCGACAGGCCCACTAGATGCCCAATTGCAAGCAAAGCCGTGTAGAGCGGACTGCTGGAAGCAGCGGAGGGTTGACCGGGGATATAGGCCCATTCGCCATGCCGCGCCAAGTTACGGGCATAAACTTGATGGATCCATGAATCGTCCAGCGGGAAACCAGCCCGATCATACACCGCCGCAAAAATGGTATAGCCGATGACGTTAAAGGCCGAAACAATCAGCAACAGGACATCAACTGGGCGGATTCCCAGTCGAGTTGCAGGGGCTGGCATTGGGAGTGGTTTCTTCAACGAAGCGATAGATACGGACATCATCTCCGGTTCCTTTTGTATTTCTATCCAAATAGGCAATTTGCTCTAAAAATGGCGGGGGAGTCTCGCCTTTATCAATCAAGGGTAAAAACGCATCGGTGACATTTTGGTCTATCACCAGATGGGTCACACAATAGCGGGCCGCGATTTCAGGCAGACGGTTAAGAGGAGCATCGGGTAAATTGACACTCATCAAACCTGTGTGGAAATACCATGCAGGCGGATCGTTGACCATCAAGACGGCATCGAGTGGCAAATAGGCGCTAATCTCGTCATAGTTAGGATTTCCCTCACGGTTACGGGCTTGGGCCGACCATGCAAAACCGCTTAACAATATCACCAAAACCAGCATCGCACTGCCAAAAACCATCCGCGCTTGGGGGGGATTCCACTTGCGACGTTGGGCCGCCCAATTGATCGCATCATCTAGGCCAATGATGCCTAAGATGGCCCAAAAAGGTACGAGGGCCGACGATGAATGGAATAATCCACCACGATAGCCCGGATAGGCAAATATGAATGTCATGGCGAGATGCAGACCCAACGCATAAACCCAAAACCCAGTGAGCAGAGGATTTTTGCGGCGTTTCCACAAAGCAGCAAGGGCGAAGGGGCCAATCAAGACCCATGTTTCCACTGCCAGCCATGTGCCAAAATTGCTGAGAAGGGCATTCCAGCGCGATTCAAGAATATTTTGGGTGCCCCAACCCATAAAATTAGCCAGTGACCAATCCACTGGATAAGCGAAAAGCTCATTATAACCACGCAAAAAGGCCGTGTTAATCCCACCGCTTGGAATAGGGGCATCTATAACCCCCAAATTGCGAATGAACCAAGCCAGCATAACTATGAAGTAGGCGATAAGGGCACTGGTGGTAGACTTCCAAGAGGGGTGAGGCCAGAGGGTCAGCAACAGGGCGACCACTAATAACAATACCCCATCAGCACGGGTCAGATGGGCCAAACCACTGAGCGCCCCACTAACTGCGAACCAGCGCCAATCGTTCTTTTGGCGACCCAACCCCATCGCAATTAACGCGCCTGCTCCAACTAACCCATACAGAGCAAAGGTATCGGTGTTGGCCCAAAAGGGAAAGAAAAATCCACCAAAGAGGACAATTAATCCCGTCATCCAACTATAACGGCGCGTGCCACCGAGGGTATAACCGAGCCAGCCCCCCATGACAACCAGACCCACCAAGGCCAGAACTGATGGGATTTGGGCGGCATTGAAATTAGCTCCAAAAATCACCATGCTGCCTGCGCTGACCATCGAGGCCAGCGGCATCCAATAGGTATGGCTGGGAGCCGGAATTTTATCGGGTGGATTAAGATAAATCCAGACATAGGGGTCGGTCAGGCCATCCCCTTGAGCTAAACGCTGGCCGGCATTGAAATAATAATAGGCATCGGTATAGCCGGGTTCATCTAAAAGGATGACTAAGATCGAGCCAACGACCAACGCCAACACCAACATCAACACTAAATCTCGGCGCATGCTTTTTTGCCTAGAGAATGGGGTGATTAGAAATTTACCCATGAGTGTAGTCGAAAACGGCGAAATGTGCCGAATCGTCGGGGGATGTTGACAAAAAACGCCCTCCCCAAGAATTTGAGGAGGGATGTAAGCGCGGGGTAGATTGAAATTAGGCCGCTTGGCTGTGTTCAGCATGGTCACGGAACCATGCAACAGTGGTGCGGATAGCGTCTTGGAGAGGGGTGACTTCTGCGCCAAAGGCTTTAGTAAATTTATCGTGACTCATGATAAACGGCTCATTGTATTCGTAGTACATCTCAATAAATTCACGCATGATGGGTACGAATAGACCCATCGCCCGCACCATCAACTTATTGGCGACTTGAAGACGGGGGGTATGGCCTGTTTCCTTAAATACCCTATTCACAAATTCGCGGGTAGTGACAGTTTCGGGTGATGGCAGATGCCATATTTGACCGAGTGCCTCATCCCGTTCACCCAATGTGACCAGTGCCTTGCCAATGTCAGGAACGAAGCTATAGGTGTGGGGCAAATCGGGATTGCCAATGACCCCCGCCGCTTTACCTGCTAGAGCTGCCAAAAATAGACGATCCCCCGCCGCCGAATCGAAGGCTCCCGGCCCAAAGAAATCGGATGCACGTCCGATGGCGGCACGAACTTTGCCACTCTTATGGGCAGCCATAATGTCTTGGGCCATTTTTGCCCGTAACGCCCCTTTGCGGCTGGTAGCAGCATCAGGCAAGTCTTCCGTCAGGGTTTTACCATTGGTCGAGCCATACATATAGAGATTATCCATCACAATCAATTTGGCTCCTGTCGAAACTGCCCCTTCTAAAACTCCCGCCTGAAGGGCTGGGAATAATGCGACCCATTCGGTATAGGGTGGATTGGTGCATTGATAGACGACACTTGCACCTTTAGCGGCTTCACGCGCAAAAGCATGATCGGTGACATCGCCTTTGGAAATTTCGACCCCGACTGGTACGTCCGCTTTACCGCTACGATTGACGACCCGCACTTTTTTGCCACGATTGACTAATTCTTGGGTGACAGCACGACCGACCGGGCCAGTGCCAAAAACGACATGCAGTTCGTTGGAGGTTTGATTGGTAGCCATAATTGAATTCCTTATGTGAACTTAGTCTAGCGTTAAGCCAGCGGTTTTCAGGATGTTATTGATTTCAAAACGATAAAATTCTTCAGGGTCGCCGACGACGGCGGGGGTATGTTGGAAAAGCTCTAACATAATCATGCCGTGCATCTTGACCCAACCGGATACCCCAAAATACATAGGCTCAAGAGGGATGTTATAGCCATCCTGCTCGATCAATTCAGTCATAAAAGCTGAAACGTGCGGCGGCAACTGTTGATACTCGACCGATGGGTGCAACTGGCCGTTTGCCATCGCTTCGGCCAAAATGCCCACTACCACACGAAAGCCTCGGACAACAGCGGGAACGGTAATTTCGCGTGGGGCATGATAGCCGGGGATGGGATTGCCGTAAATCAGTTGAAAATCGGCTGAATTTTGCAAAGCCCATGCCCGATAGGCCAACATAACGGCCATTAAACGGTTGGCATAGCGTTCACGCGGTTGGCTGCTATCCGCATTTTCCATCGCGTCGGCCAGCGAATTAAACGCATCAAGAATCAAAGCCGTGACTAGATCATCGTGGCTAGGATAGTAACGATAGAGGGCTGTCACTGTGAGGCCCATATCGCGTGCAATGGCCCGTAACGAAATGGCGGCTGTGCCCTGCTCTTGCATATGTCTGCGAGCGATAGATTTGATTTCTTCACGGGTGTTTTCCCGCAGCCGTTCACGTCGAGTCATTGTCATGTTGGAATTCCTTCTTGATTGCGGTGCAATCTAAAAAATACAGCATCTATTTTTGTGTACACTGTAAACTATTGTGATGTATGTTATCTATTTTGTCAAGCAGGCAAAAAAATTCCGAGAAGAATAGGCTCTCGGAAGTGCAAATTTAAAAGGAGAAAAACTGTCTTTAGGCCGAAGCAGATGATCCGGAATTGGTGCTATCGTCGGGTTGTTCGCCGCCCGATAGTGAGGCATTAGCCGCTTCATCTCGACTATCTGAGGCGGATTCAGTGAGGTCGCTGGTCGAGAGTTTGGCTTCGGCTTCGGCGTGCATTTGCAACAAGGCTTTGGAAAGTGCACCCATCCCCACAGAATTTAGTGAGTTCAGTGGAACACTTTCGGTGGTCGGGATTTCAGCTTGAGGTGGCAAGGTCAAGGGTTCGGGGGGGGCCATGTTGATGCCAGATACTTTAAAGGGGTTGATAATCAATGTTTCAGATTTATCACCCTCAATCGTATCACTGGTTTCGGTGCGTTTGACAATTTCAAGGAGGGTTAATTTCTTAGCAAGTGGCGTGCTGTCGCTTGTTACGGGGCCTTCAGCGACCTGTATAGGTGTTGATACAGGTGTTGTTTCTGGCTCGATGATGGGAGATGTCACGGGCACAGGGATGGCTACAGGTATAGGCGTTTCAGCTATAACACTCTCCTCAACCACAACGGTAGGTGTGGCGGTCAAAGGCGCCAGCACAAGTGTTCCCAATGAACCCGTTTGGGGCAGCAAGGCCGAAATGGGCGATGGTGTCATATCCGCTAATCGGGGTGGGGCAGATGCAGATCGCCCCGCGGCTGGCACCAGCATCGCAAAGGCTTGATGACCGGTACGAGTGTTTTTCTGGAGGCTAAAGCGGGCGCTATTGATGGTAAACAAATCATCGGCAACGGTATATTGAATGGCTGCTTCTTGCGAAAGTGCGTCTTGGGTCACCAAATAATCTAGGACAGCCGCACGACTTTGGAAACCTTCAGGTTTTGGCGGTTTAAAGACGACCCGCAGCCATACCCCTGTATGCGGCTCCTCCGCATCATTGGACATAATATGGCTGATTTCACCGGCTGTTTTGGCAACATTGACCAGCAAAATTAATCCCTCAAAAAAAGTGTCATGCTGTACTTTAAGGGTGCGAGTATGTTCCAAACGCAGCACGGCCTGTTCGCCAATTTCAGTCAGCAGCCATTCGGGGAATTTTTCTTGGGCTAGTGGCAAAAATTCCGATTCGGCAATCCGACCTTTGTGTTTCCATTCGATGAGAACGGACCAGCTTTTAATCAGCATCATCAAAATTTCAAGGTTGCGGCCCGCATCGTCAATAAGTTTGGGGTTACTCAGAGTGAATTCTTGACCCCCGGCCAATTCTAGAAAAGTGATGGCCTTGTTTAATGGGTCGGTGAGCCGCTGGTAAAGATGCTCTTGCAAGAAGGCGATTGATTCCCAGTGTAGGCTTTTATAATCCATGGGTATTTTTCCTCTCTAGGCTGGCTTGCCCACTTGCATCGGGGCTAGTAGTAGGCAGTTGAGTATCGGCGGAAGGTTCGGCTTGCTGAGGCGGTGGGCTGAGCAAGCCTGTTGGAGTGGCCGCTTTGGCTTCTTCGGAAACGGCTTCTTGCAAAATTTGTTGCGGGCCTGTTTCAGAAACAGACGAAGATTCCTCGGCGACTACGATTTGGGTTTGGCTGGTTCTTTGGGAGCGGCGAGATTTCACTTTGAAATCCCCCGGTTCGGCAGGTGCGGGTAACTCGACTTTGACAATGACAGGGGCGACCTCAGTGGTCGTCACGGGTAAGGACGGTGGATTTGAGGCTCGTTTGGGACGATACCAACCGCCGGGCCGGAAGGGGGTATCGGGAACCATCGCCCGCACTGAGGAGGTAGCGGTTGGAATTTCGGCACTGGCCCTGATGGTTGTGGGCTTCAGCACCCACGATTCTTCAGGGGTTATGGTCGCTGCCAGTTGGGCCGTAGCGGCTTCAACCACAAGCGGTTCTTGCTCAAGGACATGCGGTGCTGGCAGGGTCGCCTCGGCAATGTTAATCACGGCTTGACTGTCAGGGGAAGGGATGAGCAGATGACTTTCAGTTTCGCCATTTTCGGCTTTTATCTTACGGCTAATCACAAAAACAAATTCGACTTTGGAGCCACCATCCCGCAATTGCAAGTCGCTGGAATTCATGCGTAGGAATTCGCGGGCTGTTTTCAGTTCAAAGGTGATGATGTTGCCGCGCCAGTGTTGACCAAGCGAGGTTTCCATTTCCTCTAGCGAATTAAAAGGTTTGGATTCACGTAGGCGGGTAAAACGGATACGGAACATTACCCCGTTGCTGCCCGTGTCTAAAATAAGTTTGGTAGATGTGCCTTGACTTGAAGCGACATCATAGAGCAGAAAAATGGCTTCTTGGAGAGCAGCTTGGTTGGCACGGAGCAGAAAGTTTTTGGCAATAATTAGAGGTGGAACCAATTGAAGCTGCATCGTTAACCAGTCGGCCAAACTTTGGATGGGGAAAGGCTGGATGCTGCGTTCAGGAATTTGACCCAGTGCTTTGTATTGGACAAGCCATGACCATGCGTTGACCAAATTGAGCGCAGTCGAGACTTGGCTGGTTGCACGGGTATGCCACCAATCAGGGTTGGTTGTTGGGGCGGATTTTTCAAGGGCTGATAATGCGCCATTCAAGGGACTTACCAGCCGATTGTGCAGCAGGAAGTTTAGATCATTTAGGGCTTCCCAATCCGGTTCGCGGTACAACGATGCCTGTCCTTTTTGTTCGGTACTGGTTAGACCAGCGTCTAGTTTGGGTTTATCTCTAGCCTATAAAGCACAGATGCAAGCCCCCTTAAGAAGACTTGCATCTGGAAAAATTTCAAACGAGAAAACAGATTTTGTTTTAGGCGATCCTCTAAAAAACGGCTACTAAATTAGTCGTTGGAATTCGCACCGGCATGGGATCAATATGGTCACGAATTTCGGCAAGGGCTTGTTGGAAAAGTTTGATTAAATCCGCATCTGGCCCTTTATAGCGGCGTAGGGTTTGAATGGCACAGGCATCACAACCCTTCATCGCACGGTAACTATCGGTTTCACATTCAAGGCAACCATTCAAACGAATCATCATCAACATAAACGCGAGTGTTTCTTCATGCGTTTCGGGCAGTGAGCAAATCCGATCCACCAACCCGCGCCAATCAGGGCCGCGCATGGCCCTTAGTTCAGGGATTGCCTGTCTTGGAAACATCAGTTCATTTGCAGTATACATAACCTAACATCCCTCTGGTGCTTCAAAAATAATTGGGGCAACATTTTCAAACCTGCGTTATGTCCTCAGCATACGAGTTCTAGGCCCAACGGCGTACACTACTGGGGTACTGAATATGGTTATAAATCTATTTGATAGCTCACAAACCAGAGCAAAGCCTCAACATTCAGGCCTATTGTAAAGATTATACGTCGCTTAGTAAGCGTAAACCGAGAGGGTAAACCGTTATGGTTTGATAGGGAAATGGTTAGGGTTATTGATCTGAGATTTCTGGAGTAGGAATTGGATTGACAGCGGCGGTCACTTGGAGAGTTTCAATAATCTTATTGATGGCGTTTTCATAATCGGAGTGGCTTTGGTCAAGCAAGGTTAACTGCCATTCCGCATAGGATGATGCATCGGCGGGCACTTTTAGGACATAGACATGCTCGATTAGTTGGGAAGTGCCACTTTCATTGCGGTAATGGACCACATAGATGCAGCGGCCATTATCTTGTTCTTGGACTTTATAAGTGACCTGACTACCCGCCTGCGGTTGCAAAGTGGTTTGATCAACTTGGGCCAATGCCTTAATTTTTTGGCAATCGTCGCCCTGTGTGCCCGACGGATAGGGTGTGATTTGCACCAATTGGAGGCGTGCGGCATTTTGACCATCCCGACGAATGGTCTCTGTATCGGTTTCAATCAGGGTGATGGGTGGCTGTACTACCCCATTGGCGGGGTCAACCACAATTTGGGACACGTCGGCTTCAACATTTTCCCAAATGGTTGGCGTGCCATCAGCAAGGGCAAATTCGGATTTGAGGCGGTCACGAGTATTGCGCCAACTTTGTACCCGCTCATCAGCTAGTAGCCACGTTTCTGGCACGGCAACTTCGACATCCCATTGGGTCACATTATCAGCGGCGTTGATGGTGAAATGGACGGTATGGCTGTTACTAAACCAAGCAAGATTATAGAACCAATCTTCAAAAGCTTGGGAGAGGAATAAAAAGCGCAGGCCCACGCCGCAACCAATCAATAATCCAAAGAATAGAAAAAGTGCCATCCAGCGACGCAAACGCCGACCTCGTTTACGCTGACGCTCAAGGTTGTTGATAAGTGAATTATCAGTGTAGAGAGGTTGCTGAACGGCGGGGCTGCCTGCCGAATAAGCATAATACCCACCCGCTGGGCCAGCTTGTTGTATAGGCATCGGAGCAGGTTGGGAAGCTGGATAGGCCGAATAGGGCGGATTATTTTGTCCCCCCGAAGATTGATTAAGCACCGCTTGCATTTGACGGGCGGTGGGATGGTTGGCATCTAGGAGAAGGGCTTGATACACACAATTGCGATATTCATTGATGTCGGGGGAAACATGGGCTAACCACAGCCATACCTCAGGATTGGGGGGTTCAGTTTGGACGGCCTGACGCAGGTAAGCTAAAGCCTCTTGGCGTCGTCCTTGTTGCGCCAACTGAATACCCATCTGGGTTTTGGGCGGTGGATACATTTATGGTTCTCGTAACAAATTAAGGATTAAATGGACATATTGAATGTAGCAAAGGACAGAAAACGAATCTTGACGCCTGCTCCACGCCTTCGCTACCGAAACCTAAGCATAACCCTAAACCGATTTGTCATCAATGCCCTTTGCGTGTGGATACTAATTCGCTATATAGTTGTAAGGTGTTCAGCGGGGAGTGGTTACTATCATCTGCTGCTCAAGTGACTGGATATAAAGTGAGATGTCGGAATCGCCACTGACTTATTTAAGACCCGGTTTTAAACTGGGGAAATATGAGATAAAAGGACTCCTAGGGCGCGGTGGAATGGCCGAAGTCTACCGTGCGCATAACCCCGATTTGGGCCAAGATGTTGCGATCAAGGTGTTGCATCCTTCGATCGTGGACAGCAAAGATGGTTCGGCTCGTTTTCGGCAAGAGGCGCAGGCGGCTGGACGTCTTTCCCACCCCAATATCGTGCGGGTGTATGATTTTGAGGTGCAAAACGGCATTTATTATATGGTGATGGAAATTCTCGAAGGCAGTACCATGCGCGAGTTGATTTCTGACTATCCTACTGGAATGCCATTGCCCCTCACGATGAATATTTTTAGGCAAATTGGCGAAGCGGTGGACTATGCCCATAAAAATGGGGTGATTCACCGCGATATTAAACCTGCCAACATTGTATTGGTAGGGGATCGGGCCGTTTTAACCGATTTTGGCCTAGCCCGATTGGCAGGGCATGTGCGGTTGACTGCCACCGGCACGAGTTCCGGCACACCTGCGTATATGGCCCCTGAACAAGCCTCGGGGCAAGAAATTACCCCACGCACCGATATTTATTCATTGGGGATTGTGTTGTATGAGATGGTGACAGGGGATGTGCCTTTTAAAGGTGATTCCTTTGCCAATGTGTTAATTCAGCACATTCAAGCCCCGCCCCCACGCCCAAGCACATCGGTGGTGAATCTGGACTTTCGGACAGAGGCCGTCATTTTACGTGCCCTTGCCAAAGACCCAGAGCAGCGCTACGCCTCAGTGGATGAGATGATTAAAGAACTGGATGCTGAATCGGGGGATTTGTCGGACAAGACCGTATTTGTAAGCACTAAAGAAGTCACCCAAGCGGGGATGGCCCGTGCAACTGGCCCGATTGACATGAATAACACGGTGATTATTCCCGAAGGCTCACGTCCTTCAGTGCCGAATATTGTGATGCAACCCCAACAGCGCAAAACGTTTTTGTTAGGTGGTGTATCGGCGGCGGTTGTCCTGATAGCGGCACTGGTGGTTATTTGGCTACTGGTCGGCAATAATGATCAAGATAAAAAGCATGGCGGGGTATCTAACCCACCTGCTCCAGATGCTCCAGCGGGCATGGCCTATATCCCCGGTGGCACATTTACGATGGGGTCAAGTAGTGGCGACGCTGCTGAGAGTCCCCCACACCGCGTTACGTTGTCGCCCTATTTTATGGATTTGACCGAAGTGACCAACGAACAATATATGCAGTTCGTCGTCGAGACAGGATCACCCGAACCTTCCACATGGGTACGGGAAGAACCGTCAGTGTGGGATGTTGAGGGCAACAATATTTATGTGGTGGGGGACGCAGACAATCGGCATTCCTATAATGGCGAAGAAGTAACACTCTATGATGATGGTAAAATCACCATCAATTTAGACGCGGATGCCAATACTGGGGAGGTAGTGGCTGAGTTTACCGGCAAAATCGTCCCAGAAAGCGGCGTCGAGATTGAAGGCAACATCCGAATTGAACAAAAGGTCTTTTTTGAAATCGCGTCTTTCCAAGAGGGCGGGATTGGCGACCATATTCTCATGCACGGCGATAGTGGTCAGGAAGGCAGTTTCTTGCCGCGCATTGTATCGCCGGTTTCAACATGGGGATCAGCGAATGTCTATGTAGGGGATGAACTACTGTATAAAGACATCGGCGCTCATGTGATGTTGACACATCGGGTACGGGACGCACAGGGGCGTATATTGAAAGCCGATGGGACATGCTGTTATTCTTTAGGCAATCCAGCCGATGGGTTGGTTGACCCCGATGGTTTTGAGATTATGATATTGTTGTTTCAAGGCTCAGGCAGTGGCTATGGTGGTCTCCCCAATACCAATCCGGGAGAAATTGCGCCAGAAGTGCCACCCGCTTGGCTTAATTTGTACTCGGATGATGTGAACATCATCAAACGCCCCATCTCTGAATTGGCCCGTTTTCCGGAAGATACTGAAAATTTCCCGGTGACGGGGGTGGCGTGGGATGGCGCCGTGGCCTATTGTGAATGGGCCGGGAAACGTCTACCCACCGAAGCGGAATGGGAATTTGCGGCACGGGGCAGCGATGGTCGTCAATTTCCGTGGGGCGATGAATTGGTGGTCGAAGATACCACCCCGGCGAATGTGAATGACATTAATGCGGGGAAATTGGTAGCAGTCGGTTCATATCCCAACGGTGTCAGCCCCTTTGGGTTGTTTGATATGGCCGGGAATGCGCGGGAATGGGTACAGGATTGGTTTAGCGAGACGTATTATTCGCAAAGCGATGAACAAAATCCCACAGGCCCCCGTCGCGGCGATGCACGGGTATTGCGGGGTGGCGGGCCATCGGCTGAGGGCATTACAACATTGACGGATTTTCGTACCACCGCACGCTCATCCGACAGTCCATTTGTGGCAGGCAGCAGTTATGGTTTTCGTTGTGTGGCGGATTTAGTGGTTACTACTACGACAGGTTCATCATAACGGATGATGCCTCGAGCGAAACAAAAATTTTCTATCGGGATTATCATCAGCCTTGTCAGTATAGGGCTAATGGTGATGATTGCCCCATTGAGCAGTTTGGCCCAAGATGCGGCGACCTTTACGCCGACAGCTACCTTAGTGCAAACGCTGGTTCGGCCCACCGTGCTTTCAACGGGTTTGCCGCCGATTGGTCAGTCAACTGCTACTCGAACGCGGGTTGCAACTTCGACCCGTACCCCTTCACCAACGGCGACACGCACAAGAACCCCCACTAGAACGTCTACCAATACGCCAACCAACACCCAGACCGCTATCCCAAGCAATACGGCAAGTTTAACCCCGACGGCGAGTTATACCTTTACCCCATTTCCATCGAGTACAGCGGTGGTGGCGACCAATACGGCGACCAATACCCCGACGTTGATTGTTGTCACACACGGGGTAGCGCCATCAGTGGTCAGCAGTTCAACCCCCACTCCAACTCAAACAAGCACGGTAACGGATACTGTGACTTACACCCCAAGCGCGACGTCTAGTGTTACGCCAATTACCCCAACGCCGAGTATCACGCCAAGTTCGTCCCTTCCCCCAACGGCTACGTTGACTGTGACCGTGACGCCTACCAGTACCATAACCACCACCCGTGTTCCGGCGGTTGTGGAAAGCAGCCGACCTGCGAATAGTCATAATGAGAGCGGTGGGGGGACTTCACCATTAATTTTCTTGGCGGGGATTGTCCTGACGGGCCTAATTGGTGGGTATATTGTCATGTTTGCGACTAGCCAAGCGGCGGCTGAACGTTATGCCAGTGGGTTTGTGATTCAAACGTGCCCGGTTTGTTATGAGGGGCATTTGCACTTGGAAGAACGCTCCAATCGTGTGTTGGGTATCTTGCGTATTCGGCGAACGGTGCGCTGTGATAATTGTCGTTCAGTGCTGCGGGAGGTCAGTAAACACCGCTGGCGTTATGCCGTTGACCGAGCCGTCAGCCCTGAAATGTACGCCTCATTGAATAATCGTTTGCTGCGCGAAGAACAGTTGATTGATCTAGTGCCATCCGATGAGTATCAATCACCTGAATATTTTGAGGATGCCCCCGACGAATATTAAGGTGTGTTTACAAGCGGTTTCTTAACCGTTACACTTGAAGAATGTTCCGGTACGCTCATTCATTTTGAGAAAGCATGACTTCAACTACACCTCGTACTTTCCTTGACCAAAATATGCGGTTGCGGATTTTGACCGCAGTGGTCGCTATACCGATAGCACTTGGCCTCATTATTTTTAGTTGGGCCACCACTGCCCTCTTGATTATGGCTTTGTTAGCTGGGGCGACCTATGAATATGTACGGTTGGTGCAGCACGAACCAAGTTCGATGCTGAATAACGTGCTGTTTGGGGTGGCCTATTTGGGTGTACCCTTGATTATGGCTCTGTGGCTGCGGCATCAACCCGACGGCGTAAAATGGTTTATGCTGACCTTGATTACTACGTGGGTCACGGATTCGATGGCGTTGTTTGTGGGCAAGGCGATAGGTAAACATAAATTAGCCCCGCGCATCTCCCCCAAAAAGACATGGGAAGGCTTTTTTGGTGGTGTCATCAGTGGGTTTGTCTTGGTATTGGTGCTGGCACTGGTTTTTGACCTTTCGATTGACGGGGCGATGATTTTGCTAGCGGTGTTGCTGCCTATTGCAGCGGTACTGGGTGATTTGTTGGAGTCGAAACTCAAACGACGTTTTAATGTAAAAGATTCAGGAACGCTTTTCCCCGGACATGGTGGCATTCTTGATCGCATTGATAGCGTCATTGCCACACTTTTGGTGACAGCGCTCGTGGTGATTTTGTTTAGATAGGTAAGTGAGCAGCGGCTATGGATATTTTAGGCGTTGGTGCTGGGGAAATGATTGTCATCGCACTGGTGATTATGGTGGTGGCAGGGCCACGTCGCAGTGCGGAATGGGCGCGTGAAGCGGGCAAGTATCTACGACAGTTTCAATTGGCGTGGCAAAAAATGTGGAACGAGGTCAAAGTTGATCTGGGGCCAGAGGGCGAAGAATTGATGAAGGCCGCCCAAGAGATTCGCAAAACAACCTCCGATATTCAACGGGTCACTTCGCCGCGTAATCTAGTCGGTCAGACCATGAGCATGGGCGATGTGTTAGACCCGGCTAAAATTGCAGCCAAAGCCAAAATGGAAACAAATAAAACCAATGGTACTGAAGCAGCGGCCTCCGAAAATCCACCATCCGAAGACCGTTATGATGCGTGGAAACCTGCGCAAGATGACCCCAATTAACCCGTCCAATCACGCAGATACAGAAAATCATGCCCAATTGAGCGCCGACTGAGCTTGGCAACATTGGGCATCGTGCGTTTGTAATGATTACGCTTGACCTGTCGCCAAACCTTTTCGGCAAAGGCTAAATCGAACCCCTCAGCGGCACATTCTTCGACGCTGTAACGCTCATCCACTAACAAATAGAGCAATTGATCCACGGTGTCATAGGTGAAGCCGAGTTCCCCTTCGTCGGTTTGGCCTTCCCATAAATCAGCCGATGGTGGTTTTTCGATAACCGAGCGCGGCACGTTGAGGGCAGCCGAAAGTTGACGCACCTGATTTTTATAGAGGTCGGCAATGGGTTGAATCGCTACGCCGCTGTCGCCATAAATGGTGGAATAACCGAGTAAAAACTCAGTTTTGTTGCTCGTGCCCATCGCCAAACCGCCAAAGGCCACCGATTGGTCATAGAGAACAATCATGCGTTGGCGGGCCATGATGTTGCCTTTACGCAGGGGCGACATATCGGGGAAGCGTTCTATCAGCGGCTCAACCATTGGGGTAATTTCGACTGTGAGATAGGGAATACCCAAGTGTTCAATCACGGCTTCAGCATCGGCAAGGCTACCGGGGGATGAGGTACGATAAGGCATCCGCACCGCTAGGACGTTGTCGGCCCCCAACGCTTCAACCGACAAAAAAGCACTCAGCGCCGAATCAATGCCCCCACTGAGAGCAATCACGGCCCGTTTGAAGCCATTCTTATGGATTTCGTCGCGGATGAATCGTACCAAAATATCCCGTGCCAGCGTCGTATTGATTTTTAGGCGCGGCAGCAAGTGGGTCGGCGTGCTGGTTGTGGTCATGATTAGTCGTTCCCGTCGCGGGTACCGAGTGTGACGGGGATTTCAATGGTTTGGCCGCCCCGCACCACGGTCAAGGTAATTTCGTCACCGGGTTTCGTATTTTCGACCAGATAAGCCAATAACTCATCAAGGTCATTAACGAAAACCCCATTAATCGCCACAATAATATCGCCCCCGACGCGAACATTGACCCCGCGATAAGTGACATCTTCCGTGCCCCCACGCAATCCGGCTTTTTCGGCAGGGGAATCGGGTAGGGTGTCTCGAACCAAAATGCCACTTTGAACTGGCAAGTTGAGGGGCTCGGCGAGTTGACCCACCGTGAAATCGGGTTCGGTGCGTACCCCCAGCCATGGATAAGCCACACTGCCATTTTCAATGAGTTGGGGCACCACCCGATTTACGGTGTTGACGGGAACGGCGAAGGCTACCCCTTGAAAAACACCTGTATCGGTACGGATAGCGGTGGCAACTCCAATGACACGGCCTTCCATATCCAGAATAGGCCCGCCCGAATTGCCGGGATTGACGGTGGCATCCACTTGAATAATCGAAGGATTATTGTAGACACCCCCGTTAGTATTGTTGCCCGTGATGAGTCTTTCGGATGGCAGAGCACGACCCAGCGCACTAATGATGCCGACGGTCATGCTGCTTTCGAGGCCAAAGGGGTTGCCAATTGCCACGACACGTTCACCTACGAGCAATTCATTGCTGTCGCCAAATTCCACCGGGAACAGACGTGTTGCGTCAACATCCACTTGGATAACGGCGATGTCGCTGTAATTGTCGATGCCGACTAGTTCAGCGGTGGTGACATAGCCATCGGAAAAGGTGACTAAAATTTCGTTGGCATCTTCCACCACATGTGCATTAGTGACGACGTGCCCATCAAGATCAATCACAAAACCCGACCCACTGGCGTCCAATGAACCATCTGAAGAAAAAGGGCCGCTGACTTCAATATTGACGACGGCTGGATTGACGCGCTGATAGATGTTGATGAAAACAAGGTCGTCGGCGCGGGCTTCTTCAAGCACATCCACTGGAACAAGGGTGGGCGTGGCAGCTAATTGGGGCATGATGATGACGGGGTTGTTCTGCCGATTGTTGGTCAAGACATCATCGCCCTGTGTATTTGGGTTGATGCGGGTAGCTCCGGAACCATTTTCTGAATCGGATTTACCTTGCAGGCTACAAGCGGCGAGGCTTGCCATGAGTAGCAATAGGGTCAGGCCAAGTAAATATTTGCGCAATGGTACGTCTCCCTGATTATTCTGGTCGCAACTCGCGGAGTTGTTCAAACAGTTCCAGTTCTTCATTACTTAGATTGGTCGGTATCTGCACCATGACCCTTACATAAAAATCGCCATATTGGTCTTTATCTCGCAGGGTTGGCATGCCTTTGCCTTGCAGGCGAATCCGTTGACCCGATTGCGCTCCGCCGGGGATACGCAATTTCACATCACCTGTTAGGGTTGTGACCCGTACATCACCGCCGAAAATGGCTGTATAGAGGGGAACTTTGACATCCACCGAGATGTCGTCCCCATCGCGGTCAAACGCGGGGTGGGGTTCAACTGATACCACAATATATAGATCCCCCATTTCGCCGCCTGCATAGCCTCGTTCACCCTGCCCAGCAAAGCGAACTTTGGTGCCAGTCCGTGCGCCGCGCGGGATATGGGCAGTAAATTGACGGCTACCCTGATTAACCTGCCGTTTAGTGCCATGATAGGCTTCTTCCAAGCTGACGGCGACGGTGACTTCAATATCTTTGCCGCGAATGGGTTGCTTGGTTGAGGGGTTGTCGTTGGGGCGTGTGCCCTCGCCAAAAATGGCATTGAAGAAATCCGAAAAAAGGCCACCGCCTGCCCCCGTACCGTTATCATATTCAATGCGGGTGGTGCGGCGTTTTTGCTGTTGGGAAGTTGGCGTGCCAGCGCTTGTGCTTCTGGCCCAACGCCCCCAATCAAAACCAGTGGTGGTGCCGGTGCGCTGATGCAGGTGGAAATTGGGGCCAAGCTGGTCATAACGGGCACGTTTTTCGGGGTCGCTTAAAACCTGATAGGCCTCGTTGATTTCTTTAAAACGTTCGACGGCTTGGTCGTCATCGGGATTCATATCGGGGTGATATTGGCGGGCGAGTTGGCGATAGGCTTTTTTGATTTCCTTCTCATCAGCCTCGCGCGCCACCCCGAGGATTTTATAGTAGTCCATGTACTTCATATAACAATACTCGCTTGCCTATTTTGCCCGTCGTTTATCTGAAAAGTATACTCGTAGTCTAGGGCAACATCAACGCATGTTCTTTTCGTAGTTTAACTGAAAGCACTCTATAATTTCTGTTATGGTAAACCGACAACGACTACTCACTTGGATTCCCCGTGTTGGCTTTGGACTGCTGCTGCTGGTTTTTGGTGAACTGGTGGCATGGCAGAACGCCAGCCAATATAATGCGTTTGATTGGATGGCCTTGATTGGCCTCTACTTTGCCATCGCCGCGATTTTGCTGGACGTGATAGTGCGCTGGCATATTCAGGATTGGATGGGGTTACTGCTGGTTGCCGGGATTTTTGGCCTGACCGAAAGTGCGCTTATTTCAGCCCGTTTGTTCGACAACCTGCCGATTAGCCTTGTATTTTATGGCACAGGCCTTGAAACCCTGATGTTCCTATTGGCGTTTGGGGGGTTTTTGTATCTTGGCACGGCCCGCCCTGCTTCGGCTTGGTTGGTTGGATTAGCGGCGATGGTAGGGCTTGGCTGGGGAATTTGGGTACGGGGGTATCCTGAACTTGAGCATGTGCAACTGCCTGTACCGAGTTTAGACACTGCTTTGCCTGCCACTGTGATTGCCCTACTGGGAAATTTGCTGGTGCTCTATATCCTGCCTCCACCTATTAAAATGTCATTTCAAGATTGGCTGTTGGAGCCATATGAATGGGCCCTGACGGGTGGTATCTTGGGTATTACATTGGTGCTGCGCTTAGCTGATAACGCCGTTCCGGCTGATGGAGTGGCTTTGGTGGTGATGATTATCGCCATGATTGTACTGATTCTATGGTTTTCGCGGACTACACATAAAGAAAATTGGCTGCGTGTCCTGAATCCACCCAAACAGGCCCTGCTCTATGGCTGGTTATTTATGCTGGGGGCGTTTATGGTGATGGGCTGGGCGGGCTATCATTTACCGCACGATGGTGATAACCCCATCCAAACCACCATTCTTTTTGGCCTATTGGCCTTGTTTGGATCAATCTGGTTGCCTGTGGTGTCCATCATGATTGGGATACGCGCTTTTGCCCAATTAGTCCGCGAGGGATATTAGAGCTTCTATGGCGCAGAATTCCGTTGAATATTTTGCCTCGATGCAAACCCAAACCGGCTGGACGACCATCTTAGAGAGTTTTGCGCGATTTGTTGATCCGCCTGAAGACGCTCGCCTATTGGATGTGGGGACTGGGCCGGGGGCACTTGTTAAAATTTTCCGTGAGCAGTATAAGGCCGAGGCCTATGGGGTAGACGCCGACCCGTTGATGATGGCCCATGCTTTTAGCACCCAAAATGTAGGGCAAGCCTTTGTCTGTGGCAGTGTGGATCATTTGCCGTTAAAAGCTGAGCATTTTGATGTAGTGACGGCAACCAACGTGCTCTATTTGGTAGATGAGGCTTTACCCGCCCTACAGGAATTGGCCCGTATTTTGAAGCCGAGTGGAACATTGGTGATGTTGAATCCGTCTCCTAAAATGTCAATCCTAGCCGCCACTGCTTTAGCGGATGAGCGGAATTTGAGTGGCTTTGCCCGCGAGAACTTTATTCATTGGGGCGAGATGGCTGAGGCCAAAGTACGCTGGTCACCTGAACAGATTGCAGAATTGTTTCAAAAAGCGGGGCTTAAACTGACCGAAACTCGTGAACGGGTGGGGTCTGGATTAGCGCTTTATGCCAGAGGAATTAAAGGGGGAGAGTACAACCATGTCAAATGATGACCGTTTGAAAGACGTTGACCGCATTTTGGAAGAAGTCCATCAGGCGATGACGTGGACGGAGGAGCGCCGCGATATTAATGAGTTGAAGGCGCTACAAATGCTTTTGGAAGTCACCAAGACCATCCATAGCATCCGGGATACACGGGAATTGATTACGTTTGTGTTGGACAGTGTGGTGGCCTTTGCTGATGGTGATCGCGCTTTTTTAATGATGATTGATGACGATGGCTCGATGCATTTTAAGATGGGGCGGGATGCTAACCAGCGCTATATCCCGGCTGAACTTTTTACACCGTCCAGTGGGGTCATTGAAAAAACCCTCGAAAAAGGCGCGGCGGTGGTTGTGCCGGATGCCCAAACCGACGAGTCGCTCAAAAACAATATCAGTATTCAACAATTGCAGTTACGGACAGTGATGTGTTCCCCTTTGATGGTTAAGGGTGAGCCGATTGGTTTGTTATATGTGGATGGTCGGCGCGCGATTGGGCGATATTCACGGGCACATCTGAATGTAATCTCTAGTTTGGCCGACCAAGCATCCGTAGCAATTCATAACGCCAAGAAATTTGAGACACATACCTAATCAATTTCTTGCGTACCCGCCCTATACTCAGTACACTTTGAACTGTTATTCAGGGGTGTGCCGCCGAGGACTTATATGATTGGGCGAATATTAGGCGAACGTTATCAGATAGAAGAATTATTGGGGGAAGGCGCAACCGCGATTGTTTACCGCGCCAAAGACCTGCGGTTGCAGCGTACCGTTGCCATAAAAGTGTTGATGCCCCACGTCAATGATACGACACGCAAGCGTTTTGAGCGTGAGGCGCTTTCGGCAGCACAATTGAATCACCCCGGCATCATGGGCATCTATGATGTGGATAAAGACCGCGAGTATCATTATCTCGTGGTGGAATATATCAATGGGCAACCCCTCCATAATCTGATTCCGGCTGATCCGCGTCAGGTGGCCGAAATTGGTAAGCAGATTTGCATGGCGTTGGATTATGCTCATAACACCGGCTTTATTCACCGTGACATCAAACCCGCCAATATTTATATCTTGCCAAATGGTCAGGTCAAGATCATGGATTTTGGCTTGGCAATTCCTAGTGATGGTGAATTTAAACGCCTAACCGCAGCAGGCACAGTCATTGGGACACCGGCCTATTTATCCCCCGAACAAGCGCAGGGACACCCCTTAGACCGTCGCACGGATTTGTATTCGACGGGGATTGTCTTGTATGAGATGGTTACGGGTGTACTGCCATTTGATGCCGATGATATTGGCAGTATTTTGTTGCAACAGGTCAAGAAAGCCGCCACCCCGCCCAGTCAGATTATGCCGGGGATTCCGGTGGCCTTAGAAAACGCAATTTTGCGGGCCCTTGAAAAGAAACCAGCGGCCCGTTTTCCAACCGCTAAAGAAATGGCGGATGCGCTGGAAGCCGTGCTGAAAGAGCCAACAGCCCCGCCTGTCGAAAAACCGGTGGCGTTTCAGGAAGAATCCCCGCCCTACCGCAAAGCGACCACACCATTAGATAAATTCAATCCGACGATCCGCATTTTGCTGGCGGATGACCATAATTTGACCCGCCAAAGCCTTGCCTACTTCCTAGAGGATGTACCGGGTTTTATCGTGGTGGGGCAAGCTGCTGATGGTGAAGAAGCCTTCCGCTTGATTGGCGAAAATAAGCCCGACGTGATTTTGCTGGATTTGAATATGCCGGGTACGAGCGGCCTTGCCATTTTGCCGCGTATTCGCCAAGCCTATCCTGAGGTCAGAGTGTTGGTTTTGACCGGACGGGATGAAAACACCTATATCATGCAGGCCCTACGCGCCGGGGCCCATGGGTATGTCTTGAAAGCCAGTTCCGAAGAACAGCTTGAAAAATCGGTGCATGATGTGATGTTAGGCCATTTAGTATTGGGGCATGGTGTGGCCGAACGATTGGTGCAAGATTTGTTAGAGCGTGGCCCAGCCCAAGTTCCACTTGATGCCATTGAAAAAGATATTTTGACGTGCGTGGCGGCAGGTTATGATAACCCTGAGGTCGCGCACCAATTGGGGATGCCCGAAAATGAAGTGGCCCGTCACCTGATGGCAATTATTGACCGTTTAGGGGTTAAGTCCAAGACCGATGCGGCACTGATGGCGCTACGGGCTGGTTGGATTAGCCTTGATGAATTGCATAAGTTTTAGATCACTGGTTATGCCGAGAATGTAATGCCCCCGCCTCGCCTCAGCATTCTCGGCCTACTCATCATTATTTTGATTTTAGGCATTCCGCTTTTTAGCGCCTCAGCCGAACAATCCTCCACCTTACTACAGGGCCCACTGGTAGTCACCAATACACCCGAACAAGATGGGTTTTTGCTCATTGATTTGGCGACTGGTCAACAACGCCGCCTCAGCTTTGGCCCCGGCAATCATTATATAGGTGGATTTTCGCCCAATGGTTGTGAGATCGTGTTTACATGGGAACAACGCCCCGGCTATGGCGATTTATATGCGGTGCGGCTGGATGGTAGTCATTTACACCGCCTGCTTGACCTTGGCTCAACGGGAGCCTTAAGTTATCGGGCATGGGAGCCAGAATGGTCGCCAGACGGCAGCAAGATTGTGTTTACCCTCATCCGTTATTACGACCCCGCTGACCAAGAACCCTATCGAACATCACATATTGCGTGGGTGACGCCGCAGGGAGGCCGCCCCGAATTTTATTCCAATTCGGGTATGGAATCACAGCCGCGCTGGTCATCGGATGGACGGCGCTTGGTGTATGTTTCGAATCAACCTGTGATTACCACGGCGACCCCCGAAGCCGAAAGCGCCAGTGCTGAGGATATTGAGGGCAAGCCGGAATTGTGGGTAGTGAATGCCGATGGGCAAAACAAATTTCGCTTGACCAGTTTCGCGGCGAATGCGGTCTATAACCCGCGCTGGTCACCCACTGATTTTTATATTGCGTTTGTCTATCAAGTTCAGCCGAATTTTCATCAATTGATGGTGATGCCTTCCGATGGTTCGGCTCCGGCTATGGTCATCAATGAGCAGGCTGGAACGATTTTGGATTTTGTGTGGCAGCCTACTGGGGATGCGCTGATTGCCGCCATGCAAAATTTCGGAGGAGAGACACGCAATATTTTGTGGCGGTTGACCTTGCCTAATGGCCCCAATACGTTTTTACCCACACCCCTCATTAACGACCCCACCAGCTTGTATCATGATTACCCTCGTTTTTCAGCCGATGGACGCTGGGTGGCTTTTCGGGCGGCCTATGAGCTACAAGTCTATGACACAGTGTTGGGGGAGGTACAGACTTTTGGGTCAGCAACAATGAATAATAACCCGCCTGTATGGTCGCCAGCGGGTTTTCAGGGTGAAGCAGCCTGCCCCTCTAAATAATCATCAATGTAAATCGTTGAGACAATGATGAGATCAGCCCATTGGTTAAAGGCGAAATCATTGCTGTTATAAATGAGCCTGCCCTTGCGGGAAAGCTGTAGCCACATATAGGCGATACGTCGCCTTTCGGAACGTGAAGTACGCTCCTCTAGCTCAAAATACCAGCGTGGATAGTGGAAGAACTTGTGGACAAGATGGGCTTGACGGTAGGCAATAAAAGCACCCGCCATCAAAATAACACCCAGCGATTCCATTGGGAGAAAAACATTGCGTGAGAGGCGAGCCATCCAGATGCCGCTATTTAATGAGAATGCACCCATCCAAAATAAAAGATATAGCAGACCATTATAGCCACGCTCATCATCCCCATATTTTTCGAAGCTGTGCAACACCGGGCCTTTAATCAGACCTAGCATGACCATTATCGAGCGAGACAGAAAAATGCCGCTGAAAAGGAATGGAACAGCGGCTATCATGGTGACTCACCTCCCTGTTGCGGCTAATAAAATGCGTTAGGTGGTTTCGCTCTCGCTTGCATCTATGGCTACATCCGCCACTTGCCCTGCTGTAATTTCGACCAGTTTGGCATAGGGGATGGGGAAAATAGCATTAGGTGCACCTGCCGCTGCATACACCATTTCATAGCGCCCCAGTGTTTGATCAATCAAGATTGGGACGCGGTTACGATGCCCCACTGGAGGAACTCCACCCGGCGCATACCCTACAATCGTAACGCATTCCTCCATAGTCGCCACCTTCACCTTTTTGCGACCAATATTGTACAGCGCGGCTAATTTACGGGTATCAATGCGCTGGTCACCGGAAGCCAAAATGACCAGCGGCTGGGTATCGGCTATAAATACTAGGCTTTTGACAATACTGCCCAGTGTCGTCCCAATACTGGCGGCAGCTTCAGCCGAGGTGGCGGTTGAAGTCTCAAAAGTTTGGATGCGAATGCCAGTTCCAAGTGCATCTAAAGCAGCTTGGACATCTTGCGATGTTAATGATTCCATAGTGTCCTCTTTAGGCAAGTTGATAGGCAATCCCAATGCAGCCGGGGCCGACATGCGTTCCAACGGCAGGGCTGGCAAGGTTAAGAATCATGGTAGGTGGGTTATATTTTTCACGCAATTGTTTTTGGAGGGCTTCAGCATCTTCAAGAATGCCGCCATGAATGACCCCCAAGCGACGGAATTGACCGCCTTGACCTAGTTCGTCAATCAATTCGGCCATACGCTGAACGGCACGTTTTTGGGTACGGACACTTTCTTTGGCGGCGACCTTGCCTTCAATAACTGTTAGGATGGGGCGAATTTTCAGGGTATCACCAATCAGGCGCTGTGCCCCGCCAATACGTCCGCCGCGATGGAGAAATTCGAGCGAGGAGACGGTAAAAAAGATGTTGGCTTTGGAAAGCGAGGCCCGAACTTCTTTTTCAATGTCGTCCATCGAAAGGCCACCATCACGACCTTCTGCAGCGGTCAGCGCCATAAAACCTAGCGGCATAGTCGCGTTGCGAACATCTATGACCCGCACCGGAAAATCGGCCTGTTCGCCTGCTTGCACAGCCGAATTGTACGTCCCACTCAACTCAGCAGAGAGGGTGAGGCAAAGAACAGATTCGGCATTCGTTTTTTCACGGATGGTTTGGTAGGCTTTTAAGAAATCGCCCGGGGATGGCTGTGAAGTTTTAGGCAGTCCCTTATCTTTGCCCATACGGTCATAAAATTGCTCGGCGGTCAAATCTACACCATCCCGATAACTCTCAGTGCCCCATAAGACGTATTCGGGGACAACTTGAATACGATGTTTTTCAACAAGGTCTTTGGGCAGATCACAGGTGCTGTCGGCGACGATAGCGATAGGGCTGGGCATTTAAAATCCTCCAATAAAAGAAGCTCATTAGTTTAATCGTCGCACTATATTACCATCCCATCGCAAAATTGCAGGTGTCTGCTAGAAAACAAAAACGGGTAACCTGATGCTACCCGCTTTGTTTGAGGTGTCTGGGGTTGATTTAGGGCTTGCGGGCGGTGATGCGGGCACTGAAGATTTTGGCTGTGAAGTCATTGTTGTCACTATAGGCCGCTTTGTGGGTCACTTGGGCATCCACGAAGCCAACTTCACGCAGGGCATTGAGATACACATTAACATCAATCGCTCCGGTCAGGCATTCCGACCAGAAATCCATGTTGGCGCGTTCATCGGAGGTGAGTTCGCCTTCGGTGACAATATCGGCGACAGCAAACCGCCCACCGGATTTTAGGACGCGGAAGGCATCTTTGAAGACGGCCTTTTTATCAGGAGCGAGATTAATCACACAGTTGCTGATAATGACATCGGCGGTGTTGGCTTCGATGGGCATGTGTTCAATTTGGCCTAAGCGGAACTCGACATTTTTGAAACCCTGTTTGTCACGGGCTTGGGTGGCCCGTTCAATCATGGCGGGGGTCATGTCAATGCCAATGACTCGACCCGTTTCACCCACTCGTTGGGCTGATAAAAACGCATCAAGGCCGCCACCCGAACCTAGATCAACCACCACTTCACCGGGGCGCAGTTCCGCAATGGAGATGGGATCGCCGCAGCCAAGTGAAAATTCGGCAACTTCGGATGGAATCAGATTGATGTCGGTTTCATAGAGGTTGGCATTGCAACCACCCCCATCGCCACAGCAGCTTGAACTGGTTTCGGCTAAACGGCCATAGCGTGATTTGACGGCTTCATGGATGTCTTCAGCAGTAGCGTTGGACATGGTGATCGCATTCGGAGTTGTAGTTTGGGTAACTGTACCCCCACAGCAGGCTTGAGTGGCTGGATTGGCGGCTTTGAGAACAAGGTTGGGATCGCTAATTTGACTCATGATTGTTTTCCTTTTGGTTATATGCATAGATATATATCTATGTGTTTAGACAAAAAATTTTGGAGAACTTAATTCTCCGACCCGCGTACGGGGATTTGGTCTATGGAGATGAGAGGGGCAAATTTGGTCATCAATTGACCACAGCACACCGTCACCTGTTCTTGATTGAGTGAGTAAAAGGTCTGCCGACCTGCTTTACGCACGATCACCAAGTTGGCATCACGCAATTCGGCTAGATGATGGGAGACAGTGGGCTGGGTAACACTAATGCCCCGCCCTTCCAATGCCTTGACTAGATCGCTGACCGAAAATTCGGTGCAGCACAATATTAGCATCATCTGATAACGAGTTTCATCACTTAGAACACGGGCAAATGCCAATAGATTATCCATAGGCCACACTTCGATTCATAGATAGCTATCTATATATGAGAATACTGCGCTTCAATTTTGATGTCAAGCATCAATTGGGAAGTGGCCCAACCCAACCGAGCATTTGGACAGGCCCACGTAGGGTTGAAGTGACACTACGCAAGCCAACACCACTGGGATTGCTTAAATAAATATCAACCCGCCCATCTTGGCCGGGGGCGCTGCTGATGCCCGTGAAAGCTAGATAATTCCCGGTTGGAGAATAGAGGGGGTCGCAGCCTAACACGCTGACAGAGGGACTGCTCACCAATTGAAAATCTTTGGTATAGACCATAAGACCGAAGGGGCATTGACCGTTATGCCCTCCCACTGCGACATAATCCCCTTTAGGCGACCAATCGGCAGTGAGGCCAAAACGCGGAAAATTATACTCATCGGTGCTATTGGTGACTGTGCCCACCCGATCCGCCATGACAATACTGGTTACATCAGCGGCCCGCTGATAAAGTACTTGGGTGGCGTCATCATTCCACGCCGCACCGGTGTATAACGCATCGTCGTTGGGGGTGAGCTGCCACGATGACCCGGCTTCAATGTCGTAAACCCAAATATCACTAGAGCCTGCCAGCGGATCGAGAATGCCGGAGGTCACGACAATGTAGCGGTCATTAATCCAATGGGGCGGGCTATTCAGTTGAATGTCGTTGACTTTTTGTACCTGCCCAGTCTGGGTATCCAGCAAATACAATTTGCCAGAGGTCGGCGGGGTGGCGTCGGGACGATCACAGGTATTGGGTTGACCGGGGAGCCATGTAGGGCAGGTATCCCGATCTGACACAAAGGCTAAATAGCGACCATCCGGTGACCATGCAGGCCAAAAATCGTAGGCGGGTGAGTTCGTGACATTATTAAAACTCGACCCGTCCGGTGCAAGCAGAAAAATGTCAGTTTCATAGGCGGTGGGCAAGGTAATGGCTAATTGCGTGCCATCGGGTTTCCAAACGGGTTGATGACCGGGAATGCCGCGTGGTTGCAAGGTATCGAGGTCAAACATACGAATGGTGATACCCAAGCGGACATTTAGGATATATAGACCGCCCGTCGTGGGGTCTTCGCCGGGGCCGGGGCGGAGTAAATAGGCCAGATAATCGCCAGTGGGTGACCAGAAAATCGAATTTTCGGTGGTGGCGGGGAGTTCAACAACCGGGATACGGTTGCCGCCATCCGGTGGGACGATATAGACGACTTCCATCACGACTTCGGGAGCGGGTGTGCCTTCGGGTAGGCGGTCGGCTTGGTCATCCACATAGATAAAGGATAGGTAGGGGCGGGTTAGGCCATTTGCCAGTTGGGAATTAACCTCTAAGGAGCCATATTGGTCGTAAATCAGACCCACCTGCTGAAAAGGAGTCGAACTAGGCAAAGGCGTTAAGGATGGTGTTAGGGTGGGCGTGGCCGTAACCGTCGGGCGGGGCGTGCTGCTCGGCTGGACTGATGGGCTGGGGGTTGGGCTTGCTTGCTGGGCGACAGCCGTTTGGCTAGGCGGTGGAGTAAAAGTAGGTGGAATAGGCGTTGGTTTAACGTCATCCAACGTTAACGTACAGGCCAATGAACTCAGCAGCAAAACAGCGAGAGTGATTACAATACGACGCACAGCGTATCCTCGAAAAAATCATCCAAATGGTTCAACCGCGTAAGGATACCACAGGCCGTCAAGCGTGCGGGATTATCGTCAGGCACCCGCTGATTGAGAAGTGGTCTGTTTCCGCATGATGACCTGTAGCAGTACCACACTGATCAAAATCAATACCCCACCCAAATATTGCATGGTTGAGGCTTTCTCGCGCAAAATCAGGGCGGCTAGAGTAATCGTAATCAGTGGTTCGATAGTACTGACAATGGCAGCGTTCGACGCCCCAATACGAGCAATCCCCGCAAACATGGTCAGAATCGGCAAGACGGTTGAAATGGTAGCAAGGCATACCAGTACCACCCAGCCATTTAGAGAATTAGGGGTTTGCAGGCCACGCACGGTGATAAGAGGCAGCAACACAAAGGCCGAACTGGTTAGGCTGATAATCCCCGACGCTGTGCCGGGGATTTTGCGGGTATAGCGTCCAGCGATAATCAAATAGACAGCGTAGAAGGCAGCGTTGGCAAAAGGAAAAAAGATGTCCATTGGTTTATTGACATCCAGTTGCCCCCCTGCGGTCAAAGCACAGCCGACCAAGGCTAGACCTACCGAAAACCATGCCCCAAGCGGGAGACGTTCGCCCAGAAAAAAAGAGAAGATGGCGACGAGAGCCGGATAGGTATACAAAATGAGTGTATAAGTCGTGGCCGGAATGCGATTGAGGGCCATGACTGCCATCAGTGAAATCCAGACAAATAGAGCTCCCAATCCAATCAATGTTAGCACTTGGCGGCGATTGAGGGTGTTGAGAGCAGCACTATCGCGGATGAGCGGCCACAGGCTCCAAACCAATATCGAGCCGAAAATATACCGCCATGTCAGAATATCGAGGGCCTCTAAGCCTTCATGGTATGACCATTTAACCCATAGGGCGAGACTGGCATAGCCCGCTGCGGAAGCAAGTGAGAATAGCGTGCCGGAAAGCGTACGATTCATAAATCCTATTGTTCTTGGATGGGTGTGTGAGAATGAGATGGATTGGCAGCAGTAGGCTCAAACTCGCCCGGCCCAATGCCCAATTCGGTACGGACTTCGCCCACAATATAAAGGGAACCAGTGGCACAAACCAAGCCTTGTGGCTCAGCAAGCCTCATGCCTTGCCGCAACGCATCGCCAACAGTGGACACAATAGCAATATCTAAGTCAGGCCGTACTTGGCGGGCTTTTGCCACAATTTGGTCAGGATTTTCAGCACGGGCGTCCACTGCTTGAGTGATAACTAGGCTATCTACCATCGGCAACAATTCTTCCATCATGCCGCTGATGTCTTTATCGCCTTTGGCCCCAAATACCAATACCAATGGCTTGGCCGTGAATAATTGAGTGAGTGATTCAGCCAGATAGCGGGCGGAGGCACGATTATGGGCGGCGTCGGTCACAACCAAGGGATTGTGGTGGACAATTTCCAAACGGCCTGCCCACCGGACATTCTGTAAACCTTCGGCTTGGGCGGAGGCTGGTACAGGTAATCCGGCTTTTTCGACATGGGGCATAGCCGCAAGGGCGACAGCAGCGTTGATGGCTTGATGTTGACCGAGCAGATTCGTGGTGTAGGATTTGGTTTCATCCCCAACCTGCACGGAAAAACGCTGTCCATCTAATGACGGGGCGGCGATTTCCAGCAGCCAATCTCGCCCGATAAGGGTTAAGGGAGCGTGTTTTTCGGCGGCGACGCGCTCAATCACGGCTTGACCGTCGGCTGGCTGGGGCGCACTAACCACCGGAATGCCTGATTTGATAATACCGGCTTTTTCGCCTGCAATCGCGCCAATGGTGTTGCCCAACACCGCCATATGATCAAAACTTAAGCTGGTGATGATGGAAACAATTGGTTTTACAATGTTGGTCGAATCGAGTGTGCCGCCTAAGCCTACCTCAATCACGGCAATATCCACTTTTTCACGGGCGAAATATTCAAAGGCGAGTGCAGTGGTAGCCTCGAACCAACTTAACCCTTCAACCTGTGCAAAAATCGGCTTTAGGTCAAACACTATTTGCGCTAACTGCTCCTGCGAAATCAACTGCCCATTGATCTGGAACCGCTCGCGGAAATCTTGCATATGGGGCGAGGTATAGAGACCGACTTTATAGCCTGCGGCCTGCAACATTGCCACACACATGGCACACACTGAGCCTTTGCCTTTGGTTCCAGCTACATGAATGATGGGATAGCGATTTTCGGGATTACCCATAATCGCCGCTAATTGGCGAGGACGATCAAGATTTAGCGCTTCCGGGGGGAGTTGATCTTGGCGCTTGAGTTCATAGTTAATAAAGCCATAAAGCGTGTTGAGGGCGTCGTTGTAGGTGAATCGGGTCATGGTGTCATCGCCTTTATAGAAAACTGGCAGTCGCATAATCGTACACAAAATAAACGGGAATTTACAGGGCAGGCGTGGGAAAAATGGACTTGGTTTCTGCCCTACCCTACGCTACACTGACGCCCCGATAAGGAGTGCAAGCATATCTATGTCAACCTTTAAAGTATGGACACTAGGCGCGGCGGTGGTCGCGTTGGGGATTGTGGCGGTGACGGGCTATCTGTTGTTGCAGCCACCGGGTGATTTGATTTCAAACGCGGGTTTTTCGATTAGCACGATTTCACCCAATGCAGATGGGGTGGATGATGTGACGGTGTTTTCATATACCGTTGCGCGGAGTGCTGAGGTTACCCTCGTGTTTACGCATGAAAATGGGCAGCGGTATGTGTTTCGAGAAAATGAGGCGCGTGCTCGCGGGGATTATAGTGTGGCCTTTAGCGGGGTGGTGGACGGCTATACCCTACCTGATGAAACCATTGATGGCGTGGTCGAACGGCGCTTATTACCGAATGGGCGCTATACATGGTCATTGGAAGCGCGGGGTGAAGATGGCGAGAAAGCAACGGCAACCGGCACATTTGAGATTGTGGATGCGGATGCTAACCTGCCCCTGATTAGTTCGTTTGAAGTTAGCCCAACCACGTTCACCCCTAACCAAGACGGGGTGCGGGATCGGGTGCGGGTGAATGTATTCCTTGAAAAAGCATCCGATCTGTCGGTTTATTTGGAAGATAATAAGGGCGTCCAACGGTATCTTTCAGAGCGATTGCAAGGGCGTGAACCGGGGGATGAGGGTAATCATGAATTTGATTATGACGGTGGGGTGGATGATGGCTATGAACCCCCTGCCGATGGCGAATATACCCTGTATGCGGTTGCGCAGGATGCAGTGGGGCAGCGGATTGTCCGCAGCAACTCCATGACAATTGAGCAGGGCGGCCTGCCACTGGCGGAAATCCAACCACAGGCACTGGGGATTCAGGTGTGTTTCACCACATTGAAATGGCAAGATAGTTATTATACGGATAATTTGACGGTGGGCGATCTCATTCAAAAGCCAGAATGGAACTGCTCCAATCAATCTACGGTGACGCTGGAACAGGGTGATTTGCTGGTATTCCACCTGACGGTCAAAAATGTGGGAGGAACCCCTATCCGTACCTTTGGGCCATTCCCCGGCACAGCCTATGAATTTACGCAGCGATCCAGCACTCTAGGTTATTTAGAACCCGCTGGGACGTTCCGTGTGGGAATTGATTGTGATTCGGCACTGAGTGATTATCCTTGGCGGTGGGCAATTGCCCCACAGGATGAATTGACCGAAGTATTTGATGCGATCTCTAACGATACTTTTTATTATCTGCAACCCGACCAGAGCGCGGAGGTATGGGGGGCGATTCGCATGACTGAGGTGTATGAGGCGCAGAATCCGCAAAATTGTTGGGCGGGCCTCATCCATGAAAAAGTTGGCATTGACCCCTTCCAAAATCGGGTAGGAGCGCGGGAAGTTGAGATCGTGCCACCCGCAGGTCAACGGGCAGAATAGCCTCCGAAATTTCGGTGCGATAGACATGAATTTATATAGAATATGCGGTCTATTTATATAAGCCGGAGTTGAATTCGTAACCACGGTTACGAATTTATGGATTTGGGTTATATACCGACTGGCCGTTAGTGAAGGTAAAAGTATGGTAGCGATAGGTGGTGTCGCTACCATTTCGTGTCAGCGTTTTTGGCGTTCCCAATCCTCGCGCAAGATGCCATAGACTACGTTATCCTCAAAAACACCATCTTTGAGCAGATGTTGGCGGAAAGTGCCTTCATAGGTCATACCCATTTTTTGCATCACCCGTCCTGAGGCGGGATTGCGGGCGTAATGACCTGCGAAAATCCGATGGAGGCCAAGCGTCTCAAAGCCAAATTCGAGGCAGGCGCGGGCGGCTTCAGTCACATAGCCCTTGCCCCACAACGGCACAGCCAGCCAATAGCCCATTTCGGCATGTTGATGGCGTGGATTGATAACTAACCCAATTGACCCGCCCATTTCGCCCGTTGACCGTAGGGTGATAGCAAAGTTGACATTAGCCCCGCTGAGATAACGCTCCTCCAGACCATTAATCCAATCAACGGCCATCTGTGCTGGGTAGGGATAAGGGATATTGAGGGTCATTGTAGCGATTTCAGGGGCATTGATGACCCGGGCTAATTCGGACGCATCATCTAGGGTAAAAGAACGCAAAATCAGGCGTTCGGTGGTGATAACAGGCAGGGGCATAATCGAAATCCTCTTAATGGATGGCGGCTCGAATTTGGGCTTCGAGCAGGGTAAATGTCGAATCGGTCAATAATTCGATAGAGCGCGGACGGGTAAACGGCACTGTCACCTCACGGATGAAATGACCGGGACGCGGACTCATCACCAAGACCCGATCTGCCAAAAAGACAGCCTCACTGATGCTGTGGGTCACCATGACAACGGTGGCTTGGGTGGTTGACCAAATCCGCAATAATTCTTGGCCCATCTGCTCACGGGTTAGGGCATCCAACGCGCCAAAGGGTTCATCCATTAATAATACATCGGGTTCGTTAACTAGGCCGCGTGCGATGGCAACTCTTTGAGCCATGCCGCCAGATAGCTCGGCTGGAAATTGGTTCTCAAAACCCAGCAGGCCTGTGACATAGAGCAGACGCGCTACCCGCTGTTCCCGCTCGTTCTTGGATACCCCGGCCAATTGTAGTGGTAATTCAATGTTTTCATAGACGGTGCGCCATGGCATGAGGTTATCTTTTTGAAAAATCATGCTGATTTGGCGCTGGGGACGATGGAGGGGCAGACCGCCAAATTGCACCTGTCCACTGGTCGGCTTCACCAAACCTGCCAATATGCGCAGGAGGGTACTTTTGCCGCAGCCACTTGGCCCAATAAGGGCGGTAAACGTCCCCGGCGATAGGGCTAATGAGACATCTTCCAAGGCGATGATGGTTTGCCCATTGGCGGCGGTAAAAGTGTGATGGACGTGGTCAGCTTGCAAAATGGCGGTCAAGGTTTTACTCCGGCAACAAATCGGTGCGATAGGCTTGGCTTAAGTCGTCCAACGGATTTTCAAGCAATCTGGTATCTAGGAGGACTGTTTGGGTTTGTACCCATGCGTCGGGGGTAGTCATCCCAATGTTATCGGATTTCCAAAGTTCGACTGAATTCAGCAGTACTTGGCGCTGAGTCGCGTGTTGGTCTTCAGGCAAGTCGGTTACATATTTGAGGCTGATGTCAAAAGCGGCTTGTGGATCGGCAATGGTATCTTCGATGCCGCGTCGGATGGCCCGAATCATTTTCCGTACTAGTTCGGGGTTGTTTCGGAGGGTGTCTTCATTGGTCACGAGGCCATTGGAAATCAGATGGGCGTACTCGGAAATATCAAAAACCCGCACTTCATAACATTGCGAAATGGTCAGCGGCTCGTTGGCAACATAGACGACAGCAGCCTCAACCGTGTGATCGCACATTAGGTCGGGAGCGGTAAAGCCAATCGGCTCAAGGGTGATGTCACTCTCAGTTAGACCTACCGAGGTGAGGAGTGCCCGTAACCCAATGTAACTTGCGCCAAATGGGCCGGGGATACCCACTTTTTTGCCAGCAAGATCGGCAGGGGTGGCAATATCAGAGTCGGCTGGAACGACCACACCCACCGGGAAATTGTGATACCACTCCATAACATAGACGAGGGGTTTAGCTTGGGCACGGGCTAGGATAACCTGTTCACCACTGATGATGCCAAATTGCAAATCATTGATAGCAAGGCGATCCACTCCGTCGCTTTCATTGAAGCTGTTTTCAAAATTGATGTTGATGCCTTCCTCGGCAAAATACCCCTTGTCGTCGGCAACATAAAGCGGAGCAAATTGGACGCTGGGGATATAGCCGAGGAACAGGATTACATTGGTTTTGCCACTATCAGTATTTTTGTTATCTTTTTTGTCATCGCGGGTGAGGAAAAAAGCTGCACCAGTGAGGATTACTATCACTAATAACACCAATAGAGGCACTAACCGCCGTGAAGCACTCCCCTTCTTCTGGACGGTTACAGGTGGTTTAAAATCGCTCATACGAGAAGACTCCTTAACGTAGAAAACAAGAAAATAAATTAGGGTTTGCCAGCTTTGCGCCAATTGAGCAACGATGCTTCTAAGACCGACACAAGGCTGTACAACACCAGCGAAACAAAGGTGAGCATCAACACCGCTAACACGACGGTTGGCGTATCGGAGATGCCGCGACCATACATGACGAGATAACCTAGCCCCTGACGTGCTGATACAAATTCACCGACGGCTGCTCCCACAACCGACAGTGTGACGGCAATTTTTAAGCCCCCAAACAGTTCAGGCATGGCCGAGGGGATTTCCAGATGACGAAATATTTGCCAGCGGGTGGCCGCATTGGCCCGCATCATCTCACGCAAATTGGGGGATACATTGCGAATGCCAACGATGGTGGCAATCATCATGGGAAACCACGTGATCATGGCCGCGATCACTACTTTACTGGCTAAGCCTGACCCGAACCATATGATAATTAGGGGCGAAACGGCGATGACAGGAATGGCTTGCAAGAATATCAGATAGGGGGTCAACAAATAGTCAAAAATTTTGACACGGGCGATGATATAACCAAGCGCGGTGGCGATGAGGCTGGCAATAAACAACCCTGACAAGGCCTCACGCAGGGTAGTGGCGACATGGGTGACAATTGAACCATCGGCCCAGCGTTCCGTTAGGCGGGCCCAAACGGTCGAAGGATGTGGAACGATAAAATCAGCATAGTAGCCAGATTCAGCCAGTAGCTTCCACCCTTGCCACAACAAAAGCCCAATAAGCGGCAGTAAAAAGATGCGCCATTCAATTTTGCGCAACCAGTGCCTCCACACAGATTGGGGTGCTTGGGGAGACAGTGAGGCTGCTTGGGTTGTCGTGACAGATGACATAAAATGCCTGCCCTTCTGGGTCGAAAACAGATTTGGATGTACCGGGGGCAAGCCAAAAGGCACAACAACGGCAAGTTGTTTAGGGTAGCTTAAAAACCCCAACAACCGCTTGTTGAGCATCAATCCAGTTATGGACACCTTCTTCCATCCAGACTTTAACTGTCGGCTTCGGCATTTGACCGAATCCACCGGCAACAGATGTTATGCTGCACGGGTAGCGGGCTTGAGATTAGCTCTCCTACCGCCGATCGGGAATTTCACCCTGCCCCGAAGGTACATTTATAAAATCATTATAACAGCCGCAGGGGGTGGTGCAAAATAGTTTGGGGAATTTTGACGAAGTTCTTATGAGAAACTAAAGATTGGAAAACAAAAAGGAAGCCCCTCGCAATGTTTGGCTTCCTTTTGCTACTGCTCATTCGGATATTATGACTGCTGCATGGTGCTGGACGGGGTGGTGGCATCCCCAGAGCCTGAGTCAGAGCCGGAACCGGGGTCTGAGCCATCAGGAGAGGTACGTTCGCAGGTGATATTGGTGCCGCCCATTGAATCAGGCAAACGATCAAGCATGCCTTCGGGCACGGTCATTTGGAATTGAATGCTGCCATCTTCATTGGAGCAGGTGATGGTTTCCATATTACCGGAGAAGCCGTTCCGCCCACCGTTGCCAAAAGGCATCCCTTGCCCATCATTACCGAAGGGGAATTGACCATTGGGGTCGAAATTCATGCCGCCCATGCCGTCGAATAGCTTGCCGGGGTGTCCAGCGGCGAGAACGGCACCGATTTCGAGGGTTTCGCCGCCACGCACAACGGTGAGGGTAACCTGATCTTCGGCTTCATAGGCATAGAGCCGATCCGACAAGGTGTGTTCAACGTCCACTTTGTCGCCATCCACAGCGGTGATAATGTCATCTACCTGTAGACCAGCATCAGCGGCAGGGCTACCTTCAACTACTTCGGTAATCAAAGCGCCATCTTCAACTGAGAGGCCTTTGCTGGCAGCAATTTCGGGTGTAAGGACATCATAGGCTACGCCGAGTTGATAGCCCATTGGGCTACCAAATACAAAGGGCTGTCCAGTGCCATCGGAACGACCGGGGCGACCATTTGCAGGGCCGACATCAGTGGAAGAGGCTTCGGCAAGGGTAGCTTCGACTGTCATGGTCTCGCCTTCACGCAGGAGGGTAATCGCGACGGTATCCCCCGGCGCTTTGGTCAGAATATATTCGCTGAGTTGGTTGGGGGTATCAATGACAGTTTCATCTACCTGTTGAATCACATCCCCTTCTTGAATGCCTGCTTCATTGGCGGGTGAATCGGGATCAACCGCAACGACCTCAACCCCGTTATCGCCGGCGGTAATGTTGACACCTAGATAGGGGCGGGTGTCGTCTTGTTGGGCCCGCACAATGGGTGTATTGGTTTGGTCATTGGCATATACACTCATCGCACCCACGCCAATCACAGCAACGGTAACAGCAGCACCTAGATTGAGCCATAGGTGGTGTTTGGTTAGTCTACTCATAGGCCTTTATTCTCCTCATCAACGTCCACTAGCCATTTGATATTCAATTTCCCTTCTCGATTTGATTTTGTACGGGACTCTGACGAGAAGGGATATTGTTATAGTAATGCGGGGTTGTAAATAATCTGTAAACGCGGTGTAAAGTCTGTAAATTGGTGGTTACAGCTTACATATATGGTTAATTAGAAGAATCAGGTTTGTCGGACTTTGATTTTTGGCGGCCTAAGCGAATGACCGGAAAGTTGGGTACGGTCTCGGCATGATGTTCACGTAGTTTGTCGGGGTCAAGCGGCAAGGGTAAACGTAGGGTGAAAGTCGTACCCTCACCTACTGTGCTGGTGGCGGAAAGCGTGCCATGATGGGCCTCGGCAATCCATTTGGCGATGGATAGGCCCAAACCTACGCCACCTTCGTGACGTGAGCGAGCTTTATCCACCCGATAGAAACGTTCGAAGATATGGGGGAGGTCTTCGGCAGCGATGCCTACACCTGTATCGGCCAGGCTAATTTCAACCCACTTGGCCTCGCGCAACATATTTAAACGAATTTCACCGCCTTCAGGCGTGTGGGCGAGGGCATTGGTGATAAGGTTCATCAAAAGTTGTTTTAGGCGATCTGGGTCACCGAGAATATGGATTTGGTCTAGCTCGTTGATGATGACCCGCACATGGCCTTTGCTTAAGACTTTGGCCTGACTGTAAATCTCTAATAGGAGTGAATCGAGTTGGACATGGGTCTGAATCAGTGGCATATGACCCACATCGGCTTGGGCCAACATCAATAAATCACCGACCAAGCGGGACATGCGCTGGCTTTCGCTGTGAATCGCTTTGAGTGAAGCGGGGTCATGCCCAAACCGCTGCAATAATTCCACATTGCCCTGTATGGCAGTAATCGGGGTACGCAGTTCATGGGAGACGTCCGCCACAAAACGACGTTCGGTGTTAAAGAGAGTTTCCAGACGGGCGACCATGTAATTAAAGGTCGTAATCAATTCACCGAGTTCATCTTGCGGGCCAGCATAGGGAATGCGTTTGCTGAGATCATTTTCGGTGGAAATTTGATTGGCAGTGCGGGTGACGTTACTGATTGGATGAAGGGCGCGACGGGCCAGCCAATTGCCAATGACAATAGAAAATAGCAGGGCGACAAGGATTTCTAAAGCCAAAATCTTGAGTAGCCAGTCCACGGCTGAATCCACAGTTTCCATAGTCGAAGCGGCTTGAATATAGCCTACAACTTGACCATTAAAGACGATGGGCCGAGTGATAACACGCATTCGGGCGCTGTCGCCGTTGACAATAGCCCGAACTTCGTGCTGCTGCATGCCATTGGGGTCAAGGGGAGCATGGTGTGAGGCAAGATTGGGGCTTTGGCTAAACGGGAATTGCGACTCATCGAGTGCCCAAATTTGCAAATAGACATCGGCTGGGGCGATAGTTTCTAAATTCGGCGACATGGTATAAGAGACTTCGCCCGTATTTTGATCTACTTGCAAGGCATCGTGGACTGTCCAATCTTCGACACGGTCAACCACTTTGAGCAGGTTATTGTCTACTTGTACCCGCATGGTGCGATTGAGAATGCCAAACGCCACGATGGCAAAGATCGTGATAAGGCTGATCAATAGGCTTGAATACCACAAGGTCAGGCGTTGGCGAATGGTCATAGTTGCAATCCAAAGGGTGACAATTGCAACGATGGTAACATGATTATGTTAGCTTGAGATGAGAACCTTTAAACTTGGATTCTATGGCCTTAAATAAGCGCTTGTTAATCTTCCCGGAGGACATATCCTACACCGCGTACGGTGTGAATGAGACGGGATTCATTTTCGTCTTCCGTTTTTTGGCGGAGATAACGCACATAGACCTCGATAATATTGCTTTCGCCCCCAAAGTCGTAACCCCAAACACGGTCGAAAATGACATCACGCGTCAAAACTTGGCGAGGATTGCGCATGAATAATTCAAGGAGTTCATATTCTTTGGCGGTCAAATCAATGGCGCGATTGCCACGATTGGCGCGATGAGTGCCTGTATCTAGGGTTAGATCCCCAAAGCGTAAAACTTCTGGCCCAGAAATGGTGACACTCCGTCGCAACAAAGCGCGGACACGGGCCATAAGCTCATCAAAGGCAAAGGGCTTGACCAAATAGTCATCAGCACCAGCGTCGAGGCCCGTTACGCGGTCTGGGACGGTGTCTTTGGCAGTCAGCATCAAAATCGGGACACTACTGGCGGCTCGTAGACGGCGGCAAACTTCTAGACCATCTAAACCGGGCAGCATCCAATCTAAAATGACTAAATCGGGTGGGTTATCACGGGCAATGGCTAGTCCACTTTGCCCATCATACGCAACATCTACGCGAAAGCCCTCATAAATTAGACCGCGTTCCAAAAATTGGGCGATATTAGTTTCATCTTCGATGACCAGAATATGCTCGGACATGGACGGCATCTCCCCAAGATTGCGAAAAAATAACGTTCTAATACCCGAAAACGTCTAAAGAATAGAATATCGCACTTTTAATGACAAGGCGTATACAATTTTCATGAGTTATTCATACTTTGATTGGACGAAATTAGTAGATTCATTGACGTGATGACTGCTTCGTGCTAGATTTGAACTGCGGTGGGGTCTATTATTAATCTAGTTTCTTGCTACCGTTCGCATACCATTATCACACTGCTATGATTGGCAACTGATGTTCATAGTCGCCCCCAACCCTTTTATCCGGCGGGCGACATCAGTGAGAGGTTTTGAAATCCTATGTCTCTTGAATTTATTTTCCGACTGGTCGGCATGACGATTTTTGCAGTCATTGGCGCACGGCTGGGTGAAGGCTTTGCAGATGATATGAATCTGCCTTCTGAGGCCAACAGCCTACTCTTTTTATTGGCTGGGGCGCTGACTGGCCTGTTGATCACCCCTTGGATTACCACTCGCCCAGCAGCCACGGCGCGGCGGGCGATTATTCAAACGCGGGCCGAGACACTGGTAACTTCCATTTTTGGATTGTTGGTGGGGTTGGTTATTGCGGCATTGTTGGCGCTGCCCCTCTCGCTACTGCCAAATCCAGCAGGGCAATATCTGCCAACGATTGTGGCGGTGGTGACGGCCTATCTGGGGGTTATTTTGTTTTCGCTGCGGGCGCAGGATATTTTCTCTCTGGCGGGTCTGGTTGGACGTGGCGGTGTGCTGGGTCGTTCCATCCAAGCTGGCGAGATTTTACTGGATACGAATGTGATTATTGACGGACGTATCTTGGATTTAAGCCAGACGGGATTCGTCTCACAAAAATTGATTGTGCCTCAATTTGTCATTCGGGAATTGCAGCATATTGCAGATTCTAGCGACACACTGCGGCGGCAACGCGGACGGCATGGCTTGGATGTGTTGAATAAACTGCGTCAAGAAAGCAAAGTTCCAGTTGAAGTTATTGATGAGATGCCGACCGAAGGCGCGACGGTGGACGAAAAATTGGTGATGTTGGCAAGCGAACGCAATGTCCCGATTATGACCAATGATTTTAATTTGAATAAAGTCGCGGCAGTGCGGGGTGTGGCGGTGCTGAATATCAATGACTTGGCGATGGCCCTACGACCCGTTTATCTGCCGGGTGAGGTTATCAATCTACACATTATTCAAGAAGGCCGTGAAGAGGATCAGGGTGTGGGTTACTTGATTGATGGGACAATGGTAGTGGTGGAAGGCGGCAAACGCTACCGTGACCGCACAATTCCGGCCCGTATCACTCGTTATATTCTGAGCAGTGCCGGGAAGATGTATTTTGCCCAACCCGAGCCACAAACGAACAAGTAGAGCAAACCAAGACCAATTTAAATACAAAGAATTTGACAGGATGGGTGACAAAACCCATCCTTTTGTTTTAGGCGATTTGATTGATAATCAGGGATACGATGACCATGCCCACAAAGAGGGCGAAGGCCAGCACAGCCATGCTGCGAAGGTCGCGTAGAACATAGCCATATTCATTGGAGAGTTCTTCTTGGGTCATCATGCGCTTTTTGGCGGAGGAACGGACGACCACATTATCACCTCGGCTACGGCTGCTGGTGCTGCTTTTAACCGATGTTTGATTAGCAGGTTTGGGGGTTGGGGTCGAGGCAACGGGAGCACCCCCAGCCATTTCACGACGGGCACGTTCCAGCGCCTCGGATGAAACGTTTGGCTTCCGTGTTTGTTGCTTTTTAGTCATAATCAAAAAGGCCTGTTCTCTCTATTCCATAATAAGCGGCGGCTATTGTACCAGTTCTGCTGTGACAACCCAACGGTGAGTATCCACTTGATAGGGGTGGCAGGTAATTAGCGTCACGATTGCCCCACGATCAGGCCGTAAAATATCAATAGCGGTGGGCAAAACTTCCTCACTGGCGACAACTTTATAGGTATATTCCTTGCCGTCTCCGGCACGGAGATAGATCAAGTCGCCAATTTTCAACAGAGATAAATCTTTAAAAATTTCGCCGTAAATATCGTTATGGCCTGTTAAGACGACATTTTGGTTACTGCCGGGTAGACCACTGCCCAACATGTGTCCAATGCCTTTTTTGAGAGTTTCCCAATCGTCTCCGCCGAAGATACTGGCGTTATTGACAAGGGGTAAGGCCGGAATAGTGAGCGAAACAGGGTCTTGTAGCGTTGGGGCCACTGGTTGAACAGGGGCGGATCTAGCTCGCTGAATGAGGGCTGATTGGGCATTGGCTGGGATTTGTTTGGCGTTTAAGACTTGCACCAACTCATTTTCATTAAACTGTCCGTCGCTGGTATGTCCGCCGGGGAGAACGAGCATTGCTGGATAGAGGTCGGGTAAAGGGGTTGAGGTGGCGCGGCGTTCATTCTGGGCGGCCTCATATTCTTGCTGAGTTTTATTGGTATTGTCTTGAATAATATCGAGGCCAATGAAGGCTTTATACAAAATGTAAATCAGGCCAATAAAAGCGATGACCTCGACGACCAATAAGCCACGATTGGCAATTTTACGCCATTGCTCGGTTTTTGGGCTGGCTTCGGCAGTTTTGACCTTGACCACGCGGTTTTTGGGCGGAGTTGGTTGGGGTCTTTCTTCAATAAACATGACTTCATCTGACTCGATGATGTCATCTTCAAAATGGGGTTTTTCAGCCGTAATGTCATAAGTAACTGGGGCGGCTGGCGGCGGAACAAGGGCTGAGGCTTCGTGCTGTTGCAATACCATACTCGTTGGCGCGGCAGCAATGAGGGCACGCGAGGTTAACTCGTCATCGGCTTCGTCGCCCATTTCGGAATTTGGCAACGGAATCGCCATCGTCCGATCTTTGCCCTGCCCGTCACGGAAGCGTTTCATGCGTTCTTCGCGTTTACGGATGGCGAGAATTTGTTCAAGTTCTTCGATGGTGAGTTCGTCAACCGTGCGCTTATCCCGAGGCATGAAAACTCCTTCCTATTCGATATGCGCTAGATTTTGCCTGCCACCGCAAAAACCTCGCGTTGGAAAAACCAACTGAGCGGCGGCCAGTTAAACAATACCACCCGCATCGCTGCCAACACCATATTTTCATGGCGATGTTGGGGTGGGGAATCTAGCCAAACTGTGCCTTTAAAGCCTGCTGCGTGTAAGGCTTGTTTCATGCTGCGCCATGACTGTTCATTGACATGGACATCTTGGTTATGATCTACCAAGAAGGCACGCGGATTTTTGGGATATTTTTCACCCTGCCCCATCAAACGGCGTACTTGGCGTACCACTGGATAGGCGTAGCGGTCATACCAAATGTTGGGCGCGGTGTGGATGATAAAGCGACCGTCTGGTTTTAATACACGATGAACTTCCAACATAGCTTGGTGCAGTTCCCATGGATGCAGATGTTCCACAACATCGAACATCAGGACACGGTCAAAATGAGCGTCGGGGAATGGGAGGTGTTTAGCATCGGCCAGCGACACTCCGATTTTGCCGGGTTTGGTGCTTTCATCTTTATCTAATAGTTTTTTGGTTAGTTGGAGGGCGACAGGGGCGTAATCAATGCCATAGGCATTCGCGCCTAGATTAGCACAGTGGAGTAAAATCTCGCCTCGCCCACAGCCTACATCTAAAACTTTCATACCGGGTTCAACCGCAGCCAATGCAAAAGCGGCCTTTAGTCGGCGTGATAAGTGCTGACCTTCGGTTGTGAGATATTCATCAAAGCCCTCACAGGCGGTTGTAAAGTATTCTTCGGTATAGAGCGAGGGAGAAACTGGTTGCTCGCGTTTGGTCTGGTCGGAAATCACGAAATTCCTCAAAAAGATATTCTGTCTCTAGCGAATAATCAACACCATTATAGCGTCTTGTGCAAGAGTGTGGCGAGATGGGAAGGGTGGAAAAGTTGGGTAGGAAAAACGGAGGGAATGGGGAGGGCTGCATTTAACAGACCCTACCCAATCAAGCCTAATTAGGAAGCTTTGACTTCGATAACAGCGCCTTCGGCTTCTAACTTGGCTTTGGCGTCGGCAGCGGCTTCTTTGGAAACGGCTTCCAACAGGGTGCCGGGATTTTCGGCAGCGGCCTTGGCTTCAGCCAAACCGAGGGTGGTCAAGCTACGAATGACCTTGATGACGTTGATCTTCTTGGGGCCAGCGTCCTTCAGGATGACGTTGAATTCGGTGGGTTCTTCCACTGGTTCAGCTTCGGCAGCAGCGGCCACGCCCATAGGCATCGCGGCCATCATTGCCATTGGAGCAGCGGCGGTAACGCCCCATTTTTCTTCCAACAGCGTCTTCAATTCAGCAGCTTCCAAAATCGTCAGGCTGCTCAGTTCGTCTACAATTTTAGCCAGATCGGCCATGATTAATCTCCTTATTGGTTAAAACACTGAAATTTGATAACTAAATTAACGATTATGAAATTAGGCCGCTTCAGAGCCGCTATGTTTTTCAACATAGGCCGCTACGACGCCGACCACATCACGCTGCGGCTGTACCAACAGGCTGACCAGCGTGGACATCGGTTGCGTAAGAATCCCAATGAGGGATGCACGTAGTTGATCGAGTGATGGCAGTTCGGACAATGTTTTCAACTGGCTTTGTTGAAAAACGGATTGTTGAGCAATCGCGCCTTTTAAAATCAACAGTTCATTGTCTTTGGTGGCATCAATCAGGGCCTTAACCGTCGTGGGTAAATCTTTGTAGGCAAAACCCACTGCGATAGGTCCGGACAGCAAATCTTCTGGGACGGCCATCCCCACTTCTTTCAAGGCAATCTTGAAAAGCGTGTTTTTGGTGACAGTGTAATTTGCACCCGCTTCACGTAGTTTTCCACGTAGGGTGTCAAAACGAGCCATGCTCATACCACGATACTCGGTCACAATCAGGCCCTGTGTCCGGTTGAGCATTTCAACATAGCGGGCAACAATTTCTTCTTTGCGATTTCGATTGAGTGGCAAGGTCTTTTTTCCTCCTTCCCGTTAAAATTTGGCTGTAGAAAAAATCTAACCCCTTGCCCACAACATAACCCAAAATATCAAAAGGTCTTTGCAGACAACCCGCAAAGACCCTAAATTTCCAGCAAAAATGCTTGTGGTCTTTACCTCGGCGGGCTGTAAATTTAAGCACTAGAAGTGCACCTGCTGTCTGTGGCAAAGGTATTTTCAGTTTTCAAGCCGCGCAAATCATAGCAGTCGGGCCATAGACAGTCAAGGATAGGTTTGGCTGGCCCTAGCCCAAACACAAAATTGTGTTTTCCATTCACCTTTGCCTTATAATTGTCTGAAAAGATTGGACTCACATTACACTACTGTTGCAGGAACACTGTCATGACACATTCAAACCTACCTGAGACCATCCACAAACCAAGGCGCAGACACCGACGGTTTTTTGGTGGATGTGCATTGATTGTCCTATTGCCGATTTTGACGGCAGTTTATTGGTTTTTTATCCGGGATGTGGAGGCTAAAGAAAATAAACTCCAGTTTGCAACACCCGTACCCGAATCTAAAGTCTATGCTGTCAGTAAAGAGGACTCGCTCCTGAATTTTACCATTTTGGGGAAGGTTCATGGCACGATTGACATTAGTGGAGAGAATTTTACGCTAGAACCAACAGAAGATGGGCAATGGCATGTGGTTGCCAACATGCAATTGGATGGACAAAGTACCAAGACGGAGTCTGGTGAATTTATTGATTTTGTTCTTAAGGCGGGCCTGAAAGCCGACGAATACCCGTATGGACGATTTGTTGCCCGTAGCATTGAAACTTTTGCGGATCCAACTAATATTCCAGAACAGGCGGCTCAATTGGTGGGCGATTTGGAAATTAGTGGAGTTGTGAACACTTATACCCTTGACTGTACAGTGAGTGTCCTAGACGGGGTATTGACCGTTTATACCACACCCACCATTGACTTAAAGGAGTTTGGCGTCAATTTTCCGGAACAAATTGGTAGCAGCGAAATGACGACAGAAATTACGGTCAAAGCGTATCTCACAGAAAACGGCGGGGAAGCCGATGCAACTACCCCAGCCGATACGACTAATTAAATGCAAAACCGACTGACAGAAATCTTTGCCCAAAAAATCTAATAGAGTTCGAGGGTCTTTTTATGGCAGACAATGTGTGTCCTCACTGTGGTCACGTCAACCTTAAACGGGCTGTTTATTGTTTTGAGTGTGGCACTGCACTTGAGCAAAACAAACCCATCAAAGGCATGAAGCCACGCCACCAAACCGAGTTGGATGACACGATCGAAATCAATATCAAAGATACCGACCCTCAGTTGGGTGTGCCCCCCTCTATTCAGGAAATTGCTGACGCTAGAGCGACCAAAGAACTCGCCGCGCAGTATCATGATTTTCTAAAATGCCTGCGTTGTGGCACCGAGAATTTGCCAACATCGGAGGTATGTCCACGGTGCGGGGCAACTTTGATGGTGCCGGACGAACACTATGGCTTGCGCTTGGTGGTCAGTGCAAGGTCAAGCGTGGGGCAAGTGCGCTCGAATAACGAAGATAACGTAGGTATTTGGGCGCGAGGCGGGATTGTTTTGGCGCTGGTGGCGGACGGTATGGGAGGGGCTGCCGCTGGTGAAGAAGCCAGTCGCCTGACCAAAGAAGCGGTGCAAGCCGATTTTACAGGGGCCTTACGGGGCAGCGAGATTTTGCAAGAATTGACGGAAGAAGAAGTTCAGCAAAAATTGCGCGATGCTCTGTATCATGCCAATGAAGCTGTCTTGGACAAGATTAACGAAGACAAGAGCTTTCAAGGAATGGGAACCACCGCAACGATTGCCTTTGTACGCGGCAACCGCATTATTGTGGCCCATATTGGCGATAGTCGAGCTTATATTGTGGATGGCGAACATGGCTGGACGCATCAAATTACCGATGACCACAGTTTTGTGGAAGTATTAGTAGCCTCTGGGCATATTACCCGTGAACAAGCCAGTATCCATCCTATGCGGAGTGTGTTGTATCGGGCTTTGGGTCAGGTAGATGCTGCCGAAGCTGATTTGTATACCCAATATCTAAAGGCCGGAGATTGCCTTGTACTGTGTTCGGATGGATTAACCCGGCATTTGGAAGCAGAAGAAATTGGCGAGATTGTGCGCCGGGTCAGCGACCCAGAAATGATTTCGCAAGAGCTGATTGACCTCGCTAATATGCGGGGGGGTGAGGATAACATCAGTGTGGTGGTAGTCAAAGCCGTACAAGATGACAGCACCATCCCCTTAGAAAAACTGATTGTTATCAATATCGAAGATGAACGCCCGCCCAAATCATCCGACAACTTATTCCAGACGGCCCAATTTGGGACGTTTGATCTGGATGACATTCTAAATTCGCCTGACGAGGACAACCCAGAAGCGTAGAGTATTCGTACAGATAAAATTCTCGATAAATAAGGTAGGATTTCTACCTTCAATGTACTGGAAATGAAAAATCGAGAGGAGTGGCGTACGGTGCGTAATTGGAAAATTTGGAAAACACGGAAAACGCTGATTCACCTAACCACATTTATGTGTCTTATAGGGATTTTTGCCGCCAGCGCCGCGGCCTATGCTGTTGATAAACCCGAAACCAAAATGAGTGCTTTTGCTGGCCCTTGCGACGCTGACCCGAATGGAGCAGATTGTTTAGGCTTTATGGCTGCACTACCCGGCCCGCCCGTCGAAACGATTGGCGTCAACATGGGGGTAGTGGCAGGTTATGAATTTTTGCGCGTCGAATTAACTCCGGCGGTTGTTTATGATGGTCCGTATGGTGGGACAAAAGTGTTGTACAGCATCATGGACGGCTATCAATTTATTACTCCCCGTCAGCATGTTGGCCCTTGGGTTGAAATCAATCCGGGGGAATGGATGAATGAACGCCATTTAACCAAGATTGACCCGTCTTATTTTCGTGGGGTGGTCTTGACCGGAACGCCCGCCATGCCGTTTGGCTGGATTTTACGCACGCATTTTGCTTCGGAAGTCCCCGGTGGCGCTCCCGTGCAACTCGAGGATCGCCGGGTGACACGCTATACGGTAGCCAATATCTATGCGACTCAAATTGCTGGGGGCATGGCGTGGTATCTGGTTGGCCCCAACAAGTGGGTGGCTCAAACCATGATGGGGATTTATAACCCAATCGCCCCGCCTGCTGGAGTGGGGTCGCGATGGGTTGGGGTTGATTTATATGAGCAGGTGTTGATTGCTTACGAAGGCGGCACCCCCGTTTTTGCGACATTGATTTCGTCGGGTCTATCCGGATGGGACACCCGTACGGGCGTGTTTACGGTCTACGGTCGTCAAATTAATGCACCAATGAGCGGAGCCGAAGGGCGTGATGATGCCTATCGGCTCGAAAATGTGCCCTATGCGATGTATTTTGATGGGGACATCAGCCTACATGGGACGTATTGGCATAACGGTTTTGGTTATCGGCAGAGTCATGGTTGTGTCAATTTGACCGTCAGCGACGCCGCATGGTTGTGGGATTGGCTGGGGAATGGCTCAGTCTATGTATATTACAGCGGGTCGTATTGATTGACCCCATCCCAAACCCTTCCCCGTACGCTGGGAAGGACTTTAAGACAATATTTTATCCCCTCAACCAGTTTTTGGTGAGGGGTTTTTTATTTCTATTCGGGCACGACGGCGATACATTCAATTTCGACCAAGCCGCCGAGGGGGAGATCGTTGCCACCAAAAGCGGAACGGGCAGGTGGATTGGCCGGGAAATAGCGAATATAGACGCTGTTCATCGCGGAAAAATCGGCGATGTTATGTAAAAAGACCGTCACCTTGACGATGTTTTCGAGGGATGACCCAGCGGCTTCCAAAACGGCCTTTAGATTGAGAATGGCGCGTTCAGTTTGGGCCTCTACCCCACCTTCAACAAGTTGTTTGCTTTCGGGGTCTAAGCCTAATTGACCCGCCGCAAATACAAATTTGCCACTGGCGACAATACCTTGTGAATAGGCAGCCAAAGCGGGAGGAGCCCCAGTGGTTTTGATCACTTCACGTGCCATAATGATTTTTCCTTTTCAACAATGGGTGCGAATTAACTGATAAACGGTCCTTGATGGCGGTTAAGAATATCCAAAAGACGCTGACGATGAAAGGGCAGTAAATTGGGCTGAGCAAGTAGTTCAGCGATGGGCATAAACGCCACTTGGTCAACTTCCTTGCCATCGGGTTGGACTTCCCCGCCGACCATGCGACATTCCAAAACTAAATCTACGCCTCGAAATTCATCCCCATTTGATAATGTGCCACTGAGCAAGGTTGGGTCACTGAGCACGCTGATGAGGCGAATGGGCTGGACTTCGAGACCTGTTTCTTCTCGAACTTCACGGACAGCGGTGGCACTGCTACTCTCATCTAAATCGGCGAGGCCACCGGGGATGTCCCAAAAATTACGTTTGGTCTGGTGGGCCACCAATAAATCCCCATTTTCATTAAAAACCGCCGCTGATACCCCCGGCATAATGAGACGTGCATGGCCGATATATTGGCGCATAGTGGAATAAAATGGGCGCACATTCGGCCCAGAATAGATTTCTTCCACATGAGTTTGGGTAGGATGGGTTTCGATAAACCGGAGCATTTCTTGATAGTGAATGGGCAGGCGGTGGCGGATTTCTTCGACAGGCCGGAAGCTGGCTTTGAGGGTTTCGCGGCCATCAACGTTGATAGTGCTGGAAGTAGCACGGCAGACAAAGGTTGCACCCCACTGCTGCACTTGGTCGCCATTGGGATAGAGCAGGTTGTAGCGGGGATGGCTGTAAATACCAATCAGGCGTTCCACAGTACACTCGATACCCGTCTCTTCAAAGGTTTCGCGGCGCACGCAATCGAGCAGGCTTTCGTCCGGTTCCAAAGCCCCACCCGGCACACTGACCCAATCAAAATCGTAGCGCTCTTGAACCAATAAACGATTTTGATCGTCAAATACAAAGGCATTGGTATAGACCAAGTAGATGAGTTGATTGCCGACATGGGAACGCAGCCATTTGATATAGCCATCGGCAAAGGATTGTTGGGTCATGGATGCTCCTCGAGGTGTATGAACCCGCTACAACTATAACGGGGGATAGGGATAGCGCAACCCCCTTTCGATAGGCTATGATGTGACCTGCTACGGTTGTGAGGATAAAGGCATGATTACGGAAAATTCACTTGAAGGCAACATCGAAAGAGTCACTTATTACAGCACCGATTCAGGCTACTGTGTGCTGCGCCTTGCCCCAGATCAGCCCCCCCTCAATCGGCGTGGGGATACTTTAATGACGGTTGTTGGGACAATGCCCGAATTGCAACCGGGGGAACGGGTGCGTTTTACTGGGCAGTGGACAAATCATCCGGTGCATGGTCAGCAATTTAAAGCAGAGACCGTAACACAATTGCGACCCGCGACGATTGAAGGCATTCAGCGATATTTGGGGAGTGGTCTCATTCGGGGTGTTGGAGATAAGACGGCTAAGAAAATCGTGGATTTTTTTGGCAAAGATACACTGGATGTATTAGACCGAATGCCAGAAAAAGTGCGCGATGTGCCGGGGGTGGGCAAACACAAGGCCGGATTAATTGCTAAAGCATGGGAGGAACAGCGCACCATTAAAGAGGTCATGATATTCCTACAAAGTCATGGCTTAAATACTTCGCTGGCTCTACGCATCTACAAAACCTATGGCGATGATTCGATTCAACGGGTGCAAGAAGACCCTTATAACTTGGTCAAGGAAATTTATGGGGTCGGTTTTAAAACGGCTGATAAGTTGGCACGGGAATTGGGCTTGCCGATTTATGCCCCGACGCGCCTGACAGCCGGTTTGGTCTATGCCCTCAATGATGCGACTAACAATGGGCATGTTTTTATGCCAACCGAGGAATTGTTAAAGGTCGCGGCGGAATTGCTGGAAGTTGAAGTGGGATTGTTGGAAGACGCTCTCAATCGGCTTTGCAATGCGGGTGAGGTGATGCTAGAGGATTTACCCGTTAACGAAGCCGAACCACCCATCCAAGTGGCCTATCACGCGGCCATGTATTACAGCGAAAAAGGCGCCGCGACACGCCTGCATCGCATGATTGATACGCCGACGAGTCGCCTGCAAAGATTGAACCTAATGCCCGCTGGAAAATGGGAGGCCCTGATTGCCAACATTACCAGTGAAGGGGGGATTACGCTTTCGGGACAACAAAAGCAATCGGCGCAGATGGCACTGACTAACAAGGTGGCGATTTTGACGGGTGGCCCCGGCACAGGCAAAACCACCACACTCCGCACGATTATTGGTATTTTGGAAAGCACCGGACATAAATTTAAACTGGCTAGCCCAACCGGACGCGCTGCTAAACGATTATCGGAAGCGACCGGCCACCCAGCTCAAACGATTCACCGCTTGTTAGGGTTCGCCCCAGCAGAAGGATTTACTTATAACGAGGAAAATCCACTGGATACCGATATGGTGGTGGTGGATGAGGCCTCGATGATTGATTTGGTGCTGTTTTATAACCTGCTAAAAGCCATCCGACCGGAAACGCATTTATTATTGGTGGGGGATGTGGATCAACTGCCTAGTGTTGGGGCGGGGGATGTGCTGCGGGATTTAATTCGCAGTGCCATTTGCCCGGTCACCATTTTGGAAACCATCTTCCGGCAAGAGGGGGGCAGCATGATTATTCAAAACGCCCACAAGATTAATCACGGCCAAACGCCCGATACTAGCAACAGCAGCAATGATTTCTTTTTCTTTGCTGAAGAAGACCCCCAAGAAGCTGCGCAATTACTGGTGGACATTGTGCAAAATCGTATTCCCCAAAAATTTGGACATGATCCTTTGGACGAAATTCAGGTGCTGGCCCCAATGTATATGGGCAAGATTGGGGTGAATGCGCTGAATGATGCCCTACAACAAAAATTGAATCCCCCCGGACGTAAGGCTGAAAAATTGTTGGCAGGACGGTTGTTTCGGGTGGGTGATAAGGTGATGCAGACCCGCAACAACTATGAAAAAGAGGTTTTTAACGGGGACATTGGGCGTATCCACAGTATTGATCTGCAAGAGCATGTGTTGAATGTGATGGTGGATGGACGCTTGGTGATGTATGACTGGCTAGAAGCAGATGAATTGGTTCATGCCTTTGCCATTTCCGTCCATAAAAGTCAGGGGGCGGAATATCCAGTGGTGGTCATGCCAATTTTGACCCAGCATTATATGATGTTGCAGCGCAATTTGTTGTATACCGCCATTACCCGCGCCAAAAAGATGGTGGTTTTGGTGGGAACACGTAAGGCCATAGCGATTGCCGTCAATAATAATGAGGTAGCACGGCGGTGGAGTGCATTGGCATGGCGTTTAGGCGGGTAAAACTTTCTTTATAGCCATTGGTCGAAATTTCGTTGTATTTTACTAGGCCGTATGTCATAATTACATTATCAATTTAAACATTAGTTATGGGAGCCATAAAGATGTTGTACTTGCTGCGTGAAAAAGGTCAAGGTTTGGTTGAATATGCCCTGATTCTGGTCTTGGTTGCTGTCGTAGTGATTATCATTCTTGCCCTGCTGGGTCCAGCTATTGGGAATATTTTCTCTAGCATCGTCAGTTCACTGTAATTTCAAGTAAGCAATTGCCACAAAACAGCCTTGAGTTAATCAGGCTGTTTTTATTTACAATGCGTTTTGATAGAAGTTGATAAAATTCACAAGTTATTCATGAATATAGTATTGATTTTTGCTTAAGTTGGATGGTACAATAAATTCATCATCAGCAATTATGCAAAAGGAACGACTCAAATGTTGTATCTCCCACGTGAAAAAGGTCAAGGTCTGGTTGAATATGCGTTGATCCTCGTGTTGGTCGCCGTCGTGGTGATTATCATTCTCGCCCTGCTCGGCCCAGCCATCGGCAACATTTTCTCCAGCATCGTCCGCTCACTGTAATTCTGACGATTCTAACAAAGCAGCCTCGGCAACTCCGGGGCTGTTTTTGTTTCCCTTGCCTTCAACAAATTTCGCTATTAACGCACACTCCGGTAAAATAAAAATTGCTAAAGGAAAGGAGGGAGCATCTGGACAAGATGCGTAGATTATCGTTGTTTATTCTCGGTACAGTTTTGATGTTGAGCGGTTGTGGTGGGGGCGAGAAAAAAGCTGAGTCACACCTTGATCCCAATACGGATGCAGGGCGCGGAGAGCAAGTTTTTAAAACCCATTGCGCAGCTTGCCATGCGGTTAAAGGGGATCGCGTGGTGGTGGGGCCATCATTGGCAGGTGTAGCCAAGCGGGCTGCTACCCGTGTCGAGGGCCTTGCCGCCGAAGATTATCTCCGTGAATCCATCATCTACCCCAATGATTATACGGTAGAGGGTTTTGCTGAGGGAGCTATGCAGCAGAATTTTGCTACTCAATTGACATCCGACGAAGTGAACTATCTCGTGGCCTACTTGATGACATTGAAGTGATGTAAGTAAGGAGAGGGTGCAATGCGGCAACGCTTATTTGCATATTTTATGGCACGGGAGCAAGACGACCCGTTGACAGTCGCCCACAAACGCCGATTGTTTAAAGACTTGTCGGGTACAGTGTTGGAAATCGGCCCCGGCGCGGGCCCTAATCTGGACTATTTCCCGGCAGGCATTCGCTGGATGGGGATTGAACCAAATCCATATATGCACGCCTACTTGCACCAACGGGCCGAACGCTTAGGTTTTCCCATTGAACTACGCGGGCTAGAGGGCGAACGGCTGGCCGTCGAGGACGAAAGCGTAGATTATGTAGTGAGTACGTTGGTGTTGTGTTCAGTACCTAATCAAGCCGATACCCTTGCGGAAATCAGGCGGGTATTGAAGCCGGGAGGGCGTTTTGTGTTTTTTGAGCATGTCGCAGCGCCTGATGGTTCGGGTTTGCGGCGTGTTCAACGGATGTTGCGTCCGGCGTGGAAATGGTTTGGGGATGGATGCCATCCTGACCGCGAAACATGGGCCACCATTGAGGCGGCAGGTTTTAGCGAAGTGCAGATTGAGCATTTCCGTTTGCCTGAAGGCCCGGTCGCGCCACATATTGCAGGTTTTGCCATTAAATAAATTTTTGAAGCTAGGGGGAATTTATGTTAGATCAGTCGAATCAATCTACTGCTGAAAAGCGGCGCCTACCACGTTGGGTCTGGGCGTTTTTCATTTTGTTTGACCTGTGTATTTTATCTATCGTGATTTTGGCGGTGCTGCCTGTCAAAGAAGACGCCAAAATTGCTGAGGTGGATTGGGGCGTGGGGGCCAATAATATTGAGCCTTCATGGACAGGGTTACAACGGGAATGGCCCCAACCCAATGGTGAAGTTGATCCGGCAATTGCTACTCTGGGGTATCAACTGTTTTTTGACCCTGTGTTGTCGGGCAACAATGATTATGCGTGTGCCAATTGCCATCATCCCGATATGGGATTTAGCGATGGCAAAGCGGTTGGGGTTGGGCCAGAGGGTCAGGAACTGAAACGGAATGTGCCGACCCTGTGGAATATGGTCTATAACGACTCATTTTTTTGGGATGGTCGGGCCAGCAGCCTTGAGGAACAATTGATTGTACCGTTGACCTCCGAAGACGAGATGAATCAAAACCTTGAGGAATTGGTGACCGAATTGGGGGCGATTGACGGGTATAAAACCCAATTTGAGAGCCTTTTTGATGACGGCATCACGGCGGATAACATTGGGATAGCGTTGGCGACCTTTGAGCGGACACTAGTTAGCAACAACTCGGCCTTTGACCAATATGTGGCAGGGAACTTTGATGCCTTGACCACTCAGCAGCGGCGCGGGTTGGGTATTTTCCGCTCGGCGGGGACACGCTGTTTTGAATGTCATGCTTTGCCCACTTTTGTAGATGAAAATTTTAAAGTGACGGGTGTGCCCGATAATGGGACGAATGACCGAGGCGTAGCGGATGCGTTCCCAGATGGTCAGCCGTATGCGTTTAAAGTGCCAACCTTACGGAATGTCGCGTTGGATGGGCCGTATATGCACAATGGGTACTATACGACACTCGAAGACGTGATTGATTTTTATTGCAAAGGCGCAGGACGCGGGGTCGGTTTTGAAGGTGCAGAAGTAGATCGGTTTGTCGCCCCGGGGTTCACACTGTCGGATCAAGAAAAAGCCGATATTGTGGCGTTCCTCTATGCTTTGACGGATGAAACCATTGCTGAAGCGATGCGAGAGGGATTGGATTATGTGGATGAAGCGGGTCACATCATTATCCCAACAGTGGTGCCATCGGGAGCTGAAAACTTGGTGCAACCAATGGATAACCCCGCCCGTGAGGTATTGACCCAAATCCAATCCGAACCGAGTGAGCGTCCGGATTGTCAACGAGACGAGGCCAATAAGACTGTAACGGTACAGGACGGGCAAACTATCCAACAAGCAGTTGATTGTGCAGTACCGGGGGATACGATTTTGGTACCACCGGGGATTTATCGCGAGCGGGTGTTGATTGATTTGAGCGACATCACCCTGCGCGGGATGGTGGATGAACCGGATAGCTGCCCCATTCAATCACCGCAAGCGATGTGGCCTGAAGGGGATGCTGCTCCCAATTGGCCCATTTTGGAAGGGGATGTGGATGGCGACGGGGTACGTGATTTAACTGATGGAGTGATTGCGTCTGGCAATAATTTCCGCATGGAATATTTTGTGGCACAGAATTTCACGGGCAATGGGGTGTTGGTTGAAGGGGTACGCGGGGTAACACTGCGGCATCTATTTACCGCTAACACAGGTTTGTATGGAGTGTATCCTGTGCGCAGCAATAATGTCTTGGTTGAATGTACCGTCGTGACCAAAGCTACCGACGCAGGAATTTATGTGGGCCAGTCACAAGATATTGTGGTGCGCAATAACTTAGCCTATGACAATCTCACAGGCATTGAAATTGAAAATTCAGTCAATGCTGAGGTATTAGATAACGAATCTTGGAATAACACAGGTGGGATTTTGGTCTTCTTGCTGCCGAATCTACATTCACGGGTTTCGGAGAATATCAAAGTTCATGACAATTATGTGCATGACAATAATCGCAGTAAAGCGGATGCAACGCCGGGTTCGATTGTTGGGGATGTACCTGTTGGGACAGGCATTTTGGTTATGGCAACCGACCACTCAGAGTTTTATAACAATCGTATCGAAAATAATCGGAGTGGTGGCTTGGCAATTGTGTCGTTGTATCAGGCCTATGAAGAAAATGAAATTGGGGATATTGGGCCGTATTCAGAATATAACCATGTCCATGATAACCAATTCAAAAATAATGGGAATGACCCCAGCGAAGAAGTAACAGATGCTGGTTTACCCGGCTCCGATATTCTGTGGGATACGACAGGTTATGGGAATGTATTTGATGAACCTGATGCCAAAATGTTCCCGCCTATCCTGCCCGGTGACAATTGGCCGGATTTTGCCCAACGAATTGTTTTCCAACTTTGGAATAATCTTGGCAAGTTACTGGGGTAATGTGACTTTAAGCTGAAAATAATTTTAAAGGAGGTGATAAGCCTCCTTTTTGTTTTAGTTGAGATGTTGCCGACAAAACGCGACACTGTCCTTCAAATTGTGGCGGATGGTGGCATCGTCTTGGAAACCCATTGAATCAGGATAGAGTTCCAGTGAGACCGTCCCAGCAAAACTATCCTGCGCCAACCGTTGTAAAAATCCGGCTAAATCTAAATCCCCTTGATGCGGCAGCCGATGTTCGCGCCCATTCTTATAATTACTGAGATGGATATGGCAGACACGCCCTTTGGCTGCTTCATAAGCCACAAGTGGTTTGACGTCGTGTGTCGCCCAATGGGTGGTGTCGAGAGTCAGGTACTCATTTAAGTTAACCCACTGATCTATGCCCTTCCAATAGGAGGGGTCAGCTTTGAGGCCCATATATTTGATAATCGGCACATTTTCGACCGCGATTTTGATGGGGGTCGTTTTTTGAAAAGCTGGTAATTCAGTTTCAATCCAATGCTTGACTGACTTAAAAGGCGTTCGCCAAGGCAGCCAGTAACGACGATTGGGGGTCTCGAGGGCGGTGCGATAGACACGGGGTGGATTGTGAACAACGATAGCCTCGGCCTCGACCTCTTGGGCAAGTTTGAGGGTTTGATGAATCCGGCCTAAGTGGTCGCCTCGATTTTGCCAGCCCATCAGGTGGGTACTGAACGGAGTATGCAGTACAAGCGTTGGCAGGTTATAGGTTTGGCTCAACTTTTTGAGATAGGCAGGGTCCCGACTACACCAACGTTCATCACACATGACCTCCATACCATCACAGCCAGCCTCGGCAGCGATTTCATAACAATAGGCAATGTCATGTGTATAGAGTGACCCGGTAGAAAAAATCAGACGTGCGGCGGACATTTTTCAAAACCTCTTGGTGTGTGGATTGATTTTATAGGATGCAACATGGCGCTAGTTTAGAGAACTTAGGGAGAAATCAGTGCTACGGGTGTTACACGGCCCAAGGGTGATTAACCTGCCCTTTTTTGACGATTTGACCTCAAAAGGAATTTATTCGTGATAATACGCTTTATCACTAGGTAATTTTCAAATTGCCATGAATGACAAATTAGACCATCATCACATAAACAAAAAGAGGCCAATTATAAAATGGCCTCCTAGAATAGAGCTGATGGATCTTGGCTTAGTTGCGAGGGCCGCGATCACCACCGCCACCACCACTGCGATTGCCACCGTAGTTGCCACCACCACCACCACGACGATCACCACCGCCACGACGATCACCACCGCCACGACGATCACCGCCACCACGACCGCCACCGCCGCCACCAATGCCTTTGTCATTTTGACGGGCTTCTTCAAGCGTCCAACCTTCGAGGACTGCCTGACGACTGAGACGGACTTTGCCGGAACCACGATCAACGTCGGTGACCATGACCATGATTTCATCACCCATGTGAAATTCATCACGGATACGTTCAACGCGCATATCGGAAAGTTGGCTGATATGAACCATGCCATCGGTGCCGGGCAAAAATTCGACCCACGCACCATAATCTTCGATACGGGTAATCTTACCGGTGTAAATTCGCCCAATTTCGGGTTCTTCGATCAAACCCAAAATCATATCGCGGGCGCGTTCGGCACCTGCCGCGTCCACACTGGCGATAGAGACCAACCCGTCTTCGGCAATTTCGATGACGGTTTTGGTTGCTTCTTGAATGCCACGAACTGTCTTACCGCCTTGCCCAATGACCGCACCGATGCTTTCCACATTAATCTTGACAGTGATAATGCGGGGAGCATAGGGGCTGAGTTCAGCACGCGGTTCGGGAATAACACCTTCGATCAAATCGAGGATTTCGAGGCGGGCATCCAACGCCTGTGAGAGCGCTCGTCCCATAACCTCATGTGGAATCCCGCTGATCTTGATGTCCATTTGTAGGGCAGTGATGCCTACCCGTGTCCCGGCAACCTTGAAGTCCATGTCACCGAGATGATCTTCCATACCTTGAATGTCAGTCAGGACAAAATGTTGGTCACCATCTTTGATGAGGCCCATGGCGATGCCTGCGACTGGACGTTTAATCGGTACGCCAGCATCCATTAGCGCCAACGTTGACGCGCACACTGACCCCATGCTGGTGCTGCCATTGGATGACATTACTTCGCTGACGACACGCACGGTATAAGGAAATTCTTCTTCGGATGGAATGATGGTACGAAGGGCATTTTCGGCGAGTGCCCCATGTCCAATTTCACGACGCTTTGGCCCACGCAGCGGATTGGCCTCACCTGTGGAATAGGGCGGGAAATTGTAGTGGTGCATAAAACGCTTATTATCTTCAGGATGGAGGCCATCCAGCAACTGCGAATCGCGGCCAGTGCCCAAAGTGCAGATGGCTAAAACTTGGGTTTGACCCCGTTTGAAAAGACCTGAGCCATGTACACGCGGGATCAAGTTGACCTCAGCAGCCAGCGGACGAATTTCGGTTAGGCTACGACCATCGGGCCGGACACCTTCTTGGGCAATCCGACGGCGGACTTCGGTTTTGACTGCCTCAGAGATATATGCGCGAATTTCGGAGGCCGAGGTTGCAGGTTTATCTTCATCCGCCAGCACCAAACCGCGATCATCATCATCAAGGAGGTCAGCGACGACCTGATTTTCAAGATCGCCGAGGGCATCGTTGCGTTCGCCTTTTTCCACACGAGTTGCAATGATTTGGGCGATGTCTTGACCTACACGTGCCATGACACGATTACGCAGGGTTTCATCTTTTTCAGCCGACGCCATTTCACGCTTAGGCTTGCCAACGGCTGCACGCATCTCATTTTGCAGCGCAATAACAGGTTGCATACTCTCATGTGCCAAACGCAAGGCTTCGAGCATGGTATCTTCGGGGACTTCGTTGGCAGCGCATTCGACCATCAAAATGGCGTCGGCTGTTCCGGCCACCCGTAAATCGAGAGCGCTATGTTCCATTTCTGGAATGGTGGGATTGACGACCAATTGCCCATTGATGAGACCAACCCGTGCACCAGCAATTGGCCCGTTCCACGGAACATCGCTGATCGTCAGGGCGGTGCTGGCGGCGATGATGCTCAACATATCCACATCATTGACCTGATCGTGCGCCAGCGACATCACAATCACTTGAACTTCATTGTGCAGGTCTTTGGGGAAAAGAGGTCGTAGTGGGCGGTCGGTTACACGCGAGACCAAAATACTGCGTTCGCTGGGGCGACCTTCACGACGCAGGAAAGAGCCGGGGATGCGTCCAACCGCATAGAGACGTTCTTCATAATCTACGCTCAAGGGCAAGAAGTCTATGCCTTCACGAGCATTGCCGCTCATGGTGGCGGTGCAAAAAAGGACGGTTTCGCCCATTTGGGCCACGATTGCTGCACCGGCTTGTTCCGCGAGCTTGCCTGTCTTTAAAATGATTTCTTTATCGCCTATCCGGGTCGTAAAAATTTTGTCGGTAGGCATGACACTATGAACCATAACGTTTTTTCAGTTCCTCCTCAACGGAACATATCTCGCCATTGCCTATGTTTTCAGGCAAATCAGCTTATTATAACGCAAATGAGCGCACGATACCCCATCATGCACCTAAATTTGTGCAGGGGGCGTGCGCCCGATTTTTTGAAGTATAGTAGAACCCAATGGGTTGAATTAGCGACGCAGATTTAACCGTTGGAGAATGTCCGTATAGGCGTCTGCATCTTTGTTTTTCAAATACTTCAACAAACGACGACGCTGCCCTACCATTTGCAGCAAACCGCGACGACTGTGTTCGTCGTGCTTATGAACTTTCAGGTGTTCGGTCAGATATTCGATGCGGTTGGTCAGGAGGGCGATTTGTACTTGGGGAGAACCCGTGTCGCCTTCGTGAGTCGCAAAACTTTGGATGATTGATTGCTTTGAATCTTTAGTAAGCGCCATGATCTCGTTTAATTCCTTAATCAAACACCCGCTCAAGGCAGCAGGCTGATTTCGATGGTATACATCCTGATAAGTAAGCGGGCCGCGAATTGAAATGACCTGTTCAGGAATGTGGTCGGCATTATAGCAGAGGCATTTGTGGTTGTGTAGGGTTGGTTAAGACGGGTACAATGGTCGTGACTTTTCTGAACCGTTGCTGTTATTCTTTTTGACAACCACTTACTTGTGCAAGCATGGAGGCGATTATGGGCCTATTGGAGGGCAAAGTTGCCCTTGTTTTTGGGATAGCTAACAAAAATTCAATTGCGTGGGGCATTACACAGGCCTTTCATCGGGAAGGGGCAATGCTGGGCTTGAGTTATGCAGGTGAGCAGTTGGAAAGGCGTGTGGTGCCGCTGGCTGAAACACTTAACGTTGATTTTGTGGTGCAATGCAACGTCAACAGCGATGAGGAGCTTGATGCGACCTTTGCAAAAATAAATGAGCGTTTTGGCCGAATTGATATCCTAGTCCATTCAATTGCCTATGCCACCCGTGAAGACCTTGATGGATTTTTTGTGGATACCTCACGCCAAGGGTTTATCACCGCCCTTGAAACCTCGGCTTACAGCTTAGTGGCCCTGTCAAAACGAGCAGTGCCCTTGATGCCCGAAGGTGGCAGCATTATGGCGTTAAGTTACTATGGGGCCGAAAAAGTTTTGCCACACTACAATGTCATGGGCGTTGCCAAAGCGGCTTTAGAATCCAGTGTGCGCTACCTCTCCGCCGACCTTGGCCCGAAGAAAATCCGCGTTAATGCGATTAGTGCAGGGCCGATCAAAACCCTTTCAGCAGCGGGGATTGCGGGTTTCCGTAAAATGTATCGGTTGGCCGAGGATGTCGCCCCATTACGTGAATTGGTCTCACAGGATGATGTGGGTGACGTGGCGGTCTGGATGGGGTCACACTTGGCCCGTATGGTCACAGGTCAAACGGTTTATGTAGATGCGGGTTTGAGTGTCCTTGGTATGCCGATGACTGAGGACGATTTATAGTAACAGTTTGAAAAATTGCAGAGGGGGCGGGCCTAGATGGTTCGCCCTTCAATAACATGGATTCTAAATATCCTCAAATCGAACTGCATAGTCGCAAGAGCTTAAGAAAGTCTCTAAAACAAGCTGATCCTGTGATTTTAGATGAATGCCTAAAATTCCTAATGGATCACCCCCGTACTATGGGATCAGGCTATATCAGAGAAATGATTTGGCGATATATTCCTCGCTATCCACTCACTGAAACTCAACTCTCAACCCTTCAGACTATAGCACTTCAGTATCTTGAACGGCCCATGAGTCGGGAATTTAAGTGGATGTGCCTTACAATGGCCCGTATTGCAAATGAGCAGTTCTGGGTGAAGGTCAAGGCCCTTTTAGATTCTGACACCCCAATAACCCAAATTAATGCTTTCTGTTTATATGCTTATTCTGAAGGTGTTCTTGCTGGTGAACGTCAACGCTTGAAACTGAAAAAGGAAAAGTTACCCTATAGAATACAAATATGGAGTGAGTTTTGGTCATCATCATTTCCAGATGAGGAAATTCTCTATAGGATTATTTTGAACAGGGAACATTGGTATGATGGCCGACCTATCTATAAACCAGCGTTTGACGAGTCTGACTTGCCTATTATCCACTATCACCGAAAATATATGCCTTTGGAGATCAAACTTGCTACTCTTGATATAAGCCAATGCAGAAAGCAGGAGATGATCAACTCATTATCAAAAATTCTCGACATGGGATGGCATGGGCCTTCTTCAGAGGTTTGGATATATATCACTTATTTGTTTGACAGAATCAACCACCCTGAGGCCGTTAATATTTTGGCAGATTTTTTGGAGAAGCAGATTGATTGGAAATATGAAAGCCCTACAAAATGGAACATATATAGGGCAGCATTGAATGTTTTTTACCACTATCAAACGCCCAAAGCGATGCAGGCGATAAAAAATCGGCCTGAACTAGAAGAAATTCTCAAAGAAGGTGTTGTTGAGGGTTATGGGTGGCTACTCAAAAAGATTCCCTAAGCCTCTATTGCAACCGACCCAATTTATTTGGATTGACCACAAAACGCAGGGCTTGAATTTGAGAATTACCCACATCCAATGAAATGACCCCAATCAATTTACCAGTTTCGTCGTGGAGTATGATGGAAGCCCAGCCATTGATTTCGGCTACCTCGGCTGAATAGTTTTGTTTGCCTTGAATCGCCAATACGAACCGTGCCACTTTGTCTCGACCCAAAATGGGCAGGCGGGCTGCTTGGACAATGCCACCTCCATCTGACCACAGGGTAATGTTTTCGGCTAAAATGCCCATCAAATCATCCAAATTACCTGAACCAACGGCCTGCATGAATTTTACCAACAATTGCTCGTGTTCTTCCTTGCTGGTTTTGAAACGGGGACGATTGGATGCAAGGTGCTGCTTGGCCCGATGAAATAATTGGCGACACGCAGCTTCCTCTTTACCTACGATTTGGGCAATTTCATCATAGCCATAATCAAATACCTCGCGCAGCAAAAACACGGCCCGTTCGACCGGGTTAAGATTTTCTAGAAGGACAAGAAAGGCCATTGAAATGGATTCGTGCTGACTGACAACGTTTAATGGGTCAACAGTCGCGGGGTTTTCTAAGTGGGTAGGCAAGGGTTCGGGCAGCCACGGGCCATAATAGGTTTCGCGCTTAGCTTGGGCAGATTTTAAGCGATCTAGGCATAGGCGCGTGACCACAGTGGTCAAAAATGGCTTGATGGATTGGACATCTTCAGCGGTGGCCTGATAGCGCAGATAGGTTTCTTGCACCATATCTTCGGCTTCCATTACGCTGCCCAGCATTCGATAGGCAATTGAAAAAAGCAGGGGGCGATAGCTTTCAAAAGAATCCATGGCGACGACCCTCCGATGATTTTTACTCATTATTCTATAGAGACGATTGGAAAATGAGAATTGTGACAGCGTTGGTGTCTTGCCGCACTTTATTTTCAGTGGTATATTGATAACGGCGTAGTTTGGTAACATAGTGTGTGCCAATCACAATATTTAAAGATTTATCTTCTAGAAGAGTTTGACATTACCCCTGAATTTCAACTATTATCACCAGACGTTAGGCGCACTCGTCTGGGATGGCAACACTTGAAAGGAGCGCTTGAAGATGGCGAAATCGCGGACTGAATTGATGGTGGATCGTCTGCGCGACCTCGCATCGGGGACACCGGATATTGAAGCATCGGCAGTCGTCAGCGTAGATGGCTTGATTATGGCCTCAGCGCTGCCTGCGGGTGTCGAAGAAGACCGTGTATCGGCGATGTCGGCGGCCCTACTCGCACTAGGCGAACGTATCGCAAGTGAACTGGGACGTGGCTCTCTGGAGCGCGTGTTTGTTCAAGGCGACAAGGGCTATGTAATGCTAAGTGCGGTGGGTGAAGAAGCCGTTTTGACGATTCTGGTTCGCGCCAATGCTCGTCTCGGCCTCATCTTTTTGGATATGCGCCGTGCCGCTGATGATTTGAAGAGCCTAGTCTAGTGGTTTTTTGCGAGTGAATTATTTTTCGGAACCACATTTCCAACGATTCCGCTACGATTGCCAACAGTTAATCTGCAATCGGCGGGTTATTTAAGCACCGAACACGACGGGGAGCGACAAAAATGCTCCCCGTTGTTCTTTTATATCATCCGATAGCAAGTGAAGGAGTTCCAATTTTCCATGCCCCGCTATATTTTCTGTACTGGCGGCGTTGTCAGTTCTGTCGGCAAAGGCGTGACGGCGGCAGCGATTGGTCGAATTTTAAAGGCACGCGGCCTAAAAGTTGCCATCCAAAAACTAGACCCCTATCTCAATGTTGACCCCGGCACAATGAGTCCTTATCAACATGGTGAAGTTTTTGTGACGGTGGATGGGGCTGAAACCGACCTTGACCTCGGTCACTATGAACGATTTACCGACGAAAACCTAGATCGTGCCTGTAATGTCACTACCGGGCAGATTTACAGTGAAGTGATTGCCGCCGAGCGTCGGGGAGATTATTTAGGGGGGACAATCCAAGTCGTTCCACATATCACCAATGAAATTAAGCGGCGGATTCATTTAGTTGATCGCAATGACGATTTAGATGTGGTCATTGTTGAAGTTGGTGGTACAGTGGGCGATATTGAAGGCCAGCCCTTTTTGGAGGCCATTCGCCAACTCCGCAAAGAGGTCGGCAGGAGTTCAGCTTTGTTTGTGCATGTCACCTTTTTGCCCCATATTGGGGCGACGGGTGAATTAAAAACCAAGCCGACTCAACACAGTGTGCGGGAACTGCGTGGTATTGGCATCCAACCCCAAGTCATTATTGCACGGGCCGATTTTGAAGTTAGCCAAGAGATGTGCGAGAAAATCGCGCTGGCCTGCGATGTTGACCCCGAAGCGGTGATCCCATTGGTAACCACTGATAATCTTTACAAAATCCCACTCATTCTTGAAGACGCGGGATTGGGTAATTATTTGGTCAAGGCCTTGGAGTTGGATGCCAAACCACCAGATTTAGCTGAATGGCGGCGCATGATTGACAAAATGGTCCGCGCCCAAGACACGGTGCGGATTGCCATTGTGGGCAAGTATGTCGAACTGCATGACGCCTATATGAGTGTGAAAGAAGCCTTGACCCATGCGGCGGTCACAACGAACCATCGCTTGGAAATTGAATGGATTCATTCCAGCGACCTTGAGCGCAACAAAGGTTTTGACCAACTGGAAGGTGTGGCCGGGATTGTGGTTCCGGGTGGATTTGGGGAACGCGGGGTCGAAGGCAAGATTATGGCGGCCCGTTATGCGCGTGAACGGAACATTCCCTATCTTGGATTGTGTTTGGGGATGCAAGTCATGTGCATCGAATTTGCCCGGCATGTCTTGGGTTATGAAGATGCCAATAGCTCTGAATTTGAAAACAAGACCGATCACGCTGTTATTGATTTAATGCCCGACCAGCGCAGTATCACCAAAATGGGCGGCACGATGCGCTTAGGATGGTATGCGTGCGATTTGACGGCGGGGACAAAGTCGGCGGCTGCCTATGGTATGGAACGGATTCAAGAGCGCCATCGGCATCGTTTTGAATTTAACAACACCTATCGCGAAGATTTTGAAAACGCGGGCATGGTATTTAGTGGTTTTAGCCCAGATGGCCGCTTGGTTGAGATTTCGGAAATCAAAGACCATCCGTTTATGGTAGGCAGCCAATTTCATCCGGAATTCCAGAGCCGTCCCAATCGCCCCCACCCCTTGTTTGTGGCCTTTATGAAGGCCGCCGTAGACTATGATGAACCCAAAGACGAGAAAAAAACTAAGTCCAAAGTCAAAGAGAACCACGTAGCGAACTAAGTTATGGACAAGTGGCTAGAAAAGTTTTGGGGCGAGATATTGAGCCGGGAACCGCAACGTATTTTGGCAGCGATGAGTAGCCTTCCCGATGAGGAAGAACGGGCGGCGATTATCGCCCATTTACAACGGATGACGACCGAAAATGGCTGGCTAGAACCTCAGCGTATTTCGGCAGAGGCGGCATTGGCAGCACTCGGTATCTACAAATAAGCGAAATACGGGGTTAATCTGTAAAGGGATTAGCCCTTTTTTCTTGGTGAAAAAATTGAATGGTGATTTGATTCGCGTTATACTCATCCACTATCACTATTGAGCTTGTGGTTTGGGAGAAAAATAGATTATGCGTGAAGCTGTTATTGTTGCTGCATCTCGCACCGCTGTGGGAAAGGCCAAACGCGGCATAACCCGCAATCTTCGTTCAGATGATATGGCGGCGGCAGTCATTCGGGAGTTGATGGCCCAGACCGAGGGCAAACTTGACCCTATGCTGATTGACGATGTGATTATCGGATGTGCTATGCCAGAGGGGGCACAGGGGTTAAATTTTGCCCGCAGCATTGGCATTTTGTCGGGCCTGCCTGTCGAAGTGCCTGCTCAAACGGTCAATCGGTTTTGTTCCAGCGGCTTGCAAACCATCGCATTAGCAGCCGAACGTATTATTGCTAACGGCGCGGATGTAATTATTGCAGGCGGCGCGGAAACAATGAGCCTCGTCCCCATGACAGGCTTCCGCATTAGCCCCAACCCCATCTTGGCAGTGGATGGCCCTGAAGTGTATATGAACATGGGTCTGACTGCCGAGCAGGTGTCGGTTGAATTTGGCGTCTCACGCGAAGATCAAGATGCCTTCTCGGTACGTAGCCACCAACGCGCGGCGGCGGCGATTGATGGTGGAAAATTTAAATCGCAAATTGTGCCTTTGGAAGTTATTGAAGCCGAATATGTAAATGGCGAACGTGTAGAGCGCACCATTCTATTTGACACTGATGAACATCTGCGCCGTGATACCACCCTTGAAGGTTTGGCAAAATTGAAGCCTGTTTTTAAGGATAAAGGCACGGTAACGGCGGGTAACTCGTCGCCCTTGAGTGATGGTGCAGCGGGCGTGATTATTATGGAAGCCAATACCGCCGCCAAATTGGGGCTTAAACCCCTCGCCCGTTTTGTTGGATTCAATGTGGCCGGGGTACGACCTGAAATTATGGGTGTTGGCCCGATTCGCGCTATTCCACGCTTATTAGACCGTACTGGTCTGCAATTAGCCGATATTGATGTGATTGAATTGAATGAGGCGTTTGCGGCGCAGGCCTTGGCTGTCATCCGCGAAGTGGAACTTGATCCAGAGCGTGTTAATGTCAACGGTGGTGCGATTGCGTTGGGGCATCCTTTGGGTTGCACTGGCGCAAAATTGACCGTGCAATTGATTCACGAAATGAAACATCGCAACAGCAAATATGGCATGGTGACGATGTGCATTGGCGGCGGTCAAGGTGCGGCGGGGATTTTTGAGAATGTGAATTAAGCCAGAGATTTACCTCTATGAAATTCGAGAACGTAGTCCAAAGGGGCTACGTTTTTTGTTTAAAATTCGATCTCAACTGAGGTCGCAGGTGGGCCTTGGATCGTGGGCGAGGGCGTATAGGTGTCGGTAATCATCGGTGAGGCCACTGGCGTTTGGGTATAACGTGGCGTTGGCGTCAAGGTGATAGTTGGTAGGGGTGTAAAGGTGCGGGTGGGCCGAGCGGTGGGATAACGGGCCTCAAGTACCGATTCGTGCATATAACCATAATCGGGGAAGGCATCATTGGGGGTTAGATTAACCACAAACCATTCTTCGGGGGCATCAGCTTTGGGGAAATCAATAGCATTAGCCCGACCATAGACACAAACCTCGCCCTCATAGTGGACAATGGTTTTACCTTTGCAGCTAAATTCGGGACACTCTCGCACATTGGCCGATGAGACATTCACAAAAAAGATTTGACACGGTGGTAAAGGGGTATAGCTGGGGAAAATAATTAAGGTGGGACGGTTTTCGGCGGTACTGGTGGCGTGGGCCTGTTCGGTTGCCTGCGCAATGGATTTGCGACCCCCCTCTTCAAAAAAATTGACTAAACCTGTCCATAGCATATAACCACCGAACACCAAGACAGCGGCGATTAACATGACGGTTATGGGGGCAGGGCCTCGATTGCGGCGATAGGAATAGTTGCTCATATCCTCTATTTTAACCGCCGACTTGCCAAAATGCTTGATACCCGCCTGACAGTTGCCTGACAATTGGCTGAATTTTTAAGTTGTCGTTTTGAGCTTGAGTAACCGATAGGCTTTGACGGGTTCACTTTTTCCAGCAAGGTGTAATGGGTCTAATGCTATCACTTCGACATGAGCCGCTACCTGTTGATAGGTGCTTTCGGTGATGACGATGTTCCCCCCCTGTGCTTGCTGCTGCAATCGGCTGGCAGTGTTGACCGTATCCCCAATGACGGTGTAGCTCATCAACCGTTGAGAGCCAACATTACCTACAGCGGCCTCCCCGGTATGAATTCCAATACCGAGACCAAGATTTTTGATGCTAGGGGCGGTAATGGTGCGTTGTAGTTCGGTGAATACTCCCTGCATTTCCACCGCCATACGTACCGCGTTGATGGCGTCGGATTCACTGGCAACCGGTGCGCCAAAAAAACCCATAATTTCGTCGCCAACATATTTATCGAGTGTGCCACGATATTTAAAAACTATCGGGGTCAATTCGGAAAAGATGCGATTGAGGACGGATACTACTTGTTTGGCGGGCTGTGCTTCGGAAAAAGAGGTGAAGCCCCGAATATCCGCGAAAAACACGGTAATCATACGGGATTCGCCGCCTAGTTGGAGATGGCGGTCGGGGTCAGACAAAATGATTTCGGTGATATCCTCGTTGACATACCGATTGAGGACTTTACGCAGCAGGGCATTACGACTTTCAACCTCGTCGTGTAGTCGTCGTATCCGAAGAAGCGACTTGACCTGTGTCATCATAATTAGGGAATTAAATGGCTTAGTCAAAAAAGCATCAGCACCGGCTTCAATCGCTTTTAATTTGTCAGGATCGGCTTCGAGGGCAGTTACAACCATGACCGGGGTGAGACGGGTTAGCGAGTTGCTTTTGAGGCGAGAACATAATTCGTAACCATTCATCCCCGGCATATTGACATCTAATATCACCAAGGAAGGAATTTCTTGGGCGGCGATTTCGAGAGCTTTAGGCCCGCTATTGGCGGTAATCACCCGATAACCTGCGGTTTGCAGATAGGCTTCTATCACTTCCCGATTCATCCAGTCGTCATCTACGACCAGAATATATTCATCGCGGAAAGCAGGCACTTCGGTGGTCGAATATTTAATTTCGGTGGGACGGGTTGCCGGATTCATTGGACTCGCCTGTTAAATAAACTCGTTACCGCAAAAGAAATTTCATTGTAAATAAAAATGACCTAGCCGCGCGAATCCTATAGCAGCTAGGTCATCTATTGTTAGAATTTTTTCGGAATTTCTTCTAGCGGCCACCCCGCTGGATTGCCAATTTCACCTCGCCGATGGCACGAGTGACTTCGATTTCACGCGGGCAAGCGGGGGTGCAGTTAAAGATAGTGCGACAACGCCATACGCCCGATTCCTCGGAAAGAATATTCAGGCGTTCTTGAGTCGCTCCATCGCGGGTATCGAAGATAAACCGATGGGCGTTCACAATGGCGGCTGGCCCAACATATTGACCGCTCGCCCAAAAACTGGGGCAACTGGTAGTGCAGCAAGCGCACAGGATGCACTTGGTGGTGTCATCAAAACGAGCGCGATCCTCAGGGCTTTGGCGACGTTCGCGGCCATCCCCCGGTAACGGCGTAGCAGGTACAAAATAGGGCATCACGCTGCGATAGTGGTCAAAGAAAGGTTCGAAATCCACCACCAAATCTTTAACAACAGGCAAGCCCAAAATTGGCTCAACTTGAATCTGGCCGCCATCTTTTAGGTTCAAGGATTTGACAAGCACTTTGCAGGCCAGCTTGTTGACGCCGTTGATACGTACTGCATCCGAACCGCAGACACCATGGGCACATGAGCGGCGCAGCGTCAACGTACCATCTTGTTCCCATTTGACCCGGTGCAGCAATTCCAACACGCGGTCAGTGGGTTCAACATTGTCGAGGGTATATTCACCCCAATAGGGTTTTTTGTCTACTTCCGGATTAAACCGCCGGATACGGAATTTGACTTTCATAAACGTTTCTGCTCCTAGACTTGCTATGAATTCAGCTTAGTAGACGCGCTCGGCAGGTTGATAACCCAATGAGAGGTCAACCGGACGGTCATGGGCAATACGAATTTGACCTTTTTCAGGATAGGCCATCGTGTGGACTAAGTAATTCACATCATCGCGTTTAGGATAATCCTCACGGCTATGTCCCCCACGACTTTCCTTACGTTCCATCGCACTGACAGTCGTGATTTCGGCCAAGTCTAACATGCAACCGAGTTCCCAAGCTTCCAGTAGATCGGTATTGAAGCGCATTCCACGATCCTCAATGACTAGGTCATTTTGATAGCGGGACTTCAATTCACGCACAGTATCCAACGCTTTTTGGAGGCCGGGGGCTTCACGGAACACGCTGACGTGATCCATCATCACCTTTTGCATTTCTTGACGGAGTACATAGGGCTTGGTTTTGCCAGAACTCTTGCGAAGCCCTTCAATTTCCGCGACGATCTTGCCCGCTGGATTGGCAGGCAATGGCACAAAATCTGCTTGACGCGCGTAGTCGGCCATTGCTTTGCCTGCTTTGCGACCAAACACAATCAGGTCAGTTAGACTGTTCGTACCTAAACGATTAGCCCCATGTACGCTCACACATGCAACTTCACCCGCCGCATAGAGACCGGGTACAACCGTGCCTGTCCCACTGTTCAGAACTTCAGCATGAAGATTGGTTGGGATGCCACCCATGCCATAATGGGCAGTGGGTTGAATCGGAATAGGCGATTTGGTGGGATCAATACCGAGATAGGTATGGCAAAAATCGGTGATGTCGGGCAGTTTGGAGAGAATATAATCCGCGTCTACGCGACGATCTTCGCCAGCCTCAGCTAAATAGCGATTGACAGTTTCGGGGCGCACATCCAAATGGACATAACGTTTGCCCCCAATACCACGCCCAGCTTGCACTTCCAAATAGATCGAACGGGCCACAACGTCGCGACTGGCGAGGTCTTTAATGGTGGGGGCATAGCGTTCCATAAAACGTTCACCCTTGTCATTAATCAAGACGCCACCTTCGCCGCGCACAGCTTCGGTAATCAACAAACCAACGGGATAAAGGCCAGTGGGGTGGAATTGGAAAAACTCCATATCTTGCAGGGGTAAACCCGCCCGCCAAACCAATGCTGGGCCATCCCCCGTGAGACTATGGGCATTGCTGGTAGTTTCCCAGATACGACCCCAGCCACCCGTTGCAAAGCAGACCGCTTTGGCATGGAAAACATGAATCTCGCCCGTATCAATGCAAACCGCGACAATCCCGCACACTTTGCCATCATTGGTAATGATGTCAATGGCGTGATATTCATCAAAAAAAGTTACTTTTTCTTTGATGCAGTTTTGATAAAGGGTCTGCAAAATCATATGTCCGGTGCGGTCAGCCGCATGGCAAGCCCGACGAACAGGTTTCTTGGTTTGATTGTTGGTGTGACCCCCAAAACGGCGCTGAGAGATTGTGCCGTCGGGATTACGGTCGAAAGGCAAGCCCATTAGTTCCAATTCAATAACCGCGTCAATGGCTTCACGAGCCAGTGTCTCGGCGGCATTTTGATCGGTTAGATAGTCGCCACCTTTGACAGTATCAAAAGCGTGCCATTCCCAATGGTCTTCATCCAAATTTGCCAGCGCCGCGCCAATACCCCCTTGGGCTGTTCCCGTGTGGCTGCGGGTAGGGTAGAGCTTGCTAATCACAGCGGTTTTGGCGCCTCGGCTGGCATAGAGGGCTGCCATCATGCCTGCGCCGCCTGCTCCTACTACGACCACATCAAATTGATGGGTTTGAACATCCATAGATTTCTACAACTCCTTTTAATTAAGCACTACCAACCAACACCAAACTCAGCCACCAAATGGGCTTGTGGGTACTTTGCTAAACGATTCGAGGCCTTCTTTGGCAATGCCATAAGCGGTTTCATCTACACCAGCCAACAATGCTGCAAAGCCGAGAATGATGAGTGCGGCTGCCCCAAATGCAATCGCTAAGGTGAGTGCCCGACGAACGACACGGTCATGCGCATAATCGTTGACTACATAACGCAGGCCATTGAACCCGTGTACGACTACAAGCGCCAACAAAGCCCCATCATAAATCCGCCAAATGGCAACCCCGGCGACCAGATAATCCCAACGACGGCCCACAAATTCAACCGCCTTGCCGCTGCTGTTGACCGCGTCCGTGCCGACAATGGAATGACCAGAGGTGGTAATATCAAACACGCCTTGAATGAGATGCACCATTGCCAGATGCCCAAAAACCAATGGGACAATCAAGAGACCAGACAAGCGCATAAAACGCCACATCCACGCATCAAATTGGCTGGGGCGGCGGTTAGGCCGAGCCGGTGTACCTGTTTCGCCTGTGATGAGGGCATAGGCGAGGGAGAGCAACAAGGCGGCGGCAATAATCACCACGAAGCCTAGCAAGAATTGAGCTTGACTTTGGATAATGTCACTAATGGTCACTAGGTCGGGGTTGCCATCATAATAGTGCAGGACGTGCCCGAACATAATGGCGAAGGTTGGCACCAATAAGACAACACTTGCACCCAGCACAATCATGGCTGCTTTTTGCTGCAAGTGCCACCATTCGGGCTTAAAGTCAAAAAGGACGATCCTTAGACCGTTCATGGCATGATAGATAATCGCGGCTACCAAGGCAAATTCACCAAGGGTGAACAAGGGGCTTTGATATTCCCCAATGGCTTTGGCATATTGACCGGGGTAAAATGCCGCCCAAGATGTGTCAATGACGTGGAGAATCAGAAACAATACGACCCCTAGCCCTGTGACGCGGTGCAACACCCAACTCCACTGACCGAGCTTGCCCTTGTAGCGCAGGGTTTCTGTTATAGTTGTAACCAGAGTTGCCATGCGGCAAATTCCTCGCTGCTGTAAGCGTTAGAATTAAAGATTATTTTGAAAGTAGAAAGACGCTAACAGAGTATAGCTCCCAGATAAGGGCTTTGCAAAATATACCGATGATTGAAATTGCTTTTACATTCAGCCAGATGACGGTAAAATAAGAAAAAGTGTTCGGGTAAACCGATGCTATACAGGAGTAGTTCGTTATGACCGGCGTTCATTCTAACCACAGTGCGGCCTATGAGGTGTTGGCACAGGGATTCATCGAAGCCATTGAAAGCTATGACCGGGGCGAGATCAACAGTCGAGGATTAGTGTTGTTGGCTCAACAGATTTCTACCCCAGAAGTGGTTGACCAGATGGGGGATGAACTTCTGAGCCATGCCTTTTGGGCGATGCGCCATCTGGTTCACCGTCCTGCTTGTTGGGCCCCTACCCCCGCGGAAGTACGCTATTTGTTGCGTTGCCTGCGCGGCGAGGAAGTCTTCAGCTTAGAAGTTGCCGAAAGTTTCCGTCAATAGGTGGGGTTGCATGGCCGTCAAAAAACTCAATTCGATGCGTTTTCTCGAACAACAAAAAATTCCCTATGAGGTGTTCGAGTATGATGATAGTCGTCATAGTGCCAACGAGGTTGCTGAGCTAATCGGAGTTTCGGCTCATGAAGTCTTTAAAACCCTTGTGGTCATGCCCGAAGATGCTGGCAGCAAAAAACCCCTATTGGTTTTGTTAAGCGCTCCTCAATCGCTCGATTTAAAAAAACTGGCACGCGCGACGGGCTATAAAAAAGTCCGTATGGCGGCGCATGACGAGGCTGAAAAATTGACTGGATTAAAGGTCGGTGGCATTTCATCGTTGGCTTTGACGCACAAAAATTGGTCAGTTTATATTGACCAACAAGCCACCCAGTTTACCCATATATATATGAGTGCGGGCCAGCGTGGGATAAATTTGCGGGTTCCGGTGGCGGATTTTATCACAGCCCTAAAAGTGACCGCGATTGATTGTGCCGAGGGATCGGGTAATTAGCTTTTGTTACCAACCTAACGCCTGCTGTAACTGCTCGATGGTGTGGTAAATAATCGGGCATAAGCCAACCCCGCCCAAAATTTCGTCCAATGTCCAACGAAAATCCGGTGTAAAAACAGGATACATACGGCAGCTTTCGGGCCGATGCTCATAGACACCGCATAATTTGCCGCTCAAAAATTGGCAGGGCTTCTGTCGAAAAACACCCCATTCTTCGTTTTCGGCGGCGCGGTCACAATCAATCTGCTCGGTCAAAAGTTGTTCCAACGGGATAAATGTACCGTTGGCAAGGTGCTGGGCGTCATTTTCAGTTAAATAGACATCTAGCGAACGGCAGCAGTTGGCGCATTGTTTACAATCAATTGCGGCGATGATCGGCGCAGCGATTTTTTCGACAAGCGTATCCAATTCAGCATCGGTACGTTCATCGAGTTCGACAAAATAGCGGAAGGCATCGTAATCCTCGGCACGGCGGACGGCTTCAGCGGCGATAAAGGCTAGGTCAATCGAATAGATTTGGTCGTTCATTCCCCAATACGCTCAAAAACCACACCTAAGTCGTCCTCATGAATGATACGCCATTCATCAGGTTTTTCCCTCAGTAAAGTGGCGAGGGCGCTGGTTTTGTCCACCACTACCAACCGAATATCATATTTATTGAGAGGCTTGTACCAATCTTTGGTGCCTAGGGTAGCGCGGAAATAATCCTTGAGGAATTTGTCGTCATATAAGTCGGTGCGGCCATCCACAAAAACAGGGATGTCGGGCACTGCAAAGATGAAATAGCCCCCCCAGTTATATTCGTTAAACATTGGCCCCAGTGGGTTGTTTTCGCGCAAAAAATTAGCGGTCTCAACGGGTAGAAATTCTTCTTGATTATCCTTCACTTCCTTAGTGCTCAGCGTCGAACCGATTTTAGTGACGGCCCCTAGTAAGACGACCATCAACAAAACCCAATTAAGGCGAATCTGGCTGGCGCTAGGTTGCCGGGAAGGGGTCAGTTGCCAATTCCGTTCGGTCAGCCATGCGTCTACTTGGCGGGAGAGGACGGGTGTTGCAACCACCGCAAAAACCGCGATATTGCGCGAAGCCCATAGTGCCAACAATGCTGTGCCTGAAGTCAAGGCAAGATCGCTCCATGCCAAGCGATGTCGGGTACGACTGCCAAAAACCAATATGGCCGCCAGCAAAATCAAAAAGGGCCATGTCTGCGGCATTTTGAAATCCGGTGAGCGCCATTCTTGAATAAACAAATTCAAGGTTTGGATGCCAGCCGTGCGGAAGGGATACCAGATCATCTGGGGGCCATAGGGATTGAGGCTGAGGGCGAAGATGCTAACTAAGGTAACCAGGCCAACTTTTTGCAGACGTTGCCAACTCACGGCATCCGCATCGGCTTTATCTAACAAATTACCAAAAGCCTCGCCTGCTAAAAAGCCGAATAGATAGATGAACCCAATAGCAAAGCCCGCGTGTAGATTGGCCCAGAGAATCATCATAACTGGAATAAGCCACAGTCGGTCAACCTGTTTATATTTGTAGAGATAGAGCAAGTAGAGTACGACGGTGCTGAGAAAAAATGAGAACATCTGCGGACGGGGTGTCCAAAATATTGCGGCGGTGGCGGCCCCAACCACTAGGATAAACATCTTGCTATAGATATTGCCTGCACACATGCGATAGATGAGAGCCATACCTGCCGTCGCCAGAATCGCAGTAAAAAGTGCTAACCCAATTGTGCCCGTGTCAGCAGGATCACCATTACCCCCGGTCAATTTGTAGGAGCCATATAACACGACTTGGGCCAACCAGCTTTGGTCAATCCAATCCTCACCCTTAAGGGTATGTGAAAATTCATCATGGTGAGGGATTTTGCCTGCATCCAAAATGGCCTTGCCGCTACGTAAGTGCCACCATGTATCGGTATCGAGAGGAACCCGTACCGCCATTGCAAACAAGAGGATAAACAAAATCCATAAAGCAAGCCGTTCGATGGTTAGGGGGCGAGAAAATGGCACAGGCAGAACTCCTTTGGTCTGAAATCACCCCCTATGCTACTCGAATTAGACCGAAAAGGCCATTTACGAAGCATTGTTGAGAATGATATTATTGCGGGTCACTGCCTCCCAAAATTAGGAATTGGAGATTTGAACGATGGCTGAAACTTCGACTCGCTGGCGTGAGGCGCTGGCGGATAATAACCACCCTTTATATAAAGCGGCTTGGCTTGTTTTCACTGACCGTATTTCGACGGAACTGGCCTTTGGGCATTTGAAAGATGCTCAAGAGGCGGTTGTCCCGTTTTTGAATGAACTTTTGGCGGATGATGGCTTGTTTGATAACGATTCCCCCGGCAAAGGTGTTGCCCCAGCCAATGCAGTGCGGCTGTTGGGTGAATATCAGGCGCGGGAAGCCCTGCCAAAAATTTTGGAACTATACGCCGATACCACTAATTACCCCATGCGCAGTGCCTGCGTTTATGCGGTCGGCAAATTTGGGTCGGATGTACTTGACCAGATTATTGAATGGGCGGGCGATGATGGGGCACGGCGTCCCAAAGCAGCCGAATTGATGGTCGAAATTGGGGAAGGCAACGAAAAAGCCTTTAACACGTTGCTAGGTTGGATTCACCCAGATGTGAGTGGGTTGGAATATTATGCCCGCTACCTGACCAAGATTAACCCCGAAGCCGCCATTACTACCCTTGAAAAACTGTCGAAGGATCCACAGTTTAATGGGGATGTGCGCCGCCGCTTTAAAGACCGTATCAAAGAAGCGCAGCAGGCCATTAAAGCCAAACAAGAAGCCAGCTAGATCGGATTAAACAAGGGCAGGCAACAATTAACCTGCCCTTTTGTTTTGCTACTGATTCAACAAATCACGGGCCTCTTGTACATAGGGGTCTTGTTCCAAAATAGCCTCGTACACATCCTTGGGATCAGTAGCGGGGTCATCATCAGCGGCATAACGTTCAGCCAACAGAAACCATCCTGCATAATAACCAGTGTCACGGCCAATAGCTGGCAGTTGGGGTAGATAATCAAATGCTCCGGGCCGTAAAAATGTTACTTGGGCAAAATATTCCGTCTGGATACGGGGTTGCACGCTATCGGCCAGTTGCTCATTAAATAGCTCATTGTCGGCAGGCACATCTTCGCGCCTCATTTTGACCAATGCTAACACATAATTAGCACGGGCAGCATCCGCTGGAACAACAAACAAGGCTTTTTGGGCATCCCCTTCAGCGTCATCTAGATTCCCTAGCTGGTAATTCGCCTCGGCACGTCCAACGTAGGCGCTAACTAGCCCACCATCTAACTCAATTGCTTTGGTAAACCACTCAATCGCTTGCTGATAGTTGCGTTGACTCACGGCATATTCACCCTTCGCAGCAGCTTCTTTGGCGTTGGTGGAGGCTTCGTTCGTGCTGCCCACCACCGCTGGCTGTTGGAAACCACGATAGGCCGCGATTAGAAATCTATTGGTAGTAGACGTTTGACGATAGAACACATTAAGGGCTAAGATGCGGGCCGTATATTCTTCGCCCTGATCCCAAAATGCCGATTGAGCCAACCGAACATCTAAGCGTAGGGCTTCTCGATAGTCGGCAGCGGCAGTTGTATCCAATGGGTTCTGACGGGCGGCAACGGCTTGTTCTTCAATGACCTGCCCTAGCAGGAGGTGGTATTCGGCTTTATAGGAATTATTGTCGATTGCCAATTGAAGATGGTCAGCAGCTTTGGGCAGATTGCCTTTCTGACGATAAAGGGCGGCAAGATTAGCTTGGGCCACATCAAAGGTGGGGTAATCCGCAAGGGCATCCTCATGGGCTTGAATGGCCTTGTCCAAATATTGCTCCGGCTGATCTTCGGCCAGCAAACCCAAAACATAGGCATATTGAAAATCATAGAGGCCTAACGCTGGATCAAGATTACGGGCACTTTCGGCACGATCTAGAGCGGTGTCGAGGTCATCTTTTTGCGCGGCAATAATGCTGCGGGCAAATTGCACATTTGCCATGTTAATCGGGATAAACCACGCCGCATATAAAACCACTACCCCTAATGCAATAGGTCGTAAATAGCGCGTCGTTGAGGTTGGCGCTTGGCTTGGGGCTGGATTTTCGGGAGTATATTTTCCGGCAAAGGTGTAGGCCGCCAAAATCAAAATGGGCAAGGTGGAGGTTGTCAAAATGAAGGCATCCACCATGCTGTTGATTGCTAAGCCAACCAAAGCAGCAAGAATCCCTTCAAGGCGGATTTTACGGGCACGATCGGCCGTTTGCCATTCTTTGCGCCATGCTTGGAGATAGGCCGCAACCAACCATAGCAAAATCAGCAGACCGGGTATGCCTGTTTCGGAACTGACGTTGAGCACAATATTATGGGCTGTTGCCAATTGATTATCATCAATCGAAGAGTCACGATATTCGCGCGAAACCGCCCCAAATTGACGCATACCAAAACCTGTGAGGGGATGGTCAATGGTCATCTCGATGGCGCTGTTCCACATATCCAGACGGCCTTTATCTTGGTCAATGACGCTAGTGCCACGTACGACACTGGCGATCACCAAGAGTCCTATAAAGGCGATTACAAAGCCCCCGATTGCTAATGGCATGACTACTTTAGGTGGATATTTGGTCGAACGGGCTGACCAGCGATAGAGCCAGAAGGCTGCCAGCATTGCCCCCGCAACAAAGGTTGCCAGCCATCCGCCACGCGAAAGGGCCAAAAATTCAACCCCTAGTAACCCAATGGAGAGCAGCATCAAGCCGAGGCGATTGTCGCGTTGCGTTGCGGTCAGACCCCAACAAAATGTCACTGGCAGGACAAGCGCGACCCAATTGCCTAAAACCGTGCTGTTATTCAGGGCCAGCGTGAGGCGATGGAGATAGGGCGGAATAAAGCCAGCCCCATCAATCGTGATCCAGCCTTGCGTAAAACCACCAAAACCAAGCCCTATATACCATGAAATCATTTCGAGGGCGCTGACTAGGACAATTACACCGCCCGTCAACGCCAACGCCTCCATAACCCAGCGCTGTCGTCCGCGCCGCATCAGGTCAATCAAGAGATAGAAGGTCATGAAATGGACTAAAAAGCGCCATAGCCCTTCCACACTGACCCGAACATCGCGGGAGAGCAGGGATGTGATAATCAGCCAGCCCGCTGAAACTGCCAGCACGGTGTCCAATGGCGTATGGGGCCACAGACGGCCTTTACGGAGGGATGAAATGAGCCACCCTGCCAGCACGGCTGTGACCACTACTTCGAAGATGATGTTGAGGAAAAAATAGAAATCCGAATAATAAGTGCCCCCAATGAGGCTGATGTATAAAACAATGAGAATGACACCAAGACGTTGAATTCGTTCGGAACGACTGAGGGTGGGCATTGAGTTATGTCCCTGCAAATGAAATCATTTTGCCGATAGTGCGAATCATAATTTGTAAATCCAGCGCCAAGGATTGATGGCGGATGTAATAAAGGTCGTATTGCAGCTTGATGAGCGAATCTTCGACACTGCTGCCATAAGGATAGCGCACTTGTGCCCAACCCGTCGCGCCGGGGCGGATGAGATGGCGGGTGCGATAGAATGGAATTTCTTCGGAAAGCTGCTCGACAAAAAATGGACGTTCAGGGCGTGGCCCAACCAGACTCATATCTCCTTTGAGAATATTGATAAATTGGGGTAGTTCATCCATGCGAGTCTTTCGTAAGATTTTGCCTGTACGAGTGATGCGGGCGTCATTTTTATCTGACCATTGAGGGCCAGCTTTTTCGGCATCGTTTCGCATCGAGCGCAACTTGATAATCTTGAACGTTTTGCCGCCTTTGCCCACGCGCTCTTGGGTGTAAAAAATTCCGCCGGGGGATTCGAGTCGAATGGCAAGGGCAATAAAGGGCAATGCTAGCCCAAAGCCGATTAACCCAAATAATGAAAAACCAATATCTATGAGGCGTTTGATGGGCATGAAGGGGTTAAAAATGGATTCGGGTTCCAAGGGTAGCACGACGGCCCAATCGTCCATGCCGACATGTTCAATAGGGACACGTCCGGTGATTTGTTCATACAATAGGGCCATCGGGACAATCGCCACGCCTTGTTCATAACAATCCAGTACGCCCTGAAAAATCGTGCCGGGGAGTTGGCTGCCATAGGCCAAAATAATCTCAGATACACCCAACCGCTGCACAATCTTAGGCAGGGGTTCACCATCTAAACCGTAGACTTGGTGGCTTTCGCTCAAGGTATCTTCAGGGTCAAAGGCTGCGACTAGACCGACGATTTCATATTCATCAGTGGCTTCTTCGTGTAAGGTTTTAATAATCGTACGGGCGGCCCACCCCGCTCCAACAACGAGTGCCCGTCGCTGCAAGCCAAAACGCCGTGCAAAAGCCGACCACCAGATGGCCCGCCACAGCAAAATCAGCGCAAACGAGAGCACGCTGTAATAGAGAATGAACAAACGAGGCAGGGTATCGCGTGGGGAAAAGAAAAATATCACGAGATAAACCATCACCAATTGAAGCTCAATCAGCAGCAGCCGCCGAAAGCCATTCCAGAAATTGGCCGAAATTCGCAGATTATAAAAGTCGCTGGCGCTGGCAAGGGTTTGATACAGCACCCATAGCACCGGAAACCACCAACTGTTATGCAACAAAAAGTCGGCGTTAAATTTGAGGCGGGTCTGGTCAACAATTGACCAAATCGCTAACGCCCCAATCACGGATAGCAAAATGGCTATGGCATCGCCGATTTTGAGCAGGGTACGTCGCTCAGAAATTTTGAGTTGTAGGGTGTTTGGGCGAGTGGTATTTTCCATCAATCATCCCATTTTGCTTCGAGGATTTTGTCCCCGTGAGCGATGATATAAGCAGTTCGTATCAGGCCATCTTTGTCTTCAGTCGTTACTAGAAGGAACTGGCTATATCTCCCATATTTGTGGGGCAATTCCAGTCTAAATTTGACATGGTGTTTTTTGTTCAGGATTTTATATCCTTTACTTTCAGCCCACTGTTCAACTGCTAAATTATTTTTCTGGGTGAGATTTGAGACATAAACCAGCCCTATTGGAAATAATATTCCAAAGAGGCAGCATCCAAGACAATATGCCTGCCAACTATTTTCTTCCACAATATACCTTCATCGTGGAAATGCAGTATAAAAACATCTTGAATTATAGGCCATTCTTATTTTCGCACTTCTCGGCCTCAATTTTCAGTAGGTGCTCGGAATAACCCGATGGCAATCAGCATAAGGCAAAGTAAAACGGCAATAAAAGTGACCAGAACGCCTGCCCCAAAACCGTTGGGCCGATAGCGCAGGGTCACGTCCGCGCCACCCGCCGGAATTTCGATGGCTTGGAAGGTTAGGTTGGCTTGATAGAGAGTTGCTTCTTGACCATCTATTTCGACTTCCCAGCCGGGATACCATGTGCTTGCCAAGACCAAATAACCTGCGCCATCACTGGTCACACGATAGCGGCGTTCATTGGGTCGCTCCGAAAGCACCTCGACTTCGGCTTCGGTAAAGGAGGCATCGGTTATCGGCTCAAAATCAGCCGCTTCGATAATAACCGTCTGGTCGGGTGACCAATCGCGATTCAGCAGTTGTTGCGTAGCTTCAGTTTGATTGGCGACTGGAATCGCGTTAGGCACCATCCATACGGTGCTGGGTTCAAGGGGGGTAATAAATTCCGTGCCTTCGCCTTGCCACCCCCTCGGTTGGGTTTCACCATAGGTTTGCCCCACCCCTGCGGCCCACAATAATTTGCCTGAATTGGGGCCAGCATCCTCAATCAGTTCGATATAACGCACATGAGCATCGGGTTCTAGTGGGTCAAAATTATTGAAGATAGCGATGTCGTCCAGCATATTGAGATTGGGAAGCAACGAAGTGCGAGCCGATAGCCAACGCCGCGTCGCCACGCGATAATCATCAAGGTCAAAATAGTCGTCGAATTTGACCTTTTTCTCATAATCTTCAAACCAGTAGAGCCGCCCAATGGGTTTGGAGATACTAAAATCGCGCTGATAAAAATCACGCGAGACGGTTGGATTTAGGCCAAGCGCTGACCAGATTAAATCGCCAGCGATAAAAATCAGAACGGCGATTTGCCAACGGGCCAATGAACTGCTGGCAAGGCCGGTAGGAGGTTGTGTCAGGGTCAAAATGGCACTGATGAAAATGACTACCCCTAAAGCAACCATCGCACGCACGAGTACCTGCAAGGCTTCGCTATCGGCTGTTTGTAAAAAAAGCGCCGATAGTAATGATACAACTACGATGCCACCCCCGGCTGCCGCTGAAAGGCGTGTCCAAAAAATGACACGGGGGCTGCGTCCCCAACCGTGTGCGCCAATCCCCGCCAGAATTGAGAGGCCAAAGGCGGGCCAAATGAGCCAACGTACAGGCTCGCGGAAATTATCAAAGGTCGGCACGTGGTTATATAGAAAAGGATAAAACGGCCCAAAACGCCCTGTCGCCAACAGAAGCCCCGCAAGGCTTAACAACGACCAAAATGGTACCGAACGAAATATTGGATGATGCTTGAGCAATTTGCGGCGTTGGAACCACCCGATCATAGCAGCAATAGCTGATATGAGGGGCAAAAAACCAATATAGGCTGTGTCTTCAAAATAAACCCCACGCCCTTTGGTCAGATAAGAACCATCCGCAGGGGTTCCGAAAAAACGGGGCGTAAACATTGTGAAAATTCGTGCCGGGGCATAGGAGAGATTCGTCAGAACTTTGTAATCCACGCCGCCGGATCGCTGCGATTGGCTCAATAATTCTTGGGTTAACACCAATTGAATAGCGGCGACTCCTAGACCTAAGACCAATGCGATGCCACACAATAACAGGGCTAGGAAACGAAGTTTGGGAGCCGTGGGGCGGGCCGGCCAACGAGTATACCATAACGCAAATAGGCCCAATGCGACAAGGCCGTACCATGTGGTTTGGGCGTGACCCGCTAATAATTGCATTCCGGTAATCATCCCCATCAAACCAATATCACGCAGGCGGCGCTGCTCCAAAATGCGTAGGGTGATCCAAAACATCCATGGAATCCATGCTGCTGCGTCGGTCGTAGGGAATGAGCCAAAACGGGCTATGCAATAATTGCCAAGTGCGAACGACAAGACGCTGACCCCTCGGCCCAACGGCGCAAACCCTAAGTGGCCTGTGAATAACCACATACCCAAACCTGCCCAAAAAACATGCAAAATGGCGATCAGGCCCATCGCGTAATAATTGCTTAGGAATAAATGCAGCCAATTGGGCGGATAAAAAATGGCGCTTTGATAGTTGGCAATCAGCGGTGCACCACCGCCAACATAGGGATTCCAGAAAGGTATCCGGCCTTCGCGGATTTCATCAAAGGCAAACTGCCGCCAAGGATAAAATTGCAAAGAAGGCAGTCCCCAAAACAGGGCACGCCCAAAGATGAGGGGATAAAACAGCAAGGCCGTTGCAATCGCCAAAATCGCCAGCGGCAGCCATTGGGTAATTTCACGTCGTTTCGTCAAGGCAAGACCTCATAAATTTGATAACCAGCCTCGTCATAAATGAGTCGTCCATCGGCAGCCCAACTTGGCGAGGTGTCATTCTCAGCATGGGCGAGTTCGCGTTCGGCGGGACTATAGAAAATATAACGGATTCCTACCGAACGATAAAGCGCCTTTCGTTGATCGGGGGTCATTTCATCACGAAAAAATTGACTAACTTCCCGTTCACGTCGTTTAGAATAAATCGTTTCCGGGCCATGTCCCAAAAAAGGGCGTAAGTTGGTATAAACGGGCAGAGCATTGCCAGTTTCCATTGCACCCAAGACGACGGTTTCATTTGGCGCTTGTTTATCTAGCCATTGGAAAGCCGCTAGCTGTGAGACTGGCTCGAACACAGGGGTATCGTGATTAAAGGCACTAAAAAATACGCCAATCAGGAAAAATAGACTACTGAGGGATGTTACAACAACAACGGCCAATCGCGCCCTGTGCCATTTGGGAAGATGCAGCCCTGTCCATAATTTCAATCCTGCTGCCGCTAAAATCGCTAATGGGATGAGTACGCCCTCGGCCAAACGCCGCTGCACATTAATGGGCAGGTAGACCAAAATTGGCACAATCAGCACCCAGCTAATCAGCAATAAAGGACGGAGTTCGTTGCTGTGGCTACGTTGCCATGCCCAGCGTCCACCGATCCATGCCAAAACGCCCAAAATGAGATAAGCGAACACATATTGCAAGGGATTTGGTGAGGCCAGTAGATTTTGTTTTGACCATTGGGCAAAGGCCGGATTGTTGTTAAATGAAATCAGGAAATAGGCTAGAAACGGTAATGCCACCCCAACCGCGACGGCACAGCGCAATGCTAACTGAAACGGAAATCGGCGAGTACGTGCCCAAACGACCAGCCCCCACGCCCCAAGCAAGGCGTCTATCAAAACGAAATAGAAGGTAACGGATAGACCCACCACCAACCAACATAATCCTGCCAAGAGTGCCCATTTTGACCACGCCTGCCATTTTTGCAGCGATAGTGATTTAAACAGCGCAATGAATCCGCCAAGCAGAGCCACTCGTGCCAGTGCGATGTGGGGCAAGCCAAGCAGCACCAGCCATGAAAACCCCTCTGGAATATAAAATTCCGGTGGCAGGTGGCCTGTCAATACAACTAACCAGCCTAACCCGCCGCCGATAGTCGCGAAAATCAGAGCTAGAAAGCGTGTAGAAGGAGCGCGCAAAAAAATAGCAATGAAGCGATAGGTCGTCAATATCAGGACAAAATTGAAAATAACGCGCAGGGTGTGGAAGACAGCAATTAGCGCCCCTACCATCGCCGGATTGTCTTCTGACATAAACAAGCCAACGACTTGGCCCGGGATGATATAGGGCAGATAGAGCAGGCTCACACTATCATGTTTTTCGGGCGAGTAGAACAAATAAAAATCCCAAATGCCGCGTGCTCCTAGGCGCATTTTACCCAAGTACGCATTGCCATCTTCCGCACCGAACAACGAGCCACTAAAGCGCCAGTCGCTACCCTGCCCGACCCATGCAATGAGATAGGGGAGGACTGTCAGCGAAATGAGAACTACTGCATAGAGGCTGACCCGCCGCCATTCTTGTCGAGAGATATGCGGACTAGACATGGGATGTTTTTCTCTGTGCGAAAGCTAATGTAATAATGCCAATCAATCCAATTCCACTAAACACCATACCCAAATATTGAGATTTAGGTGCGTATTGATATTTCCCTTCAGGAGATTCTTTCCAGTTGGGGGCTTTGGCAAAGGCATAGATATTGGAATTAACTGGCGACATTGACACCCGATTGGGACCATGCCACGTGATGCGAACATCTTGAGCAATCAAGGTATTGCGATAAACATATACCTCTCTAATTTTACCAATCTGTTCCAATCCATCTGCCTGAATTTCAAAGGCGGATGCCACATGCGTCACGCGCCAATTGGCTAATCCTTGTACATCTATAACAGCGTTTTGATTAATCGTGGCAAGGTCGTCTTCATCGGCATCGTCGGGCAAATCAAAAGCGGGAATGGTCACGCTGTAGCCTTTGGCTTTGACCCCCGTAATGCGTTCGGCTTCTTGGACATAGGTGTCAAGTTGAAACGGGTCAACTCCATCAAATTGCGGGATGCGCCAATAGGCCGCCGCTTGTTGGGGCAGACTATAGCTAGGCGAATAAACCCGTTCCACCCCATCGGCTTTTAACATCTCGGCCAGCGGGCGATAGTCATCGAGCCATTCGCGCTGATTACGCCACTCGACCATTGAGTGACCGACCCACAGGACATCTACCAGCATCAGTAGCACGAACGCGCCTTGAAAAGTGCGGATGGGAATTAAGCGCCATGCCCCTAATAAAATCAGGCCTACACTGAGGGGCAAAGCAATCAGACCGACGAGGGCTTCGATAGGCAGGGCTTCGGCCAGTGCAACGAGGCTGCTTATCCAACATACGGCACTAAAACTCAATGTGCCAACAGCGGCAAGGCGCACGGCTCGTTTTTTCAAGGCTTCTTGGGAAATTTCACCGATCCATTGCAGCCCCCACCCCGCCATATAGGGCAAAACGAGCGCCACGATGAGCCATGCCCGGGCCGGAACCCGAAACCATAGGAGTGACGGGAATAGGCGTACGGCTGATGTCCACAACAGGCTGTTCTGGCCCATGCCCCACCACGCTGCCATAACCACCCCACTGGCCCAAAAACCCATTTGACGGGGATGCCCCACCAAAGCGACCAGCGCTAATAAAAAGACCCCCACCCCTACATAGAGCATTTTTTCGGGGTCGGCTTCATGGTTAGCAATCATCAGGCTCAAAAATTCGCCGGGTTCAATACTCGAAATACCCGCCTCGGCCTCGCTAATGCGATTGCGGGAAAGGTCGGGTGTTAAATCGAGCAAGGGCAGCCATTGGACAGCCGTCAATAAAATTGCCAAGCCGCCCGCAACAGATGCCCATCCCATAATCGGGCGCAGATTTTTTTCAGGCAGATGGGCGATTAAATAAATCGCATAGGCCAGCGCCATCATATAAATATAAGCCGCCAGTCGCACATCACTTAGAAAAATGAGCGCTGTAAAAATGGCAAGCAGTAGGCTTTCCCGACGCCTATGTTGGGGTAAATGAATCAGTCGCCAAACGCTCCAATAGAGCCATGCCTGCCAACTGATGGCATAGAGGACATCTAAGTGCCCCGCCCCGACTGCGGCTAATAAGCGCGGCGCAAAGGCATAGCCAAAAGCGACTAGGGCAGCAGGGATTTTTTCAAGACCGGTTTGTCTCGCCCATAGCCATGCACCTGCCCCCGCCGTAATCAGGGTCAGCCAAATCAATAGGTTTAAACTGAGGGTCACAGGCAGCAAAACAACCAACCATTGTGGGGGATACCAGACTTTATTGAGAGGGTTGGCCGCAAAAGGCTGTCCACTCATAATCTGGTTACGCCAAAGTGGAAGCGTGCCATCTTCCCGAATGGATCGCTGTAAAAAGAGGGCGTTCGGCCAATGGCTGGTCACAGCATCCGAGAATTTGGCCTCTGGCATGAAGGGCATGGCATGGGGGCCAACGCCGCTTATCAACAGAAAAATGGCGGTCAGCAGTGCTAACCCACCAATGATTAGTGGAAATGCCCCCCATTTTTCTGGCATAGCAAACTACTGGACTTCCTAACGAGGTTCGCGCAAAACATATAACGTCACATTACCAAATTGCTCGGTTAGGGTGGCGAGGTCGGCGACTTTTTGGCGACATTCTTCCACCCCGGGGCGGACAGTATTGGTCTTCTTATCAATACCCATCTTCTCTTCACGCGGCCCCCAGATGACATAATGAACGGCAAAATCTACTTTGTCGGAGAATAAAGTGTCACAATCTTTACCTTCAAAAAAATCTTTGACTTGGCGTTCGCGCAATTTGGCAGGGACTGTCTCATATGGATGACCATAGACCACACGGACACTAGCTTGGGCTGGAATCCATCCCCCAATGACAGGACTACTTAAGACAACCTCGTCTTCTCTAGCGTTGATTTCCAACCAATCAAAAACATCCACATAGTTTTTCTCGATAAGAATACCTGTATCAGCTCCTGCTTCACGATTACCCACAGCCCCATACAACGGGATAAGCAAGACAATTAGATTAGTAGGTACGATAAAGACTATTAACAAAATAATTGCCATGCGTTGGCGTTTTATTGGAATATGGGTCAACCAATAATCTTCGATAGCGCGGACGCAAAAATAGACTAATGGAATAATGAGGCCAATAAAAAGCCGACGTTGCAAATTAAAGGGCACATACACGACGATGATATTGACAGTGAGCCACAATAACATCAATTGGTCGCCATCGCGCTCAAATAACCGAACCGCACGAATAATGCCGGGGGTTGCTACGAGCAATAACAAACCAAATGCTACGAGCGTCAATAATATATTAGGGGAACGGGTAATGTTTTGCTCGTTAAACTTACCCATCGTCTCGTTAAAATCAAAGACCAGCAAGTAATAGAGTGCAAATGGGAAGGCTGGAAGTAACACCATTGAACTCCAGCGGACTTCATGCCATGGAATATCACGTCGTTTATAAGCCGTTATGAGAATGAGCAGCACTAGGGCCCCACCAAAACTAACCAGTGCTGGTGGCTGCACGATGGCAAGAATCACCGAATAGACGATCGCAGCTAGACCACCATTTTCGACACTGGGGGCTTCATTGTAGCCGGGTCGGAAAACTTGCAGGAAAATTCCCGCCAATAGAGCTAAAAGCCCGATTGAAAGGGGGAAATGTGGATTAACGAGTGCGGCATAAAACGGAAAGGCTTCAGGCACATTCAAATCGGGCGATAAGGCTTTAGGGTCAATAAAAAGCACAATCCAGCCCAACCCTGAACCAACCGCTAATAGGGTAAAAAATAGGCGGCGAGGGCGCAGGCGTTTCCATATAACAGCCCCCAGTTGATAGAGGGCGCTGAACATAAAAATGGAGGTGGCGACTCTGGCAAGATGAAAAACCACTACGACCGAAAGCCCAACAATACGGGCGATCTGGCCTAACAATAAATAAAAGGTAAACAATCCGGCGCGATCATGGACTTCAGGGGTGTGCATCAATTCAAATAACCAATAGCCATTTAACCCCTGACGGATTTTGGAAAAATAGGTCGCCCCGTCGAGTGGATTGGTAAGAATACCCAGAAATTGCCATTTGTTATCCGATACAATGGAAGCCCACGCATAAGGTAGTAAGGTCAGCGTGACCAGCAAACCCGCTATAATGGCTACCCATCGCCATTCATGGCGCGAAATATCATCTTTCCTGAACGGCTGCATTTGTTTCTAACCCTTTTCTTCTGTGCCGTGTGCTTTTGGTCGCAGAATCCACCTGTAGTATAATCAAGCCCATTCAAAATGCGAACTTTGGACATAAAGATGCCAAACATACCCAATGCCTTGTATACCCTGCAAACTTATGAGCTTGCAGTAGACCATGCCCGTACTCGACTTGCTGCGATTGAAGCCGCATTGACGGGCGATGAAGACCTAAAATCAGCGCAAGCGGCCCATGAAATTAGTGAGGCGGCTGTGCAACAATGTCAAACTACTATAAAAAATCTTGAGGAAGATTTAAAGCGTTTACAACTTAAAATTGCGGAAGTAGATGAACTTTTATATGGTGGGTCTATCCGTAACCCCAAAGAATTGCAGGAACGGCAGGATGAGGTGAACTCCCTGCGGAACCGCGCAACGGATATAGAAAGCCATATCCAAGAATTGATGGCCGATTTGGAGAATTTACGAGCCACCCATCGCACCCACCAAGAAGTATTGACAGCGGCGATTTCTCAACGGGACAAAAATCACGCTGAACTGATTATTGAACAGGATCAGTTGAATACCCAAGTCAAAAACAACCTCCGCAAGCGCAAGACCATTCTCGAAGAAGTTCCCGAAACGATATACAAACAATATCAGGTGTTGCGCAAGAAAAAACATGGGCAAGCCGTAGCTTTGATGCAAAATAGTCAATGTAATGCCTGTGGCATTGAACAGACATGGGCACATGCCCAACATGTTCACGAGAATGATGAACTCGTTTATTGTGAAGGATGTGGGCGTATTTTAGTCAGCCGCTAAAGTATCATCGTGAAAGGGGAATCCGATGGATTTTGACCCAATTTCATTCGGGCTTGGTTTTGTTTCTGCTTCAGGCCTGTCGCTTGGCTTATGGCGCTATCGTGCGCACATTGCCAATATCCAAGCAAGTGCCGAAGGCCAAGCCGAGCGTGGCAAAGAATTTCTAAAACGTACCGCTGATGCGCGTTATATCACGGATTTGACGGCCTATTTACAGCAATACCATGTGCTAGGGAGTCAGATTAATCTATCCGAGGTGCTGATTGAGCCGCTGATTGTGGCGGAGTCGAATCATGCTGTGTTGTTAGAGGAAGAGGATGATGCGCTTGTCGGCGGGCCAACCCGGGTGATTCCCCGCACCCACGACTTTCCTGAACTGTATGCCTCGTTTAATTTAGAAACGATACCGTTAGTTGATTTAGTGGTGGGCGACCCTTATGTGGCAATATTGGGCATTCCCGGCAGTGGCAAAAGCACGGCTCTCACCACTTTGGGCCTGATGGCGCTTGGGGCTGTAGAATTTCAATCTGACCAAGACCTTCTAGATGAAGCGATGGAGGCTCAATTTAAAGGGCTGTCCGATGCAGAACGGGAACGCCGCCTTAAAGAATTTCAAGAAGCCCAAACTCGGGCGATTGAACAACTGCGGGTTGTAAAGAAACACGATGAAGGCGGCACAGATGTTTTAAATCCTCCTAAAGCCGACCCGAAAAAATTCTTCCCCGTGTTTTTCCACATTGGGGATATTGATCTCGATTTGAATTTGTATGGTATTGAGGTTGACCCTGCTGAGCCAATCATTCATGCTTTGCAGCAATATATGACATTGGTCACCGGGCAAGCTGTACCACCTGTGGTCTATCAACAACTTGGGCAAGGCAATTGCTTAGTGTTGATTGACGGCTTTGATGATTTGTTCCCCGGTGACCTATCCAAGGCCTATATGTGGCTGCGGAACTTTATGGAAATGTATGGGCATAACCGGATTATCATTACTGGCCCCGCGACGGGCTACGATGCTTTGTTGCAGCTTGGGTTTACCCCGACCTTTATCAAGCCGTGGTCGCCGCGTGATGTTGAAAATTCGATTCAACGTTGGATACAAATCTGGCCGGGGCTGGCAGGCGGACGCGAAAGCCGTAACAAGAAAAAGGCCGAGATTACTCGTATTGATGATAAAACCCGAACCCGTTTGTTGGCCGACAATCGCAACCGGACGCCCTTAGAAATCACCCTCAAGACCTATGCGGCGCTGGCGGGTGAGGAACAAGAATTAGGCCGTCGTGGGTGGTTCGAGCGTTATATCCGTAATTACCTTCCTGCCAATGTGGCCCAAACTGCATTGATTCTACGCGAACTAGCGATGGTCATGCAGGATAAGGGGATGCAGTTGAATGAGGAGCAGATTACCTCAATCGCCAGTACCCACTTGATGGATGCCCAAGATAAGCCGATTACCAATATAGACCAATTTGTTAAGGGCCTTATCGGGAGCGACTTGATGGTCAAACGGGCTGGCAATGCCTATGGTTTCCGGCATCCTTTAATCATGGGTTATCTGGGTGGCGAACGGCTGATTCAAGATATGCGTCAGCGGTTGGCTGAAGTGGCAGCTCTCCCCAATTGGCAGCACTCGGTTGGATTTGCTGCTGCTGAACTTGATTTGACTACCGCCGTTTATCAAAAACTTTCGACTCCACCTGACCTATTATTCTCGAACTTATTTGCGGTAGTGCGCTGGCTGTCTGATGCGTCCCCCTCAGCCAGTTGGCGGGCGGAGATATTGAAACGATTGGGAGCAGCTTTATTGGCTACCAGTCAATATCCGACCATCCGTGAACGGGCACTTGCTGCATTGATTGCCTCCCGCGATAAAAACATCCTATTCATTCTGCGACAGGCGATTCGTAATGCAGACCCGGTGATTCGTAAGCTGGCCTGCATTGGGATGGGTGCGTTTGGCGATACGGATGCACTCAAAGATTTACGCCCCATGCTGGTGGATGATGATACGGATGTCCAGTTAGCAGCGGGGTTGGCCTTAGGCGCGATTGCTACCGAGACGGCCTTGGAATACATGGTAGAAGGCTTGTTACAAGGCGAAGAGCCTCTCCGTCAAGCTGTTGCCGAAGCATTGGCCGCTATTCCCGGTCATGGATATGATGTTTTACGCGACGGCATTGACCATGAAGATATGATGGTGCGACGGGCATCCGCTTTTGGCTTGGCACGTATCCCCACGACATGGGCATTGGTTGGTCTTTATAAAGCGATGCTGGAAGACGGGCAATGGTATGTGCGCTCGGCGGCTGAACGTGCTTTTGCAATGGCGCGGGCACCTGAACGAACTGGCCCACGCTCATTCCCGCGTATCGAACAGCTTTCGTGGCTGGCAACCTATGCGGCGGAGTTAGGCGAAGGTGTCCCCGAAGGCGATAAGGCCCGTCAATTAGTTGTGCGGGCTCTCCAAGAAGCCCAACCCCCACGCCGCAAACGTGCTGCCTATACATTGGGCCAAGTGGGAGGGCCAACCGGAATCAAACCCTTATATTTGGCTTTGATGGACAAGGATGAAAAAGTGCGAATGGCAGCATATGAGGCTCTCAGCACTGTGCAGATGCGTGCGTCGGCATCTTTGCCGGGTTTGACCTAAATCAACAGTAAGGATGCTGGATGTCGCTTGACCCGATTGTAAAACACCGCCGTGATTTCCGGCGCAAAATTGTTCTCCCCATCGCCTTGAGCGCCTTGGGGATGATCTTTTTATTGTTTGTTCTACCTCTCATTCTGGTTGCGACAGATACCATTAGTAAGGGGCAAATAGCGACGGTCAGCAGTGTCTTGCTGGTGATATGTATACTGGTGCCCCTCGTTCTTGTATTTCTGGTGTTGGATGTGCTATTTATTATGTTGGCCTATGGTTCGGCCAAAATTCCAGCTAAAATCTATGGGCCGCTGCAATCGGTACGACGTTTGGTTCAACGTACCAGCAGTATTACGATTCGAGCGGCTGATAAAATTAACCAACCCATGCTGGCCGTTAATGTACGATTAGCTCGTTGGGAATATTTCATCGGTCATTTGTTGGGGCTATCGAAAAAGCCGCCGGAGGAACGACCACCAACCTCGCCTCCACAAGCAGGGCAACCATAGAGTTGTAGCATCTAACGGGGAAAAGAATGAGCAAGAACAACAATAAATCCTATACCGATTTGTACGTTCGGGGCAGTATCGCTGGTTTGGTCATTGGTTTTCTGGCAGCCTATTTTTATGCTAAAGCGGCTGACGAAAATGGCAACGACAAAGGCATCAGCTCCAGCGATTTTGTGAAATTGGGCTTGGCAATTTTGGGTATTGTGCGTCAAGTCACTGAACTTGGTACTGGCCCCAGCAAAAAATAGTAGCCACCTGCCTACTGAATGCCTTGCATTAATCGCCGAGCCTTAAATTATGGAACATGGGCACTGCGTTGTGGTGTTCTGTTCCTTTTGGTTTATGCCTGGGCTGGCCCACGCTATTACCCCCTTGATCCAGCGTCAAAAAAACCTGCCCCCACCTTTCATTTGGGTGCTCCTCAGCAGGTTGAAACCACCGACCCTCGGGTGTGTGTGCATACTCGCCTAACCGATGAAGTTGAAGACAGCAAGATTTTGCAGACTCTACAAATGGTGCGCGAAATGGGAGCCAGTTCGATTGTCGAATTTTTGCCATGGGCCTATGTCGAACGCGAACGTGGTCATTATGATTGGTATCACCCTGATCGCATTATTGAATATGCTGAAAATCAAGGTCTCAAGGTCATTGCTCGCATTGGTTTTGTACCGGGGTGGGCACGCCCGACCGATACCCAATCCACCCTCAATTATTTGCCGGAAAGTGAATTTCCTAGTTTTGCCCAATATATCGGCGAATTTGCGGCACGATATAAAGGTCGAGTTGATCAGATTGTGATTTGGAATGAACCTAATCTCAATTTTGAATGGGGTGAACGCCCACCCGACCCCGAAGGCTATACCCGCCTATTAAAAATGGCCTATGAAGCCGCTCATGCCGCTAACCCCGATATTATGATTTTAAATGGCGCATTGGCCCCAACCCTTGCACCCCCCGGTGGCATGAATGGCGGGTGGGATGATCTCGATTTTTTGACGCGCATGTATGAAGCGGGCGCCGGGGATTATTTTGACGCCCTTGCTGTGCATACCTATGGCTTCACTTCGCCGCCCCAAGCTGACCCTGCCCCCAATATTTTAAACTTCCGGCGCATTGAGTTGCTGCACGAGGTAATGGTCAAATATGGTGATGCGGATAAACCCGTCTACATCACCGAAACGGGCTGGAACGACCATCCCCGTTGGATTAACGGCATTCGTCCAGCGCTGCGAATTAATTACACCCTCGATATGTTTGAGATGACTAAGCAATATCCATGGCTGAAAAGCCTTTGCCTGTGGGTGTTTCGTTTCCCCACCCCCACCAATCGCTACCCCGATTATTTCACTTTAATCTCATCTGATTTTGAACCCAAGCCCATTTACAATGCGGTGCAAGCCTATGCTCGTGGATGGGAGCAACCCCAATGAGTCGCAAAATTCAATGGCTTTCGACCCAAAAAGCCCTGACAAGCGGCGTGCTGCTCCTCACATTTTTAGTTGTTACAAGTAGCGCATGGGCGTTGGTACGGGGCGGCAATGGCCCAACTGATGCGACATGGGAACGGATGCACCGCGATGACACGTTGGTGGTTGGGATTGACCCCAGTTTTCCACCTTTTGGCAGTTTTGGCGAAGATCATGTTGAGGGCTTAGATGCGGATTTGGCGCAGGCTCTTGCTGAAAAAATGGGGATCGCCCATGTCCGTTTTGTGGTATTGGGCTACGACGGGCTTTATGACACGCTGGCACTTGGTTTTGTAGATGTTCTGATTTCGGCCCTGCATCCTGAACCGCGCCGCCAAGGGAATGTTCTTTATACTAAACCCTATTTTGATGCGGGTCAGGTCTTTGTCAGCCGAGCCGATGCCCCCCTACCCAAAGATTTTGACGAGCTGACAGGTCAAACATTGGCGGTTGAAATAGGCACAGAGGGAGATAGTCAGGCCCGTCGCTGGCTTGGTAAATTAGATAAGCCGCCTTTTGAATTGCAACGGCTTATTGGGTCTGAGGAAGCGATGCAAGCCATTATAGAGGGTCAAGCGGACGTGGCTTTAGTGGATGCCATCAGCGCCCATTTGTTTATAAAAGACCACTCTGAATTGGTGGTCAGTGCTATGCCCTTGATTTCTGACCCCTATGTAATGGCAGTACGACGTAGTGATTGGCGGCTTTATCTGGAATTGACCCAAGCCCTCAATGCTTTGCGGCAGACGGGTCTGCTGGGCGAAATCATTGCCCGTTGGCTTTAATTAATCTGCAACAAGCCTTCCGTCTGCATCAAAATCTCAGCGATATGCCCATCTAAATGCAGATTTGCCATTGGGATGAAGGTCCACCCCGCCGGTAATTCTCGCATTTCGGTGGCTAGATGCAGAATGTAGATGAAGTTTTTCTCGATGGCGGTGGCCTTACGAATAACCCGAATCACTTGGGCTGGCTCAAAACCAATCTCCACCTTGCGCGTCGGTGAATCCGGTCGGGTTGGCACGATCTCTACACCCAACTCGGCTTGCATATAGGCTTGAATGGCTTCAAAAGGGAGTTGCTCAGCGGGGACTTTGACTTTGGGATATTCGCCATGTTTTTGCAACAAGCACCCGTTTTGCACAATGACGCCAGTAGCATATTGCTGAATTAGGGCTGGGTTCCAACCAAAAACGGCATTACTGAGCGAGGGAATTTGGGCGGTTTTTTCGCATGACGCCGTGACAATCTCAACAACCTCTTGGATACTGGCTTCTAGCTGGCCCTCATGGTTCACAATCACATAATCATAATCGTCAGCAAACTCATGTTCAAACTCAACTCGGCGCAATCGCGTATTGAGTTCCTCATCAGAGACCTCAGAACGTTTCCGCATCCGACTAGCCAGCACGTTTTTATCGGGGGATTCCACAAAAATCAACACCACCCGATCCCCGAACTCCTGTTTTAATTGCATTGCTCCAAGCACATCCACATCGGCCATTAAGGCTTGCCCGTTACGGATGGCGTCTTGGATGGTGGCCCGGGGAACGCCATAGACACTGGCATCATGGATAATCTGCCATTCAATCAACGCTTTTTCGAGAATGCGGCGGCGAAAGTCGGCTTCCGATAGAAATTCGTGTTCACGACCTTCTTGTTCATCAGCACGTGGGGGTCGCGTTGTGGCAGTGGGTAATTGCTTGAGTTGCGGCATCGCCTTTAGGACACCACGCATAATTGTGTTTTTCCCAACACCCGCTGGGCCGGAGAAGATAAACAGTAATCCACAGGGCTGCATGGGGGTTCCGTGTCCTCTTTCCAATCGTCTATGGCTTATTGAGTCGCTACTTACTTGGTTAACTCTATTTTACCAGAGCCTCTATTAGGCGGCATGGTGGATTTGCCTGAAAACAGGTTGTATTTTCGTTAGGTAAAAAAATAGGCCGCTGTGACACGGCCTATTGCAAAGATTAACGTTTACTAAGCATCAATCCATGACGGTGATGTTGTCTATGAACCACCCATCGTCGGTTTCGGGGTCTAAGAGGGCGTCTAAGCGGAACCGAATGGTAATGCGCGATCCCGCAAAGGCCGTTAGGTCAACGGTACGCTGCGTCCATGCCGGGTTGTCGGTGGCACGACGATACACCTCAGTCCATGTAAACCCTTCGTCGGTCGAAACTTCAATGATGGAATAGTCAATCAAGCCCAACTGCACACTGTCTTGCCAGATTAGGGCCGGGTTGACTGTGCCCGCCAGATTGATTTGCCCTTCCAACGTGACACTGGTGTTGGTCAAGTCTTCATAGTTGACGGGTGTACCAGAAGGACGACTGCTGGGTGGGCTGTCATGGAAAACCATGCTACCGGTATACATACCCAGTTGGAATAGGGAACTGCCGTTGTTTTCATAATACTCAACGTCAATTAAGTTATCCCCAGCGGGCAAGGTATAGTTGAAGTTGAAGTAGGTGGTTGCGTCTAAGGTTGTCCCAGTATTACAGCTTGTCCAATAGGTCGTTGGGCTAATGAGCGTTCTAGGCCCAGTGCCATTGGTGTTGTAAACCCTGAAGGCGTCACTACGATAGCCGATGATTTGATAGGTGGTAGCGACATCAAGCTGTAGGTGCATACTGAAAATTGCGCCAAAGGTGTCACCACCTGTGATACCTACACCGGTCGGGTAGTTGGTTCCCCAATTAAAGTCCAAGCGATCTGGGTAGGTGGGGGTACCGTTTCTTGAAGCAGCATCAAGGGTCGCACTCACCGAGCAGGGCGAGGTCACATTGTTATACCAATACGCCTGCCATGGGCCGGGGCCGATCAGCGAACCAGTTGAGTATTGCTGCTGGAAGTTGACTCGGATACGCGCCGAACCGCTGATTTCAACGTAGTGAACTTCAAGGTTATGAATACCTGCGGTAAAGGTTCGGGTCACCGAGAAGGGCGTGGCCGAGTTACAGCCCCAGCGATTCACAAAGCGTGTACCGTTGTCGTAGATACGGATGCCGTCATCCGCCCAGTAGTTGATGACTAAAGTCGTATCCTCGGCGAAGTTCACGGTTCGGCGGAAGATAATGCCGAAGGTGTCCGTCGTGGGCGATACATACGAAGGCCCGGAAGTTGTGCCCCAGTCGAAGGCAATCTGACCGCCTGCTAGAGGATAGGGGCCATACATGGTTGACCCAGATGGTGCGGGGCTGTCAGTTAGATTTGGGATAGTGCAGGATGTTGAGGTCGGGAAGCGTCTAAAGTAGGTAGCATCCCATGTGCCCGGCCCCAGAGCGTCGGTGTCGTTACCACTGCCAATGCTGCGGGGTTCCAAGACAGTGCCCCAATTGTGATCGTAGACCCAGTCACCGGGGGTGATGGTTTCCATCGTTTCGGTAAAGGGATCAGCCGAGTATTGGGTTTCAATGCCATTGCGATCAGTGATAGAGATATCGTCGAGACTCCAGCCGTCGCTGACCGAAGACGCATCTACCAACGCATCTAAGCGGAAGCGGAGACGAATAATCTGGTTGATATAGGGCGCAAGGTTGATTTGCTGACGTACCCAGCCCCGATTGGTGATGTTGCGCCGTTCGGTTGTGGGGAGTGGTGCCCAATTGGTTTGGGGTGCGCCTTGAGCATTGACCCGCATATATTCGACGACTACACGGTCATCGTAGCCTAATTCATAGTGTTCCCAATAGTACAGGGTTGGTTCAACTGCCCCCGTAAGGTTGACATTATAACGTAGCTCGATAATGGGGTCGGTATCCGCAGTATAGTAGCCCGATGGGCTTTCAGAGATGGAGGACACCCCACTGTGATGATCGCTGGCGTCTACAATCCAGCTGCCACCCACGTACCAATTAACCAAGGGGCCTTCAAAGTCGTCCGCAAAAGGCAGATTGATGGTCAAATCGGTGCTGGCTTCACGGATACAGACATCGTCAATATACCAGCCATCGCCCACCGTTGTATTGACACGGGCATCTAGGCGGAAACGCAAGCGCAGGTTAGTTAGGCCGATCCATGGGGACAAGTCAACGACATCGCGCTGCCAACTATACATATAGTTGAAATCACCAGCGTAGCCGATATTCCAACGGGGTAGGGTCGTCTGACCATTTGAAAATGACCAGAGGTTGGAATTATTGGTCATATTCAGCCAGTTGGCCCCGCCATCGGTTGAAACTTCGACATGGATGGCGTCACCTGCTTCAATTTCCCATTGGTGCCAGAATTCCAATATTGGGCGGACAACCGTTGGGAAGCCCGAGGGAGCTGGATTGCTCAGGTCAATGTTGGAAACCAATTCGAGTGTACTGTTGCTGCCCGTTAGGTAATCGCCAGCAGGGCTGTCAGTCCATGACTGTGTACCGGCATGAGAGCTGGCATTGGTAATACCCCAACTGCCACCCGCGATCCAGTTACCGCCACCGGCTTCCATATCATCGCACCAGTTCGGGCGGATGCTGCCATTGGGTTGGTTGCGAATTTGGAAATCGTCCACCCACCAGCCATCGCCTTGCGCGCTGTTGTTACTTTGGATGCGGAAACGTAAGTAGATACGATTGCGGCGAGCCGGGTCGTTGACGACATCCGTCGGGATTGGAACCACCAACTGGCTGAATGATGATTGGGTAGAGTATTGTGCCAGATAGGTTGCTATCCCATTGGGTGTTATCATGCGCCAAGTGCTGCGGTCATGCGAAATCTCAAGATAAATCGCATCCCCAGAGGCAAGGTCGAAGCTGTGCCAGAATACAAATTGGGGCTGGTCAAGCGTTGCACCTGTTAGGTCAACGCGCCCATTTAGTTGCAAAATATTGTTAGAACTGGCGGCATAGGGGCCACCTTCGCTGTCTGACCATGCGGTTGAGGGGCTGTGGGAGTTTTCACTTGAAAGCGTCCAACCGCCACTGCTCACCCAATTGTTGCCCGTATCCATAGAATCCGAGAAGCCAATCGAGTAGACCGTCTCAATACGGTTGTCAACCGTAATGTCATCCAGATACCAGCCATCGGCATTGGTGGCAGTAGCGTCAGTGATCAAGATAAAGCGGATTTCCAGGTATTGGCTTCGGAAGTCGTGGGCCACCCCTAAATTGTCAACGAAGTTTGTAAGGTCATAGCTTTGGCGACCATACGTAATCGCTGCTGCTGCTCCTGAGTGAACCGTAAGGTTGTACCAGACACCGGGGAATTGGCTACCTGAAAGACTGACGACGGCGCTGTCATATTGACCCAGATCGTAAGCGTCAGAGAATTCCAAGAAGGGATTATTGATACCCGGTAGTGTTAGGTCAATACGACCACGATAGCGCAGGATACAATTTTGACCACTATTATAGGTGGTGTTGATAGGCGGACTGTCATGCCAAGCGGTGGGTGGTGAATTGGGATTCCAATTAATCAACGACCAGTTGCAGTCGGCGCTGTTACCTGATTGACCTGATTTGTACAAGCTGACTTCTAGCCATGCGCCACTGCCCGTATCGCGATGTTGAATCACAATCGGTACAGAACGGGTGCCGGGATTGACCCAGTTGACTTCAACATAATTGTTGTTTGTTGGGGCCAAGCTCCAGTCTTGGGCTGGGGCAAGTTGGGTTGTCCCATCAACAAAAATACGCACCCCGTCATCTCGACGATAACGGAAAGTATATGCACCTTGTGACAACATGACTGAGTTTGTAAAGCGAGAGCAGAAGTCAGCCGTGACACCAGCAGCAGGGGCACTAGTGGGGGTAGTCCAATAGGCATGGGTCGCACGCGGGAACTGAATAAGTTGTTCTTGTGTCGTGGCTGTCGGCCCTGAGCCAGAATAACTGCCATTTGTAGCGTTAAAAATTGACCCTGAGGTACAAGCAGTCAGATTCCACCATTGGGCATTCCATGGCGCAAGGGTTGGATCGGTAAAAATGTCCGTGAAATCGGTTTGCCAATTGGAAGGATCAGTCGCTGGGTCTTTCCACGGGGCGCTTTGATCTCTGTCCTGTGGCGTGGCGGTTGGCCCAGCCGTTGGGGCACTAGGTATTGGGGTAAACGTCCACGTCGCTGTCATAGCGGGCGTATTGGTGGGTATACCCGGATTGTTTTGGGGTGCCGGAGTATTGGTAATGAGGTCAACATTAGCCGGTGTATACGATGCCACGGCAGTGACCAAATTCCAAAATTCGCCAGCATCCAAGGGGTCTTGCGGAGTTGTAGTTTGACCCAACAAGTCATAAACGGTGCGGCTAAACACGTTACCAATTGCTGGCCCGGTGATGGTCAAAATGGCAATCAGGCCAATAAAGGCCAATGCCAAAATCATCACGTATTCAAGCAGCGCCTGACCACGTAATTTGCCCCCACTCATGGAATTTTTATGGGTGGGTGTTTGGATGACTTGTTTGGCTTGATGATCGGACATGATCCGTTATCCTCTCCTAAGCCTACCTAAAAAACTTTAAACAGATAGGGCGTTTTTTCATATCAACAAACGTTTTTGCCTAGGCTAAATCCCTAATCGCTTGAGTTGCAGTTGAGATAGCGCAAGCATAGTGGGTGAAGCAATCTTCTAACCACCTGTCTTAATGTTACCTGACTACCCGGCAAATAGGCGCGTATATTTGTAGAAAATTTGTCGGAAGTCATTGACAAAAAGCCGCTACAACATGGCGGCTTCACACTGGTATTCACTTTTTGTCTTGTGTTAGCCTATAGATACGGTTGCACCGCCTCAATTAGCTTAGTCTAAATTACGATGCGGAGCAATTCCATAACCATCCATTTTAGGAGGGAAATCAATGGCAACACTTATTGATGGCAAGGCTGTTGCGGATCGTTTACATCACCAAACAGCCGCAGCAGTTGAGAAAATGATCGCCGAACATGGCATCCGACCCGGATTAGCAGCGGTCTTAGTCGGGGAGAACCCGGCCTCACAGACCTATGTGCGGATGAAACGCAAGGCTTGCGCTGAGGTAGGCATTGAATCCTTTGGCTACGAACTCCCCGCTGACATTACCCAAACCGAATTGGAGAATGTAGTCCGTGATCTGAATGCTGACCCACGTGTACATGGCATTTTGGTGCAACTACCCTTGCCCGATCATCTGGATTCTGAAGCAGTTCTAAGCCTCATCAGTATTGAAAAAGATGTGGACGGCTTCCATTCACTGAATATTGGCCGACTAGCGATGAAAGGCCGCGAGCCGCTCTTCATGCCCTGTACTCCACACGGTTGTATGGTGTTGTTAGAGGAGACGGGGGTTAAGTTTGATGGGGCGAATGCAGTGGTCTTGGGCCGCAGCAATATTGTCGGGATGCCTGCCGCCCTGATGTTGGTCAAGCGTAATGCCACTGTCACGATTGCCCACAGCCGCACCCGTGATTTAGCGGGCATTTGCCGCCAAGCCGATATTTTAATCGCAGCGGTGGGTCGGGCTGAAATGGTCAAGGGTGATTGGGTTAAACCGGGCGCGGTGGTCATTGATGTCGGTGTCAATCGTGTGGATGACCCGACCAGTAAAAAAGGCTATAAACTAGTCGGTGATGTGGCCTTTGATGAAGCTAAAGAGGTCGCTGGTGCAATTACCCCGGTGCCGGGTGGAGTTGGCCCAATGACGATTGCCATGCTGCTAAAAAATACACTCAGTGGCGCTGAATTAATGCTGGCGAAAAAGGTCAGATAGGGTAATATCCCGCCGGATATAGACTTACCACCCTAAAGGAAGGTGTGCTTTCTATACTGGCGCGAATATCACCCTTTTTGGAAAAATTATGGTCCGGTTTGGCGAGGGGCATGAATACCTCATGCGTCAGGCGGTAGCTGATTTTGAGGCGCATGACGGAAAATTGCCCCCCGAAGTGAACCCCGATTGGTTGACATTGGGGAATGTCCGCACGGATATTGCCAACATTCAACTAGATAAGCTGGTGTCGGCGCAGGCTGTTATTATCATGGCGGCACGCGGAGTCACTTGTAAATACGGGGAACATGCTTCCCATGCCATGCGCTGCCGTAAGCAAAAAGTGGCCGAGGCCTATCCACATTTACGCGAAACTATCCGACGCGGCTTTGCCAAAGGCTGTGAGAGTAGCCTATCGTGGGAAGAGCGTGCCCTTGCTTTTGGGAGCGCCCTGCATACCCTGCAAGATAGCTATTGCACGGCCCATGCCGGACGCATTGATAATGGCGTGCCTACCTCACCGATTATTGCCATGTATACCTATCCGAGCAAACAGCACCCCATTACCACGCGGCGTGATGATGTCTGGCAAGATGCTGACCACACTGCTTTTAAACCCGAAGCCGCTGCCTCGATAGTGGCGACAGTGGCTGCCCTCCAAATTTTTGCCAGCCAATCAGCCGAGGGGATAGAAACCTTTTTGGATCGCTATGTGGCCTTTCGAGAAGATATTGCTGAGACATTGAACCCAGTTTAGGAATCTCCATAGTAAGTAATCTAAGCCCAAGGCCACCTAAATTTAGGTCAATAGATGTTTTGCCCTATGTTAAAATGATGTGGATAAATTTTGCATCATCGTTGCCGACAAAGGAACACGTCATGGAACAATTTTTTGTAGACTATTTCGAGCGTTTGCAAGATCTGCACAGAGATTTTGTTGCCGCATTTGAAGATTTGCCGATGGAGGCACTTGACTGGGTTCCCGGCGAAAATATCAATTCTCTGTGTGTACTGGTTGTTCATACAGTTGGCGCGACGCGCTTCTGGATTGGGGATGTTGCGCTAGAGGAGACTTCCAACCGTGACCGTTCAGCCGAATTTAAGGCACAAGGATTAAGTGTGGTCGAGTTAAAAGGTCGTTTTGCGACCCTCGAAGAATATGCCCATCACGCCTTAGAGCGTCTTACGCTAGCAGATTTAGCGATTGTTCGTTCCGTCGTCGGAAGAAATGAAAAAGTGTCGGTTAGCTGGGCACTCTTGCACGCCTTAGAACACACAGGCCTACACTTAGGCCATGCTCAATTAATGCGCCAGTTTTGGGAACTGCGTTAATTCTAACATCGGAAGTAATTGCCCCTTCAGAATCCAAATGTTACACTCCCCACCTCATTATTAATTTGTAACTGGTGGGGAGTAATTTATGCCAACTCTTCTTGTCAAAAATATTCACACCCTTGTAACGATGGACGCCACCCGCCGCGAAATCCCCAATGCGGCCATTTTTGTGCGCGATCATGTCATTGAACAGGTTGGCACGACGGCAGAACTTCCCGCTACTGCCGATGAAGTATTAGATATGAAAGGGCATCATGTGGTTATGCCCGGTCTGGTCAATACCCATCATCATCTTTTTCAAAGCCTGACCCGTGCCGTGCCACTCGCCCAAAACTATGAATTATTTGATTGGTTGGTCACGCTCTATCCGATTTGGAAGGGACTGCACCCCGAAGCCATCAAAGTTAGCACCAAAATTGGTTTGGCAGAGTTAATGCTCTCCGGCTGCACCACCGCCAGCGATCACCTCTATATTTATCCAAATGGCTGTACGCTCGATGACCAAATTGAATCAGCTCAAGCTATCGGGATGCGCTTTCATGCCAGTCGTGGCAGTATGAGTGTTGGTGAAAGTCAAGGGGGCCTCCCGCCGGATTCAGTGGTCGAAAAAGAACCTTTTATTTTAAAAGATTCGCAACGGCTCATTGAAACCTATCACGATGCCAACCGCTATGCCATGTTGCGTATTACACTGGCCCCCTGTTCACCTTTTACCGTTTCAGTAGATTTGATGCGTGAGTCGGCTAAGATGGCGCGGAGCTATCCTGCCGTCCGACTCCATACGCATCTAGCCGAAACCAAACCGGATGTCGCCTACAGCATCGAAAAATTTGGCCTTGCCCCCGGTGATTATGCCGAAGAAGTTGGTTGGGTTGGGGAGGATACGTGGCACGCCCATTGTGTTCATCTCAGCGACGACGCCATTGAAAAATTTGGCCGCACGGGGACAGGTATAGCCCATTGCCCAACTAGCAACTTACGCCTCGGTAGTGGCATCGCACAGGTACGCAAGATGTTGACACACGGCGTCCCCGTTGGTTTGGGGGTAGATGGCTCAGCCTCGAATGATAGCGGACACCTATTGGCTGAGGCACGGATGGCGATGTTGAGCGCACGGGCGGGGGGTGATCCAGCGGGTATGACGGCACGCGAAGCCCTTGAATTAGGGACACTGGGTGGGGCACGGGTGTTGGGTCGGAATGATATTGGCAGTATCGCACCGGGCATGGCAGCGGATTTTATCGCCATCAACGTCAATACGGTGGCCTTTGCAGGTGCACAGCATGATATGGTTGCGGCGTTGTTGTTTTGCACACCTGCTACCGTAGACTATAGTGTCATCAATGGGCGGGTGGTCATCCGTGAGGGCCAAATCACTACATTGGAAATTGAACCCGTTATTGAACGACACAACCAAATTGCACGAGCATTGGTCAATGGCGAATGAATTTTTAGGTGAAATCATCGGGGGTCGAAATCATTTGATGTTTTTTTCGCCCCCCATATGTTAGAATTTGCCCCGCGTTAAATTTTGCGCGAACGTAAGTTTACGTAATGTTGTCAAGCCGTTGACCCTGCGTTATACTTTCGCGCTGTAATTCACAAACGATTATTCAGGCCTTATTAAATTCGCTTTACACATGCAAACCAAGTGTTTCGCAGTGGAGAACGTGTCGCATGGAACTAAATCAATGGGCATTTGTTGGGGCATTCCTCTCAGTAGCATGGCTGCTCCCCCTTGCGCCAATTATTCTGAACTACGTCATCGGGCCTAAACGTGCCAACCGCATCAAAAACGATGTGTATGAGTGCGGGGTCGAGACGGTTGGCGATACATGGGGGCAAATCAAAGTACAGTATTATTTGTACGCGATTATCTTCCTTGTATTTGACGTGGAAATGATCTTCCTGTTTCCATGGGCAGTCGCCTATGCCAAGTTGAGTTTCTTCTCGTTCATGGCTGGTGCGGTCTTCATCCTCCTATTGGTCGAAGGTTTGGCCTATGCGTGGAAAAAAGGCGCATTGGAGTGGTCGTAAAGGGTACAGAGAAATACTCACCGCAAATCGGCTTCAAGGCCGATATTTTGTGTGTAGACCGGGAGTAACTGAATATGTATTATGCGAGTAAACTTTTAAAGGATGCAGGCCTGAGTGACGGGCTAGCCAACACGCTGGGGATTTATATCAGCGTACTTTTGTTGGCGACGGTGTTCTTGCTGCTACCCATTTTTACCATCTGGGTTGAACGTAAAGTCGCGGCCCGTTTTCAAAACCGCGTAGGGCCAAACCGCGTGGGGCCGTTTGGGATTTTGCAATCTATCCCCGACGTAGTGAAACTGTTAAGCAAGGAATTGATCTTCCCCCGCAATGTAGACCGTATCCCCTATATGATTTCGCCTGTGTTGATGGTGGTCTCGGTCATCATGATGGTAGCGGTGGTGCCACTGGCCCCCAACATTATTGGGACTGACCTGTCTATCGGGGCGCTCTATTTTGTGGCGATTAGCTCTTTGTCCACTATCGGGGTTGTGATGGCGGGCTGGGGCAGCAACAACAAATATGCTTTGTTGGGAGCTTTCCGCACGGTGGCCCAGTTGATTAGTTATGAAATCCCGATGGTCTTTACACTGCTAGTTCCGGTCATGCTGGCTGGCACGATGAGTATGCAGAAAATTGTGGATTTTCAGGGAGACAATTACTGGATTTTCTTTTATGCCCCAACAGCCTTTATCATTTTCATCCTAAGCAATTTGGGTGAAGTCGGTCGTTCCCCCTTCGACCTGATTGAAGCGGAATCAGAATTGGTCGCCGGGTTCATGATTGAATACAGCGCAATGGCCTTTGCGATGTTCTATCTGGCCGAATTCCTACACGCCTTCTTGATTGGTGTGTTTGCCGCCACGCTGTTTATGGGTGGATGGCAAGGGCCATTTGTCCAAGATTTGCCTGTGCTAGGGATTCTTTATTTGTCAGCAAAGGCATTCTTCATATATTTCTTGACGATGTGGATTCGTTTGACCTTGCCGCGCTTCCGTATTGACCAGATGATGGCTTTCAATTGGAAATTCCTTGTACCTGTATCTATTGTCCACCTGCTCATTACGGGTTTCCTATGGAAAGTATTGCCAGAACCAGAGGTAACAGGCAATATATTTGACCGCCTGTTCAATGGTGAAGCCCTATTGCGGGTAGGGGTGATGTTCTTATTGAGCGCCCTAGTCTTCGTCTTTTCGTTGCGGATGCTGCGGAACGCCATTTTACGTGGACGTGAGGCAACCAGTGCCAAATTACGTGAAGCCTATCCAGCGGCCCATGCGGCAGCTGCCCCCGCCGGGGATTAATTTTTTCGTGACCTGTTGAGAGGATTTTGCACATGGAAATAACATGGCAAACAATAGCCTTTTTCGCCTTCGCGGTGATGACACTCGGCGGCGGGTTGATGGTGGTCATCAGCCGTAATCTGTGGCATTCCGCGCTGTTTTTGATGCTCAGTCTGTTTGGAACATCGGGCCTTTTTGTCCTGTTAGTCGCGCCCTTTCTGGCTGCGGTGCAGGTGTTGGTCTATATTGGTGCGATTGCCATTTTGGTCTTATTCGCTATCATGTTGACCCGCCGGATGATGGGGTTGGAAGAAACCCAAAATACCCAGTGGCCCGCTGCCGCTGCGGTGGCTGTGCTTTTGTTCATCATACTGGTCATCACCCTTTCACCATTAGTGGATGAAAAAGCCGTCACCGACATCTTTGGCGACAAAGTGGCGAATTTAAATGCCCATCTGCCCGTTGATCCTGATGCCAAGGGGAGCGGAGTGGTTGCCAACGACGACCTCAAGATCGTAACTGTTGAGAAAATTGGGGAAGCCCTTGTCACCCGTGATGGGTTTGTACTGCCATTTGAATTGGCCTCTATTTTGCTGACAGCGGCGCTCATCGGGGCGATTGTAGTTGCCCGCGAAGACGAAGCCTGATTTTTTAGGAGCAGAAATTATGGTTCCGTTGTATTTCTATCTGGTGGTATCGGCAGGGCTGTTTGCGATAGGGGCCTATGGCGCACTGGCACGGCGTAATGCGATTGCCATCGTCATGTCGGTCGAGCTAATGCTGAATGCGGCCAATATCAACTTGGTGGCGTTTTGGCGCTATCTCAATCCTTTTGAAATTAATGGGCAAATCTTTGCGGCCTTCGTGTTTATCGTCGCTGCCGCAGAAGCCGCCGTCGGTCTGGCACTGATTATCTCAATCTACCGCAACCGCCAGACGGTCATTGTTGAAGACGTAAACATGCTGAAGTGGTAGACCCGTCGCAGCGGATTTAGTCATTCTGCTCGCGCACTAGTCTGGAGAACACGTATGGATGTAAATTGGCTGAATGCAAATTATCTGCCGTGGCTCATCCCGGTGCCGCCGCTAATTAGCTTTATGCTGATTATTTTGTTTACCGGGCGCAATAAATTTTTGAGTCATTCTATCGCGGTGGGTTCGGTGGTGCTGTCGTTCTTGCTGGCCTTTGGTGAGTTCCTCAAAACCACTGGTACAAAAGAATTTGGCCCCAATGCCTTTGGCGACAGCATCAAATGGATGGATGTCGGCCTCGGCGAATTCCGCATGGGTGTACTGGTTGACCCCTTGACCGCCGTGATGTTGTTCATGGTGCCGATTGCGATGTTGATGATTTTTGTCTACAGCATGGGCTACATGGGCGCGTATCCAGATGATGACCCCCACAAAATTCGCTATTCCCGTTTCTTTGCCTATCTGAGTTTGTTCGCAGGTGGGATGTTGACACTGGTAGTGGCGGATAACCTGCTCTTGCTCTTTATGGGCTGGGAAATCATGGGCCTTTGTTCCTATCTGCTCATCGGTTTCCTCTTTGAGAAAAAGAGCGCCCAACAAGCCGCCGTTAAAGCCTTTATGACCACCCGTGTCGCTGACGTGCTAATGTTGGTTGGGATTGGTTATCTGTATGCGGAAGCAGGCACGCTCAGTTTCCGCGACATTCTCTATAATGAAACGATGTTGGAACGCTTGGGTAATTCGGATTTAACAGGCTATCTTGGCCTTAGTGCCGCCTCGATTATCGGTATATTGCTGGTCATCGGGACTATTGGTAAATCCGCCCAATTTCCGCTACATGCATGGTTGCCCGACGCGATGGAAGGCCCGACCCCCGTTTCTGCTATGATTCATGCGGCAGCAATGGTCTCGGCAGGTGTGTATGCGGTCATTCGCATGTTCCCACTGTTGGAAGCAGGCGGCAACCCTCACACTGGTGATTACACCGCCCCACTCATTTTAATGGGGGTGATTGGTTCGGTAACGGCCCTCGGCGCGGCGATTTTGGGTGTCGGTCAAAATGACATCAAGCGCGTGCTGGCCTATTCGACCATTTCACAGCTTGGGTTCATGGTCGCGGCGCTAGGCATCGGGGCCTATGTCGCGGCGGCGTTCCACTTGATTACCCACGCATTTTTCAAAGCCCTCTTGTTCATGAGTTCCGGCTCGGTCATTCATGCGATGGAACATGGCGAACACGCCCTTGAACATGGGCATGGTGAGCATGGACATGACGAACACCACGCTGATGAACACGCCCACGCGCATGATGAACATGGGCATGGACACAGCAGCTATACATGGGACGATTTGAATCACGCGATTGCTCATGGCATCGAAGCTGGACACCTGCAACCCGGTGAAGTCACTCCCTATGGCGCGGATTATGTCGGGCCAAACGGTGAATTGCCGGATGATGCCGAGTGGAAGCCAAGTGTTCCACAGGGCTTGAAACCCGACTTTGTGGCGAGACCTAATAACATTATGTTGATGGGTGGCCTGATCAACAAGATTCCAGTGACGGCCTATGCCATGTTAGCTGGTGCGTTCAGCTTGGCTGGTTTCCCATTAATTACGGCAGGCTTCTGGTCAAAAGACGAAATCATTGCCGATGCGATGACTTTCCTTACCAATAGTGGTCAATTTGAAGGCCATTCTCCGTGGCTGCATATACTGGTGTTTTTTAGTTTGATTATCGCAGCGACGTTTACCGCGTTCTACACAATGCGGATGTGGTTCTTGACCTTCCTTGGCAAACCACGTAGTGCCATTGCTGAACATGCGACTTTGATGAACCATGTTGATCCTGAAGAACTTTCCAAAGCGCAGACCCCACTCAAGAAGTTCTGGCTGCAATATAGCAACAGCGCTTTGATGCAAGGGCCGCTAGTGATTTTAGCTTTCTTTGCAATTACAGCGGGCTTCGTCGGCATTCATGAAGATTTCACTATACTGCATTATCTGACAGGCAGTCATAATTTCTTCCATGAATTTGTTGGCCCCTCCCTCTTGCATGAGCCGGAAAAAGTGCCGTTCAAAATCTGGCCTGTTTTGATGTCGCTTCTCGCTTTTGGGTTGGGAGCAGGCGCAGCTTATCTGGTCTATGGCGTTCCTAAAGACAGCTATGAAAAAGACCCCGTACAAAAAACGGTGGGCGATCCGGTTTGGCAAGCACTCAAGAATCGCTTTGGTTTCGATACCTTCTATTTGACCGTTTTGTATCAGCCGTTTGAATTGTTTGCCCGCAAGGGATCCTATCAAGCGATTGATAAGGATACGATTGACGGCATCCTAGAAACCATTGCGGTCATCTTTAACAATTTGGGTGAAGGCATCAAACGCTTCAACCATGTGATTATTGACGGTGTGGGTGATGGTATCCCACAACTCATCGGATTGGGCGGACGCTGGTTCCGCAACATTCAAAGTGGGCGTGTCCAGCAATATCTGCTCTTTACAGCAGTCATGCTGCTCGCAATCGGCCTGTTTTTCGTATTGCGGGTACTCTAAGAAGGAGACTTGAACTCCAATGGGAAGTTTCATTTCGAATGTTCTCAATTTCTTAATCCTGTGGCCTGCCATTGGCGCGATTGTGGTGGCCCTGCTGCCTAGCAATCAACCTAATTTGGCTCGCTGGACAGCGCTGGGGATGAGCATTCCAACGCTCATTATCTCCATTGGCTTGTTTTATGGGGTGATGCACGGTCAAGCGACTACCAGCGGCTATCATCTTGAATATGTCCATGAGTGGTTCCCCGAAATCGGCGCGAACTGGCACGTCGGCGTAGATGGCATCTCGGTCACGATGGTGCTATTGACCGCCCTACTCACCCCGTTGGCGCTGTTGATTGCGTTTGAACACACCGAGGGTACCAAAGCCATCCTCGCGCTGATTCTGTTCCTGCAAATGGGCATGATTGGCGTGTTCGTCGCACTCGATATGGTGATCTTCTTCATCTTCTGGGAAATCGGCCTTGTCCCGATGTACTTCATCATCAATCAATGGGGCGGCGCTAATCGTAAGTATGCCTCGATGAAGTTCTTCATCTATACGATGGCGGGGTCACTCGGTCTACTGCTGGCAATCCAATTGATTGGGTTTACAGTAGGTGATGCTAAACATTTGGACGGCCCTACCTTTGATATTCAGACGTGGCAGCAGGTTTGGCCTGAAATTGGACGCGATGCGACCTACAAACTCACTGGCGAAAAAGACACCAATGAGATTTTAGGCATGAGCTATAACGCCGTAAAATATTATGCCTTCCTTGGCTTCTTTATCGCGTTTGCGATCAAGATTCCAATTTGGCCTTTCCATACGTGGCTGCCTGATGCGCATACCGAGGCTCCGACTGCTGGTTCGATGCTGCTGGCGGGTGTCTTGCTGAAATTAGGGGCTTATGGGTTTATACGGCTTGTAATCCCCCTCTTCCCCGAAGAAATCGCCAGTCCGCGTACCTTATTGATTACAGATGTACACTTTACCTTCGCCCAAGTCATGGCGGCGTTAGGAATGCTCGGCATTGTGCTTGGGGCATTCTCGGCATGGGCGCAAGATGACCTAAAGAAATTGGTCGCCTATTCCTCCGTCAATCACATGGGCTTTGTGGTGATGGGTATCGCGGTGATGGGTGTTTGGTACAGTGTTTTGTGGGCACAATCCCCGGACGTTGACGACCCTGTTTTGGCTCTCCAAATGGCGGGTCAGCCTCTTGAAGATGCCGACATTGGTCACTATCCCGATAAGTTCCAGTCAGATAAGACCACGATTGATGCGCTGTCCTCCAGTGAGCAAAAGCAACTGGCCCAAGCCAAGCTCGATGTTGATCTTGATATGGATGAAAACATGCAGAGTGCCAATGTCGCCCTCAACGGCGCGGTACTACAAATGTTTAATCATGGTCTTAGCGCGGCTGCTATGTTCTTGTTGGTCGGGGCGCTCTATCACAAAGCGCATACACGGGATTTGCGGCGGTTTGGTGGCCTGTGGCACATTGTTCCAGTGTTTGGCGGCTTGTTCGTCTTCACCAGCATGGCAAGCCTCGGCCTACCCGGTCTAAACGGTTTTACAAGTGAGTGGATGATTATTTCTGGCTCATTCCCCTACTTTGAAGTGATGGTTCTGATTAGTACCATCGGGGTTTTGATGACCGGGGCATATATCCTGAAGGGTATTCAAAAGGTGCTGCAAGGCCCACCGAATCCTGACTGGATCGAATATCACGAGCATCACCACAGCTTGGAAATCGCACGCCGTGAAACAATTGCAATTGCACCACTGGTCGCGTTGATGTTGATTACGGGGCTATATCCAAACTGGATTTTGCCCGTGATTAACGAGCGCGTCTATCATATTTTCTCGGCATTTATTCGGTAATCAGCCGGCTGGCTAAAATAGGAGTTTATTTTGATGGAAACTCAGTTCAGCGGCATTCTTACAGGCATTTTGGCCTTTCCGTTCATCGCCGCAATCATCATTCTGTTCATTGATAAAGAGCAGAAAGATGTCATCCGCACGATTGCAGCCTTCGCCACCGGAGCCAGCTTGATTCTGGCGGCGTTGGTTTTTTTCACCTATGATGCTGACGCGGCCCGTACTGCCAATGACAGTTTAATCAATAGTGGCACGGGTGTCTTGGCCTTCCAATTTGTGGATCGAATCACATGGATTAAGGAACTTGGCGTCAGTTATCAACTCGGCGTGGACGGCCTTTCAGCGCCAATGGTGCTGTTGACTGGGCTGGCGAGTTTCGCCGGGGTGATGATTTCGTGGGGTATTGAAGACCGGGTACGCGAATTTATGGCGTTTTTCCTGTTGTTGGTAGCCGGGGTGTATGGGGTGTTTATCTCCACCGACATCTTCCTGCTGCTGTTTTTCTACGAACTCGCCATCTTCCCAATGTACTTCTTGATTGCGGGCTGGGGCTGGGTGCAACTGCGAGAATATGCCGCTATGAAGCTGACCCTCTATATTTTGATCGGGTCAGTGATTGCACTGGTTGGCATCTTGGTGCTGTACTTCCAAGCGGGGGCATTCTTCACCAATCACCCCGAAGAATTAGCCAAATATCCCGAACTACAACAGGTAGCCTATAGCTTCGATTTCAATCACATTCAGTTAGCAGGTCAATTGGGGGCCTATAACGAAGCCAATTATCTTGGCTTAGGCCATGGTGTTACGATGGCCCGCTTCTGGTTCCCCTTCATTTTCTTGGGGTTCGCGGTGCTGGCTGGTATCTTCCCCTTCCACAACTGGTCACCCGATGGTCACGTCGCGGCGCCAACCGCTGTCTCGATGATTCATGCGGGGGTGTTGATGAAATTAGGGGCGCTGACAGCCATGCGGTTGGGTGTCCAATTGCTACCCGATGGAGCGCGCGTCCACTTGCCTTGGATTATCTTCCTTGCGCTTACGAATGTGGTTTATGGCGCGTTCATTGCCTTCCGCCAGCGCGACTTCAAATACGTCATCGGGTTTAGCTCGGTGTCGCACATGGGGTTGGTCAGCCTCGGGGTTGCCACAATGAACACCACCGGTATGACTGGTGCGGGGCTGCAAATGTTCTCGCATGGTGTGATGACCGCCCTGTTCTTCTCTTGCGTCGGGATGGTCTATGACCGAGCACACACCCGCGACATTCCCAGTTTGGGCGGGTTTATCAAGAAGATGCCGCTGGTTGCCGTCGCCTTTATCATCGGCGGTTTGGTCAGCATGGGTATGCCCGGACTCAGTGGATTTGTAGCCGAGTTCCCCATCTTTGTTGGGCTTTGGCGCGGTGTACCAGACAGTATTCTGAAGAACTCAAACTATTATGGCATCATTGCCATTGCCGCCGCACTCGGTATTATCCTGACCGCGGCCTATGTGCTGCGTGTTGTGGGACAGGTATTCTTTGGCGAGTTCGATGAAGAAAAATTCCCCGATATTACCCCCATTCGAATTCAGGATCGCGTCGCCATCTATATGTTGACGGTGTGGCTAATCGTGTTGGGTGTGTATCCGAAGATTATGTCGGGTATGATCGAAAGCGCCGTCGCACCAGTGGTCGGCTTGCTCACTGGTGGTAAGTAATTAGGAGAGCGTAACTGTGCCTGAACTGATGCAGTTTAGTAGTGATGATACCCGTAGTTTTCTGGCGATTTTGCCAGAAATCTTGATGACGATTTTACTTTTAATCGTCATCTATATGGATTTGTTTTTACCTGCCAGCCGCCGTAAGAGCGTGGGTTACATGGCGGGTATCGGGATGCTGGTCATTGGTGGCCTCTCTTGGCTACTGGTGCCCAGTGATGGCCTGAAAGTTTCTGAACAATTGATCTTGGGTGGGATGGTACGCAGTGACGACCTCGCCAAGATTTTTACGGTTATGGTCACATTAGTGGGTGGCCTGACCTGTATGATGGGCATGGGTGATAGCCGCCTGCGTTATAAAGGTGAGTTTTATGCCCTGATTATCATTGCCACGATGGGGGCTAGTCTGTTAAGCAGTGCCGCCGACTTGGTCATGATTTTCATCTCGCTCGAAACCCTCTCCATCACGTTATATGTGCTGTCGGGTTTTGTGCGTCGTCCCGAAACCCCTGATGCGACCCAAGAAGCCTTTGCCACCCGTAGTGCCGAAAGCGGGATGAAATATTTCCTGTTTGGCGCGTTCACTTCGGCCTTTTTGCTCTACGGTTTAAGCCTGCTCTACGGTTTTTCGGGTGGTCATACCAACATTTACCGTATTGGTGAAGCTCTTGCCAGCGGTCGTCAAGACGATGCCCCTATTATTGTGGCGTTGATGTTGGTAGCAGTTGGGTTCGGCTTCAAAATTAGCGCCGTACCCTTCCACTTCTGGACACCCGACGTGTATGAAGGTTCACCCACTCCGGTGACTTCTTTCATTTCAGTGGTCTCGAAAGCGGCAAGTTTTGCAGTTTTGACTCGTTTCTTGTTGGCTGTTTTCCCCCCAGCCGAATTGGTCACTGTCCATATCAAAAATTACAGCGAGATTTGGGTGCAATTGTTATCCATCCTCGCCGTTATCACCATGACCCTCGGCAATGTGGTGGCCCTTAGCCAGCGTAACATCAAACGTCTGATTGCTTATAGCTCGATTGCACAGGCGGGTTATACCCTGATGGGTGTTGCAGCGATTGCCACCACCAAATCTGGCGATGGTGCCGCAGCGGTGGCGTATTATATGTTCATGTACGTCTTTACGAACACGCTGTTTTTTGCCTGTCTCATTTTGTTTACGAATGCCACTGGCTCCGAAACAATTGCCGATATGGCGGGTCTCAGCCGTCGCAATCCTTGGTTGGCGATGGGCATTACGATTGCCCTGCTCTCACTTGCTGGGATTCCCCCGGCGGCGGGTTTTATTGGCAAGTTCTTGCTGTTCCGGGCTGCCGTTGATGCTGGCCTAACATGGTTAGCTGTAATTGGGGTATTGAATGCCATCATTGCGCTGTACTACTATCTAGTGGTCATTAAGGTCATGTATGTTGACCGCAGCGCCGATGATGAAAAACCGATTGCCGTGCCAGCCCCCTATGGTTTTGTGATGGCAGCCAGTGCTGTCGCCATCCTTTTGCTCGGTACGTTCTTGATTAGCCCGGTGGTTGATTGGGCTACCCAAGCCGGACTTGACTTGTTCCGTCTGTAAACCCAACGATTACGCTCTCCGCGCCCTGCTTCTAGAATAGAGGTGGGGCGTTTTTGTTTATAATGAGGTTTGTTGGGTTAGCTAAAGGAGCCGAACATTGGTCTACCGAAAAATTCTCACAATTTTGATGGCTGGATTAGTGTTGGGCGGTATGGAAATCACCCATCATATACAAGCCCAATCAATTCCTGAAAATTTGCCAATCGTAGCTTGGGTGGGTGCAAACCAATTATGGGTATCCGATGCCAATGGTAATGTTCGGGTGCGAGTGGGCGAAGATGTTCAAGCAGCGGCGCTTTCCCCAAATCGTACCCAAATCGCCTATCATACGGGCGAAAATCTGAGTGTGTTGGCGGTGGATTCTGGCGATGTTGTGGCCTCTCTCTCGGCTGATATTTTTCTTGCAAACCCGGCTATTCCAGACAGTGCTCCACGTTTTTCGACCCCTTATTGGGTTTCTGATACGACTCTTTGGTTTAACACAATTGATTTTTACACTTCGGCCTATGGTTATGAAAACCGCCATGACATTCAACAATGGAATATTGCCGAGAATAAGCCAACCGAAATTGCCCCTCCCGGTGCTGGTGGAGTGCTGCTTCCATCCCCTGACCACAGTAAAATAGCCGTCTATCGCCCCGGTCATTATCAAGATTTTTCCGATCCTGCCGTCATTGAAATTTTAGATGTGGCGACCGGGGAAATCATTGGCGACCCCATCACATTTCCCACCGTAGCAACGGGCAGTGAAGTGGATTGGTTTCCGAGCATTACATGGTCGCAATCCAGCGATGCGATTGGGTTTAGCATTCCTGACCCAGATTTGCTCTATTTTGCAGCCGATGAGTTTCCTACAACCCAGATTTGTGTGATGGCAATAAGGGGGGATACAGACTGCCAATGGCCGAGCATCGCTTTTCCTGCCCAGCCGATTTTTGAACCTGACCTCAGCGCATGGGCCGCCTTGCAACCTGACTCATCGGGTTGGGCTTTGGTGATTGGGATGGCCTCGGATGAAAGCCTCGAACATCTGCGGGTGTTGCCACGCGATGTATTATTTCCAAGGATGGCAAACCATATTTTGGTCGAACCGATTGATTGGCTAGATGAGGCCCACTTCTTGGTACGGGCTATTTTTGATGACCCGCCGCAGACCCAAATTTTGAGCGTTGATGTGACAAGTGGCACTTATCAAGCATGGCCTGATGAGACTGCCACCAGCGTCATTACCAATTTGCAGCCACTGGGCGATAGTCTTTATGCGATTGCCTATGGGGATTTTAGCAGCACGCAGGTGATGATTTATGATACTGTGGCACAGATTGCAACCCCGCTGAGAATGCCGACAACGACCGAAAATGTAGGATGGATCGCCTTTGCGTTACGGTAAAACCCCGCAAAAATGGGCATGGAAGCGGGCTAGGCAGTAGCGGTATACTGAGATGGTAAGGAAATGAGACAACCTAATATGACTCAACAAGCCCATTTTCCCCCAAACCCATCCCAACAACCTATGTATGGTTGGGCACTTGATAGCCGTAAACATCCTGTGCCCATTTCGTTAGCAGGGCGTGGCGCACAGGGCTATATCTGCCCCATTTGCGGCGGGCCAATGATCGCTAAAAAAGGCGATGTTAAGCAGCATCACTTTGCCCATGAATTTGAAAGCCTGCCGGAATGTACCCCCGAAAATGTTGCCAAGAAAATTGCGGGAACGTGGCTCGTTTTGGAATTGGGTGAGCGCATGGCTCACAAAAAACCTTTCACGCTGGAATGGCAGATGTATGGGGAGTCCCATCGAGCCAATTTATTAAAAGGCGTCACCGCGATTCAGGAACATGTGGATATTGAGAAAACCGAGGCTGATATTGCCTTGATGCAGGGCGAGAAATGGGATCATGTCTATGTGGTGTTTATGCTTAATCTGGACAGCAAACGTGACCCCCTCGCCTATACCCAATTCACGGCCCAATCTATTCCCGTGATTAGCTTGCCTTCGGAGTCATTTCGCAGTGGGCAGGTGACCCTAAAATCCCTATTGGAGTCGGCTGAGGTCTATGGTGGCTGGTGGCTGCTGGAAGAAAGTGAACGCTTGCCAGAACGCCTAGAGAATGACCCCAATGCCATCCGCCAAATTCTAGGCCGTTCGGTTGTCCAGCCACCCTATCGTTTTTGGGGGCCACTGGTCAACGTCTATGGTCAACATCATGTATTACGAGTCGGCGCAAATTTAGTGTGGCTACCACCGGAACTGTGGCAAATCGCTGTTGGTGGCACGCGCAACCGTATGAGCGAGGATTTGACTATTACCACCCAAGAATGGCCGCAAAAAGATGGTAGCATCATCGCGTTGTATTATGTAAATCTGCGTAATGCCGACTACGCCGTCGCCATTCGCCGTTTCCGGTCAGGTGAAAATGTTCAGGCCAATTTACCTGCCCAATATCGAATGCGCCGAACGACTGCCGAAGAAGTGGCCCGTGCCTTAATCGCAAACTAACCATTTAGCCTTGTCTTAACCTCGCTGTTTGCCCATTCCACCATTTCCCTGTAGGATTTTAGATGGATCAATTGTACCTCTGGGAGTCGTCTTGTGGCGTCATCAGAACTTAATCGCCTACTTGAACAAGCTATTCAACTTATTCAATCGGGTAATCCGACGGAAGGTCGGCAATTATTACAACAGGTTTTGGCGCAGGATGCCAACTTTGCGGCGGGGTGGATGTGGCTGGCTTCGGCTGCAACTACTCGGGATGAACGGGTGATGGCGCTGCGGCGTGTCCTCCAAATTGATCCCAATAACACCGTCGCACGTGCGGCCCTTCAACAACTGGGTGAATCTCCCACCTTACCGGAAGACCCCTTAGCGGCAGCTTTTGCCCCTCGCCAACCGCAACAGCCATTTTTGTCGCAGCAAGATTGGGTGATGCTGGGTATCGCTGTGGTTATTATGCTGGTTGTGGTTTTAGTCGCCGCGTTGGTAAGCCAATCGCAAAATGATGAACCGACGCCTATCCCAGCTACCAAGACGTTTACCCCTAGCCCCAGTTTTACACCATCCATGACCTTTACACCACGTCCAACCAGCACGCCTATTATTCAAAATACCTTGCCACCAACATGGACGCCTGAAGCAACCTTAACACCACTACCCACTCGTACGCCTTATCCAACATGGACGCCGCTTCCGACGCGGACATCGCCTTTTGCGCCTCGGGCAACAGTGCAAATTTGGGGATAGGGCTTATAATAGGGACGGCGGTCTGATTTTTTAACTAACACATCATGGAGTTAATAACCGCGTGGAACTCGAAGCCTCATCAGTCATTGCCGGCATAATCACTCTGCTGTATTTCGGCCTGCTTGCGATTGTATGGCGCAATCGTCCCAAAATCGGCACAGAAATCATGCGCTGGTTAATGGGTGTCTTGATTTTTGCGACACTAGCAAGCTTAGTTTCGATTGTGTCGCCGGATAGCGGTGATTTTGTAAAAGACCATCTGACCCAAACTTCGCTGGTCATTTATCTGTTGAGTTTCATGCTGGTCGCCTATACCGTTTTAACCCTGATTTTTTTCCTGCAAAAGCGCCAAGTCGGGGTGATTGCCCTCGTTTTGGGCATCGGCTGGTGTGCTGCATTGGTTGGGCTGGGGGCCTTTGGAGACTCGCATCTCGGTACGGAAAATTGGATTGCTGATCTTATCAAAGACCCCGAACCAGCTGGTTTAGTAGCCATTGGCGGATGGGCCATTATTGCCATTATCTTGCTCGGTTTATCATTCCAACGCTTTTATGCTGCTGGTTTACCCGAAGTTGCCAATCGTGCCTTATTTTGGGCGATGGTTGTGCCGTTTGTGTTAATGGGGGCGGTCTTAAACGCTAGCCACACCGAATTTCTGCGCGAAGTGGGTTGGTTAATTCAATTAGTCGGCCTCAGTGGGGTCGTCTATGGCGTGATTCAATTGCGGGTTGTGGACATCCGTCAGACCATTCGCCTCACCACCATTAATTTTGTTCTGACCCTTATCACTGCCGTTTTGATCTGGGCCGTACTGCTGATAGCCGATGAAATTAAGCCAGAGGATGTGCAAAATCGCCGTGTAGTGCTGGTTGGTTTGGCGCTGATTGCGGCGGCCCTATATGGCCCACTCTATTTGATTTCACAAGCCCTTACTGCTCGTTTAATGCGGCAAGAGGTGGATGATGTCAGCTCCGAAGTTCGCCGTTTTGTCGAGGCGATTACTGGTGTGGTGGAAATTGATGAACTTGCCCAAGTCGTTATGAACACTCTGCGTGACGTGGTACGGGTGCGGCGTGGGGCACTCCTTTTAGTCTCGACAGGCGACCACTCGAATGTATTAAGAATTGAACCCCACAAAGTCGCGCTGGGCGAAATGCCGCCGACACAAGGCTGGCTGAGTGCCGAAAGTGGCATCTACGCCCATCTGGTGAAACATCGCCGTCCGATATTGCAATTCGACCTCGACTATTCCAAAGAATATGCTGAGGTGATTGTAGTAGAGCGCGAATTTTTCCGTCAATTACGCATGGCGGCCTTTGCCCCAATTATTGTACAGAGTCGGCTTATTGGTATTCTGGCGTGTGGGCCAAAGTCGAACGATGCACCTTTTTCCGCCAGTGACCTTGAACTGCTAACTACTATTGCCAATCAAACAGGGATTGCCCTGCGCAATTCACGTTTAGTGGATGACCTCCGTAAGCGCGAACATGATGTCGCGGAAAGCAATAAACGCCTTGAAGCCGCCAAACGCCAATTGGAAGCCTTAGACGCTGTAAAAACTGACTTCATTACCATTGCCAGCCATGAATTACGTACCCCACTGGCCCAAATTCGCGGCCATACGGATATTATCGAAGCCCTCAACGAACAGGGGATTCTTGATCAAGATCAATTGACAGGCTTGACGGCCAATTTGCGCCGCGCAGCTGACCGCTTGGAAACCCTGATTGGTGATATGTTGGATGTCAGCCAGCTTGACCTCAGCGCAATGGATCTGCGTTTTGCCCAAACCACCATTGAAAATGTGGTGCGCTTAGCAATTGAACCCCTCCAAGAGAGCATCCGCAACCGCAAACAGTCGCTGACGGCGCGTGGCTTGCGAGGCTTGCCCGTTGTTGAGGCCGATATGCAACGTTTAGTGCAGGCCATCCGCAACGTAGTCTTAAACGCCGTCAAATTTACCCCCGATGGCGGACGGATTGACATTATTGGCAGCTTGGTCTCGAATACCCAAACGGGCAAAGATGAAATTCAAATCGCCATCAAGGATACGGGGATTGGGATTGACCCCAAAAACCACGAGGCCATCTTTGAAAAATTCTTCCGCACCACCGATCCCGGCCTACACTCAACCGGCACAACGAAATTTATGGGGGCTGGCCCCGGCTTGGGTTTGACCATCGCGCGTGGTGTCATTACGGGGCATGGGGGTCGTGTTTGGGCCGAGAGCGAAGGCTTTGATCCAGACAAACTACCCGGTAGCACCTTCTATATTGTTTTGCCCATCACCCCACCTGAAGGCGGACGCCGTGTGATGACCTTCTCAGGTGGTACACCCACTGCTCGCCCAACCCAACCCAAGCCGCCTGCGGGGATAGCCGCCCTGAGCAAAGAGCCTGCCAAACCTGCCATTGCAGCCTCAGTTGCCCCGATTGAAAAACCAGTTGAGCCAGTCAAAGCCGCTGAGGAAGAGGAAGACAAAAACGCCCCCTTCATCGAGCCGAACCCAACTATTATCAATCCAGCCGCCAGTCGGGTGGGTTTAACATCGGCGGCCAAAGCAGCGGCAGAGGAAGCGTTAGCCGAAGTAGAAGCCTCAGATGAGGCTCTCTCCGACGATAACGATAATGAGGTTGATGACGACAGCAAGTGGTAATGTTTAGGCAAATTCGACCGTGTAGTGGCTTAAAATCTTCAAGACCAACAGGTTGATGTCTTGCTGGATGGCTAGGAAGGCCTCCGTTTTAGAGACACTAAAATAAGCCGCAATATGGATTTGCAAAGCTGACCCATCAATCGCTATAAACTGGACAACGGGCGAATCCGCGATGATTCGCTCATGGGCATTTAAGGTTGTACGGATACTGGTGACGACCCCTAAAATCTTTTCGGGTGGGGTCTCCCGTTTGATGTTGAGTGTCATTTCTAAGCGCCGTTTGTTCAAACGCGACCAATTGATCACACTTGAACTGGCAACATCGCGATTGGGTACGAAGACTAGTGATTGGTCATATTTACGGATGCGTGTGGTGCGGAATCCCAAACCCTCGACCGTACCCTCGCTCTCTTTGACCACCACATGATCGCCCACCTGAAAAGGCGAATCGGCCATAATCACAAAATAGCCAATCAGATTAGAAAGGGCATCTTGGGCTGCCAATGCGATTGCCAAGCCTGTAATGCCCAACCCAGCGACCAGTGTACTCAGGTTATAGCCAAACTGCTCCATCACCAACACAATGCCAAAAATCAGCACCAGTGCACGCCCAATTTGTCGTAAGAAACGGGCAACATTGGTATCAATGCGTTTGATACGATTCCGTTGCGTTTCTAGCGAATCCACCAGTACGTCAATTGAGCGATACAGCCCCCAGAAGATGATGGCCGTGACAATAGCGATAAAAGCCTGATCCGAAATTTGACTGATCTCCGGCCCAATCTTTAATACGTCAAGTGCAGCCCAAAAACCAACAATCGTCACCAGCAGCTTAACGGGTATATCAAATGCCATCACAAGGCGATCATCAAGGGTGGTCTTGCTGCGTCCCATCAATTTAGCAATCAGTACCAACACGCGGTCAACGATGCGGCGGGCCAATAGGGTCAGCAAAAACAAGACAATCGCCAGCACAACCCGTACTGTGTTGTCCGATAGGCCCAAACTGAGCGTGTGATTTAGAAAATGGGAAACGTCTTTTTCTATACTATCCATGGGTGGTTATTTGTTTGGGTCAGTGTTGGTAAGGTTCGCTTCGTTCAAAACTTCTTCGGCTGTGGACTTGGCAACGGCGGTCACTTCTTGTTTGAGCTTTTCCTTTTCTTGTCTTTCCTTGCGAGATTCATACAGGAAATCCAAAATCTTTGGCCCAAAGACCCCGAAGAAAATCCCGATTAAGGTTGAAATCAAAATAGCGACGGTCTGTGGAACCGATTCTTCGAGGAACAAAAATTTGACGGTGGCATCTTGGGTATTTTGCGCCAAAAAGATGATCAGCAGGAGGAGCAGTAACAAACCAAAAACAGTTCGACGGTTCATAACCCCGTTTCCTTTCAATGGTTGATAGCACACTCCCCATACTCTACCCTATTCGTGAAAAGCTGACTAGCGGTGGCTAAACCCCAATAAGTAGGTGTTTGACTTTTACTGTGAATCGTCTACAATGTGTGAACTGAACTACTTAGAGCTTTGAATTTTAGAGGAACTTAAAAAATATGCCCCCGGCGGAAAATGGCGCTCCCAGCGGCCCAATCTTGCACGTTGAGAAAATCTCACTTAGTTTTGGTGGCATCAAAGCCATCCAAAATGTGGATTTCAAAGTCAATCATGGTGAAATTTTTGCCATCATTGGCCCAAATGGGGCGGGTAAAACCAGCACCATTAACAGCATCAGTGGCTTTTACCATCCCCAACAAGGCCGCATCCTATTCGAGGGCCAAGACATTACCCATCTGCCCACCTATAAACGTGCCCCGCTCGGCATTGCCCGTACTTTCCAAAACATCGCTCTCTACACCCACATGACCACGCTCGATAATCTGATGGCGGCACGGCATATTTTTATGAAGTCCGGTCTCATCAGCGGTGCGGTCTATTGGGATATTTTTAAATTTTTGCCCCCCAACCTACGAGATTCCATCGGCAAATATTGGAAGCCTGCTATTCAAGAAGATATTGAGAATCGGGCCATTGTCGAGGAAGTCATTGATTTTCTTGAAATGAATCATGTCCGCAAGCGCACCGTTGGAACGTTGTCCTATGGTTTGCGTAAACGGGTCGAATTGGGCCGTGCGCTGGTGTTACAGCCCAAATTACTGTTGTTAGATGAGCCAATGGCCGGCATGAATGTCGAAGAAAAAGAAGATATGGCTCGTTTTATCCTCGATATTCATGACTACAACGGCACGACAATGGTTCTAATTGAGCATGACATGGGCTTGGTCATGGATATTGCGGATCGCATTGTCGTACTCGACTTTGGACAGAAAATCGCGGAGGGTACGCCCGACGAAATCCGCCGCGACCCGAAAGTTATTGAAGCCTATCTTGGCGAAGAGGCTGTCTAAGAATATTTTTTTGAGGTTTTGCGATGACTATTTCAAATGACCCAATTGGCCCATTAGCGGCTGATGCCGATACCCTGCCTAAATATTTTCTGAAAACTGCCAAGCGACTCAGTGGACATGCCGCCATCCGCAAAAAACGTTTTGGTATCTGGCAGGAATATACATGGCACGCGAGCTTCCAGCACATCCATGATTTTTGTCTGGGGTTGGTCAGCATGGGCTTGCAGCGCGGCGACAAAATGAGCATCGTGGGGGATAACGACCCCGAATACTATTGGGCTGAACTCGCGGCTCAATCAGCTGGCGGTATCACCATTGGGGTATTTACCGATGCCACCCCGCGCGAACTGGAATACGTGCTGAATAATTCAGAATCCGTATTCTTGTTGGCCCAAGACCAAGAACAGGTTGATCACGCCCTTGAAATCCGCGCCAAAGTGCCCAACGTGAGGCGGGTGATTTATTGGGACGAAAAGAGCCTGCGCGGGTATCATGATGACTGGCTGATCTCATTTAGCGGGGTCGAGGCTTTAGGTCGTGAATATGCCCAAAACCACCCCGGTATCTATGAAGAATTGGTGGCGCAGGGCAATGGCGATGACATTGCTATATTGAGCTATACCAGCGGCACGACGAGCTTGCCTAAAGGGGCGATGGTACTACACCGTAACTTAATCTATGGGTCACGCCATGTACAGACTCTCATGCCCGTCTATCAAAATGATGACTACGTGTCTTTTAGCCCGCTGGCATGGATTACCGAACAAAGCCTCGGTCTAGCCTACCACGTCATAGACGCGACAGTAGTGAATTTCCCCGAAAAAGCCGAAACTGTCCAGCAGGATATTCGGGAAATCGCTCCTGTAACGCTACTATTCCCTAGCCGCCTCTGGGAAAGTTTGGTTAGCTTGGTGCAGGCCCGCATTGCCGATTCATTATGGATTAATCGCTGGCTCTACAATCGCTTTTTGCCGATTGGTTATAAGCTGGCTGAACTTGAAGAACAAGGCAAGCGCCCCGGCCCGATTCTACAGGTACTGCGTTTGATTGGTGAAATGGCCCTCTACGCCCCCCTGCGAGATAAACTTGGCCTATCCCGTATTCGTTACGCCTATACCTCTGGGGCTGCTCTCAGTCCCGACGTGTTGCGTTTTTTCCGTGCCATTAATGTTGATCTGCATCAACTGTACGGCTCAACCGAGTGCCAAACCCATACGGTCCATTACCCCGGTGAAGTTCATGTGGGCACGGTCGGCAAGGCCCCCCCCACTGTCGAGGTGAAACTGGGTGAAGATGGCGAAATCATGGTCAAAAGCCGCAGTGTTTTTGCAGGCTACTATAAGGATGAGGAAAAAACCAAAAAAGCCTTGACCCCCGATGGTTGGTTCAAAACAGGCGATGCTGGTTATATGGACGAAAACGGCGATCTGATTTACCTTGATCGGGTGTCCGACCTCATCAGCCTGTCCAGCGGGAAACCTTTTAGCCCTCAATATATTGAAGGCCGTCTCAAGTTCAGCCCCTATATCCATGACACGATGGCGGTTGGCGGCTTTGACATGCCCTATGTGAGCACCCTTATTACGCTCGACTTTGAAAATGTGGCACGCTGGGCCGAAAAACGCGGCTTATCTTTTACCACGATGGTTGATCTCTCCCAACGTGATGAGATTGCCAACCTTATCATGGAAGACGTCGAACGTACCAATAAAACCCTACCTGAACCTGCCCGTATCCGCCGATTTGTGATACTGCCGCGTGCCTTTGACCCGGATGAAGAAGAACTGACCCGTACCCGTAAATTGCGCCGTCGGTTTATGGAACAAAAATATGGCGACATCTTAAACGCCATTTACGGCGGGGACGCCATGCTCCTTGTCCGCTCTGAGGTACGTTATCGGGATGGACGGGTTGGGCACACCGAAATGGAAGTACGGGTACGTGATGTTGGCGACACCCAAGATTTGCCTGCGGTCAAATTAGGGGGTCTTGAAACGCCCCAAATGGCGGGCGACTAGTTTCTTTAGAAAATAAACCCAGATTTTGGAGAGTTATTCTTTATGTCGGATGCAGAAATATTCGGGCAGAGTCTTTTTAACATCATCCAATTTACGATTTGGGGCATTCTCAGCGGTGGCATTTATGCGCTGGTGGCCCTCGGCATCGTCATCATCAACAAATCTTCGGGTGTGTTTAACTTTGCACATGGTTGGCTGATGTTTATTGGTGGTCTTTTTTTCTGGCAAGTATTCCAGAACGGCGCATCCAATCAAGTCACGGTTGGGTTAAGTCTGGCAACGGCTTTTTTGGTAGTGGGTGCAGTTATGACCATGGGCATTGGCGTGACGACTGTTCAGTCTGCCACCCGTGAAGATAAAAAAGCACGCTCAGGCTGGCAAGCACGCCTCGAAAAAACGGGACGCAAATGGCTAGGGCTATTGAGCAGTCGCCGTTTCCAAATCGCCCTGATTCCTGCGATTATTGCCGCTGTCGGGATGGCTTTTCTACTCAATCAAGAGGAATCCAAAATTCTACGTGGGGCCATGGCGGGCATTGTCGGTAGCATTTTAATCGGCATGTTTATTGAACGCTTTACCATTCGACCTCTCTTGGGCCAATCCCTCTTGACGGCGATTTTGATGACACTGGCCGTCGGTTTTATTATTCAAGGCGCAACCCAGTTAATTTGGGGGGCAGATGAACGCCCGATCCCTGTGTTTGTTGAACAAAGTGAGAAGAAGCCAATTTCTGTGCCTACGGGGATAGATGAAAATGGCAAAACGATTTATACCGTCATCGGGTATGATATTTTGCCTCCACGCGCCTTACCCGATTATGTGGTCAATACCAAAAGTGCCTTAGGTGAGCCTCTGCGTTTCCCACGTAACCTGACATGGGGCTTTGCGATCGCCATTTCCACTTTTGTAGGGTTTGTATGGTTATTCCAGTACACCTCGATTGGTCTGGCGATGCGGGCAACAGCAGAAAATCAAATCTTGGCGGAAAGTGTCGGTTTACGTGTCCGCCTGATTCTTGCTATTGTTTGGGGGACGGTTGCGGTAATGGCAGGTATCGCCGGGGTGATTCAAGGTACGGGCGGGTCGGGTTTAAGCGCCCTTGTCATTCCCGCGTTGGCCCTGCGTGTCTTCCCTGCTGTGTTGTTAGGTGGCATGGATTCTGTCACGGGAGCATTGGTCGGTGGAATAATTATCGGCATCGTTGAACAACTGAGTATTTTGTTCATTTCAACCACCGCCGCTCAAGAATTTGCCCCATTTATTGTGTTGATTATTGTTTTGTACTTCAAGCCGACTGGCCTTTTTGGTCAGAAGCGCATTGATCGTGTGTAGGAGATTGATACACCATGCGTCCTAGTGGTATCTATGATGTCAACTACATTCAAGATCAGTCGCTTGTCCGCACACGAGTAGACCTGTTTTGGGTGGCCTTTTTTCTGCTGCTGCTAATCGCCATGCCCCTGCTGTCGAGTCAAGGTGGGTTGGGAGCAACCCTTATCCCCCTGCGTCTCCTTAGTATTTTGACAACCGGTGGCATTTACCTGATTTCAGTCACCGGTCTCAATATTTTGTTGGGCTATAACGGGCAGATTTCATTGGGACAGGCCGCCTTCATGATGGTCGGGGCCTATACCTCAGCCCTGTTGGTACGCGACAGTGGTTTCTCAATTGTGTTTGCCCTACCGATTGCCGCCTTGGTTTCGGGCTTACTGGGTATTTTATTTGGCCTATCAGCCTTGCGTGTCAAAGGTTTTTATCTGGCAATGGCAACGCTAGGCGCACAGTTCATGATCCCTTGGGCTTTTACCAGCTATGATGCCGAAAAAATTTCCCGTCCGTTCAAGTCAATCGGCTTCATCCATGACTTTTTCCGCAATTTGGATTTTGGTGGGTCAGAAATGATCGTGCCGAATGCCAAAATCTTTGGTGAGGAATTTACTACCACCCTCGATAAGTATTATATTGTGTTGTTTTTTGTCATCTTTACGTGGATAGCCGCTCGCAACTTATTACGCAGTCGGGTTGGGCGTGCTTGGATTTCAATTCGAGACAATGATCTAGCTGCCGAGCAGTTGGGTATCAATGTGTTTCAATACAAAATGATGGCTTTTTTTGTGTGTGCTGTCTATGCGGGTGTTGCCGGAAGCCTAAAGGCCCATGTTGATGGCAACATTACCAAAGACGCCTATAACATTGAAGTCAGCATTCGCTTGTTGGCAATGTTGGTAATCGGCGGGGCGGGTTTTGCGCTTGGCCCGACTTTTGGTGTCGGCTTTTTCCTGTTTATGGATCGCTACATTGTCCATTGGTTGCGTGACTTGTTTGAAAAACGCATTGTCGAAGTGCTGACTTTTATTAACCCTGCCAATGTCCCCGGCGCATTGCCGCCCCTGTTGTTAGGGATGTTATTGGCGCTATTTTTGATATATCAGCCGAGGGGCATCGCCTATCGCTGGGCTATTTTGCAGGCCGCGTGGCGCTTAAGGCCCTTTACTAAAGTGTAGGCTATAATCCCTATCATAACGTCAAATCAAGGAGTTCCTATACATGGTGGGAGGGGGGGAGCATCAGGGAAAAACTGTCTTTTAATTTAGTTTTTGGTTCGTTTAAAAACCGAGTTTAGGAGAAAAATTCCCATGAAAAAGCATTTTGTGATTTTGCTTGTGCTGATTGCGGTGTTGGCGACCATCGCCCTACCCTCAGCATTGGCGAACCGTCCAACCAACCCGGATCGCGTGGTTAATCAACAAACGGGACGGACCGAATGTGCCGTGAATCTGGCGGATGAAGGTATCAGCGAAGTATCATTCTTCCACTTTGGCGACCTCAGCGGCCCCTATCGGCCCATCAGCCAACCACTAGTAGCTGGTTTGACCGACGCGATGGCCTACTTCAATTCGGAAGAGGGCGGCGGTGGTTTGTGCGGTGCTCAAATCTCGATGGTCTATGAAGACACCGGTGGTGATGCAGCCAAGTCTACTGAGTATTGGGCCGACTTCACCTCGCGTGAAGGCAATGAGAAACCCCGCATCATCTTCCTGTACTCCAGTACCGATGCTGAAAACCTGCGTGAACAAGCTGCCGAACTCAAGATGCCCATTCTGTTGGCTGCTGGCAGTGAAAAATCGCTCTATGGTGAAGACCAAACCCCCGGATGGGTTTTTGCTGCGATTCCTTCCTATGTTGATCAAATGGGCCTTTTCTGCGAATATGTGGCTGAAAATTGGGCGTCCATGGGCATGGAAGGTGAACCCAAGATTGGGCATCTAAGCTGGAACATCGCCTTTGGTCAATCCAGTGACACAGCCGAGACCCGTGCCTATTGCGAGAGTTTGGGTGTTGGCTATGCAGGTGCTGAATACTTCCTGCCTATCGGTACACCCGACCTGTCAGGTCAGTTGAAGAAGCTCACCGATGCTGGCGCGAACATCATCTACACCACCACGCTCGCAACTGGGTCTAGTCAGGTTATTCGTGCCGTTGTCGGTGCTGGCCTACAAGGTAAAATTCTCATTGGTGGCCCAAACTGGATTTTGGACACATCAGTCTATGGTCTGGCGGGTGCGGACTCCGATGGTGTTATTGGTACACTGCCTTATCTGTGGTGGGATCAATTGGATAACCCCGGTGTTCAAATTGTGAACAACGCATGGGTTACCAATCGCCTATCCGTGGCAACCAATGACGAAGAACGTACCGCAGCTTTCCTGACCCGTAATATTGCCTATCTGACCTCGTGGGCTTTGCTCGATCTGTGGATTGACGTGATGACCCGCGCGATCAACGAAGCTGGCAGTTTTGAAGCCGTGACAGGTGAGTCCATCTACAATCTGTTCAACGCCGGGTATCAATACACCGCGATGCAGGGCATGGTTGAATATGCCTTTGATGCAAACACCCGCTCACAAACGCACGCCTATGTTGGGGCCATTGATTTTGTGGAGGCAGACGGACAAGTCCAACCCACCATCGGCCCACTGACCGAACTGCGTGAACTGCCCGATTTGCGCGTCGGCGGTGCTGACGTACCCCAATAAATTAATTTGATTTTCTAGCAGGGGAGCGCCTAAAAATTCTCCCCTGTGGGATATTTTTTTGAGGCGACTATAGATGTTAGAAGTCAACAATATTGAAGTTATTTATAGCAGTGTGATCTTAGTGCTGCGTGGTATTTCGTTTAAAGTGCTGCCGGGTCAAGCGGTTGCGCTGATGGGGCCAAATGGCGCAGGCAAAAGTACCACGCTCAAGGCTATCAGTGGCCTGTTGCACAGCGAAGATGGCGAAGTCACACGTGGTTCGATCACGTGGGAAGGCCAGCGCATTGACAGCCAATCGGCGGAAGATATTGTGCGTCAGGGCATCTTTCAAGTCATTGAGGCTCGTCCTTTATTCCGCCATTTGACCGTCGAGGAAAATCTGCGTGTGGGTGGTATGGTCTATCAAGGTGGGCGTGAGATTAAACGTGATCTTGAAAAAGTCTATGATTATTTCCCCCGCCTGCGTGATATGCGTGGACGCACCAGTGGTTATCTATCCGGTGGTGAGCAACAGATGTTGGTGATTGGCCGTGCTTTGATGGGCCACCCCAAACTGATGATGCTAGATGAGCCATCATTGGGATTAGCCCCGTTATTGGTACAAGAAATTTTCTCGATCGTCAAGCAGGTTCGTGCCCAAGAAGGCCTGTCGGTCTTGCTAGTCGAACAAAATGCCCGTGCCGCGCTGGATTTGGTGGATTATGGTTATGTCATGGAAAACGGGCGCATTGTGTTGGATGGCACCAAAGAGCAGTTGATTTCTAACGAAGATATCAAAGAATTTTATCTGGGCCTCGGTCAACAGGGTGAACGCAAGAGCTACCGCGAGGTCAAACATTATAAGCGCCGCAAACGTTGGCTTGGCTGATCCCCCTAAAATCTCATGCGAAACATACTGCTATTTGATGTAGATGGCGTTCTGATCCATCCAGAGGGCTACAAGGTGGCCCTGCGCCGCACTATTGATTATTTTGCTACCTTGATGGGCCTGCCCTCCATTAATTTCACCGACGACGAAATCTCGATTTTTGAAGCGTGTGGCCTTACCAATGAATGGGATTCAGCGGCATTTGCGGTTGGTTTATTATTGACCCAAGCCCTTATCCGCCAGCCAAATTTGCAGGCTGACACGCTCGATGGCACGTTTGCCAATATGCGTAAGTCGACCAATGCCTATCCCCGCCCCGATTTTGTGGGTCATGTGCGGCGAGTTGCAGCAAGGAATCTCAATGGAGATGCCCCGACCCCCCATGCCCTCGCCTATTTACAAGAATCAGCCCGCACTTCAATTTATCCTTTTTTGCAAATGTTCCTAGGCGATATTTACTCGCTTGACACTCCGACCACGCGCATCCAACAGGTGCATACATTAGGTAGCGAGGGTTTTGCCAAAACCTATGATATATCTGCCCCATTTGAAAGCGAAAGTGCTTTGTTGGTGCATGACGTGCCCTTGTTGAGCGAGGCTAGCAAAACCTCTTTATTCCAATGGCGTGAACACCCTAGTCATGATTTTGTAGTTTTTACTGCCCGCCCTAGCCTACCTCCTGCCGATGCTGATTCTAGCCCTGTTGGTTATGCCCCCGAAGGCGATTTCGCGGTGGAACTACTCGGTTTCCATAATGTGCCCTTGATTGGGGCAGGGCGGATGCAGTGGTTAGCCTCGCATTATAACCGTACCCCCGGTGAATACATCAAACCCTACCCAGTGCAGGCCTTGGCAGCGATTGGTGCGGCAATTTCCGGCCAAGAAGCTGCGTCACTTCACGCTGCTGCGCTTTTATTTGAGCAAAAACGACTGACCGGGCCATTATTTCAATTAACCCAACAACCCAATCGTGTCACGGTGTTTGAAGATTCAACAGGGGGCATCCGTGCTACCCGCTTGGCGGTGGAATTATTGCGTGAGGCAGGTGTCGAGATTGAATTTCAGGCCATCGGCGTTTCCCCTCACGCTGATAAACAAGCCGCCCTTAGTCAGGTAGCGAATCAGGTTGTGGACGATGTGAATGCGGGCCTAAATGCCATTATTAACGTGGTAGAATAGGCTATGAAAATCAGCCGGAGGTAGCCATGCAAATCCAAGTTCAAGAAAATTTGGTTCAGAAACTTGAGGAATTAGCCCAACAGCAGCATCGTCCCATTGGTGAACTTGTGGCGGATGCAATTCAACAATATATCACCCACCTAGATGAAGAAACTCAATTCAGATTGGATGTGCGAGCCGCTATGAAAGAGCATGAATGGCTGCTCAATGAGCTTTCAAAACAATGACCCGATATTTGACAGCAGATGAAGTCCTCGTCATTAACGAAGAAATTTTGGGCGGTGAAGCCCGTCCTCGGGATCGAGGATTACTTGAATCTGCCGTAGCAAGACCGATGGCAAGTGCTTTTGGTGAGGATGCGTATCCGAGCCTATTTGAAAAAGCAGCGGCTCTACTAGACTCATTAAGCCGCAATCATCCCTTTGTAGATGGTAACAAACGTACCGCAACTATAGCCCTTGACCAATTTCTTAGAAAGAATGGTTTGCGACCTACATGGAATCCTGTCAACGCCCTTCAATTTATTTTGGCGGTGGCACAGGGTCAACGTACTATCACTGAAATCGCCGAGTGGCTTGCGAATAATACCGAACCGATAACTCCACCTGAATAGAATTTCATCTTGGCTTATGCCGCTTATCCAATTCCGCCGCAATATCATCAGGCGTCAGATTAAATTGCGCCAATAACACTAAACAATGATAGGTCAGGTCAGCCATTTCGGAAATCAAGCGTTCTTGACCCTGCCCTTTGGCCGCTAAAACAACTTCCACCGCTTCCTCGCCGACTTTTTTGATAATTTCATCCTCCCCCGCCGCGAAAAGCTGATTGGTATAGGAGTCAGGTTTAGGGTTGACCTTGCGGTCTTGGATGATGGCAAAAACACGTGTTAGAGTATCAGACATTTTTCATGATCTCGGCGATTAGCAAAATAAAAAATAGCTCGGCAAGCGTACCTCACCGAGCTAGTGAAATCAAGCGAATTGGTAATTATTCGGGTTGGAGTTCAGCAATCGCAGCACCGATTGCGGCGTCATTGCCAGAGCCGAGCGCGATCCATTCGATATTGAGGGTTTCCCCATCTTGGCTAATCTTGGCGGCATATAATGTGCCCGCACTTAGATCACCCGGATTGTCGGCCACAAACTTATACATCACCCGGTTATCCCCATCATCCCCATAATAGACGGTTTTGCTATCAGGCATAACCAGCGCAATTTCTTGACTAAATCGGCCCATCGCGTAATGCTTGACAACTTGCGTGCCCGATGGTTGGGGAATCAATTCAACGGCGTATCCAACATTGAATGGATTACTTTTTACCCCCAAATAACTATCTAGCAATGGCGCACCCGCTTGCCAAACACCCCAAATAGCGGCTGTATCCGGCGGGCTTTCCTCACTGGTCAGGCCTGTATTCCAAGGGGTAACACTGGCGTTGCAATTATTCCAAGTTCCACCAATTTCAACAAAATTTACCATCTCCCCTTCCGTCACGCTCCAATTGCCAGCATCGTCACGCTGAAGGTGCATTTTGCTGACTGTACCGGGCCGACACTCAAAATTAGTATAGAGATCGCCTTCGTTGGCGGTTATAGGCAAAAACATATTGCCATCGGGAGCAGGACAAGCCAATATAGACTCACCATTAGGGTTGGTAATGCTGCCTAATAGCTCGGTTGAAGTGGCTGAAATGGGATTCCCGACGTAACCTAAAATGGTGTATTCCCCCGCTGCCAACACCAGACGCCGTGTATCATCGCCGGACGGGAGAGGTAAAGATTCAAACGCATCCCCCGCTTTAAAACCGGTAACAACCCCAATAAGTGGCTGATTATAAGGGGCAATACTCCCTGCATCAGGATGCTGAAAATTCAAAAAAAGTGTTCCGTCAGGTTGGATACGCAACCCTGTGACTTCCGCCGCGGCTGGCATAGAAGCAAAACGTTTTAATTCGGTACCATCCCACATCCACAAAAAATTATTGGCATGGACACCGCTATCTTCCCCAATCCACAAATTGCCCTGACTGTCTACAAAAAGGTTATCCGGATTGCACATCCCATCCAGCGATCCAACCACATAGGGATAGACCGCCGCAATATCATAATCGGCATTCAAATCACCAGCGTAGACAATCCCGCACGAATTAGCGACCAGTTGAATATCGCCTTGCCCGTCTGCCATACCTGAATCTACGTAGGATGCAGCAAAATAGACCCGATGATGCACAGTATCAACTGCCACCCCCTCCAATTTGCGCCACTCTGCCGTAGCCCCGGCTCGGATAGCGGCGTTATGTGAATCTATAAACGCAGCATACGGATGATCGGGGGGGAGCGACGGCGGGTCGCCTTGCGCTAAAACCGTCTTAAGGATCAAGCCCGTGACGACCAATAGGGTCATTATGCCTAGCGCGAGCGCAAGTCTTAGAAACTTAACCATAATCAACAGCCTTTCCAACTTAAGGCATCGGTCTTCTCATTAAAAGCTGGAAAGGGTACTTTGTCAAACAGCCTATATTTAAGACACGAGCGTGTCCAATGTTCGATAAAAGCAACTATATTCCCCCGTATGACAGGCTGGGCCAACCGGAGCGACCTTAATCAATAAGGTGTCGGCGTCACAATCTACGCGAATCTCGACCACCCGCTGTGTATTTCCACTGGTCGCGCCTTTGTGCCAAATCTCTTGGCGACTGCGACTCCAAAAAACGGTTTCGCCTGTCTCAATTGTCTTTTGCAATGATTCGCGGTTCATCCACGCCACCATCAAGACCTGCCCTGTGCCATCATCTTGCACGACAGCCGGCAGCAAGCCGTTTTCATCCCATTTCAGGTTGTCCATCGGTGACAGCCTCCGTCAAGCGTACTGATATGCCAGTTTCATGTAAATAGGTTTTGAGATCATGAATGCTGAGTTCTTGATAATGGAATAGGCTGGCAGCAAGTACAGCTTCAGCTTTCCCTTCGGTAAAGGCAGGTAGAAAATCCTCTTTTTTGCCTGCCCCACCTGACGCAATCACCGGAATATTAACCGCCTCAGCAATGGCACGAGTCAGCTTCAAATCATACCCGATTTTTGTGCCATCCCGATCCATGCTAGTGAGCAAAATTTCACCTGCTCCCATCTGTTCGCCACGCATGGCCCATTCAACCGCGTTGATGCCCGTTGGGGTACGCCCTCCTGCGACATACACCTCAAAAAAATTGCCATTCCAGCGGGCATCAATCGCCAAGATGATGCACTGTACCCCGAACCGTTCTGCCCCCTCGCTGATAATTTCGGGGTCACGTACAGCGGCACTGTTGACCGACACCCGATCCGCCCCCGCCAGCAAGGTCGCCCGCATATCTTCGACCGTGCGGATACCCCCACCCACGCTAAAGGGGATAAAAATCGAATCGGCCACCCGACGCACCACATCCAGCATCGTATCGCGTTTTTCATGGGTGGCAGTGATGTCCAAAAAGACCAGTTCATCCGCCCCGGCAGCATCATAAATCATGGCTTGTTCGACTGGGTCGCCTGCGTCGCGCAGATTGACAAAATTGATGCCTTTGACCACCCGCCCATCTTTTACATCAAGGCAGGGGATAATTCGTTTTGCCAGCATACAAACACCTCAATTAGATAATAACAATAGCAAGAGGAAAATCGTTACGAAACCGGACATCCCAGCATGTCCTAAAATCAAAACCTTTCTTGAGGTTACATATCTAGGAGGAACTCTATTATTATCTGAAATGGTGTATCTTCCTAAGCTCCCATTTACCCTAACTTGATTATCATTTATGAGATGCACTTCTACTTCTAACTTTTTGAGCAGATATAGGTCAATTAGGAGTGCAATTGGAAATCCCAAAATACCGAGAGCTGAGAAATATGTGAAAACAAACCAATGGTTGAGTTGGATTCCGCTTAATTGGGCTTTAGTTTCGTCTTGTGACTCGATTTTCCAACCCCATTTCTTGAATTCAGCAATTACCTGTTGGACTCTAATAACAGCGTCTTCGGGGTAGGTTTTTGACCTAAAGATTCTTCGGCTTGGTGAAATTTGGGTCATGTTGCCATCGCCTCAAGCACTTCTTCCAGCGAGAAAATACCCGCATACAGTGCCCGCCCGATAATCACCCCACCGATTTTGCCAGTCGCTTTTAAGGCATGAATATCGTCTAATTTGGCAACGCCCCCCGATGCAATCACCTGCAAGCCTGTCGCATCGGCAAGCGCGGCGGTGGCCTCAATATTTACCCCCGATAGATCGCCGTCCTTGTCGACATCGGTATACAGAGCATGTCGAATCCCATCAGCAGCCAGTCGCTGACCGAGTTCGACAGGTGACCATGCCGATTTTTCCTGCCAGCCGTGTGTCGCCACCTGCCCACCCTTAGCATCCAGCGCGACGACAACCCGTTCCGCTCCAAATTTCTGGACGGCTTCAGCGGCAAGTTCGGGTTGTTTAACCAGCAGTGTTCCAAACACTACTCGTGCTGCCCCGGCTTCGATGGCCTGTTGCGCGGCATCAAAGTTACGCAGACCGCCCGCAAATTGGACGGATAGGCCCAACTTGGCAATCTGTTGCACGATGTCAAAAATAGTGGTTTCTTCGCCCAGTGTGCCGTCCAAATTGACGATATGCACCCACTCCGCCCCGGCATCTCGCCATTTTTGGGCTGTTGCTACCGGATGATACCCGTAAACCGATTCGAGGTGAGGGTCGCCATGTAGCAACCGCACCACCCGCCCCTGTCGAATATCAATCGCGGGATAAATAATCATGCTGCACTCTCCGCCGAATCATGTTTTAGCATTAGGCCAGACCCTCCACGAAATTGCGTAAAATGCGCTGCCCAACGTGTTGACTTTTTTCGGGGTGGCACTGAATCCCAAAAATGTTGCCTCGCCCCACCACACTGGCGTAATTCAGACCGTAATCGGTACTAGCCAGAATATCATTCGGATCAGCGGCTTCGACATAATACGAATGGACAAAATAAGCGTAATCACCTTCATGCACGCCGCGCAATAACGAATTTTGTTGGCGGATGTGGAGTTGATTCCAGCCGATGTGCGGCACGAGAGGGCCATTCGGCGGAAATTTGACCACCCGCCCCGGCAATAAACCTAACCCTTGATGTGTACCCATTTCTTCACTGCTATCAAATAAATATTGCATCCCCAAACAAATGCCGAGTAATGGCACGCCTGCTTTAGCTGCTGCGATAATCGGCTCCACAAAACCCGAATCCCGCAAAGCCGCCATACCTGCCCCAAATGCCCCCACCCCCGGCAGAACAATTTTGTCAGTTCCCTCAAGCTCACTTGGACGGCTGACAGTTTTAACCTCCGCCCCCAGATGCTTCAACGTATTTTGCACACTGCGTAAATTGCCTGCCCCGTAATCTACAATGGCGATCATTTGGTTAATGTTCCTTTCGTGCTAGGGATGATTCCTTGACGGCGGGGGTCGAGCTCAACCGCGACACGCAGCGCCCGACCCAATGCTTTAAACAATGCTTCGGCTTTGTGATGGTCATCGCGCCCATAAAAGACCTGTGCGTGCAAATTCATGCGGGCATGGGTAGCAATGGATTCCAGTGCATGGGCCACCAATGAGGTCGGCATTTGCCCGATAGCGGGCGTATCAAAAATGGCATGGACGACGGTATAGGGCCGTCCGCTGAGATCAACCACAACCTGCGCCAAGGCCTCATCCATCGGGACGAGTGCTGACCCCATCCGCACAATGCCTTTGCGATCACCTAGCGCCTCATGCAGCGCCTGCCCCAAACAAATAGCGACATCTTCAATCGTGTGATGTGAATCAATATGCAAATCGCCTTGCGCCTGCACAGTCAAATCAAACAGGCCATGTACGGCAACATGATGCAGCATGTGGTCGAAAAAACCCACACCCGTACTGATGCTTGATTGACCTGTACCATCGAGTTCGAGGGTCAATTCAATTTGGGTTTCTTGGGTGCTGCGTTGAATTTTGGCATTACGCATGGACGTTCCATTCCTTCCCGATCTGGCGCAGCATGGCTAATAATTGATCATTCTGGTCAGGCCGCCCAATACTAATCCGTACATGTCCCGGCACTTTGCCTTCATAATAACGAATTAGGATGCCTTCATTTTCCAGCCGCGCTTGCAAATCCGGAATTGGCACGGTGGCAATCTTGCAAAATACAAAGTTGGCGGCGCTTGGATAAATGTGGATATATGGAATGGTTTTTAATTCGGTAGTTAATCGCTCGCGTTCGGCAATAATTTTTTCGATATTGGCCTGCATCGTAGGCATATCGGTCAAGGTGGCCCGGGCAGCGACATCGGCGGCGGCGCTCACATTAAACGGCAGCTTGATTTTCCAGAGGTGTTCAATAATTTCCAGCGGATAGATGCCATAGCCAATCCGTAACCCCGCTAACCCGGCCCATTTACTGAAGGTGCGAATCACAATCAGATTGGGTGTGTTGGGTACACGCAGGGCGTTATTTTCGACCCCGGCAAATTCAAAATAGGCCTCATCCAACACCACGACCAGCGGCAGTTTCAAAAGGCGTTCTAAAACTTCGGGTGGAGTCAGGCTACCGTCGGGATTATTGGGCGAGCAGATAAACAACAATTTCGCCCCTGTTTCATAGGCGGCTTTTTCAATCGCATCTACATCCAGTGAAAAATCACCGTTACGGGGAACATTGACTGTCTTTGCGCCCAACCACCCAGCTACCAATCCATACATGGTGAAGGTTGGCGGGCAAGTTAAAATGACATCGCCTTGTTCAAGAAACAATTGCTCAGTCACTTTGATAATTTCGTCGCAGCCCTGTCCAACCAAAATATACTCTGGGTCAACCCCGGTATATTCCGCCAAGCCTGCCCGGAGATAGGGCACACGCACATCCGGGTAGATATGGGCACGACTTTCCATCTTGCTCAAGGCTTCAAGGGCTTTCGGTGAGGGCCCAAACGGATTTTCATTGGTGTCCAGCTTGATAATTTCGCTGGCAGGGCGACCCATGCGCTCACTCAGTAATTCGAGTGTGCCACTGGGATACCCATAGCCCTCCATCGCGGCGATGTCTGATCGGATACGTACTTGATTTTGCATAGTGATTACTCCTGTATCCGGGCTTCGGCAGCAGCGGCATGGGCGGTTAGTGATTCAGCATGGGCAAGGATCGAAGCGGTTTTGCTGAGTTCGGCAGCAGTGTCGTGGTCAAGACCAATCACACTAGTGATTTTGATGAAGTCTAAGACATTGAGCGGAGAGGCAAATCGGGCCGTGCCGCTGGTGGGCATCACATGACTAGGCCCTGCCACATAATCTCCCAATACCTCAAACGACCCCTCGCCCAAGAAAATACCCCCCGCATTTTTCACCTCACCAATCCATGCCAATGGGTCTTCCAGCAACAGGCAGAGATGCTCGGCGGCATAGTCGTTGGCGACCTCGAAGCCTTCCACAAGGTCATTGACAATCACAATCCCACCCTGATTGCTAAGCGATTGTGCGATGATATTGTCCCGCCCCAAATTCTCAAGCTGACGCGCTATTTCATATTGCACCCGCTTGGCAAGATCGCGACTGGGGGTGACTAAAATTGCCGAGGCCAATACATCATGTTCGGCTTGGGCCAGCAAATCCGCAGCGGCAAGGGCAGGATTGGCACTCTCATCCGCAATGATCATCGTCTCGGTTGGCCCCGGCAAACCATCAATTCCCACCGCACCAAAGACCTGTCGTTTTGCCAGTGTCACAAACAGATTGCCCGGCCCTACGATTTTGTCCACCCGTGGAATGGTTTGTGTGCCGTACGCCATCGCTGCAATCGCCTGTGCCCCACCCACCCGAAATACTTTTTTGATACCACACACTGCTGCTGCCGCTAAAATGACCGAATTGACTGTCCCGTCTCGTTGCGGTGGCGTGCAGACGATAATTTCTTCTACCCCAGCCACCAATGCGGGGATGGCGCTCATCAGCAATGAGGATGGCAGCGGTGCGGTTCCTCCCGGCACATACACCCCAACCTTCGCAATCGGGCGCAGAATTTGGCCCAGCCCATTTTCGTACCAGTCCCCCATGCGCTCGGCTTGTTGACGGTGAAAATTTTCAATCCGCTCTGCTGCCAGTTGCAAAGCTTCGGCGACTTTTTGCGGGATGTTTTCTAAGGCTTCATGGATTTCAATCTCTGGCACATACAGGGCATCCAATTTGACGCCATCAATTTTTTCCGTCCAATAACCAACCGCGTTATCTGACCCGT